>CAWINP010000009.1:0-271670 GCA_963837485.1 uncultured Solirubrobacteraceae bacterium | reverse complement strand
CGCCGGTTGATCAGCATGGCCGCAAGCGCCGCCAACGCCAGTACGAGTGCCCCGAGCCGCAGCCAGCCCGCGCTCGCGTCGCCCTTGCGGGTCTCGTAGCCGATCTGCTCCTGCAGGTTGGTGAACACTTCCTTGAGCTGCTCCAGACTCGATGCGGTGTAGGCCTGTCCGCCCGATAACTCTGCGATCGTCTTGAGCATCTCGTCGTCGACCGGGACGGGCTGACGCTCATCGTTGATCTCGACGTAGCCGTACGGAGTGCCGAACGACACCGTCGAGATCGGCACGCCCTGGTCCTTGGCGGTACGTGCGGCCGTGTAGGCGCCCTTGGGGTTGTCCGGGTTCGACGGCACCGTCTCCTTGCCGTCGGACATGAGGACCGCGCGGGCTGGCGGCGGCTCGTCTCCCCCGCCGATCACCGCGCCGACGGTGGCGATGGCCTGAAGCGCGGTGAAGATGCCCTCACCGGTCGCGGTGCGGTCCGCCAGTTGCAGTTTGTCGATCGCGTCCTTGGTCGCGTCGCGATTCGTGGTCGGCGACACCAGCACGGTGGCGGTGCCTGCGTAGGCGATCAGCCCGAGGTTGATGCCGGGGGTGAGCTGGTCGGCGAACTGCTTGGCGGCCTCCTGAGCGGCGGCAAGCCGGCTCGGGACACGTCGGTGGCGCGCATCGACTGCGACACGTCGACGACGACATCACGACCGCACGATTGCGGGGAATCCGGACATCGTTTGTCGGCCCGGCCATCGCCACGGTGAACATCAGCAGCGACACCACCAGCAGGATCGCAGGCACATGACGCCATCGCGAAGGGCGTTTGGGCGCAACGCTTTCCAGCAGCTCCATGTTCGCGAAGCGCAGCATCCGCTTATGACGGGCCACCTGCACGATGACGTAAAACCCGACGAGCCCGAAGACCACGATGAGGAATAGAAGGAACCAAACGTGTTCGAAGCCCGACAGCGTCATCGGCCCGAGCAACGGTAATGTCATGTGCTACTTGTCATTTCAGTCGATACTTCGTCCGGCCATGCGCCGCCGCGCTTCCGGCGGGCGACGAACCGGACGACGTCGGCAATCCAATCCCGGTCGGTGCGCAGCGAAAGCAGCGGAGCGTCGCAGCGCCGCAGCGTTCGCGCGACCTCGGCCCGGTGGGCAGCCGCGGCCTTCTCGAAGTCGTCGCGCAGTTGCTCGTCGATGGTGAATTCGCGGGTGACGCCGGTTTCGGCGTCCTGCAGGATGACGTCGCCGATGGGGGGAAGCTCCACGTCGCGCGGGTCGAGCATCTCGATGCCGAGCACCTCGTGACGCCCGGCGATGGCCCGCAGCGGCCGCATCCAGTTGATCGGCCCGAGGAAGTCGCTGATGATCACCGCCATGCCACGGCGACGCTCCGGCCGACGCAGTGCGTCGATGGCCGCGGCCAGGTCGCCACGGACGCCCGTCGGCGCCTTGGGCATGGTGGCGATGGTGCGCAGCATTTCCTGCTCGTGCATCCGGCCCGACAATGCAGGCACCCGCCGCACCGAGTCACCGTTGGCGATGATCGCGCCGATCCGGTTGCCGCCTCCGCTGTTGAGGAACGTGATCGCCGCCGCCGCCGCTACCGCGAGGTCGCGCTTCTCGCAGCCGATGGTGCCGAAGTCGAGGCTCGCCGACATGTCGACCACCAGCCAGGTCTCGAGCTCGCGGTCGGCGATCATCTGTCGCACGTGAGGGTGGTTGGTGCGGGCGGTGACCGCCCAGTCCATCCGGCGCACATCGTCGCCGGGCTGATAGATCCGCGACTCCCCCGGCTCGATCCCGGGCCGGGCAGCAGCCCGAGGTGGTCACCGTGCAGCACGCCGTCGAGCTTGCGGCGCACGGTCAGTTCCAGCTTGCGCAGCGCCGCGGTAAGCGCGGGATCACGGATCTCCCCGCGCTTGAGCGATGGCAGATCGACCGAGCGTCTGGAGGTAGTCACAGAGCTATGTTACCGACCGCTGGCGGCGGCCGCCGCGGCGGGCATCACCGGCGACACCGAATGGCCTTGCTGCGGAATCGCATTCACCTGCGGCATGGCCACCGTCTGCATGATCCGGTTGATCACGGTCTCGGAAGAGATCTCGTCGGCGAGCGCGTCGTAGGTCAGCACCAGCCGATGCCGAAGCACATCCGGAATGACCTCCACGACGTCCTGCGGGATGACGTAGTCACGGCCACGGACCAACGCCAGCGCCCGCGACGCCGCGATGATGCCCAGCGACGCGCGCGGCGAGGCACCGTAGGCGATCCACGCCTTGGCGTCGGGCATGCCGAACTTCTCGGGCGGGCGGGTCGCGGTGACGACACGGACCACGTAGTCGACGAGCGCGTGGTGCACGAAGTTGTTGGACGCGACGTCCTGCAGCCGCAGCAGGTCGCCGGGGGCGAGGATCTGCTTGGGCTCCGGCGGCTTGACACCCATCCGGTAGACGATCTCGCGTTCCTCCTCGGGCGTCGGGTAGTCGATGTTGAGCTTGAACAGGAAACGGTCGCGCTGCGCCTCGGGCAGCGCGTACACGCCTTCCTGTTCGATGGGGTTTTGGGTGGCCATCACCAGGAATGGCGCAGGCAGCGGGAACGTCTTGCCGCCGATCGAGATCTTGCGCTCGGCCATGACCTCGAACAGCGCCGACTGCACCTTGGCGGGTGCACGGTTGATCTCGTCGGCGAGCAGGAAGTTGACCACCACCGGCCCGAGTTCGATGTCGAACTCCTCCTTGCCCTGGCGGTAGATCCGGGTGCCGACGATGTCCGTGGGCACAAGGTCGGGGGTGAACTGGATGCGGGCGAAAGTGCCGCCAACGACCTTGGCGAACGTCTCGACCGCCAGCGTCTTGGCAACACCGGGCACACCTTCGAGCAGCACATGACCCTTGGCGTGTGTCGTCAAATGTCAAGACGCGAACTAATTAGACGAACCAACTGAGTGCGATCGCGGTCGAACCGCCGTAAGCGCGATCAGACTCCGAGGCCGGGGTCCGGGGCTGCGATGGCGATGCTGGGCATCGCCATCGCATGTGTCGACGATCGGCGATCCTCGGGAGCGGCAAGTGCCACGCGCCGGTCGATCGGCCGCGACGCATGGCCGACTTCCTCCACGCTCTCCAGCGACCGCTCAGGGCGGCCGGCGTCGCCGGCGGTGACCGATCGCCCGGGCGCGCCACCCAGCGGCTCGTCCACAACTCCGGCGATGGCTCGACGCCGACACGCCGGACGCCGCCTCCTCCACACTGGCCGTCCCGCGTCATTAATTGGCGGCTCATGCCCTGTCTATCGCCGGATGGTGACAAAATGTCGCGATCCGAGGAAGACTCGTTCGCGCGTCGCAGTCCGGCGGGCAGGATCGAGCATCCGGTCGACACGTCTGCCGAGGAGAAGGAGGGCAGGGGAGGGTTTCCGTGCATGGGTCTGAAAGGGCTGGACGGTCGACGGCTCGCTGGTGCCTGACCGCGGTGCCGACCGGTGCGCTCGCGGGCGCAGCGCCGGCGTCGGCGGTCGCGCCGAATCCGGACGGGTCCTACACGGGGTGGTCGCCGGCGTAGCGGCTGGTGGTGCGCAGGTCGGCGTGCCCGAGGCGAGCGGAAACGCGGTGGATGGGCACGCCGTCCTCAAGCAGCGACGTCGCTCGGTAGGTACGCAGGGCGTGCGGATGCGCGAGCCGCTCCGGCACGCCGGCGGCAAGCGCGCAGGCGCGAACGAGCTTGTGCACGGCCTGGGCGGACAGCGGCTCGGGCGGCTGCGCGCCAGCGAAGCGGCCGATGCGGACGAACAGCGGCTGCTCGTCTCGCAGCCCACGGCCGCGGGCGAGCGGGTGCACGCTCAGCCACGCCGCGAGCGCCGCCTGGGTCGCTTCGGGCATGGGCACTTCGCGTTCGGTGCCACCCTTGCTGCGCACGAACAGGCGCGGGTGCCGGGCGTTGGCGCGCGGGCGGCGCAGGTCCCGCGCAACCAGGCCGCGCAGCTCCGCCGAGCGCACAGCCCACAGTCGCCGAGCACCCGCGGCAATGCGTAGTCGCGCTTGCCGCGGACCGAGCGGCGGTCGGGGACACGCAGCAGGTTCTCGTACTCGATCTCGGTCAGCGTTTCGGGCGGGCCGGCCTTGTGACGCGGCACCTTCACGCCGGCGGCGACGTCGTGGCGGCCGAACTCGCGCGCGAGCGCCCGCACCATGGAGAGGTAGATCCGTCGCGTAGCGGGCGCGGCCGGCCCGCCGCCGCGGCCGCCCGCCGCCTCCAGGAAGAGGGCGTAGGCGGCGATCGCATCGGCGTCGAGGTCGGCGACGGTCGGCGGCCGGCCGAGCTGCTCGCGCACCCAGTCGCCGAACGAGCGGTAGATCGCCGCGTACTGCCGCCGCGTCGATGGCGTCGCCGCGCGCGCGGCGAGCTGCTCGGCGACCGCGAACAGGTTCGCGTGCTCGAGCCCCTCCCTCAGCCCGCCGGCCGAGGCGTCGCGCGCGCCCGCGCGAGAGATAGTGCAGATCGACGAGGACCTGGTCGTGCGGGATCGCGCTTCCGTCGATCGTCAGCTGCAACTCCGAACCGGGCCCGACCAGCGGGGCATCTCCGAAACCGACCATTTCGGGTGACGTTAACCAGCGGCTCGGACCGCTTCGTCCACGTGGCGGACCGGCGTCGTAGGCGCCGTCTCCGGAGTCGAGAGGCGCGCGCCGTCGGGTGCGTATAGCGGGGTTTTCGCACCCTCAGCTAGCTACTTGCCCCGGTTAAACCCGGTGGCGGGGTGTCCGTCGTGTGGCGGGCGAGTCGCGGTCGGGTTCGCTTCGTGTTTCGCTTCGCGGTTGCCGGTCCAGGGTTGCGCTCCCCGGGTTCCGGGTCTTTGGGTGTCATCCGAGGGTGGTGTAGGTCTCGGCGTTGTAGCTGAGCGCCGCCCAGCCGGCCCAGATCTGGTGGCCGGTGTCGCCTTTGAGGCGTGATCGGTCCAGGCCGTAGCCGCGTTTGAGGTGGCTGATCCGGCCTTCGGCGCCGGTTCTGTAGCGCTGTCGGCGGCGGCGGGTGCGCCTGGAGCCGGTCTCCTGGCGGCCGGTGATGTGGATCGTGTCGGCGAGGTCCTCGAGTGCGGTGTTGCTCGGGGTCGGCCTGAATCCGCCGTCGAGCACGATCTCCTTGAGCGTGATGTCGAGGTTCTTCAGTTCGGTCGCGGTGTCGGGGAGCAGCGTGTTCTCGGCCGGGTTGCCGAGCTTGGTCTTCGGCGGCAGGATGAACCCGCGCGCCGCGCTTGGTGTTCGCCGTGATCTCGCAGAGCTGATCGACGTAGCCGAACTCGGTCGGTCGGCCGAGCTTGCCCTTGCGGATCGGGCGGGGAGGGTGTCCGACGTCCTGTGTGTGAGCCTGGGTGAGGGGTTGTGGTTGTTCAGTCGGGGAGTCGGTCTTCGAAGTGGATCTTGAGCGCGGCGAGCGCGCGTGTCCAGTGGTAGGCGCGGCGCCATTTCTTCTCGGCGCGGTCGATCGCGAGCCAGATCAGCTTGGTCGCGGCCTGTTCGTCGGGGAACGCGCCGCGGGTCTTGATCGCCTTGCGGACGTGGCGGTGCATCGCCTCGATCGAGTTGGTGGTGTAGACGACGCGGCGCAGTGCCGGGGGCAGCGCGAGGAACGGGGTGATGTGTTCCCAGTCGCGGCGCCACATCCGGGCGATCATCGGGTATTGCGCGCCCCACGCGTGTTCGAAGGCCTCGAGCTCTGAGAGCGCGTGCTCGGCGCTGGGGGCGGTGTAGACGGGGCGCAGCGCGGCGGCGACCTGCTTGCGGTCGCGGTAGGAGACAAAGCGCATCGAGGCGCGGATCTCGTGCACGATGCACGTCTGCGTCCAGGTGGCCGGGAAGACGGCCTCGATCGCGTCCGGGAAGCCGGTCAGGCCGTCGACGCAGGCGATCAGGATGTCCTCGAGGCCTCGCTGCTGGAGCTCGTTGAGCACGCCGAGCCAGAACTTCGCGCCCTCGGTGTCTTGCCACCAGATCCCCAGCGGTTCGCGGTCGCCCTCGCAGGTGACGCCCAGGGCGAGATAGCAGGCGCGGTTGGCGACCGAGCGGTCCTGGCGGACCTTCACGCGCATCGCGTCGAAGTACACGATCGGGTACACGCGCTCCAACGGGCGCGCCTGCCAGGCCTTGACGTCCTCCAAGACCGCGGCCGTGACCCGGCTGATCGTGTCGCGGCCGACCTCGACGCCGTAGAGCTCGGCCAGATGCGCACTGATGTCACGGGTCGCCAGCCCGCCGGCGTAGAGGTCGAGGATCCGCTCGTCCAGCCCGGCCATCCGCGTCTGGCCCTTCGCGACCAGCTGCGGCTCAAACGACCCCTCGCGGTCGCGCGGGGTGTGGATCTGCACCGGTCCCGAGATCGGTCCGCAACCGCTTCGGCGTCGACCCGTTGCGAACGTTGGCGCCGTTCGGCCGGCCGCCCGGCGGGTGCCCGAGATGGCCGCTCAGCTCGGCGCCCAGAGCGGCCTCGATCACCCGCCCCGCGAGCTCGGCGATCAGCCCACCCGGGCCCGTGATCCGGTCCGCATCGACGCCCACCAACGCGTCCTGGAGCGCGTCGCGCGAAAACAACTCATCCAGCCGCTCGCGCACCGCCTCGGGCAGATCGCTCACCGCCCGCAACGACTTGCCCTTGCGCACGCACCGATCCTTCAACGGCGCGCCAGCTTGGATCGTGTCGGTCATCGAGTGTCCTCTCTGGCCCCCTCACGGGCCGAGTCGGTCACCCAGACCACACACAGAAGATCGGACAGAAACCCGGGCGGGGCGTCGGGGTCCCAGAGCGAGATCAGCCGGTCCTTGATCGGTTCGCCCGCGACCCGCTGACGAATCTGCGAGCAGACCTTCTCGCAGCGGTCGGCGAGCTCCTCCAAGGTCTTCGCAGCCTTCAGTTTCGCGTGCGCGCCGCGGCCACGCGCGCGCCGGCGCGCGGTAACGGCGAGTGCTCTGGCCTCCTTGATCGATGCTTGCAGGAGCTGTCCGGTCTGCTCGGTCAACTCGAGCACCTCGCGCTTGGCCTCGCCCGAGCGGCGACGGATCGTACGCGTCAACGCGCGGAGCTTGCGACCCATCGCCCGGGAGCGATCCCTGACCGCTGTCCGCTTCTCGGCCACACGCGCCGCGAGCTTCCGTCCCTGCGCGGCGAGCGCTTTGACGCCGTCCGCGGCGAGGCCGGAGTCCGTCGGCCAGCGGACGTCCGCCTCCACCACGGTCGAGTCGATCCGCGCCGCCCGAGGCCGGAATCGCTTCTCCCGCCTGGCCTTCTGAATCAGTTCGCGGGTGATCGCGTGCACCACCTCCGCACCCAACCGGCGAGTCAACTTGCGAACCGTCGACTCGTCCGGCACCCGCTCGGTCATCCCGATCCGACAGAACCGCCGCAAGTGCAGCGAGTCCGACACCTCCCGCATCAACGTCTCGTATCCCCACCCTGAGCGGTGCTTGACGATCATCAACCGCACGTAGCTCTCCATCGCGATGGTGGGACGCCCGCGCCCTGACGAGGCCCCGGTCTCGGCCAGCAGCCGGTCCCACCGCGCACCGATCGGCGCCAGCAACGCCGGGTCGCTGAGTAGCTCGTCCAGGCGGGCGAGATCGTCGGGCAGAGCCTTCACCTCCGCCGGCAGGATCTCGTCCCACAACGACTCCGTCCCGGACGCCTGAATCGTCAACACGCGGACACTCCAGATCGATCACTAACCCGCTCATTTGCAGGTAAATCATCGCTCACCGGTCGGACAGAGCCCGGTATCTCCGACCGGCGCGGATGCGACCCTGACCGACAGTCGACCCAGAGGAGACCCGAATGCCCGGACCCGGACGCAACCACCCCTGCCGGTGCGGCTCGGGCCGCAAGACCAAACACTGCTGCGGCGAGCAACGCGGACCCTCCGAGGAGCAGCTCGCGCGCGCTCACGTCGCGCAACTCGCCCGGCACGCGATCCCTGATCTGAGATGGACGCGCGTGTCAAGGGGGATGTCGAAGCTCTTGTTGTTCATGGTGGTGGTTGTGGTTGCTGGGGTCGGGCGACCGTCGCGGCGGCAACGACGACTGTCACTCTGATATCGGTTATGAACAAGGGGTCGTTGTCCTCGGTCGCGAAGTAGGTGCGACCGGAACAGGGGCAGCGGGGAACTCAGGCTGAGGGCAGGCCGCCGCGCATATGGGCCGTGGAGCCCGTGCTGATATCTGGTCGCCCCTTCGACTTGTCCGGTTGCGCCTGTCGAGCGCGAATCCGTAGGTGTCGTGTTGCCCGGCCTCCCCGCGAAGTGGTCTCGTCGATGTCGAAGGAGGTTTGTCGGTCGTGGTGGTGGTGCGCACGGTCGCGCTTGACGTGCATAAGCGCTTCGCCGAGGTCGCGGTCCACGAGGACGGCGCGCTGCGGCGACTGGGGAGGATCGAAACCAGCCAGCTGGGGCTGTTTGCGGAGTCGTTGGGTCCCGGCGATCACGTGGTGTTGGAGTCGACGGCGATGACGTGGGCGATCGCGGAGCTGCTGGCTGAGCATGCGGGGCGCGTGACGGTGTCGAATCCGATGCGCACGCGCGCGATCGCGTCGGCGAAGGTCAAGACCGACAAGATCGACGCGAAGGTGCTCGCGCAGCTCGGCGCGGCGGACTTCTTGCCCGAGGTGTGGGCGCCGGACGAGGTCACGCGCGCGTTGCGGCGGCGAGTCGCGCATCGCTCGAGCCTGGTGCGACAGCGCACGCGGCTGCGCAACCAGGTGCATGCGGTGCTGGCGCGCAATCTGATCGAGGCGCCGGTGACCGACGTCTTCGGCCAGGGCGGCCGGCGCTGGCTCGCCGAGGTCGATCTTCCCGCGCACGAGCGCGAGCAGGTCGACAGCAACCTGCGCCTGCACGACGCCCTCGACGTCGAGGTCGAGCTCGTCGAACGCCAGCTGGCCGAGCAGGCGCTCGCCCGCCCCGACGTCCGTCGTCTGATCACGATCCCGGGCGTGGGCGCGATCACCGCGCTGGCGCTGGCGGCCGTGATCGGCGACGTGACCCGGTTCCCCAGCCCGCGCCAGCTGGTCGGCTACCTGGGCCTCGATCCGCGGGTCCGCCAGTCCGGGGAGAAGGCCGCCCGCCACGGGCACATCTCCAGGGCCGGCCAGGCCCACGCCCGCGGCCTGCTCGTCGAGGCGGCCCACACCGCGATCCGCACCCCCGGCCCGCTGCGCGCCTTCCACGCCCGGATCGCCGCCCGCCGCGGCACGCAGATCGCGCTGTGCGCGACCGCCCGCAAGCTCACCGTGCTCGCCTGGCATCTGCTCAGCAAGGACGAGGACTACCGCTACGGCGCGCCGACGATCACCCAGCGCAAGCTGCGCACGCTCCAGCGCAAGGCCGGCGACCCGGGTCCCCTGATCAGCCTCGCCGGCGAGACCAAGCGCAAGACGCTCGAGCGCCGCTTCCTCGAGGAGGCCGAACGCAATTACCGCCACTACGTCGCGACCAAAGCGAGAAGCGGCGCGGGCGCCGCCACCGGGGACACGACTGTTCAGGCCGTCAAAGCGGCAGACGACGCGCGGCAGGCTCCACAGTCCCCAGACGCCTGCTCTTCTCGTTCGGGGTCACCCGCGCCGAAAGGAATTCTTGCACCCAGCCCTTGACGTTTTCATCCGGATGCGCGGGTCGGGACCGCAGGACAGTGTCCGGTCGTGAGCTGCCTCGCACTAGGGTCGCGAGTCGGGATCGCATAGATCAGTCGAGGGTCCTCCGGGGCGCCGCGGCGGTCGCCCGGCCCCAGCAAGGGGTTCGCGCGGTCGCGGTCAGGCTGCGGTCTCCTGGGCGAAGGTCTGGTCGGTGGCGGCGGCCCAGAGGAAGCCGGTGAGCTCGCGGGCGACGGCGACGGTCGCGACGGTGGAGCGCTTGCCGCGCTCGCTGGTGAGGTGCTTGTAGCGGCGGTGCAGGCGGATCTGGGCTTGCCAGGCGCGCGCGTCGGGCTCGGGACCGCGGTCGGGTCGGCGGGGCGGGTGCTGGTAGGACCAGGCGGCCTCGACGAGCAGTCGGCGGGCGTGCTGGTTGCCGGTCTTGGTGATGTGCCCGCGGTGGCGTTGCTGGCCGGAGGAGTACTCGCTGGGGACGATCCCCAGCCACGCGCACAGCTCGCGCGGGTGGCCGAAGCGGGCGAAGTCGCCGATCTCGGCGATCAGGCCGAGCGCGGTGCGAGTCGAGACACCCTTGAAACGCGTGAGGATCTGCACGGTCGCTGCCCACCGCTCACGCCGGGCGATCTGCTCGAGGTCGCGGTCGAGCGCGTCGAGCTGGCGATCGAGCCCGTCGAGATGGATCAGCATCTGGCGCAGCGCGGCGTGCGCGAGCTCGTCATCCAGGCGCTGGCGGGCGATCCACGCGCGATGCAGCTTGGTCCACTGGCTCTTGCCGTCGCGGAAGACCCGGCCGTGGCGCAGCAACTGCTTGCTGACCCGATGGCGCGCCGCCGTGCGGGCGCAGCGCAGATCGTCGCGGCAGCGCATCAGATCGCGCAGCCCCTCGGTCTGCGGTGTCGGCGCCTGCACGAACGACAGCTGCCCGCCGCGGTAGAGGCGCACGAGCTTCTTCGCGTCACGGCGGTCGGTCTTGACCCGGTCCCCAGCACCGACCGGGATCAACGAGGGCGCGACCACGTCGCACGCGACCCCGAGCTCGCTCAGCACCCTGAGCAGATCGAACCCACCGGGCCCGGCCTCATAGCAGACCGCCAGTCCCTGCGGGCCGCCGAGCCGGTCGATGAACCTGCGGATCGCCGCCCGCGTGGTCTCGATCTGCTGCACCTCCGGCTGCCCGCCCGCCGGCGGCAGCGTCGCCGCGACGATCGAGAGCTTGTGCACATCCAAGGCGACCCACAGACGCACATCAGCGGGCGCGTGAGAGATAACGTCAGGCATGGCTGGTCCTCCGGTCGCATGCGGCTCTGGCCGAAACGGCCCTCAACACCGCCGAAGCTAACCCGCGAACCTGCAACACGCGAGGGCCAGCCTCCTCGCGTCCATACTGACTAGCCGGCCTCTCCGACCACGCGCTCGACCACCTCTCAGAAGGGCTGATGGACCTCCCCGCCCTCGACCTCTCCCTCCTCGTCACCCTTCCCAAGCTGATCGGCCCCGACCTGGAACGTCTACGCGAAGCGATCGAACACGACGACCCCGACCGGGGCTGCGACGCACTCACCCGCGTTACCAGCGACCGGCACCCCCCGACAACGTGCACGCCTCGCCGTCGCGATCGCCCGTCTCCGCGACCAGCGCCGGATCAACCGCCGGCAAGCCGCCTACGCGCTGCTCGACCTCCACACCCGCTCGACCAGATTCATCGCCGCCAGCCTGCTCGAAGCCGTCGCTGTCTCGATCGGCGTCAACCGCACCCCTGGCGGCCTCCACATCGCCGCCTAACCCAGGCCGTTTGTCCGGGGGAAGTAGCTAGCCGCGCGGGCCTGGACCGCGATTGGGCACTGAACGGGACGCCGACCTGGTGCTCGCCAACGTCACGGCCTCGACTACGCGAACGGCGTGTAGTCCTCCCGGCCGGTCGTGGCGGCAAAGAGCCGCTCAAGCGTGCCGAGGGCGACGCTCCTCGCGTCCTGCAACTCGGACGCTGCGCTCAACTGGCGCGTGCGCGTGTACGTCTGCGCGTTGAACTTGGGAACCTGGCTCCACATCACCAAGCCCCCCGGCCCCCGCAGGTGCTCGTGCCGCCCGACGCTTACTCCGCCCTCGAGTCTCGTTATTGCTACGCCAACGTTCACCGGCCCGTAATAGCCCGCGTCGGCTAGCAGTGTCCCAAAGGCTCTGAGGAAGGCGGCGAGGTTGCCTGCGATCGTGCGCTCGAAGATGTACTTCCTGCCCTCCGTATCAGGTTGATTCATCCGATCAGCGACGCGACGCGCGGCGTTGGCAGCAAACAACACCGCACGTCCGTCAATGTTGAACGTGATGTCGCTGAGAAACTCGATGAAGTCGGGTCGCGGCGGATCCTCGGGCTGAGACGACATGCGCCATGCATCTGCGCCAACCGCGTGCCAGTACGCACCCTCTCGAAAAGACGGATCAAATCGATGCGACGGGCGTAGAGAAGAGCGACTTCCTGCTCGCTCAACCTCCTATTGCCCTTGGCGCCGCGGCCGTAGAACCTGCGGTCATCCCCAACGGCCACTTGGTGCGGCGCACGGGGAGATGCCGGCACGATTACGAGGAGATAGCGCTTCGATGAGTCCTGTGGAAGCGCGTAGGTGCGAAATTCGATGTGCGGAACCTCCGTGATCGAGGTCTGCACGATCTGCGCTACACGATCGGCCGCTCCTGCTAGCTCCAATGGGGCCCGAATCGTCAGGCAACCGTTCGCATCCTCACCGACGCCGTACAGGAGCACGCCCCCGGCAGTAGACATTGCGGCGACGTCGACCGCCAGCGACGGGTTCTGCTTCCGCGTAGCGGGCAGTGCTTCCTTTCCGTCGAAGGACGCCGTTTCTTCTAGGAGCGGTCCCGTCCATCAGTTTCGTGGTTGGCAGCCGGCGCGCCCGTGCCTAGGCAGTGCTCGGGTCCGGGGGCCTATGTCGCGCTTCTGCGTGTCGTCCATATCGATCTGATGCTCGACCAGCGGGAGGCTCGCAAACAGGCGAGAGCGGCAGCGAGGGTCCGCGGTGGGTAGGACGCTCCTGACACGCGAATGTGGCGGTACGAGGGATTCGCTTGGGCCGCCTGGCGGGCTCCTCTCGTCTGGACTTCCGCTCGCGCCGTTGAGCCTACGGCCGTACGACGACGGCGTGGCTCGTGGGCGCGACGTACCAGAGCTCGTCGCCGACGGGCTTCATCCACCCCGCGCCGAGTTCCTTCAACGCCGTTGCGGTCAGCGTCCTGCCCGTCGCGAGGTCGACGGCCGACAGGCGCTCAGTGCCGCGGCGCCCGTCCAGGATGAGCGCCCACACGGTGCGGCCGGCGATCGCGACCGTCCCGTCCGTCCGGCCTGAGCCGGTCACCACGGCGGACCCCTCGGCAGGTCGCACGGTCCAGCGCACGCGGCCGTTCGACGCGTCGATCCGCGTCAGCGTCCCGTCGGCGTTGGCGACCACCACGCCCGTGTCCGGGATCACCGCGAGCGTGGCCACACCAGGTGGGCTTGAGGCCCGGCCCAGGCGCGCGCCCGTATGCGCGCTGAAGTGCAGGAGCTGTCCGTCCTCGGCACGCACCCACAGATCATCGCCAGCAAGCCCGAACGCCCTGGCGAATGCCCCGGCTTCGAAATTCCACGTGACGCGCCCGGCGACGGTGCCGCGACTCAGGTCGTAACGCACGCCGCTGTCCCAGCCGAGCACCCACAAAGTGCGGTCGTCGCCGAGCAGGGTCGGCACGACCGCCTCGGCCGGGGCCGGGACCGGAACGCGGTCCGTGACGCGGTTGCGCGTCGGGTCGACCCGCACCAGCATCGCCGAGCGCTCGCGCGGCGTGGTGAGGACCCAGACGGCGTCGGGCGTGGTCACGATGCCCGAGGGCAGCTTGCCGACCGGGATGCGCGCCACCACGCGGTGTGTGCCAGCGTCCAGTCGCACGAGCTCACCGTGCTCGACCCCGCCGATCCATGCCGAGCCGAAGCCGGACGCGAGCGTCATGTACGGGTCGGCCACCTCGCACGCCGAGCCGCATGGACGGCTCGGGTCCGGACTCAGCTGCGTGCGTGCCACGACGGCCGGGCGATGCCCGACGACGGTCTCCGTGTCGCCGCCGCGGGTCAGCGCGACGGCGCCGATGACGACGGCGATCAGGACTGCGGCGGCGGCCGCGAGGCCGAGGCCCGCGGCGGGCGACGGCCGCGACGCCCGCAGCGGCGCGAGCTGCCGGCTGAGGCGGCTGCCGTGCTCCCGCAAGCGCTCGGCCTTGGTGAGCTGCAGCTCAAGCCTGGTCACGAAGTCCTCCCTCATGAGCGCGGTCCCATCCGCCGGCGGACCACGGCCAGCCCGCGGCTCACGCGCTTGCGCACGACCGCCCCTGAGGTGTGCGAGGCCTCCGCGATCTCTTCGTAGCCGCGCTCGTCGAGCACGTGCGCGGTGATCGCGTCGCGCTGATCGGGCGCCAGCCGCTCCAGCCATGCCCGCGCGCTGGTCGCCTCGCCGAGCGCGTTGATGCGCTCGATGTCGGTCTCATGCAGCTCGATCCGCTCCATCCCCAGCCGCCGCCGCGCGCGGCGCTCGGCTGCGGCGCGGCGCTGCGCGTACGCCAGCTGCTTGGCCGCGATCCCGTACAGCCACGCCGTCGCGCTGCCGGCCTCCGGTCGAAAGCGCCGCCGGCCGGCCAGCGCCGCAGCGAACGTCTCCGCGGTCAGATCGGCAGCCCGCTCGGCGTCGTGGGTGCGGCGGCAGAAGAACCCCAGCAACGCGTCGACATGTGCGCGGTAGAAGACCGCGAACGTCCCCAGCTCGTGGCTCGCGAGCAACTCCTCGTCGGTGAGCGCCGGCGTGTTCATGCCTTGAGCTGATTTGCTCCAGCGCCGCGGCTGTGACCAGAACTCTTCATCACGTCCTCAATTCGCGGTCACAAATCGAGGCGCGGCTGCAAATGAGCGGGTGACACGTGCGATGCGCCGCGTCGGCGCGTCGTGAGCGACGTTCCAGAGAAGGAGGCGCGTGATGCACGCGCACAATCGGAGCCTGCTCGCCGCACTGGCCGGGTTGGCGCTGACATTCGCGGCTGCGGCGCCGGCTCGGGCAATCGACGGAGGCGTCCCCGACGGCGACGGCCACCAAAACGTCGGCGCGCTCGCGTTCGACGTCGACGCCGCCGGACCGACGCCGCCGTTCGCGATCTGCACCGGGAGCGTGATCTCAGACCACGCGTTCCTGACGGCCCGGCACTGCATCGAGCCGCCGCTGGTCGCCCTGCCGCCCAACGTCCAATGGGCGGTCACACTCGAGCCCGGCACGCCGTCGGCCCCGATCCTGCCCGGCGGCTTCGTCCCTGCCGACTACCCGGGCTGCTGCGGGCTCACGGTCAATGAGTCGAAGATCGCGCGCGCCACCGGTGTCGCATTGCATCCGGGCTATGTCCCCGGTTTCGTGCCCGGATCCGGCGCGCCGACCGCAGGCGCCCATGATGTCGCCGTCGTGCTCTTCCCGGCGGGCACCTTCACCGGCGTGCGGCCCGTCCGCATCGTCCACCGGGGCGCGCTCGAGCATCTCCATGCCGCCGGGCGCCGCCACGGGCCGCAGCTGACGCTCGTCGGCTACGGCGCCGAGGTCAGGGATAGCGGCTTCTACGCGCCCGGGTACCGGAAGACGGCCCGCGCGCCGATCCACGACGTGATCACCGACTGGCTGCTGTTCGAGAACCGCAACGACGGGCGCCCGCGCAGCGGCGCGCTGTGCTCCGGCGACTCAGGCTCGCCGCAGTTCCTCGGCGGCTCCAACACCCAGGTCTCGCTCCTCCACGACGCCGGCGCCGCCTGCTCGGGCATCGGCTACAGCCAACGCCTCGACACGCCCGCCGAACAACGATTCCTCGCCCCCTACCTCCCGGAACGCCGACACTGCGCGCACGGCTCATCCGGCAAGCTCCGGGCGCCGGCCGCGCCGCGACACTCGTGCGTCAACGGCTAAGGAAACCGGCCCTTGTCGGCACTGCCGGACGACGAGGACCGCACCCGCGGATAAGGCGCGGGTGTTGTCGAGCGGCGCGACCCGGAACGCCCTGCCTTCGCCGACGAACAGCGGCAGCGACGGCGAGCACCAGACGACGCTTGCCGCGCAGCTGCTTCGAGGCAGAACCGGTAGCCGACGAGATCGCTGCGTCGCTCGGGAAACCCGGCTGGCGCGTGGAGCTTAGGACGGAAGCGACACGACTGAACATCCACGCTGGCTCTCCCACCCAAACGAAGGCGCCGCGAAGGTGTTTCGAACCTGCCAACCGCCGATGCTCCGCATTTTAGTGGTGGGAGCAGGATTCGAACCTGCGAAGGCTGAGCCAACGGGTTTACAGCCCGTCCCCTTTGACCGCTCGGGAATCCCACCGGGCGGCCGCGCATGATACCGAGCCGGTGCGACAATCGCTGTAGATATGCCTGCCATCGCCGCTGCCTTCGCCGTCGCCGCCCTCCTGCCGAGCGCGAGCACGCTCTCGGACGAGTGGAGCAGCAGCATGTGGGCTCACCCGGTGACCAACGCTCCGGTTCGCAGTGCGCCGAGCGGCGACGCACGCACGATCGCCCGGCTTCACCCGAAGACCGAGATGAGGAGTCCCGAGGTCTATCTGATGCTCAGTCAGCAGACGGACGCGAAACGGCGGCTCTGGGTCCGGATTCGCGTGCCCGGCCAGCCGAACGGTCGGACGGGCTGGGTCCGCAGGGCCACGCTCGGCGATGCGCACACGACGCGCACCGCGCTGCTGGTCGACAAGAGCGACCTCAGGGCCACGGTCTACAAGGACGGGGAGCCGGTGTGGAGCGCGCCGGTCGGCATCGGCACGCCGACGACGCCGACCCCCAACGGCCGCTTCTACGTCCGCGAGCTGCTGAAGATGAATCCGCCGACCGGCGCGTACGGCCCATACATCTACGGCACCAGCGGCTACGCGAAGCTGAGCGAGTTCCCCGGCGGCGGGATCATCGGCGTGCACGGCACGTCGCAGCCGGGCCTGATCCCGGGGCGCCCGAGCCATGGCTGCGTCCGCCTCAGGAACGCCGACCTCAGGAAGCTTCAGAAGCTGCTCCCGATCGGCGCCCCCGTGCGGATCCGCAGTTAGGCGACGGCGCCCATCGTCAGGTTGACGGTCGTTCCGGTCATCGCGCTCGCGCGGTCAGATGCCATGAAGACCGCCATATTCGCCAGCTCGTCGAGCGTCATGACCCTTCGCGGGTGCGTCGAGCCGGCGAGGTAGGCCTGGAACTGCTCCCAGGTGACGCCCATCGCGTCAGCCTTGATCTCGTAGACCTCGCGCATCGTGTCGGTCTCCGGCATGGCGTGCGGGCACAGGCCGACCACGCGGATGCCCTGGGGCGCCAGCTCGAGCGACAGGTCACGCGTGAGCGCCTCCTTGCCGGCGTGCGCGGTGCCGTAGCCCCCGTTCAGGTTGGAGCCGACCCGCGCGGGGAGCGAGGAGACGGTCATGATCACCCCCGACCGGTTCGGGATCATGCGCCTCGCGGCCGCGCGCGCGGTCAGGAAGTACGACGTCGTATAGGCGCTGATCGGCCGCGCGAACCGCTCGACGTCGAGCTCGGCCAGCGGCACGCCCAGGATCCCGGTGTCCGAGATCCCGACCGCGTTGAACGAGATGTCCACGCGTCCGGCGGCGTCGATCACGGACTCCAGATGCCCCTCCACCGCCTGCTCGTCGAGCGCGTCGAGCTCCGCGGCCCCAGCCGAGTCGATCTGCAGCGCTTCGATCGGCGCCAGTCGCGGCCCGGTGAGGAAGAGCCGGGCTCCGTCGGCGGCGAACGCGCGGGCGACGGCTCCGCCGATCGCGCCTCCCGCTCCGTAGATCACGGCAACCTTGTCCTTCAGCAACATCTCCGGTTCCTTTCCGCGTTGTCGGCGATGCAGACACCGCGGCCGGAGGAAAATGGGCGCGCCCAGTTCGCCTCTCCTCCGGTGTCTACACGGATGTGGTGGCCACAGACCTGATCACGCGCGCGCGAGCCGGAGACGGCGACGCGTTCCGAGCGCTCACCGAGCCGCACCGCAGGGAGCTGCAGGTGCACTGCTACCGGATGCTCGGCTCCTTCCAGGACGCCGAGGACGCCCTGCAGGACACGCTGCTCGCCGCCTGGCAGGGCCTCGAAGGGTTCGCGGGACGCGCCTCGATCCGTACGTGGCTCTACCGGATCGCCACCAACCGCTGCCTCAACGCGCGCCGCGCGGCCGGCCGGCGCCCCGCCAAGGAGTGGAACGTGCCCGGAATCGACCCGCCCGAGCCGACGCGGCTCGGCGAGATCGTGTGGATCGAGCCGTTTCCCGACGCGCTCCTGGAGGGCGCGTTCGACGTCCCGCTCGGCCCGGAGGCGCGCTACGAGCAGACCGAATCGATCTCGCTGGCGTTCGTGACCGCGCTGCAGGCGCTGCCGCCTCGCCAGCTCGCGGTGCTCATCCTGCGCGACGTCCTCGGCTTCCGCGCGAGCGAGGTGGCCGCCATGCTGGACGCGACCGTCGAGTCGGTCAACAGCGCGCTCAAGCGGGCGCGGGCCGGGCTGGACCGCCGCGAGGAGCGCGAACCTCCGCCCGCCGCCGGCTCACCCTCCGAGGACGCGCTCGTGGCGAGGTTCGTCAGCGCCTACGAAGCCGCCGACCTCGACGCGGTCGTCGCCCTGCTCACCGACGACGTCTTCATTTCGATGCCGCCGATGCCGTTCGAGTACGAGGGCCGCGACGCCGTGGCCCGCTTCTGCGCGCTCATCCTCGGCCCCGGCCGGAGGTTCGACCTCGTGCCGACGCGGGCCAACGGCCAGCCGGCGTTCGGCGCCTACCTGCACGCCCCCGACGGCGTGCGCCACGGGACCGGCCTGATCGTCCTCGCCCTCGCCGGCGACCGGATCTGCGCGATGACCCGCTTCGAGAGCGGCGTGCTCCCGCGGTTCGGGCTGCCGCGCTCGCTCGCTTAGCGCAGGATCACCAGCTCGGTCTTCGGATCGAACAGGTGCACCCGCTCCATGTCGATCCGCAGCCGCACCAGCGTGCCCGGGTCCGGCCGGAGGTCCGACGGCACGCGCGCGATGAAGCGGTCTTGCGAGTGGACGTCGAGCTCGGCAGCGAGGTCGAGCATGTCGCCGGTGAGCACCGACGGCGCCTCGGAGTGCATGTGCAGGAGCACGTCGGACCCGAGCATCTCGGCGAGCACGACGCGCAGCTCGAGCACGTCGTCGCCAAGCTCCGCGGCCGGCTCGAGCGCCTCCGGGCGAATGCCCACCACGACCTCGCCCGTGTGTGTCGTGCGCCGAGCCAGCCGCAGTTTTTGCGAGCCCAGAGTGACCCAGCCGTCGGCCAGGTTGCCGCGCAGCAGGTTCATCGCCGGCGACCCGATGAAGCCGGCCACGAACACGTTGACCGGATGCTCGTAGAGGCGCTGCGGCGAGTCGACCTGCTCGAGCCGCCCGTCGCGCATCACCGCGACGCGGTCGCCCATCGTCATCGCCTCGGTCTGGTCGTGGGTGACGTACAGCGTCGTCGTCCCGAGCTCCTGGTGCAGCCGCGCGATGTACGCCCGCATCTCGACGCGCAGCTTGGCGTCGAGATTGCTCAAGGGCTCGTCCATCAGGAACGCCTCGGGCGAGCGCACGATCGCCCGCCCCAACGCGACCCGCTGGCGCTGACCGCCGCTCAAGGCGCGCGGCCGCCGCGCGAGCAGCTCGCCGATCCCCAGCCGCGTCGCCACCCGCCCCACGCGCTCGCGGATCGACGTCTTCTCGACATGCTGCATCTTGAGCGCGAAGCCCATGTTCTGATCGACCGACATGTGCGGGTACAGCGCGTAGGACTGGAACACCATCGCGATGTCGCGGTCCTTCGGGGCGATGTCGTTGACTACCCGGGAGCCGATCGAGATCGCGCCCGACGACGCGTCCTCGAGCCCTGCGACCATCCGCAGCGCCGTCGACTTGCCGGAGCCCGACGGCCCGACCAGGATCGTGAACTCACCGTCGGCGATCTCGAGGTCCAGCCCGTCCACGGCGCGCGTGCCGTCCGGGAACACCTTCGAGACGCCGTCGAACGTGATCTGCGCCATCAGCCGCGCACCCCCGCGATGTAGTCGCGATACCAGAGCCCGCTTCGCTTGATCGTGCGCACCTGCGTGTCGAAGTCCACGCCGACGATCCCGAAGCGCTTCTCGTAGCCGTGCTCCCATTCGAAGTTGTCGAGCAGCGACCACGCGTAGTAGCGCCGGATGTCGACGCCGTCCGCGATCGCCCGGCGCACCGCGTCGATGTGGTCGGCGAGATAGGCGACGCGCGAGGGGTCCTCGATCGTCCCGTTGATCGCGTGCTCGTCGTCGAACGCGGCGCCGTTCTCGGTGATGTAGATCACGAGGTCGCCGTAGTCGCGGCGCACCCGCGTGAGCACCTCGTGCAGCCCCTCGGCGTCGACCGTCCAGCCCATCGCCGTCGTCGGCGGCCGCGCGGTGACCGTCTCGGCCTGCAGCGGCGCGCTCCGCGGCGCCCGCCGGACGAGCGTCGGGTTGTAGTAGTTGACGCCGAGGAAGTCGATCGGCCGCGAGATGACGTCGAGGTCGTCGAGCGCGAGCGGCCCGTACAGGTGCTCGTAGTGATCGACCATGTCGGCGGGATAGGCGCCGCGCAGCACTGGGTCGAGGAACCAGCGGTTCTGGTAGCCGTCGAGCCGCCGGGCGGCGTCCTCATCGCGGGGGGACGCCGGCCGCATCGGCGTCAGATTCAAAGTGATTCCAACGGGGCGCCCGGTTGCGCGCAGCGGCTCGAGCGCCAGCCCGTGCGACACGAGCAGGTTGTGGGAGACGTTCAGCGCCGTTTGCCAGTCGCGCACGCCAGGCGCCTTGGTGCCGAGCGCATGCCCGAGGAACGCGACCACCCACGGCTCGTTGTGGGTGATCCAGCCCTCGACGACGTCTCCGAGCGCGTCCGCCATCAGCGCGGCGTAGTCCGCGAAGCGCTCGGCCGTCTCGCGCACCGCCCAGCCGCCGGCGAGCTGCCGCGCCTGCGGCAGGTCCCAGTGGTAGAGCGTCGCGACCGGCTCGATCCCGCGCTCGAGCAGGCTCTCGACCAGGCGCCGGTAGAATGCGACGCCCTTGACGTTCAGCGCGCCGCGCCCGTCGGGCTGCACGCGCGGCCAGGCGATCGAGAAGCGGTAACTCTCCAGCCGCAGCGAGGACATCAGCTCGAGGTCGTCGGCCCAGCGGTGGTAGTGGTCGCAGGCGACATCGCCGGTGTCGCCGTTCTCGACGGCGCCCGGGATCGTGCAGAAGCGGTCCCAGATCGACTCGCCGCGCCCATCTTCGCGCGCCGCGCCCTCGATCTGGTACGCCGCGGTGGCCGCGCCGAAGCGGAAGTTCGCCCCGAACGCGCCGTCGCCTACCGCTGCCGATGCGGCGGTCGCCGTCATCCCTTCACCGCCCCGGCGGTGATGCCCTTGATGAGCCAGCGCTGCGTGACGAAGAAGGCGATGAGAACAGGGAGGGTCGAGACCACGCCAGCCGCCATCAGCTGCGCCGTCCTTTCCTGGTAGTTGCCGATGAAGTTGCGGATCCCGATCGGGATCGTCTCCGCGTTGTGCTGCGTGAGCGACGCGACGAACAGCAGCTCATCCCACGCGAACAGGAACGCGTACACGAACGTGGCGACCAGGCCGGGCGCGGCGGCGGGGAGCACGATCCGCAGGAAGGCGCCGAGTGGGGAGCAGCCGTCGACCATCGCCGCCTCCTCGAGATCCCTCGGGATCGCCGTGAAGAAGTAGCGCATGAAGTAGATCGCCACCGGCGTGAAGAACGCCGTGTAGACGAGGATCATCCCGGTCCGCGTGTCGTACAGGTGGATCGGGGTGTTCTGCTTGAGCCAGATGAACCCGAGGAACGCCGGCAGCAGGAACAGCGAGCCCGGGATCAGCTGCGTGCCGATCACGCCGAGCGACACCGGCCGGGCGCCCTTGAAGCGGAAGCGCGCGAGCGCGTACCCGGCGAAGCTGGCGAACGCGGTCGCGATCAGCGCCGCGACCGTGCAGATGATCAGGCTGTTGATCATGTAGCGCTTGAAGTCGACCGTCTTCCACATCTCGCTGAAGGCGTGGAACGTCGGCTTGAAGAGGTTCATCGCGCCGGTCGCGAGCTGCCCGTCGGTCTGCATCGAGGCGGCGACGAGCCAGAAGATCGGCGCGAGCATGATCGCCAGCACCAACCAGGTCAGAGCATCAAGGGAGCGGTCGATCAGGACACGACGGTTTCGTCCTGCGGTGCTCGCAAGCTGCGCCCTCCGGCCGACGTTACTCGCGGAGCTCATACGACCTCCAAATCGCGCTTGAAGATGCGGTACCAGACGAAGACCCAGACGCCCATGATCAGCATGAGCAGCGTCGACGCGGCGGCGCCGAACCCGAACAGGTTGTTGGAGAACGACTGCCGGACGATCAGCGTCATCATCAGGTCGGCGTCCGGGCCCGGGTTGGAGCCGAGCATGATCACCGGGATCGCGAACTGGTAGGCGGCGTAGATGACGCTGAACAGCAGCTGCACGGCGATCAGCGGGCGCAGCAGCGGCAGCGTGATGTAGCGGAAGCGCCGGAACGGGCCGGCGCCGTCGATCGCGGCCGCCTCGTGCAGCTCCTGCGGCATCGCCTGCAGGCCGGCGAGGAAGATCAGCATCGCGAACGGCAGGCCGCGCCAGACGCTCGGGATGATGATCGCCCACATGGTGTTGGGTCCGAGCAGCCAGATCGGCCGGTGGCCGAGGATGCCCGTGTAGTCGACCAGGACCTTGTTGACGATCCCGACGTCGCTCTGCCACATGAACTGCCACAGCACGGCGACCACGAAGCTCGGGACGATCCACGGCGTCAGCATCAGCGTGCGGACGAGGCGGATGCCCTTCATCGGGCGGTTGAGCAGCAGGGCCACGGCGAGGCCGCCGACCAAGGTCAGGCCGACCGTCCAGAACGTGTAGACGGCGGTGTTCTGCACGGCGCCGAAGAAGCCCTCGTGCAGCGGGTTGCTCGAGTCGAAGAGGATCGAGCGGTAGTTCTCCAGCCCCGCCCACGGCGCGTCGAACAGCCGCGCGAACGTGAACGTGTTCAGGCGCTTGAAGCTGAGCACGAAGCCGCCGATCGTCGGCAGCAGGTGCACGAGCACCATGAACGTCACAGCCGGAGCGATCAGCCAATAGGCCAACCGCGTCCGCGACCGCGAGGCCGACCGCCGCGGCCGGCGGGAAGGGGGCCCGCCCGCCCCATCGGGCAGGCGGGCCTCCGCTCCGTGTTCGATCGTCTGAGACACGAGCCCCAGGCTCTAGCCGGCTGACTGTGCCAGCAGGCCGTCGGCTTCCTTCGCGGCGGCA
The DNA here is from genome assembly GCA_963837485.1 of uncultured Solirubrobacteraceae bacterium. Lineage (GTDB taxonomy): Bacteria > Actinomycetota > Thermoleophilia > Solirubrobacterales > Solirubrobacteraceae > Solirubrobacter. Next base: position 248,656 of record CAWINP010000009.1, on the reverse strand, counting down.
TCGAGCTGAGACTTCACGCTCTCGGCGCTGTACGCCTTGCCGACGCCGGCCGCGCTGTCGAGGATGTTCCCGAAGCGCGTCTTATAGGCGTTCTCGATCTGGCCCCACTGCGGGATCGGCGCGTACGTCCGCCCCGACTGGATCGCCTCGAAGAATGCCTTGTGATTCTCGTCGGAGTCGCCCACCTGCTGCTGGGGCTCCAGGCGCGCCGGGAACATGCCGAGCAGCCCGGCGTAGTCCTTCTGCGTCTGGTCCTCCGAGAGGAACTTCATCAGCGCCCACGCCTCATTCGGGTGCTTGCTGGACTTGAGCATCATCAGGTCCGAGCCGCCCACGAACGTGTACGCCTTGCCGCCGGGGCCGGTCGGCATCGGCGCGACGCCGACGTTGTCGCGCGCCGTCTTGCTCCAGTTCTCGTCGTCGGTGCGGGTGATCGAGCCGAGCACCCACGGGCCGCCGATCCAGACGGCGAGCTTGCCGCCCTTGAACTGGTTCTCGACCTGCGTGCCGTCACGCTCGAGCTGGCTCTTGTCGTACAGGCCGGACTGGATCAGCCCCGCCATGAACTCGACGCCGGTCTGCGCCTCGGGCGTGTTGATGGTCGACTTCTTGGCGTCGGACGAGAGCTCGGCGCCGCCGTTGTCCCACACGAACGGCATCACGTTGTGGACGAGGTCGAACGCCTTCTTGCCGGGAGCGCCGAACGGCTCGATCCCGGGGACCTTGTTCTTGATCGCCTGCAGCGTGGTCTTGAACGCGGCGAGGTCGGTGAAGGCGGTCGCCGGATCGACGCCGGCCTTCTCGAGCACGTCATTGCGGTAGTAGATCGAGCGCGCCTCGGTGAACCACGGGATCGCCCACACGCCGTCCTGGCCCTCCACCTTGGTGGTGTTCCAGATGCCGGGCGCGTACGCCTTCTCGCCGCCGATGTCATCGACGCGGTCATTCAGGTTGTTGAACCCGCCGAGCGCGGCGAAGAACGGCACCTGGGTGGTGCCGGCCTGCGTGATGTCGGGGCCCTCTCCCGAGACCGCCGCGTTGCGGATGCGGTCGAACTGGACGTCCCAGCCGACCTCTTCGACGTTGACCTTGACGCCGGTCTTCGCCGTGAACGGCGCGATCATCTTGTCGAGGTCTTCCTTCGGCTTGGGCGAATTGGGCATCGTCCAGAGCGTCAGGGTCGTGCCCTTCTCAAGCTGTGGCTCCTTGGCGGCCTGGCCGTTGGCGGCCGGGGTCGAGCTGGAGCTGGTGTTGTCGTCGCCCCCGCAGGCCGCGATGGCCGCTGGGGCGAGCACAAACGCGATCGCCGACGCGGCGACCGCGAGCCTATTGCGCACGAGAGTGTTCCTCCTCCGGGTGGACAAAAACGGTTTTGGTACTGCGGCTGAAACGGCGCTGGTGTGAGTGCGTCGGTGCGTCACCTCCTAGCCCGCGGGCGGGGCCGTGGAGCCGCGGACCACGAGCTCGACCGGGAGCCGGCACAGCTGCGAGCGACCAGGGTCGCCGGCGATCCGCGCGACCAGCGCGTCGCCTGCCGCTGCGCCGAGGCCGAGCTTGTCCTGGCGCATCGTGGTGAGAGGGGGGTTGATGTGGGGAGCGAGCTGGATGTCGTCGAAGCCGACGATCGAGACGTCCTCGGGCACGCGCAGGCCGGCCTCGGCGACGGCGCGCACGGCGCCGATCGCCATCATGTCGGCCGCGGCGAAGATCGCCGTCGGGCGCTCAGGTAGCTGAAGGAGCCGGGCGGTCTGTTCGCGGCCCGACTCGGCGTAGAAGTCTCCGTAGGCCACGTACTCGTCGCGGTAGGCGAGACCGAGCGCCTGCGCGGCGGCACGGTAGCCGCGCAGGCGATCGATTCCCGGCCGCGACTCGAGCATGCCGGTGATCGTGGCGATCCGGCGGTGCCCCAGCGCGTGGAGATGGCGCACGGCCGCCTCCGCCCCCGAGACGTTGTCGGACATGACGACCTCGGTCGCCGCGCCCTCGAGATCCATGTCGATGCCCACGCACGGCAGCCCGCCGCGCGTGAGGCGGCGCACCTCCGGGTCCTCGGGCTCCAAGCCGATCAGGGCGACGCCGTCGACCGCGTGGTGACGGGCGCGCTTGAGGTAGGAGTGCGGGCCGTAGCCGTTGCCGGGGCGCTCGGAGGCGAACAGCAGCAGGTCGAACCCGTGGGCGCCGACGCGCTGCTTGAGGCCGCCGAGGACCTCGTGGAAGAAGGGGTGCTGGAGGTCAGGGTGGCCCTCACCGGTCTCCATGAACACGCCGATCACGTGCGAGCGCTGGGTGACCAGGCTGCGCGCCGCCGCGGCGGGCGTGTAATCGAGCTCCTGCGCGAGGCGCATGATCCGCTCACGGGTCTCCGAGCGCACGTCGGCATAGCCGTTCAGAGCGCGTGAGACCGTGCCGACCGACACGCCGCTGAGCCGCGCGAGCTCGCGGATGGTGATTCTCTCCTCCATGGCCTTCCGAAAACGATTTTGGAACCGCTGCATGGCAGTATGCACATGCTGTGCGGTCCCGTCAAGTCCGAAGCTTGGAGAAAAATCTCCGGTCAATGACCGGGATCGGTGTCCTGCGCGAAGGGCCGCTGCACGCCGCGCTGAAAGCGTGGCTCGCGCGGCCGGGCGATCGCGCGGAGGTTCCGGTGGGCGGCTTCGTGATCGATCTCGTGCGCGCCGACGGGGAGCTGGTGGAGATCCAGACGGGCTCATTCTCACCGCTTCGGTCGAAAATGGACGCGCTCCTGGATGGACATCGGGTGCGTATCGTCCACCCGATCCCCGCGTTCCGGCGGATCGTGCGGGTCGACGGCGACGGGTTGGTGCTGTCCTCGCGGCGGTCGCCGTTGCGGCCGGGCTTCACCGCGGTGTTCGAGGGCCTGGTGTCGTTTCCCACGCTGCTGTCGCACCCGCATCTCGTCGTCGAGCTGCTGCTGTGCTCGGAGGATCACGTGCGCGCGCCGTCGCCCGTGCGCGGGCGCCGCTACACGCGCGACCCGGGTGAGCGGCGGCTCGTGGAGGTGCTCTCGCGCGCGGAGCTGTGCGCGCCACGCGATCTGCTGGCCCTGCTGCCGGAGCTCGACGGCGAGTTCACGACGCGTGAGCTCGCCGGCGCGATGGGCGTGGGGCTGCCGCTGGCCCAGAAGGCGGCGGCGTGCCTGCGCGCGCTCGAGCTGGTGGAGCCGATGGGCAAGCGCGGGCGCGCGCCGCTCTACCGGAGCGTCTGAGCGATCCGCTCGGGGTCGGCGGTCCGCAGCCGCATCTCGACGCGACCGGAGCGCGTCGCGTCGAGCGCGCCGGCGTCGAACGCGATCAGCAGGCCGTCGTCGGCGGAGATCTCGAGCGCCGCGAACTTCGGGTCGGCGAACGGCACGTCGATCTGCTTGCCGGGGCCGCCCCACACGGCCAGCCGGCGCTCGGTGATCGCGATCGCCCCGCGCATCGCGACCCTGCGGCGCGGGCGGCCGTAGGCGATCGCGATCTTCACGTCCTCCTCGAGCAGCGCGATGCCCTCCGCGAGCAGCAGCTCGTAGTAGGACTCCGGGAAGCGGCCGCGGACGAGGTGCCTGAACACGATCGCGGTAGCCAACTCATGAGCGCGGCGCGCGGCAATCGGGACCGATCCCTGGACTTTGCGCGATGACACCCGATCTTCACATGCCGTCCGGCCTGGGCGGGAACGTTGTCGGGCAATGCTCGAGGTGGTGATCGGTGATGTGCACGCGCGTGCGGACCTGCTGCGCTCGGTGCTGCGCGATTCCGGCGTGCTCGACGCGCGCGGACGCCGGCGCGTGGACGCCTGGGTCGTGCAGCTTGGCGACCTGCTCGACCGGCGGGTGTCGTTGTCCTCGAACCTGGCGGCCGCGGAGCTCGCCGCGGAGACGGTCGACGTGGTGCTCGCCGGCAACCACGAGGCGCGGATGCTGGGCTGCGGCGACCACGGGCCGGCGCTCGCGCTGCTGGGGACGCGCGGCTGGCCGCACGCCGCGGCCTCGTCCGGCGGCTGGCTGATCACGCACGCGGGCGTGCATCCAGGCCTCGGCGACGGCCTTCCGCGCGACGCCTGCGAGTGCGCCGAGGAGATCAACGACCGCTGGCACCGCGGCGGCGGCGATCCGCTGTTCGACTGGATCGGCCCGGGGCGCGGCGGCGACGCGCCGCACGGCGGGCTGCTCTGGCTGGGCGCGGGCGAGTGGCCGCGCGACCTCGCCTCGCCGTGGCCCCAGATCTCCGGCCACGTGCCCCAGCGCGAGCCGCGGCTGCTGGCGCCGGGACGGTGGTCGATCGACGTGGGCGGCCGCGGCCGGCTCGCGGCGCTGGTGCGGGCCGACGGCGGCGCGTGGCGGCCGGTGGTGGCGTCGGCGGCTTCGGGTCGCGTGCGCGCCGCGTAAGCGGCTCGGCGGACTGCTCGCGGGGTGAGCCGCACCACCCCTGCGGGCGATCCCCGCGCCGCCGCGGCGATGAGACGCTCGCGCGATGAGGACCCTCGTGCTCGCTCTGCTCATGCTCCTCGCCGCCGCCGGGCCCGCGCGCGCGGCGACCGTGGTCCGGGTCGTCGACGGCGACACCGTCAAGCTGCGCGACGGCGGAAGGACGCGCAGCGTCGATCTCGCGGGAGTGGATGCGCCCGAGGGCGGCGCGTGCCAGGCCGCGGAGGCCAAGCGCGGGCTCGCGAAGCTGCTTCCCGCCCGTGCGTCCGTGAAGCTGCGGCGCGACCCACGCGCCCCCGCCGCGGCGCGCTACGTCTACCGCCGCGGCAAGCTCGTCAACGCCGCGCTCGTGCGCGCGGGACTCGCGAAGGCGAGCGCGGACGGGCTGAGCAAGCGCGCCGCCCTGGTCTCCGCCGAGCAGGCCGCGCAGAAGGCGGGCACGGGCGTGTGGGCGTGCACGGCCCCGCCGGCCGGCCAGCCCGCGATCGAGCGCGCCCGCGGCGACCTCGCGGACAAGATGTTCACGCACATCGAGACGCCGAGCGCCCTGCGCACGCAGGAGAACCGGCTGCACCTGTGCAAGGACGGCTACGCGGCGTACGACACGTTCTACTCCAGCGGCGCGACCGACACGTCGAGCTCGAGCCGCGACGAAGGGCAGTGGGAGGTCGTGAGCGCGGAGTACACGGCGACGACGGCCACGGCGCGCGTGCGGCTGTTCAACGCCGCCGGCGAGCTCTTCCTCGACTTCGCCACCGACGGCAAGGCCGTGACGATCAACGGAGTGGCGCAGCAGGAGTCCGGGCCGAGCGACCTCTGCGCCGCCCGCTAGGGCACCCAGGCCCAGAGCTTGCGCCGCGTCGCGCGCGCGAACGCGTAGGCGACCGCGTGGCGCGCCTCGGCCGCGCGGGCGCGCTCGGCGCCGGCCAGCAGGCCGGCCTCCCACGCGTGCTCCGGTGCGCGGGCGGCGAGCGCGGCGAGCGTCTCGATCCCCGTCGTCGCGTGCCGGTGCTCGCGCAGTACGGCGCGCAGCTCGTCGAGCTCGGCCAGCGCGGCCTTGGCGTCCGCGTACGGCGCGGCCGCGCGCGCGGCGACCGCCAGGCGGTCGGCGAGCCTGCGCTGCCGCTGGGGATCGTCGGCGGGAGCGCCCATCAGCCGCTTCAGCGGCTCGCGCACGAGCGCGGGCAGAACATCCGCGGCGGGGCGGCCGGCGGACTTGGCGGGCAGCGGCGGCCGCTCGACCAGCGCCGCGGCCTCGCGCAGCAGCTCCGCGTAGCGCGGGCCCGAGAGCGTCGCGCGCGCGTGTGCAAGGGCGCCGATCCGCGCCGCCGTGAGTGCTTTATGCAGTCCGGCGAGCTCGCCCGTGCGCTCCAGCAGGCGATCGAGCCGCCGCACGGCGGTGAGCGGGTCGACCACGCGGCCGAGCGCCTCGCGGGCATCGACGACCGGCGTGAACACGCGCAGGTCGCGCCGCAGCGCGCGGATGCCGCCGCGGATGGCGCGCACGCTGTCCGGCGAGCCATCGAGCTGAAGCGGCGCCTGATGGGTCGTCCAGCGCTCCAGGGCGGCCGCGAGCAGCGCGCGGACGGCGTCGCCGGCGGTCGCGTCCGGGCCGGTCTCGGGCGAAGCCGGCCGCGGCTCGAGCGCCGCGGGAGCCAGCCCGCGAACGACCTTCGGCACCGGATCGAGCGACTGCGCGCCGGCCTCCCGGAGCCGCGCCTCGATCCGCTCCAGCAGCCGCGCGGGGGTACCCTCGAGCGGCGTCAGCTCGAGCTCCCGGAACCGAGCCGCGACGCGCTCGCCCCGCAGGAGCGCGACGTCGTCGCGAGCCAGCCGCGCGACCTCGCCGCGCCGGTTGGAGAGCGCGAAGGACTCGCGCGCGGTCGCGAGCCGAGCGACCTCTCGCAGGGGCTCGCCGCGCGTCCAGCCGAGCACGGCGGCCGGCAGCACGGCGCCGGTCCACGCGCCGGCGTCCAGCGCCGCCACCAGCCCGTCGGGCCCGTCCAGCGTCCACTCGCCGGACTCCTCGCGCACCGTGACACCGCGTCGCAACAGGCGCAGGTCCGGCGTGTCCCAGTACACCGCCTCCAACCGCGAAGCGATCGGCTCGGCGGCGCTGAGGCCGAGGTCGGGCAGCTCGTAGCCCGCCCACACTCCGAGCCTCACCCGCCGCGCGTTCGCCACTAGGCCGGACGCTAGCGCTTCGCGCGGCACGCACGTCCGGACCTGCGGCCGAGCCGCGCGCGGCTCTGCCAGACTCTCGCGCGCTCCGATGACCGCGTACCTCCTTCCCGACGGACTCGGCCTCGATCGCGCACTCGCGCAACACCTCCCGATCAAGGCCGAGCCCGCCCGCACGGCCGAGCTCACGTTCTACGACACGTTCGACGGGCGCCTGCGCGCGGCGGGGCTCACGCTCCGCCATCGCGACGGGCGGCTCGCGATCGTCGACCGCGAGACCGGGGGCGAGCTGGCGTCGGCAAGCGTCGAGCCGGCGCCGGTGAAGCTGTTCGACACCGACCTCCCGCAGCTCCTCCGGACCAGGCTCGCGCCGATCATCGAGATGCGCGCGCTGACCTCGCGCGCGCGCGTCATGTCCCGCACCCGCGGACTCGCGGTGCTCAACGAGGACGAGAAGATCGTCGTGCGCCTGATCGAAGAGGCGCCGAAGGGACTCCGGATGCGCGTCGAGACCCTGCCCGTGCGCGGCTATGACAAGGAGCTGCTGCGCGTCCACAAGGTCCTCACCGTCTCGCTCGGCCTCACGCGCACCGACCAGCCGCTCGCCGACGAGGCGATCGCCGCGGCCGGCGAGCCTCCCGCCGGGACGAGCTCCAAGCTTGACCTCGACCTGACCCGCGGCCAGAGCGCCGGGTCGGCCGCAGAGTCCGTGCTTGCGCGCACGCACGAGATCGTCGAGGCGAACCTCCCGGGCACGCTCGAGGACGTCGACAGCGAGTTCCTGCACGACCTGCGCGTCGCGGTGAGGCGCGCCCGCTCGCTGCTGCGCGAGCTCCGAACGGTCTTCCCGGATGCCCCGCTGGAACGCGCGCGCGAGGAGCTCAAGCGGATCCAGCTGATCACCGGCGAGATGCGCGACCTCGACGTGCAGCTGCTCGACTTCCAGGCCTACGAGGATCGGGAGGCGCTCGCGCCGCTGCACGCGGTCCTGGTCGCCCACCGCGCGAAGGCGCTCGCCACCATGCGCCGCGCGCTGACCGCCAGGCGCACGACCAAGGCCCTCGACGACTGGTCCGCGCTGAGCGCGCTCCCCGGCACGCCGCCGATCGAGCAGCTCGCCGGCGAGCGGATCGCCAAGGTCTACCGCCGCATGCTCAAGATGGGCGGCGCGATCGACGACGAGACCGAGCCCGAGGCGCTGCACGAGCTGCGCAAGAAGGGCAAGGAGCTGCGCTACCTGCTCGAGTTCTTCGGCGGCCTGTTCGACCCCGACGTCGTCAAGCCGATGATCAAGGCGCTCAAGGCGCTGCAGGACGTGCTCGGCCGCCACCAGGACTTCGAGGTCCAGGCCGACACGCTGCGCGCGCTCACCGCCGAGGTCGGCAAGCAGCCCGGCGGCGCCGAGGGCCTGCTCGCGATGGGCGCGCTGATCGACCGGCTCGCGCGCGAGCAGCACCGCGCCCGGACCGAGTTCGCCGGCCAGTTCGCCGCGTTCGCCGAGCGCCGCGCCGAAGTCAAGGCGACCTTCGGATGACGACGGTTATCGCCACCTACAACGTCAAGGGCGGCGTCGGCAAGACGTCGGCCGCCGTCAACCTCGCCCGGCTCGCCGCCGAGAGCGGCGCGCGCACGCTGATCTGGGACCTCGACCCGCAGGGCGCGAGCACGTTCCTGTTTCGCGTCAAGCCGAAGGTCAAGGGCGGCGGGAAGAAGCTCGTGCGCGGCCGCAGCGACGTCGACGCGCTGCTCAAGGGCACCGACCACGAGGGCCTGGACCTGCTGCCCGCCGACTTCTCCTACCGCCACATGGACCTCGCCCTCGACGCGACCGAGGAGCCGACGTCGCGGCTCAAGGCCGTGCTCGCGCCGCTCGAGGACGAGTACGACTACACGTTCCTGGACTGCCCGCCGAGCGTCTCGCTCGTCTCGGAGAGCGTGTTCGAGGCGGCCGACGTGCTGCTCGTCCCGATCATCCCCGCGACGCTCTCGAGCCGTACGTTCGAGCAGATCGAGCAGCTGCTCACACAGCAGGAGGGACCGCGCGTGATGGCGTTCTTCTCGATGGTCGACAGGCGCAAGCACCTGCACCGCGAGGTGATCGCGCAGCTGCGCGACGAGCAGCCAGGCGCGCTGCTGAAGACCATGATCCCGATGGCCGCCGACGTCGAGCGCATGGGTTCCAACCGCCGCCCGATCGCCGACTTCGCGCCCCGCAGCCCGGCGGCCAAGGCGTACGCTGCGCTGTGGGAGGAGATCCAGGCAAAGATTCAGTGATGCGCCTGCTCTTCACGTGCCGCCAGCTCGCCGGCCATCTACACCCGCTGCTGCCGCTCGCGGCGGCGGCGGAGGAGGCCGGCCACCGCGTCGCGTTCGCGACTGGCGAGCCGGCCCTGGCCGCCGCGCGGGCAAGCGGCTACACGGCGTTTCCGGCGGCGCCCGAGCCCGGCGCGCGCGAGGACTTCCTGCGCGCCGTCCCCCAGCTGCTCGCGGTCGGTCCCGAGGAACACCGCGCGCTGTTCTTCAGCGAGCTGTTCGTGCGCCGCGAGCTGCCGGCGCGGCTCGCCGCGCTGACAGGGATCGTGGCCGCATGGCGACCGGACGCGATCGTCAACGAGGTCAGCGAGTACGCCGGTCCGATCGCGGCCACGGCCGAGGAGCTTCCGTATGTGACCGCGGGCTACGGCCCGCTGGTGCAGCCACGGGTCGCGGAGCGCGCGGCGGAGGCGACAATCCCGTTCTGGGACGCCGCCGGCGTCGAGCCGGTCGAGCCGCGCGCCTACCTCGATCCGTGCCCCCGCTCGCTGCAGATCGACGCGATCCGGCTGCTGCCGGCGCTGCCCGTGCGGCTGACGCCACTCCCCCGGCCAGGCCCGCCGCCGATCCCGCTGGGCCCCCACGCGCGCACGGTCTACGTCACGTTCGGCACCGTCTGGAACCGCGACGCGACGCCGTTCCGTGCCGCCTTCGACGCGCTTGCGGACCTGCCAGTGAACGTCGTGGCGACGCTCGGCGGGGAGCTTGACGTCGGCCCCGTGCCCGGCAACGTCAGCGTCCACCGCTTCATCCCGCAGGCCGAGTTGCTGCCGCACTGCGACGCCGTGATCGCGCACGGCGGCGCCGGCACGACGTTCGGCGCGCTCGCCCACGGACTGCCGCTGATCCTGCTCCCGCAGGGCGCCGACCAGCACTACAACGCCGAGCGCGCGGCGGCGGCCGGCGCGGCGCTCGTCGGATCACTCGACGTGGCGCGGCTGCTCGACGACGATGGCCTGCGCGCCGCCGCGCAGCGCGTCGCTGCCGAGCTCGCGGCGCTGCCCGACCCGGCCGAGGTGGTCGAGCGCATCGTTGAAATCTGCGCATGAATGCGCAACTCTACGCAGTAACATGCAAGAGCTCATGATCCTCGTCGCCGGCCCCTACCGATCCGGCACCAACGGCGAGCCCGAGAAGCTGCAGGCCAACGTCGACGCGATGAACCACGCGGCGCTCGACGTGTTCAAGCGCGGCCACCTGCCGGTCACCGGAGAAGCGCTCGCGCTCCCGCTGATCGGCCTCGGCGCCGACTTCGACGCGACGTTCCATCCGATCGCCCGCCGGCTGGTGAAGCGCTGCGACGGCGTGCTGCGGATCGGCGGCCCGTCCGCGGGGGCCGACGAGATGGTCGAGCTCGCGCGCACGCACGGCAAGCGCGTCTTCACGGACCTCGCCGAGCTGCCGTAGTGCTCAAGGAGGAGCGCCAGCGGCGGATCCTCGAGCTCGTCGACGCCGAGGGGCGCGCGGTGGCTACCGAACTCTCGTCAAGGCTCGGCGTCTCCGGCTACACGGTCCGCCGCGACCTCGACGAGCTGGCGGAGGCGGGCCGGATCACCCGCGTCCACGGCGGCGCGCTGTCCGCGACGCCGAACAGCTACGAGCAGCGGCAGATCCACGCACTACCGGGCAAGATCGCAACCGCGAGGGCGGCCGCGCGCCTGCTGGAGCCCGGGCAGACCGTGATCCTCGACGGCGGCAGCACCGCCCTGCAGCTCGCCGAGCACGTCCGCGGCGGTACCGTGATCACGCACAGCCCACCGGTGGCGAGCGCGCTCGCCGGCCGCGCCGAGGTGATCGTGATCGGCGGCACGCTCGACCCGCGCGCGATGGTCGCCACCGGCGCGGAGACGATCCGCGCCTACGAGGAGATCAGCGCCGACGTCTGCTTCCTCGGCGTGTGGGCGATCGATGCCGAGCACGGCCTCAGCGGCGGCTACCGGGAGGAGTCCGACGTGCGGCGCACGATGCTCGCGAGCGCGCGCGCCGTGGTGGGGCTCGCCGACGCGAGCAAGCTCGGCACCGTCGCGGCATTCCGGTACGGCCCCGCGACCGCGCTCACGCACCTCGCCACCGACGGCCGGGACACGCGCGCGTTCGAGGATCTCGGGATCGAGATCCTGCGCTGAGGGGCCGGCCGCCCGCGCGGCCGGCCCTCAAGGTTCGCTGCTCAGGTCGCGTCGCGCAGCCGCTGCGCCTCAGGCAGCGACTCGAGCTTCTTGAGCGTGTGGTTCTCGATCTGCCGGATGCGCTCGCGCGTGACGTTGAACGCCCGCCCGACCTCTTCCAGCGTGTACGGACGCGCGCCGGTCAGACCGAAGCGCATCTCGATGACTTCGCGCTCGCGCTGCGGGAGCGCGTCCAACGCCCGCCGCACGTTCTCGCGCCGGAGGTTCTCCGAAGCCACCTCGAACGGTGACTCGGCGGCCTCGTCCTCGACGAAGTCGCCCAGCTCGGACTCCTCCTCCTCGCCGATCGGCTTCTCGAGCGAGACCGGCTGCTGCGCCATGCGCAGGATGTCGCGTACCTCGCGAACGGTGCACTCGAGCTCCGTCGCGATCTCCTCGGGCAGCGGCTCACGGCCGAGCTGCTGCACGAGCTGGCGCTCGACGTGCACGACCTTGTTCAGCTTCTCCACCATGTGGACGGGGATGCGGATCGTGCGGCCCTTGTCCGCAATCGCCCGCGTCACCGCCTGGCGGATCCACCAGGTCGCATACGTTGAGAACTTGTAGCCGCGCCGGTAGTCGAACTTCTCCACCGCGCGGATGAGGCCCAGCGAGCCCTCCTGGATCAGGTCCAGGAACGACAGGCCGCGGCCGAGGTAGCCCTTGGCGATCGAGACGACCAACCGCAGGTTCGCCTCCACCATCTCCTGCTTGGCCACGAGGTCGCCGCGCTCGATGCGCTGCGCCAGCGCGACCTCGCGATCGGCGGTCAGGAGCTGTACGCGTCCGATCGAGCGCAGGTAGAGCCGCAGCGAGTCCAGGCTGGGCTCGACCGTGAGGTCGATCTCCGGCTTGCGCGGGCCATCTTCCTTGGAGCGCCCACCCGACGGCTCGAAGCGCCCGGCCTCGGATACGGCCGGCTTGCCGTCGGCATTGACGATGTCGATGCCCTCGCCTTCCAGGTACGCGTGGAGCTCCGCGACCTGCTCCTTCGTGACCTCCACCTCCTCGAGAGAGGTGGCGATCTGCTCGATGGTCAGGAACCCCCTTTCCTGGCCTTCGGCAATAAGGGGACGCAGCTCGTCGATCTCCGTGATCGGCGCCTCGTCCACGAGCAGTGCTTCAGTCTTGGTGCCCAACCCCTCAAATCCTTCGGGTCGTGACTGCGAGCGTGAACCCCCGCCCCCGGGGGCCGCTCCTTCCGTGCCTATCCCTATGTGTGCCGCTCCGAGCAGCGGCGGCCGCGACGATCGTCGCGAATGTGGGCCGAGCCTCCTGGATCCCCGCCGCGTGCGCCCGGGGGGACTCGTTGCGCCTTTCTGTCGGGCTTTGTAGCACGAGATACGCGGTCTGTCCTTGGCAAAAGCTTGGTCCTTTCGTCCAGTCCCTAGCCTTGGTGTCATGACTCTGTCGCTCCAAGACGTCCAGAGCCAGGCTCCGGAGCTGACGCTTTCGCTCTCCCGCGTCGGCGTGACGAACGTCGAGAAGGTCATCCGGATCCGCGCAAACGGCTCTGAGCAGCTGTATTCCGCACGCCTCGACTGCTTCGTGGACCTCGGCCCGCACCAGAAGGGCGCGCATATGAGCCGGTTCGAAGAGGTCGTCAACGACGCGATCGGCGAGGTCGTCCTCAACGAGAGCGCGTTCCGCGCCGAGACGCTGGCCGCGCACATCGCCGAGAAGGTCCGCCAACGGCAGGGGGCGCGCGCCGCCGAGGTCCACATCGAGGCGCGCTATCCCGAATACAAGCCGGCCCCGGTGTCCGGAATCGAGACACAGGAGATCTACTCGCTGCTCGGCGCCGCGGTCGCGTCCGAGCGCGGCACCCGGCGGCTGATCGGCGTCCGCGCCCAGGGCATGACCGCGTGCCCGTGCGCGCAGACGCTCGTGCAGGCGCGCGCGCACGAGCGGCTGATCGGCGACGGCTTCTCGGAGGACGAGATCGAGCGCATCTTCGAGGCGGTCCCCGTCGCCACCCACAACCAGCGCGGCCTCGGCACGCTGCACATCGGCTGCCCGGAGGACTGCGACACCGACATCGACGCCCAGGTCCTGCTGGAGATCGTCGAGAACTCGATGTCGTCGGAGATCTACGAGCTGATGAAGCGCTCCGACGAGGGCGCGGTGGTCGAGAAGGCCCACCGGCGCCCGCGCTTCGTGGAGGACTGCGTGCGGGAGATGATCGGCGGCGTGCTGACACGGCTGGACGTCCTCGGCGACCGCCACTTCGTCTCGGCGCGCCAGGAGAACCTGGAGACGATCCACCAGCACAACGTGCAGGCGGAGCGCTTCGGGCTGATGGGCGAGCTGCGCCGCGAGCTCGCCTCCGGCGAGCACTCCCGCCACTCCTCGATGCGGGAGTGGCTGGACGGCATCGCTTGAGTGGCCCCTAGTAGGCGGTGACCGCGCGGCCCAGCAGCGGCCGGGACGCCGCGGCGATCCCGGCCGCCACGACGACCGCGAAGCCGAGCAGCGTCGCCTCGACGCTGAGCTCCTGCAGCGCGACGCCGAGGCCGATCACCGGCATCGACAGCCCGACGTAGCCGGCCAAGAAGAGACCGGCGAGCGCCTCCGCGCGGCTCTCCGGCTCCGCGACGGCGATCACGGTCCCGAGCGCGCCGCGGAACATCGTGCCCCCGCCGGCGCCGGTGATCGCGCCCGCCACGAGGTACAGCGGCAGGTCGGCCGTCCAGGCGGCGAGCGTGAGCAGGGCCAGCCCGGTCACCACCGAGCCCATGCCCGCCATCAGCTGCCGGCGCGTGGTCCAGGCCCGGGTGGTCAGCTGGGCGGCGACCCCGGAGGCGAAGACGACGAAGACGGCGGCGCCCGCGAGCGCCCGCGAGGAGTGCCCGAGCGTGCCGGCCAGCAGCGTGCCGGTGAGGCCGGTGAACAGGCCGAGCGCGGCGAACGCGAGGAACGCGGCGCCGGCGGCGGCGGCGAACGCGGCGCGCCCGGCGGCCGGCACGGCGACGCGTTGCGTGCGGTAGGCGGGCCGCGGGTTCGCCCGCGGGCGGGTCTCCGGGGCGAGCGCGGTGACGATCGCGGCGAGCACGAGCAGGGCGAGGAAGATCGCGTACGGGACGCGCAGCGGATGGCCGACCCACTGGGCGAGCGCGCCGGCCAGCAGCGGCCCGGCCCCGAGGCCGCCGATGTTGAGCGCCGACGCCACCAGCTGCCCGCGGCCGGGGTTCGGATGCAGCTCGGCGAGCCAGGCCGTCGCCGTCGCCGCCACGACGCCGACGGCAAGGCCGTTGATCACGCGCGCGGTGATCAGGCCGGGCAGCGACGACCAGATCAGGAACACGGCGGACGCGACGGCGGCCAGGATCACGGCCGGGACGAGCGCGCGCCGGCGCCCGTGCCAGTCCGACAGGTGGCCCGCCGCGAACAGGCTGGCGATCACCCCGATCGCGTACGCGGCATAGACGAGCGTGATCGTGAACGTGGAGAAGCCGTCGACGCGCTGGTAGATCGGGTACAGCGGCGACGGGGCGGCGGACAGGGCCATCACGGCGAGATAGGCGAATCCGACGGAGAGGAATCCGAGGCGGCGGGACATCCCGAGAGATGGTGAACTACGCAACCATCTCTTTCAACGCAGGTTCGCGCTGACGGTTATCTTCATTCGAGATGGAGCTGCGCCACCTCGCCACCTTCACTGCCGTCGCCGAGGAAGGCAGCTTCACGCGCGCGGCTGCGCGCCTGCACGTCGTGCAGTCGGCGGTCTCCTCGGGCGTGCGCGCGCTCGAGAGCGAGCTCGGCGTGACGCTGTTCGACCGCACGACGCACCGCGTGCAGCTGAGCGAGGCGGGCCGCGCGTTCCTCCCGGAGGCGCGGCGGACGCTGGCCGCGGCCGCGGCGGCGCGCGACGCCGTCGACCAGCTGCGCGGCGGCCTGCGCGGCACCGTGCGGTTGGGGATGATGCTGGCGCCGCGGCAGGCGGGGATCAGCGTGCCGCGGCTGCTCGCCGCGCTGCGGGCCGAGTACCCGGGCATCGAGGTCGCGCTGGAGATCGGCGCGAGCACCGTCAACGCCGAGCACGTCCGCCGCGGACGCCTGGACCTCGCGTTCGTCGGCCTTCCCGCCGGCGCGGTGCCCGAGCTCGCGCTGACGCCGCTGCTGACCGAGGAGATGCAGCTCGTGGTGGCGCCTGAGCATCCGCTCGCCGGGCGCGAATCGGCGTCGTTGGAGGAGCTCGGCGGCGAGACGTTCGCCGACGGGCCGCCCGAGTGGGGCACGCGGATCGCCAACGAGCGCGCGTTCGCGGTCGCCGGCGTGCGCCGGACGGTCGCCTACGAGGTCGCCGACCTCTCGCTGACCGTCGACTTCGTCCGCTACGGGCTCGCCGTCGCGATCGTGCCGCCCACGTGGGCCGACGCCGAGGGTGTCGCGATGGTGGCGATCCGCCCGCCCGCGCCGGAGTTCACGATCTCGCTGGCCGCCCCGGCCGACCGCGAGCTCGGCGCGGCCGCGCGCGTCCTCGCAGCTCTCGCGGTCAGGTCTTTTGGGCCTCTCCCCGCAACCGGGCCTGACGCGCCTGGGCGAGCGCCCTGAAGCCGAAGAAGTAATCGGCGCCGCTGGCCACGGTGATCGCGGTCGTGATCCACACGAACACGTCGAGCCACACCGGCGAGCCGTCGACGGTGATCAACAACAGCACCATCGCGACCTGCGCGACCGTCTTGATCTTGCCCCAGATGCTCGCGGGGATCACCTCGCCGTGCTCCATCGCGAGCTGGCGCAGGCCCGTGACCGCGAACTCGCGCGCGATGATCACCATCGCGACCCACGCGGAGAGGCGCTGGAGCGAGACCAGCGAGACCAGCGCGGCGGTGACCAGCAGCTTGTCGGCGAGCGGGTCCATCAGCTTGCCGAATGTGCTCACCTTCTTCTGGCGGCGCGCGATCCAGCCGTCCAGCGCGTCGGTGAACGACGCGACCGCGAAGACGATCGCCGCGAGCGTCTCGCCCGGCTTGGCCTCCTGCAGCAGCGCGGCGAGCAGCACCGGCACGAGAAGGATCCGGATGACGGTGAGTACGTTCGGGAGGTTGAGCTCGAACACGCGTGTTGAATCTTTCCGTATTCCTTTACGTCCATTTCAGGGCGCGTTGAAAGGGTCGACGTCGTGACCCGGATCGTCGTCATCGACCCCCAGCCGGCAGTGCGCGCCGGGCTGGCCATGATGTTGCGGACGGAGCCCGGCCTCGTGCCGGTCGGCTCCGCAGTCGGCGCCGGCGACGGGATGGAGCTGGTGGAGCGCCAGCGGCCCGACGTCGTGCTGCTTGACCCGCAGCTGCTGGATGGTGACGGACTCGGGCTGTGCCGGCGCCTGCGTTCGCTCGACCACCCACCGCGCGTGGTGTTCTACACGTCCGACCGCGAACCGACGCTCGCCGTGCTGGTGCGCGTGGCCGGGGCGGACGGGCTGGTCGACAAGTCGGCCGAGCCCGCCGCGCTGTTCGAGGCGATCCGCGTGGTCGCGCGCGGCGGCGTGTCGCTGCCGGCGATCGGGCCGAAGGACCTCGAGGCGGCCGCGGACCGGGTCGACTCCGAGGATCTCGCGCTGCTGGCGATGCTGATGGACCGCACGTCGCCGGCCGAGGTGGCCGACGCGCTGCACCTGGACCGGCGCAAGATGGGGCGCCGGATCGAGCGCCTGCTCGGCCGCCTGCGAGGCCGGCCACGCCGCGGACCGCAGAGACCGCCTCCGCCCCACCCGATCATCCGCCTTAGGGCGCCCATCCCGGCCGTCGGCGTCGCTGCACTATTGTCCTGGGGACATGCCACTCGTTCCCATGGTCATCGAGCGCACCGCGCGTGGCGAGCGCGAGTTCGACATCTTCTCCCGGCTCCTCAACGAGCGGATCATCTTCCTCGGCTCGGCCGTCGACGATCAGGTCGCCAACCTCGTCGTGGCCCAGATGCTTCACCTCGAGTCCCAGGACCCGGACAAGGACATCTCGCTCTACATCAATTCCCCCGGCGGGTCGATCTACGCCGGGCTGGCGATCTACGACACGATGCAGTTCATCAAGCCCGACGTGTCGACGATGTGCGTCGGGATCGCGATGTCGATGGGCTCGCTGCTGCTGACCGGCGGCGCGCACGGCAAGCGGATGGCGCTGCCGAACTCGCGCATCCTGATCCACCAGCCGTCCGCCGGCTTCGAGGGCCAGTCGAGCGACATCGAGATCCACATGACGGAGATCCTCAAGACGCGCAAGCGCATCGACGAGATCTACGCCAAGCACACGGGCCAGCCCGAAGAGACGGTGCACGCGGACATGGAGCGCGACCGTTTCTTCAAGGCCGACCAGGCCGCCGAGTACGGCCTGATCGACCGGGTCATCCAGTCTCATTAAGGGTGCAGCCCCTCCGCCCCGCCCCACCCCGATCATCCGACCTTAAGTCACCTGGTGGTTGAGCGTGCCTAGGCCCTCGATCTCGATCCGGATCTGGTCGCCGGGCTCCAGGAAGCGCGGCGGCTTCATCGCCGCGCCGACGCCGTCCGGCGTGCCGGTCAGGACGATCGCGCCAGGCTCCAGCGTGCAGGTCTGGGCGATGAACTCCACGAGCTCATCCGGCCTGAAGATCAGGTCGCTCGTGCGGCTGTCCTGGCGGCGCTCGCCGTTGACGTCGGTGGTCACGCGCAGGTCGGACGGGTCGGCGTCGGTGGTGATCCACGGGCCCCATGGGCAGGAACCGTCGAAGCCCTTCGCGCGCGTCCACTGCGGCTCGGTGTTCTGCAGGTCGCGGGCGGAGACGTCGTCGGCGACGGCATAGCCGGCGATCGTGTGGTCTGGCCCCATCACGAACAGCAGCTCGGCCTCGTAGTCGAGCTGGGTGACCACCTGCGGCTTCTTGACCGGGCCGCCCGGCGGGATGCTGGACAGCGGCAGCTTGAGGAACACGAGCGGCTTCTCGGGCTTGTCGCTGCCCATCTCGGCGATGTGGCCGGCGTAGTTGCGGCCGATGCAGAAGATGGCGGGCGGGCGCGGGATGGGCGCGAGCAGCGTGACGCCGGCGAGCGGATAGGCCTCGCCGTCGGCGGGCGTGCGGTCGCCGGACGCGATGCGGTCGAGGACGGTCCCGGACGCGAACGCCACGACCTCCTCGCCCCGTACCTCGCCGGCCTGCGGCTCCGAGCCGCCGGGAGCGATGAAGGTCGCGAGCTTCATATGGCGTGCAAGCTATTCGAACTCGACGGATAACCGGCTTCAAGCGCGCCGCGCGATAGCCGATGATGCAAGTGGATGGACACCAGCGCGATTCAGGCCGCGGCCGCCGCGACGTCTGCGACGTACCGCTCGTTCGCGGATGCCACGCGCTCCGTGCTGGACCTGCTCGAGCGCCACATGCCGACGGCGGGGCTGTATCTCGCCCACCTCGATCGCGGGCAGTTCATCCACCGGATCGTCGACACGCGCAACGGCGCCAGCTTCGGGCTGCGGTCCAACCAGGCGATGCCGCTCGGCGACGCGTTCGACTCGCACATGGCCGAGGACCGCGGGGCACGGCGGATCGGCAACGTGGGCGCCGATCCGACGTACGCGGGGCTGCCGATGCAGCAGCGCGTGAGCGCGCGCTCGTACATGGGCGTGCCGCTGGAGCTCTCCGACGGCACGCGCGTCGGGTCTTTGAGCGCGATCTCACGCGACCGCGACGCGTTCACCGCCGACGACGAGCAGCTGTTCACCATGCTTGCGCGGGTGCTCGCCTCCGAGCTGGAGCGCGAGTCCAACGAGCGCGACCTGAAGCGCTTCAACGACCTCCTGCGCGACCAGGCGCGCGGGATGGGCGCGATCGGGCGCGTCGCCAAGGCGCTGGCCGGCGGCGACGACGCGCGGCAGGCGATCTGCGAGGCGGCGTGCGAGGTGATGGACGCGCCGGTGGCGTTCCTGCTCGAGCCGTCGGGGCGCGACTTCGCATCGACCGCGATGGCCGGGATCAGCGTGCAGCCGGTGACGATCCAGCCGCGCGGCGACGGGACCTCGGGCGGCCGTGCGTTCACCGCGAAGGAGGCGTACTTCGTGGCCGACGCGCGCAACCATCCGGCGCTGGCGGCACCGCTGGTGGAGGCGACCTCCGCGCGCTCGGCGGTGTTCGAGCCGGTGCTGCGCGACGGCGAGGTGGCGGGCGTGCTGATCGTGATCTGGCGCAAGGCGATGGACTCGCTGCCCGAGGCGCCCGCCGCGGTGCTGCGGCTGGTCGCGGCGCAGGCCGCGGTGGCGATCGAGCACGCGGGCCTGCGGGCCAAGATGCGGGCGCTCGCGCTTTCGGATCCGCTGACGGGGCTGGTCACCCGGCGCGTGTTCGAGGAGGAGCTGCCGCGCGAGCTGGCGCGCGCGCGCCGCTCCGAGTCGCCGCTGGCGGTGGCCGTGATCGACCTCGATCACATGAGCGCGTTCAACATGCTGCGCGGCGAGCGCGAGGGCGACCGCCTGGTCAAGGAGACCGCGGCGCGCTGGCGCGGGGAGCTGCGCGAGGTCGACCTCCTGGCCCGGCTGGCGGGCGTCGAGTTCGCGGCCGTCCTGCCGTCGTGCGGGCTCGGCGAGGCCGTCGAGGTGATCGACCGCGTGCGCGAGGCAACGCCGCGCGATCAGACGGCGTCCGCGGGCGTGGCGCGCTGGGACGGCGAGGAGCCGGCCGAGCTGCTCGTCCTCCGCGCGCAGGACGCGCTGGCCGCGGCGAAGTCGTCGGGCCGCAACATCACGATCGCTGCGGAGTAAGCGGCAGGTTTACAGAAGCACGCCGCCGGTTCGTGTACTCTCCTGCCCGCAGTTGTGAGATCAGCCGAGTCGTCCCGTCGCCAGGCGGGGCGAGCGGGGGACCCAGGTCGTGGGGGCGAATCGTCGTCGTGTGACGGCGTAGCGCAGGCCAGCGCGAGCCCGACAGCTAACCCCGTAGGCATCGAGGCCCAGGGGGTTAGTTCACTTGTCGTTCCCGATCGATCCGTCGTACACGCGCGATCTCAGCGATCCTGAGCTCTGGGCGCGTTCGCACTCACGTGCCCTACATCGCCGCGAGATCGCGGCGCTGAGCCGCAAGCACGCCGCGCGCCGCAAGGGAGCAACGCTCGCGGTGACCGCGTCGATGGCCGCCGGGCCGACGGTCCTGCCGCTGGCCGCGCTGGCGTCGTCGGGCTCGTCGTCGCGCGCGGTGGCCGCGGCGGGGGTCAAGGGCCAGGGCCGCAGCGCGATCCACCTGCCCACGGGCGCGCTGGTGTCCGAGGGCGACACCGGCGCGATGGTCGTGGCGATCCAGCGCCAGGTCGGCGTCGACGACGACGGCATCTTCGGCCCGATCACGCGCGGCGCGGTGGAGCGCTTCCAGTCGCACTGGGGGCTCGCGGTGACCGGCGAGGTCGACGCGAAGACGTGGGCGGCGCTGTTCAAGTCGACCGTCTCGTTCCTGGGCGAGGGCGGCGGCAAGACGGTGCTTGCCAGCTACCACGCGCCGGCGGCGCCGCCGGCGGCGAGCGGCGACGCCTCCGCACCCTCCACGCGCGAGGATGCTTCGACGCCGGCGGCCACGACGCCGGCGGTCACGGCTCCGTCCACTCCCAAGCAGGCGCCGGCGGCGGCGCCGAAGCCCGTCTCCGCCCCCGCTCCGGCGTCGGCAGGCGGCTGCGGCTCCGGCCGCATCGCGACGCCGGTCTCCGGCCCGGTCACGGGCAGGTTCGGCGAGTCCCGGCCCGGTCACCTGCACGCCGGCCAGGACATCTCCGCGCCGTCCGGCACGCCGGTCCGCGCCGCCCAGTGCGGCACGATCTCCCAGGCGGGCACCGAGAGCGGCTACGGGAACATCGTCTGCATCCAGCACGCCGGCGGCGTCTCCACGTGCTACGCGCATCTGTCGGAGATCGACGTCAGCAAGGGCGCGTACGTGCACGTCGGCGACGTGATCGGCAAGGTCGGGTGCACGGGCAACTGCACCGGGCCGCACCTGCACTTCGAGGTGCGCGAGAACGGCACGGCGACCAACCCGGCCCCGTACCTCGCGGGAAGCAAGACGATCGCCGGAGGCACCGAGGCGAAGGCGACGATCGCGAAGCCCGCGGCGAGCACGGCGAAGCCCACAACCGCGAAGACGGCGACCCAGCCGGCGGCGACGCAGACGGCGAGCGCGCCGGCGACGACGGCACCGGCCGCAGCGGCGCCCGCCGCGACGGCACCGGCGGCGACCGCGCCTGCCGAGACCGCGCCGGCCGCGACCGCACCGGCCGAAACTGCGCCCGCCGCGACGGCACCGGCGGCGACCGCGCCCACCGAAACCGCGCCGGCCACGACGGCACCAGCGGCGACGGCACCGGCCGAAACCGCGCCCGCCACGACGGCACCGGCGGCGACCGCACCGGCCGAAACCGCGCCCGCCACGACGGCACCGGCGGCGACCGCACCGGCCGAAACCGCGCCCGCCACGACGGCACCGGCGGCGACCGCACCGGCCGAAACCGCGCCCGCCACGACGGCCCCGGCGGCGACCGCACCGGCCGAAACCGCGCCCGCCGCGACGGCCCCAGCGGCGACCGCGCCGGCCGAAACCGCGCCCGCCGCGACGGCGCCCGCCGAGCCGGCCCCCGCCGCGACCACGCCGACCGAGGCCGCGCCCGCGGCGACCACGCCGGCCCAGAGCGCTCCGGCATCGACGCCGGCCGCCGCGACTGCCGCGGAGGCCGCGCCCGCAGCGACCCCCGCGGCGAGCGCCGCGACCACCAGCTGAGTCGCACATGCGGCCGCCCGCCCGTCCGCGGGCGGCCGCTAGCTCAGCTCGCGCAAGGCTTCGCGCAGCGCCGCGTCGACCCGCTCCGCCTCCACGTCGGTCCAGCGCCAGCTCACGCCGCCGAGGATCTCGAACGTGTCCTGCGCGTGGTCCTGGACTCGCTCGACGTCCATCCGGAGCGCGACCACGCGCTCGGAGATCTCGGCGTCGAGCACCACGGCGCGGCCGATCGCGGTCATCGAGACGCCGGGCGCCAGGATCGTCAGCGCGCAGCGCGGGTCCGAACGCAGCCGCGCGAGCGACTCTCGACTCCGCGCCAGCACGAACACGACGGTGCGCTCACTCGCGCGCACGATCGTGGAGACCGGGATCGCGTGCGGCTCGCCGCCGCCGGTCGACAGCGTGGCGACCGTCCCGTCGGGCCAATCCGGCAGCACGCGCGAAAGATAGACGCGGTTAGACCTTCTTCAGAGTGCGGATTGCGGCCTCGAGCTGCTCGTCGGTGGCCGCGTCGACCGACTTCACGCCCGTCTCCCGGTTCACGCGCGCGTTGACCGCGCGGTGCGACTCGCCGGTCCGCCGCGCGACCGCCGCGACGAGCGCGTGCCGCTCCGCCCGCAGACGCTCGCGCCGCTCGAACGCGCTCTCGGGCTCGACCGGACCGGAAACCCCCGCGGCGGTCGTGGTGAACGCGGCCAGCGCCGGCGACGGCGCCGGATCGGCGGCCGCGAACAGCTGAAGCGCCTCGCCGGGCTGCGTCGTCTGTAGCACCTCGTCGTCGCGCCGGGCGCTCGACCACAGCGCGTGGAAGCCCTCGCCCGGCTCCGCGCGCTCGCCGCGCTCGACGGGCTCCTCCGGCCCCACCGGCCCCAGATCGAGCGCGTGATTGCGCTCCTCCTCGATCTGCGTCGCCAGCACCTTCAGCCGCGGGTCCGACGGCAGGAAGACGTGCGACATCTGATCGGCCGGCCGCGGCGTCCGCCGGATGAATCTTCCGATCACCTGGCGGAAGAACAGCTCCGTCCGGGCCGTGGTTGCATATACGCCGACACGCAAGCGGGGGACGTCGACGCCCTCGGAGACCATCAGCACCGATACGAGCCACGGCGCGCTGCCGGAAGCGAAGCGCGCGATGCGCGCGGACGCGTCCGGCGCGTCGGATGTGACGACGTCCGGCCGCTCGCCCACGATCCGCGCGAGCCGGTCCGCGAGCTTCTCGGCGTGCTCCTTGTCGGACGCGACGACGAGCGCGCCCGCGTCGGGGTGCTCCCCGCCGCGCAGGCCCATCAGCGTGTCGTGCGCGTCGCGCAGCACGTGGCTCACCCAGTCGCCCGCCGGATCGAGCGCCGTGCGCAGCCGCCGCGCCGCCTCGACCGCCGGCAGGACGACGCCGAAGTCCGCGCGCCGGACCTTCCCGTCGCTCACCCACTCCATGTCGCCGCCGTACGTGTGGAACGTGACCGGACGGCAAACGCCGTCGAGCAGCGCGTCCGTGTAGCCGTAGCCGAAGTCGGCGCGGGAGACGCCCTCGTCGTCATAGGCGACCCACGGGATCGGCGAGTTGTCCGAGCGAAACGGCGTGCCGGACAGCAGCAGCCGGAAGCGGGCCTTCGCGAACGCGGCCACCGTGGACACGCCCCACGAGGCCTCGTCGCCCATGTGGTGCGGCTCGTCGGCGATCAGCAGCGTCGGCCTCTCGGCGCAGCGGCGGCGATGGATCTCCGAGCTCGCCGCGACGGTCGCGTACGTGACGGCGACGCCGCGGCGGTCGCGCGGCTCCGGCCCGGCCGCATTCGGGCGGTTGGGCTCAAGCGCGATCCCGTAGCGTGCCGCGTCCGCGGCCCACTGGCGGCAGATGTGGGTCGTCGGCGCGACGACCGCGACGCGCGAGACGCGCCCCTCGGACAACATCCGGTGCGCGACGTGCAGGCCGAAAGTGGTCTTGCCGGCGGCGGGAGTGGCCGAGGCGAGGAACGCGTCGCCGTCATGCGAGAAGACCGCGGCGGCGGCGGCCTGCTGCCAGGCGCGGAGGGGACGGGCGGTGGGCCAGGAGGGAAGCGAGCGCGCCAAAGCCGGGCGCTCGCGGGGAGCGTCGATCGAGTACGTCACGGGACGCGGCAAGTTATGGACCGGCCCGGACGCCAACGCGGCGATCGCGCGGGGCGGCGTGGACGCGGCGGCGCCATGTCCGCGCGCGGACCGCGGTCCGGGTGACGGCGGGCCGAGCGGCCCGGGTCACTAATCTTCCGTACGTGCCCTCTCTCCATGTCACGCACTATTCCGACCCCCACTGCCCGTGGGCGTGGTCGGCCTCTCCCGCGCTCTCCGCGCTGAAGTGGCGCTACGGCGATCAGCTCGAATGGCGCCACGTGATGATCGGGCTGACCGAGAGCCGTGACGTGTACGCGTCGCGCGGCTACTCGCCGACCCGCTCGAGCCTCGGGTACCGCAGCTTCCGCAGGCGCGGGATGCCGTTCGCGACCCAGCCGCGGGAGCACCTCAACGGCACCTGGGCCGCGTGCCGGGTCGTCGTCGCCACCCGCCGGCTCGCCCCCGAGCGCGAGCTCGCCGTGTTCCGCGCCCTGCAGTTCGCGCAGTTCACCACCACGCTCGACCTCGAAAGCCCGGCCGACCAGCGCGAGGCGATCGCCTGGGTGCCCGGCATCGACGCCGACGCGGTCGTCGCCGCCGCCACCGACCCCGAGACCGAGGCCCTCTTCGAGGCCGACCGCGAGGAGGCGCGCAGCGCCTCCGGCAGCCCGACCGAGTTCCAGGGCAAGGCCGCGCAGTACTCCAGCGACGAGAACCGCGTCCGCTACACCGCGCCGAGCCTGCGCTTCACCACGCCGGACGCCCGCACGCTGGAGGCCGGCGGCTTTCAGCCGCTGGAGGCCTACGACGTGCTGATCGCCAATCTCGACACCGACCTCGAGCGCCGCGCGGTGGCCGAGGACGCCGCCGAGATCCTGCCGGAGTTCGCCGACGGGCTGACGACCGCCGAGGTCGCGCTGATCATGACGCCCAACAACGGCTCGCCCGACCTCGGCGCCGCCGAGGACTCGCTGATCGCGCTGACCGGCGGGGGCGACGCCGTGCGCGTGCCCTTCGGCCACGATGCGCTGTGGCTGCCCGCGACCTCGCCGGCCGTGGAGACCACGCGCCGCGAGGCCGTCGGCGCCACCGCCTGAGCACGTGGGGGGCGCGCCCACAGGCGCGCCCCCACATACTTACGGGCATGCCATCGTGAGCGGAGATGTCGGCGCGCCTTGTCTGGATTCGGCTGCGCGCGCGGGGGCGCCTGCGGGCGGGATCCGGCGTGCGCGTCGGCGCGGGCGCGCGGGTGTCGGTGGCGCGCGGCGCGTTCGTCGAGCTCGGCGACGGGGCCGCGCTCGGCCCGGGCAGCCGGATCGAGGCGCACGCACCGGTCCGCATCGGGCCTGGAGCGAGACTCGGCGAGCGGGCGGCGATCGCCGCCCGCGCGGGCGTGGAGATCGGCGCCGGCGCGGTGATCGGCGCGTGGGCGACGGTCAGCGACGCCGAGCCGACGTGGAGCGACCCGGAGACCCCGATCCGCGAGCAGCCGCCACGGGCGGAGCCGCTGCGCGTCGGCGAGCGCGCGCGAGTGGGGATGCACGCGGTGGTGGGCGCGGACGTGGCGCCGGGCGCCGTGGTCGCTCCGTACGCGGTGGTCGGGCGCTCGGCCCGCGCGCCTGGAGGGGACGAGCCGCGGGCCGCGCGCCTCCCCCCGCGCGCCCGTTGAGGGACGGCGCGGCGGTGGACCGCGAAGCGCCGCGACCGGCCACGCGCCGGACGGCGGGCGCGGCGCGGCCGTGGTCGCGAAGCGCCGCGACCGGCCACGCGCCGGACGGCAGACGCGGCGCTGACTTGAGCGCGCAGCGCGGGATGGGCGGCCAGCGCCCGTTGAGGGGACGCTTGGACTGCCGGGCCGTGACCGCTTGAACGGCAACTGCGCGGGTGAGGGCGGCTGGCTCCGATCGGGAACGATCGTCGGTGCGTGGGTTTCGCGCACGATCGACCATCGAATCGCTCACCGCGGAGGGGGGTGCTGCACGTTTGTTGCCTCAGAGCGAACAAACGTGGGTCACCCCCCACGCCCAGAGGCCGACGCGGTGATCGATTTACAGTGACCGTAACTTTCTCCCCACTCCCTCACCCGCGCAGTTCGCCGTTCACGCGGCCGGCAGCACGACCAGGCGAGTCCGCTCAAGAGGCGCTTGCCCGCGACCGGCTAACTCCGCGGCGCGACGCCGTGAGCTGCTCGTACACCGCCGCCGTCTGGCGCGCGACATCGGCCCAGTCGAAGCGCAGCACGTGCTCGGACGCCTCGGCGACCAGGCGCTCGCGCAGCTCGTCGCTCGTGAGCAACTGATGCGCCATGCGCTCCAGCGAGCGCGTCGACCGCGCGCGGAAGCGCAGGCCCACGCGGCGGCCGGCCGGGACGACCTCGCGCAGCCCTCCGGTGTCGGCGACGATCGTCGGACAGCCCGATGCCATCGCCTCCAGCGCCACGAGCCCGAACGGCTCGTAGAGCGACGGGACCAGGCAGAGGTCGGCGATCCGGTAGAGCGAGTGCAGCGTGTCGTCGCCGGTCCAGCCGAGGAACGTGCCGTGCTCCATCAGCCCGAGCCGCTCGGCCTGCTCCTTCAACTCAGCCTCGGCGGTGCCGCTCCCGGCGACCAGGAAGCGCACCCGCCCGACGCGGCGGATCAGCCCGGGGAGCGCGTCCAGGGCGAGGTGGAACCCCTTCTCGTACACCAGCCGGCCCACGAGCAGGATGAGCCGCTCGTCCGGCGCCGCGAACCGTGCCCGCAACCTGGGAAGGTCGGCGACCGGCTGCAGATCGGTCGGGTCGATCCCGTTCGGGATCACTGTGACGCCGTCGACGCCGAACACGTCGCGCACGTGCCCGCGCATGTAGTGCGAGCAGGTGATCACGCGGTCGGCCGCGCGGACCATCCGCCTCTCGACCGCGTGGATGTGCGACTGCGGGTGCTTGTCGACCCACCCCTGGTGGCGCCCGTACTCGGTCGCGTGCACGGTCACCAGCCACGGCAGCCGGCGCCGCCGGGCCAGCCGGCGCGCGGCCGCGGCGACCAGCCAGTCGTGCGAGTGCACGAGGTCGAACCCGCCGCCCGGTGGTTCCGGCCGGGGGTACGGCGCATCGCCGGCGCAGTCCGGGTCGTCGCTGCCGGCTGCGGCAGGCGCTCGCATACTGGTGGTACGTGTGCGCCTGTCGCGGCCCGGCAGCGGCGAGAGCCAAGTGGCGAGCCCCTCAGGCGAGACAGATGGCGGTCCGGGCCCGCCGGAATGCGTCGTACCCCTGGCCGGGGCCACCAGCTCCGTTCCCGCGGCCAGCATGTCGTCGTTCATGTGCTCGACCCAGGCGATGAACGCGTCGAGATCGTCCTTCGGGAAGTCCGGTTCGCGCACCCGGTGCACGGTCACCCCGTGGCGGTCCTCCTCGGCCCCGAGGTGCCCTCCGCCCCTGGTCAGAACGTGAACATCGTGGCCCTGGCGCACCAACTGCTCCGAAAGCTTTCGGACGTGGCGCGCGAGGCCGCCTTCCACGATCGGGGGGTACTCCCAGGACACGACCAGGACGCGCACGGCGGGGCGCAGCCTACTTGGCCGGGCACGCTCAGGAGCCGGGCGGGAAGCGCTCGAGCACCCATCCCTTTAGGCGGTGGCAGGACCGGGGCCCGTGGAGTAGTAATTGCGCTGTTCGCACGGTCAACTTGTCATGGATGGCGGTTTTGCTGGCCGCCGCGGCAATGCCTGCAGTCGCCCACGCGGGGACGTACGACGTCTGGTCCTGCCGCGGGCCCGACGGCAGCGCGCTGAGCGCCTCCGCCTGGCAGGCGGAGGGCAAGGTCGCCGACGCCTGCGCGACCGGCGGCTCGCTGCGCGTGACGCCCGACGGAGCGGTCCGGCTCGCGGCGCCCGCGGGGACGCGGATCGCCGGCTATGAGCTGTGGCGCTCGGCCGAGGACAACCGGGACCCGGACGACACGAGCCTGATCGAGACCGCTGGGACGACGTCCTTCACCGTCTCGGTGGGTACGGTCGGCGACCCGAAGTCGCCGCTCTCGAACGCGAACCGCTTCACCGCCAAGCACGCGCCGCTCGACGCGCTCACGCTCCGGGTCGCCTGCCACGAGGAGTGCCTCGACGCGCAGATGGACCTCTACCGCTCACGCGTCACGCTCACCGACGCGCTCGCGCCCACGGCCACCGCCTCGGCCGCCGGCGACGACGCGGTGATCGTCAGCGCGGCCGACCGCGGCGGCGGCGTCGCCGCGGTCACGCTGTCGCTCGACGGCGGGCCGGCGCGGACGCTGGCGAGCGGCTGCGCGGCGCCCTACAGCTCGCTGCAGCCGTGCCCCGCGCTCGCCGACCGCGCGTTCGCACTCGACGCCCCGGACGGCGATCACACCGCCTCCGGCGCCGTCGTCGACGCAGCCGGCAACGTCACCGCGTGGGGCCCGCTGGCCGTCGCCATCCACCGCACGACGATCTCCGCCGCAACGCAACCGGCAACCGTCGCGCCGGCGGGCGAGTCGGAGCGGCTCACGCTCTCGCGCGCGACGCTCAAGCACCCGCCGGGCGGCAAGGCGCGGCTCGCGGGCACGCTCAAGACCGCGGCCGGCGCGCCAGTGGCCGGCGCGCGCCTGACCGTCAGTTGGTTCGACCTGGGCGCCGACGGCGCCGTCCCGCGCACGCTCGCCCCCGTCACCACGGGAGCGGACGGCGCCTTCGCGGTCACGCTCCAGCGCGACGGCGCGCAGCGCGTGACCGTCAGCTCGCCGGGCGGCGCCAGCGCGACCGCGACGGTGCGCGCGAACCTCAGGCTCGGGCTCGCTTCAAGCCGCGGCCGGATCGTCAAGGGCCGCGTGCTCACGCTGCACGGGCGGCTGCGCGGCGCAGGCGTGTCGGCGCGCGGCGCCGTCGTCACGATCGAGTCGATCGTCAACGGCCGCTGGCAGCCGGTCGGCTCCGCGCGCGCCACCGCCCGCGGCACCTACGCGTGGCGCTACCGCTTCGTCCACCTCGCGCGCGACACGATCTTCAGCTTCCGCTCCGTCGTCGAGCGCGCGCCCGGCTGGCCGTGGCCATCGGAGCGCAGTGCGGCACGGAAGGTGCGCGTCGACGTGCCATGACGATCGTCGCGCCCACCCGGCAGGCCGACACCGTCCTCGCTCGCGACTACGAGCGCCTCAAGCCCGAGATCCTCCGCACCGTCCGCGGCAAGCTCGCCTCCAGCGGCGTGCGCTTCGACGACCTCGACCTCGACGCGTTCTACAACCAGGCCTGGCACGGCGTGCACACCAAGCTCGCCGAGGGCGAGCGGATCGAGAACGTCAGCGGCCTGCTGGTCACGATCGCCCAGCGCCGCGCACTGGACGAGTTCCGCGCGCTCAAGCAGGAGGCGCGCGTCGACGCCGACCTGCTCGACGGCCAGCGCGTCGATCTCGACCTCGCCGCCCAGGTCGACGACCAGATGCGCCTGCGCTACTTCATCGCAGGCATGCGCGAGAAGCTGCACGGCCGCGAGCGCGAGGCCGCCGCGCTCTGCTACGTGCAGGACTTCAGCCGGCCCGAGGCGGCGCAGGCGATGGGGATCAAGCCGCGCCGGATGGAGAAGCTGATGGACGGCGTCTCGAAGAAGGTCGGGGCGTTCGTCGGCGAGATCCAGCGCGACGAGTGGTGCGACGCGCGCCACTCGATGATCAAGGCGTACGCCCTCGGGCTGCTCGACCCTGACGGCGAGCGCTACGCGCTGGCCGCCGAGCACCTGGAGAGCTGCTCGGCCTGCCGCCGCGACGTGATCAGGATGCGCGGCATCGCCGCGCTCTCCCCGCCGGTCCCGCTGATGATGGCCGCGCTCGCCGGCGCCGGCGCGACCGGCGCCGGCGGCTTCGGCCACTTTCTCTTCCACGGCGGCGGCACCGCGGCCAAGGCGGGGACCGTGGCGGCCGCGGGCGGCACCGCGGTGGCGGCGACCGTCGCGGTGGTCGCGCTCACCGGGTCGCCGAAGAAGGAGCCGGTTCTGCCCACGCCGACGCCGGCCGTCGCCGCCGCCACGCCGACGCCGACGCCGGTTCCCACGGCGGCGCCGACCGCGTCCAAGCCCGCCAAGGCGAAGGCGGTCAAGCGCCGCGCGAAGCGGCGGCGCCCGCCGGCGGTCGCCACGGTCGCCGCCGTCCGCACCCCGGTGGCGACCGCGATCCGCACGGCCGTCCCGGTCGCCACCGCCAAGCCGAAGCCCAAGCCCCAGGCCCCGGCCCCGGCCACCGACGGCGCGGGCGAGTTCGAGTTGCGATAACTCGAGGGGGGGAGGATCCGCGCGAGCCGCGACAGCGGTACATGAACGCGCCCTCCCTGTTCGCCGAGATCGCCTTTACCGAAGACGACGACATCCGCGCCGCCCACCGCCGCGCGATCGCCCACGGCCTGGACATCACGCGCGCCGAGGTGCACTTCGAGTGCCACGCGCTGATGTGCCTCTCGATCGAGCACATGCTGACCGTCGCGCTGGCCGCGGAGGGCTATCAGGGCCATGCGGCGACGCTGGGCGATCCTGCGAATCCGATCCTCGCGTCGCAGCTGCGCCGTATTCGCGACGCGAGCGCCAGCTCCGTCCTGCTGCTCTCTCGAGCGCTCGAGGCACACGCGTCCGACGCCGGTCGCGAGCCGGGCGCCTGGCAGGACGACGCCGTGCGCGCCACCTCGACCGTGCTCGCCGCCGAACGGGGACGGCCCGGCGCCAGCGAGGTGGCGCGCTCGGCGATCCTCGAGGTCTCCTCCGGGCTGCTGCGGATCGCCCACAGCCGGATGGTCGTCCCGCGCCACCTGTCGACCGCGATCGGCCGCATGACGGCGATCTTCGTGCTCGCCGAGGAGCTGCTGGCGCGCGCCGAGGGCCGCGGCCGCATGGCCGATGTCCCGCGCGGCTGGGACGGCATGCTGCCCGCCGGCGCGTGGCCGCAGCTGATGGTCCAGCTGCGCCCGCGCGAGCGCGCGGAGCTGCACGGCGTCCTGCTCGGGCTCGCGCCGGAGACGCGCGGCCGCGTGGTCGACGAGCTGCTCGCCCAGATCGAATGGATGTCGTTCGGGACCGCGATGCTGGTGGCGCTGTTCCGCGCCGCCGGCCCGACCGCGGCGGCCCAGGGGCGCTACTGCGGCTAGTCGCGTTCCAGTAGCGCGATGCCGAGCTCGCCGGTCAGGTCCGCGACGGTCAGGCGGCCTGAGACGACGCGCTCGGAGAGGACGTCGCGCCAGTTTCCATCGGGCAGGGACACCGTCCGGGCGCCGTCGCCGCGCAGGCGGGCGGCGGCGACGACCAAGCCGCCGCGTGCGAACGCGACGGCGTCCGGACCAGCCTCGATGGGCGCGTAGCCGCCGGCGAACGCCTCCGGGCGGCGGGCGCGCAGCGCCAGCGCGCGCTGGATCAGGAACAGCTTGTGGGGAACGGCGGCGCCCGCGAGGACCTCGATCAAGGCCTCGCGGCGCGCCGCCCAATCGACGGGGCGGCGGTTGTCGGGGTCCACGAGCGAGAGCAGGAGAAGCTCGTCGCCCTGGTAGATGTCGGGAACCCCGGGCGAGGTCAGCTTGAGCAGCACCTGCCCGAGCGCGGCGCGGTCGCCCGCCTCGGCGAGCTCGGCCGCGAAGGCGTCGAAGTCGCGCCGGAAGTCGCGGTGCTCGTAGAGCGCGCGGACGAAGCGCCTGACGGCGGACTCGTGCCCCTCGTCGGGCTCGATCCAGTTGGTGTTGCGCTTGGCCTCGCGCAGCGCCTTCTCCGTGTAGGCGATCAGCCGCTCCGGCTCGATCGGCCACGCGGCCGCGATCGTCTGGAAGATCAGGTACTGCTCGACGCGGTCGGGCGCGCCGCCGGTCGTGAGCACGCGCGAGGTCGCCAGCCAGCGGCGGACGAGCGACGCCCAGCGCTCGGGCATCGAGGCGAGCGCGCCGAGCCGCGCGCGCACGTCGCCCGAGCGCTTGGTGTCGTGCGTCTGCGTGGCGAGCAAGTTGAGCGGGAAGCGCTCGGCGCGCTCGCGGTTGGCGGCGTGGAAGCGCTCGACGCGCAGCGAGAACCGCGCCGGATCGCCGCCGACGTCGTTGAGCGCGAGCAGGCGCAGGTAGCGGTAGAAGGCCGTGTCCTCGACGCCCTTGGCCATCACCGGCGGCGTCGTCTGCTGGAAGCGGGTCACGAACCCGTCCCAGCCGCCGTCCTGCAGCGTCAGCGCGCGCGCGAGCGACTCCGGCAGCCCGGCGACCGCGACCGCCGCGCGGTCGGCGTCCTCGACACGCCCGCTCCACGGCTCCACGTAGGTGCGGTAGACCGGGAGCGAGGCGAGCGCGCGCTCGAGCCCGGTGAGCGGTCGCGGCGCCTCGTGGCGAAGGCGGTCGACCTCGGGCGCGAACGCGGTCCGCGCCTGCTCGAGCTTGGCCTCGAACGCGTGCTCGCGGAAGCGCCGGTGGTCGCCGGACACCTCCTCCCACAGGTCGGTCAGCGGCGCCTCTCCGGCCGGGTCGACGTACAGCGCGGCGACGTCGTTGAGGAAGCCGTAGCCGGTCGTGCCGCAGACCGGCCAGTCGCGCAGGCGCTCGCCTGGGTCGAGGATCTTCTCGACCCAGACGTGGTGCGCGCCGGCGTCACGCAGCCGGGCGAGGTACCCGGCGGGGTCGGCAAGCCCGTCCAGGTGGTCGATGCGCAGGCCGTCGACGGCGCCGTCGCGCACGAGCCGCAGCGCCAGCTCATGAGTGGCCGCGAACACCTCCGGGTCCTCCTGGCGGACGCCGGCGAGGTCGTCGATGTCGAAGAAGCGCCGGTGGCGGCCGGTCCGCTCGTCGATGTCGAAGAACTTCCTGCGCAGCTCGGGGTCGCGCCAGAAGCGGTTCGCCTCGTCGGCGGCCATGTGGTTGGGGACGATGTCGAGCACGATCCCCATCCCGGCCTCGTGCACGGCGCCGACGAGCCGGCGGAACTCCTCCTCCCCTCCCCGCTCTGCGGAGATCGCGGTCGGGTCGACCACGTCGTAGCCGTGGGGCGAGCCCGCGCGGGCCTGAAACGACGGCGGCAGATACAGGTGCGAGACGCCGAGGTCGCGCAGGTACGGGACGAGCGCCCGAGCGCCGGCGAAGCCGAAGTCGCCCGCGAGCTGCAGCCGGTAGGTCGCGCGCGGCTCCGTCATTCCCGGCGCAGCAGCACGATCGAGCGGGACACCAGGTCCGTCTCGCTGCCGGCCGGCAGGTTCTCCGCGCTCGGCTCGAGCTCCGGCCGGGCCGTGTCGAGCACCACCGACCACGTCTTTCCGAACTCGGCGGACGGCAGCACGAACTCGCGGTCCTCGTGGTGCCCGTTGAACAGCATCAGGAACGACTCGTCGAGCACCTGGCGGCCGCGCGGATCGGGCGTGGCGATCTCCTCGCCGTTGAGGAAGACGCCGAGCGAGGCCTCCGCCTCAGACCAGTCGCCGTCCTCCATCCGCGCGCCGTCGGAGCGAAACCAGGCGACGTCGGGCAGCCCGGAGCCCTCCAGCTCGCGCCCGTACAGAAACGAGCGGCGGCGGAAGACGGCGTGCGCGCGCCGCAACGCGATCAGCTTCTGCGTGAAGTCGCGCATGCCCGCGTTGGCGTCGGCGAGGTCCCAGTCGTACCAGGAGATCTCGGTGTCCTGGCACCAGGCGTTGTTGTTGCCGTCCTGGGTGCGCCCGAACTCGTCGCCGCCGAGCAGCATCGGCGTCCCCTGGGAGAGCAGCAGCGTGGTGAGGAAGTTGCGCTGCTGGCGTTCGCGCAGCGCGTTGATCTGCGGGTCGTCGGTCTCGCCCTCCACGCCGCAGTTCCAGGACCGGTTGTCGTCGGTCCCGTCGCGGTTGTCCTCCTGGTTGGCCGCGTTGTGCTTGGCGTTGTAGGAGACGAGGTCGCGCAACGTGAAGCCGTCGTGCGCGGTGATGAAGTTGATCGACGCGAACGGGTGCCGGCCGTCGTCCTGATAGAGGTCGCTGGAGCCGGTCAGGCGCGAGGCGAAGTCGCCGACGTGCGCCTCGCCGCGCCAGAAGTCGCGCATCGTGTCGCGGTAGATGCCGTTCCACTCTGACCACAGAACCGGGAAATTTCCCACCTGATATCCGCCCGGGCCGACGTCCCACGGCTCGGCGATCAGCTTGACCTGCGAGAGCACCGGGTCCTGGTGGATGACGTCGAAGAACGCGCTCAGGCGGTCGACGTCATAGAGCTCGCGGGCCAGGGCGGACGCGAGGTCGAAGCGGAAGCCGTCGACGTGGCATTCGATCACCCAGTAGCGCAGCGAGTCCATGATCATCCGCAGCACGCTCGGGTGGGTGACGTTGAGCGTGTTGCCGGTGCCCGTGTAGTCCATGTAGTGGCGCGGGTCGTCGGGCACGAGCCGGTAGTAGGAGAGGTTGTCGACGCCGCGGAAGCAGAGCATCGGGCCGAGGTGGTTGCCCTCGGCGGTGTGGTTGTAGACGACGTCGAGGATCACCTCGATGCCCGCCTTGTGCAGCGCCTTGACCATGCCCTTGAACTCGCGCACCTCCTGGCCCGCCTTGCCGGTCGCGGCGTACGTGGAGTGCGGCGCGAAGAAGCCGATCGTGCTGTAGCCCCAGTAGTTGGTCATCCCGCGGTCGACGAGGAACGCCTCGTCGGCGATGTGGTGCACCGGCAGCAGCTCTACCGCGGTCACGCCGAGGTCCCTGAGGTAGCCGACGGCGGCGTCGGACGCCATCCCGGCGTAGGTGCCGCGCAGGTCCTCGCGCACGTCCGGGTGGGTCATCGTGAAGCCCTTGACGTGCGTCTCGTAGATCACCGAGTCCGACAGCGCGGTGTTCGGCGGGCGGTCGTCCTGCCAGTCAAAGCGCGGGTCGATCACGACGCACTTCGGGATCGCCGCAGCGTCGTCGCGGTCGTCGGGCGTCAGGTCGTCGTCCGGGCCGCCCTCCGGCGGGTACGGGAGGACGTTGGCCTTGTCGAAGCGGATCGGCCCCTCGATCGACTTCGCGTACGGGTCGAGCAGCAGCTTGGACGGGTTGAAGCGCCGCCCGGATGGCGGGTCGTACGCGCCGTCGACGCGGTAGCCGTAGCGCTGGCCGGCGTGCACGCCCGGCAGGTAGCAGTGCCAGTGGAACGCGGCGCGCTCGGTCATCTCGATGCACGTCTCGCGGTCGTCGTCGAACAGGCACAGCTCGATCTTCTCGGCGTGCTCGGAGAAGATCGCGAAGTTCGTGCCCTCGCCGTCCCATGTCGCCCCGAGCGGGAACGGCGACCCCGGCCAGACGTCCATCAGCGGACCAGCGCTCCCGACAGCGGCGCCAGCGATACGAAGCCGGGCTCGAGCGTGGGCGCATGAGTGGCGAGGACGACCTCTTCGACGTGCTCGCGGGGGACGTGGACGGGCTGGCGGGAGAGGTTCGCCAGCAGGACGTGCTCGTCCCGCTGGACGGCCAGCCAGCCCGCGCGCTCGTCGAACTCGGCGCGCACGTCGCCGCCCGCGAGCGAGCGGCGCGTGCGGATCAGCTCGCGGTAGAGATCGCGCAGGCCGTCGGGCTCGCCGTCGCGGGTGAGCTTGGAGCGCGCGAACGTCGCCGCGTCCTCCGGATCGGGCACCTCGACGCCCGAGAACTCGAACTCGCGTCGCCGTCCCTCGCGCGTCGCATCGGCAAGCTCCTGGTCGATGTGATCGCTGAAGAACTGAAACGGAGCCCGCTCGCCGTATTCCTCGCCCTGGAAGATCATTGGTGTGAAGGGTGACAAAACAGTCAGGAACGCGGCCAATCGGCGTGTCTCGGGCGGAAGGCGGTCACCGAGGGCGCGGTTGCCGACCTGGTCGTGGTTGGCGCTGAAGACGACGAAGCGGTCGGGCGCCACGTCATCGGCGGATGCCCCGAAGCGGCGGCCGCGGAACGTCGAGTAGGTCCCGTCGTGGACGTGCGGCCGGTGAAACGCCTTCGCGAGCAGCGCGAGCGAGTCGAACTCCTCGTACCAGCCGCTCGTGTCGCCGGTGAGCAGCGTGCGCAGGGCGTGGTGGAAATCGTCGGCCCAGGCGGCGTCGCAGCCCCAGGCGGTCATCACCTTGGGGTCGTTGAGGCCCGACTCGGCGATCACCAGCGCGCCCGGCCTGACGGCGTGGACGCGGCGGGCGACCTCCTGCACGATGTGCTCGGGGCTCGAGTCGACGATCGCATGGATCGCGTCGAGCCGCAGGCCGTCGAGATGGAAGTCGCGGACCCACTGCTCGGCGCTCTGGCAGACCCACTCGCGCACCGCGTCGGCGCCGGAGTCGTCGACGTTGAGGCCCTCGCCCCACGGCGTGCGGTGCTTGGGCGTGAAGTAGGGCCCGAACGCCTCCAGCGCCCTGGTGCCCGACGCGCCGACGTGGTTGTAGACGACGTCGAGGATCACCGCCAGGCCGAGCTCGTGCGCCGCGTTGACGAGCCGCTGCAGGCCCTGCGGTCCGCCGTAGGCGGAGTACGCCGCGCTCAGGTAGACGCCGTCGTAGCCCCAGCCGTGACGGCCGGGGAACTCGGCCACCGGCATCAGCTCGAGGACGGTGATCCCGAGGTCGGCGAGCTCG
The DNA here is from genome assembly GCA_963837485.1 of uncultured Solirubrobacteraceae bacterium. GTDB lineage: Bacteria > Actinomycetota > Thermoleophilia > Solirubrobacterales > Solirubrobacteraceae > Solirubrobacter. The sequence goes on along the minus strand of CAWINP010000009.1, from coordinate 212,232 downwards.
TGCAGGTACGGGATCGCGCTCTCGAACGTGCCCTCCGGCGAGAACGTGCCGACGTGCAGCTCGTAGATCACCGCGTCGGCCAGCGCGGGGGCGCGGAACTCCTCGTCGGTCCACTCGAACGCGCCCGTGTCGAGCAGCCGCGACGGGCCCCTGAGCCCCTGCGGCTGCCAGCGCGAGCACGGATCCGGGTACGTCGCGCCGTCGAGCTCGAACTCGTAGTCGTCGCCCGGCCCGGCGTCGATCGTCGCCTCGTAGATGTCGTAGCCGGCGTGCTCCATCAGCACGCCCTGCACCCGCACCTCGCGCGCTCGCGGCGCCCACACGCGCACCTCGGCCCGGCCGCCGCGCAACGGGAATGCGCCCAGCCGGCGCTGAAAGGGATACCCGTCCATCGGCGCACCATCCTGACGAATCGGCGCGCCCGACCGTATCCTTGGGCCGCGTGATCCGCTTCGGCGTCTACTCGGGTCCGCAACATGCGAGCTTCGAGCAGTGCGCCGAGCTGTGGCGGCGCTGCGAGGAGCTCGGTTACGACTGGGTCTCGGTGTTCGACCACTTCATGCCGATCGTCGGCGACCCCGGCGGGCCGTGCTTCGAGGGGCCCACCATGATGGCGGCGATGGCGGCGCGCACCTCGCGCGTGCGCGTCGCGATCCTCGTGACCGGGGTCACCTACCGGCACCCGGCCGTCGCGGCGAACATCGCGGCCACGATCGATCACATCTCGCGCGGCCGGGCGGAGTTCGGCGTCGGCGCGGCATGGTTCGAGTCCGAGCACCGCCAGTACGGCATCCCCTTCCCGCGCATCGGCGTCCGGATGGACATGCTCGACGAGGCGTGCCGGGTGATGCGCGGGCTGTGGACGCACGAGCGCTTCAGCTTCGAGGGCGAGCACTACCGGCTGGAGGAGGCGCAGCTGGACCCCAAGCCGATGCAGGCGCGTCTGCCGCTGATCATCGGCGGCGACGGCGAGCGGCGCACGCTACGGATCGTGGCCGAGCACGCCGATGTGTGGAACACCGGCCTGCACGAGATCGAGACGTTCCGTCACAAGCTCGGCGTGCTCTCCCGCCACTGCGAGGACGTCGGCCGCGACCCGGCCGAGATCCGCAAGTCGCTCACGCTCCGCGCGGTGCTCGCCGAGGACGAGGCCGCGCTGGCGGCGCGCCGCCGCGAGCTGGCGCCGGCGCTGCCGATCGACGAGTCGAACTTCGCGTTCCTCACGCCCGAGCAGTGCGTCGAGCGGATGCTGCCGTTCGCCGAGCTCGGCGCGGGGGATTTCCTGCTTGCCGCCTACGCCCCGTACGATTGGCGGAGCCTCGAGCTGATGGCCCGAGAGGTGGCGCCTGCGCTGCGCGCCGCCGTGTCTCAGGGGTAGCGTCAAATCTCAGGCGGCACCCCGATTGGCGCGCGCGCCGCGCTCGGCTTGGATGCCGCGCCATGTCGCTACGCGCTTCCACTCCACTCCGCCTGCTTGCCGCGGTGGTCGTCGTCGGCGCCGTCTGCGCCGGGCCCGCCGTCGCCGACGTCGACACCACGCCGCCGGTGATCACCGTCACCATGCCCGTGGAAGGCCAGGTGATCGCGTCCAACCAGGGCGCGTTGCCGACCGCGTTCGCGTGCGCGGACGAGCCGGGCGGGTCGGGAGTGGCGACGTGCGACGGCGACGCCACGATCGACACGACCAAGCACGGCGACCAGCAGTTCGTGGTCCACACGACCGACCGCACCGGCAACGCGACCGAGAAGTTCGTCAACTACCGGATCGTCGACATGATCGCGCCGCAGATCACGATCGCGGCGCCGGTCGAGGGACAGCACGTGCCGCTGCACTCGACGCTCTCCTCCAGCTTCGACTGCACCGACGCGGGCGGCTCGCTGATCGACACCTGCCAGGGCACGCAGATCATCGAGAGCCCGACGCCGGGCCCGCACCAGTTCACTGTGCTGGCGATCGACGGCGACGGCAACCGCACCACCAAGTCGGTGAACTACGTCGTCGACTCGACCGAGGGCAACGTCGTCCACAACCCGGCCGGCGCCCAGGCGGCGGCCGAGAAGGCGCTCACCGCGAGCAATGCCGCGCTGAAGTCGCTGCGCAGCAAGCGGACCGCCACGCTCTCGTTCACCGCGCTCGCGCGGGCGAAGGCGTCGGTGAAGGTCACCGCTCGCGTCAAGGGCAAGACCGTCACGATCGCCAAGGCGTCCGGCACCGCGGGCGGCGACGGCGTCGTCAAGCTCAAGCTGAAGGTCTCCGGCTACGCGGCCACGGCGGCCGTGCGCCACAAGGGCAAGCTCAGCCTCCACGTGTTCGTCACGATCACCGACGAGTTCGGCACCACGGCCAAGAAGGACAAGGTCGTCAGCACCCGCCGCTGACCCGGTTCACCGCACGACGCCGGCGCGCGTTCAGCGCGCCGGCTCGCGCCGCGTGGAGGCGCGGACGGCGGTCACCGGTGTCGGCGTGGCCGGGCGGGTCTCGGTCCAGACGAGCGTCGGCTCGCGCGTGACGGGGTCGAGCGCGAGCGCCTCGCCGTCGATCCTCCCGCCGTCGCCGACCGGCTCGAGCGCCGGGAACGGGGCGATGCCGCCGGCGACCGCGACCCGCGCGCTCCCCGGACCGCCCGGCGGGCGCGAGATCACCGCGATCGCGCGCCGCCCGGCGCCGAGCGCGAGGTCGCCGAGCACGAAATCCTCGCCGGCGGGCGTCAGCTGCGCCGGCGGCTCGAGCGGGGCGTCGCCGCGCGCGAGGGCGACCATCACGCGCAGGTGGACGCCGTCCGAGCTGGTCCACGCGGCGGTCGCGCCCGTCCCGCGCTCGGGCGTCGCGATGCGCAGGCGCCAGCGGTCGGGGCTGTCGAGCAGCTCGTCCGTCAAGACGCTGCGCTCCAGGACGCGCACCGCGCCGAAGCGCGTCGTGCGCGGCCGGCGGGCCGCGCTGCTCACCGTGCGGGCCCCGCTGAGCCCGCTCGACCACAGCAGCCAGGCGGCGCCGTCGGGGGCGATCGCGGCGCGCAGCGCGTCGACGCGCTGGTCGGCGATCGTGAGCTCGCGCGGCGCGCTCCAGTGACCCGAGGTCCCGCGCGAGCGCGTCTCGAGGCCGCCCTTGCGGCGGATTGCCACGAGCATGTCGCCGCGCTCGCCGACGGCCACCGCGACGATCTGGGACACGACGCCGCGAAGCAGCGTGACGGGCTGGCCGAAGCCGGCTCCCGGCCGGTGGACGGCCGCCTTGAGCACCTCGCCGCGGGTCCTGATGCAGCGGCCGCGCGCGTCGCGCGGGTACTCGATCCAGGCGGCGATCGCGACTCCGTGTCGGTTGCCGGCGAGCGCGAGCGGCGGCGGCTGCTGGTGCGAGAAGATGGTGGCGAGGTGGCGGGCGCCGGCGAGCCGGGGTCCGCTGCGCGCCGCGAGCGCGTAGCGGGTGGCGAGCCCGCCGCAGGTCGAGCGCCCCTTGTGCTGCTCGAGCGCGAGCGTCCGCCTGTCGCCGTAGACCAGCGGCGCGGGAAGGGCGCCGTCGACCACCTCGTCGCCGAGGTACGGCGCCGCGCGTTGCGGGCCGAACGCGTCCGCGCCGGCCGGCCGGCTCGCGAGCCGCCAGCCGCGCCCGAATGGGCGCGCCCAGGTCGCCAGCGCGGCGCCGTGCGCGTCGATGCCGAGCGCCGGGGTGCCGGTCGCCTCCCGCGACGAGAGTGTCTGCGGCGCCGACCACGAGGCGAGGGCCGCGGGCGTGCAGACGAGCAGCGTGAGGACGCCGGTGACGGCCGCCCGAGCCGCGGCGCGGCCGGCTGCCTTTCGCCGGGGCTGCCCGTGGACGGTCACGCCCGCGGCGGCGTGCCCGCCGGTGGTGACGACGTGGGCCACCGCGCGGATCGCCCCCATGCGCCGCACCAGCGCCAGGTGCGCCGGCGCGAGCCGCAGGATCACCTCGGCGTGACCGTCCGCTTCAAGCGTGAATTGGCCTCGTGCGAGCGTGACGACGCGGGGCCGGCCGCGCTCGAGCCAGCGGCTCCCGATCGGGCGCTCGGACCGCAGCACCAGCGTTCCCGCGCAGCCGCCGGGGCCGGTCACCGCCAGCCGGATCTCGCCCTCGGCCGTCGCCTCCACGTGGCGCCTCGTGACGATGCGGACGGCCGAGTCGGGTCGCATGCCATCAGCCTGACGCCGCCGCAGCACGACGAAAACCGGAGAACCGTGCGCACCCGCGGGCGGAACTACGGAATCTCAGCGCGGGGGTTCGGCGATCACGCGTATCAGATGTCGCGGGCGTCGTACGACGTGCGCGCGTACCTGCGCAGCAGCGGATTGAGCTCGGTCACGGCCTGGCGCTTGAGCCGGTTGACCTTGTTGAGCTCCGCGGCCGAGCAGCGGTCGGCGCATTCGGAGTTCTGGCGCAGCGACTCGCGGATCGCGGCGGTGAAGCTGCCCAGGCCCGCCTTCAGCCGCGCGTCGGTGGCCTGGGCGCCAAGGCGCTTGAGGCCGGCGAGCAGCTTCGTCCGGTTGGCGATCGCCGCCTTCGTGTCGCCCTTGACCGCCGCGGCGCGGCCCTGCTCGGACAGCTTCATCAGTCCGTCGAGGGTCAGCGCCTGGCGCCGCAGGCCCGCGGCGGGCCTCGGGGTGCGACGCGGCGTCTCCGTCGGGGCGGGCGTCTTGGCGCTCGTCCTCGCGGCCGTCGGCTTCGGCGTGCCGGATTCCGCCGCTCAGCAACAGCGCGGCGATGCCGCCGCCCACGAGCAGCACGGCGGTGATCGCGATCGCAGCGATCCGCCCCGCCGACCATCCCTCTCCCGGCGGCGCGGGGTGCGCCGGCCGCGGCGCCGCGGTCGGCCGCCGCGCGCGCGGAGGCGGCTCTGCGGGAGGCGGCGCGGCGGGAGCCGGCACGGGAAGCGGCGCCGCGGCGGCGGCAGCGGGCTCGGCGGCGCCGGACGCGGGCGCCAGCTCGGCCTCCAGCGCCGACGTGTCCTCGGGTGGCCGCGACGCGGGTAGCGCGTTGTACGTGAAGAAGTCGCGCTCGGGATTGACGGCGGGCACGTCCGCCGTCTCGGGCGCGGCGACCTCGGGCGGCGCCGTCGGGCGCGGAACCAGCGGCGGGCGCGGGCCGCCGCCGGGCGTCGAGGGCGCGGGCGGAGGCCACGGCGCGGACGGGGCTGCGGGCGCGGGTGGGGAGGGAGACGCCGCCGCGGAAGGCGCGGGCGCGGCGGGAGACGCCGTCGCGGGCGGGGGCTCTGCCGGGGCGGGCGTGGCCGAAGGCGTCGATGCCGCCGCGGTCGGCGCGGCAGGCGCGGGCGCGGCCTGAGGCGGCGCCGGGGACGGCGCGGCGGGCGCGGGCTCTGCGGGGGCGGGCGTGGCCGAAGGCGTCGATGCCGCCGTCCTCGGCGCGGGCGCGGCCTGAGGCGGCGCCGCGGGCTGGGCGCCCGTCACGGCCGGCCGGCTCGGCGGGGGCGGAGGCGGCGGCGGGGCGGCCGGCCCGGATGCCGTCGCCGGCGATGGCGCGCCTGTGGGCGGCGGCGGCGGATGCGGCGGTGCGGCGGCCGGGGCCGAAGCCGTCGCCGGAGGCGGGGCGGGCGGCGCACTGGGCGGTGCGGGGGCGTGGTCGGCGGGTTCGTCGACCGGGTTGCCGCACGCGCTGCAGAACCTCGCGCCGCCAAGCAGCAGCGAGGCGCACCGCGGGCACGCGTCCACGTCTCCCGCCGACGCCCGCGCGCGGCGCGTGACGTCGTTTCCGCACTCGCCGCAGAGCGCCGCTCCGGGAGAGACGCCCGCGCCGCATGATGAGCAGTAGGCGGCCGCCATCGTTACCCGAGTGAGATGTCCGCTGTCGCTCCCGTCGCGCGACCGAGCCTAAACGCATCGGCACCGCGGATGCGAGCGCGAAAGTTCAGTTCACGAGGTCGCGGGTCACGCCGACCGCGGCGCGCTGGCCGGTCGCAAGCGCCTGGGCGACGGCGGGCGCGACGGAGACGAGGTCGCCGGCCGCGTACACGCCGGGCACCGAGGTGCGGCCGAACTCGTCGACGACCAGGAGCCCCGGGCCGGTCCGCTCGAGCGCGAGATGGGCGAACGCGGCGTCGCGCGGACTCGGCGGCGCCGCGATGAAGAGCACGTCGCGCGGCACCTCGCGGCCGTCGGGCAGGACGACGGCCCGCAGCACGCCGTCAACCGCGCGCACGCCGGCGAGCGCGTCGAAGACCTCGAGGTCGGCGGTCAGCCGGCGCAGGAGCCCGACGAGGTGCCCGGCGTGCTCCTCGCTCGCGGGGAGCAGGCCGACGCGCGCGTCGCGCGCCTCCCAGCCGTGGCAGAACGGGCAGTGGATCACCGAGGTCCCCCACAGCTCGGCGATGCCGGGCACGTCGGGGAGCGCGTAGTCGGCTCCGGTCGCGAGCACCACCGCGCGCGCGCTCACCGTCGTCCCGTCGCCGAGGCTCACCGCGCCCGCCTCCACGCGCGTCGCCTCGCCGTCGATCACGCGGACCGACGGCAGCTCGGCGAGCTGCGCGCGGCCGCTCGCCAGCAGCTCGCGCGGCGCCAGTTCGTGCGCGCCGAGCAGTCCGCCGATCGCGTGCGCCGGAGCGTTGCTCGGCCGTCCCGCGTCGATCACCACGACGTCGAAGCGCATCCGCCCCAGCGTCAGCGCCGCCTGCAGACCGGCGCTTCCGCCGCCGGCCACCACCACATCCGTGTTCATCCGTCGAGCGTGGCGGAGCGCGGCGAGTCTGGCAAGATGTGTTGCTGAATTGGCAACGAACGAGGACCGCATCCGCACGCGCCTGCGCGCCCTGCGCGAGGAGCGCGGGCTCTCACTGGACGCCGTCGCCCGGGCCGCCGGCATGGCGGCGTCGACGCTGAGCCGGCTCGAGACCGGCAAGCGCCGGCTCGCCGTCGACCACCTCGCCCCGCTCGCCCGCGCGCTCGGGACGTCGGTCGACGCGCTGCTGGCGCCCGAGCCGCACGCCGATCCGCGCGTGCGCCGCCGCGCTCGCACCGTCCACGGCATGCGCGTGCTCCCGCTCAGCCGCGAGGAAGGCAGCGGCCCGCGCGCGTTCCACCTGACGATCCCCAAGCGGCGCGACCCCGAGCCGCGCGTGCACGAGGGCCACGAGTGGCTCTACGTCCTCTCCGGCCGCCTCCGCCTGGTCATCGGCGACGACGACCTCGTGCTCGAGCCGGGCGAGGCGGCGGAGTTCAGCACCTGGACGCCGCACTGGATGAGCGGTCCGGCCGAGGTCCTGGTGCTGATGGGCGCCCAGGGCGAACGGGCGCACCTGCGCGTGGGCGCGGCGAGCCGGGATTGACGACGGCGAGCTCGGCCTTCACGCGTGCGGTTAGGGTCCGTTCATGAGCGGCCTCCCGCCCGAGCCGGTCACGCCGGAGGAGGTGCGCGACCGGGTCGGCGCCGAGCGCCGCGGGTCGCCGTTCCTGCTCTACCGCGGCGGCGCCGGGGAGCAGGTCGTCGTCGAGCTCGACCCGGCATTGGAGCGGCTGACCATCGGCAGGCGGGTCTCCAACGACGTCGCGCTGCCCTGGGACGGCGAGGTCTCGCGTCTGCACTCCGAGCTTGAGCGGATCGGCGGCGACTGGATCGTCTGCGACGAGGGGCTCTCGCACAACGGCACGTTCGTCAACGGCGAGCGCGTGCGCGGCCGGCGACGGCTGCGCGGCGGCGACGTGATCTCGGTGGGCGAGACGCTGATCGCGTTCTGCGCGCCGCCGAGCCCCTCGACCACGGCCACGACGGCCGCCCACCGGCTCGCCTCCGCGGTCGAGGTGACGCCGGCGCAGCGCCGCGTGCTCGAGGCGCTGTGCCGCCCGCTCGCGGGCCCGGGCTACGCGGCGCCCGCGTCCAACCAGCAGATCGCCGACGAGCTCGTCATCTCGGTCGAGACCGTCAAGGGGACGCTGAGCGCGCTGTTCGAGCGCTTCGGGCTCCAACGGCTCCCGCAGAACCAGAAGCGCGCGGCGCTGGCGGCACAGGCGCTCGAGCGGCTGGCGCGCGAGTGATCGGTCAGGGCTTCGAGCGCGCCCGGCTGGGCGCGACGCGCGGCGGCTCGCCCGGCTGCTTCGGATAGACCGGCGGCCACGGCGCGTCGAGCAGCCCGTTCGCGCGGTCGCGCTCGTGCATCGCCAGCAGCGGCTCGAGCGACTGGGGCTCGCGGTCGATCGCCTCCCACGGGTCGCCGTCGCGCTCGTAGCGGCCCGGGACGGCGGCCAGCGTGAGCTCGCCGGGGTCGACGTCGTCGAGCTCGTCCCACGCGAGCGGCGTGGAGACCTGGCCGTCGGGACGCGCGCGGACCGACCAGGCGCCGAACACGGTCTTGTGCGGCGCGTTCTGGTTGTAGTCGACGAAGATCCGCTTGCCGCGCTCCTCCTTCCACCACGCCGCGGTCAGGATGTCGGGGCGGCGGCGCTCGAGCTCGCGCGCCACGGCGACCGCCGCGGAGCGGACCTCGTAGGAGTCCCAGCGCGGCTGGAGCCGCACGTACACGTGCAGGCCGCGGTTGCCGGTTGTCTTCGGGTAGGCGGCGATGCCGAGCTCGTCGAGCAGCGCCTTGAGCTCCCACGCTGCGACGCGCGCCTCGGCGAACCCGGTGCCGGGCTGGGGATCGAGATCGAGCCGCAGCTCGTCGGCGTGCTCGGCGTCCTCGGCGCGGTACGGCCAGACGTGGAAGCCGAGGCAGGCGAGGTTGACCGCCCAGGCGAGGTGCGCGACGTCGGCGGCCACGAGCGCGCGCGACGGCGTGCCGTTGACGGTCTCCACGATCGTTGTCCGCAGCCAGTCGGGCGCGCTGTCGGGTACGCGCTTCTGGAAGAACGACGGGCCGCCCGCGCCCTGCGGGAAGCGCTGCATCAGGAGCGGCCGGCCGGCCATCGCCCGCATCAGCGGCGCCTCGAGCGCCGCGTAGTAACGCACGAGGTCGAGCTTGGTCTCGCCGCGCTCGCCGAACAGGACCTTGCCGGGGCTGGTGATCCGCACCTCCCGCCCGGCAAGCTCGAGCACCTGCGCGTCGTTGCCGGCCACGTGGTCACGGTACCGGCTGGCGGGCGCCCCAGGCGTCCCGGATCTCGCGCAGCATCGCGGGATAGACGAGCACGTGGCGGAACGGCGAGATCGCGGCCAGGTAGGCCTCACCGAGCGCGCCGTTCGGCTTGACGAGCACGGCGATCTTGCCGCGGAACCCGTCGCCGCCGCCGGGCACCCAACCGACGTGCAGGACCCCGTGCACGGTCCGGTTCGCGAGCTCGAGCGCCCATTCGTCATCGGTGAGATACAGCGAGGAGAAGTGCGGCACCCGCGGCCCGCCGCGGATCTCCTCCGGCACCCGGTGGCGGAGCGTGACCGGTCCGCCGCCACGTTCGGTCGCCGGCCGGTCGAGCCCGAGCAGGCCGCCGAGCTTGAGCCGGATCGCGAACAGCGCGCGCACGACGCGCGAGCCGCCGCCGAGGTCGATCGAACCCAGCAGCTCTACGAGCCGCGGGAAGTCGTCCGGGCCGCCTGGGGTCGGGAGTGCCCACACGTCGAGGAGCCGGAAGCCGGTGGCGAGGTCGTGGATGCGCCACGGGCGGGCGGTGTGGGCGGAGGCGGGGAGGCGCGCGTCCATGGTCCTGGTCTAGTCACGCGACCGGGCAGCCTTGGTGCCGGCCCGTTGGACGGCAGGCGCCCCTAGAGGGGACTCGCGGCGCCGGCGGTGCCGGCCGCGTTAACGGCAACTGCGCAGGTAGGGGAGCGGAGGGAGAAAGTTGCGGTGACTGTAAATCGATCATCGCCTCGGGCTGCGAGCGAGGGGGTGACGCACGTTTGTTCACCTGTGGCGAACAAACGTGACGCACCCCTCCCGTGATGAGTGCCGCGATGGTCGATCGTGTGCGATTCCCGCTCACGGATGATCGCTCCCGATCGAACCCCGCAACCCCTTACCTGCGCAGTTGCCGTTCAAGCGACCCGCGCCCAGCGCGCGAAGCGTCCCCTCCAGGGGCAGAGCCCCAATCAGCCAAGCGAAGCAATCCGCGCACACAGCAGATCGATGAACGCGTCGCCATTGACGTCGACCGCGACGCCGCAGTTCGGCTCCAGGCCCGTGCGCCGCCACCGGTCGACGACCGTGCGCCCGCGGCAGAGCCCGAGCGAGGTGTCGACCTCCGTGTGCAGCCGCTCGACGCGCACCAGCGACGGGCGGATCAGGGAGGCGACGGCCAGCGCGTCGTGGACCGGCGTCGCCGGGTCGCCGTAGATCTGCGCGTGGAAGCGGCTGTAGAAGCCGTGCAGGTCGGCGACGAACGTGCCCGCGCGGCCGCTCGCGCGCAGGCCCTCGGCGCGCTCGGGCGTCAGCCGGGCGCGATGGGTGACGTCGAGCCCGACCATCGTGACGTCGACCCCGGAGCTGAAGACGCGCTGCGCCGCCTCGGCGTCGCACCAGATGTTGAACTCGGCCGCCGGCGTCACGTTGCCCTCGGCGATCGCGCCGCCCATCAGTACGATCCGCTCGATCCGGGAGACCAGCTCCGGATGCAGCGCGAGCAGCAGCGCGATGTTGGTGAGCGGGCCGATGGGGACGAGCGTGAGCGGGCGCTCGCGCAGCAGCCGCGCCATCAGCTCGACCGCGTGCACCGGCTCCGGCTCGCGCGACGGCGCTGACAGCACCGGCCCGTCCATTCCCGTCTCGCCGTGCACCTCGGCGGCGACCCGGGCCGGGTGCACCAACGGCCGGTCGGCGCCCGCGGCGACCGGAATCGAGGACACCCCGGCGACGTCGAGCACGCGGATCGCGTTGGCCGTGACCTTGTCCAGCGTCTGGTTGCCGGCCACCGTGGTGACCGCCGCCAGCTCGAGCTCTGGGCTTCCGAGCGCGAGCAGGAGCGCCATCGCGTCGTCGTGGCCGGGGTCGCAGTCGATGATCACGGGCGTCGGCATCGGCGCATCTTCGCGTGCCGGCGCGTGTTGGAGTGCCGACATGCTTCTCGCCGCCCTGCTCGCCGCCGCCGTCGTCACGACCGGCCCGGCCGAATCCGTCACCACCTCGGCCGCCAAGGTCACGGGCACCGTGAACCCCGGGGGAGCGCCGACGACCTACCACTTCGAGTACGGCACCACGAGCTCGTACGGGCTCATCACGCCCGTCCCCGACGGCGACGCCGGCGCGGGCTCCGCGGAACTCGGCGTGAGCGCGCAGCTGAGCGGCCTGACCGCGCAGACGACCTACCACTACCGGCTGGTGGCGGGCGGCGTGAACGGGCAGGACCGCACGTTCACGACCGGCCCGAACCCGCGGCCGCCGTCGGTCGCCTCGCGCTCACAGGCCGGCACGGGACCGACCTCCACGACGCTGCGCGCGTACGTGACGCCGAACGAGCTGGCGACCACCGTGCGCTTCGAGTACGGCACGACGACGGGCTACGGCACCGGCACGGCCGACCAGGCGATCGGCGCCGGCACCTCGCGCGTCTCGGTCAGCGTCGCCGTCTCCGGCCTGAAGCCGAACACGCGCTACCACTTCCGCGCCGTCGCGACCAACGCGGCGGGCGTCACCCGCGGCGGCGACCGCTCGTTCACGACGTTGCGCACGCCGACGTCGGTCGCGCTCACGCCCTCGACGACGCGCCCGATCTGGGGCAGCGGGCTGACGATCACCGGCAAGGTCGCCGGCCAGGGCTCGATCGCGGTCGCGCTCGAGCGCCAGGACTTCCCGTTCTCCAACGGCTTCTACCAGGCGGCCACGGCGACCGCGAACAGCAGCGGCAACTTCTCGTTCACGGTCCCGCCGCTGTTCTCCGTGACGCGCGTGCGCGTGACCACGCGGACCGCGATCCCGATCTCCAGCCCGGTCATCACCGCCAACGTCGCGACCAAGGTCGGGCTCTACACGAAGCGGCTGAGCGGCAAGCGCGTGCGCATCACCGGGGCGACCTGGCCCGCCGTGCCGGCCGGCCGCGCTTCGCTGCAGCGCCAGACGCGCTCGGGTCGTTGGATCATCGTCCGGCGCGCGCATCCGACCGCGCTGGCGAACAACCGCTCGCGCTACCGCTTCACGGTCCCGCGCCGCTCGCGCGCGCTGATCTACCGCGTCGTGGTGGTGCCGAACAACGGCGGCGCGAACGTGAACGGCCGCAGCAGGGTCGTATCGGTCCCGAAGCGCTGATCTTGAGTTCCCACCATGACCTCCGGACGCTTGTTCGATGCGCGCCGACGCGCCACACGTCGATGCGGCAGAACATGATCAAGCGCCGTCTTCTCCTTCCCATCGCCGTCGCCACGGCGCTGCTCGCCGCGCCCGCCGCGGCGTCCGCATGCCCTGATCGCGCGATCGAGCATCCGTTCGCGCAGTGGGGCGACCACGGCGACTACTTCGCGGTGCCGGGCGGCAATGTCCAGCTCGGCCCCGGCGACAGCACCACGACCGAGCCGGTCTGCCTCGAGCTCGGCGAGCCGACGCTGCGCTTCTTCGTCCGCGACCGGGGCGGCCTGCTCGGCACGCTGCGCGTCGACGCGCTGATCGACGGCGTGCCGCTGCCGGTCCCGGTCGGCCTCGTCACGGGGTTGCTGACCGGCGACGAGTGGCAGCCGTCGCCGGCGTTCCTCGCGCTCGCGAACCTGCTCGACATCCTGCCCGGCGACACCGAGGTCGCGTTCCGCTTCACCGCGGGCGGCCTGGGAGGCGCGTTCGCGCTCGGCGACGTCTACGTCGACCCGTACAGCAAGGGCTAGCCGCAACGCGCGAGCTTGCCCTCGTGCAGCTCGCGATCGAGCGCGCGCATCAGCGAGGTGCGATCGGTGCCGTCCTCCGGGAAGACGGCGTGCGAGACCGTGATCGAAAGCGGCGCGGCGCCGTCGCCGGGCGTCACGCGCGCGGCGGCGTCGCGCAGCGCGCCGGCAAGCCGCCGCGCCGCCTCGCGCCCCGCCCCGGGCGCGAAGAGCGCGAGCTCGTCGCCGCCGATGCGGGCGAGCACGTCGGCGGAGCGCACCTCGGCGGAGGCGTGCGCGGCAAGCTCGCGCAGCACGCGGTCGCCGGTGCTGTGTCCGTAGCGGTCGTTGATCTGCTTGAAGGAGTCGACGTCGATCAGCAGCAGCGCGAAGCGCGCCTCGCCGCCGGCCAGCGCCGCGCCGAGCGACTTGTCGAACGCACGCCGGTTGGCAAGCCCGGTGAGCGGGTCCTGGTGGGCCATCGTGCGCTGCTCGCGCTCGGCGTCGAGCAGGCGGCGCTTGAGGAACTGGATCGTCAGCGTGAGCCCCGCGTAGGCGACCGCGTAACCGGCCGTGCGCTGCACGAGCAGGTGGCTGCCGTCCGTCCACAGCAGCGGCGACGCGTAGGTCGCGACCTCCAGGGCGGCCAGCGGCCACGCGTAGCGCGGCGGGAAGAAGTACGCGACGTAGAGCATCGGCAGCACGAGCACCGGGCCCATGTAGGCGTCCTGGCCGCCGGTCAGCCACAGGCTGGCGGCGACGAGCGGCTGCAGCAGCGTCACCGCGACGGCGTGCCCGCCGAGCGAGACGCGCGCCCACGGGATCGCCCCGCTGACGCAGCCGACCGCGTACGCGACGGTCAGCGCGACCAGCCCCCAGAACCAGCCGGCGTGCGCGTGCGGCGAGCCCGGCAGGGCCCAGCCGAGCACGGCCGTGCCGGCGCCGGCCAGCCACAGCAGGCCGGAGACGGGGCCCATCAGGCGTCGCTCGTCGGCGAGGGGCATTACTGCCCCTAAATCGACTGTGACGGCGCCAGCTGAAGCGCCCGGCGTCAGTCGGTGTCAGGTACCAGCCACAAGACACCGAGCGGCGGCAGCGTCAGCCCGGCCGAGAACGGCTGCCCGTGCCACCCGATCCCCTCCGCCTCGACGCCGCCGAGGTTGCCCTGGTCGGAGCCGCCGTAGTAGCCGGAGTCGGTGTTCAGCGCCTCGCGCCAGCGGCCGGAGCGCGGCAGCCCGAGCCGGTAGCCGTGGCGCGGCACCGGCGACAGGTTCGCCGCCAAGACGACGATGCGCTCGGAGTCGCGCGTGCGACGCGCGAACGCGACCACGTTGTCGTCGGCGGCGTTGGCCTCGATCCACCAGAAGCCCTCGTGGTCGTAGTCCATCTCCCACAGCGCCGGCTCGGCCTTGTAGGCACGATTGAGGTCGCGCACCAGCGACTGGATGCCGGCGTGCTCGGCCTGCTCGAGCAGGTGCCAGTCGAGCGAGCGGTCGTGCGACCACTCCGCCTCCTGCGCGAACTCCTGGCCCATGAACAGCAGCTTCTTGCCGGGGTGCGCCCACATGTAGCCGTACAGCGAGCGCAGGTTGGCGAGCTTCTGCCAGCGGTCGCCGGGCATCTTCGACAGCAGCGAGCCCTTGCCGTGCACGACCTCGTCGTGCGACAGCGGCAGGATGAAGTTCTCGGTGAACGCGTACACGAGGCTGAAGGTCAGCTCGTGGTGGTGCCAGCGCCGGTACACGGGGTCCTGACTGAAGTACTCGAGCGTGTCGTGCATCCAGCCCATGTTCCACTTGAAGCCGAAGCCGAGCCCTCCGAGGTACGTCGGCCGCGAGACACCCGGCCACGCCGTCGACTCCTCGGCCGCCGAGATGATGCCCGGCTCGCGCCCGTACGCGACCTCGTTGAACTCCTTCAGGAACCGCACCGCGTCGAGGTCCTCGTTGCCGCCGTACTGGTTCGGCACCCATTGGCCCTCCTCGCGCGAGTAGTCGAGGTAGAGCATCGACGCGACGGCGTCGACCCGGATGCCGTCGGCGTGGTAGTCGCGCAGCCAGAACAGCGCGTTGGACACGAGGAAGTTGCGCACCTCGTGGCGACCGAAGTTGAATACCAGCGTGCCCCAGTCCGGGTGCGCGCCGCGGCGCGGGTCCGCGTGCTCGTAGAGCGCCGTGCCGTCGAAGCGCGCGAGCGCGAAGTCGTCGCGCGGGAAGTGCGCGGGCACCCAGTCGAGGATCACGCCGAGCCCGTTCGCGTGCATCCGGTCGACGAAGGCGCGGAGGTCGTCCGGCTCGCCGAAGCGCGGGGTCGGGGCGAAGTAGCCCGTCACCTGGTAGCCCCACGAGCCGGTGAACGGGTGCGCCATCACCGGCAGCAGCTCGACGTGCGTGAAGCCCATGTCGAGCGCGTACGCCGACAGCTCGTCGGCCAGCTCGAGGTAGCTGAGCGAGCGATTGCCCTCGAGCGGGTTCAGCCGCCACGAGCCCATGTGGACCTCGTAGATCGACATCGGGCCTTCGAGCGCCGTGCTCTTGCGGCGCTCCTCCAGCCATTCGTCGTCGGCCCACTCGTAGCGCGAGTCGTAGACGACCGAAGCGGTCTTCGGCGGCAGCTCGGTGTGGAACGCGATCGGGTCGGCCTTCAGCCGCACCTCGCCGTCCGGCGCGGCGATCTCGTACTTGTAGACGGCGCCGTGGCCGACGCCCGGCAGGAACAGCTCCCACACGCCCGAGGCGCCGAGCGAGCGCATCGGGTGCAGGCGCCCGTCCCAGAAGTTGAAGTCGCCGACCACGCTCACGGCGCGCGCGGCAGGCGCCCAGACCGCGAACGACGTGCCGGCGACGCCGTCGATCTCGCGCACGTGCGCGCCGATGCGCTCCCACAGCTCCTCGTGCCGGCCCTCGCCGAGCAGGTGCACGTCGAGCTCGCCGACGGTCGGCAGGAAGCGGTACGGGTCTTCGATCGTGATCGTGCCGGACTCGCCATAGTCGACCTCGAGCTGGTACGCGAACGGCAGCGACAAGCCGTCGATCCGCCCCTCGAACACGCCGCCGGGGTGGATCGGCTGG
This sequence comes from uncultured Solirubrobacteraceae bacterium, assembly GCA_963837485.1. Lineage (GTDB taxonomy): Bacteria > Actinomycetota > Thermoleophilia > Solirubrobacterales > Solirubrobacteraceae > Solirubrobacter. Next base: position 196,488 of record CAWINP010000009.1, on the reverse strand, counting down.
AGCTGCGCGCGCATGGAGCCGACCGTCACCGTCACGTGCGCGGCCGCCGGGCGGAACGCCCGCACGACCACCGACCCGTTCTCGGAGTGCGCGCCGAGATAGGCGTGCGGGTCGGAGTGCTGCCTCGAGAGGAGACGGTCTGCGTCGCGCATCGCTGTCCTTCCTACTCCGACTCCAGGAGCCGCAAGATACCCGCCACCGGGATCGAGACCCAGTCGGGCCGGTTGTTGAGCTCGTAGCGCAGCTCGTACACGGCCTTCTCGAGCTCGAAGACCGCGAGCAGCTGGGTGGTCGCCTGCTGGCCGGGCGGGAGCAGGCTGCGATCCACCGCGCCGTGGTAGCCGGCGAGGAAGCGCTCGCGGGCGCGCTGCTCCCAGTCCTCCGGCGGCTCGTGGCCGCGCAGCAGGCGCGAGCCCGCCGTCGCGTAGGAGAACGAGCGCAGCATCCCCGCCACGTCGCGCAGCGGCGACCGCTTCAACCGGCGCTCGGGCAGCGGCCGCGCCGGCTCGCCCTCGAAGTCGAGGATCACCCAGCCGCGGCCGGTCAGCATCGTCTGGCCGAGGTGCAGGTCGCCGTGGGTACGGATCACGCGCCCGCCGGCGCCCACGCTCGACAGCGCCGCCAGCCGCTCGCGCACGTCCTGCCCGCGGCCGGCGATCGGCGCGACCGCCTCGGTCTCCGGGAGGTCGAGGAACACGCGCTCGATCTGCTCGTCGACGTTGGCGGTGAGGATCGAGAGCGCCTCGGCGGACGGCTCGTCGGGCGAGAACGCATGGTTGTTGGAATTCGACCCCAGCGCCGCGTGCATCTCCCCGACGACCACGCCCAGCTCGTGCAGACGCTCGAGCAGGCCCTCGGGGTCGCTGCGCAGCTCGTCGAGCGCGAGCTCCCAGCCGTCGAGCCCGTCGGCCAGGTACTCCTGCAGGATCCCCAGCGTCGCGTCGATCAGCCGGCCCTCGACCTCATACCAGCCGGCCAGCGGCGCGATGTGCGGGAAGCCGCACGCCGTCAGGAAGCGCAGCAGCTCGAGCTCGGGGTTCACGCCCGGCTCGACGCGCCGGAACGCCTTGAGGATCAGGTCCTCGCCGAACACGATCGACGAGTTGGACTGCTCGACGCCGACCGGCCGCACGTCGACGGTCCCGCCGAGCCCGGCACCGGCCGTCTCCGCCCAGCGGAAGATGAAGTCGTCCTGGCCGGACTGCAGGTCGGTGTTCGCGCGCATCCGGTGCAGCAGCTCGCGCCCGTGGGCGGGATCGGCCAGCGCGTCGTAGACGACCCAGCCGTCGGCCTCGAGGATCACCCGCTCCGTCCAGTCTCCGACCGCACGCAGGCCGAGCGGCACCTGGTAGGTCTCGTGCGTGCCGGCCGGGAAGCGCGCCTCGACCAGGCAGAGCACCAGCAGCGGCGGCTCGGTGCGCAGCGGCACGGCGTCGACGATGTCGATGTGTGCCACCTCGCGCGTCTTGGACGCGAACCAGCGCTGGGCGACGATCCACTCGTTGAGCGGCCGCTCGTCGATGAAGCTGAGATCGCCGCTCGCGACCATCGCCTGGACATCGGTCATTCCTGCTCGTCCTTCACAAGCTGGAACCAATAGAAACCGCGCGGCGCAAGCGTGAGCAGGTACGGGAGCTCGCCGATGCGCGGGAAGCGCGAGCGGCCGAACACCTCGATCGGCGCCGAGCCCTCGTAGCGCGACAGGTCGAGCTCGACCGCCTGGGCCGAGCGCGCCATGTTGTGCACGCACAGCATCACGTCGCCCTCGTACGTGCGCACGTGGGCGAAGATGCGCGGGTTGGAGGGCTCCAGCGGGTCATACTCGCCGAGCCCGAACACGGGGTGCTCCTTGCGCAGCGAGATGAAGCGCCGCAGCCAGCGCAGCAACGAGTACGGCGTGCGCATCTGCGCCTCGACGTTGACCGCCTGGAAGCCGTACACCGGGTCCATCAGCGGCGGCGCATAGAGCTGGGCGAAGTCGGCGCGGCTGAAGCCGCCGTTGCGGTCGCCGGTCCACTGCATCGGCGTGCGCACGCCGTCGCGGTCGCCGAGGTACACGTTGTCGCCCATCATGATCTCGTCGCCGTAGTAGAGGACCGGCGAGCCGGGCAGGCTGAAGAGGATCGCGTGCATCAGCTCGATCTCGTCGCGCCCGGCGTCGAGCAGCGGCGCGAGCCGCCGGCGGATGCCCACGTTGATCTTCATCCGCGGGTCCTTGGCGTACTCCGTGTACATGTAGTCCCGTTCCTCGTCGGTCACCATCTCGAGCGTCAGCTCGTCGTGGTTGCGCAGGAACAGGCCCCACTGGCAGTTGTCCGGGATGTTCGGTGTCTGGCGCAGGATCTCGTAGATCGGGTTCGACTCCTCGCGCCGGACCGCCATGAACATGCGCGGCATGACGGGGAAGTGGAACGCCATGTGGCACTCGTCGCCGTCGCCGAAGTACTCGACGACGTCGGCCGGCCACTGGTTGGCCTCGGCGAGCAGCACGCGGTCCGGGTAGTTGGCGTCGATCTCCGCGCGCACGCGCTTGAGGTAGGAGTGGGTCTCGGGCAGGTTCTCCCCGCTGGTGCCGTCGCGCTCGTACAGATACGGCACGGCGTCGAGGCGGAACCCGTCCATGCCGAGGTCCAGCCAGAACCGCAGGACCTCGAGCATCGCCTCCTGGACCTCGGGGTTGTCGAAGTTCAGGTCGGGCTGATGGGAGAAGAAGCGGTGCCAGAAGTAGGCGTTGGCCTGGTCGTCCCACGTCCAGTTCGACGTCTCGGTGTCGGTGAAGATGATCCGCGCTTCCTCGTAGCGGTGGACCGTGTCCGACCAGACGTACCAGTCGCGCTTCGGGTTGTCCGGGCTCGAGCGCGCCTCCTGGAACCACGGATGGTCGGTGGAGGTGTGGTTCATCACGAGGTCGGCGATCACGCGGATGCCGCGCTGGTGGGCGGCCTCGATGAAGTCGCGCACGTCGTCGACGGTCCCGTAGTCGGGCTGGATCTGGAAGAAGTCCGAGATGTCGTAGCCGCCGTCGCGCAGCGGCGACTTGAAGAACGGCAGCAGCCAGATGCAGTCGACGCCGAGCCACTGCAGGTAGTCGAGCTTCTCGGTCAGCCCGCGGAAGTCGCCCGAGCCGTCGCCGTTGGCGTCGAAGAACGCGCGCGTGTGGATCTCGTAGAAGACCGCGGTCTTGAACCACAGCGGCTGGGCCTCGAACCAGTGGCCCGGATCGTTGCGCGTGCCCGCCGCCATCTAGAGGACCTTCAGCAGGTGGATCTTGTTCCACGTCGGGTCCAGCCGCACGAAGTTGCCGCCGATGCGCCAGTCGAAGTGCTCGCCCGTGAACTGGTCCTCGACCGTGAACACCGGCGGGAGGCCCAGCGCGGCCGGGATCACGAGCAGCCCCTGCTGCGCGGCGTGGGGATCGACGTTGGCCACCACGATCACGGTGTTGCCGGGCTCCTGCTTGGCGTAGGCGATCAGGTTGTCGTTCTGCGCGTCGAGGAAGCGGACGTTGGAGAGACGCTGGAGCGCCGGGTTGTCGCGCCGGATCTCGTTCAGCCGGCGGATCATCGGCAGCAGCGGGCCGTCGAGCGAGCGCTTGCGGATCTCGTACTTCTCCGAGTTCAGGTACTCCTCCGATCCTTCGCGGACGGGCACGTTCTCGAAGTTCTCGTAGCCGCTGTAGATGCCGTAGCTCGGGCTCAGCGTGCCGGCGAGCACGAGCCGGGTCACGAACGCCGGCTCGCCGCCGTGGACGAGGTAGGCGTGCAGGATGTCCGGCGTGACCGGGAAGAAGTTCGGGCGGAAGTACTCGCGCTCCTCACCGTCGGCGAGCTCGCTGACGTACTCGGTCAGCTCATGGCGGGAGTTCTTCCACGTGAAGTACGTGTAGGACTGCGTGAAGCCGAGCTTGGCGAGCTCTCGCATCACCGCGCGCTTGGTGAACGCCTCGGCCAGGAAGACCACGTCGCGGTCGACGTTGTGGACCTCCTTGATCAGCCACTCCCAGAACGCGAACGGCTTCGTGTGCGGGTTGTCGACGCGGTAGAACTTCACGCCGGCCTTGACCCAGTGCAGGACGATGTCCAGCCACGCCTGCCAGAGCGACTCCCAGGCCTCGGTGTCCCAGTTGAAGTTGTAGATGTCCTGGTAGCGCTTGGGCGGGTTCTCGGCGTACTTGAGCGTGCCGTCGGGGCGCTGCTGGAACCACTCCGGGTGCTCCTTGAGCCACGGGTGGTCGGCCGAGGCGTTGAGCGCCAGGTCGAAGCAGACGTCCATCCCGTGGCGGTGCGCCGCGGCGCACAGGTCGATCACGTCCTGCTGGGTGCCGAGCTCCGGGTGGACGGCGTCGTGGCCGCCCTCCTCGGCGCCGATCGCGTACGGGCTGCCGGGGTCTTCAGGCCCCGCGACGAGCGCGTTGTTGCGCCCCTTGCGCTTGTTGCGGCCGATCGGGTGGACAGGCAGCAGGTAGAGCACGTCGAAGCCGAGGTCGGCGATCGCCGGGAGCTGCTCCTCGACGGCCTTCAGGCCGCCCCAGGAGCGCGGGAACAGCTCATACCAGGCGCCGAAGCGCGCCGCCACGCGGTCGACCTCGAGCGGCAGCGGCTTCTCGAGCGTCGTCTTGCCGTGGCGCTGCTGCACCGCCTCCATCACCTCGAACAGCTCGTTGCCGAGCGCGGCGTCGTACTTGGCCTGCGGGGAGGCTTTCGGGTCCTGGAGGACCGCCAGCGCCTCCTGGATCGCCGGGTGCTTGGAGCCCGCGTTGCGGAGCAGCACGACGCCCTCCGACAGCTCGCCGCTGAGGTCCTCGTCGAGGTTGGCGTCGACCTTGCGGCGCAGCTCGTCGTGCCAGGTCGCGAACACGTCCGACCACGCCTCGATCGTGAACTGCCACGTCCCGGTCGTCTCGGCGATGAACCTGCCGCCCCAGCGGACGCCGTTGAGGTGCGGGTCGAGGTGCGTCATCGGCGCCTCGAGCCAGCGGCGCCCTGCCGGCGGCTTGTACTTCACGACGGCGCGGAGCTTCTCGTGGCCGTCGCGGAAGACATCGGCCTCGACGTCCACTGTGTCGCCCACGGTGCGCTTGGGCGCATAGCGGCCGCCGTCCACGACGGGCGCCGGATGCGCGATCCTGATGCGCCGTGGAGGTTCGTTGCGATTGGCGGCGGGCATCCCGCCGTGGAGTATCCGACTTCTGCCCTCGATGAACCTCTCTCGTAGCTCCGGCGTGCAGCTGCACCCCACCTCGCTCCCAGGCGGACGCCTCGGTTCGGACGCGTACGCGTGGATCGACTGGCTCGCCGAGGCAGGCCAGACGTGGTGGCAGATGCTGCCGCTCGGGCCGCCGGATCGCTACGGGTCGCCGTACAAGGCGCGGTCCGCGTTCGCTGCCGCGCCGTCATTGCTGGCGTCTCCGCATGCTGCGGTGTCCGCGTCGGAGGCGCTGGACTTCCGCGAGCGCTCGTCGGACTGGATCGAGGACTGGATCCGCTTCGGCGGGCGCGGGGCGCTGACCGATCAGGTCCGCTTCGACCGCGAATGGGCGGCGCTGCGGCGCTACGGGCTCGATCGCGGCGTGCGGCTGATCGGCGACATCCCGATCTACGTGGCGCCGGGCTCGCCGGAGCAGAAGGCGCATCCGCGGCTGTTCATCGCCGACGCGGTCGCCGGCGTCCCGCCGGACGCGTTCACCGACAAGGGTCAGCTGTGGGGCAACCCGCTGTATGACTGGCCCGCCATGCGGCGGTCCGGCTACGCGTGGTGGACGGCGCGGTTCCGGCGAGTGTTCGAGCTCTTCGACCTCGCGCGGATCGATCACTTCCGCGGCTTCGTCGCCTACTGGGCGGTCCCGGCGAAGGCGCGCTACGCGCGCTCGGGGAGCTGGCGCCGCGGGCCGGGGCGGGCGCCGTTCGACGCGGCGACCGCGGCGCTCGGCTCGCTGCAGCTGATCGCCGAGGACCTCGGCGTGATCACGCCGCCGGTCGAGCGGCTGCGCGACGAGCTCGGCTACCCGGGGATGGTCGTGCTGCAGTTCGGCTTCACGCCCTCCGAGCCGCGCTCCCCGCACATCCCCGAGCACCACGTGGAGAGCAAGGTCGTCTACACCGGCACGCACGACCACGACACGGTCCGCGGTTGGTACGAGTCGCTGCCGCCCGCGATCCGCGCGACCGTGGACGCCACCGTCGATCGCTGGGGCGTGCGCGAGCCGGAGTCCTGGTGGTCGCTGATCCGGCTGGCGTTCGCGTCGCCGGCGCGGATCGCGATGATCCAGGCCCAGGACGTGCTCGGCCTGGGCTCCGAGGGCCGCATGAACCGGCCGGGCACCGCCCGGGGCGCGTGGAAGTGGCGGCTGTCGTCGCTGCCCTCCCGCGATCTTGCCCTGCGGCTGCGCGAGGCCACTGAGGCGGCGGGCCGGTGACGGCCGGCGACGAGAAGCGCGAGGCCGGGCGCTACGCGGCCGGGCTCGTCGAGGACGGCATGCGCGTCGGGCTGGGCACCGGGACGACGGTCGCGCCGTTCGTGGAGGCGCTCGCCGCCCGCCGGCTCGGCATCCGCTGCGTGGCGACCTCGCCGGCGACGGAGTCGGCGGCTCGGAGGCTGGGCCTGGTCGTCGAGTCGTTCGAGACGCTGAGCGAGCTCGACATCGCAGTCGACGGCGCCGATCAGATCGCGCCCGGCCCGTGGCTCGTGAAGGGCGGCGGCCGGGCGCACACGCGCGAGAAGCTGGTCGCGGCCGCCGCGGCGCGGTTCGTCGTGATCGCGTCGGGCGAGAAGCCGGTCGAGCGGATCGGCCCGCCGGTGCCGGTCGAGCTGCTCGCGTTCGGCGCGACCTCGACGCTGCGGCGGCTCGGGCAGGTAGTGGTGCGCGGCGGTCCGCCGAGCCCCGACGGCGGCGTGATCGCCGACTGGACCGGGCCGGTCGAGGACCCGGCCGCGCTGGCCGGGCTGCTCGACCACGACCCCGGCGTCGTCGGCCACGGCCTGTTCGGGCCGGAGCTGGTCAGCGACGTGGTGATCGCGCGCGAGGGGACGGTGCGCCACGAACCCCGCAGAGTGGATCGGGACTCATCGAAGGCGTAGGTTCGCCTCATGCGAAGCTCGAGCTTGCGGGTCCGTCGCCTGGCGACCGTCCCGGCCGTGCTCTTCATCGCCGCCGCCTTCGCCGCGCCCGCCGCGGCGAATCCGTTCGGCCAGGCCTCTCCCGGCGCCGCCGAGATCGGCGACCCGCTGTTCCCCGGCCTGGGCAACGGCGGGTACGACGCGCTCCATTACGACCTGGCGCTGACGTACCCGACGAGCGCGCCGCAGCAGCAGGTCAGCGGCACCGTCACGATGCTCGCCGGCGCGACGCAGGACCTGTCGCGCTTGAATCTCGACTTCTCCGGCGACGCGGTTCGCTCGGTGAGCGTCAACGGCGCGCGCGCGTCGTTCGCGTTCGGCGGCGGGGAGCTCGCGATCACGCCGCGCAGGGCGCTGCGGCGCAACGTCCCGTTCATCGTCAGCGTCGACTTCCTCTCGCACACGCGGGTCCCGACGGATGCCGACCAGGGACTGCCGTTCGGCTGGTTCACGACCGCCGACGGCTCGGTGACCGCGGGGCAGCCGAACTTCGCCCACGTCATCTATCCCGTCAATGACCATCCGGCCGACAAGGCGAGCTACAGCTTCCGGATCGACGTCCCGGCCGGCACCGAGGCCGTCGCCAACGGGGTCGGCACCGGCCACTGGACAAGCCGCGGGCGGACGCTGTGGACGTACGTCATGCGCGAGCCGATGGCATCCGAGCTGATCCAGGTCGCCGTCGGCGACCTCGCGATCGTCGACCGCGGCCGCCAGCACGGCGTGCACGTGCGCGACGTCGCGAGCAGCGCGATCGCCGCCGCGGTCGAGCCGGCGCTCGCGCGCACGCCGGATCACCTCGCGTGGATGGAGGACCAGGTCGGGCGCTACCCGTTCGACACCTACGGGGTGCTGGCGGCCGACCAGCAGTTCTTCTACGCGCTCGAGACGCAGACGCTCTCGCTGCATCCGGGGCTGCTGTTCGTGCCGCCGTTCACACCGGACGTCTACGAGCCGATCATGGTGCACGAGCTCGCGCACCAGTGGTTCGGCGACAGCCTCGCGCCGGTGCGCTGGCAGGACGTGTGGCTCAACGAGGGGCACGCCGACTACTACCAGCAGGTCTACGCGTCGCAGTTCTTCGGCGAGGACGTGATCGCGTACTGGCGGGACGCCTACCGCCGCGCGAACCAGCTCCGGCACGACTTCGGGCCGGTGGCCAAGCCGTCGGGGAACGACATCTTCACGCTGTTCAGCGACAACGTGTACTCCGGCGGCTCGCTCACGCTGTACGCGCTGCGCCAGGTGGTCGGCGAGGGCACGTTCAGCGCGATCGAGCGCGGCTGGGTCGAGCGCTACAAGGACGAGTCGGTCAGCACCGAGCAGTTCATCGCGTTCGCGAGCCGCGTCGCGCACCGCGACCTGACCGGGTTCCTGCGCGACTGGCTGTACGGGACGACGGTCCCACCGATGCCGGGCCACCCGGACTGGACGGCCGACCCGGTCACGGCCGCGCCGCTGCGGGCGGGCGCGCTGGGGAGCCTCGCGGTGGGGACCGCGCAGACGCTCGAGCGAAGGTGATCTGTGGGCCGCCGCGCCGGCGGGGCGCGGCGGCCCGCATTAGACCGGGTCATGCCTGCCCCAAGAAGGATCACTTGGTCTTCTGCTTGGCGCGTGGGACCATGGCCGGCATGGAGCTTCGCCATCTGCGCACGATCGTCGCGGTCGCCCAGCACCGCTCGCTCACCAAGGCCGGCGAGGACCTCTACCTCACGCAGTCGGCGGTGTCGCAGCAGATCCGCCGGCTCGAGGAGGAGCTCGGCGTGGCGGTGTTCCGGCGCTCGAGCCGGCGCGTGGAGCTGACGCCCGAGGGCCTCGTGATCCTCGGCTACGCCCAGCGGGTCCTGGCCGAGGTCGACGGGATGCACGGCGAGCTCGAGGAGATCTCGGGGCTGCTGCGCGGCGAGCTGCGGATCGGCGGCGTGTATCCGACCGGCAACTACGATCTGTTCGGCGTGCTCGCCGAGTACCGCGCCGCGTATCCGGACGTGTCGATCCACATGGTCGAGGCGACCCAGGACGACGTGCTCGCCGCCCTGCGCGCGGACGAGATGGACTGCGCGTTCGCCGCCGTGGACCCCGACACGCTCGGCGACGAGTACGCGGCGACGCTGCTGATCGAGGAGGAGTTCGTCGTCGCGCTGCCGGTCGGGCATCCGCTGTGCGCGAAGCCGCGCGTGACGTTCGAGGAGCTGGCCGCCGAGGACCTGATCGCCTACCGCGACAACTCCGCGCTGCGGCGGCGGCTGGAGCGCACCATGGCCGAGCTCGGGCTGGAGCCGCGCAACGCGTTCATCTGCACCGAGATGGCGGCGGTGCGCGACCTGACGTCCAAGGGCCTCGGCGTCGCGGTGATGCCGCGGTCGGTGGCCGAGATGGCCGGGCCGCCGATCGAGCTGCGCCCGACCGGCCCGAGGCGCCTGACGTGGCCGATCGCGCTCGTCTGGCGCGTGGCTCGGCGCCAGTCGCCGGCCGCCAAGGCGTTCATCGCGATGGCGCTCGATCACGCGGAGCGGTCCGAGCGCGCCGCGCTCGTCGCGGCCTGAGCGCCGCTCGCGCGCTCGACGGCCGCGACCCAGCGTGCCCGGTGCCACTCGCGCGCGTCGCTCGCGAGCCCCGGCTCGGCGATCAGATCGGCCGGGATCTCGGGCAGCGCGTCCGGCGACTCCCACACGCCCGCGGCCAGCCCCGCGAGCATCGCGGCGCCGATCGCCGTCGAGTCCGTCCGCGACGTGCGCTCGACGCGGATGCCCGCGAGGTCGGCGAGGCGCTGCACGATCCAGCCCGAGCGGGCGAGGCCGCCGTCGAGGCGGACGAGCCCGGGCCGGAGCGCGTCGAGCGCGTCGGCGACCTGGTGGAGCACGCCGTCGACGACCGCGCGCGCGAGGTCGGCGCGCGTCGTGCCGAGATCGATGCCGAACAGCGCGCCGCGGGCCGCCGCGTCCCAGCTCGGCGTGCCGAGGCCCTGGAGCGCGGGCACGCACACCACGCCGGCCTCGGCGCTCGCGTCCCACAGCAGCGCGTCCAGCTCCGGCCCGGCGGGAAGCGCCCCGATGCGCGCGAACCAGTCCAGCGCGGCGCCTGCCGCCGGCACGAAGCCCTCGAGCGCGAACGTCGTCCGGCCGGCGAGCCGCCAGGCGGTCGAGGCGAGCACGCCGTCCGGGGGGCGCGGCGGCTCGTGCCCGGCGTTCGCGAGCACGAACGCTCCCGTCCCGAGCGTGACCTTCGCCTGCCCGGCGCTCCAGCAGCGCAGCCCGAACAGCGACGCCTGCTGGTCGCCGGCGACCGCGCGCACGGGCACGCCGTCGATCGCCGCCGCCACCGCGTCGGTGTCGACGATCTGCGGCAGCAGCGCGCGGGGCACGCCGAAGAGCGCGAGCAGGTCGTCGTCCCAGTCGCTTCCGCCGAGCGGGCACAGCAGCGAGCGGGCGGCGTTGCCCGCGTCGGTCACGTGCACGCCGGCAAGCCGGTGCAGCAGCCACGCGCCGACGTCGCCATAGGCGAGGTCGCCGTCCGCGCGGTCGAGCAGCCAGCGCAGCTTGGTCGCCGGGAACGTGGCATCGAGCTCGAGCCCGGTGCGCTGGCGCACGAACGGCGCGTGCTCGCGCAGGGCCGCGCAGGCCGCGTCGGTGCGCCGGTCCTGCCAGACGATCGCGGGATGCACGGCGCGGCCGGTCGAGCGGTCCCAGACGACGAACGTCTCCGTCTGGTTGGCGATCCCGAGCGCGGCGACGCCGTCGCTCCCGGCGCGTTCGAGCGCGCCGGCGATCGCGGCGCGGGCGGAGCCGGCGAGCGCCTCCGGGTCCTGCTCGACGAGCCCCGGGCCGGGATACGAGCACGCGACCGGCACCGACGCGGCGCCGAGCTCGCGCAGGTCGCGGTCGAGCGCCACGCAGCGCGTGCTCGACGTGCCCTGGTCGAGGCCGAGGACGATCACACGGGCGCGCCCTCGGCAAGCACGGCGCGGTAGGCGGCCAGCGCGCGCTCGTCGTCGGGCTCGGCCTCGGCGGCCCGCGCGGCAGCTATTCGGGCGTGCCAGGCGTCGACCTCGGCGCGCTCGCGCTCGCGGCTCCAGCCGAGCGCCCCCGCCATCGCGGCCGCCGCGGGCGCCGCCGCCGAGAGGCCGCGGTCGGGAGCGGTGAGCGCGAGCCGCGTCCGCCGCTCGAGGTAGTCGTCGAGATGAAGCGCCCCCTCGTGCGTGCACGCGTAGACGGCGGCATCGCCGCCGGCGCCCACGACGTCATCGAGCAGCGCCACCTCGCGCGTCACCGACGCTGCGCGCACGCCCAGCGCCGACGCCGCCGCGTCGATCAGGTCGGCCGCCATCACCCGGTAGGTCGTGTACTTGCCTCCGGCGATCGTGGTCAGGCCCGGGGCGGGGGATTCGACGACGTGCTTGCGGCTGATGCGCGTCGTGTCGGTGCGGGCGGCGTCGGCGACGAGCGGGCGCAGGCCCGCGATCACGCCGTGGATGTCGGCGTGCCCGAGCGGCTCGCGCAGCAGCGCGTTGGTCTTGGCAAGCAGGTAGTCGAGGTCGGCGCGGGTGGCGACCGGCTCGGCGGTGCCGTGGCGCCACGGCGTGTCGGTGTCGCCGATCAGCCAGCCGCCCTGCCACGGGATCACGAACAGGACGCTCTTCTCGGTGCGCGCCAGCACGCCCGTGTCGAGCGCGAGCCGCTCGCGGGCCACGAAGATGTGGACGCCCTTGGACGGCACGATCCGCCGCCGCGAGGCGCCGCCCGCGAGCCGGCGCAGCTCGTCGGTCCAGACCCCCGCGGCGGACGCGACGTGCCGCGCGCGCAGCGACAGCGGCTCGCCGCTCTCGGAGTCGATCGCGTCGAGCGACCCCGGGCCGCGGAACCCGGTCACGCGCACGCCGGTCGCGATGTGGGCGCCGTGCGCGGCCGCCGTGCGCGCGACGGCGAGCACCATCCGCGCGTCGTCCTCGGCGGCGTCGTGGAACTGGACGGCGCCGGCCAGCGCGTCCGGGTCCAGCGCCGCGGCGACGCGCAGCGCCGCGCGGCGGGAGAGATGCCGATGGCGGGGGACCGAGCGCGCGCCGCCGAGCGTGTCATAGAGCGCGAGCCCCGCGCCGAGATAGAGCCGCTCCCAGCCGCGCCCCCGCAAAGGCCACAGGAACGGGACCGGCGAGACGAGGTGCGGAGCGAGCCGGGTGAGCAGCAGCTCGCGCTCGCGCAGGGCCTCGCGTACGAGCCCGAAGTCGCCCATCTCCAGGTACCGCAGGCCGCCATGGATCAGCTTGCTCGACGCGCTCGACGTCCCCGACGCGAGGTCGCGCGCCTCGACCAGCGCGACGCGCAGCCCGCGCGTCGCCGCGTCCAGCGCCGCGCCCGCGCCGGTGATGCCGCCGCCGACGACGAGCACGTCCAGCTCGCCGGACGTCGCCGCCTCGATGGCAAGCCGCCGAGAGTCGGCGTTCAGCGCGCCGGCCGAGGCGGCCGGCGGCGCGGCGCGACCCGTGCGCACGTCGCCGCGGGCGCTCAGACCGGTACCTCCGGCGCATCCCACAGCGGCTTCAACGCCTCGTACACCCGGCGATGGCGGGCGTGGAGCTCGTCGTAGACCGCGCGCAGGTCGTCGTCGGGCCAGACCGGCTCTCCCCGCGGTGAGGCCATCGCGTGCGCAGCCTCGGCGACCGACCCGAACCAGCCGGCGCCCGCCGCCGCGAGCATCGCCGCGCCGCGCGAGGTCGTCTCCACGTCGTCCGGACGCGAGACCGGGAGGCCGGTGGCGTTCGCGCGCAGCTCCAGATTCAGGCGGCCGTTCGCGCCGCCGCCGACGCAGACGACCTCGCGCGGCGGATGACCGGCGCCCGCGATCGCCTCCAGCACATCGCGCAGCGCCAGCGCGTTGCCCTCGAGCAGCGAGCGCACGAGATGCGCGCGCCCGTGGGCGGCGGTCACGCCGAACCAGCCCGCCCGCGCGCGCGGGTTCCACTCCGGCGCCATCGCGCCCGCCAGCGCCGGCATCCAGACGACGCCGTCGGATCCCGCGGGCGCCTGCGCGGCGAGCGAGTTGAGCTCCTCGTAGGACGCGTGCTCGCCCAGCTCGTCGCGGAACCAGCGGTACGCCCCGCCCGACAGCCAGCCGGGGTTCTCGAGCAGCCACGTGTCCGGATCCGCGTGCGGGTGCAGCTCGACCACGCCGGAGGCATCGAACGCGGGCGCGCCGACGACCGCGCAGACCGGCTCGGCGGTGCCCATCACGTCGCACACGACGCCGGGGTCGACCACGCCCGCGCCGAGCGTCGCCGCCATCTCGTCCCCGCAGCCCAGCACCACCAAGGTCGACGACGGCAGTCCCGTCGCCTCGCACAGCCACGGCGCCAGCGGCCCGAGCACGGTGTGCGCCGCCCGCACGCCGGGCAGCCGCGCCGCCTCGACTTCCAGCGCCGCGCACGCCTCGGGCGCCCACGCCCGCGTGCGCGGGTCGAGCAGCCCCGTCGAGGACGCGTTGGAGGGATCGACGGCAAGCACGCCGGACGCCCGCCACGCCACCCACGCGCCCGGCAGCGCGAACACCGCCGCGGCGCCGAACACCTCAGGCTCGTGGCGCGCCAGCCACGCGATCTTCGGTCCGACGTGCCCCGGGTCCAGGTTGCAGCCGGTCAGCCCGCGCAGCCAATCCACATCGACGGCCATCGACGCGCACACGTCGCCCGCCCGCCGGTCGCACCAGATCAGCGCCGGCCGCAGCGGCGACCCGTCGGCCGCGCAGGCCACCAGCCCGTCGAGCTGCGAGCCGAACGACAGCGCCGCGATCTCACGCCCCGCGCACACCGCCCGCAGCTCGGCCAACACGTGCACGAGCGCGTCCAGCCACTCGGCGGCTTCCTGCTCCGCCCACCCGGCGCGCGGATAGGACAGCGCATGCGGCCAGCGCGTGGTGGCGACCAGCGTCCCATCCGGCTCCAGCGCCTGCGCGCACGTCCCCTGCGAGCCGACGTCGACGCCCACTACCAACGGCGCGGCGCTCATCGGAAGACCTCGCCCGGGAGAATCGCCCCTTGGGCGATTGCTCGGAGCGACGCGAGCGCGCAGCGCGAGTCGTCGCGAATCAATCTCCCGCCTCGCCTCGCCGCAGCACGGTGAACGTGAACGCGTCGGCGACGTGGTGCTCGCGCGAGACGAGCACCGGGATGCCGTCCGACGTCCGGTCCACCTGGTCGATCGTCAGCAGCAGCGTGCCGCGCGGCACGTCCAGCCGCCGCGCGACCTCGCCGTCGGCGTTCCACGGCGTCAGGTGCGCGACGCCGTGATCGACGACCAGCCCGCGCGCCGCCAGCGCGCCGTACATCGAGCGGATGCGCGGCTGCTCCTCGGGCGTCAGGTGCTCGACCCGGCACCAGTCGGTCGCATCCACCACCGGCCGGCCGTCCGCGGTGCGGACGCGTCGCAGCTCGCTCACCAGCGCGCCCTCCGGTACCTCCAGCGCCTCGGCGACGAAGTCCGGGGCCGGCACCGTGCCCCACGTCTCCTCCGAGGATCCCGGCGACATCCCGGTCGCGGTGATCAGCGACGCGACGCTGAAGTTCCGGCCGAGGTCGTTGGCGAGCGTCGGCCGGTGCGTGACGTAGGTCCCCGACCCGTGCCGGCGCAGGACGTAGCCCTCCTCCTCCAGCATCGCGATCGCGCCGCGCATCGAGGAGCGCGAGACGAAGCGCCGGCGCGCGAGCTCGGGCTCGGACGGCAGCCGGTCGCCCGGCCGCCACTCGCCGGCCAGGATGCGGGTCCGCAACTCGTCCGCCAGGTCGTGGCGCAAGGAGCGGCGCACGCGGGTCACGGCGTGACGACGACCTTGAGCGCTTCCCCGGAGCGGATGCGCGGGAACGCGTCCGGCGTCTCGTCGAGCCCGATCACGTCCGAGACGACCGAGCGGATCCCGCCGGAGTTGGCGGCGAGCATGTCGAGCGCCGCGACCTGGTCGCGATGGCGGGACGCGTAGGAGCCGTGCACCTGCACCTCGCGGTAGTGGAGCACGTTGGAGGGAAACTGGATGTGCGTGGTCCCCTTCGGCAGCCCGCCGAAGAACATCACGCGCCCGCGCGGGGCGGCCATCTCCATCGCCTCCTGCTGCGCGATGTCGCTCGAGCACGCCACGATCACCACGTCGGCGCCGAACCCGCCGGTGGCGTCGAGCACCGCGGGAATCGAGTCCACGCCGGACGTGTCCACGTAGGTCACCCGCTCGTCGCCGAGGATGTCGCGCGCGAGCTCCAGCCGCCGCGCGGCGCGCTCGAGCATCAGCACCGCGCCGGCGCCCTGCAGGCGGGCCAGCGCGGCGTGCGCGGTCCCGACCGGCCCGGCCCCGATCACCACGACCGAGTCGTCGAGCCCGATCGCGATGTCCTTGTGCCCGCAGATCACGTCCGACAGCGGGTCGGCGAACGTCGCGTGCTCCGGGGACAGCCCGTCCGGGATCCGGAACAGGTTCTTGAGCGCGATGTTCGGGATCGCCACCCGGTCCGCGTATGCGCCCGGGTGATCGAACCCCATCAGCTCGCCGTTGACGCAGAGGTTCTCGGCGCCGCCGCGGCACATGCGGCACCGCCCGCACCAGAGCGTCGAAATACAGTGCACCGCGTCGCCGACCGAGATGCCGCTCGCCGCCACTTCGGCCTCGGCGCGCGGCCCGATCTCCAGCACCTCGCCGGAGATCTCATGCCCGAGCACCCAGGGCGGCTCGATCCGGCGGTCGCCGTTGTAGAACGAGCGGACGTCGGTGCCGCAGACGCCGCACGCGAGCACGTGCAGGAGCACACCGTCCTCGGGGCAGATCGCATCCGGAGCGCTGCCGACAGCCATGCTTCCGGGACCATTCCAGATCGCTGCGCGCAACTTCCGTGCTCCTCGCTAGATCGACGGTGGTAGCGTACCAGTTGTCCGACAACTCCTTCCGGCGAGGACCGATGATCGAGTTCATCTTCATGCTCACCCGCGACGATGTCACGCTCAAGGATGCGCGCGAGGTCTATGCCTCCATCGCCGACTCGGGCGTGCGCCATGTCGGCTGTAAAGACGTGGGGCTGCCGCGCGAGGAGCTCGCGAAGTTCATGGACGAGATCCGCGCCAACGGGCACGTCAGCTACCTCGAGGTCGTGTCGGAGACCGAGGAGGCGACGCTGACCTCCGCCCGCGTGGCCGCCGAGGTCAAGCCGGACTACCTGATCGGCGGCACGCTGATCGAGCCGGTCCAGGAGATCCTCGCCGGCACCGGCATCCGCTTCTTCCCGTACGTCGGGCAGATCGTCGGCCATCCGTGCCTGCTGCGCGGCACGATCGACGAGATCGTCGCCGACGCCGAGCGCGCGGCCGCGCTCGGCGTGGACGGCATCAACCTGCTCGCCTACCGCTACGACGGCGACGTCGAGGCGCTCACCCGCGCGGTGGTCTCCGCCACCGGCCTGCCGGTCATCTGCGCCGGCTCGGTCGACTCCGCGGAGCGCATCCGCGCGCTCGACGCCTGCGGCGCGTGGGCCTTCACGATCGGCACCGCGGCGCTCGACGGCGTGCTCGTCGACGGCGCGCCGCTGCGAGGGCAGCTCGAGGCCGCCCTCGCCGCCGCGGACACGCTGAACGCGTAGCCCCGCGAGTTCACCTGGCGTCGGCACCCGGCACGCCGCCTCGTGGAACTCGCCCAAGCATCGCCCTCAAGGCGATGCGACGTTCACCCGGCGTCGGCATCCTGCCCGACGCCGCGTGGAACTTGCCGAAGTATCGCCCTTAAGGCGATACGCCTTCGTCAATCATCCGGCCGATCATGTCGTACTTCTCGCGGTTGCGGCGCTTGAGCACGACCGCGTAGAGGATCGCGCCCACCACCCCGACGACGGCGATCGGCGCGATCGCGTCGACGTAGGAGATCGTGCCCGCGAGCACGTCGATGTTCTTG
This sequence comes from uncultured Solirubrobacteraceae bacterium, assembly GCA_963837485.1. Lineage (GTDB taxonomy): Bacteria > Actinomycetota > Thermoleophilia > Solirubrobacterales > Solirubrobacteraceae > Solirubrobacter. The sequence goes on along the minus strand of CAWINP010000009.1, from coordinate 179,460 downwards.
AAGAGCAGGTAGATCGCGAACACCTGTCCGGCGATCGCGATCACCGGACAGAGGAAGACGACGACCCACGAGTCCGGATGCTTGTGCCTCCGGTGGTACACGATCACCGCAAGTGCGCACACCGCCTGGATGGCGAGGATCCAGACGACGCCCTGGACGGCCATCATCGTGTAGATGCGGACGTAGGCGACGTCGGCCGGCTTGCCGAAGCCGGCCGTGATCGCCCACACGAGCACGATCAGCACCGCCACCCCGGTCTGGAAGATGCTGGCGACAAAGGGCGACTTGTGCGTCCGGTGCGTGCGGCCGAGCGCGCGCGGCAGGATGCCTTCGCGCCCCATCGCGTAGAAGTAGCGCATCGCCACGTTGTGGAACGCCATCGCGCACGCGAACGACCCGGTGAGGATCAGGACCTGCATGATCGTGGCCAGCCAGTGCGAGCCGAATTGGCGCATCGCGATGAAGAACGGCCCGTCGGGGTTCTGCGCATCCTTGATCAGCGAGCTTTCGGGGAACGCGGACACGAACGCCAGCGAGGTGATGACGTAGCCGATGCCGAGGCCGATGACCGAGAACAGCGTCGCGCGCGGGACGTTGCGGCGCGGGTTCTTGGATTCCTCGGCGTAGTTCGGGATCGCCTCGAAGCCGACCCAGGACCAGAACGCGAGGAACAGGCCGACGCCGGCCGCCAGGCCCGGGCCCGGGTCGGTGAGCTTGAACACGTTCAGCGAGTCGAACTGGATGCCGCTGGCGTCGCTGCCGCCCTGCCCGAGCACGAGCACGTCGAAGATCGTGAGGATGACGATCTCGCCGATCAGCGCGGTGCCGAGCACGCGCACCGACAGCTCGACGTCGAAGTAGCAGAGCACGCTGATCAGCAGCGCGGCGCCGAACGCGAACAGCGGCCAGGGGATGTTCCAGCCGAACCAGTCGTTGAAGTTGAGGTTCGCGAAGTACGCGAAGCCGCCGAGCAGCGAGACCTCGAAGAGCGAGTAGGCGAGCGCGCCGCAGATGCCCGCGGCCATGCCCAGCTCACGACCGAGGCCGTGCGAGATGAACGAGTAGAACCCACCTGCGGCGCGGATCTTCGTCGCCATCGCGATGTAGCCGATCGAGAAGATCGTGAGGATCACGGTCGCGAACAGGAACGCCGCGGGCGTGTAGAGCCCGGTGCCGAAGCCGGTGGCGAACGGGACGTTGAACAGCATGGCCGAGATGGGCGCGGCGCCGGTGACGGCGACGAAGATCACGCCCCACAAGCCGACCGCGTTCGGCTTCAGCCGATCGACCCCCGCGGTCGCGACCGACACCGACTCAACGGTGCCTTGGTGCTGGACCCGGACGCCCGCGTCCGGCTTCGTCGTGGCCATACTGGCTCTCCCCTTGTCGAGGCCAAGTTGTCCTACAGCTTTGCGAATTGAACCATCTGTCACATATGCGGTGCAAGAGAACACGCCCCGCGAGTTCACCCGGCATGCGCGCCCGGCGTATCCGCCGGTCGAACTCGCCCAAGGATCGCCCTCAGGGCGATCCGTCGACGACTTGTACCGAAGCCCCCGCCCGCGCGCGCACCACGATCCGCGCACGGTCCGCGCGAAACAGATCCTGCGAGCGCTCGAAGGGGCGCCCTTCGGCATCCCATGCGGTGCGCGCGATCGCGAGCAGCGGCGCACCCGCTCGCACGCCGAGCAGCCGCGCCTCGGCCCTGCCGGCCGCGATCACCTCGATGCGCTCCTCGGCTTCCCCCGGGACCAGTGCGTAGCGGGTCTGGAACAGCTCGTACAGGGAGCCTGAGAGCGCCCGGTCGAGCAGGTCGGGGAACCGCTCGGCGGGAAAGCGCGCGCGTTCGAGCGAGATCGGCTCGCCGTCGGCGAGGCGCACGCGCACGACCTCGAGCACGAGCGCGCCGCGATCCAGCCGCAGCGCGGCCGCGGTCTCCGGGTCGGCCTCGATCGTCGCCGTCGAGAGCACGCGCGCGTCGGACTCGAAGCCCTGCCGGCGCAGGTAGGCGGGAAGCGACGCCAGGCTCGTGAGGTCGCGCTCGACCTTGCGCTCGGCGGCGAAGATTCCGCCCGTGCGACCGCGCATGCGGCGCACGACGCCGCTGCGCTCGAGGTCGGCAAGCGCGGCGCGGATGGTGGAGCGCGAGACGCCGAGCCGCTCGGCCAGCTCGCGCTCGGCCCCCAGGCGCGCACCCGGCGCGCTCGCCGCGATCTCCGCCCGCAGCGCCTCGCGCGCGGTGAGCGCGGTCGGGCCGAGCGAGACCGCGGTGCGCTCCAACTACATCGCCTCGAGCGCCATCAGCGACTCGGGCAGCACCTGGCCGCCGTCGACCACGATCGCCTGCCCGGTCACGTAACCCGCCTCGTCGGAGGCGAAGTAGAGCGCCGCGTGGCCGATGTCCTCGACGCTGCCGAGGCGCTTCTGGGGGATCGAGGCCTCCATCGAGGCGCGGTAGTCCGGCCCCAGCTCGTCGAGTCCCTCGGTGACGATGTTGCCGGGCATGACCGCGTTGATCGTGATGCCCTTGGGCGCGAGCTCGATCGCCGCGGTGCGCAGGAAGCCGAGCTGCGCCGCCTTGCTCGCGCCGTAGTGCGACCAGCCGGGATAGCCGGTGATCGGCCCAGTGATCGAGGAGGTGACGATCACGCGCCCGTGGCCGCTGCGCTCGAGCGCGGGCAGGCAGGCCTTGACCGAGAGCATCGTGCCCTTGACGTTGGTCGCGAAGATCCCGTCGATGTCGGCTTCGGTCATCTCCGCGAGCTTGACGTCGGGGAAGATGCCCGCGTTCGCGCACAGGACGTCGATGCCGCCGAAGCGCTCGACGGTCTCCGCCGCCATCCGCTCGCAGTCGGCGGCGCTCGCGACGTCGGCCTGCACGTAGCCGCCGCCCAGCTCGGACGCCGCCGCCTCGCCGGTCGCCGCGTCGCGGCCGGCCACCACCACGTTGGCGCCCGCGCCCGCGAACACGCGCGCGATGCCCTTGCCGATGCCCTTGGTGCCGCCGGTGACGATCACGGTGCGTCCGGTGACGGGAGTGAACAAGGCGACCTCCTAGGGTTCGTTGAAGAATGGTCGGTCCAGCTGATGTGGTGCAGCCGTGGATGCCTCGGGCCGCACGCGACAGTGATGCGTGCACCCGCACGTGAGCGTCGCGGGTGGCGGGCAGGGCGAAGCCCGGTGATGAGCCCGCAGGGCGAGGCCAGGCCGCGGATGTGCCGCAGCAGCTGTACCGGAATTCTTCAACGGACCCTTTGCGTCTGGGTTGACAGGTAGCGCTCGGCGAGCGCGCAGGTGCCCGCGGTGAAGCCGGCGCCGAGCTCGGCGGCCTCGGTCGCGAACTCGTGATGCGAGCCGATCCAGGCCACGAGCAGCAGCCGCCGGAGCATCACGAGCGTCTCGAGCACGGCCACGTCCTCCGGCGCCAGCGGCGCGACCGAGCGGTAGCCCTCAGTCCAGGCGTCCTGAAGCTCGGGCACGCGCGGGTGGTCCTCCATGAACGAGACGGTGGTCGCGAAGTCGTACATGAACCACGCGAAGCCGCAGTCGTCGAAGTCGATCACCCGCACGTCGCCGTCGTCGACGAGCAGGTTGGCGAGACGGATGTCGGCATGGATCAGGCCGTAGCGCTCCGGGCCGCGGCCGTACGCGTCCAGCCGCCGCTCGATCTCCGCGTCGAGCCGCTCGAGTTGGGCGCGCTCCTCGGCCCCGATGCCGAGGCCGTCCTGCCAGAGACCCCAATGGCCGCGCGCGCCGATCGTGTGCTCGTAGTCCCAGTCGGGGCGGTCGAAACCGCCGGGCGGGCGCCATGCGCGCGCGTGCGCGTGCATGCGCGCCGACAATGCACCGAGCGTGCGGAAGCCGGCGATCACGTCCTCGCCGTCGGGGTCCGGGATCGCGCCCGGCAGCCACTCGAACAGCACGACGTTGCGCCCGTTGACGCGCACCACGCGCTCGCCGTCGCGGCTGTCGACGGTGACCGGCGTGTCGACGGCGCCGTCGGCGCGCAGCGCGTCCGACCACCGCAGCTCGCACGCGATCTGGTGCGCGGTGCGGTAGCCGGGCCGGTGGACGCGGAGCGCGTACGAGCGCGCGCCGTCGTCGACCCGGTAGGTGTGGTTCTCGGAGACGTTGCAGAGCCCGGCGGTCGCGTCGCGCGAGAGCGGATAGCGGGTCAGCGCCTCGTCGGCAAGTTCGTCGATCTCGCTCATCAGTGGTCGCGTCCGGCGACGCCCTCCAGCACGCGGTCGATCTCTTCGCGAGCCCGCAAGATATCCGGCGTCTCGCCCGCGAGATAGACCCGGCCGGCGGCGCCGATCATGGAGACGGTCACGAGGGTGAGATCCGGCGCGACGCGCTCCGCGGCGTTCGCCCCCGCCGCCGCGAACAGCGCGGGCGTGACCTCGACGACGAGCAGCGTCTGCCCCGGCAGCAGCATCGACGCCTCGCGGTTGCGGTTGACGATGACCGCGTGCTGGTCGGTCACGTCCTCGATCACGTCCGAGTACAGGACGCGCGGCTTGAGCGCGTCCTCGGGGCGCGCCTGGATGCCGTCGAGGATCGCCCGGCCCGCCTCCTCGACGGAGCTCGGGTCGCTCGCGTGCACCTCGAGCACGCCGAACTGGCGCTCGACGAAGTGGATCCCGGGCTCGACGTCCGGGACCTGCTTGAGCGCGAGGTCGATGATCCGCTCGATCGCCAGGCCTGGAGCGACCTCCACGATCAGCGCGTGGTCGCCCTCCATCGGCGGGTAGCCGCGGGCGCGCAGCGGCGAGCCGAGGTACGCCGCGAACTGCCGCCCCAGGTCCGGGAGCGGCAGGTAGACGCGCAGCTCGATCGCCACGCCGCGGGACTCAGGCCGCGGACGCCGTGAAGTGCTTGCCGAGCTCGCTGTGCGGCCGCGGGATGACGTGGACCGACACCAGCTCGCCGACCGTCGAGGCGGTCTCCGAGCCGGCCTCGGTCGCCGCCTTGACGGCCCCGACGTCGCCCTTGACCACGACCGCCACGAGCCCGTCCCCGACCTCCTCGCGGGAGACGATCGTCACGTTCGCCGCCTTCACCATCGCGTCGGCGGCGGCCAGCGCCGCGACATAGCCCTTCGTCTCGATCATTCCGAGCGCTTCGCTCATGCCTGCTCCTCTCGTGTCTGCTCGTCCAGCGAGCCGATGATCAGCGCGTCCAGCGGGGGGTGCTCGGGCGCGAAGTACGCCGACGCGACCGAGCCGGTGACGACGAGCACGCGCTCGCCGATGCCGCTGCCGAGGACGTCGAACGCGATCAGGGTCGCCCCGTCGTCGGCCTTGACCTCCAGCAGTGCGCCGTTGGGCAGCGACTCCAGCCGCCGCGTCGACCACACCGATCCGGTCACCGTCGCTCTCAGCATCACCGCTCCCGTTCGATCTCGACGCCGAGGGCGCGCGCCTTCTCGCGCGCCAGCGGCGTGATCACGGCGCGCGGCGCGAGCACGAGGCGCGCGCCGGCGTCCGCCGCCTGCTTGACGATGCGCTCGGTCACCGCGCCGCGGTCGACGCGCACGACGCCGGCCGGCGCACCCGTCGCGCCGCCGCCGAGCGTGAAGCGCAGCATGCCGGCGCGAATCTCGTCGGCGCGGGCGAGCACGACGCGCACGAACGCGTCCAGCGCCGCGTCGTCGCGCAGCGACACGTGCTCGACGCGGCCGCCCGCCGCCGCCCCACCGCGCGACGCCGCGGTCGCGCCGTCGCCGATCACTTCCCCGGGAGCCGGCGGACGGCTCCACGTCGACGGCCGCAGCACCGCGGCGACCGGGGGCGCCGGCACCTGCGGCGTGGGAGCGTTCCCGTTCCCCGTGATCTCGGCCAGCAGCTGCTTGAGCAGGTCGCGCGCCTCGCTACTCATTCGAGGGCCTCCATCGCCGCCTCCGACGCCGCCCGCACGTCGGACTCCTCGCCGGTCAGGTACACGCGGCCGGTCGCCCCGATCATGCGGTAGTCGACGACCTTCACGCGCGCGGCCTTCTCGGCCTCGTTGACGGCGAGGATCGCGTACGACGCGGGCTGCATCTCGAGCACGAACAGCGACTCGCCGGGCAGCGCCATCGAGCCGAGCTTGTTGCGGTTGATCAGGAACGCGTGCTGGTGGTCCAGGCGCGAGACCAGCGTCGACGCGAGCACCTTCGGCCGGGTCGCCGCCGACGCGCCGAGCGCCTCCAGCACCGCGTGGCTCGCCGAGCGCACGGCCGCCGTCGAGCGCGAGTGGAACTCCAGGTAGCCGAACTGCCGCTCGACGACGAGGATGCCCGCCTGCACGTCGGTGTGCTTGAGCGCGACGTCGGTCAGCGGCTCGATCTCCAGCCCCGGCGCGATCTCGATCACCGCCGCGGCCATTCCCGTGCGCGGAAGCCTGCCTCGCACCCACGTGCCGAGGTAGCACATGGTCTGCGGCTGCAGCTGGTCGATGAAGATCGCCGAGCGCAGCTCAGCCACTGCGCACCAGCTCCCGCAGCTCGTCGAGGATCAGCCGGCGCAGCTCGTCGCGGTCGATGCCAGGCTCGGCCGGCCGCTCCACCGGGGCCGGCTCGGGCGCCGCCGTCCACGGCTGCAGCCCGTCGTACTCGCCGAACGGCGCGCCGGCGCCATACGCGAGCCGCGTCCACTGCATCAGGTGCCGCGGCTCGAGGTTCTCGGTCAGGCTCGAGCCGCCGAAGAAGCCAGTGCCGATCGTCATCGTCGGCGCGAGGTTGGTGTCCAGGCCGGCCGAGCCGGTGCTGCCCGGCGCGTTGACGGTGACGCGCAGCACGCGCACGGCGGCGCCGTAGGCGAGGATCGTGCGCGGGTCGCGCGAGTGGATCACCGCCGAGTGGCCGCCGCCGCCGATCCGCAGCAGCGCGCGGGCGGCGTCGATCCCGCGCGCGGCGTCCGGGGCGCGCACAAGCCCGAGCAGCGGGAACAGCTTCTCGGTCGCCAGCGGCTCCTCGGGCACGACGGCCTCGAACGGGGCGACCAGCACGCGCGTGCCGTCGGGCACCCGGATCTCCGCGGCCTGCGCGAGCGCCGCCGCGTCCTTGCCGGCCAGCGCCGTCTCGACCCGCCCGCCCGGGTAGCAGGCGGCCCGCACGCGGTCGCGCTCCTCGGGGCCGAGCACGTGCGCGCCGTGGCGCTCCAGCTCCCTGGCGAACGCGCCGGCCACCCGCTCCTCGACGATCGCGACCGACTCGTTGGTGCACAGGATCGAGTTGTCGAACGCCTTGCTGTACGCGAGGTCGTGTGCGGCCTGCGCCACGTCGGCGCTGGCGTCCACGAGCGCCGGCACGTTGCCCGGCCCGACGCCGAGCGCCGGGTTGCCCGACCGGTAGGCGGCACGCACGACCGCGGTGCCGCCGGTGGCCACGATCAGGTCGACGCCGTCGTCGCCCATCAGTGCCTCGATCAGCGGGATCGTCGGCTCCTCCACAACCTGCAGGCAGCCGTCCGGCGCGCCGGCCTCGACCGCGGCGCGGGCGAGCACGTGGACCGCCTCTGCGCACACCGTGCGGGCCAGCGGGTGCGGCGAGACGACGACCGCGTTGCGGGTCATCAGCGCGAGCAGCACCTTGAAGTAGACCGTGGCGACCGGGTTCGTCGACGGCGTGAGCGCGAGCACGACGCCGGCCGGCTTCGGGACCGCGACGATCTTCGCTCCCGGCTCGATCCGCAGGCCGGCGAAGTCCTCGCTGCCGTAGCGCTCCAGCAGCCCGCGCGAGCAGGCCTCGTTCTTGCGGCGCTTGTGCTCGGCGACGCCCATGCCGGTCTCCGCCACCGCGTCAACCGCGAACCTTTCGGCATTTTGGTATGCCGCGTCGGCAACCGCTTCGACCACGCGCCGTGTCCGTTCGCCGTCGTAGGCGGCGAACGCGGCGGCCGCCCAGCGCGCGCGCTGGAGCATCATCCGGGCGCGCGCCTCGCTCACGCCGCGACTCCTACGTCGGCGAGCGCGCGGCCGATCGCGACGCCCGTGCGGTCGAGCACCTCCTCGACGAGGTCCGGGTCCATCAGGATCCCCGGCTTGAACTGCAGGACGCGCGGGTCGAGCGTCGAGAAGATCGCCCATACGCCGTGCTCGTACAGCCGGCGCATGACGAGCTTGGCGCCCTGCGGGTGGTCGAACTCGAGCCCCATCACCACGCCGTCCTGGCGGATGCCCACGAGCCAGTCGGGATACAGCTCCTGGATCGCCCGCAGACCGCTGCGGAAGCGGTCGGCGATGTAGTGGACCATCGAGCGCACCTCGGGGCGCCCGCAGATCTCGAGCACCTTCAGCGCCACCACGCAGCCGAGCTCGGCGCCGCCGCCGGTGGAGATGTGGCCGAAGCCGTCCTCCTTCAGCCAGGCCGAGCACTCCTCGGAGACGACCGTGCAGGCGATCGGGTACATGCCGCCGGTGATCCCCTTGCCGACGATCATGATGTCCGGCTCGATGCCGGCCTTGGCGACGCCCCACATCTCGCCGGTGCGCATCAGCCCGGTCTGCACCTCGTCGGCGATGTAGAGCGCGCCGTAGCGCTCGCACAGGCGCTTGACCGCCTGCAGGTAGCCGGGCTCGGGCAGCGGGAAGCCGTACGTCGCGGGGATCGTCTCGATCACCACGCCGGCCACGTCGCCGGGCTTGAGCGCCTCCTCCATCGCGCCGAGGTCGTTGAACGGGACCTGCGCGAACTCGTCCGGCCGGTCGGACAGGAACAGCGTCGAGAAGCGGTCGTCGCCGGTCGCCACCGCGAGCCCGGTGTGGCCGTGGTAGCCCTTGCGGATCGAGACGATCCTGCGCTTCTGGCGCGTGTGGCGCGCTGTCTTGATCGCGATGTCGGTCGCTTCGCCACCGCCACTCCCGTAGACGACGCGCTTGAGGTTCGGCGGGCAGGTCGCGACCAGCGCCTCGGCGAGCGCGGTCCGCGCGAGCGCCGGGAAGTGGTGATTGCCGATGTCGAAGCGGCCCATCGCCTGCTCGAGCGTCGCGATCAGCTCCGCGTTGCGGTGGCCGAGGTTGTACGTCCCGCCGTTGAGGTGCAGGTCGATCAGCCGGCGGCCCGACATATCCCAGAAGAGGTAGCCCTCGCGGCGATCGATCACCAGGTCGACGCCGGCGTCCTGCCAGAAGCGCGTCTTGTCCGGGTTCCAGAACTGCTCGGAGCGGCGGAGGAAGTCCGCCTTGGACTCATACGAGAAGAACCCGTAGTCGTGCACCGCCGCGCGAACGTACCATAGATCGCCGCGAGCGCAACTCTTTTTCACATTTGGTTCGCGCTACCTTGCGGCCTCGACATGCGCGTGGCAGGCCTTACGGTTGCGCTGGCGCTCGCCGCGGCGGCGAGCGCGCGGGCCGACGTGTTCGTCCCCGCCGACCCGCCGGCGATCGCAGCCGAATGCGTCGCTGTCGCCGGAGACGTTGTCGTCGCGCGGCACCGGCGTCCGGAGGGCGTCGTCGCCGAGCTGAGCGAGCGCGGCGGGCCGTGGCGGCGCCTGGCCGACGACGGGTTCGGCGAGTGCCCGGTCGCGGCCGGGGCCGCCGACGGCACGGTGGCGGTCGTCGTCGGGGAGGAGCTGTTCGTGCTGCGCGGCGGCGTGACCCGCGGCCCGATCGGGCTTGGCGGGCCGGTCGACGACCTCGCGGCCGCCCCGGGCGGCTGGGTGGCCGCCGCGCAAGTCCGGCCGGGCGAGGTCGCGGACGTTCCCGTCGAGGACCTGGTGGTCACGACGGTCGGGCCGGACGGCTCGGCCCGCTCGACCGTCCTCGACCGCGGCCGCCGCAAGGGTCGCGACGTGGAGTCCATCCTGTCTCCGCGCGTGGGCATCGACGCGCGGGGCGCGGCGACCGCGGCCTGGAGCGTGTGGAAGACGGCTACGCGCGGGTACGACGTGCGCGCCGCGACGGTGGGAGGCGCCACGCGCGTGGTCGCGGCCGGCGTGGAAGCGGCCTTCGACGTGACCGACGCGGCCCCGTAGGCCGTCGCGGTCTCGCCCGGCGGCCTCACGCTGCTCGCATGGGCGGACGGCGAAGGCATCGCCGCGTCGGCGGACGGCGGACCCGCCGAACGGCTGAGCGCCGACCTGGTCGCGGCCGCGCCCCACGCCGAGCTGACGGACGACGGCTCGGCTGTGGTCGCGTACATGCGGCCCGACGGCCTCCTCGCGGCCGATCGCGTCGCCGGAGGACCGTGGCGCTCGCGGCGGCTTGCGACCTGGATTTCAGGGCCCATCGAGGGCGAGCCGCCGATCTCCGGCGTGCACGCTGTCCTCGCGCCGGACGGCCGCGCGGCGGTCGCCTGGCGCGATCGGCGCGTCGTCGTCGCCGCAGCGGGGCGCGCGGGCGGCGACTGGGGGCGCCCGACCGCCCAATCGGCGATCACTCGCCTGCCGGGACCGCCGGCGCTCGGGCTCACCACGGCCGGCGACCCGCGGCTCGTATGGGTCGAGGCCGCCGTGCACGCGCGCCTGCGCGTACGCGGCGCCCAGCTCGGTCCCGCCGGCGTGCCCGACGCCGTGGCGCCGGCGCTGACCGCGTCGCTGCCTTCCCGCACGCCGCGAACGAAGACGGGCGCGGTCGTGCTGCGCGTTCCGGTGACCTGCTCGGAGGCGTGCGACGCGCGCGTGCGGCTCAGCGCGCGGGGGATCGAGCTCGCCTCAGCGGTGCGCGAGCTCGCGGCGAGCCGGCCGGCGACGTTGGCGCTCAAGACGGCGGGATTCGAGGCGCTCCGGCTGCTTGCCGACCGCCGTCTGCGCCAGCCGCGGCTGCAGGTCCTCGTCACCGACCGCGCCGGCAACGTCGCCCGCCGCTCCGGCACGGTGGCGTTCCGGATCGTCGACGTCCCGATGATCGAGCTCCAGGTCGCCCCGGACCACGACTTCGCGATGAACAGCAAGGCCGGCAACCGGGCGGTGGCGCGGCTGGTCAACGACCTGATCGCGGGCCTGGCCCACGGGACGATCAGGAGCCAGCGTGAGCTGCGGGGCCGGTTCGTGAAGGGTCGCGCCGCGCTTCGCTCCCGGTACGGCGAGATCGTCGACGACACCGACCCCGGCGACGCGATCTTCGAGGCGCTCTACGTGCCATGCAAGCGCCGCGGCTATGACCCTGAGGTCGTAGCCGCCTACTGAGCGGCGCCGCGCCTGAGCGCGGCGCCGCCCGAGCGATCACGGAGTCGTCGTCGACAGCGTGAACGTCAGCGTCTTGCTGTAGGTGCCCGTGCGCAGCGCGTCGGTCGCGTCGACGTGCTGGGAGAAGGCGATCGTGACCGGGTCGTTGGACACCGGGTTCGACCACGTCTTCAGCACCGTCGGCGCGGACGAGCCGCCGACGTCGGCGGCCGGGCCGCCGCCGCTGGCCTTCAGCGCCGACGGCAGCGAGAACGTGCCGTTGACCAGGTGCCCGGTCGCGGTGCTCGCGGGATCGGCGACCGTCAGCGTCGCGTCGCCGGCGGTCGAGATCACGTTCGCGCTCGTCTGCGCGCCGTAGTCCTTGCCGATGCCCGGCGTGAACGCCCCGAAGCTCGCGGGCGCGCCGAGCGTGAGCGACAGCGTGGCCGCCACCGTGCCGCCGGCTGAGCCCGGCGTGCAGAGCGAGAGGTTCGCCACGTCGCCCTTGTCGACGATCACCTTGCTGGTGGAGAGCAGCGTGCCGTCGGGCGCGGTGCAGGTGATCGTGTACGACTCGGGCAGGAACCCGCGCGGGCCGGTGATCTCCTGCGTGGCCTCGAAGGCCGGCGTCGGGCGGACCGACGGGTTGACGTCCATCGTGAACGCGCCGGTGGCGGGAACGACCATCGAGGACTCCAGGTGCGTCGGGAGCGCCTGCGGCGGCGACGGCGGCGGCGAGCCCGCCGGGAACGGGAAGTTGACGCTCTGGATCGGCGCGGTATAGAGGGTGATGTCCTTCGCGACCTTGATCGTGGCGCCGGGCGCCGCCGTGCCCTTGATAACGCCGTGGCCGCCCGCCAGCGACGCGTAGACCATGTCCTGCCAGAAGATGTTGCGCGCCGGCTTGCCGTTGAAGCGCGCGGTCTGCGCGGCCGACGACGTCGGACCGGGCGTGCCGGTGAAGTCGGCGGTGGTGCAGTTGAGGTAGTCGGGCCGCGCCTGCGGGCAGCTGGCACCCGAGCCGACGAACTCGAGCGTGAACGCGATGCCGCGCGTCGCGTAATAGGACCAGTCGATCGTCTCGCCGGTGGTCTCGTAATCCTCCGCCGAACGCCGGATGTTCGTCGTCCACCCGTTGGCGGCACTGTTCAATGCGGCGCCCAGCTCGTCATAGATGCTCTTCTCGGGCACGATGCCGGCGGCCAAGTCAAGGCCGGGATAGAACAGTGCGCGCGAGTTCGTGTGCCCCGTGAGCAGGGACACGACCTGGTGGTTCTGCACGATGTCCATCGTGTTCTTGACCTCGGGCTCGGAGCCCGGCCCGGAGCCGCGCGTGGCGATCGTGACGCTCCCGTTGACGTTCGACCCCCAGCCGAAGGGGTAGTTGCGGTTGAGGTCGGTGCCGGTCGTCGCGCACGTCGCCGGCGGCGTGACCGGACCGCAGCTCGCGCGCCGCGGCGCGGGGTTGCCGGCCGCATTCTTGAACTCGTAGCCGTCCGGGTTGGTGAGCGGCAGGTCGATCAGGCGCACCTTGTCCAGCAGCGCCTTGACCTTCGGGTTCGTCTTGGACAGGTTGACCACGTCGAAGGCGAACTCCATGCCGTTCTCGGCGCCGGGCGTCTCGTTGCCGTGGATCCCGCCCATGTAGAAGAAGACGGGCTTGCCGTCCTTCGCATTGACGTTGTTGGTGATCTCGACGTACTTGATCTCGCGGCCCTGGACGCTGGTGTACGGAGCGGTCTTGATCGCCACCAGGTCCGGATTGGCGGCCGCGAGCGCGGCCATGTCGTTGTTGTAGTCCGCGTAGGTGCGGTACGTCGTGCGACCGCTCGGCATCCCCGCGAGCTGGGTGATGCCGAGGTCGGCGTACGCGGCTTTCGCCGCCTCGACCGTCGGATCGGCGGCAAGCGCCGCCGCCGGGATCGTCGCCGCAAGCGCCGTCGCGACGGCAGCGGCAGCCAACAGGCTCTTCATCCTTGAAACCCCCTCCTGAGGCACGGGCCTCTCCCCCTCGAAAAAGCAACCGGCGGCCCGCGACTCTAAGCGCCGCTTGGCGGCAAGTCAACGCGAACCGCGCGCCTGCTCGACCAGCGACTTCGGGGCCACCGTCGCGTACGCGTCCTCGATCGCCCCGGCGATCTCGTTCCAGTCGAGCCCGCGGTTCAGGTGCACGCCGAGCCAACCGCGGTGCCCGACGTACGGCGGGCGGAAGTAGTGCTCGGGCTCGCCGGCCACCAGCGCTTCCTGCATCCCGGGCGGCGCCGCGCACCAGATCGCCAGCCGCCCGTCGCCGTGGTGGTCGTCGAGGTACATCACGAACGTCTTCTTGCCGCGCACGAACCAGGCGGGCGAGCCGTGGCTGGGGCGCTCCTCGACCTCGGGGAGGCCCAGGCAGATCGCGCGGACCTTGTCGAGCTCCATCGAGCGATTGTGCCGGGCCGGGCGAACTGCGGCAGGTAAGGGGTGCGGGGATTGAGTCGCGATCATGAGCGATCGCCTCAGCGCGCGAAACGATCACAATCGCCCGCGTCCGCGCTCGGCACAACGGGGGTGACGCACGTTTGTTCGCTCAGGGCGAACAAACGTGGGTCACCCCCTGACCCGCCTGCCCGAAACGATCATCCGCGGGCAGGCAAACCGACCCGCATCCCCTTACTGGCGCAGTTCGCCGCAGCCCGCAGAGGCGCGGCGAGTTGACGCGACGCCGCGCTGGCCGGCGCGGCGCCATGGGCCGCGCGGCGGCGAGTTGACGCGCGACGCCGCGCTGGCCGGCGCCGCACCATGGGCCGCGCGGCGGCGAGTTGACGCGACGCCGCGCTGGCCGGCGCCGCACCATGGGCCGCGCGGCAGCGAGTTGAGGCGCCGCCATGCCCGGCCGCGCCGCGCTACTCCGCGAACCGCAGCGCCAGAATCTGCGGCAGCAACGCCGGCGCGAGCCGTTGCAACGCGGGCGCGAGGAGCCCGAACGCGCGATCGTCCGCACGCGGGGGACGCAACCGGTGGACGTCGCGGATCGACGGCGACAAGGCGGCGATCCGGGCGGCCTCTCCGCGGCCCGAGCCCCACGGCATCGGCGGCGGGGCGTAGCCGTCGGCGGTCTTCATCTTGCCCGAGAGCGTGGCCTTGCTCGCCCAGAACGGGACGGTGTCCAAGACCATCGCGCCGCCCGGCAGCCGCGACGCCACGCGTGCGATCAGCGCGTCCGCGTCGGCGCGCTCGAAGTACATGAGCAGGCCTTGCGCCGTGACCATGACGTCGGGTCCGGCAACCTCGTCGAGCCACGCGCCGTCCAGCGCCGAGCTCGCGATGACCCGCCGGCGCCCGGACGCGGGCAGCAGCGAGCCGACCGCCGAAACCACCTCGGGGAGCTCGACCGTGACCCATCTCACACGGCCGTCGTCGACGCGCCAGAACTGCGTCTCCAGGCCCTCGCCGAGCGCGACGACGGTGGCGCCCGGCCGCGCCGCCAGGAAGCGCCGCACCTCGATGTCGAAGCGCAGCGCGCGCAGCGCCTGCCAGCGCGCGCGCCAGCCGCCGTCGCCGAAGCGGGCGTCGAAGGGGTAGTCGATCCGGTCGACGAGCTCGACCGCCAGGGGGTCATTGAGCACGGCGTCCGGGCGGCGCGCCTCCTCCGCCCGGTGATACAGCGTCCAGAGCAGCGTCTCCGGCACGCCTGAGAGCTCTACGGCTACGCTCATGCCGGTCATGGTCGCACCGCCCACGGAGTTCGAGATCCTCGACGTCAACCGCCGCTACCACGATGTCGCAGCGGGGACATATGACGCCAAGTGGGGGATCTCGTTCGGCGAGATCGGCCATCAGCAGGTGCTGGGGAAATTGATCAAGCTGCTCGGCCCGCACCCCGGGCCTTTCGCGGAGTCGCTGGAGATCGGCGCCGGCACCGGCTACTTCTCGCTCAACCTGCTGCAGACCGACGTCGTCGAGGACGCGACCTGCACCGACATCAGCCCCGGCATGCTGGCCACGCTCGAGCACAACGCGAGCGAGCTCGGCCTCTCGGTCGCCACGGCCGCCTGTGACGCCGCCGAGCTGCCGTTCGACGACGAGAGCTTCGACCTCGTGCTCGGACACGCGATCCTGCATCACCTGCCCGACCTCCCGCGCGCGTTCGCCGAGTTCAAGCGCGTCCTCAAGCCCGGCGGCACGCTGTTCTTCGCCGGCGAGCCCTCGCACACCGGCGACCGGCTGGCACGAGTCCCGAAGACCGCCGCGCTGAAGGCCGCCCGGCTGTGGCGCCGCGCGCTCAAGGCGCGTCCCGCTCCGGGCGAGGACGCCGAGCCGCCCGATCACGCGCTGGAGGCGGTCGTCGACGTCCATGCGTTCGTTCCCGCCGACCTCGAGCGCGAGGCCCAGGGCGCCGGCTTCGCGGACGTGCGCGTCCAGGGCGAGGAGCTGCTGGCGAACTGGTTCGGCTGGTTCAACCGGACGCTGGAGGCGACCGCCGACCCGCGCGACATCCCGCCGGCCTGGATCCAGTACGCGTACCGCGGGTACATCGCGCTCCAGCGGGTCGACCGCGCCGTGCTCGAGCCGCGCCTGCCGCCGCGCATCTTCTACAACCTGATGCTCGCGGCCCGCAAGCCCGGGTGAACGGCGACGAGCCTCCGAGCCCACTCGACCTGCTGCGCGACAAGCGCGCGGCGGTCGACACCGGGCTCGGGCCCGTCCTGTTCGTGATCGTGTACGCGATCGCGGGCGTGAACACGGCGGCCGCCGTCGCGGTCGCCGCGTCGGTCGTGCTGATGATCGAGCGCCTGCTGCGCGGCAAGTCGGCGGTCAACGCGGTCGGCGGACTGCTCGGCACCGGCCTCGCGGCGTTCATCGCCGTCAAGACCGGGCGCCCGGAGGGCTACTTCGTCCCGCGCATGCTCTACCAGCTCGCGCTCGCCGTCGTGTTCGCCGGCTCGGTGGTGATCCGGCGCCCGGTCGGCATGTACATCGCCGCGGCGATCTACCGCGCCGAGCCCGGCTGGACCGCGCACCCGAAGGTCCGCCGGACGTTCTCGGAAGTCACGCTCTGGTGGGCGGCGCTATTCGCGTTGCGCACCGCGGTCTACGCGATCCTGATCGCGGCGGAGAAGCCCGGCGGCCTGGCCGCCGCCTCGATCGCGATCGGCTGGCCACCGTTCATCGTGCTCGCCTGGGCGAGCTATCGCTTCGTGCCCTGGCGCCTCGAGCGGCTTGGCGCGCCGCCGCCCAGGCCTGAGCCCGAAGCACCTTGAGCCGCCGGTACACGTAGGTCCAGTCGCCCTGCAGCGCCCGCCACCGCGTGCGCTCCCCGGGCGCGATCAGCGCCGACGGGCGCACGCGCACCGCCATCCCGCCGGCCGCGAGCACGTCGAGCGCGCGCTCGGCGATCGCCACCTGCCCGAACGCGGTCGGGTGCACGTGGTCGGTCATCACCAGATTGCGCGCGCCGAAGCCGCGCAGGTCGAGCACGAGCGCATCGTGACGCGCCGCGGCGGCTTCGATCGCGGCGTTGGCTTCGCGTGTGTGGGCCGCCCGCGGGCGCCCGAGGTCCTCCGGGATGAGCACCGCCAGCACGCGGTCGCAGCGCTCGCGCAGGAACCCCAGCACGACGTCAACGTCACCGGCGAACGCCCGCGGCTCGAAGTCGCCGGCGCGCACATCGTTGACGCCCACATACAGGCAGCCGAGGTCGTAGCGGAAGTCCGGGCGCGTGGCGGGCAGCTGCGAGCGCACCACATCGGCCGCCCGCGCCCCGTCGGTCGCGTGGCCCGTGTACGGCAGCGCGAGCCCGCGCGCGACCCATAGCGCCCACGACTGCAGCGCGACGCCCCACTGCAGCTCGCCGCCGCCGTTGGTGATCGAGTCCCCGAACGCGAGGACCCCGAGCCGCGACCCGGTCAGCGGACCCGGAACATCCGCGTGGCCTTGCGGCCGGTGCCGGCCGCCGAGGACGGCACCGCGATCACGCGATAGAGGCCCTTCGGAAGGCTCGCCCGGCGCTTGCCGCGCACCACCACCTTCGCGCCGCGCGTGCCTGCCGTGACCGACGTGGTCAGCACCCGCGACCAGCGGCAGCGCGTGCGGCCGCAGGCCTGGCGCTCGACGCGCAGGCTCACCTTCGCGATCCGGTCCGGCGCGAGCTTGAGCGTCGCCGACCGCTTGCAGGCCCGGTGCGCCTTGCAGCGCGTCACTCTGGCGGTCAGCGTGCGCAGCTGCGGCACGGGATCGGGATGCGCGGTCGGCGTGGGCGCCGGCGTGGGCCCCGGCCTCGGCGTCGCGTACGGGGTCGGCGTCGGCGTCGGCGGCGGGCAGCCGTCCGCGGACGTGCAGTCGTCGAAGATGTCGTACACGCCGTCGTGATCGCGGTCGGCGACCGCCTCCTGCAGGGCGGCCGGCGCGTCGGGGCTGCCGGCCGCGGTCGAGGCACCGCTCGGGGCCTGCACGCTGCGGGCGGTCGTCTGCAGCAGCGTGATCACGTCCTCCGGCGTCAGCGCCGGCACCTTGGCGAACAGCAGCGCCGCGACGCCGGAGACGTAGGCCGCGGACATCGAGGTGCCCGAGAAGTAGTTGTAGGAGCTCGAGGACGGCGTCGTCGCCGACCGGATGGACACGCCCGGCGCGTACAGGTCGACGGTCTCGTCGCCGTAGTTGGTGTCAAGCCACGGGCGGCGATCCTGCGCGTACGCGCCGACGCAGATCACGTTCGACACGTTGGCGTTGCAGGGCAGCACGGGGTTGGAGTCGTTGTCGTTGCCCTCGTTGCCGGC
Organism: uncultured Solirubrobacteraceae bacterium; assembly: GCA_963837485.1. GTDB lineage: Bacteria > Actinomycetota > Thermoleophilia > Solirubrobacterales > Solirubrobacteraceae > Solirubrobacter. The sequence goes on along the minus strand of CAWINP010000009.1, from coordinate 161,612 downwards.
GGCGGTCACGTACAGCGTGTCCGGATGGGCGGCGAGCGCACCGTCCAGCGCGGCCTCGGCGGACTTGAACTCGTCGTTGCGGCGCATGTACGGCAGCGTGGCGAACGACGCGTTGACCACCCGCGCGCCGGAGTCGCCCGCGCGGTCGAGCGCCTCGACGACGTCGCTCGGGTCCGGCGCGGTCGCGTCCGCGAACGCGCGGAACGGGACGATCGTCGCGTCCGGCGCCACGCCCTCGATGCCCTTGCCGTTGTCCGGGTTCGCGGCGATCACGGCCGAGACCGCGGTCCCGTGGCCGGTGCTGGACGTGTCGTCGACGGTTCCGTCGAAGCCCCAGCCGCCGTCCGAGACGCGGCCCAGCAGCTCGTCATGGAACGCCTCGACGCCGGTGTCGACGACGGCCACCCTGACCCCGGCGCCGCGCGAGAGCGCCCAGGCGGCCGGCGCGTTGACGTCCTCGGCGCCCCAGACATTGAAGTCGGCGGCGTCGGACGCGACGGGCGCGCCCAGGCACAGGCAGACCAGCGGTAGGGCGAGCGAGACGCCACGGCGGGCACGCGTCACCTTCGTATCATCCGCCATTCCGTGGGCGCCTTCGGTGAGACATTGGAGAAGTTCGCTTGGCCGACTTGACGTGCACGGCCGTGGGGACGTGGAGCGGCGGCCGCTTCATGCACTTCGGTGAACCGCTCGACGACGATCGTCTCTCCGCCCTCCTGCGACCCGAGGACGATATCCGAACCGTCATCTCGGCAGACGCCTACGGCGCGGGAGAGGCCGACGCGCTGCTCGGACGAGCGCTGGCCGGCGTGCCGCGCGGCGCCTTCGCGCTGGTCGGCGCGATCGGGCACGACTTCTACACGGGCGAGCGCGAAGGCGCCAAGGGCTTCCCGCGCTTCACCGATCCCCGCCTGCGCGGCCCCGACGGCTACGCGGACTACATCCGCATGGCGGCCGAGCGCAGCCTCGAGCGGCTCGGCGCCGACGCGTTCGACCTGCTGCTGCTGCACAACCCCGACCGGACGGGCTACACGAGCGAGGTCGTGTGGGACGCGCTGGCCGCGCTGCGCGACGAGGGCCTGACGCGCCAACTCGGCGTCGCCCCCGGCCCCGCCAACGGCTTCACGCTCGACCTGATCGACTGCCTGGAGCGCTTCGGCGAGCGGATCGACTGGGCGATGGTCATCCTCAACCCGCTCGAGCCGTGGCCCGGCGAGCTGGTGCTGCCGGCCGCCGAGCGCCACGGCGTCAAGCTGATCACCCGCGTCGTCGACTACGGCGGCCTGTTCCACGATGACGTGCTGCCCGGCCACGCCTTCCCGCGCCACGACCATCGCGGGTTCAGGCCTGCGGGCTGGGTCGAGGCGGGCCGCGAGAAGCTCGATCGGATGAGGCCGATCGCCGATCGCCACGGCCTCACGATGCTGCAGCTCGCCTGTCACTGGAACCTTCAACACCGCGCGGTCGCATGCGTTGCGCCGACGCTCATCCAGGAGGCCGGTCCCGGCGCGAAGCCGGTCGAGGCCAAGCGCGCCGAGCTGGCCGCGGTGCGCGGCAGCGTGCTCAGCGACGAGGAGGTCGCGGAGCTGCGTGCGATCGGGGACAACACGGGATCTATGACGCTGAAGGGGGCCGCGCCGGATCACCAAGGCGCCCCGCTTCCCGACCGCTGGGGCGTGACCCCCGAGTTGTCGGCCCTGGCGGGCCGGTGGGGCATCGAGCCCGCGAGGGATCTGACAAAAGCGGCTTAAGCGGGCGCATGCCCGGGCCGACTACCCGGGAGAGATGATCCGCCTTCCCGCCGCCGGTGCCGTCCTCTTCGCCCTCAGCGCTCTCGCGCTCCCGACCTTCGCGCTGCCCCACAAGGACCCGAGCCGGCTGACGCACGCCGAAACGCGCGCCCAGCTGCAGGACGTCAACCTCGCCGAGGTCGTGAGCACGGCCCAGGCGCAGAGCGACGCCGACAGCCTGCCGGTCAAGTGGTGCGGCGACGAGACGGGCTCCAACAACACCGCCAACGCCGCGACGCCGGGCGCCAAGGCGCAGTTCAAGGTCGTCTACGCGTACGCCGCCGACCGGCCCGACCGCTTCGCCGGGTGGGTCAACGCGCTGCAGGCCAACGTGGCGGTCGCGCAGCGCTTCCTCTCGGCCCAGGACGGCGGCACGAAGGCGATCCGGTTCGACATGGGCACGCGCTGCGGACCGCAGTACGTGGACGTCCAGACCGTCCAGCTCCCGGGCCCGCGCTCGCAGTTCGTCGACAACTTCGGCGCGATCGCCGGCGCCGTCTCGCGCGCGCTCGGCGCCGCGTCGGGCCCGCGGGACGCGATCGTGCTCGCGGACAGCATGTCCGGCGGCACGCAGGAGTACGGCCTCGGCGAGACCGTCATGGGCGCCTCCGGCGAGGTCCCCGGCACCGCCAACGTGCACAACCGCGGCGGCTTCACCTCGATCCTGTTCAGCCGCGACGGCGCCGCCGCGCCGGGCGCCCCGAAGTGGGGCTGGTGGCCCGAGGGCTTCCTGCACGAGATGACGCACAACCTCGGCGCCGTGCAGTGGGGAGCGCCGCACTCGACCGAGCCGCGCGGCCAGCAGTCGCCGAGCTACGGACACTGCTGGCAGGGCGCCGACGTCATGTGCTACCTCGAGGACGCGGGCGCCGCCCACGCGATGGTCCAGGACTGCGCGTCACTTCCCGGCGCGATCCCGCAGAGCTACGACTGCGGCCGCGACGACTACTTCAACCCCGCCCCGCCGGCCGGCTCCTACCTGGCCACGCACTGGAACACCTACGACTCCGCGTTCCTGGCGCCGTGCGGCGAGATCGCACCGGCCTGCGGCGGCGGCCAGCTCTGGGTCCCGCAGCCTCCGGCGGCGACGAGCGGCCCGTCGGTCAGCGGCACCGCGCGCCGCGGGTCCACGCTGGTCGTCCTGCCGGGCTCCTGGTCGAACGCGCCCAGCGGCTACGACTACCAGTGGCAGCGCCTGATGCAGGACGGCTGGGAGGACATCGAGGACGCCGTCGGGCGCACCTACGCGCCGACCGGCGACGACCTCGGCCGCCGCCTGCGCGCCAACGTGATCGCCCGCAACGACGACGGCGCCGCCACGGCCGCGTCGACCGCGACCGCGCCGATCGGCGGCTCGGCGGTCAACCGCGCCGCCAGCGCGAGGAGCAAGAAGGCGGCCAAGAAGGCCAACGCGGCGAAGAAGCGCAAGGCCAGGGCCGCGAAGAAGAAGAAGCACAAGAAGAAGAAGCACAAGAAGAAGTCGCGGCGCTAGGGCCCTTAGCGCCACAATAGGTGCATGGCCGAGTCGCTGCGCGGAAAGCTGATCCTCGCGTCGCCGGTCCTGCGCGACCCGAACTTCGTCCGTACCGTGGTGCTGATCGCCGAGCACACCGACGAGGGCGCGATGGGCCTCGTGCTCAATCGCCCGGCGCAGGCGACCGTCGGCGAGGCGGTGCCCGACCTCTCGTGGCTGGCGGGCGACGGAGAGCCGGTCTACGTCGGCGGCCCGGTCGCCGAGACGGCGGTGATCGTGCTGGCCGAGTTCGAGCGGCCGGAGCTCGCGGGCGCGATCGTCGAGGATGACCTCGGCTTCATCGGCGCCGACGCCGACGACGCCGAGCGCCTCGATGGCGCGATCCGCCGCGCGCGCGTGTTCGCCGGCCACGCGGGCTGGGGGCCGGGGCAGCTCGAGGACGAGCTCGGCGAGGAGGCGTGGATCGTCGAGCCGCCGCTGCGCGAAGAGATCTTCACCGACGACCCCGAGGACCTGTGGTCGGCGGTGCTGCGGCGCAAGGGCAATCGCTACGCGCTGCTGGCCACGATGCCGCTCGATCCGACGCTCAACTGAACGCGCTGGTCGCGAGCTCGATCGCCCGCTGCTTGGAGATCGGGCCCTCGATGCGCAGCAGCTTGCCGTCGCGCTCGACCAGGAGCGTGTGGTCGGCGAGCCGCTGCGGCACGAAGTCGCCGCCGCCCTGCGGCGTCGCGTACTGGAAGCCGTGCGGATCGCCGGAGATCCAGTAGGCGGGCGCCCCGGCGACGCGCAGGAACTCGACGCTGCCCGCGGAGCTCATCTTCTTCAGCAGGATCTCGTCGACCGTCGCCCGGAAGGTCTGCACGAGCAGGGCGGCGCCGGTGACCTTCGACGGCCTGAGCCCGCCGGCCGGCGGGTACAGGAGCGCGACCGGCCGCTGGCCGCCGACGACCGGCCCGAGGTAGGCGGTCGGGGAGGGAAGGCCGTCGGGGACGAGCGCGCCGGCCTTGCGCGCTTGATCGAGGCCGATCGGCACGCCGAGGCCGAGGCCGGTGCCGAGGGCGGAGCGCGGCGCGGGCGTGGCGCGCGGCGTCTCGCGCCGGATCTCCACGCCCTGCAGGCCGAGCCAGCGCCGCACGGTCGAGCGCGCGGACGGCGAGACCGCGAGCGTGCCGCCGGCGACGACGAGCACGGACGCGAGCGCGATCGCGGTGCGGCGCTGCCACGCCCCCAGGCGCCGCCACCAGGCCGCCACGCGGCCCTCGCGTTCCGGCTCGGCGTCCAGGCGCGTCCTCACCGCCGCCGCGAGGTCCGGCGTCGCCGGCCATTCGACCTCCAGCGCGAGCAGCGCGCGCTCGAGCTCGGTCACGCCGCCCTCCCGTTGGTCGTGCCGCGGGAGCGAGCCGCCAGGCGAGCTTCCGCCGAAGCATGCGAGCGCGCAGCGCGAGTCATGCGGCCACCTCCCCGCGCAGGCGGCCGAGCGCGCGCGAGGTGCGCGACTTCACGGTCCCCGCCGGCACGCCGAGGGCGGCCGCGGTCTCGGCCTCGCTGAGCTCCAGCAGGTAGCGGCAGCCGAGCACGAGCCGGTCCTCGGTCTTCAGGCGCGAGATCGCGTCCAGCAGCGCGCCGCGTGACTCGTGCGCGAGCGCCTCGGCCTCGGCCGACGAGCCGGCCTGGGTGCCCGCGGCGAGGCGCAGCGCGAGCGCGGCGCGCCGGCCGGCCGAGCGGCGGCGATTGCGAGCCTCGTTGGCGACGATCGTCAGCAGCCACGGGCGCAGCGGCGCGCCGGCCCGGAAGCGCCCCAGCGCGCGCCACGCCTTCACGAAGCCGTCCTGGGCGGCTTCCTCGGCGTCGGCGGCGTTCTGGGTGATCAGCAAGGCGGTGCGGAACGCGATGTCCTGGTGGGCGCGCACGAGCGCGGCGTACGCGTCAGCGTCGCCGGCCTGGGCGCGGGCAAGGAGCTCGCCCTCCGTCAGCGCTCGAGCCACCACTCCCTCATACAACAGAGGGGGCGGCGGAGTTCCGTTAATCCCTCAGTCGGTAACCAGCCCCGCGCACCGTCTCGAGCTGCGAGACGCCGAACGGGCGGTCGATCTTGTCGCGCAGGTAGCGGACGTAGACGTCGACGATGTTCGAGCGGTTCTCGTAGTCGTAGTCCCAGGCGTGCTCGAGCAGCTGGTAGCGCGAGAGCACCTCGCCCGGGTGGCGCATGAAGGTCTCCAGGAGCTGGAACTCCTTGGCCGACAGGTTGACCTCGTTGTCGCCGCGCCAGACCCGGCGGGAGGCGGGGTCGAGCTTCAGGTCGCCGACCTGGAGCACCGCGGGGCGCTCGACCGGGCCGCGGCGCGCCAGCGCGCGCAGGCGCGCGAGCAGCTCGGCGAAGGAGAACGGCTTCGCCAGATAGTCGTCGGCGCCTGTGTCCAGGCCCGCGACGCGGTCCTCGACGGAGTCGCGCGCGGTGAGCATGATCACCGGCGACCAGATCCCCTCCTCACGCAGCCGCTTGCACGTCTCGAAGCCGTCGATGCCCGGCAGCATCACGTCCAGGACGATCGCGTCGTACCCGGTGGAGTTGGCCATCCAGAGGGCATCCTCACCCTTGATGGCGACGTCGGCGGCGAGCCCCTCCGAGCGCAGCCCGCGCCGGATGAGGCTTGCCATCTTGATCTCGTCCTCGACCACAAGCACTCTCATGTGCACCATCGTCACCCTCTGCGATGAGTCGAAGATGAGAGGCTCTCATGTTTCTCATGAAGGCAGCGCGATCCACACATCGGCGCCGGGGTTCCGGTTGACCGCGTGAGCGCTCCCGCCGTGGGCCGCGGCGACGGCCGAGGCGATCGCCAGGCCGAGCCCCGTCCCGCCGCGCGAGCGCGCCTCGTCGGCGCGCGTGAAGCGCTCGAACGCGCGCGGCAGGAACGTCGGCGGAAAGCCCGGGCCCTCGTCGCGCACGTGGATCTCGACCGTCCCGTTGTGCTGCAGGGCGCTCAGCTCGACCGGGCCGTCGCCGTAGCTGAGCGCGTTGTCGACCAGGTTCGCGAGCGCCTGCTCGAGCCGCGCGGGGTCGGCGCGGACAATGACGCCCGGGCTCGGGTCGGGGTTCAGACGGCGGCCCTCGTGGCGGGCGCGGGTCTGGAAGCGGCCGGCAACGCGGGCGAGCACCTCGCCGGCGTCCAGGTCCTCGATCCGCACGGGCAGGCGGCCCTGGTCCGAGCGCGCGATCACCAGCAGATCCTCGGCGAGGTTCGACAGCCGGTCGGTCTCCTCGGCGGCCGAGCGAACCGCGTCCTCGAGCTCCTCGCGGGTGTGCTTTCCGCGCAGGGCGAGCTCGAGCTCGGTGCGCAGGATGGCCAGCGGCGTGCGCAGCTCATGGCTGGCATCCGAGACGAACGCGCGCTCGCGCGCGAACGCGGCCTCCAGGCGGCTCAGCATCTCGTTGAGCGTGCGCCCGAGCCGGCCGATCTCGTCGTTGGCGAGCGGGACCGGCAGGCGCTCCCCGGTCGCCTCGGCGCTGATCGCCGCCGCTCTTCGCCGCATCCGCTCGACCGGGCGCAGCGCGGCGGCGGCCATCAGGTAGCCGACCAGCGACGCGAGCAGGAGCGCGAGCGGGCCGCCGATCGCCAGCAGCGCGTGCAGCGAGTCGAGCGCCTTCTCGCGCTGGACCAGCGGCTCGCCGACGACGACGATGAACGAGCGGGCGGGGCGGCCGTAGAGGCGGAGCTTGGCGCCGTTCAGCCGGCGCTCGACGATCACCGGGTGTGAGGCCGCCCTCGCGATCTGCTCCGGCGTCAGCAGCGCGCCGCCGCGCGCGCCCTGCGTGGTGGCGCGGATGCGGCCGTCGCGCGTGAGCACCTGCGCGTAGGCCTCGCCGCTGCGCTCGAGCCGAGCCGTCGGCGTGCCGGGCGTCCCGGGGCGCGGCACCGCGACCGCAGCGGCGTCGCCCGCCCGTGCGGCGAGCCCGTCGTCGATCGTCGAGTCGAGGTTCTCGGCGACGAGCACGCTGAGCGCGATCCCGGCCGCCGCGAGCAGCACGGCCATCACGCCGGTGAACACGAGCGTGAGCTTCAGCCGCAGCGGGATCCTGCGCATCAGGTATCTCTCTTAGCGCGTGCGGGCGCTCAACCGACCCAGCGCCCGGCGTCGTCCGCCCATCTCAGTGCCTGCAGATACGCCTGGGCAAGCTCGATCGGGTCGCCGTCGAGCTCGGGGAAGTGGCCCTGCTCGTAGCGCAGCGTGGTCGCGAGGATGCGGCCCTTGCGGCCCTCGTAGCGCAGCAGCGCCGACGTCATGTCCTCGCTGAACGGCAGCTCGGCGAGGATCTTCTCCATCGGCGCGTCGAGCAGCGCGTCGGCGGCGCTGAGGAGGCCGACGGTGAACAGGCGGTCGCGGTCCTGGTCGCTGGAGTCGCCGCCCAGCAGCTCGCACATGCGGGCGCGCAGGAGGGCGAGGGCGACGAGCTGGTCCGGCGCGTCGGGAACGGCGGACAGCGCGACGACGGTCGCCCATCTCCGGACCGCCCGGGTGCCGAGCAGGCTGAGCGCCTCGCGCACGGAGTCGATCTCGCGCGGGAGCGCGAAGTACGCGGAGTTGACGTAGCGCAGCAGCGCGACGCTGAGGCCGACGTCGGCGCCGATCGTCCGCTCGAGCTCCTCGAACGAGGCGTCCTCGCCGGTCAGCTCGGCGAGCGTCTGGAGGCTCGCGAGCGCGCCGGTCGGCTCGCCGCCCTCGCCGCGCGGGCGGGCGAAGAACTCGCCCTGGAAGTGCGAGAACCCGAGCACGCGGCAGCGCGTGAACTCCTCCGTCGAGCCGACGCCCGTGGCGACGAGCACGAGGCCCCGCTCGGCCGGGGCGGCGAGCAGCGCCCGCAGCTCCTCGTCCTCGCGCCCGCGCGCATTGACCTTCACGATGCCGCAGTGCCCGAGCAGCGCGTCGTCGCCGGTGTAGCCGTCGAGCGCGAGGCCGAAGCCGGCCTGGCGGAGCGCCTGTGCCCGGTCCGGCGACGCGCTGGGCGGGATCTGCAGGACGGTGCGGTCGGGCTTGAGCCCGTCGAGGCGCTCGGGATGCTCGGGCGCGGCGATCCAGATCGGCCGGCCGCCGCCGAGGTCCTGCAGCTCCGCCGGCTCGAAGCCGTCGAGCACGCTGCCGTCGCCGAGCAGCTCGTACCCGACGACCTCCCTGCGGCCGTCCACCACCGGCCATCTCACCAGCGCCATGCCCGACCGTTCCGAGTCGGGCTCGAGCGCAGGCGGCGCCGGCGCCGTGAGGTCGCGGTCGATCCCCCGCCAGCCGCCTTCGGGCGTCGGCGCCGATCGTGTGTCGAGCGTCTTGTAGCTGCCGTCCGCGTGCCGGCGGCGGATCACGCCGCTGAAGCCCGACGTCACGCCGTCGCGGTCATCTGGATGCGTGAGCTCCTTCGCGCTCGCCCCCACGAGATCGTCGCGCCCGAGCAGCGCCGCCCCGGCGGGGTTGGAGAACGTGATCACGCCCTCGGCATCGGTCTCCCACACCCAGTCGCCGGCCTCCTCCACCAGCGGCCGGTAGCGCGCGGCCTCCTCGCGCGCGGCGCCCAGGTCGCCCTCGAGCACCGCCACGCGCTCCTGCAGCCGCTCCCGCTCCGCCGCCAGCCGGGCCCGAGCGGCCTCGGACTCCTCCGCCCGCGCAGTGGCCCTGTTCACGCGCGTGAGCAGCACGACGGCCACCACCGCCAGCACCGCCGCGATCACCACCGCCACGACCATTCGCGCGGCAACTTACCGCGCGCCGCGGTCCTCGCAGGGGTCCTCCCCTCGTGAACCGGCGCCGCACCCCCTGCGTATCTCTGCCCGAGGACCGGACCGAGCGCCTGCCAACCGACCCCCCTCCGGCGGGCGCTTGCCTTCTCTCGCGCGGCTCGGTCACGGTCGGCCGGGCCGCGCTTGAGGCCTCCGCTGCGATCATGCCGGGCGAACGTGACGCTGCCCGTCATCTACGTCACCGGCCACCGCAACCCGGACACGGACTCGATCGCGTCGGCGATCGGCTATGCCGAGCTGATGCGGCGGCTGGACCCGCGCAACGCGTACGTGCCCGTGCGGCTCGGCGACGTGAACACGCAGACGCGCTGGGTGCTGCGACGCGCCGGCGCCGATGAGCCCGAGCTCCTGCCGCACGTGCTGCTGCGCGTGCAGGACGTGATGCGCGAGCAGTTCCCGCTCGCCGAGCACACCGAGCCGGTGCGCGAGGTCGGGCGCGTGATGGCGCGCGAGGACCTCGACCTGGTGCCGATCGTCGAGGACGGCGTGCTCGCCGGGGTGATGACCGAGCGGGCGCTCGCGCGGCGCTACATCCGCGAGTCGCGCGAGGCGTCGCAGCTCGACGCGCCGACGAAGGTCAGCGCGATCGTCAGCGTGCTGGAAGGCGAGCTGGTGGCCGGCAGCGACAACGAGGTGTCCGGGCAGGTGTGGGTGATGGCGATGGACGTCGGCTCGCTGCCGAGCGAGATCGGGCAGGGCGACGTCGTCGTGGTCGGCAACCGGCCCGACGCGCAGCGCGCGGCGCTCGACCTCCGCGTCGGCCTGCTCGTCACGTCCAACGGCACCAGGCCCGACGCCGAGGCGCTCGAGATCGCGCGGGAGAAGGGGATCCCGGTCGTCTCCTCGCCGCTGGACAGCTACGTCACCGGCCGCATGATCACGCTCTCCGCCCCCTGCCGCGCGCTGATGGACCCCGAGCCGCTGACCGTCCGCGCGGACGAGCTGCTGTCGGACATCGCCGACGACGTCAAGGACATCCACTACCGCGCCGCGGTCGCGGTCGACTCGCGCCGCCACCCGATCGGGCTGATCACGCGCGGCGACCTCGTCAACCCGGATCCACGCCGCGTCCTGCTGGTCGACCACGCCGAGGCGGCGCAGAGCGTGCCCGGCGTCGAGCAGGCCGAGATCGTCGAGATCCTCGACCACCATCACATCGGCTCGATCGAGACGACCGTGCCGGTCCGCGCGACGTTCGACCCGGTGGGCAGCACGGCGACGCTGGTGATCGAGCGCTTCCGCCAGAACGGGATGGAGCCGAGCCGGGCGACCGCGACCCTGCTGCTCGCCGCCGTCCTGTCGGACACGGTGATCCTCAATTCCCCGACGGTCACCGAGCGCGACCGGGCGGCGGTCGAGTACCTCGAGCGCGTGCTCGCGCTCGACGCGCTCGAGTTCGGGCGCGAGATGTTCACCGAGACATCCGACCTGTCGAGCGTCCCCGCCGACCAGATCGTCACGCGCGACGCGAAGGTCTACGACGCCGGCGCCGGCCACACGGTCACGATCGCGCAGGTCGAGACGGTCGGGCAGCGGCTCGGCGAGCGCCGCGAGGAGCTGCTCGACGCCATGCGCGCGGCGCGCGACCGGCGGGGCCATTCGCTGTACGCGCTGATGGTCACCGACATCCTCGCCAAGGACACCGAGCTCTTCGTCGACGGCGACACCGCGCCGCTCGAGCAGGCGTTCGGCAAGGAGGTCAGGGACGGGGTGATCGACCTGCCGGGCGTGATGTCACGGAAGAAGCAGGTCGCGCCAAAGGTGCTGGCGGCCTTCTGAACCGGGTAAAACCTCCCCATGGCTCCTTTCACACGCAACAAGAGCAAGAAGGACCGCGCGACAAAGACCGCCAAGAAGGCGGCCAAGGGCGCGACCAAGGCCGCGAAGGGCGTGGCGATCGTCGAGGTCGCCAAGCGCACTCCGGCCAAGCGCGTCTCGCTGATCATCGGCGCCGCGGTCGCCGCGGTCGTCGCCACCAAGATCGTCCGCGGCCGTCACGGCGACCCCGCCGCAGCCTGACCGCGCCCGGAACCCGGCCGAAGCTATGGTCGGCCGGGTGCCGAATCTCATTCCCGCCCCCGCGTCGCTGCAACGGCTCGAGGGCGACCCGTACACCGGCGAGCTCCCGCAGGGAGAGATCGCCGGAGCCGGCGTGCCCGAGTCCTATGTGCTCGAGGTGACCGCCGGCCGGGTCGCGCTGACCGCTCCCGACGCCGCCGGCCTCTTCCACGGTCGCCAGACGCTCGAGCAACTGCGCGAGCACGATGGCTCGATCGCTCCCGTCCGCGTCCAGGACGCGCCCCGTTACGCCCACCGCGGCATGATGCTCGACGTCGCGCGCCACTTCTTCGGCGTGGACGACGTCAAGCGCGTGATCGACCTGATCGCGCGCTACAAGCTCAACGTCCTGCACCTGCACCTGACCGACGACCAGGGCTGGCGGCTGGAGAGCGAGAAGTGGCCGAGGCTGACCGCGAACGCGACGCAGATCGGCGGCGGCGACGCCGGGTTCTACACGCGCGCCGACTACGCCGAGATCGTCCGCTACGCCGGCGAGCGCTTCATCACCGTGATTCCCGAGCTCGACGTCCCGGGCCACACCAACGCCGCGCTGGTCGCCTACCCCGAGCTGTGGAACCAGCCCGCGCCCCCGCCGGAGACCGGCATCCACAGCCCCGGCCGCTCGATCGACGTGCGCGACCCGAAGGTGCTCGCCTGGCTCGACGACGTCGTCGGCGAGCTTGCCGAGCTCACGCCCGGCCCCTACATCCACCTCGGAGCCGACGAGGTGGAGGGGATGGCAGACGACGACTACCGCGCGTTCGTGCACGCGGCGGCGGAGATCGTCGCGCGCCACGGCAAGATGATGATCGGCTGGGAGGAAGTGGCCGGCGTCGAGCTGCCGCCGGGCGTGATCGTCCAGTTCTGGACCGACCCCAAGCTGCGAGACAGGGCCGCCGAGCAGGGCGCGACGCTGATCATGTCGCCCGCCCCTCACGCCTACCTGGACCAGAAGTACGACGACGCGACCGAGCTCGGCCTCTCGTGGGCCGGCAACGTAGAGGTCCGCGACGCCTACGAGTGGGACCCGGGCGACGCGCTCGGCGTCGAGGCCGCGCTGTGGACGGAGACCGTCGCCGACTTCGACGCGCTCACGTACATGACGCTGCCGCGCCTGCCGGCCGTCGCCGAGGTCGCGTGGTCACGCGCGCGCGACTTCGACGACTTCGCCCGCCGGCTCGAGGGGCACTACGCGCGCTGGGAGGCCGAAGGCCTGAGCTTCCACCGAACCTAAAGGGGTCAGGCACCTTTAGTAAACGTGCCTGACCCCTTTAGGCGCATGCGGCGGTACTCGGCGATGTCGGGAGCGTCGCCGAAGCGCTCGCGCGTGGTGAGCCGGCGCGCCGCGACCGGCGCCTCGGCGCCCGGCTCCACGCGCAACGCTCGCGCCCGCGGCCGCGAGCTGACGACGTCGGCGAGCGCGCCGCCGCGAAACAGCAGTCCGGCGCCGTCGTCGACCGCCCAGCCGGACGGGACCGTTCCCGCGCGGACCGCGTGCCGGTAGACCGGCAGCCGCTTCGGCTCGCCGTCGCAGTGCACCGACAGCGAGCCGGGCAGCAGGCTGAGCCCCGGCGCCGGCGCGGGCGCGCCCAGCGACGTCGAGATGCCCCATTCGAACCAGCACATCGCGCCCGCCGAGAGCCCCGCGAGCACGACGCCGCTCTGCCAGCACTCGCGCAGGATCACGTCCAGCCCGAGCGCGCGCCAGACCGCGAGCAGCCCGAGCATCGAGCCGCCGCCGACATAGATCACGTCCTGCGCGAGCAGCGTCTCGCGCAGCGGGAGCGGGTGCGAGCCCAGCCGGAACAGCGCGATGTGCATCGGCTCGCACGCGCGCGCGCCGAACGTGGCGTGGAACTGGCGGATCTGCGCCTCGCCGTCGCCCGACGCGGTGGGCAGCAGGCAGACCTTGGGCAGCGGCGAGCGCGCGAGGCCGAGGATGTAGTCGTCGAGCGCGGGGTTCTCTGGCTCCATGCAGAACCCGCCCCCGCCCATGGCGAAGATCGTGGGCTCAGGCGGCAAGGGCGAGATTCGGGCGGTCACCGAGGTACGTCGCCTCCAAGGGGAGCTCGACGACCTCGCCGCCCACCGCCTCCACGCGGTAGGCCCGCCCGGTGGGGCGCGACAGGACGACACGGTTCAGGTCCGTGCCCACGAAGTGCAGCGCCGCGCCGTCGGACGCGGCGTAGCCGGCCGGAAGCGAGCCGTCCAGCAGCGCCGCGTGATAGGCGGGGCGGCGGTCGGACTCCTCCTCGTAGTGCACGGCGTTGGAGTGTGGCAGGAACCCGAGGCCGTCAAAGGGCTTCGGATCGTGGTGGTAGGCGGTCAGCCCGCTGGCGAACCAGCACAACGAGCCGGCGGACACGCCGCACAGGATCACGCCCGCCTCCCACGCCGCCCGCAGGTCCTCGTCGATCCCGTGCGCCCGCCAGACCCCGAGCAGCGAGAGGATCGAGCCGCCGCCGACGTACACGAGGTCCTGCGCGAGCAGGTGCTCGCGCACCTTCCCCGGCCCGCAGTCGCGGCGGAACAGCGAGACGTGCGACGGCTCGCAGATCCCGCCGTGGAAGTGGCGATAGAACCGCACCACGTAATGGTCGGCATCGCCCGACGCCGACGGGATGAAGCAGACCCGTGGCCGCTTTCGCCGGCAGAGCTTCAGGACGTACTCGTCGAGGAGCGGGTTGCCGGGCTCCATCGAGAACCCCCCTCCTCCGTACGCGACGATCTGTGGCTGGCGCGGCATGGTGCGGACGGTAGGGCCGGGCCGGAAGGGTGTCGCCCGACCGGCGGTCCAAGTCGCGCCCGCGCAGAGTGGACCGCGGGGCGATGCGCGGGGACCCGCGCCGCGGGCAGGCTTGCCGGATGACCGCTTGGGCGCGTTGGAAGCAGGGTGAGCCGTGGACCATCGGCCTCGAGGAGGAGGTCATGCTGCTCGAGCCGGACGGCTCGCCGGCCTGGCGCTCCGAGGACGTGCTCCGGCTGCTCGACGAGCAGCACGCGCGCGGCGAGACGCATGGCCTCGCGCTGGAGATCGCCACCGACCCGCACGCGACCGTGGCCGACGCCGCGTCCCAGCTGCGGCACCTGCGCGCGGACGTCGCCGAGGCGGTGCGCTCGCTCGGCCTGCGCGCGGCGGTCGCCGGGACGCACCCGCTGGCCCGCTCTGAGGAGGTCGAGGTCTCGCCGGGCGCGCGCTACCAGTACCTGCACGCCACGATGCGCGAGCTGGCGCGGCGCGAGCCGACGTTCGCGCTGCACGTGCACGTCGCGGTGCCGACGCCCGAGCTGGCGATCCGCGCGTTCGACGGCATGCGCCACCACGTCCCGGTGCTGCTCGCGCTGTCGGCGAACTCGCCCTTCATGCGCGGCGCCGACTCGGGTCTGGCGAGCGCGCGCACGCCGGTCTTCCAGGCGTTCCCGCGCACCGGGCTTCCGCGCGCGTTCGGGACCTACGACGCGTACGTCGAGTCGATCGACGTACTGCTGCGCTGCGGCGCGATCCCGGAGCCCACGTTCGTCTGGTGGGACCTGCGCCTGCAGCCGCGGCTGGGGACGCTCGAGGTGCGGGTGATGGACGCGCAGACGCGGATCCGCGACACCGCCGCGCTCGCCGCGCTGGTGCAGTGCCTCGTGCGCCTGGAGGCGCTGGACGGCTTCGCCGAGCCCGAGGACGTCCCGGAGGCGATGGACGAGAACCGCTTCCTCGCGGCCCGCGACGGGATCGCCGCCGAGTTGCTCGACGCCCGCCGTGGCCGCCGCGTGCCGGCCGCCGGGCGCCTTGCGACGCTCGTGGACGCCTGCTGGCCGCACGCCCGCGAGCTCGGCTGCGAGCGCGAGCTGGCCATGCTCGCCCACCTCGCGGGCGACCCGGGCGCGGTGCGCCAGCGCGCGATCGCCGGCGAGCCGGCCGGGCTGGCGGGCCTGCTCGACGCGCTGCAGAGCGACTTCTCGCCGCCGCGCCCGCGCCTCGCGCTCGCCGCCTGACCTCGGTGTGGGTCACGGTGCCGGCGACCCGCGCGATCTACCGCTTCGACGACCGGACCGGCGACCGGCTCGGCGACCCGATCGCGTTCGACAGCACCCCCGTCGCGCTGAACTTCGAGCCGTCCGGACGCGCCTGGGTGGCGCTGCGGTCGGGCGCGCTGCGCTCGCTCGACGTCCCGCGGGCCTGAGCGGGGGTCCGGCCGGGGTTGTCCACGCCCCGGCCGGATCCGCTTCCTATGCACCGGACCCCGAGGGAGGAGAAGCCAGGCGTCCGGGGTGCAGCTCCCTTCTCCGGCCCCGGAGTCTCACGAATCGCGCGACGATCCGGCATCGACCGGCGGTAGGAAGTCGTTCGACAACCGGTCGCCGAGGCGGGAGTGGCGACGCGAGGTGTCCGGCGAGGACGCCGCGCGGGCGACGATGGCGCGCAGCCCGACGATCAGCGTCGCCGTGCGCGCGCGGGTCATCGCCGTATAGAGCATCTCGCGGCGCAGGAAGCGCGGGCCGGCGGCGGGATGGGCGACGACGATCGCGACGGGCAGCTCGATCCCCTGTCCCTTGTGGATCGAGCACGCGTAGGCGAGCTGGAGCCGCGCCGCCTCGTCCTCAGGCAGCGAGACGAGCGTCCCGTCGGCCTCGACCGAGAGCTTGCCCGCATCCTCGTCGTAATCGAGCAGGCGCAGGATCGTGCCGTTCATCAGCCCCAGCTCGTGCAGGTTGCGCCCGGAGAGCATGAGCTTGTCGCCGAGCCGCAGGCGCCCACCGAGGACCGGCTTGCCGCGCGGGTTCAGCGCCGCCCGCAACGCGGTGTTGAGCGCGTCGATGCCGAGCGCGCCACGGTAGACGGGCGCGAAGACCTGGATGTCGGTCAGCGGGTCGGCGCCGAAGTGGCGCGGGAGCCGCTCAGAGACGAGCGAGACGATCTCCTCGAGCGCGGCGCGCGGGTCCTCGCGCTCGATCATGAACAGGTCGCGCCGCACGTCCTCGCCCGCCTCGAACGACGGCGGCTCGCCGTGGCGGACCGCGTGCGCCCCGCGCACGATCATCGAGCCCGCGGCCTGGCGGAAGATGTGCTCCAGCCGCGCCACCGGCACCGCACCGGACGCGACCAGTTCGGCGAACGGCTTGCCGGCGCCGACCGGCGCGAGCTGGTCGGCGTCGCCGACCAGCACGACGTGCATCGCCGGGCCGACCGCGCGCAGGAGCGTGACCAGCAGCTCGAGGTTCGCCATCGAGGTCTCGTCGACGACCAGCAGGTCGTCGTGGAGCTCGTCCTTGGTCGGCCCGAGGCCGGGCACCCAGCCCAGCGCGGCATGCACCGTCGAGGCCGCGAAGCCGGTCGCCTCGGCCATTCGCCGCGCCGCCCGGCCGGTCGGCGCGACGAGCGTCACGTCGGCCTTCTGCGCCTTCGCGGCGGCGCAGATCAGCCGGATCGTCATCGTCTTGCCGGTGCCGGGGCCGCCGGTGACGATCGAGAGCCGCGAGCCGAACGCCGCGTGCACCGCGGCGGTCTGCTCCGGTGCCGGGACGAGGTCCCCGCGAGGCAGCTCCGGCTTGCGCAGCCGCGCGGGAGCCGCGGCCAGCTCGCGCACCTGCTCCGCCAGCTCGGCCTCGAGCTCCGCCGTCTCGGGCCGGTAGACCCAGCGCCCGTGCTCGATCACGACGTCGCCGGTCTCCTGCATCCGGGCGAGCAGGTCGTCGTGCACGCGCACGCCGAGCAGGCGCGCGGCCTGCGCGAGCAGCTCACCGGCCGGCAGGCACGTCGAGCCGTCGCGCTCGGCCTCGGCGAGCACGTGGATCACGCCCGCGCGGTTGCGCGCCGGTGAGTCGACCCGCCCCGCGAGCGTGTCGGCGATCTGGAAGCCCACGCCGAACACGCTCGTCAACTCATACGGGCGGCGGCGCACGACGTCGTGCGCGCGGTCGCCGTAGTGGTTGGCGATCCGCGGCACGAGCCAGGCGAGCCCGTGCGGCGCCAGCAGGAGGTGCAGCGCCCGCGTCGAGCGCAGCGCATTCCAGGCCTTGATCGCCTCGTTGGTGCGCCGCGGGTTGAGCCCGGCGACGCGGAACGTGGCCTGCGGGTCGCGGTCGATCGCCTCCAGCACGCCGTCGCCGTAGCGCGCGATCAGCTTGTCGGCGCGCGTCGGCCCGATGTGCCGGACGCGCTTGAGATACGCGCGCAGGGCAACGTCGCCCGACGGCGCGACCGGCTCGGCCAGACTCACCTTCACCTGGAGCCCGAAGCGCCGGTCCTCGTGCCAGACGCCGCGGATCCGCACGCGCTCGCGCTCTTCCAGGTGGGCGAGCACGCCGACGAGGACGATCTCGTCGCCGTCGCGGTCGGCATCGATCACCGCGAAGCCCGTCTGGTCGTTCGCGAAGCGCCGGCGGCGGATCGCCACCTCCCCCTCGAAGGGGGCGCCGGGGACTCCTTCGATCTCGCTCAGGGGCGCCAGCGTAGCCGCCGCCGAGGCGGCTCCGACGCGGCCGGCGGAGCGCCCGCCAGCAGCATCGCAGCCTGGATCAGGTCCGCCTCGAGCATCTCGAAGAACGACCGGTCCGGCCGCGCAGGCCCGCGCACCACGCCATTTGATCGCTTGAGCGCCCCGAGCGCGAGCTCGTGCTCGAGCACGCTGCGCACGATCGCGTCGCGTTGGCCCGCGGGGACGCCGTCGACGAGCGCGATCGCGAGCCCGCCGGGGCGGCCGATGTCGGCGAGCTGCACCACACCCGCGAGGTCGCCGTCGGTCAGCACCCGCGCCGGCATCCGCAGCCGCAAACGGGCGGCGTCGGCGATCCGGCCGCGGCGGCCGCTCTCGGCCAGTGCGCGGTGCACGATGCCGAACAGCCAGCCGCGCGCCGGCGGCTCGGCGTCGCCCGCCTGCTCGAGCGCGGCGGCGAAGACCTCGGCGGCGAGGTCCGCGCTCGCCTCGCGCCCGCGCGTGCGATGCAGCAGCAGCGCGAGCACGGCGCCCAGGTGGCGGCGGTAGAACGCCGCGAACGCGTCCGGGCGTCCCGGCGTCGCGGCGAGCAGCTCCTCGTCGGTCGCGATCCCCCGCGCGTTCCTCACGGCCCTTACTTGTCCGGCGGGGTCGATTCTGTGACCTGCGATGTCACAAAACCCGGTCTCTCGGACAAGTAATGGGTGATGGATCACGCCGCGCGGCGACGCCTCATCTACCTCCTACTGCGCAGCGGTGAGATCGGCGGGCAGCCGCAGCTCGACGACACAGCCCAGGTGGTCGCTTCCCGGAACCTTCACGATGTGCACGGTCTCGACGCGGATGCGCCGGTCGATCAGCACGTGGTCGATCGTGATCGGCAGCGCCCGGCGCGGGAGCGCGGGCCAGGTCGGCCGCAGCCCGGCCCCGGCGCGGTCGGCGGCGTCGGCGTACCCCCGGCCGAGCACGCCGCGTAGCGCGCGGTGGTCGAGCGTCGCGTTGAAGTCGCCCGCCAGGATTCGCAACCGGGCCGCCTCCGCGCCCGGGAGCGCGCCGAGCGCATCTGACCAGCCGTCCTCGCGCGCCCCGCTGACCGGCGGCGCGGGATGCACGGCGGTGACCGCGACCGGCGGCGAGCCCTCCAGCATCAGCCTCGCCGCGGGCTGCGGGTTCGCGCCGGCGTGCGGCGAGGCGAGCGGCGCGAGCGGCATCCGCGCGAGCACCGCCGCGCCGGAGGCGCCCGGGAGCGGCTCCGCGACCCGGTGCGGCAGCGCGCTCGCGATGCCGGCGGCGTCCAGCCGAGCGAGCTCCGCCGGCGTGAGCTCCTCGAGGTTCAGCACGTCGACGTCGTACCGGCGCACCAGATCGACGATCGTGCGCGCATCGCCCCGCCCGACGTAGAGGTTGGCGGTCATCACGGTGAGCCGAGGCCCGCGCGCTGGTGGCCCTCCGCCGGCCAGCGCTCGCGGAGTGACGGCGAGCGCGAGCGCCACGACCGCCGCGCCGGCCACCGCCGCGGTGAGGCGGCGGCGCAGGAGCAGCGCGGCGAGCACCGGCAGCGGCGACGTCAGCGCCGCGTACGGCGTGAACGCGAGCGCCTGGACGGTGATCGCGCCGCCATCGAGCCCGAGCGTCCGCACCAGCGCCCACATCACCCACGGAGCTGCGACGGCGATGGCGATCAGCCGGCGGGCCATCCGGGCGAGGGTAGCCGGGCAAGTTCAGGGTCCGACCCCGATTGCCGCGGCGCGGCGAGGGCTCGCACAATCGCCCGCTCGGCCGGACTGAAGGCGCTCGACCGCCAGGCCAGGCGCGGCGTGCCCGGCAAGCCCGCGAGCGTCAGGAAGTTCCGCAAGCGCCTGCTGACGCTGCTGGATCGCTACGGGTACCGCTGAGGCGCCGCGCCGCTGATACCGTCGCGGCCGCCATGCAGATCGGAAAGGCCGGCACGCCGGTCAGCCACATCGCCCAGGCCTACCCGGACCGCGTCGAGGTGCGCGGGCGCGACCTGACCGGCGACCTGATGGGGCGCCTGACGTTCACCGAGTACTTCCACCTGCTGCTGACCGGAGGCGAGCCGACCGAGCAGCAGCGCTTCTTCCTCGACCTGCTGCTGATCGCGATCGCCGAGCACGGGATGATGCCGACCAACGTCGCCGCCCGGATGACGCTCGCCGCCGACCCCGGGTCGCTGCACGGCGCGGTGGCCGCGGGCATCCTCGGCTGCGGGCCTGTGGTCCTCGGCACCGCGGAGGAGTGCGCCAAGGTGCTCGCCGACCAGCGCGACCCGGACGCCGTCGCGCGCGAGATCCGCGCTGCCGGCGGCAAGCTGCCCGGCTTCGGCCACCACGTGCACAAGCCGCTGGACCCGCGCGCCGAGCGGATCCTGGAGCTGGCCGACGCGCACGGCGTGAGCGGCCGCCACGTCGAGCGGGCGCGCGCGTTCCGCGCTGCCGCCGCCGAGGCGTGGGGCAGGCCGCTGACCATGAACGTCTCGATGCCGATCGCCGCCGTGATGCTCGACTTGGGCTTCCCGGCGACGTCGATCAAGGCCGTGCCGATCCTCGCCCGCACCGCGAGCCTGCTCGGCCATCTGGCCGAGGAGCGCGAGCAGCCGCTCGGCTTCCTGATGGCCGCGCGCGCAGAGGAGGCGATCGAGTACACGCCGTGACGTGGGACGAGCAACTCGCGCTCGACGCGGCGAGCTTCGCCGAGCAGCTCGCGTACCTACGCGCGCGCTCGCCGTTCTACCGCCACATCGAGCCGGTGCCGCTGGAGCGGATCGCCGAGCTGCCGCTGACCACCAAGCAGCAGCTGCGCCAGACGGTCACGCCCGAGAACCCGTTCGGCGCCCACCTGTGCGCCTCGCGCGAGGAGATCGTGCGCATCTACAGCACCAGCGGCACGACCGGGACGCCGAGCTACATCCCGCTCACCGCGGGCGACGTCGAGAACTGGATCGCCGGCTCGTCCAACAGCTACGCGGCCTCCGGGATCGAACCCGGCCAGCGGATCGTCAGCACCTACAACGCCGGCCCGTTCGTCGCCGGCGCCGCGCTCGCCTCATTCGAGCGCATCGGCCTGACCCACATCCCCGTCGGCACCGGCAACACCGAGCGCCTGCTTCGCGCGATCGAGCTGCTGAAGCCGGAGGCCGTCGCGCTCACGCCGTCCTACGCCGTCTACCTCGCCGAGAAGCGCGATCTGCGCGATTCAAGTGTCACCCGGGTGCTAGTAGCGGGCGAGCCCGGCGGCGGCGAACCCGCGTTCCGCGCCAAGCTCGAGCAGGGCTGGGGCGCGCAGGTGACCGAGGCGATGGGCATCGGCGACATCGGCATCTCGCTGTGGGGCGAGTGCGCGCATCAGGACGGCATGCACCTCGGCGCGCGCGGCTTCGTGCACGCCGAGCTGATCGACCCGGCCACCGGCGAGGCGGTCGAGATGGCCGACGGCGCCGAGGGCGAGCTCGTGCTCAGCCACCTCCGCCACCGCGCCGCGCCGCTGCTGCGCTTCCGCACGCGCGACCACGTCCGGGTGAAGACGAGCCGCTGCCCGTGTGGCCGCACCGGCCCGCGCATCCGCTGCATCGGCCGCACCGACGACATGCTGATCGTGCGCGGCGTCAACGTCTTCCCCGCCGCGGTGCGCGAGGTGGTCAGCACGTTCGCGCCCGACGTGAGCGGCTACATCCTGGTCAGGCCCGCGGCGCCCGGCGTCAAGCAGGAGCCGCCGCTGCCGGTCGACGTCGAGCTCTCGCGCGACGCGAGCCCGGGTGTGGAACTCGCGGACGCGATCCGCGAGAGTCTACGCAGCGCGCTGATCGTCCAGACGCGCGTGGAGCTCGTGCCGTGGGGAACCCTGCAGCGCAGCGAATACAAGTCGAGACTGGTCGAGCGCTAGGAGAGGCATGCGCAAGCTGCAGACCCAAGGTGTCCACCACATCACGCTCGTCGGCGCCGACCGGCGGACGTCGATCGACTTCTGGGAGGGCGTGCTCGGGATGCCGTTCGTGTTCGAGCAGCCCAATCTCGACAATGCGTCCGAGAGCCACCTCTACTTCGACCCGGGCGACGGGCGGCTGATCACCGTCTTCACGAACGAGGAGCGCACGCCGGACCCGACCCGCACGCCGACCGATCCGGGCTGCGTGCACCACATCGCGTTCGCGGTCTCGCAGGCCGCGTTCGCGCAGACCGTGGAGCGCCTGAACGAGCGCGAGATCCGCCACAGCGGCCCCAAGGACCGCGGCTTCATGGACTCGATCTACTTCGACGACCCGCTCGGGCTGCTGATCGAGCTCGCGTCCTATCGCTTCGAGCCGCCGTTCGGCCACACGCACGCCGACGTGCTTCTCGAGGCGCACCGCATCCGCGTCGAGCGGGGCGACTACAACATCGACCGCGTCCACGTCGCCGACGCGATCGAGGAGCTGATCCGGCGCTCGCGCGGATCGCTGTCGGAGAACCGCGAGCCCGCCGATCCGTATCACCGCCAGACCGCGTAACCGAGGAAGAGAGACATGGCCGAGAACACGCTCAACATCCTTCCGCCCAGCGTCAACAACCTGACGGCCCGGATCTTCGTGCGCGCGGCGGGGCTCGACTTCGAGGAGGTGAACGTCTGGGGCAAGACGACCGAGCCCGAGTTCCTCGCCAAGGACCCCGCGCACCTGACCCCGTTGCTCGAGCAGGCGGGGCTGCCGCGCGGCTCGCTGTGGGAGAGCTGCGCGATCATGCAATACCTCTGCAACACGCACGGGCTGGAGCGCTTCTACCCGAGCGATCCGGGCGAGCGCGCGATGGTCGACAGCGCGATGTTCTACCTGATCGGCACCTTCTACCCGCTGCTCGCGCGCGCCACCTACCCGCGGCTCGGCTTCGGCCAGTACCCGGGCGAGGTCGGCTCCTCGGAGGCGGGCGACGACCTGAAGGCCCAGGCGCAGAAGGACGCGCAGGCCGCGCTCGCAGAACCGCTGGAGGCGTTCCGCTTCTTCATGCACGACCGGCCGTTCATCGGCGGCGAGAACCCGTCGATCGCCGACATCCGGATCGCCGCCACGCTCGAGTTCCTGCGCGCGATCGACTACGAGTTCCCGGCCTGGGCCGAGGAGTACATGAGCGCGATCGAGGAGGCGCTCGGCGACGCGTACTCCGAGCCCGCCGCCGACGTGCGCGGCTTCATCGCGTCGGTGAAGGCGCCCGCGTAGAGGAGTCCGCCCACGTTCCGAACGATCTTCGAGCCGTTCCGGATCCATTCGGTCGAGCCGCTGCGGATGACCACGCTGCCGCAGCGGCAGGCGGCCCTGATCCGGGCGGGATACAACCTGTTCGAGGTGCACGCGAACGACGTGCTGATCGACCTGCTGACCGACTCGGGCACCGGCGCGATGAGCCGAGACCAGTGGGCGGCGATCCAGCACGGCGACGAGTCCTACGCCGGCTCGCCGTCGTACTACCTGTTCCGGGACGCGGTGCGCGAGCTGTTCCCGTTCGAGCACGTCATCCCCACCCACCAGGGCCGGGCGGCCGAGAGGATCCTCTTCAGCGTGCTCGCGGCGCCGGGAAACGTGGTGCCGAACAACACGCACTTCGACACCACGCGGGCAAACGTCGAGTACACCGGGGCGCAGGCCGTCGACCTGGTCATCCCCGAGGGCCGCGATCCGCAGGCCGACCACCCGTTCAAGGGCAACATGGACGTCGAGGCGCTCGACGCGCTGCTGCGCGAGCGCGGGGCGGACGTCCCGGTCGTGTTCGTCACGATCACCAACAACAGCGGGGGCGGGCAGCCGGTGTCGCTGGCCAACCTGCGCGCGGTCCGCGACGTGTGCGACGCATACGGCAAGCGGCTGTTCCTGGACGCCTGCCGCTTCGCCGAGAACGCGTGGTTCATCCGCGAGCGCGAGCCGGGGCACGCGGGCCGCCCGGTGGCCGACATCGTGCGCGAGATCGCATCGCTGGCCGACGGCATGACGATGAGCGGCAAGAAGGACCCGATGGGCAACATCGGCGGCTGGCTGGCGATGGATGACGACGCGCTGGCCCGCGAGTGCCGGAACCTGCTGATCCTCACCGAAGGGTTCCCGACCTACGGCGGATTGGCCGGCCGCGACCTCGAGGCGCTGGCGCAGGGGCTGCGCGAGGTCGTCGATCACGACTACCTGCAGTACCGGATCCGCTCGACCGGCTATCTCGGCGACGCGCTACGGCGAGCCGGACTGCCGGTGCTGAGCCCCATCGGCGGCCACGCCGTGTACGTCGACGCCCGCGCGCTGCTCCCCCACATCCCCCCGCTCCAGTACCCCGGCCAGGCGCTCGCCGTCGCCCTCTACGAGACCGGAGGCGTGCGAAGCTGCGAGATCGGCACGGTCATGTTCGGCCGCCGGCCCGATGGCTCGGAGGTCCCCGCACCGCTTGACCTGGTCCGGCTGGCCATCCCACGCCGGACGTACACGCAGAGCCACATCGACTACGTGATCGAGGTCTGCGAGCACGTCGCCCGCGGGGCCCGCGAGCTCACCGGCTACCGGATCGTGGACGAGCCCGCCGCCCTGCGCCACTTCACGGCCACGTTCGAGCCGGTCGGCTGAGCCGGTCCGCGGTCTCGGCCTGCGCGAGCGCGGCGCGGACGTGGGCCGGCGCGGCCGGCGGATGCCGCCCCGCGAGGTCGTCGAGCATGAGCGCCGCAGGGTCGAGCGTGAGGATCGACCAGGTCCGCGCGCGGTCGAGCAGTGGATCGCCCGCCGCCGCGTTGGTCCAGTCGATCACCGCCGCCGGCTCGCCGTCGTCGCCGACGATCACGTTGTAGGGATGGAGGTCGAGGTGCAGCAGGCTGCGCTTCGGGCCGGGCCCGCCGGCGGCGGGCAGCTCGGGCGGCGCGGCAAGTCCGGCCAGCCGCTCGTGCAGCGCCCCGCACGCGCGGCCGACCGCACCGGCCCGCACCGGGTCGGCCAGTGCCAGCTCGCCGGCGGTCCGTCCGCGGACATGCTCGAGCAGGACGGCGCCGCTGCCATCGAGCTCGATCTGGTCCAGGACGCGCGGCACCGGCACCCGGGCCGCTGCCGCCGAGGCAGCCGCGACCTCGGCGGCGACGCGTGCGCCGACGCGGAGCACCACACGGCCGTCGCTCCACGTGGCGCCTGACGCGCCGCCGAGGCTTCGCAGCGACTCGGCGTCAAGCCCGAATGCCCGCGCGGCGCGAAGCACGGCGATCGGCAATGACGTCATCGTCGCCCCGTCGCACCGGCTCGCCGCGCCAGGTTCGTGGCGCGCCGGTGTGGGCTGTACGGACGCTGTATTGTCGGTGGGTACACAGGTAGAGGGTGCGCCTGACGGAGCTCGGCCGGCGTTGTCGGACCTGAAACGTCCAAGTTCATTCTCGCCCCGGTATGGAGACTCCGGTGGTCGTGGCGCGGGCTGGCTTCGGCTGCACGTGGGATCCGAGGAGGCAGACCTTCATGCGGTCAGACCAGAAGGGCCGGGCAGACACGCCGGCACGGTCTTCGACTCGCGGGAACTCGCTCGTGGGCCTTGGTGAGCAGCGCCTCGCGCGGCTGTTGGCGGTGGGTCGCACCCTGGTGGAGGATCTCGATCTGGAGCTGGTGCTCAAGCGGGTGCTCGATGCGGCGCGCGATCTGACCGGGGCCCGCTATGCGGCGTTGGGGATCCTCGATGCGCGGCGCGAGGAGCTCGAGCAGTTCCTGACGGTCGGCGTCGATGAGCCGACGCGCCGGGAGATCGGCGAGCTCCCGCACGGCCGTGGCGTGCTCGGCGTCCTGATCCACGACCCCCGGCCGCTGCGGCTGCGCGCGGTCGGCCAGCATCCTGAGTCCTACGGCTTTCCGATCGGGCACCCGCCGATGGAGTCCTTCCTGGGTGTGCCGATCCGGATCGGCGACGAAGGGTTCGGGAACCTGTATCTGACCGACAAGCAGGGCGCCGAGGAGTTCGACGACGCCGACGAGCAGACGGTGGTCGCGCTGGCGGACTGGGCGGCGATCGCGATCGCCAACGCGCGCCGGCACGTGGGCGTGCGCGGCCAGCGTGACGAGCTCGTCCGTGCGGTGCGGGCATTCGAGACGGCCGAGGCGATCGGCCAGGCGCTGGCCGGCGAGACCGGGCTCGACAGGATCCTGGAGCTGATCGTCAAGCGCTCGCGCGCGCTCGTGCAGGCCCGCGTGATGGTCGTCGCGCTGCGCGAGGGCGACGACCTGGTGATCCGGGGCGCCGCGGGCGAGGGGGACCGCTCGCAGCTGGGGATGGCGATCGCGGTCGCGGACTCGCTCAGCGGCGACGTGCTCACAACCGGGCGGGCGCGGCGGATGTCGGAATCGACGCCGAGCCTGAGGGCGGCCTTGCCGCAGGCGTTTGGCGCCCGCACCGCGCTGATCGTCCCGCTGCGCTTTCGCGGCGAGAGCGTCGGAGTGCTGGCCGCCCTCGATCGCCTCGAGGACGGTCCGGAGTTCAGCGCCGAGGACGAGCGGCTGATGGCCGCGTTCGCGACGAGCGCGGCGACGGCGGTCGCGACGGCTCGCGACGTGGAAGCCGACGGGCTGCGACGCAGCATGGCGGCGTCCGAGCGAGAGCGCAGCCACTGGGCGCGCGAGCTGCACGACCAGACCCTGCAGGACCTCGCCGGCCTGAAGGTCATGCTCGCAGGCGCGCGCAGGATCGAGGATCGCCAAGCGCTTGACGCGCTCCTCGAGCAGGCGATCGAGCACGTCCAGCTCGGCGTGACCGCGTTGCGCGGACTGATCACCGAGCTGCGCCCGGCGGCGCTGGACCAGCTCGGGATCGCGCCCGCCGTGCAGAGCCTTGTCGAACGCGTCATGAGCACCACGGGGCTCGAGATCGGACTCACCTGCGCGCTCGCCCACGAGCCGGGCCAGGCCGGCACGCGCCACTCGCCCGAGCTTGAGAGCACGATGTACCGGCTCGTGCAGGAGGCGCTCACCAATGTCGTCAAGCACGCAGCCGCCGGGCACGTGACCGTGGAGCTGATCGAGAGCGACGAGTCCGTCCATTTGACGGTGACCGACGACGGAGCGGGCTTCGAGACCGAGGGCACCAGCGAAGGGTTCGGGCTGCTCGGGATGCGCGAGCGGCTCGCGCTGCTCGATGGGCACATGCAGATCGACTCCTCTCGCGGCCGCGGAACCACCGTCGCGGTCCGGCTGCCCCTCCAGCGCGGGCCCGGACAAGCATCCCCGCCGATCGCCGCGATGGCGCTGCGCCGCAATCAGGCTTAATGCGAACTCTCCGCGCGTAGGCTGACAAAGCGATGGATGACAGCGATCAGAAGGGCCTGGGAGAGATCCGGGCGACGATCTCCAAGCAGATCGTCCGGTTGCAGGCCGACTACTACGGCAAGGGCCCGACGAAGGCCAAGACGTACATCTTCGACGACCTCGTCGTCGTCGTGCTGGAGGAGTCGTTCACACGCGCGGAGAAGACGCTCGCCGAGCGCGGCGAGCGCGAGGCGATCCAGCACATCCGGCGCCGGTTCCAGCAGCAGATGGCCGACAGCTTCATCAGCGTGATCGAACAGGCGACCGGGCGCAAGGTCCGAGCGTTCCTGTCAGACACCGACATCGGGCAGGACGTTGCCGTCGAGACGTTCCTGCTCGCCGAGGAGCGGACCGACATGACGAACTTCGAAGACGCCTGACCGGGTCAGCGTGCGCTGCGGGCGAGCTGGCGTGCGCGCTCGCGCACGCGGGCGACTCGCTGCGTGCGTTCGAGTTGCTCGCGTGCCGCCACGCCCGCCGGGCTCGCGTCGTCGACGTGCGTGCGGTGGTAGCGGTCGTGCACCACGACGCGGTCCGCGGCCCGAGCGTGCGCTGCGAGCACGGCCTCGGTGGCGTTGGTGTGCTCTGACAGCGGCAACGGCACGTCGCCCTCATACACCCGCCAGATCGTCCGTTCATCGGGAATCACGTGCAGTTCGGTCATTGATCTCGCCCTTCCCGGCCCCCGGCCGTCGCTCGCGTGGTGCTGCTCGGCTTCGCGCGGAGCTGCGCCCAGATGCGCGTGCCGCCCGCAACCGCACGCTCGACCCCCCAGCGCTCGCTGAGCGTCTGGACGATGTTCAGTCCGAACCCGCCGGCGTCCTGCCGATCCGGCGTCTGCGGGATCGGCAGGCCGCCGGAGCCCGGATCCCAGACCTCCAGCCGCACGAGCGTGTCGGCAATCTGAACGCGGACGACCACGACCTCGCCGGCGGATGCGTCGCAGTGGACCACGCTGTCGGCCACCAGCTCGGACACGACCAGCCGCGCGCAGTCGAGGACCGAAGGCGGCACTCGGCCGCACAGCCCATCCACCACGATCCGCGCGGCGCCCGGGGCCCGGGTGTCGAGCGGCAGCGACACCTCAAGCGCCTCGCCGGCGCTCGCGTCGCCAGCTGGGAGCGCGCCGGCGCCATCATGTCCGCCCCGCAGCTCCGCGTTCTCGGCCCTCAGCGCGCTGACGCCGCTGCGCAGTGTCGACACCGCGGCGCTGAGCAGCTCGATCACGTGCGCCTGGCGCCGGCAGGCCGAGCGCAGCCGCTCGAGCTCCCGTCGCGAATCCACCGGTCCAACCGGCGACGCCGGCAGGCCGGTCCTGGAAGCGATCTGCTGTGACTGCAATTGGGGCCGCCTCCCAGAACCCCCCTCGGCCGCCCGGCGCGCCGCCGTGCCCGTGGAGTGTTCAGCGAATGTGCGGAGGATCACCTACGCGCTTCCCGAGCCGGTATCGATCGCCCGGCTGAGCCGCGCAGACGGCAAGGCTCCCCTATCGACCGAACAGCATACGCCGACTAGCGTCCGGTTATTGCGGCGTGGCCGGGGCAAGGGGTCCGAGTACGAACACCTCGACGGCCAGATCGGGGTCGATGTGGTTGTCGCTCATAAAGCCGATGACCTTGCGTCCGGTCAACTGCTCGATCTCACGACTGACATCCGCTTGCATGACGCCTTGCCAGCGTCTGCGGAGATCGAGCACGGCCGAGCTCTGGCCGGCGTCGGCAAGCGTTCGCTCGCCGATCGTGAGGCTGTCCTGGAGCACGACGAACACGCCGTTCTCGCCGAGCGTCGTCTTCGCCTTCGTCGGCCCGCGGCCCGTGGTGCGCGCGAGCGCTTTCACCACCGTGTTGGAGATCGCCGCCGCTAGCTCCCCGTCGGGCCGTACGCCGCTCATAGCAGCCCTCTCCGTGCCCGCGCTGTCATGGTCAGCGGCGACGCTAACGATGCGGCGCGCGGCCGGCATCGGCGGAAACCACCGTGCGCCGCCGCGTAGTTCTCCACGTCCGTCAGAACTCGTCCGTGTTCGTTCTGACCGTCATCGATCAGCGCATGCGCCGCCCTCTCAGGACACCGACCACGTGACGCCCTTCGCCTCGCAGACGTCGAACACCTTGCCCTTGCGGCAAAAGGTGCGGCGCTGGGAAAACGTGCCCAACCAGGTCTCGCCGGAGCGCCGGCCGGAGATCTTCGCGCTGTTGCGTACGCGCAGACCGCCGCTGTAGCGGGTGCGGCGGGGGTCGGCGTCCCGCAGGATGTCCGCCGTCGCCTGGTCGAACGCCGGCACGAAGCGCGACGTCGAGCGCGCCGGCACGGATGACGCGCCGGATACCCGTTCCGTTCGACGGTGATGCTTCGGTGCCGCGTGGGCCCGCATAGACTCAGCCGCGCCGTGGCCCGCCTACCCGCAGGAGATCCCGCGCCGGCCGACGGCGCACTGCCGCCCGAGGCGCTGGCGGGCGCCGGGACGCGGCCGTTCGGGTTCTACGTGCACGTGCCGTTCTGCGCGTCGCGCTGCGGGTATTGCGATTTCAACACGTACGTGCCCGGGGAATTGGCCCGCCCACCCGCCGAGCAGGCCGGCGGCTACGTCGGCGCCGTGCTCGCCGAGATCGACCTTGCGGCGCAGGTGCTCGGCGGCGGCACGCGGCCGCTGCCTCGCGTCGACACGGTCTTCTTCGGCGGCGGCACGCCGACCCTGCTGCCGGCCGCCGGCCTGACCCGGATCCTGCGCCGGATCGAAGAGCGCTTCGGCCTGCGGCCCGGCGCCGAGGTCACCACCGAGGCCAACCCCGAGTCGGTCGATCCCGGCAAGCTTGCAGCGTTGCGCGAAGCCGGCTTCATGCGCCTGTCGCTGGGAATGCAGAGCGCCGTGCCGCGCGTGCTGGCGATCCTCGACCGCGTGCACTCGCCAGGCCGCCCGCAGCAGGCCGTCGCCGAGGCGCGCGCCGCGGGCTTCGAGCAGGTCAGCCTCGACCTGATCTACGGCGCCCCGGGCGAGACCGCGGACGATTGGCGCGCCTCGCTCGACGCCGCGCTGAGCGCCGCGCCCGACCACCTCTCGATCTACTCGCTCATCGTCGAGCCCGGCACGCGGATGGCCGCGCAGGTACGCCGTGGCGAGCTCTCGCTGCCTGCCGAGGCCACTGTCGTCGAGCGCTTCGAGACCGCCGAGCGCGTGCTCGCCGAGGCCGGGATGGCGTGGTATGAGACGTGCTCGTGGGCGACCGGCGAGGCCGCCTGGTGCCGGCACAACCTCGGCTATTGGGGCGGCGGCGACTGGTGGGGCGCCGGACCGGGCGCGCACAGCCACGTCGGCGGGGTGCGGTGGTGGAACCTGCTGCATCCGCGAGCCTGGAGCGAGCGGCTCGCGGCCGGCAGGTCACCCGCAGCGGCGCGCGAGCTCCCCGACGAGCACCAGGTTCGCCTGGAGCGCGTGATGCTCGGCCTGCGACTGCGGTCAGGCGTCGCCCACCGCGAGCTGACGAGCGAGGGACGGGCCGCCGCCGAGCGCCACGTCGCCGGCGGGCTCTTGGAACCGGGAGACCATGGCGCCGGCCGCGCCGTGCTGACCCTCCGCGGGCGCCTGCTCGCCGACCCGGTCACGCTCGACCTGGCCGCCTGACGCCGTGCTTGCGCGTCCGCCCGTCGGGGGCGGCCGTCCGCGGCTTGCTGCGCGCCCGGTGCAGGTCTACGGTGTGGGCATGCGCCGATGTTGAGGCTCGGCCGCTGACGTCTTGAGTTCATCGGATCCTCGCGCGCGAGGGTCGTCTGGCAAGCGCAGCGTGCGGCGATGACCGGCGCCGCCCTCGGCTCGGCGATCGCGCGCGTGCTTGCAGGCTGGGACGGCAAGCCGCTTCTCGAGCGCGACGTGTTCGGGACGACCGATCCGGAGCGTTCCTCGCCGACTACGAAGCCGCGCGCGGCGCCCCGTTCACCGAAGGCGAGCACCGTGCGGCGCTCAGCGGGCTCGTGGCCGCGACGGCCTACTCGGCCCGTTGCGAGCACTCCGACCCGCTCACGGACCCCGCCACGCGACCGCCGGCGCCGGCCCTCGCGGACGGATGCCTCGGCATCCTCGCGCGTCACGGAGAACGGCTGCTGTCGCGCCGCGACGAACTGCGCGCGTGAGCGTCTCCGCACGGACGGTCACTGCCCGTCGCGCATCTGCGTCACGGCGGCACGCAGCGTCTTGACGATGTACGCCACGGCGAGGACGAAGAACGCCGCGCCGACGAGCGCCTGCACGTGTTCCTCGCGGGCCGGTGTGCGGGACGAGATCCGCGGCGCGACGACCTCCGCGAACTTCCTCCTCCAGCCCTGTAGCCCTGCTCGTCCGAGGTCGGTCACCGTGGCCATCGCGATGCTCCTTGTTGCCGGCTTAGGGACTCTAGGCGTCCGCAGCGGGCGCGAGTAACTTCGGGGTCGCTCACCGATTGCCCGGCGCCGCTGGGCGGAGCGAACGTGGCACGATCTTGGTCGTGTCCAGCCCACCCGCCACCGCGCAGCGCCTGCGCGACCTCGCGCTGCTGCGGCGCGTCCGCGACCGGATGGACCGCGAGTACGCGCAGCCGCTCGACGTCGAGGCGCTCGCCCGCAGCGTGCACCTGTCGGCCGGGCACCTCAGCCGGCAGTTCCGGCTCGCTTACGGAGAGTCGCCCTACAGCTACCTGATGACGCGGCGGATCGAGCGCGCGATGGCGCTGCTTCGCCGCGGCGACCTCAGCGTCACCGAGGTCTGCTTCGAGGTCGGCTGCTCGTCGCTGGGCACTTTCAGCACTCGCTTTGCCGAGCTGGTCGGCGTGCCGCCCAGCGTCTACCGCGCCGATGCTGCGCGCGGGACGGCGGGGATGCCGTCGTGCGTCGCCAAGCAGGTGACGAGACCGATCAGAAATCGAGAAGCGCAGGTCCCGGGCCGCAACTAGCCTGGAACCACCCGATGGAGACTCGATGAACATGGCCACGACCACCGACACGCAGTCGCCTGCGCTGCAGCTCGCCGACCGCCACGATCTGATCCGCGTGCACGGCGCGCGCGTGAACAACCTCAAGGACGTCAGCATCGAGATCCCGAAGCGCCGGCTGACGGTGTTCACGGGGATCTCGGGCTCGGGCAAGAGCTCGCTCGTGTTCGGCACGATCGCCGCGGAGTCGCAGCGGCTGATCAACGAGACCTACAGCGCCTTCGTGCAGGGCTTCATGCCGACGCTGGCGCGGCCCGACGTCGACGTGCTCGAAGGGCTGACGACGGCGATCAGCGTCGACCAGGAGCGGATGGGCTCAAACCCCCGCTCCACGGTCGGCACCGCGACCGACGCCGACGCGATGCTGCGGATCCTCTTCAGCCGGCTGGCGCAGCCGCACATCGGCTCCCCTGGCGCGTACTCGTTCAATGTCGCGTCCGCGCACGGGAGCGGCGGGATCACGGTCGAGCGCGGCGACAAGACGATCACCAAGAGCGCAAGCTTCAGCCGCACCGGCGGGATGTGCCCGCGCTGCGAGGGCCGCGGCTCGGTCAGCGACTTCGACCTGACCGCGCTCTACGACGAGAGCAAGTCGCTCAACGAGGGCGCGCTGACGATCCCCGGCTACAGCATGGACGGCTGGTACGGCCGCATCTTCAAGGGCAGCGGGTACTTCGACCCGGACAAGCCGATAAAGAAGTTCAACAAGCGCGAGCTGCACGACCTGCTCTACCGGGAGCCGACCAAGATCAAGGTCGAGGGGATCAACCTGACCTACGAGGGCCTGATCCCGAAGATCCAGAAGTCGATGCTGTCCAAGGACGTCGACGCGATGCAGCCGCACGTCCGCGCGTTCGTGGAGCGAGCGGTCGTGTTCACCGTGTGCCCCGACTGCGAGGGCACCCGGCTCAGCGAGGCGGCGCGCTCGTCGAAGATCGGCGGCGTCAGCATCGCCGACGTCTCGGCGATGCAGATCTCCGACCTCGCCGGGTGGGTCCGCGACCTCGACGAGCCGTCGGTGGCCCCGCTGTTGACGGCGCTCGGGGACACGCTCGACTCGTTCGTCGACATCGGCCTGGGCTACCTCTCGCTCAACCGGCCGTCCGGCACGCTGTCGGGCGGGGAGGCGCAGCGGACCAAGATGATCCGCCACCTCGGCTCATCCCTCACCGACGTCACCTACGTCTTCGACGAGCCGAGCATCGGCATGCATCCGCACGACATCCAGCGGATGAACAACCTGCTGCTGGAGCTGCGCGACAAGGGCAACACGGTGCTCGTCGTCGAGCACAAGCCGGAGATGATCGCGATCGCCGACCACGTCGTCGACCTCGGCCCGGGCGCCGGCGCCCGCGGCGGCGAGGTGGTGTTCGAGGGCACGGTCGAAGCTCTGCGCGAGAGCGACACGATCACCGGCCGCCACTTGGACGACCGCGCGTCCCTGAAGCCGTCGGTGCGCGCGGGGTCAGGCACGCTGGAGGTCCGCGGCGCGAGCACCAACAACCTGCAGGACGTCGACGTCGACATCCCGCTCGGCGCGCTGGTCGTGATCACCGGCGTGGCCGGATCGGGCAAGAGCTCGCTGATCGGAGGCTCGGTGTCGGGCCGGGACGGCGTGGTGACCGTCGACCAGGGCGCGATCCACGGCTCGCGTCGCAGCTCGCCGGCGACCTACACCGGGCTGCTGGACCCGATCCGCAAGGCATTCGCGAAGGCCAACGGCGTCAAGCCGGCGCTGTTCAGCGCCAACTCCGAGGGCGCCTGCCCGAACTGCAACGGCGCCGGCGTCGTCTACACCGAGCTCACGATCATGGCCAGCGTCGCCTCCACCTGCGAGGAGTGCGAGGGCAAGCGGTTCGACGCGTCCGTGCTCGAGTACAGATTCGGCGGCAAGGACATCAGCGAGGTGCTCGCGATGCCGGTCGCGGAGGCGCTGGAGTTCTTCGCGGCCGGTGAGGCGAAGGTGCCGGCCGCGCACAAGATCCTCGAGCGGCTCGCCGACGTCGGTCTCGGCTACCTCACGATCGGCCAGCCTTTGACCACGCTGTCCGGCGGCGAGCGGCAGCGGCTCAAGCTCGCCACGCACATGGGCGAGAACGGCGGCGTCTACGTCCTCGACGAGCCGACCACCGGGCTGCACCTGGCCGACGTCAAGCAGCTGCTCGCCCTGCTCGACCGGCTCGTCGACTCCGGCAAGTCGGTCATCGTCATCGAGCATCACCAGGCGGTGATGGCGCACGCCGACTGGATCATCGACCTCGGCCCCGGCGCCGGCCACGACGGCGGCCGGATCGTCTTCGAGGGCAGCCCCGCCGACCTCGTGGCCGCCCGCTCCACCCTCACCGGCGAGCACCTCGCGGCCTACGTCGGCGGCTGACCCGCGACCCCAGGAAACCACCGCCATGAACATCACCATCCACGCGAGCTTCCTCCCGCACGACGACCCGGACGCCGCCCTGGGCTTCTACCGCGACACGCTGGGCTTCGAGGTGCGCAACGACGTCGGCTATCGCGGGCTGCGCTGGCTCACCGTCGGCCCGCCCAACCAGCCCGGCACGTCGATCGTCCTGCACCCGCCGGGCGCCGACCCCGGCATCACCGACGACGAGCGGCGCACGATCACCGAGATGATGGCCAAGGGGACCTACGGCATCATCACCCTGGCCACCGCCGACGTCGACGGCGCGTTCGAGCGGCTCCAGGCCGGCGGCGCCGAGGTCGTCCAGGAGCCGATCGACCAGCCGTACGGCGTGCGCGACTGCGCCTTCCGCGACCCCGCGGGCAACCTGATCCGCCTCCAGCAGAGCTAGCAGGCCGCGGGCGCCGCGGCTCCCGGCGGCAGGCAGAGAACCTGCCACGACGGCACGCGGCCGCGGCGCACGTGGAAGCGGACCACCTTGCCGACCATGTCCGCGCGGGTGATGCGCAACTCGAGCCGCGCGCCCGGCCGCAGGCGGTGGCGCTTGAGCACGCGATGCACGTCGGCCCGCCCGTTCTTGACGGCGATCGCCTTGCGCGCGCCCGGGCAGCCCTTGCCGCGGCAGCGCAGCTCGACCGCGGCGCCCGGCGGCACGTCGCGCGCGGAGAGCGTGAGGTTGCGCGTCCAGCGTCGCGTCGCCGTCCACGTGAAGCCGACCCGCGCGTCGATCCGTTGCGGCGGGGGCGGCGGCGCGGGCTGCGGCAGCGGCGGGCACGCATAGTTCATCCGCTTCGCCTCGCCGAGCTCGGTCGCGTTGCCGTTGGACGGGTCCACGCGCCCGACCTGGACCTCGACGAACGTGATGTTGCAGCGCGCGGTGGCGGGCAGCGGGAGCGTCCACGTCTGCTGCTTGCCGACGCCGCACACCTGATAGAGCTTGTGCGTGGCCGGCGGCAGGTTGGACCTCACCCACGCGTCCCCGCACCAGCCGTCCTCGTTGCGGTCGGAGACCGTGACGTTGATGACCGCGCCGCCGGCGTCGGGGAACGTGACGTCCCCCTGCGCCTCGGCGTCCAGCGCTCCCGAGTGATAGTGCTGGAGCGAGAAGGTGTCGGCCTGCGCCGCCGGTGCACACACCAGCAGCGCGGCGATCGCGATGGCCGCGTGGCGCACTCCCATGGCCCGAGCCTACGAACGCGCGCCTTGGGCCTTCCTTGGTTTGTGCGCGAGCTGACCGGGGTTCGTTGAAGCATGGTCGGTCCGACCGATGGGGTGCAGCCGTGGATGCCTCGGGCCGCACGCGACAGCGAGCGAAGCGGTGACGAGCGAAGCGAGGCAGGACGTGCCCCTGGCACGTGAGCGTCGCGGGTGGCGCGAGGCGCCGCGGATGCGCCGCAGCGGGCGTACCGGAATGCTTCAACGGGCCCCTCTAGGCGCCGCGGGCGTCGTCGGCGAGCGCCGCGAGCACCTGCGCGCCGTAGTGGTCGGACGCCTGTGCGTAGACGACGCGCTGCTGCGCGTGAGCGCCGAAGCGGCGCTTCTCGAGCGCCACGCCCATGCCGAGCAGGATTCGCCGTGCGCCGAGTCTGCGGGCGCGCAGGAGCGCCTGGCGCAGCGCCTGCCGGTACGCGTGGTGCGAGCGCACGAAGTCGTAGTCCAGCCCCACGATCATCGGCGCGTAGTGGCGCGTGCCGGCGAAGTGGGCGCCGAACGCGACCGGCGCCTCGCGCCCGCGCAGCCGCAGCAGCATCAGCTCCCAGCCCGGTGAGGCGAGCATCTCGCGGAAGATGCCGCGCGGGAGCGGGAACGTGTTGACGTCGAGGCTGCGCTCGCGCACCGCCAGGTACAGCGAGTAGAGGCGCTCGACGTCGAGATCGTCGCGCGGCTCGGAGACGAACTCGACCTCATACGCGGCGTCCCAGGGCAGCACGTCCTTGCGCTGATGGACGCGCGACTTCACCGACAGCCCCGCCAGCCAGGCGTCGTCGGCGGGGTCGACCGGCTCGATCACGTGCGAGTCCGGCATCGCCATCTTCACGAAGCCACGCTCGCGCAGCGCCTCGCCCAGCGCGCGGTCGGCGGCATGCATGTCGCGCAGCACGATCGTTCCCGCGCCCGCCGCCGCGGAGTGCTCGGCGACGGCTTCCAGCAGCAGGTCCAGAGCGCCCTTCCAGTCGGCGTTGCCGTCCAGGTAGAGGTGGTCGCCCTCGGTCAGCAGCGACCCCATCCCGAACGTCAGCGAGGTCAGGTAGTACGGCTCGTGCGCGCGCCGCTCCTCGACCAGGCGCGAGACCTCGGCGGAGGACAGCATGTCGTCCTTCCACAGCGCGGCGGTGAAGAACGTCGCGAGCACCGGGCGCCCGGCGCGGTCGCGCACGACGTAGTAGTGGAACGCCCACTCGTCCTCGGGCCGCCCGCCGCCGGCGAACGCGCGCTCGAGGAACTTCAGGCCCTCGACGGTGAACGTGCCGCGGTCGCCGAGCAGCGCGTCCCACTCCTTCTCTTCGAGCGCCGCGGCGCTGCGATGGTGCTCGAGCGTGAGCGCCGGCGGGGCGGCGCCGGCCACGGTCGCCGCCCTGCGCCGCGCGGACTCGCCGCCGCGCGCGAGCGCCTCCGGCACGCGCCGCGCCAGCGCCCCCACCAGTGCGCGGATGTCATCCGGGCGGTGGTGCAGGGTCAGCGTCATGCGCACGCCGGCGTGCTTCATCGGCACCGCCGGGAAGGCGCCGTAGTTGGTGTAGAAGCCATCCTCCAGCAGGCCCTCGACGACGTCGAGCACGACGCGCGGCAGCCCGAGCGGGACGTAGCGGATCGGCGTCGCGTCGCGTGTGGCGAGCGGCAGGCAGAACTCCTCGGCGAGCTCGTCGAAGAGCGCGATCCGCTCGCGCAGCGCCTGCTGGCGGACCGGCAGCTCATCGGAGAGGTGGATCTCGGCGCTGGCCAGCGCGGCTCCGAGCATCGGCGGCTGGACGGGACCGGAGAAGATCATCGGGCCGCCGGTCGTGCGCACGCGGCGGCGCAGCTCGGCGTCCGGGAAGACGAGCGCGCCGCCCGCGGCGGCGAAGGACTTGTTCAGCGACGCGGCGACGATCAGCCGCTCGTGCATCCCGAGCGCCTCCAGCGCCGGCCCGCGGCCGTGCGTCCCGGCCCAGCCGATCCCGTGCGAGTCGTCGATGTAGAGGTGCAGCTGCTCGTGACGGTCGAGCAGCTCGCGCAGCTCGGCGAACGGCGCGAAGTCGGCGAACATGCTGTAAACGCCGTCGGCCAGGAACCACAGCCGCCGGTGCCTGGGCGCCTGCCGGTAGAGGAACCGTTCCAGGCGCCGCATATCGTTGTGGCGGATCATCTCCACCGCCGTGCCCTGCAGCCGCAGCTGGCCGGCCGCGACCTGCACGCTGGCGTGCACCTGCTGGTCGAGGATCACCGCGTCGCCGGAGCCGACCAGCACCGGCAGCGCCGCGAGATGGCCGAGCGACGTCGTCGGCACCACCAGCGCGTGGCCGCCGAACATGCGGTCCAGGCGCGCCTCCAGCTCGCGGTACGGCGGCGCCGACACATACGCGCGCGAGGAGGAGAACTGCGTCCCGTAGCGCGCCACGGCCGAGCACACGCCCTCGCGCAGGCGCGGGTCCAGCTCGAGGCCGAGGTAGCCGCAGGACCCGAAGTTCACCCGCGGGCGGCCGGCGAGCGAGATCGTGCGCCCGTCCAGCGGCGCGTCGTCGGCCGTCTGCATCGCCAGCCCGCGCGCCGCCGCCTCGCTCACAACCTCGTCAAGCAGCGCCAGGCGCTCTTCGACCGTCCGCATGTACGAACGCGTTCGGCAGCCGGCCCTCCGCTCTTGAGCCTGGCGCCTAAAGACATGGGCCGCGCGTCCGAATCTTGTCAGCAGAGTGTCCAGGTTGCCTCATCCGCTGCGGCTTGCGTCGACGCCGTTCGAGGGCGTGCGCCTGCTCTTCCTGGCGATCGCGCTGGTCAACGCGGCGATCACCGCGGGCATGCTCGCCTCCGCCGGCACGCCGGCGATCGAGCGCCTGATCGGCAGCGTGTGCGTGCTCGGCCTGATGGTGCACTGGGTGCTCGGCTTCCGGCGCGGGAGCTTTCCGCTATGGGCCGAGCCGCTGGAGGCCGCCGCGCTGTTCGCGATCCTGCGCTTGACACCCGGCGAGCCGTTCCTGCCGCTCTTCGGCCTGGTCTTCCGCAGCCTCTACGGCGGGCCCGGCGTCGCCGCGCTGCGCTACGCGATGTGGATGGGCGCCCTGATCGGTGCGCATGCGCACCGGGGGCAGACGCACATCAACGCCGACCTGGCCCGGGCGCTCGGCACCGCGCTGGTGCCGACGATCATGCAGGCGCTCGGCGGCGCGTTGCGCCTCTCGGAGGCCAGCCAGCGCAGGCTGCGCTCGCTCGTGCAGAACTCGACCGACGTGATGACGGTCGTCGGCGCCGATCTCCGGGTGCGCTGGCAGGCGGAGTCGATCCGCGGCGCGCTCGGCCTCGATGCGCGCTCGATCGTCGAGCACCCGATCCTCGAGCTCGCCCACCCCGATGACCGCGGCGAGCTGGAGCGCTATTTCGCCGAGGCCGACGGCAAGCCCGACGAGGCCCGGGCCATGACCGTGCGCATGCGCCACGGAGACGGGAGCTTCCGCCCGTTCGACGTCGTCGCCTCCAACCGCCTGCACGACGAGAGCGTCGAGGGCTTCGTGCTCAACCTGCGCGACGCGACCGAGCGCGTCGAGCTCGAGCGCGAGCTGCGCGCGCTGGCCGCCCAGCGCGAGCACGACGCCAACCACGACCCGCTGACCGGGCTCGCGAACCGGCGCAAGCTGTTCGCCCGCATCGAGGCGGCGATCGCCGAGGCCAAGGCCTCGCGCCTGAAGCTGCCGCTGCTGCTGATCGACCTCGACCACTTCAAGGAGCTCAACGACACGCTCGGTCACCAGGCCGGAGACCGGCTCCTGCAGGAGATCCGCCCGCGGCTGATGGCCGGCGTGCCGGAGGCGGACCTGATCGCCCGCGTCGGCGGCGACGAGTTCGCGCTGCTGCTGCCGCCCGGCTCGACGGCCGAGCAGGCGCAGCGCGCCGCCGAGCGGCTCCTGCGCGAGCTCGAGCAGCCGTTCCGCTTCCAGGGCCTGACGCTGCTGGTGCGCGCCAGCGCCGGGATCGCCGTGTTCCCCGAGCACGGCCGCGACGTCGAGACGCTGATGCAGCGCGCCGACATCGCGATGTACTCGGCCAAGGCGCGCGGCGTCGACCACGAGGTCTACAGCGCGTCGCGCGACGGCCACTCGCGCGCGCGGCTGGCGCTGATCGGCGAGCTGCCGGACGCGATCACCAACGGCCAGATCGTCACCTTCTATCAGCCGAAGTTCAACCTCCGGACCGGCGAGATCGCGGGCGCCGAGGCGCTCGTGCGCTGGGATCACCCGCAGTTCGGGCTGCTCGGCCCGGGCGCCTTCCTGCCGCTCGCCGAGCAGACGGGGCTGATGCGGCCGCTCACGCTGCGCGTGCTCGACGACGCGCTCGGCCAGTGCGCGCGCTGGCAGGCCGAGGGCCTCGACATGACGGTGGCGGTCAACCTGAGCGCGCCGAACCTGCTCGATCTCGGGCTGCCGCAGGACGTCCAGCAGCTGCTCGACAAGCGGGTCGTCGAACCGGGACGCCTGCAGCTCGAGATCACCGAGACGATCGTGGCTGCCGACCCGGTGCGGGTGATCGAGATCATGCACATGCTCGGCGAGCTCGGCGTGTCGCTGTCGCTGGACGACTTCGGCACCGGCTCGTCGTCGTTCGCGTACCTGCGCGAGCTGCCCGTGCAAGAGCTCAAGATCGACAAGTCGTTCATCCTCGGCATGGACGGCGACGAGCAGGCCGCGACGATCGTGCAGACGATCGTCGAGCTCTCGCGCAACCTCGGCCTGAAGGCCGTCGGCGAGGGGATCGAGACCGAGGAGGCGCGCGACCTGCTCGCCTCCTGCGGCTGCGACTACGGCCAGGGCTTTCTGCTCGCGCGGCCGATGGCGGCCGACGACGTCGTCGAGCTCGCGCTCGCGAGCCGCCGCGAGCGGCGGACGTCTAGCCCCGCCCGGGCGGGTTGATCGCGTCGACGAAGAGGTCGACCTGCAGCTCCGCGTCGGGGCCTGTCGCGCTGTAGCGCTCGAGGTCGGTGACGCCGGCGTCGAGCAGGACGTCCTCGCATAGGAACGCGTTGCCGGTGCACTCGCGGCTGGGCTTGTTGAGGATCACGTACGCCGCGTCGGCGTAGACGTCCGGCGTGCGGGCGCGGCGCATCGCCTCGTCCCCGCCGAGCAGGTTCTGCACGGCGGCGGTGGCGATCAGCGTGCGCGGCCACAGCGCGTTGGACGCGACGCCGGCCTCGCGCAGTTCCTCGGCGAAGCCCAGCGCGCACAGCGTCATCCCGTACTTGGCGATTGCGTACGCGGTGAACGGCGCCAGCCAGCGCGGCTCGAGGCTGATCGGCGGCGACAGCGTGAGGATGTGCGGGTTCGCGCTGGAGCGCAGGTGCGGGATGCACGTCTTGCTGACCAGATAGGTGCCGCGCGCGTTGATGTCCTGCATCAGGTCGTAGCGCTTCATGTCCATCGCCTCGATCCCGGCGAGGTTGATCGCGCTCGCGTTGTTGACGCAGACGTCGATGCCCCCGAAGCGCTCGACCGCCTGCTCGACCGCGGCCTGGACCTGGGCGTCGTCGCGGATGTCGCCGACGATCGGCAGCGCCTGGCCGCCCGCCTCCTCGATCTCCCGCGCCGCCGTGTAGACGGTGCCGGGGAGCTTCGGGTGCGGCTCCGCGGTCTTGGCGATCAGCGCGACGTTGGCGCCGTCGCGGGCGGCGCGCAGGGCGATCGCCAGGCCGATGCCGCGGCTGGCGCCGGAGATGAACAGCGTGCGGCCGGCGAGGCTCACGGCTTGGTCACCATCAGGAACAGCGCGACGATGACGAGGATGCCGGTGATCGTGCCCATCACGCCCTCGCGGCGGACGTCGGCGAGGTAGGCCTTCGACGGCTCGCCGGTCTCCGCGAGGTCCTTGGTGACCTGGTCGAACAGCCTGCGGTCGGTCGGGATGAAGTACGCGCCGAGCAGGCCGCCGAGCACGATCACGATCAGGAACGAGGCGCTGATCCACGTGTCGCCGAAGCTGAAGTCGCCCTCGGACACCTGGTAGATGCCGGTGACGAGGATGACGACCAGCGCGGGCGTGGCGAGCCGCTGATTGATGAACAGCTGCAGCTTGTGGACGTACGGCAGGTGGCGCTTGTCGAGCTTCATCGCCACCGGGAACGTCACCGCCTCGGCGAACGTGGCGCCGAAGCCCACGACTGCGGCGGTGACGTGGATCCAGATCGAGACGTTGAGCGCGGTGATCGAGGCGAGCATGGTTCCTCAATTCAACGGGATCGTGAACTCATCCTCCACCGGAGGCGCATGCTCGGCCTCGCGGCAGCCGCTGACGCCGAAGCAGCGGATGCGCACCTCGGCCTGCGTCGCGTCGATCCGCAGGAACGACTTGAACATCGGCGGGTCGTTCCAGTCGAACGCCTCCGACACGAAGCGCTGGAAGCCGCGGCCGGCCGGCAGCGGCTGGATGACCCGGCCCGCCCACTCGGCGCGGCGCGACAGCTCGACCTTCGCGCCGGGCCGCGTCGGCTCGCGCTTCATCTGGCGCGCGAGGTAGGAGGACGCCTCGTCGGGCTCCATGCGCAGCCACCTCTGGCGGAGCTTCTTCGCGTACAGCTGGCTGTAGCGCGCGAGGCTGTCGCCGCGCAGCGGGTAGCAGCGGAAGTCCTCCTCCTTGACCCCGGGAAGGTCGACGACTGGAATCTGGTGCGTGGCGTGCATGAACGCGCCGCCGCCGCCGGAGACGACGTACTGGATGGTGCGGCCGTCGACCGAGACCGGATAGCGCTGGTAGTTGTGGATGTCGCCGCCGATCGCGGCCACGTAGTTGGCAGCCGGGTTGCGGACGACCCGGTCGACGGTCGCCTGCTCGGACTTGCGCTCGCCGTCGACGTAGATCGGCTTGCCGGTCAGGAGGATCTTCGGCTTCGGGTCGTTCAGCGACACGCGCTCCAGCCAGGCCGCCTGCTCGGCGTCGATGTCGCCCTGGATGCCGGTGTCGACGGTGACGATGCGCAGCGGACCGGCGTCGATCGCGACGTACGGACCGGGCTGGGTGAAGCGCTCGCGGCCGCCGCGCATCTGCTCGAGCACGTCGTCGCTGGGGCGCGGCGAGCGCCGCCACGTCCGCTGGGCGACCCACTTGCGGATGCCCGAGCCGAAGTCCAGCGCTGCGCCCGGCTCGTCGATGCCGCAGATGTGGTGCATGAACCCGTGCAGGCCGTCGTACCAGTCGTGGTTGCCGGGCACGCCGAAGATCGGGACCTTCAGGTTGCGGTACGGGAGGTAGAAGCGCTCGCGATAGTCGCCGATGTCGCCGGTCGGATAGATCAGGTCGCTGCAGATGACCGCGAAGTCGATCCCCTGCGCCTGCGAGAGCAGCCCGGGGACGACGGCGTACTGCGAGTCGTCGCCCTCGCCGGGGTCGCCGACCACCAGGAAGCTGACATCGCCCTGCGCGCGCTGCACCACGAAGTCCGCCGGCGCGCCGCGCTCGCGCGCGAGCTGCACCCAGCGCATCCGCGCCGCGTCGACGGGGTCGTGGAAGCGCCGCGCGATGACGTCGTTGCGCGAGCGCCAGAGCGTCGCCGGGCGCAGCCACGACAGCGGCTGGGCGTCGGCCGGCACGTCGTCCTTCCACGCGCCGCAGCCGGAGCACTCCTCCCAGCCGGCGCCCACGGCCGAGGTCCGCGATGAGGGAGCCATCCGCACAACCTAAAGGGGTCAGGCACCTTTAGTAAACGTGCCTGACCCCTTTAGGTCTTGCCGGTCTCGAGCTCGCGCAGGCCGCCGGGGCGGTTGGGCATGCGCGGGCCGATCGCGGCGTCGGCGCGGATGCCGAGCCGGTAGAGGTCGCCGGTGGTGATCTCCGTGGGCTGGCCCGAGGCGAAGCCGTAGAGCACGATCCGCCCGCCCGGGGCGAGCGTCTCCAGCGCCGCGCGGCCCAGCTCGCCGGCGGTGCCCGCGACCTCGCGGCCCGGCGTCATCGGCAGCTCCGGAAGCGGGGAACGGCCCGCCGGAGCGCCCGGCGCGGATCCTCGTGTCGATCAGGTGCACGCCGGCCGCCTCGACGGCGATCCGCACCTGCCCGTCGCCCGGAACCGGATCCGCGATCTCCTCGTAGCGGAGGTTCTCCGGCGGGCCGAACTCGTGCAGCCGGATCGCGTACATGCTTGGAACCTAGTCAGCCGAACACGTCGATCCAGGCGATCGCGCGCTCGGTCTCGCCGAGCCGGACCGGCACCGAGCGCGTGCGGCGGCGCAGGCTGGAGCGGTGCTCGAGCGCCGCCCGCACGACGGACTCGATCGCCCGCAGCGTCTCGCGCTCGGGGCGGGAGTCGACCCGGATCACGGTGCCGGCGTCGATCAGGTGCACCGACGTGTCGAACAGCGCCCCGCGGCTCGGCCGCAGCTCGACGTCGATGCCGCGTTCGCGCAGCCCGCGCGCGACCTCGTCGGCGAACTGCGAATCGCCCCCGGCGCTGTTGTCGACGACCACGCGCACGGCTACGGGAGCCCCGAGACGGCGAGCGTGCGGTTGGCGTACCGCGCGTCGCCGGTGACCTCCCTCCCCAGCCACTCGGGCGCCTCGAACGCCTCGCTGCCGGGCTCGGAAGCGAACTCGACCTCGGCCGTCATCAGCCCCGACAGCGCACCCTCGTAGACGTCGACCTCGGCGGTCAGCCCATCCTCCAGCGGCACCAGGTAGCGCGTCTTGACGATGCGCCGGCCGTCGGTCAGCGGCCACAGCGCGTCGAAGCGCTCCGCCTCCAGCGACCATTCCTCCTCGCCCCGCGCCAGCCCGGAGCCGGATTTGACCGTCAGCACGCGCTTGTCGCCCTTGCGCCGCACGCGCACCTCGGTCCCGTTCGGATCGAGCGCGAGATAACCCTGCTCGATGCGCGCGTGCTCGCGCGCGTCCAGGCCCGGCGGCGCCGCGGCGAGCACGAACTTGCGCTCGATCTCCACGTGC
Source organism: uncultured Solirubrobacteraceae bacterium (assembly GCA_963837485.1). Taxonomy (GTDB): domain Bacteria; phylum Actinomycetota; class Thermoleophilia; order Solirubrobacterales; family Solirubrobacteraceae; genus Solirubrobacter. Next base: position 117,294 of record CAWINP010000009.1, on the reverse strand, counting down.
TCAGGCTACTGCGCGCAGGCGCTTGCGCATCCGCTTGGCGAACGCCTTGGGCGAATCCTCATAGACCCGCGCGCCGAGTCTGCGGGCCTGTTCGCGCAGCTCGGCGCGACGGTCGCCGATCAGCGGCTGCAGCGGATCGTCCTCGGGCAGCTCGGCGGAGAGCACGGCGAGGTCGTGGTCGTCGCCGAGCGGCTTCGACAGTGCCTTCGCATCCTTGGCGAGTCGCTTGATCCCGAGCAGGCGCGCCTGGTAGGAGAGGTCCTTCACGCGCTTGCGCCACTCGTGCAGGTTCTCGTCGGTGGGCGGCTTCGCGGCGGCCTTGCGCCCGCGCCGGTAGGTCGTCGTGAGCGCGTCCATGAGCGTGGCGGACGAGATGTCGCCGAGCGGCCAGCGATCCACGCCGCGGGCCAGCGCGCCCACGCGGTGCTCGGGCAACTCCCCGGCGGCGCCGGCGACGAAGCGCCCGCGCACGGCCATCAGGTGGGCGCGCTTGACGCGCCGCGTGTTGTGCGCGGCGAGGAGGTCGACGGTCTCCACCATCACGTCGGCGTCGCGCGTGCCCGACAGCGCGCGTCCCTGGTCGCGCAGCTCGCGGTTGCGGGCGCTGAACGCGTCCGCGCGCATCGCCGGGCGGGCGAGCCGCAGCAGCGAGCGCGTCTTCTTGAGCCGTTTGCGCGCGTCGTGGACGGCCTCGACCGGGTCTTCCGGGTCATCGAGCGCGCCGGCCGCGCCGCCGAGCTGCTCGCCGGCGACGCGCTTGAACGACGCGGCGAGGTCGTCGAGCGAGAGTCGGTAAGCCATGAGCTTGGGCTACCCGCCGAGCTCCGGCGGCATCCGTGAACGACCTAGAGGCCCGGCGGGTGGCGCGCGACGAACCCGGCGGTGGAGCGCATCTGGCTCGTCCAGCGCGTTCCGCCGCCGGACAGCGCGCTCGTGTCGAAGCGGCGCCCGTCGACGATCATGAAGGCGTGGCCGGCGTTCGCGTAGACGGTGATGCGCCGGCCTGGGCCCGGCTCGCCCCAGCTCATGAAGCCGGTCGAGTCCAGCGGCGACGAGAGCAGCCCGCCGGCGGCGAGCGCGTAGGAGACCGAGCCCGAGCAGTCGTAGCCGCCCGACGCGCCGCCGTGCCCGCCGCCCCACACGTACGGCGTGCTGGCGATCTGGTTCGCCGCCGCCACGACGCGCGCGACCACGTCGCCGCCGCTGCCGGTGAACGTGCGCGGCGCCGCGCTGGTCACCGTGGAGGAGTTCATCGCGGCGCGGGCGGCCGCGGCCTGCGCGCGCTCGATCTTGGCGATCCGGCCGCGCACCGAGGCGAGCTTTGCGGCGACGCCGTCGCGCACGCGCAGCTGCGCCTCCTCGCGGCGCAGCAGCGCGGTCTTGACCACGTACGCCTCGTTGGCGTCGGCGACCGCCCCCTTCGCCAGCACGCTGTAGGTGTCGCGCAAGCCCGCGAGCCGGTGCGACTCGCTCTGCACGTCCGCGCGCGTCTGGCGCGTGAAGTCGAGGATGCGGGCGTTGCGGTTCGACACGCGGCGGACGAACTCGAGCCGGTCGATCAGGTCGGCGAACCCGTCCGAGTTCATCACCACGGTGACGAAGCTCGGCGCCCCGCCCTTGTAGGCGGAGACGAGGTTCTCGGCCAGCATGCTCTGCGCCCGCGCCTCCTTGCGCTCCAGCCGGGTCAGGTGCACGCGCGCGCGGACGAGCTCGGACTGCGTGTCGTCGAGCTGCGTCTGGCGCTTGGTCGCGCGCGCCTGCAGCTCGCTCAGGCGGGCCTGCGCCTTCGCCAGCCCGTCCTGCGTCGCGTCGATTCTTTGCTGCTGCTCGGCGACCTGGTCCTTCAGGCTCGCGGCCTGGTCGCGCAGCTTCGTCTGCCCGCGCGCGGGCGTGGCCGCGCCGGCCGCGAGGAGCGCGGCGAGGACGAACGGGAGGACGCGCCCATGGACCACGACGGCGGCCGACCCTAGTAAATCCGGCTCGCATCTCCTCCCGTTGCAAGCGATCGTGCACCGCGAGATCCGACACGAACCTGACGCGAAGCAGACGTATGTCTTAGTTGACGCGCCCGGAAGCTTCTGGCATGTTGGCCTCTGGGTGACCTCCGCATGAGGCCTCCCGCCGGGTGGTTGGGTCTCAGTACGAGGGGTTTACCAAGGAGGGGAAGGGCAGATGCGAGTTCGTTCTCGCGTGGCGGTCTTCGCAGCCGCCGCGATCCTCGGGTTGCCGGGAGCGGCATACGCCAGCGACCCGCCGGTAGGACCCGTGACCGCCCAGACGGTCGCCGCCGACCAGGCCGACGCCACCGCCGCGGCCAACGCCTCGACCGCCGCCGCCCAGGCCGCCGCGCAGGCGCAGGTCGTCCTCAACAACGCGATCGCCGCCGCCCAAGCCGCTGCTGCCGCGGCCGCCGCGAACCCGACGCCGGAGAACGTGGCCGCTGCGGCCGCCGCCTCTGCCGCTCAGGCCGCCGCGCAGACCGACTTCAACACCAAGTCGGCCGCCGCCGCCACTGCCGCCGCCACGGCGACGGACCTCCAGACCAAGGCGACGCGCGAGGCCACGTCGTTCGCGAACCTCAACACCGGCACCTCGGCGGAGAAGACGACGTCGATCGCCGACCCGGATCCGTTCCCGGACAACGCGCTGCACAGCGACACCATCGAGGTCGTCGGCCACGCCCGCGGCGGCTTCAGCACGACCACCGCCGGCAAGAGCTGCCCGGCGTTCAACCCGACGAAGTGCCCGGGCTTCTCGTCGCTGAACTTCGTCCACTTCGAGAACCTCGGCTACGACGTGATGGTCGCCAACGGCACCGCGGGCCTCTCGATCTGGTCGCTCAAGGATCCGGAGCACCCGACGTGGATCGCCCAGGTCACCGTCCCTCAGCTCCAGTCGGCCGCCACCACCGGCGCCGGGAGCGCCCAGACGCTGTCGCAGTTCTGGGAGGGCGAGAACATGACGACCGACAGCCGGCGCAAGCTGGTGTTCATGTCTCGCGACCAGGGCAACAAGGGCCAGTTCATCGTGGACATCAGGGATCCCTGGAACCCGGTGGTCCTCAACTACTCCGCCGGTGCGCGCCAGGGTCACACGTCGACCTGCATCAACGACTGCCGCTTCCTGTGGTCGGTCGGCGGCGTCGAGGCGCAGACGGGCGCGCCGCCCAACCCGGCGACACCCGTCTCGGTGACCGACATCCGGGATCCGATGCACCCGTTCGCGTATCCGCTGGTCAGCGCCAACGTGGGCCGCGCCGGCGTGGTGAGCGGCTCCACGCATTCCGTCGACGTGGACTTCGACGGCATCGCCTGGGTCTCCGGCAGCCGCGGCGTCCGCGGCTTCTACACCGAGGGCCTGCACACGGACCCGGCGACCGGCCAGGACCGGTTCGCCACGCCGTACGACCCGATCTCCTACGCGGGCGGATCGATCGCCGGCAACGACGTGTTCACGGCGCCCGCGCAAGGCCAGCCGGACCAGCGTCCGTACACGTTCATGCACAACGCGTACCGGTTCCCGAACAAGCTCGGCAACCAGCCGGCCGGCGACGTGCTGCTGGTCACCAACGAGGACAACGACACCAACTGCGCCACCGCCGGCCAGTTCGTCATCGCGTCGCTCGCCGGCACCCACGACGCGACCGACACCCCGGCCCCGACGGGGGCGACCCGCATGACCCGCCTCGCCGCATACCGCACGGCGGGCCAGCCGGGCGAGTTCCACGGCACCGTCGGCACGAGCACCGTCGGCGACTGCTCCGCGCACTGGTTCACGGTCAAGGGCAACCTCGTCGCGCTCGGCAACTACGAGCAGGGCACGCGCATCATCGACATCTCGGATCCGACCAACCCGCAGCAGGTCGGCTGGTTCCGTGTCCCGGCCCGTACGGCCGACCCGAGCGGCAAGCCGGACATCATCTCCAGCGACACCGCCGGCGCCTACTGGCACGACCACTACATCTACGTCGCCGACTACCAGCGCGGTGTGGACGTCCTCAAGTACACCGGCGCCCCGAAGGGCAAGCCGACCTCGAAGGTCTGCTGGAATTCCTGCGCCGACAACCAGACGGTCGAGACCTGGGAGGTCAACAAGGACGGCGGCGCCGGCGGCACCGTGCCGGCCACGCTGGCGCTGACGCTTGGCGCCCCGGCCAGCTTCGGCGGCTTCACGCCGGGCATCGCCAAGGACTACACGGGGCAGACGACGGCGACCGTGATCTCGACGGCGGGCAACGCGGCGCTGAGCGTCGCCGACCCGTCGGCGACCGCCACCGGCCACCTGGTCAACGGCACGTTCTCGCTCCCGACCACGCTGCAAGCGAAGGCTGCGAGCCCGCTCGGCACCGGCGGAGCGCTCGCCGACGTCGGCGGCTCGGCCGGCCCGACGTCGCTCCTGGCCTACGCGAACCCGGCCAGCAACGACGTGGTCCAGGTCACCTTCCAGCAGCACATCGGCTCGAGCGACGCGCTGCGGACCGGCTCCTACAGCAAGACGCTGACGTTCACGCTGTCCACCACGGCGCCGTAGGTCAGTTGCAGGGCAGGACGACGAGAATCGCAGGCGCTCTCGTCGTCCTGCTCGCCGTACTCGCGGGATGCGGAGGCTCCAAGCACGAGCCTCCGAAGCCCACGGGGCCGGTGACGATCTGGAAGCACGGCGACATCGGGTTCGGCGTGCTCGCCCCGCTGTCGAGCGCGGAGGGCGCGCGCGGGCGCGACCTGGTCGACGGCGCGACGCTCGCCGCCGAGGACCTCAACATCCGCGGCGGCGTGCTCGGCAAGCGCGTAAAGCTCGTCACGATGGACGACGGCTGCGCGGCCGGGTCGAGCCGCGAGAGCGCCCAGAAGCTGGCCGCGCAGCAGCTCGGCGGCGTGCTCGGCGGGGTGTGCGAGAGCGCGGCCAGCGCCGCGGCGCGCACGCTCGGACCTGCCGTTCCTCGTCACCGCGGCGAACTCGCCAAAGATCGTCGACGCCAAGAAGACGCCGACCGCGTACCTGACCAACGGCACGCCGTACCAGTCGGCGCTCGCCACCTCGCACTTCCTCGTCTTCCAGAAGGCGCAGCGGCTCGCCACCGTGAGCGCGGGCGGCAAGTCGCCGGAGACGCTGACCAAGGACGTGCTCGGCCTGGCGTCGCCGGTGCCGAAGGCGGTCAGCGAGCAGCACGTTGCGTCGGATGCAGACTTCGCGCAGGTCGCGCGCACCGCGCTGGCGCCCAAGCCCGACACCGTCTACTTCGCCGGCCCGGCCGAAGCGTCGGGCAAGCTCGTCGCGGCGCTGCGCGAAGCCGGCTTCGCCGGCTCCTACATCGCGTCCTCGGAGTCCGAGAGCCCGGATTTCCTCACCGCCGCCGGCGACGCGGCCGACGACGCGTTCGTGATCACTCCCGCCAGCCCGCAGAACCTGCCGGAGGCCGCAGCGTGGACGAAGCGCTTCACGGCGCACTTCAAGCACGCCCCGGGGCGCGACGCGATGCTGGCCTATGACGCGCTGCGCGCGCTCGCGCAGGCGGTCACGCAGAGTGGCGAGATCGACCCGGAGCGCAACAGCGCCGAGATCCCTCGCCTGCCCGACAAGTACGGCGGCTTCCTCGGCGGCCTGCAGTTCGCGAAGGATCACACGGTGCTCTTCGACAACAACATCGCCCTCACGGTCAGCGGCGGCGCGTTCAAGCTCGAGAACGCGCTGCGCTCGCAGGGCTGAGGCGATGCGGCCGGTTGCAGTGCTGTTCGCCGCGCTCGCGCTCGCAGCGTGCGGCGGTTCGGGCGCGAGGCCGTACACCGTCGCGGACGTCCGGTCCGCGTACTACCACGGCGGATCGCAGATGCAGGGCTACTACCAGGACCCTGACGAGCATTCGCACACGAACTACGTGCCGATCGGCGGGCTCGAGGTGTGCCCGCTCGCGCAGCGCGCGAACTACGACACGCCGCCGGTGGCCAACGCGATCGAGCCGAACGCGGCAGAGCCGGCGCCGCAGTTCGTGGTCGCCCCGAAGCTGCCCGACGACACGCGCACGCCGACCATCACCCAGGGGGCGCTCGTGTTCGGGACGAGCGCGATCGCCGAGTCGGGGATGCACGCGGTCAGCTCGGGAATGCAGAAGTGCCCGACCGCGTACGAGGTGCGCGGCGGGCCGTCGCCGATCCTCGGCACCTACGGCGCCTCGAGCCGGCCGGTCGAGTTCTCAGGCTGGAAGGGCATGATCCAGCAGATCGCGCACACATATCCGCAGGACCAGGTCTATTACGAGGATCTCGCGCACGTCGTCGTCGGCCGCGGCAACGTCATCCTCTACGTCGACGTGACGCACCAGAAGATCATCGGCGAGCGCGCTGACGCGACGGCCACGGCCGAGCGCGTCCTCAAGACGGTGCTCAAGCGGCTCGGATGATCGCCCGGATCGCCCGCTGGGCGCTCGCGGCGACGGTCGCCGCGGCGCTCGCCCCCGCCTCCGCCGCCGCGCACGCCACGATCGTCTCCACCACTCCGGCCGACACCTCGGTCGTCCGCACCGCGCCGCGCGCGGTGACGATGAAGTGGAGCGAGTCCGTCGACCTTGGCGACCACGCGGTCAAGCTGCTCGACGCGCGCGGCAGGGAGATCGGGACCGCGCCGGCGCGGCACGGTCCCGGCGGGGCGTCGACCGCCGTGCTCCAGCTGCCTTCGGGCCTGAAGAACGGCACGTACGTGATCTCGTGGCGCGTCGTCTCGGCCGACTCGCATCCGGTCACCGGCGCGTTCTCGTTCAGCATCGGCTCGCCCAGCGCGGTCCTCTTCGCGGCCGACGGCTCATCGAGCGCGACCGTGCGCTTCGCCGACGCGGTGTTCCGCGCGATCGCCTTCCTCGGCCTGGCCGTCGCGATCGGCGGCGGGTTCCTGCTGCTCGGGCTGTGGCCGGAGGGCGGCGCGAACGCGCGGGCGCGCCGGCTCGTGTGGGGCGGCATCGCCGCACTGATGGTGGGCAGCGCGGCCGTGCTGCTGCTGCAGGGCCCGTACGCGTCCGGCGGCTCGCTGTCGGGCGTCTTGCGCCCGTCGCTGGTGTCGTTCTCGCTCTCCACGCGGTTCGGGCACGCGCTGATCGTGCGCATCGTGCTCGCGGCGGGGCTCGCGCTGCTGTTCGGCGTCGCGCTGCGGCGCCGCGACGCCCTGGCGATCGGCGCCGCGGCCGTGTGCGCGCTCGGGCTGATCTTGACCTGGACGCTGACCGACCACTCGCGCACCGGCGTGCAGACCTGGCTCGGCGTGCCGGTCGCGAGCCTGCACCTGCTGGCCATGGCGCTGTGGTTCGGCGGCATCCTGCTTCTGCTCGGCTGCGTCCTCGGCCGCGGCGACGTCTCGCTCGCCCCGGTCGTGCCGCGCTTCTCGCGCTTTGCGCTCCCGTGCTTCGCGGTGCTCGGAGCGAGTGGTCTGTACCTCGCCTGGCGGCAGGTGGGGACGTTCCCGGCGCTGCCGAAGACCGACTTCGGGAAGCTGCTGCTGCTGAAGGCGGGGATCGTGGCGGCGATCGTCGGGCTCGCGTACCTGTCGCGGCGCGCGGTGGCGCACGGCGGCGGCGACCTCGGGCGCCGGCTGCGGGTGTCCGTGGCCGGCGAGGCGTGCTTCGGGATCGCCGCCCTGGCGGTCACCGCGACGCTGGTGAACACGGCGCCGGCGCGGGTCAGCTATGTCGACCCGGTGCACACGACGCTGGCCGGGCCCGCCGGCACGCGCGTGGAGGTCAGCGTCAGCCCGGCCAAGCAGGGAGCCAACGTGCTCGACGTCTATCTGGTCAAGCGGGATGGCATGCTGCTGATCGTGCCGGAGCTGACCGCGAAGCTGATCCCGCCCGGGTCGTCGGGGCCGATCGCCGTGCCGCTCGGCTCGGCCGAGCCGGGGCACTACGTCGCGAGCCGGATGTCGGTGCCGTTCCCGGCGAAGTGGACGCTGCGGCTGCAGGTCCGGACGTCGGACATCGACGAGAAGGACGTCAACATCCCGGTGCGGATCCGATGAGGCTCCTCGCGCTCACGGCGGCCGTCTTCGTGCTCGTCGCGTCCGCGGCCTCCGCGCACGTGACCGTGATCCCCGCGTCGGCGCGCCCGGGCGAGGCGCGCACGCTGACGTTCCGCGTGCTCAACGAGCGCGACGACGCGCAGACCGTCGGCGTCGAGCTGTTCATCCCCGCGGGCGTCACGGCGGATCCCGGGGCCCGGCGCGGCTGGACCGCGGTCGACAAGGGCGGCTCGGTGGAATGGACGGCCGACTCGCCGTCGGACGCCATCGGCGGCTCCACCGCCAAGGACTTCGACCTCCGGGTCGGGCCGCTCCCCCACGCCGGCCGGCTCGTGTTCAAGGTCCTTCAGCGCTACTCCTCGGGCGACGTGGTGCGCTGGATCCAGGATCCGTCGCCCGGCGCCGACCGGCCGGCGCCGGTCGTGGAGCTGACGGCGACGGGCCGCCCGTCCAAGCCGGGCGGCTCATCGTCGGCCACGGCGGGCTGGGCGCTCCTTGCGGTGCTCGCCGCGGGAGCCGCCGCCGGCGCCGCGCTGATCCTGCGCCGCCGCCGGCGACGGTGACTCAGCCGGAGAGGGAGGCGAGCGCGGCCGCCGACGCGGTTCCCGGCTCGGCGTAGTAGGCGAGCAGGACCAGGCCGCCTGCGTCGGGCAGCGTCAGCACCTGGCGCGAGAGGGTCATCGCACCGGCGGTGGGATGGAACACGCGCTTGGCCTCGCCGCGCACCGCCCGGACGTCGTGGCGCGCCCACAGCGCGCGGAAGTCGGGGTCGCTCGACAGCTCCTCGACCAGCGCGGCCAGTGCCGGGTCGCCCACGTGGGCGCCGGCCTCCTCGCGCAGGCCGGCCACCGCCTGGGCGGCGATCGTGGGCCAGTCGGCGAAGAAGGTTCGCGCCGCCGGGTCCAGGAACGTGTCGCGCAGGAGGTTGTGGCCGGCGTCGTAGAACGGTGACAGCGCGCGTGCCAGCGCGTTGGAGGCCAGCACGTCGAAGCGGCGGTCGCGCACGAACGCCGCGGCGCCGGACCAGCCGTCGAGCAGCTGCTGGATCCCGGGCGCGACCTCGGCCGGCGCGGAGGGCGTGGCATGCTCGTCCGCCGCCGCGAGCGCCCGCAGGTGCGCCGCGCCGTCGGCATCGAGGCGCAACGCGCGGGCCAGCGCGTCGAGGACCTGCGGCGAGGGCCGCCGGTCGCGCCCCTGCTCCAGCCGCATCAGATACGGCGCGCTGACTCCGGCCAGCCCGGCCAGCTCCTCGCGCCGCAGGCCCGGCACGCGCCGGCGGCCGGCGACCGGTACGCCGGCCTGCTTGGGCGTGACCTGCGCTCTGCGCGCCTTCAGGTACTCGCCGAGTCGATTGTCCTCGCGGGCGGCGATCGTCACCCGAACGAGGGTAACCCCGACGGGGGAATGGCTAACGGGCCGCGGTGCGGTCAGGCTGGATGCATGCCAACCGAAACGAAGACCTGGTTCATCACCGGCGCCTCCCGCGGCTTCGGCCGCATCTGGGCGCAGGCAGCGCTGGAGCGCGGCGACCGCGTCGCCGCCACGGCGCGCGACGTCTCCACCCTCGACGAGCTTGCCGGCGCGTATCCCGACACATTCCTGCCGCTCACGCTCGACGTGACCGACCGCGCCGCCGCGTTCGCCGCGGTCGCCGCCGCGCACGAGCGCTTCGGCCGGCTCGACGTCGTCGTCAACAACGCGGGCTACGGCCTCTTCGGCGCGATCGAGGAGGTCGACGAGGCGCAGGCCCGGGCCCAGCTGGACACCAACCTGCTCGGCGCGCTGTGGGTCACGCAGGCCGCGCTGCCGATCCTGCGCGAGCAGGGCTCCGGCCACTTCCTGCAGGTGTCGAGCATCGGCGGCATCGCCGCGTTCCCGCTCGTCGGCGTCTACAACGCCTCCAAATGGGGCCTGGAGGGCTTCAGCGAAGCGCTGGCCGCCGAGGTCGCGCCGCACGGCGTGAAGGTGACGCTGGTCGAGCCCGGCCCTTACGCGACCGATTGGGCCGGCAGCTCCGGCGTCCACGCCGCGCCGATCGCCGCCTACGACGAGTTCCGCGCGGCGCGAGCCGAAGCCGCCGCCGGCCGCCCGTCGCCCGGCCCCGAAGCGACCGCGGAGGCGATCCTCACGCTCGTCGACGCCGACGAGCCGCCGCTGCGGCTCTTCCTCGGCGGCTTCCCGTTGGCGGTCGCCGAGCGCGTGTATGCCGACCGCCTCGCGACGTGGCGCGCCTGGCGGCCGGTCAGCGAGGGCGCTACTCGATCGTGATCGCCAGCGCGGCGCCGTCGGGCACGCTGCGCCGGCCGCGCAGGCGGCGCCCGAGCCGGTAGATCGCCATGACGATGCGGTAGGAGACCCGGTGGCGCTTGATCAGGAGCTTCTGCACGCGCTCCAGATCGGGGATCGCGGTCAGCACCTCCACGTTCGCCGGCACCGGCTCGCCGCGCAGCTTGCCGTCGGGACCGCACGGCGCGACCTCGACGTGCGCGTCATGGCGGACGCGCCGGACCTTGCCCGAGTGCAGGTCGGTCAGTGCGAACAGCCGGCTGCCGTCGGAGACAAACCACACCGGCGTCGCGACGCCGGTGCCGTCCCGCTTGAAGCTCGTCAGGCTGAGGTACCGGCCGGGGAACATCGCCTCGAGGTCGGCCGCGGGCGGTTGGATCGAGCGCTCGATCGTCTGGGTCGCCATCACAACTCCTTTCGAACGCCCAGTGTCAAGCGGGGCGCGGCCGGGCGCATCCGGCATCTGCACGGCGGCGGGTTCGGACGACTACGGGACTCGGGGCTCGTAGTATCGCGGCATGCAGCTGGCCAGGGCACGGGCGATCGTCGACGACGTGGTGGCCAGCGCGCCCGGCCCGGTGTCGGTGTTCGTCGCCGACTCGCACGGAGAGCTGGTGGCCGCCGCGACGATGGACGGCGCCGCGCCCGACACGCGGCTCAACGCCCAGCGCAAGGCGTACACGGCCGCGCGCAGCGACGCGACCTCGACGCGCGAGCTCGCCGACAAGGCGCGCGCGGATCCCGCCGAGCGCGCGAGCTTCGACCCGTTCTTCACGTTCTTCCTCGGCGGCGTCGCCGTGTTCGAGGACGGCCGGCGAATCGGCGCCGTCGGAGTCAGCGGCCAGCCCGGGGAGGTCGACGAGCGGCTCGCGCTCGCGGCGATCGAGCGCTCGCTCGGATGAGCGCGTTCAGGGACGCCGAGCTGCACTACCTGGCCGGCGGCAGCCAGCTCGGGCGGATCGCGACGGTGGGCGCCGACGGGACGCCGCACGTGGTTCCCGTCGCCTGGATCTACAACGCGGCGCGCGACACGATCGACGTCGGCGGCTACGAGCTCGAGCTGACGAAGAAGTTTCGCGACGTGCGGCGGACCGGGCGCGCCGCGATCGTGATCGACGACCTGCGGAGCACGAACCCTTGGCGGCCGCGCGGGATCGAGGTGCGCGGACGCGGAGAGGCGATCGCGCTGCCGACGCCGCTGATCCGGATCCACCCCGAGCGGATCGTCAGCTGGGGGCTCGAGCCGGCCGACAGCGCGCGCTCCGTGGCGGGCTAATCCGCGTCGTCGAGCCGCGCGGCGATCAGCACGACCGCGCGCTCGTGCGCGTCGTAAGCCGCTCGCAGCGCCGTCACGCCGGACAGGCCAGCGTCCGCCAGCGGTAGCGGATGCTCCATCAGCAGCGCCTGGACCTGGCCGCTCAGCGATGCGCCGCCGACGGCGGTGGCGAGGGTGACGAGCGCGTCGGCACGCACGCGCGCGCCCTCGACGAACGAGCCCATGACGGTCTCCTCGCCGAGCGGCGCGCCGCCGAACACGCGCGCGTGCATGACCGCCGGATTGACGGCGTGCGGGCGGATCAGCGTGCGCCGCTCGGCCGAGGAGAACCCGGCCGCCTCGGCGGCGAAGTCGATCGCCTCGGTGATGCCCTGCGCGTCGACCGGCAACGACGCCCGCACGTGCGCCGGCAGCTGCGGGAGCAGCGCGGCGTGGTTCGCGGAGGCGAACGCGAGCATCTCCTCGACGCGGGCGCGGTGCGTGGTCGCCATCGCCGACCACGGTACGAACCTCGCGTCAGAGGGTCTTGATCAGCCCGCCGTCGATCACGAAGTTCGCGCCCGTGACGTTGGCGGTGCGCTCGGAGGCCAGCAGCACGACGAGCGTGGCGACCTCCTCCGGCGTGGTGAAGCGCCCGGTCGCGAACCCGCCGATGCTCGCGACGACCTGCTCGCGCGCGGTCGCGGCGTCGACGCCGGCGGCCGCCGCCACGGTCTCGGCGACGCCGTGCTCGCCGAGCCAAAGGTCGGTCGACACGGGACCCGGCGACACACAGTTGACGTGGATGCCGTGCGGACCGAGCTCCTGGGCCAGCGACTTGCTGAGGTTCAGCAGCGCGGCCTTCGCCGCTCCGTAGTCGATCGTGCCGGCGTCGGGCTGGAAGAACGCGTTGACCGAGGCGACGTTGACGATCGCCCCTCCGCCCTGCTCGATCATCGCCGGCACCGCCGCGCGCGCCGCGCGCACCGCGGTCATGAAGTTCATCCGCAGCGCCCACTCGAACTCCTCGTCGGGCGTGTCGAGGAAGCCGCCGAGCCGCAGGCGCACGCCGCCGACGTTGTTGACGAGGACGTCGACGCGGCCGTGCTCGTCGAGCGCGGAGCGCACGAGCCGGCCCGGGCCGTCCGGCGCGCCGAGGTCGACCGCCACCGCGGTCACGCGCTCGAGCGCGTCCAGACCGCCGGTACTGCGCGCGCCCGCGACGACGCGGCTCCCCTCGTCGGCCAGCGCGCGGGCGACCGCCAGCCCGATGCCCTTGCTCGCGCCGGTGACGACCGCGACCTTGCCATCGAGTCCGAGGTCCACGGCTCAGTCCTCCTGCGCCAGGGGCGAGTTCGCAAACGTTTGCATCCGCCGGACTGTAACGGCGGCGGGCTCGTGGCTCGTGGCACCGATTCCGTACTCCGCCGTAGCGGGACGGCCGGCTTGCACGGATGCGCAAGCGCTCCCCGCTCCCTAGCGTCGGATGACCTGAGGGAGGTGAACAAAGGTGAAAGCCGTGTATCTGATCTTCACCGCTGTGTTCGCTCTGCTGTTGCTGCCGCTCGTCGTCATGGCGCTCGGGCCCGCAGCGTTGGTGTTCCTGCTCATCACTGCCCTGGGGCTGCCGATCGTCCTCGCCACCGGCGCGCTCATGCATCACAACCGCCACTGACGCGCGGCGCCGGCGTGATCGACGTCGCGAGCGAGATCGTTGGGCTGACCGGCTGGAGTCGCTGAGCGGGGGCGCCCGGGAGGAGGTCCGGGCGCCCCCGTCCCCTCAGCGGCGCAACGTGATCGTGTCGCGCAGGTTCTGCGGCGGCCGGCCGAAGTCGCGCATCTGCACGGTCAGCGTCAGGCGCACCCTCGATGGGCCGCCCTTGCGCGCCAGCGCGCGAGCGAGCGCGGACGAGGGCTTCAACCCGACCTTGATCGAATGCGGCCCGTAGCAGCGCACGTCCTCCCGCGCGAGCGTCTTGCTCGGCAGCTTCAGCCGCCGTGCCACCGACGACGCGACGGTGAGCTTCGCCGTCCCGTCCATCGCGCCCGTGCACGCGATCGGGACGCGCACGCCCCGCTTCGCGAACGTCGCGCTCGTGATCCGCGCGGCGATCCGGCCGAGCGAGGCGGACGCGGGCGTGTCGATCATCGGCGGCATCGCCGCCCCGGAGGACGGCGTCAGCGGCGTCACCGTGGTGTCGGTCGAGCCCAGCGGCGTCGTCGCCCCGATCTCGAAGTCGAACACCTTGCGGGCCTCGACGTTGCCCGCCGCGTCGGTCGAGCGGACCTCGATCGTGTGCGGACCGGCGCCGGCGACGTCGAACGGCGCGGCCTTCACGAGCCCGTGCGTGCCCGGCGAGAGATCCTCGACGCGCACGTTGCGGTACTGCATCGTGTCCGCGCCGCCGTGGTTCTGCAGCCCGATATAGCCCTCGCTGAACTGACGCAGGGTCGTCGGCGGGTCGCCCGCGCGATCGGAGTTCTTGCCCGGCGCGTTGTCGAACTCCTTGATCACCGCGCCGTTGCGGCGGATCGTGTAGTGCTGGCCGACGGCCTGGATCTCGTAGTCCTCCCAATCGCCTCGCGGCTTCGCAGGCCCGATGTGATCGAGGTCGTTGTTGTCGAACGTGTAGATCGAGCCGGTCTTGCGCGTCTCACCGTCCGGCCCGTCGTAGAGCTGGATCTCGTGGCCGCAGAAGATCGCCACCCACGCGTCGTCGGTGGCCGCCGCGCCGGTCTTCGCGCACTGGTCGGTCCGCGGCGCCTGGGTCGGGCTCGGGAAGCGGATGAACACGCCGCCGTTCGAGTACCCGCCGTCGGTCCGGCCCTCGCGGAACTGCAGCTTCAGGCGGAAGTCGCCGTACGGCTTCGGGTACCACAGCATCCCGAGGCCGTCGACCGGCGTGATGCCGCCCGAGCCGTCGCCCATCTGCTCGAAGTGCCCGGCGCCCGCCTGCCGCCACGTCGCCAGCGACGCGGCCGTGCCGTCGAAGATCTGCTCGTCGGCGGCCATGTAGGTCTTCCACGGCCCGCCGTCGACGCGGTACTCGGTCAGTACCGCGCCCGAGCCGCCGCCGTCGCCGGCGCCGAGCGTCACCCGCGCGGACTGGGCGGCCTCGTTCACCGCGGCGGTGGCCGAGCTGACGGGGGCGGCCCCGTCGACGCGGAACGCGACCGTCTTCGCCGTCTCGGCGTTGCCCGCCTTGTCGGTCGCGAAGTACGAGACCGAGTGGGCGCCGTCGCCGGCGACCGTGAACGGCCCCTCGTAGGCGCGCGACTCGCCGCCGTCGACGCGGTAGGACACCTTGTCGACGCCCTCGCCGGCGCCGTCATCGGCCGCCAGCGTCACGGTCGGCGGGCTCTTGTACCAGCCGAGCTTGCCGTCCGCGGTGGCCGGCGACAGCGACGCCGCCGTCGTCGGCGCGACCCGGTCCGAGCAGTCCATGCGGAAGAAGTCGAACCCGGCGTAGTGGTCGGAGTCGGCGTTGTCGGAGATCTTGATCCCGACCTTCATCGCGGTCGGGTCGCCGACGTCGGTGATCGGCCCGGCGATCTGCTGCCAGGTCTCGCCGTCGGTCGAGCCCTCGGCGATGTAGGTGCCGGCGCCGTTCGCGCTCAGCCGCAGCCACGCGTCGCTGGGGCGCGCCGGGATCTGAGCTCCGGTCGAGATCTGCGACACGTTGTTTCGCGTCGCCACCCACTCCCACTGCTGGAAGCTGCCCTTCGAGATGTAGGTGATCTTCGCGAACGTGTTCGGGTTCTCGCGGCTCCAGAGGATGAAGCCGGCCTGCTCGCCCTCGTTGGTCAACGTCGACACATCGAGCTTGATCGTCGCCTGCCAGCTCCCTGACGGGGCGTTCTGCAGCAGCAGGTTCTGCGCCGTCGCGGTGCCGCCGATCATGTCGCCGGCGCGGACGAGCATGCGCAGGCGCCCGTCGGCGAAGCTGCGCGCGCCCGGGGCATCGCGGATGATCTGCCACTTCGGGTCGAGCGCAGGCCCGTCGAACTCGTCGTTGCGGTTCGGCGTGCAGTTGTCCGGCGTGGCGATCGAGAACGCGACCGACTTCGTCGCCTCGACGTTGCCGGTCCGGTCCGTCGATCGATAATCGATCGTGTACTGGCCCGGCTGCGAGCGCGTGATCGGCGCGGTGTAGGCCTGGAACTCGCCGCCGTTGATGCGGTACTCGGTGCTGTCCACGCCGCTGCCCGCGTCGGTGGCGGCCAGCGTGACGGTGACCGGCCGCGTGTACGTCCCGCCCGGGCCCGGCTCGGCCGGGTTCAGGGCGGCGGTGGTCACCGGCGCCGTCTCGTCGGCCTGCTCGAGCACGTCGACCGCGACCGTCGCGCTGTCGGTGTCGCCGCCGCCGTAGGTGACGGTCAGCGTCGCGGTATGGCGCCCCGGGGTCGCGAACTGGTGCACCGGGCTTGCCTCCGTGGAGGTCTGCCCGTCGTCGAACTCCCACTTGTACGACACGCCGCCCGAGCCGGCGCTCGAGTAGCGCACGCGATTGGCGCCGATCGGCACGCCCTTCGGGCTTGCGCCCGGCGTCGAGGCGCCGCCGACGTAGTCGTAGCGGTAGATGCTCACGCCCGGCCCGGCGCGGAAGAACCCGTCGTAGGTCTGCACGTACAGCGCGCCGTCAGGCCCGAACTTCGAGTCCATGTAGGACCCGCTGCTCCAGGTGAGCATGTCGCGCAGGCTGTCGGCGTAGATCGGCAGGCCGCCGGTTCCGGCGGTCGCCGGGTCCAGCAGCAGGCCGTGCTTGATCGAAGGACCGCCGTTGTTGTGCAGGAACCACCGCCCATCCCAGTACGCCGGCCAGCGCCGCGAGTTGTCGGCGCCCGGCGTGTAGCGGTAGACGGGCCCGTCCATGATCGTCATGCCGTTGTTCTGCGCGTACGGGCACAGCTCGACCGGCGTGGCGCCGTAGTCCGGCGCGGCGTTGGCGCCGCGCGGGCGCGGGAACTCCGGGCAGCCGTCGTTGCTGCCGGGATTGCCGCGCGAGTACCAGACGTTGTTGCCGCGCACCCTGCCGGCGTCCATCCCGGTGCCGGTCGAGTGCGGGAAGACGACCAGGCCGGTGTTGTTCGGCGAGTCGTTGCGCAGGTTGTCGCAGTCGTACCAGCCCTCGGTCCCGCCGCTCGCGGGGCCGCCGCCGACGTAGCCGGACGGGCTGTCCGTGCGCAGCGCGCCGCCGTCGAGCCGGTCGCGATAGGGCTGCTTGTTGCCCATGCAGTACGGCCAGCCGTAGTTGCCGGCGTGCGTGATCTGGGCCGCGTTCTCATACGTCGACGGGCCCTCGGTGCGGCTCGGCGCGCCCGCGTCCGGGCCGACCCAGGCGGCGTACGGGACGTCGGTCTTCGGATCGATCGACAGGCGGCTCGGGTTGCGCAGGCCCATCGCGTAGATCTCGGGCCTGGTCTTGCCGCCGCCGCCCTCGGTGCCGTCGAACAGGTTCGGGCCGTTCGGGTCGTCCTGCCCCGGCAGCGTGTACGTCGTGCCCGGCCCGACCGCCGGCTGCTGGCCGTCCGGGAGCGTCGGGATCGGCTTGAACCGCAGCATCTTGCCGTTGTAGTCGTTGGTGTTGCCGGCCGTCCGGCGCGCGTCCTGGTAGGAGTAGCCCGCGTTGCCGCAGTTCGCGCTCGTCGGGATCGTGGGGTCGCCGGTCGGGCACTTGGCGGTCGGGTTGTTGCCCGAGTAGCCGTTGGACCCCTGCGAGGAGTTCGTGTCGCCGGTGGTCACGTAGAGGTTGCCCTTGGAGTCGAAGCCCATCCCGCCGCCGACGTGGCAGCACGAGTAGACCTGGGCGTCGTACTCGAAGATCCGCACCTCGGAGTCGAGGTCGAGCTTCTTCGTCTGCAGGTTGATCGTGAAGCGCGAGATGCGCGGGCGCGACAGCTTGGAGATGCGCCGCTCGACCGGCAGCCCCGGCGGCTTGGCCTGGGGGTTGAAGCTCGGGAAGTACTGCAGGTAGATGTGGCCGGTCGTGGCGAAGTCCGGCGACGGCGCGATGCCGAGCAGGCCGTACTCGAGCTTCTGGTCGGCCTGGTCGGAGCGCTCGCCGCCCTGGCCGCCGTCGCCGTAGACCGCGAGCGTCCCGGCGCGCGTGACGCCGCTGTTCTCGGTGCCGTTGTACTGCGACGGGTCGAAGATGTGCACCGAGCCGCAGCCGATGCCGACGTTGGGGTTGGAGTGGTCGAGCACGCGGCCGAACGGCGCGCCGCCGAGCAGCGCGCCGCGCTCGGCGTCGGTGCGGCAGTCGCCGCGGCCGATGTAGAGCACCCAGCCGTTGGAGGCGGTCGCGATGCCGTGCGACTCGCCGGAGGTGGCCAGGCCGGTGGTCTCCGTCCCGGCATTGACGATCCGCGTGCCCTTGTAGCTCGAGTAGATCGTCGCCTTGCAGTTGCCGCGCACCAGGCCGGCGGTCCACTGCAGCGCGCCGAGCAGGTGCGTGCGGAAGTCCGCCTCGCCGTAGGTCGCCGCGACGCGGCCCATGCCGATGTAGAAGGAGCGCCCGCCGCGGTAGTCGCGGCACCACGAGATCGGCGTGTCGTTGTCATTGGCCTCGGTGGCGTCGCCGGCCGGCGCGTCGGTGGCGCGGTAGCGCGCGACCACGTGCACGGTGCCGGTGACCCGGGCCGCCCACTGGTACCAGACGTCGCTGCGCGTCCACTTCAACGGCAGGTCCTTCGTCGCCGGGTGCACGCGGTCGCCGGGCACGACGAGCTTCTCGGCCGTCGCCGTCGGGCTGCCCGCCGCCGGACGCGCGCCGATCAGCCCGTCGAAGAACGCGCCCGACTCGCCCTGCGCTGCGCTGCCGATGCCGAGGAAGCCGTTGCCGCCCTCGACGAAGCGCTGGACCGCGCCCTCCTGCTCGGCGTTGAGCAGGTCGCCCGCGGTGTTGAGGAACACCAGCGAGCGGTAGTCGGCGAGCTTGGTCGCGGTGATGTCCGACGCCGCCGCGGTGGAGTCCACGCCGAAGCCGTTGGCCTCGCCGAGCGCCTTGATCGCGTCGACGCCCGCCGTCGTCGTCGCGTCCTGCGGGCCGGTGAACACGAGCACCTTGACGCCGCTCTGCGCGTGCGCGGCGCCCGCGAGCCCCAGCAGCAGCGCGCACGCCAGCAGCGCGGTCTTGATCAGCCTCACGACTTCTCCCCCCTCACCGTCACGGTCTGTCTGTCCGGAGCCGCGCCTGGGAAGCGCAGCGTCAACGTCGCTTCGATCGAACGTCCCTTCAGGGCCCGCCGCACGCTTCTGGCGAGCCGGAGCGTCCGCTGCCCGCGGCCCTCCCGGCCGCAGCGGACCGCGCCGCCCGCGAGCGTCGTGGCCTTCAGGTGCGCGCGGGCGGCCGCGCTGCGCGTGACCGTCAGTCGCACGGTGCCGCGATCGACGGCCTGGCACGTGACCCGTACCGTCAGCTTGCCGCCCGCGCGCATCGAGACGTCCGCCAGCGCGGCAAAGCGCTTGGGCTTCGGCGCCGCCGGCGCCCCCGCGACGCTCACCGGCGCCAGCGAGGTCAGCGGCGGCCGGATCGTGAAGATCCGCGTCTGGAAGTTCTCCACGTTGCCGGCGACGTCGATCGAGCGGTACTCGACCTTGTGGCCGCGGTTGCCGCTGACGTCGAACGCGCCGGCGTAGCGGGTCCACGGCCCGCCGTCGATCCGGTACTCCGTGTCCGCCACGCCGGAGCCGTCGCCGTCGGTGCGCAGGAACGCGAGCCGTGCCGCGCCGGTATAGGCGTCGGCGGGGTCGGCGCCGTTGATGCGCAGCGTGGTCGCCGGCGCCGTGCGGTCGACGCGCAGCCGCAGCGAGCGGGCCGCCTCGACCTGCCCGGCGACGTCGCGGGAGCGGTACTCGAGCGTGGCCTCCCGCTCGATGACGATCGGCTCGCCGTACTCCGTCCAGTCGCCGCCGTCGACGCGGTACTCGGTCGCCTCGACGCCCGAGCCCGCGCCGTCGGCCGCGCTCAGCTGAACCGTCACCGCGCGGTCGAACCAGCCGTCGCCGCCGAGCGGCGCGTCCGGTGTCCGGCGCGCGGTGGTCACCGGCGCCGCCGCGTCGACCTTCAGGGTCACCGCCTTGTAGGTCTCGGCGTTGCCGGCACCGTCGACCGAGCGGTACTCGAGCGTGTGCTCGCCCTCGGTCGCGTAGTCGAACGCGCCGCCGTAGCCCTGCGGCGCGCCCCCGTCGATCCGGTACATCATCTGCTCGACGCCGGAGCCGCCGTCCTCGTCGCGCGCGGTCAGCGTCACCCGCACCGGGCCCGCGTACCAGCCGTCCTTGCCGTTCGGCTGGCCGGGGTTGAGCGCGATCGCCGTCACCGGCGCGGTGTTGTCGTCCGGGAATGCGACCTGGCCGGAGAGGTCGGGCATCTCGAACAGGCCGTTGGGCTCCTCGAGCGTGAGCGCCATCAGGTAGGCCTGCGTGTTCGCACCGCCGCCCGACGTCGCCCCGGGGAACGTCACCGACACGAGCTTCTTGGCCGGCTGCGGGTTGGCGATCGGGAAGTGGTAGATGCCGCAGCGCGCGGTGTCGCCGGTCGAGTTGACGCGGTAGCGGCCGTCCAGCGGGCCGATCGCGAAGTGCGCGTTCGCGGTGCCAGACCCACACCAGTCCGGCCAGGCGATCGCCACGGTGGCCGTCGTGTGGTCGTCGTAGCTCAGCGTGAAGTCCCCGCCCGCCGGGCCGCCGTCGGTCGTGGTGCCGAAGAAGTGCAGCGTCGAGTACGCCTTCTGATCGTCGTCGCTCAGCGTCAGCACCTGTCCGCGCATCGCGGCGAAGTTCGGCTTGGTGCCGCTCGTGTCGGGCATCCGCAGGGGCACGTCGTCGGCGCCGTCGCTCGGCGCCACGCCGGCCGTGCCCGAGGGCGGCATCTGCTCGGCCGGCAGCGAGTACGGGTTGGTCGGCGGGTAGATCTGGCCGTTCCCGCGGGTCGCCTGCGTCGTGATGCCGATCGTGGTGAACAGGTTCGGCGCCGCCACCGGCGCGCGGGCGGCGACGTGGACGTAGTCGAACTTGGCGGTGACCGGGTCGGTCGCGCCGCCGCGCAGCGCCACCGGCCCGAGCGAGCCCGACCCAAGGTCGGAGATGTCGCGCGCCTTGCCGACGTCGGTCCAGTCGGTGCCGTTGGCGGAGTACTGCGCGGTCGCGCTGGTGCCGTCGGAGCGCAGGCGCAGGAAGAAGCTCGTCAGC
The DNA here is from genome assembly GCA_963837485.1 of uncultured Solirubrobacteraceae bacterium. Classification (GTDB taxonomy): domain Bacteria; phylum Actinomycetota; class Thermoleophilia; order Solirubrobacterales; family Solirubrobacteraceae; genus Solirubrobacter. The sequence goes on along the minus strand of CAWINP010000009.1, from coordinate 96,562 downwards.
GTCTTGGGGACGTCGGCCTTGAACGGCTCGTCGAGCTGGTAGCCGCCGTCCTTGACGCGCACGAGCTCGATCTGGCTGGTCGCGCCCTTGTCGACCAGCACGACCTTGACCCAGTTGGCCGGCTCCTTGTACAGCAGCAGCCCGGCCTGCTGGCCTTCCGCCAACGTTGTCAATTGGACCTTCGCCTCCGCCTGCCAGGACCCGGCCGGCACCGGCTGGCCGATCAGGTTGGGCGCCGTGCCGTCGATCTCGTCGGGTCCGGTGTCGAGCTCGAGCGCGCCGCCGGCGACGCGGTAGAGGCTCGCGTCCTCGCGCACGATCCGGCTCCAGCGGCACTTCTCGAGCGCGGTGCCCGCGAACTCGTCGCTCTGCGCGTTGAGCGAGACGAAGTCGAACGGGACCTCGGGGCCGTCCTGGGCGTTGTCGGCCGCGTAGACGCCGAGCTGGACGCCCGCGCCGAGCTTCGCCGGCCGCCCGATCGGCGCCCAGTCGGTGCCGTTGCCGGAGTACTCGCCGCGGACGGTCTGGCCGTCGGAGATCACGCGGATGTAGACGAGCGCGGGGAACGAGTCGTCCAGCGGCGGCGTCGTGTCGACGCCGATCTCCAGCCGCGGCTGCTGGGCGCTGGTGAAGATGTGCTCGAACCAGCGGCCCTGGGCGCCCTTGTCGATGACCGTGAACTTGCTGAACGTCGAGTCGTCGGCGCGCACGATCAGGCCGGCCTGCTGGCCCTCGCGGTCGAACGCGCTCGAGTCCAGCCGGGTCGTCGCCGTCCACGCGCCGCTCGGCGCGTCCTGCAGGATCAGGTTCTGCGCCGTCGCCCGGTCGCCGTACATGTCGCCGGTCAGCGCGCGCAGCCGCAGCCGCCCGCCGGAGACGCTGTAGCCGGCCGGGTTCGGCCGCACGATCGTCTTCCAGCGCGCCGTGTCGAGCGCCGCCCCGTCGAACTCGTCGGCGCCGCACGAGTCGGCGTCGAGCGGCGCCGCCCCGCGCACGGGCGCCGCCCCCGCCGAACCCGTCAGCGCGCCCAGCGCCAGCCCGCCCAGCACAAGCCACGTCAGCATTGGCTTCATCGCCCCTCCCGTCATCTCCCCCTGCGCCTTCCCGCTCAGACCGGCCGGAAGTTACAACACATCAGAGCGGCGCGCGTCAGCTTTTGCTGCGCTATGGTCCGAAGTCACGGGAGGTCGGACCTTGCAGGGGGGAGATGGTGCGGATGAAGAACGTGCTTAGGCGGGGCGTCCTTGGCATCCTGGCCGCGGGGTGCGCGGTGGCCGGCGTGAGCGCCGCGGGCGCCGCCGAAGTTGACAACGCTGTCATAAACACGACCACGTCGAACACGTGGAATCCCCCGAACGTGGCGATCGAGACCGGCGAGAGCGTGACCTGGGACTTCGACGGCAGCACGGTCGTGCATAACGTCAAGGGAGAGTCCGGGCCCGCCGAGGACCCCGATTGGGCCGGATACCGGTCGCAGTTCCTTTCCAGCGGCGAGGTCTCACGCACCTTCACGCAGCCCGGGACGTACACGTTCGTCTGCGAGGCGCATCCGCAGACGATGACCGGCAGCGTCACCGTCACCGGCGCGGCGGTCACGCCGACGCCCACCCCGACCCCGACCGCGACGCCCACGGCGACGGCGACCGCGACCGCCTTTCCGCAGCCGACCGCGAGCCCGACGCCGGCGCCCGACCACGGCACGCCCGCGCCGTCCGGATCGGCGCGGCTCGACACCGTGGCGCCGGCGATCTCCAGGCTGCGCGTGCGCGCACTCAGGCGGGGCGCGAGGGTCGCGTTCAAGCTCTCCGAGCCGGCGCTCGTGACGCTGCGCGTCAAGCGCGGGAAGGCGACGGTGCGAACGGTGCGCCTCGCGGCGCGCGCCGGCACGCGTACCGTCCGGCTGTCGCGCCTGGCTCGCGGCCGCTACACGGTCGAGATCGAGGCGCGCGACGCCCGCGGCAACCACGCCGCCGCCCAGCGCAAGGCCGTGCGGGTGACGCGATGAGGCGCGCCGTCCGGACGCGGGATGCGGGCGACCCGCCGGCGGGCGCCTTCCGGCCGCCGCACAACGCCGCGTCGCGGCGCGACTTCCTGCGCAACGGCACCTACTCGATCGCGCTGCTGTGCACGTTCGGCTCGACGCAGTCGCTGCGCGGGCCGAAGGTCGTGACCTCCGCGGCGCGACGCGCGCAGGCGAGCTCGCCCTTCACGCCGTTCGCGCGCGACCTGCCGATCGCGCCCGAGCTCACGCCGGTGTCGACCCGGCAGGGCGTCGACGTCTACGACGTCGACATCAAGGAGGGCCTGGCCGAGATCCTCCCCGGGTTCGAGACGCCGATCTACGGCTACGAGGGCATCTACCCGGGGCCGACGATCCGCGCCCGCAAGGGCCGTCCGGCGATCGTGCGCCAGCACAACCGGCTCACGTTCGACAGCAACGTGCACCTGCACGGCGGCTACGTCCCGGCCGCGCACGACGGCCATCCGATGGACGTGATCGCGCCGGGCCACTCGTTCGACTACACATACCCGAACGATCAGGACGCCGCGTTCCTCTGGTACCACGACCACGCCCACGGGCGGACCGCGCACACGCTCTACTACGGCCTCGTCGGCACCTATCTGCTGCACGACGACAGCGAGCGCGAGCTCGAGCTGCCGCAGGACGAGTACGACGTCCCGCTGGTGATCGCCGACCACGCGTTCAATCGCGACGGCTCGTTCCGCTACGCCGAGAACGTCGACCTCGGATTCCGCGGCGACACGCTGCTGGTCAACGGCGCCGTCTCGCCGCGAATGGCGGTCAAGCGGCGGATCTACCGGCTGCGCTTCCTCAACGCGTCCAACGCGCGCTCGTACGACCTGCGACTCGGCGCCGGCCGGCAGATGCTGCAGATCGCCAGCGACGGCGGCCTGCTCGAGCGGCCGGTCGCCCGCTCGAGCTTCCCGCTGCACCCGGCGGAGCGGATCGAGGTGCTGGTCGACTTCCGCAAGTTCCAGGCGGGGTCGCAGATCGTGCTCCACAACACGGCGGGGGAGGCGACCACGAGCGCGGTCATGCGCTTCGACGTGGTCGGCGGCGGCGGGGCCGAGGAGGCGCGCATGCCCGCCGGCCGGATGCGGACGCTGGAGACTCTCCCGGCGCCGAACGCGTCACGCCGCTGGGACCTGTCGCTGCTGACGTCCAGCGGCGTGCAGTGGCAGATCGCGGGGCGCGGGTTCGATCCCTCGCGCATCGACGTCTCGCCCCGGCTCGAGACCTCCGAGCTGTGGCAGTGGCACAACCCGTCCAACCGCGTGCACCCGATGCACCTGCACGGGATGCTCTACCGGGTGGTCGAGCGCAGCTCGGGCGTCGTGCACCCGGGCGAGCGCGGCTGGAAGGACACGGTCGGCGTGCTGCCGGGAGAGACGGTGACCGTGCAGCCGTGGTTCGTGCCCTACCTCGGCCGCTACGTGTTCCACTGCCACACGCTCGAGCATGGCGACAAGGCGATGATGCTGCAGCTGGAGGTGGTCCGATGAAGGGCGCGGCGATCTTCGGCGCGTGCTTCCTCGCGCTCGCCTCGCCGGCCTGGGGGGCCGACGCCGTCGTCCACGCGACCGACGCGTCCGGATGGGACACCCAGCTCGTCGACATCCAGCCGGGCGACTCGGTCACCTGGACGTTCGCGGGCACCGCACAGGCGCACAACGTGCAGTCGGCGGCCGGCGACTGGAGCACCCCGGTCGGCGTCGTGCCGCCGGACTTCACGCGTGAGTTCCCGGTCGCCGGCACGTACCGCTTCATCTGCCAGGTCCACCCGGACACGATGTGGGGAGACGTGCGCGTGGCCGACGTGCCGCCGCCTCCGCCGCCCCCGCCGCCGCTCAGCGCCCAGCCGTTCGCGAACGACTTCGCGGCGCCGGTGCCGGCGGAGGCCGGCGTGGCGCTGGACACGACCGCACCGAGATTGACGGCCGTGTCGGTCCGGCGCGCGCGCGTGCGCTTCCGGGTCTCCGAGCAGTCGGTCGTAACTGTCGCCGTCCGGCGGGGAGGTCGCGTCGTGCGGAACCTGCGGGTCGCGGCGTCCGGGCGCGGCGGCGCGACGCTGACCGGGCTGCGGGCCGGCCGGTACTCGGTGGCCCTGCGGGCGACCGACCTCGCCGGCAACCGCTCCCGGCCCCGAACCGTGCGGGTGACGATGCGCTAGCGTCGAGTCCCACGCGGCCCGGCGTGCTTCAGAATGGGTCGGATACAGAGCTTCGGAGCAAGGAGACCGCGATGAGTGACAACGCCGAGACCGCCATCCTCGCGGGGGGCTGCTTCTGGGGCGTCCAGGAGCTGCTCCGCCACCGCGACGGCGTCATCTCCACCCGCGTCGGATACACCGGCGGGAAGAACGACCACCCGACATACCGCAACCACCCGGGTCACGCCGAGGCGGTGGAGATCGTCTTCGACCCCGAGCGCATCTCCTACCGCGACATCCTCGAGTTCTTCTTCCAGATCCACGACCCGACGACCAAGGACCGCCAAGGCAACGACATCGGCTCCAGCTACCGGTCGGAGATCTTCTACGCGAGCGATGAGCAGCGCCGGGTCGCCGAGGACACGATCGCCGACGTCGAGGCGTCAGGCCTGTGGCCCGGCAAGGTGGTGACCGAGATCAGCGAGGCCGTTCCCTTCTGGGAGGCCGAGCCCGAGCACCAGGACTACCTCCAGCACTACCCGAACGGGTACACCTGCCACTTCCCGCGGCCGGGCTGGAAGCTGCCGCACCGCGAGACCGCCGCCTGAGGTGACCGACAGCCGCGGGCTGGACTTCATCGTCGTCGGCGAGAGGGTCGCGCTCGGACCGCTCCGGCGCGACCTGGCCGCCGACTACGCACGCTGGATGAATGAGCCCGACGTCCGGCGCGGCCTCAACCAGATGGGCATCGCCACGCCGCAGAGCCAGGAGAAGTGGGTCGAGGAGAACCTCGAGCGCGGCGCCAAGGACGAGCCCGAGGTGGTCGAGTTCACGGTCTACGACCGCACCGACTCCGCAGCGGTCGGGACGGCCGGGCTGTTTGACATCTCGCACGCCCACGGGGGCGCCAAGTTCGCGATCGCGCTCGGCGAGCGCCGCGGCCAGGGCCTCGGCACCGAGGCCACGCGGCTCGTGCTCGACTACGCGTTCAACGTGCTGCAGATGCGCAACGTGATGCTCGGGACGCTGGAGTGGAACGTCGCCGGGGTGTCGGCCTACGAGCGCGCGGGGTTTCGCCGCATCGGCGTGCGCCGCGGCGCGAGGATCAGCCGCGGGCGCCCCACGAACATCGTGCTGATGGACGCGATCCCGGAGGACTTCGGCGCGTCGGTGCTGCGCTGAGCGGGGTCAGCGGCGGAGCACGGAAAGCTCCTCGCCGTCCTGGATCGCCAGCTCGCCGTCGCGCAGCGGCACGAGCTTGACGCGGCCCGCAAACGCGCTCTGCGCCATGGCATCGCGGTCGGCCCGTCCCGGGCGATCGTCGTGCGGGAGGACCAGGACGTCGGCGAGGCCGAGCCCGGTGAGCTCCAGGGCGGGCGGCGGGGTGAACGGCGACGTCAACCGCAACGGCGGCGGCGGCCTCGGCTTCGACCTCGCCGGCGATCGCCGGATTCGCGAGCGGGTTGGCCGCGGTCGGAATCAGGCTCGCGCGGTCGCCTCGCGCATGCAGGAGCTCACGCAGGCGCGGAATGCCGCGAGACGCGAGGAGGAGGCGCGCCATCGGCACCCAGTATCGCTGCGCCACAAGAGGTGGCGGCACGATGAGATCCGCGCGCTGCGCCGGTCCCAACAGACATGACGAGCTCGATCACTCACCTCTACGCCGGCGTCCCGGTCAGAGACCTCGACGCCGGCATCGACTGGTACACGCGGTTCTTCGGGCGCGGCCCGGACATGCGTGCGGGCGAAGAGATCCTCTGGGACATCGACGAGCACGCGACCCTCTTCATCGAGCCGAACGCCGCCCAGGCGGGCACCGCCCGGATCACGCTCGGCGTGGCCGGGCTTGACGCGCTCGTCGAGCGCCTCGCGGCTCAGGGCATCGGGCACGAGCCGGTCGAGACCTACTCCAACGGCGTTCGCCACGTGAAGATCCCCGATCCCGACGGGAACGCGCTCGCGTTCGCCGAGGCGCCCGCTGCCGCGTAGCGCGCGCGGCTCCACGGAATCGTCTCGGATCCGTAGATCGTGTCGAGGTCGGTCGTGTCGATGGGCTCACGATTCGGCATGCGAGATCTGACCGCGCCGCGCACCCGGACTCATCGCACCGGCCGCGCCGCCAGCCAGGCAGCCCCCAGCGCGACGGCGTCCTCCGCGGCGCCGATCAGCGGGTCGGCCACGCCCATCCACTGGCCGATCGCGCGGCGCCCACGATACGCGCCGGCGCTCGTCGCAGCGGCCGCGAGCGCACCGGCCGCCGCGCCGGTCGGACCGCCGATGCGCCCGCCGGCCAGCGCGCCCGTCGTGAGACGCACCGCGAACGGCCCCGGCTCGACGCGCGCCGGCGTCATCGGGAGCTTGTCGGCGACCAGCTCGACGGCCGCGGCGCAGAACACCGCCGGGCGCGACCGGCGGCCGCCGAGGCGCCCCCGGGCCGCCAGCGCCGCGAGCGCGCTGAAGCTGCGCAGCCCACTCGCGCCGCCGGCCAGCGACGCGCGCCCGAGCGTGCCATGAGAGGCGAGCGGCATGCGGCAATGCTATGGACGCCCGGGCGTCCGGGCGCCCCGCAGTAGAGTCGGGCCGTGCGGCTGCTGTTGAACCTGATCTGGCTCGTCTTCGGCGGCCTCGTGCTGGCGGTGGGCTACGCGCTGGTCGCGCTTCTGATGTTCCTGCTGATCATCACGATCCCGTTCGGCATCGCGTCCGCCCGCATCGCGCTCTTCTGCCTGTGGCCGTTCGGACGGACCCTGATCCGCCGGCCCGACGCCGGCGCCGGATCGCTGATCGGCAACGTCATCTGGATCGTGCTCGCCGGGTGGTGGCTCGCGCTCGGGCACCTGATCACCGGCGTCCTCATGTGCGTGACGGTCATCGGCATCCCACTCGGGCTGGCGAACTTCAAATTGATCCCCGTCTCCCTGACTCCCTTCGGGCGCGAGATCATCGACGTCGAGCAGGCCCGCCGCCTGGGGTTGAGCTACGACGTCGCCGTGCCTGCGGACCCACGCCGGTAGCTGGTGGGAATCCAGCTACCGCGGCCGAATTCAACCAGCCCGCGGCGCCCCGTGGACCGGGGCGCCGCCGGACGGGTCACTCGTCGTCGCGGACGGCCTTCGCGATGTCGCTGTTGTCGGTGAAGATGCCGTCGATGCCGAGGTCGAAGAACTGCTTGATCTCGGCGAACAGGTTGCCGGAGTCCGCCGGGTTGGCGTCCGAGCGCAGCTCGAGAGGCAGGAAGCTGTTCTCCACGCGGAACGTGTAGGCGACCACGTCGAGGCCGGCCTGGTGGGCGTCGCGGACGAACGTCGTCGGCGGCAGCGAGCGGCCGGCGGCGTCGCGCGGGACGATGTAGTCCTTCGACGGGCTGGCGATGTCGGCGTACTTGCGGATGTCGCGCAGGCCGGCCGGCGTCGCCATCTGGCCGTACGTCAGCGGCCCACCCGAGGCGAGCACGTCGCCCGGCTTGAGCGTCTTGGCGTCGAGCAGCTGAACGAGCGGGTTCGGGATCTCCTTGTTGAGCGCCTTCAGGTTCGAGATCTCGAACGACTGCACGGTCACCTTGGCGTCGCGGTTGTCGAGGTGGTTGCGGCGCAGCTGGTTGACGAAGACCTCCTCGATCGGCAGGCCGATCGAGCGGTGGTAGGTGGAGTGCTTGAGCTCCGGGATGATCCCGATCTGGCGGTGCAGCTCCCTCGAGAGCTGGTCGCGCAGGTCGATCACCTCTTGGAAGGTCGGGATCGTGTAGCGGCCGTTCCAGATCGTGTTGTGCTGGCGGATGTCCGGCAGGCGCTCGACCGCGCGCAGCGTCTTGAGCTCGGCCAGCGTGAAGTCCTCGACGAACCAGTCGTTGGCGAACGCGATCCCGTCGATCACCTTCGTCTTGCGGCGTGACGCGAACTCGGGATGCTGGGCGACGTCGGTGGTGCCGCCGATCGCCGGCTCGTGGCGCGCGACCAGGACGTGGTCCTTGGTCATGACGAGGTCGGGCTCGATGTAGTCGGCGCCGATGCGCGCGGCGAGCCGGTAGGACGCGAGCGTGTGCTCGGGCCGGTAGCCCGACGCGCCACGGTGACCGTAGATCGTCGGCTTGGCGTGACGCTCGTCGTCGTGGCGGGACGCGGACGCGATGCCTGGCAGTGTGGCGAACACAGCGCCCGCAGCGACGCGGGATCGGCGAACGGCGTGCGCGAGACCGGGGCTCACCCCCCGGAGCTCGTCACACGAGCTCCGGGGCGAGCACCTCGCGCAGCCGCTTCACGCAGCGGCCGCGGGTCGGTCCGATGCTTCCGATCGGGATCCCGATCCGCACGGACACGTCGGCATAGCTGGGCGCCGGCTCGGCCAGCAGGGACTCCATGAGCGCGCGCTGGCGGCCGGAGAGCCTCTCGAGCCCGTGGGCCAGCGCGACCCGGCGCTCCTCGAGCATGGCGTCGTCGGCGTCGTCGAGCGCGGCGCACTCGACGCCGAGCTCGTCGCCCGTCAGCTCCTCGCGGCGGCGACCGAGCAGCGCGCGCAGGCTCTCGCGCCGCGCGGTCGTCTCGATCCACGCGCCGAGCGAGAACGGGTCGCGGACCTTCTCGAGGTTGCGGTAGAGCCGCAGCCACGTCTCCTGCGCGACGTCGTCGGCCTGGTGCGCGTCGAGCCCGTGCGCGCGGGCGACGCGCAGCACGCGCCCGCGGAAGCGGGCCACCAACGCCGACCAGGCCGACTGGTCGCCGTTGCCTGCCGCGACGACCATCTCGTGCAGCGACCGGCGGATCCGGTCGGCCTCGAGGCTGTCGAGGTAGGGGACGGTGTGGTGGTACATGGTCATGCCGTGCGACGGGCGGGCCGGTTGACGCGAGCCTCGCGGTGGTGCAGGGCGATGCGCTCGCGGACGAGCGGGGCGGCGATGTAGTTCACGGCGTTTCCCCCCGGTGGGAACTCGCGGTGGATGGGGTCGAAGGTGACGCTACGGGCGTACGCGCCGCGTCCCTAGGCCATCTGGAGTGCCGCGAACCCGTCATTTGACGGGCACGCCGGAGCGCTACCCGCTGAGCCCCGCGAGGCCTTCGCGGTCGAGCACCTGAAGCTCGCGCCGGCGGGTCTCCACAAAGCCGAGCGAGCGCATCGTCTGCAGCGCGCGCCCAACCGACTCCAGCGAGGATCCGGTCGCGCCGGCCAGCTCTTCCTGCGTGATCGGCAACGAGATCCGGATCCGCCCGGCCTCCTCGAGCCCGAAGCGGTCGCTGAACTCGACCAGGCGCGCGGCGACGCGCCCGAGCGTGGGCAGGCTGGAGAACTCGGCGCGGCGCGCGTCGGCCTCGCGCAGGCGCCGGCTGAGGATCGCCAGCAGCACGAGCGAGGCCGCCGGGTGATCGAGCAGGAAGCGGCGGAACGCCGCCTGCGAGAACGCGAGCGCCTCGACCGGCTCGACGGCCGCGATCGTGGCCGAGCGAGGCTCGCCGTCGATCGCCGACTGCTCGCCCACCAGCTCGCCGGGCCCGCGGAACGCGAGCACGACCTCGCGCCCGGCGCTGGTCACCAGGCCGACCTTGACGACGCCCGAGCGCAGCAGCAGCACGCGGTCGGGGACCTGGCCCTCGTGAAAGACGATGCGCCCGCGCGCGTACGCGACCGGCTGCCCGCGCTCGCGCAACGCGCCTACCGCCGCGTCGTCCAGAGCGGACGGGAAATCGTCGAGTCGAAAGGCCCGGACCAGCGTCGTCATTGCGTTCCCCCGGGCCGTGGCCCGTGGCGCGAACGTACCACGCAGGCGGACCTCACCGCCATAGGATTGCGCCGTGAAGGCGTGTCCCCGCTGCGGGGAACGGGTTCCTGAGCGCTCGCGATTCTGTCCCTCATGCGGAGCGCCGGTCACCCGTGGGCACGAGCGGGACGAGCGGCGCAAGGTGGTCACCGTCGTGTTCGCCGACGTCGTCGGCTCGACCGAGCTGGGCGAGCGGGTCGACCCGGAGACCCTGCGCTGGGCGATGCAGCGCTGGTTCGCCGCCATGGGCCAGACCGTCGAGCGCCACGGCGGCACGGTCGAGCGCTACGTCGGCGATGCGCTGATGGCGGTCTTCGGGATCCCGGTCGCGCATGAGGACGACGCGCTGCGCGCGGTGCGCACGGCGCTGGACATGCGCGACGAGGTCGCCGAGCTGCGCGAGGAGCTGCACGGCGCGCGCGGCGTCGAGCTGGCGGTGCGAATCGGGCTCAACACCGGCGAGGCGGTCACCGGCGCCGCGGTGGCCGGCGGCTCGTTCACGACCGGCGACGCGGTCAACGTGGCCGCCCGGCTCGAGCAGGCGGCGAGCCCCGGCGACATCCTGCTCGGCCGCGACACCTACCGGCTGGTCGCCCACGCCGTCGAGGCCGAGCCGCTCGACCCCCTGACCGTCAAGGGCAAGGCCGAGCCGGTGGAGGCCTTCCGGCTGCTCGGCGTCGTGCGCGACGCGCGGCCGCGGCCGGCGCGGGTCGCGAGCCCGATGGTCGACCGGATCGCCGAGCAGCGGCGGCTGCGCGCGGCGTTCGAGCGCGCGGTCTCGCATCGCTCGTGCCAGCTGCTCACCGTGCTCGGCACGGCCGGCGTCGGCAAGACGCGGCTGGTCGCCGAGACGCTCGAGACCGTGGGCGGCGCGGCGACGGTCGCGGTCGGGCGCTGCCTGCCATACGGCGAGGGCCTCACCTGGTGGCCGCTGGCCGAGGCGCTCGGCCAGAGCGGGCTGCTCGACCAGGTCGCCTCCGGCGACCCGGTCATCGCCCGCGCCGCGCAGCTGCTCAAGCCGCCCGGCGAGCCGGTCGCGCCGGAGGAGGCGTTCTGGGCCGTGCGCGCCGCGCTGGAGGCGCTCGCCCGCCGCCGCCCGCTGGTGCTGGTGATCGACGACCTGCAATGGGCCGAGCCGACGTTCCTGGACCTGCTCGAGCACCTCGCCGACTGGGTGCGCGACGCGCCGCTGCTGCTGGTGGCGACCGCGCGGCCCGAGCTGCTCGACGCGCGCGAGGGCTGGGGCGCGTTCGGCCCCAACGCCGCCTCGGTCGTGCTCGAGCCGCTCGCCGACGCCGACACCGGCGAGCTGCTGCGCGAGCTCGTGGGCGCGCCGCTCGGGCCGCCCGCCGCCGAGCGCATCCTCGCGGTCGCCGAGGGCAACCCGCTGTACGTCGTCGAGGTCGTGGCGATGCTCGGCGACGACGGCGTGCTCGGCGACCGCCGGCTCGCCGGCGAGCTGACCGCGATCGCCGTGCCGCCGACCATCCAGGCGCTGCTCGATGCGCGCCTTGACCGGCTGCGGCCGCCCGAGCGGGTGGTGATCGAGGCGGCCTCGGTCGAGGGCAAGGAGTTCGCGCGCGAGAGCGTGTGGGCGCTGGTGGGAGACGAGGCGGTCGGCGCGCACCTGCGCGCGCTGACCGCCAAGGACCTGATCGAGGTGGCCGGTCCGGACGGCTACCGCTTTCGCCACCAGCTGATCCGCGACGCCGCCTATGAGGGGATCCCGAAGCTGCGGCGCGCCGACCTGCACGTGCGCTTCGCCGACCTGCTGGCCGCCCGCGCGCCCGCCTCCGACGAGCTGCTCGGCCATCACCTGGAGTCAGCGGTCCGGCTGCGGCGCGAGCTGGGCGAGGCGGAGGCGGCGACCGCCGCGCTCGCCGCCCGCGCGTCCAGCCACCTCGGCGCCGCGGGCCGCCGCGCCGCCCAGCGTGATGAGCACGTCGCGGCGGCCGGGCTGCTCGAGCGCGCGGTGGCGCTCGTCCCCACCGACGGCGCGGCCCGCTGGGCGCTGCTGCCGGCGCTCGGCGCGGCGCTGTTCGAGGCCGGGCGCATCGCCGGCGCGGTGCGCGTGCTCGACGAGGCCGCGTCGCGCGCCGGCATCCCGGCGCTGAACGCCTGGGCGCGGGTCGAGCGCGAGCTCGTGCGGCTCGAGGCCGAGTCGAGCGCCGGCACCGAGCGGGCGCTCGGCGTCGCCGCGGAGGCGCTGCCGGTGCTCGAGCGCGCCGGCGATCACCACGGCCAGGGTCGCGCCTGGTTCCTGCGCGCGCACGCCGCGTCGGTCGTCGGGCAGTTCGATCGCGCCGACCAGGCATGGGAGCAGGCGGGCCTGTGCATGCGGCGCGACGGCGACGAGCGCGAGCTGTTCATCATCCTCGGCCGGCGGGCGACCGCGATGGTGCTCGGCTCGACGCCGGTCGGCGAGGCGATCCGGCGCTGCGAGGAGTTCCGCGAGCGCGTCGCGGCGAGCCCGGTCGCGGTCGCGCTGATGGTCAATCCGCTCGCGTCGCTGCACGCGATGCGCGGCGAGTTCGAGGAGGCCGACCGGCTCGTGCGGGCGGCCAACCAGACGCTGCACCAGCTCGGGAGCCTCGGCTGGGTGTCGCACCACGAGGCGCTCGTCCGACTGCTCGCCGGCCGGCCCGACCTCGCCGAGCTGCCGCTGCGCGCGGGGCTCGAGCGGCTGGCCAGCGTCGAGGATCGCGGGATGCTCGCCACCACCGCCGCGATGCTCGCGCAGGCGCTCTACGCCCAGGACCGCCTCGACGAGGCCGACGAGCAGTGCGCCGTCGCGGCCCGCGCGGCGGCCGCCGACGACATCGTCACGCAGGCGATCTGGCGCGGCGTGAAGGCCAAGCTGCTCGCGCTCGAGGGCCGGCTCGAGCGGGCGGAGGCGCTTGCCCGCGGCGCCGTCGCGATGGTCGAGCCGACCGACCTGCTGAGCCACCGCGCCGACGCCCTGCTGGACCTCGCCGAAGTCCTCTCGGCGGGTGCCCATGAAGAGGAGTATCAGCGCGTCGTCCTGCTTGCTCTCTCCCACTACGAAGCAAAGGGCAATGCCGTCGGCGCCGCCAGAGCGCGGTCGCTGCTCGGCGAACGATCAGGGGGACGCAATGCCGTTCAGCGCGAATTTCGTGAAGGTCACGCTCCATGACGGGTCGCTGCTCGTCGAGGGGCGCTCGGATCCCGACAACGTCAACCGCATCGGCTCGATGGAGGTCGCGATCGACAGCGTCGCCAACGCCAACGGCGGCGGCACCGCGACGCTGCGCGCCGTGTCGGTCACCGCGTTTCAGGGCTCGGGCGACTGGGTCGCCGAGTTCGAGTACGCCAACGGGTCGGCGCCGCCGGTCGGCACGAGCATGCTCGTCGCCGGCGCGACGATCCTCACCCCGCCGCAGGACGCCGGCGGGACGACCGACAGCCCGTTCTTCTGGTTCCAGACGCTGCCGGTCGAGTCATGACTGGCGACGACTCGCGCTGCGCGCTCGCGTCGCTGGGAGCAATCGCCCGGGGGGCGATTCTCCCGGGCGGGATGATCCGATGACGCGTCAGCTCCTGTCGGATTTCGGGGCTCCCGAGGGACAGGAGCGGCCGCTGCGCCGCGTCCCGGACGGCCTGGCGCGCCACGGCGTGGCCGGGCCGCGGGGCCAGGTGCCCAACGGCGGGCGCTACGGGCGCATGCTGCCGTCGCGGCGCCTGCGCCGCGGCGAGCCGGTCTCGCCCGAGCCCGACCCGAACGTGTGGGACGAGCCGGGGCTGGATGAGCTCGCCACCGCGCTGGCCACGCTCGCCGGGCAGTCGACCGACAACTTCGACATCCCGGCCGGCTACACGTACTTCGGGCAGTTCGTCGACCACGACTCGACGTTCGACCCGACGTCGCGGCTGCGGCGCGCGAACGACCCGGCCGCGCTCGTCGACTTCCGCACGCCGGCGCTCGACCTCGACTCGCTGTACGGGTCCGGGCCGATGGACCAGCCGTACATGTACGACTGGGACGCGTCGCCGGCGGGCGTGAAGCTGCTGGTCGGCGGCGGCCGCGCCGAGGACGGCCTCGCCGCGGTCGACCTCCCGCGCAACGCGCAGGGGCGAGCGCTGATCGGCGACCCGCGCAACGACGAGAACCTGATCGTCGCGCAGGTGCACCTGCTGATGATCCGCTTCCACAACGCCGTCGTGGAGACGCTGGCGGACCGGATCGCCGATCCGGCGAAGCTGTTCGAGCGCGCCCAGCAGCTCGTTCGCTGGCACTACCAGTGGATCGTGATGGAGGACTTCCTGCCGCGGATCGTCGGTAAGGAGACCGCCGGCCAGGTCTACCGCCGCGTCCCCGGGCGCCGCCCGGACATCACGCGCCGGTTCTTCCGCTGCCGGCGGCGGCCGTACATGCCGGTGGAGTTCTCCGGCGCGGCGTACCGCTTCGGCCACAGCATGATCCGCGACGACTACACGATCAACGACGCGACGCCGAACGCGCCGCTGATGCGCGCCAGGCCCGGCGACAACGGCCGCCGGCTGGAGGGCAACCGCCCGCTGCCGAGCGATCTGGTGATCGAGTTCAAGCACTTCCTCCCGACCGTCGCGGGCCTGCGGCCGCAGAGCAGCAAGCTGATCGACCCGAGCCTGGCGCAGGCGCTGTTCGCGCTGCCGCCCGACGAGGCGCGGCTGGTGCGGCTGAACCTGTGGCGCGGCCACGCGCTGCGGCTCCCCTCAGGACAGGCGGTGGCCCGCCGGCTCGGCGTGCCGCCGCTCGGCGACGACCAGCTGCGCGACGCGCTCCCGCCACTGCCGGCGGGGCTCGAGGGAAAGGTGCTGCGCGACACCCCGCTGTGGCTGTACGTGCTGGCCGAGGCCCGGCAGACCGCGGGCGGCCACCATCTCGGCCCGGCCGGCGGCCGGATCGTCGCCGAGGTGCTGGCCGGGATGCTCGCCGCCGACCCGAGCTCGTACGTGAGCCGGGAGGACGCCTGGCTGCCGGACTTCGCGGACGACCACGGCGAGTTCACGCTCGCGCGGCTCGTGCAGTGGGTGGAGGCTCACGAGAAGGAGCGCCACCACCCGAACTAGATTTGACGGGTGAGCCCCGCCCGCAACCGCGTCACACCGCTCGGCGACATCGAGGCGTTCCCGCTGCGCGGCGCGTGGACCGGCAACCGCGGCATCCTGCATTCCGGCCACGAGATCGTCCGCTTCCACGCGAGCGATCTCTGGATCACCTGTGCCCTGCGGTTCAAGGACTGGTGGGCCGAGCAGTGGCAGCCGCACCACTTCACGTGGTTGTTCTTCCACGACGAGGCCGTCTCGCTCGCCGCCGGGCACCGGCCGTGCGCGCTGTGCCGGCGCGGCGCGTATGACGCGTACCGCGCCGCCTGGGTCGACGCGCTCGGCGGCGAGACGCCGTCCGCGAAGGAGATCAACCGGCGGCTGCACCGGGAGCGGATCTTCCGCGGCACGCACCACCGGCGCACGCACGCGCTGCCGTGGGCGTCGCTGCCCGACGGCGCGTTCGCGCTCGTCGAGGACGCGCCGTGCGTGGTGGTCGGCGGCGAGCTCGCCGAGTGGACGCGCGAGGGCTACGGCGCCCGCCGGCCCCGGCCGGCGAGTGGCGACGCGGAGGTGATCACGCCGCCGTCCTCGGTCGCCGTGCTGCGCGCCGGCTACCCGGTCCAGATCGACGCGGGGGCCACCTAGCCCCTAGGCCGCTGACAGCCGCGCCGCCAGCGCGCGCAGGCTTGCGCGCAGCGCGTCGGGGCGGCGGACCGTGAAGTCACAGCCGGCGCTCGCCAGCAGCCCGGCAGCCCAGTCCAGCGACTCGGCGCGCAGCCGCATCAGCGTGTATGCCCCCTCCGGCTCGAGCTCGGCGAGCGTGGCCGGGATCCGCTCGGCGGCGACGGCGGGGGGCACGTGCAGCAGCACCTCGACCTCGTGCGGCCACGGCACGCGCGCGAGCGTGCGGCTGACGAAGGCGACGGCGTCGAACCCGTCCGGCGGCGGCGCGCCGGCGCCGGTCACCCGCACCGCGGCGATGCGGTCGGCGCGCAGCGCGCGCCGCTCCTCCCGCTCGTGGTCATGCGCGGGGACGTACCAGCGGCCTGCGTGGGCGACGACGCCGAGCGGGCTCAGCTCGCGCTCGCTCGTGACGCCCGCGGAGTCGGTGTAACGCGCGCGCACCCGCCGCCCGCGCCGCGCGGCGTCGGCCAGCGCGAGCAGCGTCTCGGCGTCCGGCGGGGCCGCCTCGACGGTCCCGGTGAACCCGAGCGTGTGCTCGAGCGACTCGACCGGCAGGCGCACCCGGTCGGGCAGCGCCCGCCGGACCTTCGCCAGCGCGCCGGCGGACTCCAGCCCGAGCCGCTGCGCGGCCATCAGCCCGAGCGCGACGGTCGCCGCCTCGCCGGCCGTGAACATCAGCGGCGGCACGCGGTAGCCGGGCCGCAGCCGGTAGCTGCCGCCGCGCCCGCGCTCCCCTTCGACGGGGATGCCGAGCGCGCGCAGCGCGGTGACGTCGCGCCGCAGCGTGCGCACGTCCACTCCCAGTCGGCCGGCCAGCTCCGGGCCGGTCGCCGACGCGCGGTCCTGCAGCGCCTCCAGCAGCGCCAGCACGCGTTCGGCCTTGGTCATAGAGGGCAGATCCTGCCCTGTTTGGGCTGTACGGTCCAGCGGTTCTGCGCCTGGGTCTGTCGCGAGAGCTGTGGCTGGTGCAGCTCGGGATCTTCCTCAACATGCTCGGCCGGGGGTGGTGCTGATCGCGCTGGCGGGAGCGTGCTTCGCGGCCGCGCTCCTGCTCGTCGTGACCGCCGCCACCTACCAGGCGCTGGTGCTCGCCGCGGGCGGGGCGGCGCTCGCGCTGGAGCGCCGCCCTTCCCGAAACATCGCGCCTGACGCGGCGCGCGGTCACCTGAGTGGGATGGCCAGCGCCTCCGTGTAGATGTTCTCGTCGTTGGCGAGCGCGGCGTTCGGCGCGCTCGCGGTGCACACGCCCGGCGGGAGCGTCACGTTGCCCGCGGAGTCGCGGCAGGCGAACAGGTCCGGGTCGCGCGTGTCCATCCACGCGGGATGCGCGACGTCCTCGGCGCTCAGTCCGCTGTAGTCGCCGAAGAACGCGCCGGCGAACTGGGTCGCCGGCGGCATCGACGCGGTCGTCACGCGCGTGGTGCCGAAGCTCGACCCATCCCGGGTGCCGGACAGGCTGACGTCGGAGAACCCCGTCGTCTCGTCATTGCCGTACGCACGGTCGTAGTACGACACGGCGAGCCGGCCGCGCGGGTCGAACGCCGCCCACTGCCAGTACTGGTCGGCGGTGGTGTCGCCGTCGCGGACCGACGGCAGCGTGCGCACGCCGGCGGTGCCGCCGGTGAACGACCGGCCGCCGTTGGTCGAGCGGCTGATCAGGATGTCGTTGTTGCACGCCCCGCGCGTCTTGACGCCGTCATACAGCGGCTGGAACGTGTCGGGGTTGTAGCCCTGCGGCACGCACGGGTTCCGCTGCGTCTCGTTGGAGTGGCGGTTGATGTACGACGCGAACGTGACGTCGATCTCACTCGGGTCGCGCGGGTTGACGGCGGCCGAGGGATAGTTGGCGGCGCGGAAGACCGAGTTCTGGGTCTCGCCCTTCTCGGGCACGCAGCCGACTCCCGGATCCTGGTTCTGGTAGGTGACGCAGTCCGGCAGGTCGTAGTAGTCGGCGACCTTGACCGGCGGCGAGAACGTGTTGCCGCCGTCGGTCGACTTCGCGAGCAGCACCTGCGCGCGGTTGTCCACGCCGACGGGCGGTGCCGCGCGGTCGCCGCCGTCGCCGCCCTCGTTGTCGCCCTCGCCGGGTCGGACGCCGGTCAGGTTGTAGTTGTCCCAGACGACGTAGAGCGCGCCGTCGGGGCCGGTGAACGGCTGCGAGAACTGGTTCGTGTTGCACGTGCCCTGGGGCGTCGGCGCGCCCTGCAGGTTGGTGCACAGTGCACTCGTCGTGCTGACGAGCTTCGGCGTGCTGAAGTGCTCCGCGTAGTCGCGCGAGTAGGCCTCGTAGATGTAGGACGTGCCGTCGGCTGCGAACAGCGTCCAGGTGACGTAGATGCGGTCCTGGAACGGGCTGCCGCGCTGGTCGTCGATCGTCATGTACTGCTTGTCGAGCAGCGCGTCTCCGGCGCCGGCGACGTCATTGAGCTCGGCCACCGGCCGCGCGGGGAAGTTCCACGACGCGCCGCCGGTCCCGGTCGAGCGGAAGACGTAGAACGAGCTCGACTGGTCCGGGTTGTTGGACACCGCCTCGCCGCGCATGAACATCTGGCACGAGAGATACGCGTTGCCCTTCGTGTCCCACGCGACCGACGTGTCGCCGCCGGCCTGCCAGTACTGGCGCGCCACCCCGCCGAACGCGGTCCCGCGCGTGAAGCCCATCGGCGGCGTCGAGTCCTGCCAGCTGCGGCCGCCGTCGCTCGAGTAGTAGGAGTAGCAGTTGCCGTCGCCACGGCGGTAGTCGTTCGCCGATGCGACGATACGCCTCGGGTCATTGGCGTCCTGGGCGATGCCGGTCTCGTTCTGCGCCTGCGCGCGCCCCTGCAGATCGGGGTCGGTGAGGTTGAGGCAGTTCTGGTTGACGTGGACGTTGGCGCCCCGGTCGGCCGGGCAGCCGGTCAGCTGGCTCTTCTGCAGCGACTGCGCGTTCGGAAGCGCGCGGGCGCTGGGCGCGCGCTGCTCCGCCGCCGCGCGCGCGAAGCCGGACACAAGCCGTTGCTGCAAGGGCGTGAGGTGCGCCAGGGCCTGGGCCTGCGCGTCCGGGGTCGAGCGGCCGGAACCGAGTCCGGCGAAAGCCGCCGCAGCTCCCGCGAGCACCAGCGCGAACGCCGGCATCAGGAATCGCCGCATGCATTCCTCCTCCGTTGAAACGGCGCCCGCCGCCAGTCACCCGGGAGGCGGGCTCGACATGGCGCGCGACACCCTACGCCCGCTCGCGCCTGGCCAGATGAGAGGGCGTCCGAGGGCTGACGCCGAGCAGGAGTACGATCCGCGGCGTGGTTCGCCTCGCCGTAATCGCGGGCCTCGCAGCCGCCCTGCTGGCGGCGGCCGACAGCTCCGCCGCGCCCGCGCTGAGGCTCGTCAAGACCAACCCGGTCGAGGTCCGCGCGACCGGCTTCCACGCGAGCGAGCGCGTGCGGATCACCGTCCGCTCCGGCCACGCCGTCACGCGCTCGTCGGCGCGCGCCGACGAGCGCGGGCGCTTCACCGCCGCGGTCCGCGGCGCCGTCGCTCCGGCCTGCGTGTCGCTGGTGGTCACGGCGACCGGCGCGGACGGCAGCCGCGCGGTCTTCCGCCGCTTCCCGCTGTGCACGACGCACGGCGAGCACGGCGCCCGGGCCCGCTGATCCTCGCGGACCTACGATGCCCGGGTGGCCGAGCACGCCACCGATCCGCCGGACCCGCAGCGCGCGTCGCTGCGACGCGTCGCCGCCCTCGTCGCCGCCGGCGCGCCGTCGCGGGAGGTCTTCGCGGCGGTCGCCCAGGAGGTCGCCCAGGTCACCGGCTCGGCGCTCGTGCAGATCCAGCGCTATGAGCCGGACGACACGGTGATCGTCGCCGGCGCCTGGGGCGTGGACCCGCACCCGTTCCAGCCCGGCACCAAGTGGGGCCTGGAGGGCTCGCAGATCGCGGGCGCGATCAAGCGCACGCGCGCCGTGGTCCGGATCGACGACTGGGGCCGCGGGCGCGGGCCGATCCAGTCGGGCGTGCGGGAGACCGGCATCCGCGGCGGCGCGGGAGCGCCGATCATCGTCGGCGGCGAACTGTGGGGGTGCATGGCCGCCGGTCCCGCGAAGGGCGAGCCGGTGCCGCCGGGGCTCCAGGACCGGCTGGCGGCGTTCACCGAGCTCGTCGCCACCGCAATCTCCAGCGCCGAGAACCGCGAGGCGCTCGCCCGCCTCGCCGACGAGCAGGCCGCGCTGCGCCGGGTGGCGACGCTCGTCGCCAAGGACGTGCCGACGTCGCAGCTGTTCGCGGCCGTCGTCGAGGAGGTCGGCCACCTGCTCAACGCCGACGTGGCGAGGATGATGCGGTACCTGCCGGGCGACGAGACGGCCCCGGTGGCCGTCTGGCCGGCGGGCGAGCGGTCCGGCCGCGGCGAGCCGGGTGTCGCGTGCCCCGTCGTGGCCGGGGGACGCGTGTGGGGCGAGCTGTTCGTGCGCGGGACCGACGAGCGGGGCCTGCCGCGCGACGCCGAGTCCCGCCTGGCCGACTTCACCGAGCTCGTCGAGGAGGCGCTGGCCCACGCCGAGAGCGCGACCGGCGACCTGCGCGAGCTCGCGCACGGGATCCTCCCGAGCGTGCTCCACCGCGGCGGCCTGAAGGCCGGAGCCGAGGTCCCGGCCTCGCGGATGACCGTCCCGGTCGAGGTAGACATCACCGCGGACTACGCGCCGGAAGCGATCGAGGCGACGGCGTACTTCGTCATGGCCGAGGCACTGACCAACGTGGCCAAGCACGCGGGCGCGCGCCAGGTGGCGGTGCGCGGGCGCGTCGAGGACGGCGCGCTGCGCGTCGAGGTGCGCGACGACGGCGCCGGCGGCGCGCGGGCGGACGGCAGCGGGCTCGTGGGGCTGCGCGACCGGCTCGCCGCGCACGACGGCGTGCTGACGGTGGACAGCCCGCCCGGCGGCGGGACTCGCGTTGAGGCGACCATCCCGCTGCGCGCCTGACGGCGAGCAGCGGGAGGACGACGTCTCTACGGGTGCGCGGGCCGCTCGCGCGCGTCGACGACCACGAAGTCCTTGCTCACGTGGACCTCGAGCTGCTTGCCGTCGCTGGTCTTGATGTGCGACTCATAGGGCGCGCTGCCGTCGCTGTTGGTCTCGGTGCGCACGATCGTGGCGCCGGCGTACTTGGCCAGCACCGCGGCCTCGACCTTGTCCTTCGTGTCGCCGGTCAGCGCCGTCTCGGGACCGTGGCCGCCACGGCCGCCCCCGCCCGGCCCGCCGCGCCGCCCCGGCCCGTTGTCGGCCTGGACGGCCGTGGCGTTGAAGGACGAGTCCACCAGCACCACCTGGAGCTTGCCGTCGGACGTCTTGATGTGGGCGTGGTAGGGCGTGCTGTAGGGCCCGCCGGACTCGGAGCGCAGCACGGTCGCACCCGGGACCTTTGCCAGCGCGGCGGCCTTGACCTTCGCGGCGGTGTCGCCGGTCAGCTGGTCGCCGCGCGGGGGATGCCCGGGGTTCGACGCCGAAGCGCCCGACGGAGGCTGGGTCTTGCCGGCGGCGCCGGCTACGGCGGCGCCGCCGAGACCAAGCGCTCCGAGCGCCGCAACCGTGAGCGCGGACTTGCGGATGGTGTTGAACATGCTCGCCACGGTCGTCGCGGCGGCTCCGAATCAGCCGAGGCGCGGCTGAGAGCTGCCTGAGACTTCGCGTCCACGGGCCCACAGCGCGCCGTCGGACGCGGGCTGCGGCGCCGCGGCGGGCGGCTCGGGACGGGCCGGCGCGGGCGCCGGCGCCGGCTCTGGCTCGACCTCCTCGTCCTCGGGCAGCTCGGCCGCCGGGCGCAGCAGCGCAGCGCCGAGGCCGATGACGACGGGCACGAAGAACGCGATCAGCGAGGCATCGCCGCCGAGGCCGAGCGCGAGCGCGTAGACGCCGGCCGCGATCAGGCACCAGGTGCTCAGCGGCTCCAGGTACTCGGAGGCGATCCGCTTCACGCGCGGGTCGTCGATCCGCGCGAGCGGGAGGGCGCGCGCCAGCGCGGTGAGGATCAGCAACCCGATCGCCACCGGCAGCGCGGCTCGCGCGATGTCATGGAACAGGGCGGTCATGTCGTGCTCGTCCCGCCGCTGGTGGGCGGAGCCGGCGTCACGCCGCCGCCGCCGTCCGTCCCGCCGCTGCTGGGCGGAGCCGGCGTCACGCCGCCGCCGCCGTCCGTCCCGCCGCTGCTGGGCGGAGCCGGCGTCACGCCGCCGCCGCCGTCCGTCCCGCCGCTGCTGCCACCGCCGCCGCCGCGGAAGCCTCCGCCTCCGCCACCGTCGTCGTCGCCGCGGCCGAAGCCGCGGCCGCCGCCGGGCGGCCCGCTGCCGTCGCCGTCGCGGTCACGGCCGAACCCGGGGTCCGCCGGCAGGCTCTGCCCGGGCGGCACGGTCGGGGCCGCCGCCGGCGCTCCGGCCGGGTCGGTCGAGTCGGCCCGCGCCGGCCCGCGGCTGAGGCCGAGAAGCAGAATGACCACGAAGGCCGCCGTCGCCGCGGCGCCCACGCGCCGGTGGGCCCGGCGCCGGTCGGTCGCCGATGCGCTGGTGCTGTCCATGCGCCCAGCGTCGGACGCGAACGTAAGAAGCGAGCCTGAATCGGCTGGGAAACGCCTGAGTGTCGCGGGCGGGGCGCCGCCGGGCGCGCAGCCGGCGCGCAGCCGGGGTCGTGCGCGGGCGCCCCGCGGGTCGCGCTCGAGCGCCCGCCGCGTCGTGCGCGAACGCCCCGCCGGGACGTTACGCGGGCCCCTCCGGACGTCATGCGGACCCCCGGCCGAGACGTTATGCGGGCCCCGGCCGAGACGTTACGCGAGCGCCCCGCCGCGTCGTGCTCGGGCGCCCCCGCCGGCTTGCGGTCAGGCGTCCCGCCGATACGTTACGCGGGCCCCCGCCGAGTCGTGCTCGGGCGCCCCTTCAGCGGACCCGCGGGGTCTCGCTGCGGGCCGCTGAACGGCAACTGCGCAGGTAGGGGAGCGGGAGAGCGTTGCGGTGACCGGAATCGATCACCGCCTCGGGCTTGCGCGAGGGGGGTGACCGACGTTTCCTTACCAGGGGTAACGAAAAGTCACCCACCCCCCTTCCCGGCGATCGCATCAATGTTCGATCGTGTGCGAATCACGCTCACGGGTGATCGTTCCCGATCGAACCCCGCACCCCTTACTTGCGCAGTTGCCGTTCAACCGACCCGCGCCCAGCACGCGAGCGTCCGCTCAAGTGTCCCGGACCACCGACTACGCCGGCGGCGTCCCGTACGTGTGGAAGCTCTCCACCGTCTTGACGCCCCAGGCCTGGCCCTTCGCCCGCTCCTCCTCGGTCCACACGACGACCGGCTCGTCCGGGTCGTAGACGAAGCGCCTGGCCGGGTCGTGCGCGGGCGCCCCACCGGGTCCTGCGCAGACGTCCCGCCGGATCGTGCGCGGGCGCCGCGCCGGGTCACGGTCGGGCGCCCCGCCGCGTCGTGCGCGGGCGCCCCTTCAGCTGACCCGCGGGGTCTCGCTACAGGCCGCTGAACGGCAACGGCGCAGGTAAGGGAAGCGGGAGAAAGTTGCGGTGACTGTAAATCGATCATCGCCGCGGGCTCCGAGGCCGGGGGTGACGCACGTTTGTCAACTATATGGCAACAAACGTGCAGCACCCCTTCCCCGATGAGCGCCTCCATGGTCGGTTGTGCGCGAACCACGCTCACGAGTGATCGTTTCCGATCGAGCCCCGCACCCCTTACCTGCGCAGTTGCCGTTCAACCAAACCGCGCCCAGCACGCGAACCCCGTCCCCTCCCGAGCCGCGAACCACCTACGCCGGCGGCGTCCCGTACGTGTGGAAGCTCTCCACCGTCTTGACGCCCCACGCCTGGCCCTTCGCCCGCTCCTCCTCGGTCCACACGACGACCGGCTCGTCCGGGTCGTAGACGAAGCGCCCGCCTGTGGTGACCTCGACGCGGTTGCCGCCGGGCTCGAGCCCGTACAGGAAGAACCCCTGCGCGATCGCGTGCTTGGACGGCGCCGCCTCGATCTCGATCCCGGCGTCGAGCCAGATGTCGGCGGCGCGCAGGCACTCCTCGCGCGTGTCGACCCAGAACGCGAGGTGGTGCAGCCGGCCGTGCGCGCCGAGCGCGTCGCGCGTGTAGATCAGCTCGTGCGCGGCGATCGACGCGCTCATCCAGGCGCCGGCCTCGCTGCCGTCGTTGAGCTGGATCCGCTCGTACAACCGGTAGCCGAGCGCGTCGACGCAGAACTCCCGGTTCGCGTGCACGTCGGCGGCGAGGATGTTCACGTGGTCGAGCCGCTTGATCGCGCAGCCGCGGCCGGTGTAGCGGCCGGGGACGTTCTTCAAAGCCGGGCGCAGGTGCTCCGGCGCCTCATAGCGCTCGCACTCGTAGTAGAGCTCGAAGACGTGGCCGTCCGGGTCGCGGAAGCGATACGAGGGCCCGCGGCCGCGGTCGCCGTCGGTCCAGCCCTCGCCGAGCCCGGTCGCCTCGACCGCCGCGACGCGGCGCGCCAGCGCCTCCGGGCTCCACGCGCGCAGCCCGAGCACGCCCATGCCGGAGGTGGAGGACTCGATCAGCTTCAGCGACCACGGCTGGTAGTCGCCCCAGCCGCGCAGATACGTGGCGGCGCCCGCCTGGTGGGAGACCTCCATCCCCATCACGTCGACGAAGAAGCGCAGGCTCTCCTCGCCCCTCGGCGTGAAGAGCTCGACCGGCCCGAGGTGGGCGATCTCAGACAAGGGCATCCAACCCGTCGAGCTCGAAGGAGAGCGCGCCGGCCTGCAGCTTCGCGCGCTTGTCGGCCTCCTTGGCCTCGCGGGCGAGCGACGCCTCGAGTACAGCCTCGGCGCGCTCGGCGGCCACGACGGTGACGCCGTCGGCGTCGAGCACCACCAGGTCGCCGGGCCGGATCGTCGCGCCGCCAACGGTGACCGGCACGTCAAGCTCGCCCGCAACCCTCTTGGTGGCGCCGCGCGAGCGGATCCAGCGCGCCCAGATCGGCAGCCCCATCTCTACAAGCTCCTCGCTGTCGCGCACGGCGGCGTCGACGAGGACCGCAGCCGCACGGCGGACCTGCGCCTGCGTGGCCAGCAGGTCGCCGAGCAGCGCGACGGGGGCGGGCTCGGGCATGGTCAACACCAGCACCTCGCCGGGCTGCAGCCGCGCCATGGCGGCGTGGACCATGAGGTTGTCGTCCTGCGCGCAGCGCGCGATCCGGGCCGGCCCGCAGGCGCGCGAGCCCGGGACGATCTGCTTGAGCTCGAGGTCGACGAGCCCCTGACGGCCGGACGCCTCGTAGACGGTCGCGGCGCCGAGCCGCGCGAGCTGATCGGAGATCACAGCTGATCCACCACCTGCGGGAGCACGCGCATGAACGACTCGCCATAGCGCACCTCCGAGCGCCCCGACGCGCGCCGGGCGTGATTGCCGCGCTGCTCGCCGCGCTGGGCGTAGTAGGTCTGCAGGTACTGCTGGGCCTTCATCTCGGCCATCGCCGCCGCCTTGCGCTCCCACACCGACGTGATGTCGACGTGCACGGTCGGCGTGAAGTTGCACAGCTCGGGCTGGTGGGGCTCGAACAGGAACAGCTGCGGCGGCGCGATCGTGGGGAACGCGCTCGACACCCCCGCGCCGGCGGCGAGGCTTCGCGCGCGATCGACCGCGGCGTACGCGACCGGGTGGTCGGGGTTGAACGGGTCGGTGTCGGTGTGGGTGATCAGCACGTCGGGGGCGAACGCGCGGATCGCGTCGGCGATCCGCAGCAAGGCGTCGCCGTCGATCTGCAGCGGGTAGTCGCCGAGGTCGAGGCAGCGGAACGCGGCGCCGAGGTGGGCGGCCGCCGCCTCGGCCTCCGCGTGGCGGACGCGCTTGACGTTCTCCACCGTCTGGCCCTCCTGCTTCCACAGCTCGCCGGACTCGCCGCGCTCGCCGTAGGAGAGCGCGATCACCTCGGCCTCACCGCCCGCCTCCACGGCCTTGGCGACCGCGCCGCCCGCGCGCCACACGAAGTCCGCCGAGTGCGCCCCGATCACCTGCACGCGCCTAGGCACCGGCGAGCCTCCGGGTGTTGTCCACCGCCATCGTGCGGACCTCCTTCTCACTGAAGCCGGCCGACAGGAAGCGGTCGGCCATGATCGCCAGGCCGTCCTCGACCGGCGGGTTGAAGACCTGCCCGAGGTCGCTGCCCCACACGGTGCGCTCGGCGCCCACGGCGCGCGTGGCCGCGAACACCTCGTCCCACGTGCACTTGCCCGTGTACGGGGTCGTGAACGCGCGCTCCATCAGCGCGCCCTTCGCGGCCAGCTCCTGCTGCTCGCCCGCGGAGATCCGCTGCGAAGGGAACTCCGGGTGCGTCACCACGATCGTCTCGACCTTCGCCTCCACCGCGGCATCGACCACCGTGAAGATCTCGTCGCGCGAGAGATGGCCGGTGGCCAGGACGAGACCGTGGCTCGCGATGACGTGCAGCACGTCGCGCAGCTCGGGAAGCGGCTTGCCCTTGACGTCGAGCACCGGTACCGACCGGGGGCGGACGCCGGCCGCGCGCAACTCGAGCTCGAACCGGACCCAGACCGGCACCTTGCCCTCGGGGTCGGCGTGCTCGACCTCGCCGTGCTCGTTCTCGGAGCTGACGGTCGGCAGCCACACGATCCGCGCGCCCTGGCGGGCCGCGACCTCGACCGCGGTGGCGTTCAACCCGCCGACGGCATGATTGAGCGTGATCGTCCCGAGCGCCTGGATACCGGGAACCGCGGCGCTGACCACGGCCGCGCGCTCAGCGGTCGCCGTGTAGTGCGACTTCAGCCCGAAGCCGGCGAGCCCGAGCTCCAGGCAGCGCCGCGCCAGCTCGAGGTCGGTGATCCGCCGCGGGGCGAAGTCCGGCGCCACGTGCACGTGCGGGTCGAACCCGTCCCGCACCAGCTCGCGCGCCCGTTCGGACGGGACGGGGTGCTCAGGCACGGCCCCGCACCATAACGACGATCCGGACGGCGCTGTTGCGGCTCGAGGCGCTGGAGTCGCTCGCCTAGCGTCGGGCGCCGTCCTGCTCGAGCTGGTTGCGGACCGCGCGCTGGACGTTGCCGTGGATGTGGTCGTCGCCGATCAGTGCGACCGTGCCGTCGGCTTCGAGCACGCTGCGCACCTGCGGCTTGACCCGCGCGAGCCGCAGCGTGATGCCGGCCGACTCGGTCAGCCGGTAGAGCTCCTGCAGCTTCGCGGCGCCCTGGGAGTCGACGAAGTTGACGCCCTCGAGCGAGAGTACGAGCGCGTGCGGCGAGGAGCCGGCGTCGATCAGCGCGCGGACGCGGTCCTCGAGCGCCTCCGCGGTGGCGAAGAACAGGCCGCCGTCGAGCCGCAGCACGACGATGCCCGGGAACGTCTCGTCGTCGGGGTTCTCGATCAGATCGCGGAACACGTGCGTCCCGGGCTCGCGACCGAGCACCGGCATCGGCGGCCGCGTCGCGACCTGCACCAGCCACAGCAGCGAGAGCGCGACGCCGATCACCACGCCGGCGAGCACGCCCGCCGAGAGCACGCCGAGGATCGCCGCGACCGCGACCCAGAAGTCGAAGCGGGCGACCCGGCGCATGCGCCGCAACTCGCCGACGTCGATCATCCCGAACACGACGGCATCGATGATCACGGCGCCGAGCACGGCCTTCGGGAGGTCCGAGAACAGCGGCGCGAGGACAAGCAGCGTCGCGATGACCAGCGCGCCCGACACGAGCGAGGACAGCTGCGTGCGCGCGCCCGCCGACTCGTTGAGCGAGCTGGCCGAAAGGCTCGTCGACACCGGCATCCCCTGGAGCACGCCGGCACCGGCGTTCGCCAGCCCCTGCGCGACCGACTCCTGGTTGACGTCGATCCGGTAGCGGTGGCGGGCCGCGAACGCGCGCGCGTCGCCCGCCGTCTGGGAGAAGCCGATCAGCAGCAGCGCGGCCGCCGCGATCGCGATCGTCGCGTAGTGGTCGCCGACGAGCGACGCGTCGGGCAGCTCCGGTGCGGGCAGCCCGCGCGGCACGTCGCCGACCAGCGTGACGCCGTGATCGCCGAGATCGAAGAGCCCGGACGCGATCAGCCCGCCGACGACGAGGACGAGCGCGCCCGGGACCTTGGGCGCGGTGAAGCGCAGCGTCAGGATCACGGCGAGCGCCGCGACCGCGACGGCCACCGTCGCCCAGTGGATGTCGCCGAGTCCCTGCAGCCACGTCGCGAGCTCGCGCCAGGCGCTGTCGCCCTCCGACGACGTGCCGGTCAGCTTCGGCAGCTCCCCGACGACCACGTCGACCGCCGCCCCGGCGAGGAAGCCGGTGATCACCGCCTTGGAGAGGAACTGCGCGACCCAGCCGAGCCGGAACACGGCGAACGCGAGGAACAGCAGGCCGGTGGCGAGGGCGATCGCGGCCACGAGCTGTGCTGCCTCGCCGCCGCCGAGCCCGGTCGCCAACACGGCGCCGCCGGCGACCGCGGCGAGCGAAGAGCTGGGCCCGGTCGAGATCTGCCGCGAGGTCGCGAACAGCGCGTAGATGATCGCGCCCGCCGCCGCGGCGTAGAGCCCGTTCTGCACTGGCACGCCGGCGATCTCGGCGTAGCCGAGGTTCTTCGGCACGACGAGCGCGGTGACCGCCACGCCGGCGGCCACGTCCCCGCGCAGCAGGCTCCGGTCGTAGCGCGGGAGCCAGCCGAGCGCCGGGATCGCGCGGCGGGGCGGCGGAGCGTCCGGGCGAGGGCGGGTCGCGGCCATCGTGTGAACGCGGACGCTCGCAGGGCGGCGCCGCGGAGGCAATGAAGCGTGCCTGCGGGATGCGGGGGATGCCTACTGCCGCCCGCTAGGCTCCGCGGCGATGCGTGCGGTGGTGCTGGATGGGCCCGGTCCGCCTGAGGCGCTGGAGATCCGCGAGCTGCCGGTGCCCGAGCCCGAGCCCGGCTGGGTGCTGATCGAGGTCAAGGCGTTCGGCGTCAACCGCTCCGAGCTGCACACGCGGCTCGGGCTCGCGCAGGGCGTGACGTTCCCGCGCGTGCTCGGCATCGAGGCGGTCGGCGTGGTCGCCGCCGCGCCCGGCGGCGAGCTCGAGCCGGGCCGGCAGGTCGCGGCGATGATGGGCGGCATGGGCCGCACGTTCGACGGCGGCTACGCCGAGTACACCTGCGTGCCCGTCGCGAACGTGGTCCCGTTCCGCTCCGAGCTGGACTGGGCGACGCTCGGCGCCGTCCCCGAGATGCTGCAGACCGCGTACGGGTCGCTGAGCGTCGGCCTGGACACGCGCGCCGGGCAGACGCTGCTGATCCGCGGCGGCACCTCCTCGGTCGGCATGGCCGCCGCGGTGCTGGCCAAGGCGCGCGGCCTGACCGTCGTGTCGACGACGCGCCGCCCCGACCGTGCCGAGACGCTGCGGGCGATCGGCGTCGACCATCCGGTGATCGACGACGGCGAGATCGCCGCCGCCGTGCGCGCGATCGTCCCCGGTGGCGTGGACGCGGCGCTCGAGCTCGTGGGGACCAACACGCTGCCCGACACGCTGCGCGCGACCCGGGTCCACGGCGTCGTCTGCTTCACCGGGATGCTGAGCAACCAGTGGACGGTGCCGGACTTCTATCCGATCGGCTATCTGCCCAACGGCGTGCGGCTGACCGCGTACGGCGGCGAGGCGTCCGACCTCCCGGCCGGCGTGCTGCAGTCGTTTCTCGACGACGTCGCCGCCGGACGGCTCAGCGTGCCGATCGACCGCGTCTACGCACTGGACGAGATCCGCGCCGCCCACGCCGACATGGAGGCCGGCCGCGCCGCCGGCAAGCTGGTGGTTCTCACCTGAGTGGGTAGGACCGCTCTATGAAGCTCGAAGGCAAGGTTGTCGCGGTGACGGGGGCGTCGGCGGGGATCGGGCGCGCTACGGTGCGCGAGCTCGCCCGCCAGGGCGCGGACGTGGGCCTGATCGCCCGCGGGGAGGATCGGCTCGCCGCCGCGGCGGACGAGGTCCGCCAGGCCGGCCGCCGCGCGTGCGTCGCGCCCGCGGACGTGGCCGACGCCGAGCAGGTCGAGCGCGCGGCCGCGCGCATCGAGAGCGAGCTCGGGCCGATCGACGTGTGGATCAACGTCGCCATGACCGCGGTGCTCGCCGAGGTGACCGACACCTCGCCGGAGGAGTTCCTGCGCGTCACCGAGGTGACCTACCTCGGCTCGGTCCACGGCGCCCAGGCGGCGCTGCGGCGCTTCCTCCCGCGCGATCGCGGCACGATCGTGCAGGTCGGCTCCGCCCTCTCGCGCCGCGGGATCCCGCTGCAGGCCACCTACTGCGGCGCCAAGCACGCCGTCAAGGGGTTCCTCGACTCGCTGCGCGCGGAGCTGATCCACCACGGCTCGCACGTGAAGGTCGCGCTCGTCCAGCTGCCCGGCCACAACACGCCGCAGTTCAACTGGGTCCGCACCCGCCTGCGCCGGCATCCGCAGCCGGTGCCGCCGATCTACCAGCCCGAGGTCGCCGCGCGCGCGATCGCGCACGCCGCCGCGCATCCGCGGCGTGAGCTGTGGGTCGGGCTGCCGACCGTCTACACGATCGTCGGCGAGAAGGTCGCGTCCGGGCTCATGGACCGCTACCTCGGCCGCACCAACGAGCAGGCGCAGCAGGCGGGCGAGCCGATCGACCCGGCGACCCGCGCGGACAACCTCTACGCGCCGCCGCCCGGCGACCCCGGCCCGCACGGCATCTTCGACGAGCAGGCGCACGCCCACAGCCCGCAGCTGTGGCTGACCACGCACAAGCGCGCGGTGCTGGGCGGCGCCGCGGTGGCGGCGGCCGGCGTCGCCGCGGCGGCGGCCGTGCGCTGAGCCGCGCGGCCTACCGCGGGGCCAGGCGCTCGGCGAGCCGGGACGCCAGCGCCATGATCGTCAGCGCCGGGTTGGCGGCGCCCTGCGTCGGCATCACCGAGCCGTCGCACACGAACAGGTTCGGCACCTCCCAGGAGCGGTGGTCGGCGTCGATCACGCTGTTCTCGGGCGACGTCCCCATGCGGCAGCCGCCGACCAGGTGCGCGTAGCGCGCAATCGTCAGCGTGTCCTGTGCCGCGGCTGCCTCCCAGATCCGCTCGAGCACCCGCGTCCCGTACGCGATGTTCGCCCGGTCGTTGTCGCACTGCGTGTAATCCAGTCGCGCGACCGGCATCCCGTGCTCGTCGGTCTCGTCCGCGAGCGTGACGCGATTCTCGGCCTGTGGCAGCAGCTCGCACAGGAGCCCGAGCGTCGTCCAGTGGTTGTAGTCGCGCATGTACTCGCGCAGCGCATGTCCCCAGTGCCCGTCGGCGAGCACGTGCTGGGCCCAGTCGATCGGCAGCGGCCCGACCGTCTGGATCGAGAAGCCGCGCGCGAACCCGCGCGCCTCGTCGGTCTCATAGAACTGCTCGCTCGAGATCTCCGGCGGCGGCCCCTTGTACTGGCGCAGCGAGTCCGGGAAGCGCGCGGCGACCTGCGTCGCTCCCTGCACCATCAGGTAGCGGCCGACGTGGTCGTAGCCGTTCGCCAGCCCGCCGGAGTTCAGCAGCAGCCGCGGCGTCTCGATCGAGTAGCCGGACACGCAGACCGCCGACGCCCGCTGCACGCGCTCGCGCCCGTCGCGCATGAAGGCCACGCCCGTGGACCGGCCGTGCGCCGTCTCCACGCGCACCGCATGCGAGTCCGCGCGGATCTCCACGCCGTGCGCGATCGCGTCGGGCAGGTGCGTGACCAGCGGCGACGCCTTCGCGTTGACCTTGCAGCCCTGCAGGCAGAAGCCGCGGTAGATGCAGTGCGGGCGGTTGCCGAACGTGCCGTTCGGGATCGCGACCGGGCCTACGCGCATGTCCACGCCCGCCGCGAACGCGCCCCGCCGCGCCTGCTCGGCCGCGCCGGAGATCGGGTGCGCGGCGTGCGGGTAGGCATGCGGATCGCCCCACGGCCAGTGCTGCCCCGCGACCGGCAGCTCGCGCTCGAGCTTGGCGTAGTGCGGCCGCAGCTCCTCGTAGGCGATCGGCCAGTCGGCGCCGACGCCGTCGCGCGTGCGCGTCGCGAAGTCCGACGGATGGAAGCGCGGCGTGTAGCCCGCGTAGTGGATCATCGAGCCGCCGACGCCGTGGCCGGAGTTGTTCTTGCCCAGCTCCACGGGGTCCTCGCCGCCGATCACCCGCGGCGCCGTCCAGTAGAGCTTGTGCTGGCCCGCCTCGTCGGAGACCCAGTCGCGGTCGGGGTCCCAGAACGGCCCGGACTCCAGCACGACGATCCGCCAGCCCTTGCGCGCGAGCCGCTGCGCCAGCACGCCGCCGCCGGCTCCGGCGCCGACGATCACCAGATCGACCTCGTCGTCGTCGGCGTAGCGCGCCATCCGCGCCGCGCCGGGGATGCCGCGCCGGTGCGGGTCGAGCAGGAACGCGGAGCGGTTGTCGCGAGGAGGCAGCGAGCCCTTCACTCGAGTCCCCGCGCGCGCACGTCGCGGACCGGATCCAGCTCGAACGCCTCGTCGCGCTCGTGCGGCTCGCGCCCATGGTGGTCGCCGACGCCCATCCGCATGTAGCCGCGCGGATAGGCCGGCCCGCCGAACCCGATCTCGTTCCACGCCCACGGGTGCGAGTAGAAGGCCGCCAGCGCGTGCCGCATCACGACCGACCACGCACGCTCGGCGTTGAGGTCCTCCCACTCGGGCTCTCCGTCGTGCAGCCGCTGCACCCATGCGCGCCGCGCCTGGTCATCGAGCGCGGCGAAGCCGTCGGCCGCCAGGTGGCGCGCGACACGCCGCCACGTCTCGCCGTCCTCGGGCATGTCGTCGTAGCGATAGCCGTCGCCCTCGCCGCGGGCGAGCTTGGCGTCAACGAGCTCGAGCACCGGGATGCGCGGCTCGTCGTCCTGGGCGAGCGCAACGTCCAGGAACGGCCGCAGCACCGCGACCTCCTCCGGCGTGAAGTACGCGATCGGCGGGACGTCGCGCACGCGCCCGAGGATCGCGTCGCGCGTGACGGGGTCCCAGTGGGCGGCGCTCTCGAGCACGTCGTAGTCCGGGAAGCGCCCGTGCAGCTGTGGGGTCGTGCCGCGCCGCTGCCGCGGCAGGCCCGCCGGGTCGGCGCGGCGGCCGCTCACCTTGGGCAGGTGCCCCGCCTCGCGGAACATCAGCGCTCGCGCCGCGCCAGCGCGGCGGCGAGCCCGATCCCGCCGACCATCGTCAGCGCGCCCGGCGCCAGCGCCGGCGGGCCCATCACGAGGTTGTACGACGCCTCCCGCAGCCCGCCGGGCTTGCGCGCGGCGCCGCGCAGGTGGAAGAACACGCCCGCCGCGCCGTCCAGGAAGAAGACCGCCGAGAGCGCGGGCAGCACGGTCGTCGCCGCGCGCTCGGAGACGACGCCGGCGACGCCCGCGGCCGCGAGGGCGGGCGACAGCGCCACCGGCGTCCACATCCACTTGTTGCCGAACGAGCCGCCGTAGTGGTTGACGAAGATCTCGAGCCCCAGCGGCAGCGCGCTCGCCGCCGTGGCGGCCGCAAGCAGCCGCTGCATGCGCCCGCGCCGGAAGTCGCGCAGCACCTTCATCGCTTGACGAACTCGGCGACCTTCCCCTTGACCGCCTGCGTGACCATCTCGCGCGCGTTCGGGTCGCGGCCGGCCAGCGCGTGCGCGAACCCCGTCGCCTGCTCGAAGCGGATGTGCGGCGGGAGCGGCGGCACCTCGGGATCGGTGATCACCTCGAGCACCGACGGGATGCCCGCCGCCAGGCACTCGTCCCACGCCGGGCCGACCATGTCGGGATGGTCGACGCGCACCGCGTGCAGGCCGAGCAGCCGCGCGTAGTCGGCGTAGCGGAAGTCGGGCAGACGCTGGGAGGCCTCGAGCTTCGGGTCGCCGTTCATCACGCGCTGCTCCCACGTGACCTGGTTGAGGTCGTCGTTGTGGAGCACGAGCACGACGAGTTGCTGGTTGGACCACTCGTGGCGATAGCGGGCGACGTCGATCAGCGCGTTGATGCCGATCATCTGCATCGCGCCGTCGCCGATCGCGGCGATCACCGGCCGGTCCGGGTACGCGAACTTCGCGGCCAGCGCGTACGGGATCGACGGGCACATCGTGGCCAGCGTGCCGGAGAGCGCCGCCATCATCCCCTCGCGGATCCTCAGGTGGCGCGCCCACCAGTTGGTCGCGGACCCGGAGTCCGCGGTGAGGATCACCCGGTCGGGGAGGCGCGGCGAGAGCTCCTGGAAGACGAGCTGCGGGTTGATCGGGTCGGCGCTCTGGTGCGCGCGCTCGTCGAGGATCTCCCACCAGCGCGCGACGTTGTCCTCGATCTCGCCGCGCCATGAGCGGTCCTCGTGGCGCTGCAGCAGCCCCAGTAGGGCGCGCAGCGTCTCCCCCGCGTCGCCGACGAGGTCGACGTCGGTCGGGTAGCGGATGCCGACCATCCGCGCATCGATGTCGATCTGCACCGCGCGGGCCTGGCCCGGCTTCGGCAGCCACTCGCTGTACGGGAAGCTCGTGCCGACCATCAGCAGCGTGTCGCAGCTCTCCATCATGTCGTTGGAGGGCTTGGTGCCGAGCAGGCCGATCGAGCCGGTCACGAACGGCAGCGTGTCCGGCACCGCCGCGCGCCCGTTGAGGGCCTTCGCGACGCCCGCGCCGAGCACGTCGGCGACCTCCACAACCTCGCGTGTCGCGTCCTTGGCGCCCTGCCCGACCAGCATCGCGACCTTCGAGCCGGCGTTGAGCACCTCGGCTGCCTTCTGCAGCGCCGACGGCGCCGGCACCACGCGCGGCGGCTCGTAGCCGGCCGACGAGAAGACCGAGCCGTGAGCGCGCGGCGGCTCCTCGTAGGGCTCCTCCTGCACGTCGTTGGGCACGATGATGGCGGTCACCGTGCGCGACGCCAGCGCGACGCGCATCGCGCGGTCGATCAGGTGCGACGCCTGCGAGGGCACCATCAACGTCTGCACGAACTCGCCCGCCACGTCCTTGAACAGCGCGTCGAGGTCGACCTCCTGCTGGTAGCTGGCGCCGAGCGACATGCGCGCCTGCTGGCCGACGATCGCGAGGACCGGCTGGTGGTCGAGCTTGGCGTCGTAGAGACCGTTCAGCAGGTGGATCGCGCCGGGGCCGGAGGTGGCGAGGCAGACGCCCACCTCGCCGGTGAACTTGGCGTGAGCGCACGCGGCGAACGAGGCGAGCTCTTCGTGGCGGGTCTGGACGAAGCGCACGTCCCGGACCTCGTGGAAGCCGCCGAGGATGCCGTTGATGCCGTCCCCGGGGTAGCCGAAGACGTTCTTGACGCCCCACTGCGCGAGGCGCTCGAGGATGAACTGCCCGACGGTGGGTTTGGCCATGTCAACTCCCTACCCACGCTGCGCAGGCGACGATGAGAGCCGTCACATGCCGGACAGTGGGTATGCCCCTGTCGTGCGCATCTCCGACTACGCACTGCTCGCGGACTGCCATGGCGCCGCGCTCGTCGCGCCCGGCGGCGCCGTCGAGTGGTGCTGCCTGCCCCGGTTCGACACGGGCGCGCTGTTCGCGCGCATGCTCGACCCGGACGGCGGCGCGTGCACGGTGCAGGTGGTTGACGGGAGCATCGGCGGCCGGCGCTACCTCCAGGACACGATCGTGCTCGAGACCGACCTGCGCGGCGAGGCCGGCGAGGCGCGGCTGCTGGACTTCATGCCGTTCGAGGATCCGCTCGACCCGGCCCGCGAGCACCGCGCGCTGGTGCGCATCGTGGAGGGCCTGCGCGGCACGCTGACCGTCCGCTTCACCGTCGCTCCGCGCTTCGACTACGGCGAGGTGACGCCGTGGCTGCGCCATCACGGCCGCGGCCTGTACGCGGCGATCGGCGGCGACGACGGGCTGCGGTGCGCGTGCGAGCCGGGCTTCGAGCCCCACGACGGCGAGCTGCGCGCGGAGCTGACCGTGCGCGAGGGCGAGCGCTCCCGGCTGCTGCTCGCGTTCCGGCGCCCGGAGGAGCTCGAGGAGCCGCAGCAACAGCCCGACTTCGGCCGCCTGGACGCGGCGCTCGACGAGACGGTCGCCGGGTGGCGCGAGTGGGCGGCCGGCTCGCCGGAGGCGACGCGGCGCTCGGCGATCGTCCTGAAGGCGCTGACCTACGCGCCGACCGGCGCGATGGTCGCGGCCGCGACGACCTCGCTGCCGGAGGCCCGCCGGGGGAAGGAGCGCCGCACGTGGGACTATCGCTACACGTGGATCCGCGACGCGGTGCTCGCCACTCACTGCTTCACGGAGCTCGGCCACGACGACGAGGCGAACGCGTTCCGGCGCTTCATCGAGCGCTCGGCGGCCGGCCGCGCGGCCGACCTGCGCGTCTTCTACGGCGTCGGCGGCGAGCGGCGGCTGCCCGAGCTCGAGCTCGATCACCTGTGCGGCTGGGACGGCGCGCGGCCCGTGCGCGCCGGCAACGCCGCCTCCTCTCAGCTCCAGCTCGACGCCTACGGGCACCTCGTGCAGCAGAGCTTCAACTGGGCGCAGCTCGGTCACCCGCCCGACGACGACTACTGGCGCTTCCTGCTGCAGCTGATCGACGCCGCCGCCGAGCGCTGGAGCGAGCCCGACCGCGGCATCTGGGAGTGGCGCGGCGAGCCGCGCCATTTCGTGCACTCCAAGGTGCTGTGCTGGGTGGCGCTCGACCGCGGGCTGGCGCTCGCCGACGCGTCGCTGCGCAAGGCGCCCGAGCGGCGCTGGAAGCAGGCCCGCGAGGAGATCCGCGAGGCCGTGCTCGCCGAGGGCTTCGACGCCGGGCGCGGCACGTTCGTGCAGGCGTTCGGCGAGAAGGCGCTCGACGCGGCGGTGCTGCGCCTGCCCGCGTATGGCTTCCTCCCCTACGACGACGAGCGCATGGTCTCGACCGTCGACGTGCTGCGGACCGAGCTCGACGACGGCGGCCTGATCCGCCGCTACGACGCCGACGACGGGATGCCGCGCGAGGGCGCGTTCATCGCCTGCACGTTCTGGCTCGCGCAATGCCTGGCGGGACAGGGCCGCGCCGCCGACGCGCAGGACGCTTTCGACCGCGCGCTGCGGACGGCGAGCGAGCTCGGACTGTTCCCCGAGGAGTCCGACGGCGAGACCGGCGAGGCGCTCGGCAACTTCCCGCAGGCGTTTACGCACCTGTCGCACATCGAGGCGGCGCTCACGCTGCAGGAGGGGAGGTCGCGATGGAGCTCGCCG
Organism: uncultured Solirubrobacteraceae bacterium; assembly: GCA_963837485.1. Lineage (GTDB taxonomy): Bacteria > Actinomycetota > Thermoleophilia > Solirubrobacterales > Solirubrobacteraceae > Solirubrobacter. Next base: position 59,766 of record CAWINP010000009.1, on the reverse strand, counting down.
TAAGCGCGTACACGGTCCCGACGGACGCTCCCGAGTCCGACGGCACGTCCGAGTGGGACGCGACGACGCTCGTCGTCGTGGAGGCGGACGGCGGGCTCGGTTGGACGTACGCGCCGGCCGCCGCCGGGGCGCTGGTGAGCGAGCTGCTCGCGCCCGCGATCGGCGATCCCGACGACCTCGGGACGTGCTGGTCGGCGATGCTCGCGGCCGTCCGCAACGCCGGCCCGTGGGGGCTTGCCATGTACGCGCTCTCCGCCGTCGACATCGCGCTCTGGGATCGCCGCGCGCGTCGGCTCGGCGTCGGGTGGCTCGAGGAGCCGGTGTCGTCGGACGACCCCGGCGGCCTGCGTCGGCTGCGCGGGCGCGTGCCGGGAATGGCGGTCGCGGCGGGCGAGTACGCGACGTCGGCGTTCGCGCTGCGGGCTCTGCTGGGGTCCGTCGACGTCCTGCAGGCAGACGTCACGCGCTGCGGCGGGATCACCGGCTTCCGGCAGGCCGATGCACTGTGCTTCGCACACGGGACGCCGCTGTCTGCCCACTGCGCTCCGTCGCTCGCGGTGCATCCGATGGCCGCGTCCCAGCAGGGCCTGCACATCGAGTGGTTCCACGACCACGTGCGGATCGAATCGCGCCTGTTTGACGGGGCGCTCGAGCCCGATCGCGGCGCGCTGCGACCGGACCCGGCGCGCCTCGGGCATGGGCTGGCGCTCAATCGGGACGAGGCCGAGCGCTTCCGTGTGGCGTGAGCCGCGGGCGCTTGACCGGCGCGCTAGGTTGCGTGGTGATGTCGCACGGCCGTGCACGCCTCGCCTCGGACGCCCGCCTCGCGGGGGCCGCCGGCGCGCGCCCGGTCATCGCCATCGTCATTGCCACCTAGGTCTGCGCCCGCACGACGCGCGCAGGCCCGAACGGTTCCGACGGAGCCGGGGGCGATGACGCGCGACACCCGGCACGGCGGACCAGGAGGAACCGCCGTGTACACCACACTCGAAGCCCCGACCGCGCCCGGCGTCCAGGTCCGGCTGCGGCTGACCACCACCGGCGAGCCCGACACGCTCCCGCGCGTGCTGACCTGGCTGCGCCGCCGCGGCTGCGTGCTCACTTGCGTCGACTACGCGCCCGACGACCGCCACCGCCCCGGCCGCTTCGTCGTCGGCATCGCCGTTCCGCCGCGCCACGAGCACCGGCTCACGGCCGGGCTCGGCGCGATCGTCGGCGTACTGGAGGTCCGGCCCGAGCCGTGATCGTCGGCTATGAGATGAGCGCGGCGATGGCGTTCAGCGCGGCGCGGCCGAGCAGGAGCTCCAGGCCGACGCCGCCGGAGCCCACGACCACGCCCGCCGCCGCCACCGCGACGTCCTCCAGCAGCACGCCGAGCGAGAGCAGGACGACGCCGAGCGCCGGCAGCGTGTCCAGCCCCGAGAACGGCGGCGCGAGGAACGCGCCGAGCGTGCCCGCCAGCGCGAGGAGCCCGATCACCAGCCGGCTCGCCCGCGCGTGGAACAGCCACGGCAGCCGCGGCCGCGAGAAGCGTTCCAGCCGGTGGATGAGCTTCAGCAGCGCGTTGAGGAAGCGCTGCTGCCGGGGACCCGCCAGCGCCATGCGGCACCAGCGCCGTGGCAGCCAGATCTCGCGCCGCCCGGCGACCAGCTGCAGCGCCAGCAGGATCGCGATGATCTCGAACACGTGCGTCGCGCCGCCGGTCGGCAGCGGCAGCGCGGGGACGCCGAGCAGCAGCACGAACAGCAGCGCGAAGCTCTTCTCGCCGAAGACCGCGATCAGCCCGCCGACCGTCTTGTCGCCGTCGCCCTGCAGCCAGCGCTCGAGGTCGTCGCTGACGCGTTCGGGCATCCACGACGACGATAGAGCCCGCTCGCCCGTGGGAGCATGCCGCATGGCCCACGTCTCGACCGGACGCCTGCCCGAGCCCGAGGTGGTGCAGTCGTGGCTCGACGAGGCCCACGCCCGCTTCGCCGGCAACCGCGACGGCGAGGTGTCGGGCGTCTACCCGGCGCTCGGGCGGATGCCGCCGGATCGTTTCGGCATCGCGGTGGTCGCGACGAGCGGGCGCACGTACGTCGCGGGCGACGCGAGCGACGAGTTCACGATCATGAGCGTGTCCAAGCCGTTCGTGTTCGCGCTCGTGTGCGAGCGGCTCGGCGCCGGCGCGGTGCGCGACCGCGTCGGCGTCAACAGCACCGGCCTGCCGTTCAATTCGGTCGAGGCGGTCGAGCGCAGCCCGGGCGGGCGCACGAACCCGATGGTCAACTCGGGCGCGATCGCGACCACGAGCCTGGCCCCGGGCTGGGACTTCATCCGTGAGGGCCTCTCGCGCTTCGCCGGTCACGAGCTCGGCTTCGACGAGGAGGTCTACGCGTCGGCCTCGGCGACCAACGCGCGCAACCAGGCGATCGCGCGGCTGCTCGACCTCGATCGCGACCCCGGCGAGGCCGTCGACCTCTACACGCGCCAGTGCTCGCTGACGGTCAGCGCTCGCGACCTCGCGGTCATGGGCGCGACGCTCGCCGACGGCGGCGTGAACCCGGTCACCGGCGCGCAGGTGATCGACGCCGCGGTGTGCCACTACACGCTCGCGGTGATGCTGACCGCGGGCATGTACGAGGACTCCGGGAGCTGGCTCTACGACGTGGGGCTCCCGGCCAAGAGCGGCATCGGCGGCGGGATCGTGACGATCTCGCCGGGCAAGGGCGGGATGGGCACGTTCGCGCCGCGCCTCGACGCGGCCGGCAACAGCGTCAAGGGCTCGCTCGCCGCGCGCCACCTCTCTCGGCAACTCGGTCTGGACCTGCTGATCTCTGCACCGGCTTGAGCGCATTCACCCCGGTGGGGTGATGCGCGTCAACCCGCGTTGCCGGACCATCGCCGCCGTGGTCCAGACCGTGTCGTCGCTCATGCAGGGGGCGAAGGACGACCTCGCCCGGCTGGTCGCGATCCCGTCGATCTCCTCCCCGGGGTATCCGGAGCCGCGCCAGCCCATCCTCGACGCCTACGACCTCGTGGCCGCGCTCCTGCGCGACGCGGGCGTCGACGACGTCCACGCCCTCGAGCTGCCGGACACCGCGCCGGTGATCGTCGGCGGCATCCCCGCGCCGGACGGCGCGCCGACCGTGCTGCTCTATTCCCACTACGACGTCGTCCCGCCCGGCGACGAGTCGCTGTGGAGCTCGGATCCGTTCACCGCGAGCGAGCGCGACGGAGCGATCTACGGCCGCGGCGCGGCCGACTCGAAGTCCAACGTGATCGCCCACGCCGCAGCGATCCGCGCGCTCGGCGGCCGCCCACCGGTGGGCATCAAGCTCGTGATCGAGGGGCAGGAGGAGGTCGGCGGCGGCGGGCTGACCGACCATGTGCTCACGCACCCGGAGGCATTCCAGGCCGACGCGATGGTGATCGGCGACATGGGCAGCGTGCGCCCCGGCGTCCCGACGCTCACGGTCGCGCTGCGCGGGATGGCGATGGCCGAGATCGAGGTCCGCACGCTCGCCGGCGCCAAGCACAGCGGCCAGTTCGGCGGGGCGGCTCCCGATGCGCTGCTCGTCGTCCTGCGCGCGCTCGCTTCGCTGCACGACGACAATGGCGACGTCGCCGTCGAAGGACTGCGCCGCGAGGCGTGGAGCGGCGAGTCCTACAGCGACGACGAGTTCCGCGCGCTCGCCGAGGTGCTCGACGGGCTGCCGCTGCAGGGCACCGGCGACCTCGGGTCGCGGGTGTGGTCGGGCCCGGCGATCACCGTCACCGGCATCGACGTCCCGTCGGTCGAGAACGCGCTCAACGCCGTCTCGCCCTACGCGCGCGCGAAGCTCAACCTGCGCGTCCACCCCGAGCAGGACGCGGGCGAGGCGCAGGCTGCACTCGTGCGCCACCTCGAGAGCGTGCGGCCGTTCGGCATCGCGCTCGAGGTCCGCGCGCAGGAGACGGGGAACGGGTTCGCGGCCCGCACGACGGGCCGCGCCTACGAGGCGGCGCGCGAGGCGTGGGAGGTGGCGTGGCACAAGCCGCCGGTGACCGCGGCCGGCGGCGGCTCGATCCCGCTCGTGAACGCGCTGCAGGCGGCCTCCCCGGACGCCGAGATCCTGCTCGTCGGCACCACCGACGGCTACGCCAACATCCACGCGCCCGACGAGCGCGTGCTCGTGGACGAGTTCGAGCGGGCGATCGTGGCCGAGGCCGAGTTCTTCGAGCGCTACGCGGCGCAATGACCGAGCCCGCGCCCGAGCACACGTTCACGCAGCGCCTGCTCGACGGGATCGAGCGGCTGGGCAACAAGATGCCCGACCCGGCGATCCTCTTCATCTGGCTCTGCGTCGGCGTGATCGTGCTCTCGCAGGTCCTGATGTGGCTCGACGTCAAGGCGACCTACGAGGTCGTCAAGCCGCCGCCGGTGGTCGCCGAGGAGACCTACCTCGGCGGCTCGCAGAGCCCGGTCTATGTGACCCCGACCGAGCCCGAGCCGGCGGATGACTACAAGGTTGTGACGGAGACGACAAAGGTCAAGGGGCTGCTCACCACCGACGGCGTGCGCTTCCTGTTCACGTCGTTCGTCGACAACTTCCGCAACTTCGCGGCGGTGACGATCATCCTGGTGGTGATGATCGGCGTCGGCGTGTCGGAGGCCGCCGGGCTGATCGCGGCGCTGATCCGCAGGCTCGTCGGCGTGTCCTCGAGCGGGACGCTGACATTCATCATCGTGCTGCTCGGCGTGATCTCGAGCGTCGCGTCGGACGCCGGCTACCTCGTGCTGATACCTCTCGGGGCGGTGGCGTTCAAGAGCGTGGGGCGGAACCCCTTGGCCGGCATCGCGGCGGCGTTCGCCGGCGTCGCCGCCGGCTTCGGCGTCAACTTCCTGATCACGCCGCTCGACGGCGTGCTGACCGAGATCACCAACGACGCCGCGGCGCTCTCCGGCGAGAACGCGAACATCGACCTCGCGGCCAACCTGTTCTTCGGGATCGCCTCGGCGATCTTCGTCACCTTCGTGCTGACCTTCATCACGGCGCGCTTCGTCGAGGGCCGGATCGGCACGTGGGACCCGTCCGACGCGGGCGAGGTGGACTCCGAAGAGGAGGAGCTCGATCCCGCCGCCGAGGCGAAGGGGCTGCGCTACGCGCTGTGGGCGACGCTCGGCGTGGTCGTGGTGATCGCGCTGCTGACGGCGATCCCCGGCGCCCCGCTGCGCAATCCCGAAACCGGCGACGTGATCGGCGACTCGCCGTTCATGGACAGCCTGATCCTGATCATCTCGCTGATCTTCTTCGCCGCCGGCCTCGCCTACGGCCACGGCGCGGGGACGCTCAAGGGCAGCCAGAAGGTGCTCGGCTCCATCGCCAAGTCGTGGGCGGGCCTCGCGAGCCTGCTGTTCCTGTTCCTGCTGATCGCGCAGTTCATCGCCTATTTCGACTTCTCGAACATGGCCCAGGTGGCCGCCTTCGAGCTCGGCGACCTGCTCGAGCGCGCCGACATCGGCGCCGTCTGGCTGCTGCTCGGCTTCATCGTCGTGACGATGATCGTCGACCTGGTGATGCCGGCGGCGATCGCGAAGTGGGCGATCCTCGCGCCGATCTTCATTCCGCTGATGATCCGCCTCGGCGTGGCGCCGCAGACGGTGCTCGCGGCCTACCGCGTCGGCGACTCGCCGCTCAACGTGCTGACGCCGCTGATGGCGTACTTCCCGCTGATCGTCGTGTTCGTCAAGCGCTACCAGAAGAGCGCGGGGATCGGGACCGTGGTTTCGCTGATGATCCCCTACGTGATCATCCTCTCGGTCGCCTGGACGCTCTTCTTCATCGCCTGGTACCTGATCGGGATACCGCTCGGCCCGGGGTCGCCCGTGCACACGTGAGATGAGCGACTCGACGGTCACGTTCATCGTGCTGGGCGTGACCGTCGCGGTCTTCGTGTGGGACCGGCTGCCGGTCGCGATCGTGGCCCTCGGCGTCGCGCTGTCGCTGTGGGCGACCGGCGTGCTCTCGCTCGAGGACGCGCTCGCCGGCTTCGGCGACCCGACCGTCATCTTCATCGCCTCCCTGTTCGTGGTCAGCGAGGGGCTGGATGCATCCGGCGTGACGAGCTGGGTCGGGCGCGAGCTGGCCGCGCGCGCCGGCGACAGCCGCACGCGGCTGATCGTGCTGACGATGCTGCTGGTGGCGGCGCTGACCGCGCTGATCAGCGTCAACGGCTCGGTCGCCGCGCTGATCCCCGTGACCGTCGTGCTGGCGATCCGCGTGCGGCGCTCGCCGTCCCAGCTGCTGCTGCCGCTCGCGTTCGGCGCGCACGCGGGCTCGCTGCTCGCGTTGACCGGCACGCCGGTCAACGTGATCGTCTCCGACGCCGCGGCCGACGCCGGAGCGGGGCGCTTCGGCTTCTTCTCGTTCGCGGTGGCGGGTGTGCCGCTGGTCGCCGGCGCGATCGCCATCGTGGTGCTGTTCGGCGAGCGGCTGCTGCCGCAGCGCAGCGCGCGCACGATCACGCGCGACTTCAGCACGCACGCGCGCACGCTGATCGAGCAGTGGGAGCTCGGCCATCGCGAGGAGGCGCTGCTCACGCGCACCTCCGGCGTGGCCGAGGTCGTCGTCCCGCCGCGCTCCGAGCTCGCCGGCGAGCGCGTCTTCCCCGGCATGGTCACCGACAGCGGCGACCTCGTGGTGCTGGGCGTCCAGCGGCGCGGTGAGGAGCTGCCCGGAGAGCAGGTGCTCGCGGTCGGCGACACGCTGCTGCTGCAGGGGAGCTGGAGCGACCTCGACCGCCATCTCGGCGGCGAGAGCGTGCTGGTCGTCGACCCGACCGAGCTGGTGCGCCGGGCGGTCCCGTTCGGCCACGGCGCCAAGCGCGCGGTCGCCGTGCTCGCCGCGATGGTCATCGTCCTCGCCACCGGCGCGCTCCCTCCCGCCGTCGCCGGGCTGCTGGCCGCCGGCGCGCTGGTCGTCGGCGGCGTGCTCTCGATCGAGCAGGCCTACCGCGGGATCTCGTGGACGACGGTGATCCTCGTGGCCGGGATGATCCCGCTGTCGACCGCGATGATCGCCAGCGGGGCGGCCGGCCAGCTCGCCGACCGGCTGGTGTCGGTGGTCGGCGACGCGGGCCCGTACGCGCTGCTGCTCGGCCTGGTCGTCTTCACCGCAGTCCTCGGGCAGCTGATCAGCAACGTCGCGACCGCCCTGATCGTGATCCCGATCGCCGTCGCCGCGGCCGGCGAGATGGACGTCTCGGTCAAGCCCGCGCTGATGGCCGTGGCCGTCGCCGCCGCGGCGTCGTTCATCACGCCGGTCGCCACGCCCGCGAACCTGATGGTGATGGAGCCGGGCGGATACCGCTTCGGCGACTACTGGAAGCTCGGCCTGCCGATGCTGGTCCTCTTCGGAGCCGTCGCGGTACTGCTCGTCCCGGTGTTCTGGCCGTTTTAGGCGAGTCAGGGAAGCCGGATGTCGCGCTGCTCGCGCGCCCGGCGCAGCTCCCGCGCGCTCAGCTGCGACGCCTTCGCCGGCCAGACCAGCGACCAGTGCCGGCCGACCGGGCAGCGCTGGATCCGCCACGGCCCCAGCCGCAGCGCCTTCACCGAGACGCCGGGAATCCAGATCGTGGTGAACAGGTGCCCGCTCCGGCAGCGCACGACGACGTTGCCCGCCGGGCGCCCCGTCCGGTTCCACAGCACGGCCGCCTCGACGAGCAGCGAGACGACGGTGACCGCGATTCCCCGGCGTCGTCGATCGGCCTTGCGGCGCATCGACGTCAATGATGACGCCTGCGCGTGAGATACCGGTCGGCACTTATATAAGTGACTGGTGATATCATGGTGCCGCGTGCACGCGTTCGACGTCCTCGGAGATCCGGTCCGCCGGCGCATCCTCGAGCTGCTGGCCGGCGGCGAGCAGTCGTCGGGCGCGATCACGGAGACCATCCGAGCCGAGTTCGGGATCACCCAGCCCGCGGTGTCCCAGCACCTGCGCGTACTGCGAGAGGCGGGCTTCGCGACGGTGCGGCCCGACGGCGCCCGCCGGCTCTACGCGGTCGACCCGCGGCCGCTGCGCGACGTCGACGCGTGGCTGCACCCCTTCCGCGCGTTCTGGGCCCCGCGGCTGGACGCGCTCGACACCGAGATCGCCCGCGGCCGCCGCCGGCGGCGGCTCACCGACGAGAGGAGCAGCCCATGATCGACGTCACCCATCAGATCAGCAGCGTCGACCGCCAGGTGGGAACCCGGACGCTGGAGGCGGGCGAGGCCCGCACGCTCACGATCTCGCGCGTCTACGACACGCCGCTCGAGGATCTCTGGGACGCCTGCACCAACCCCGAGCGGATCCCGCGCTGGTTCCTGCCGGTCTCCGGCGACCTGCGCGAGGGCGGCCGGTTCGCGCTCCAGGGCAACGCCTCCGGGACGATCGAGCGCTGCGAGCCGCCGCACACCGTGTTCGCCACCTGGGAGTTCGGCGGCCAGGTGTCATGGATCGAGTTGCGGCTGAGCGCCGAGTCCGACGGCCGCAGCCGCTTCGCGCTCGAGCACATCGCCCGCGTCGAGGACGAGATCTGGGCGCAGTTCGGGCCGGGCGCGGTCGGCGTCGGCTGGGAGCTGGGAGTGATGGGCCTGACGCTCCACCTCTCCGGCGCCGAGCGCCTCGACCCGGCCGCCGTCCAGGCGTGGCAGGCCTCCGACGCGGGCCGCGAGTTCATCGCGCGCTCCAGCGAGGGATGGGCGCAGGCCGCGATCGCGGCGGGCGCCGACGCCGCCGACGCGCGCGCGGCGGCCGCGCGCACGAAGGACTTCTATACGGGGCAGCCGGCCGCGTAGGTCAGGCGGGCGGGGCGAGCGTCTCGTCGAGCTTGTCGAGCATCCGCTGCTCGCCCTCGCTCACCCGCTGCGCGTGGAAGCCGAAGAAGCCGCCCTCCTTGGCCGCGTCGGCCGCCTCCTGCGCGGCGGCCTTGAGCCAGGCGCGGTACGCGTCCGCCTCCTCCGGATCCGCCTTGGCGGAGACGATCGCGTTGACCGCGCCGAGCTCCTCCAGGATCTGCTGGCCGGCCAGAGCGCCCTTGGGCTTGAAGTCGTGCAGCGGGTTGTGGCGCGCCCTCGCGTCGGCCACCGCCTCGCCGGCGATCGCGCCGACGAACGGGCCGCGGCTGCCGTCCTCGGCGCCGGTCACCGCCTTCAGGGTCGCCGCCGTCTCCTTGAAGGCCTCGATCGGTCCGCCCGGGTCGGCGAGCGAGATCGCCATCCCCGCGATGAACGGCGCCCGCTTCACGCGCGCCCACTCGTCCTCGGTGAAATCCGCTTTGCCGGCCATGCCGCGAACCATAGGCCACGCGCGCTCAGCGGCGGAGCTTGATGCTCCGGCCGGCCTGGACTCCGGCGGGCCGCTGGGATGCGCTGGATTGCGAGCAGGGCGGCAACCTCTTCAAGCCTGCAACGGCGGCCGGGGTGCCCTGCGATGCGACGCCCGACGCGTGCCGGCTGTACGCGCCGATCGACGGCATCTACGCCATTCAAGCGGGCGTGGCCTGGGCGGACACCGGCGATGACGTGAAGTCCAAGAGCATGTGGATCGCGCTCAACGAGGGTCGTTGGATCGCGTCCGTCCAGTCCGCGCCGGTGAAGGACCTGTTCGGCTGGGATCAGCAGATCGTGTCCACGGATATGGCGCTGCGCGCGGGAGACTACGTCTCCGTGCACGTGCAGCCCTACGTGACCACCGCGACCATGCTGCAAGCGAATCAGGACCGCACGTTCTTTACGCTGCGCTGGGTGGGGCCGCGCAGCTGACGGCGCGGGATTCGCGGCTGCGACGATGGGCGCATGAGCGCCCTTCCTCCCGAGCTGCGCGATCTCGTCGACTCCGGCCCGCTGGCCCACCTGAGCACGATCAACGCCGACGGCAGCCCGCAGGTCACCGTCATCTGGATCGAACGCGACGGCGACGACCTGCTCAGCGGTCACATGCAGTGGTACGCGAAGCTGCGGAACATCGAGCGCGACCCGCGCGTCGTCATCTCCTTCACCTCCCCGCGCGACCCCGGCACGTTCCTGAACCCGTACGCCGTCCTGCGCGCCCACGCCACGATCGAGGAGGGCGAGCACGCATGGGAGCTGCTGAACCGCCTGACGAAGGTCTACGTGTCTCCGGACACCACCTTCCCCGCGCCACGAGCCTCCGGCTACCTCGTTCGCTACCGGATCGAGCGAATCGGCGGCGTCGGCCCCTGGGCCTCGCGCTGATCAGATCTGGCGAGGCAGGCCGAAGCGCGTGATCAGGGAGGGGTCGGAGAACGCTGTGATCTCCGCGATCTGCTCGCCGCTCAGCGTGAGTACGAGCATGCCCCAGGCGCGCGAGTGCAGGTAGCAGCCGAACGCCGGCTGGCCGTTCGCGCGTGTCGGGCGCAGTTGCAGCGGCGCGCCGCGAACCTCGGCGCGGTGGTCGAGGAAGGCGGCGATCGCCGTGTGGCCGATGTACTCGAGCGGCAGCGGCGGCATCGTCAGCCGCGCCCGATCGGTCAACAGCGCGACAACGCGCGCGGTGTCGCCGGCCTCGAAGGCGTCGCTGAATCGGGCGACGAGCTCGCGCTCGGCGGGTGAGTCGGGCAGCGGCGCGCGCTCGAGCTCGGGCACGCGCTCCTCGAGCGTGGCCCGCGCGCGCTGCAGCGCGCCCTTGACCGACTGTGGCGTGACGTCGAGCATCGCCGCGACCTCATCGGTGCGGAAGCCGAGCACATCGCGCAGCACGAGCGCCGCGCGCTGGCGCTCGGGCAGCTGCTGCAGCCCGGCGACGAACGCGAGCTGCGTCGCCTCGCGCTGCGCGTAGCGCGCCTCGGGGCCGGGCGCGAGGTCGGGCAGCGCGTCGTCCGGGTAGGGCTCGAGCCAGCTCGGCTCGACGTGCCGGGTGGGCTGCGCTGCCATCGGGGTCTCCTCGACCGCGGGCCGGCGCCCGCGCTCGCGCAGGGCGTTGAGGCAACGGTTCGTCGCGATCCGGTACAGCCAGGCGCGCAGCGAGGCGCGCTGCTCGAAGCCGCCGAGGCCGCGCCAGGCGGCGAGCAGCGTGTCCTGGACGAGATCCTCGGCGTCCTGCAGCGAGCCGAGCATGCGGTAGCAGTGCAGCTGCAGCTCACGCCGGTGCGGCTCGACCAGCGCCGCGAACGCGCGCTCGTCGCCGGTCTTCGCCTGCTCGATCGACATCACCCGTAAGGACACCACGCCGGGCAAAAACGGACCGGTCCGATCTTCGCCGGGGCGGTGTCTCGTCGTGCACCCGCAACAACCGGAGATCGCAGATGTACAAGCAACGTTGGGTCCTGGTGCTCGCCGCCGCGGCATCGTTCATGGTCAGCCTCGACGCGCTCGTGGTGACGACCGCACTGCCCACGATCAGACACGAGCTCGGCGCGTCGCTGGACTCGCTCGAGTGGACGGTCAACGCCTACACGCTGAGCTTCGCCGTGCTGCTGATGACCGCCGCGGCGCTCGGTGACCGCTACGGCCGGCGGCGGATGTTCTCGTTCGGCGTGGCGCTGTTCGGCGCGGCGTCGGTCGGCTGTGCGCTCGCGCCGAGCGCCGCCGCGTTGGTGGCAGCGCGCGCACTGCAGGGTGCCGGCGCGGCGTTCGTGCTGCCGCTGGCGCTGGCCCTGCTCGGGGGCGCGTTCGCGCCGAACGAGCGCCCGCGCGCAATTGGCATATTCGCCGCCGCCGCCGGCACCGCCGTCGCGCTCGGACCGCCTTTCGGCGGCGCGGTCGTACAGGGGATCTCCTGGCCGTGGATCTTCTGGCTCAACCTCCCGCTCGCCGCCGTACTGATCGCGATCGCCCGCGTGCGCGTCGATGAGCAGCACGGTCCGCGGGCCGCCCTCGACGTGCCGGGACTGGGGCTCGTGACGGCGGCGGCGTTCGCGCTCGTCTGGGGGCTGGTGCGCGGCAACCCCGCCGGCTGGGGCTCGCCCGAGGTCGTGCTCGCGCTCGTCGCGGGCGTCGCGCTGGCGGTCGCCTTCGTCGGCGTCGAGCTGCGCGTGCGCGAGCCGATGCTGCCGATGACGCTGTTCGGCTCGCGCCCCTTCGCGGCGGGCAACGCGGCGATGTTCTTTCTGTGGGGCTCGGGCCTCGGCGGCCTGTTCCTCATGGCCCAGTTTCTCCAGACCGGGCTCGGCTACGGTCCGCTCGCGGCGGGACTACGGCTGATGCCATGGGGCGCGGTGACGATCGTCGTGCCCGCGTTCGCCGGGCGGCTGATCGGCCGCTACGGCGAGCGGCCGTTGATCGTCGGCGGCATGGCCCTGCACGCTGTCGCGTTCGCGTGGATCGCGCTCGCGGCCCAGGCGGACGTGGCGTACTGGGAGCTCGTCCCGCCGCTCATCCTCTCGGGCGCCGGCTTTGCGCTGGCCTCGCCCGCGACGCAGAGCGCCGTGCTCACGTCGATCGCACTCGAGCACGTCGGCAAGGCATCGGGCGCGCTCAGCATGATCCGCCAGCTCGGCGGCGCGTTCGGCCTGGCGATCCAGGTCGCCGTCTTCGCCGCCGCCGGCAGCTACGCCACGACGCTCACGTTCATCGCCGGCGTCCGGCCGGCGCTCGGGGCCTGCGCCGCGCTGGCGCTCCTGGGCGCCACCGCCGGCGCAGCGCTCCGGCCGCAGCGCCGGGCCGCGCTCGTACTCACGCCCAAGCCGCTGGAGCACACGCGGTGATCAGACCAGCGGCGGGACTCGAGCGCCGCAAGGGCGCGTACCTGCGCTGTGACAGCACTAGGTTGGGTGGGATGTGGCCCGATCGCGACAACGAGACCGGGTCGCGCATCGGCGGCCTTGCCTTGGTGACCGTGCGGCTTCGCTCCTCGGACGCCACCGCGACGACGACCGTCGTTCTCGACGGGTCGAGGTGGGCCACGTGCCGGCCCCGTCCGGCGCGCCGGACGACACCGCGGTCAGGGCGCAGATCGGCCGGCTTCCTTCGAAGCCGCCGTACCTGATGCAGCTACAGCTACCGTAGCTCGACGGACGCAGTCCTCGACAGGACTAGTGTCCACGAGAGCGTGGTCGCTCGCCAGCACCACCGATCGTGGATGTTGGGCCGGCGCGCCGAGTGCGACGCGCTGGACCGGCTGTTGACCGACGTGCGCGCGGGGCACGGCCGGGTCCTGGTCCTGCGTGGCGTGGCCGGGATCGGCAAGTCCGCGTTGTTGGAGTACCTGCAGGACGGCGCGTCGGGATACCGCACGGGACGTACGGCAGGCGTCGAATCCGAGATGGAGCTGCCGTTCGCCGGCCTGCATCAGCTCTGCGCGCCGTTCCTCGACCGGCTCGAGCGCCTGCCGGAACCCCAGCGCGAGGCGCTGGGCACGGTATTCGGGCAGACCGCGGGCGAGCCGCCCGACCGCTTTCTCGTGGCGCTGGCGGTTCTGAGTCTGCTGTCGGAGGTCGCAGAGGAGCGTCCGTTGATCTGCCTGATCGATGACGCGCAGTGGCTCGACCGTGCTTCCGCACAGGCCTTGGCGTTCGCGGCACGGCGCCTGCTGGCCGAGCCCCTCGGCGTGGTGTTCGCAGTGCGCGAGCCGTGCGACGACGCGGAGCTGCACGGGCTGCCGGAGCTGGTCATCGAGGGGCTCGCTGACGACGACGCGCGGCGGTTGCTGGGGCGGGCAATCCGCGGTCGGCTCGACGAGCAGGTGGCCGAGCGGATCGTCGCCGAGACCGGCGGAAACCCGCTCGCACTGCTCGAACTGCCACGTGCGATGACGCCCGCTGAGCTGGCGGGCGGGTTCGGGCTGCTCGACCGCAAGGCGCTCGCGAGCTCGATCGAGGAGAGCTTCCTGCGGCAACTCGAGTCGCAGACGCCCGAGACTCGGCGGCTGCTGCTCACGGCAGCCGCGGAGCCCCTGGGCGATCCGATCCTGCTGTGGCACGCCGCCGAGAGACTCGGAGTCGGCGCCGACGCCGCGGCGGCGGCCGCGGCCGCGGCCGCCGGGCTGATCCGGTTCGGCGCGCGGGTGCGCTTCCGTCACCCGCTGGTGCGGTCGGCGGTGTACCGAGCGGCGCCGCCGGCCGAGCGACGCGAGGTCCACCGTGCGCTCGCCGACGCGACAGACCGGGACGCCGATCCCGATCGCCGCGCATGGCACCTCGCTCATGCGGCATCGAGCCCCGACGAGGCGGTCGCCGCCGAGCTCGAGCGCGGGGCGAGCCGCGCACAGAGCCGCGGCGGAGTCGCGGCGGCGGCCGCCTTCCTGGAGCGCGCCACCGAGCTGACGCCCGATCCCGCCCGGCGAGGAGCGCGGGCACTGGCCGCAGCGCAAGCCAAATGGGCGGCGGGCGCCCACAAGGCGACTCACGAGCTCCTCGCGATCGCGGAGATGGCGCCGCTCGACGAGCTCCAGCGCGCTTCGCTCGAGCGCGTGCGCGCGCGGATCTCCCTCGCGTGGACGCGAGGCAGCGACGCTCCTCCGCTACTGCTCGCCGCGGCCCGCCGCCTTCAGCCGCTCGACGCGCAGCTCGCACGCGACACGTACCTCGAGGCACTCGGAGCGGCGACGTTCCACGGACGTTTCGGTCGCGAGCACGGCGTGCGGGACGTCGCCGACGCGGCGCGCACTGCCCCAGCCCCGCCGCAGCCGCCGCGCGCGACCGACCTTCTTCTCGACGGTCTGGCCACACGTTTCAGCGAGGGTTACGCAGCCGCCGTCCGGCCTATGAGGCGAGCGATCGACGCCTTCAGCCGCGAGGATCGACCCGGGCAGTACGACAGCGGCTGGCTGTTGGCGTGCCGGATGGCGCCGGACCTCTGGGATGACGAGGCGTGGGGCGACCTCGCCGTTGCGGGGCTCGGGATCGCGCGCGAGGCCGCCGCGCTCACGCTCCTGCCGATCGCGCTGCACTACCGGGCGGGCGTCCACGTCCACGCAGGCGAGTTCGCAGCCGCCACGGCGCTCGTCGAGGAGGCGGATCGGATCTCGGACGCCACCGGTACGGCCCGGTTCACGTACACGCTGATGGTCCTCGCCGGATGGCGGGGAAATCACGCTGAGGCGATGGCCGTGATCCGAGCGAGCATGCAGGACGCGACCGCCAGGGGCGAGGGGAGGGTGATCGCGCTGGCGGCGTACGCGACTGCGGTGCTGCACAATGGTCTCGGCCGCTACGAGGACGCGCTCGCCGCCGCGCGACGCGGCTGCGCGTATGACGACCTCGGGCTCTTCGGCTGGTCCCTCGTGGAGCTGATCGAGGCGGCCTCTCGCAGCGGCGACCCCGACGTCGCAGCGGACGCGCTGCGACAGCTCGAGGCGCGCACACGCGCCGCCGGCACCGACTGGGCGCTTGGCGTCGAGGCGTGCTCGCGAGCCCTCGTGACCGAGGGCAAGGAGGCAGAGTCCCTCTACCGCGAAGCCGTCGAGCGGCTCGCGCGCACTCGCATCGCCCTGCACCTCGCGCGCGTGCACCTCCTTTACGGCGAGTGGCTGCGCCGCGAGGGCCGCCGCATCGACGCGCGAGCGCACCTCCGACTCGCCCACGACGGGTTTCGCCGCGCGGGCGCCGAGGCGTTCGGCGAGCGGACCCGGCGCGAGCTGCTGGCGACCGGCGAGAACGTGCTTCGGCGTACCGCCGAGACACGCGATATCCTCACGGCCCAGGAGGCGCAGATCGCGAGGCTGGCCTGCGACGGCAGCTCCAATCCCGAGATCGGCGCGCAGCTGTTCATCAGCCCCCGCACCGTCGAGTACCACCTGCACAAGGTCTTCACGAAGCTCGACATCGGCTCTCGGCGCGGGCTGCGCGCTGCGCTGCCCGAAGAGGACGCCCGCTGAGGGCAAGCGTCAGACCCTCGCCGCCTCCTCCACGCCGGCCGGCGCGCCCGTGTGGCGGTTCGCCCATTCCAGCGCGTAGTCGGCCACCGCTTCCCAGCCGGGCGCGCCGGCCGTGAAGTGAGGGCGTCCCGCGAACTCCTTGTAGTCCACCACGGCCCTCGACTTGCCGAGGCGCTTCGCGGCCTCCCTGCTCACCGAGGCCGGGATCGTGTGGTCCTGGTCGTTTCCGATCACGAGAAGCGGCGGGCGGTCGTCCTTGTGGTAATCGACCCTGGTGACGGCGTGCGGATTGAGGTTGGCGAGCGCCGCCTGGAAGACCACCCGGCCGGGGGCCGGAACGTAGTAGCGCGCGTAGGCTGCCTCGGCGTCCGCGTCGTTCATCGTGTTGGTGAAGGAGAAGCGGAACTGCTTCGGCGTCAGCGGGATCGTCTTCTTGCGGTTCGCGGGGTTGCGAAGCGCTGGGAAGACGGTGCGAAGCAACGGCGGGGGTAGGCGCAGCACGCCCTTCACCGGCGCGGGCGACAGGCCGACGCCGGCCGCGCCGAGGCCGCGGTCGAGCAGCAGCTCGGTCACCAGGCCGCCGGTGGAGTGGCCCATGATCACCGGCGGGGTGCCGAGGTCGCGGACGATCCGGTCGTAGTGATCGACGACCTCGGCGAGGCCGAGCCCGTTCAGGACGGACGGGTCGCGCCGGAGGTCCTCGACCTCGCCTTCCATGCGCGGCCAGGCCGGCGCGAGCACCTCGTGTCCACGCTCCTGGAAGCGCGCCTTCCAGCCCTCCCAGCTGCGTGGTGTCAGCCAGAGGCCGTGGATGAGGACGATGGTGGACATTTGGGGCCTTTCGGTCGAGTGCGTACGAAGGACCGGACAGCGCCCCCGATCCGTGACAGCCCTCCGATGTCACACAACGGTCGGGTGTCCAGTCCTGGAGGTGGAAGCGACATCGTCCAACGACTGGAAGGTCATCCCATGAAGATCGTGGTCATCGGCGGCACCGGGCTGATCGGCTCGAAGCTCGTGAGCAAGCTCGGCGCGCACGGGCACGAGGCGATCGCGGCGTCGCCGGACACCGGCGTCAACACGCTCACCGGCGAAGGGCTCGGCGAGGCGCTCGCGGACGCTTCGGTGGTCGTCGACGTGTCGAACGCGCCGTCCTGGGAGGACGCCGCGGTGATGGAGTTCTTCAAGACCGCTACGGGCAACCTGCTCGCGGCGTGCGCGGCCGCGGGTGTCGCGCATCACGTCGCGCTGTCGGTCGTCGGCACCGAGCGCCTGACCGAGAGCGGCTACTTTCGCGCGAAGCTCGTGGAGGAGCAGCTGATCGAGGACTCGGGGATGCCGTACTCGATCGTCCGCGCGACGCAGTTCTTCGAGTTCATGCTGCGCGTCGCCGACGACGCGACCGACGGCAACACGGTCCGCCTGCCGCCGGCGCTGATCCAGCCGATGGCCGCCGACGACGTCGCGAGCGCCGTCGGCCGCGTGGCGGTCGGCGCGCCGGTGAACGGCATGGTGGAGGTTGGGGGGCCTGAGCAGTTCCGCCTCGACGAGCTGATCCGCGGCGTCCTGGCCAAGCGCAACGATCCTCGCGAGGTCATCGCCGACCCGAAGGCGTTCTACTTCGGCATCAATCCGAGCGAGCGCGTGCTGCTCCCGGGCCCCGGCGCGCGCCTGGCCGAGACCCGCTTCGACGACTGGCTGCAGCAGCAGCTCGCGACCGCCTAGCGCCATGGGCGACTGGGCCCCGATTCATCTCATCGTCGCCAGCGCCGAAGAGGCCGCTGACGGCATTGCCGAGTTCTGGTGCGGCCGCGAGCTGGTGGCCGTCACCGTCTTCCACGAGGGCCGGCTGCACCTGCGCGTCGACCCTCGTCCCGATGGCGAGCCCTGGCTGATCGAGACCACCAGCCTCGCGCTCGCCCTCGACGAAGCGGCGCAACAGATCGCCGCGTACTGACCTCGCCCGAGACAAGGAGGCTCCCGATGGGTCCCCGTCCGTTGTATCTGCTCAGCTTGGGGCAGGCGCCGGCATGAGCGCTACCCAGGCACCATCGACCGGGGAGCGGTCCGAGGAGGTCCTCTCCGCGGTCGGCATCGCGGTCGAGGCGGCGATTCGCGTCGCCGAGCTGGCCGTGATCGCCGTCGCCACGGTGTTCATCGCCCCGCCGCTGGTGATCCTCGCCGTGATCGTGCTCGTCCCGGCCATCGCGCTCGCCGCGGTGGCCGGGCTCGTCGCGCTCCCGGTGCTCGTCGTCCGCCACGCCCATCACCACCGGGCCGCGCACGCGCACCAGCTCGTTCATCGCTTCGCGAAGCTGGGGCGGTCGGAGGGCGCGGCCGCGACGTCGCGCGCCCGTCGTGTCGCGGCCCGGCTGCAGCGGAAGCTGTACGCGTGATGGCCGTCCAAGCGCAACACGGCTGGGAGGTCTGAGTGCCGGACCCCCCAGCCGGGCCGCTTCCCGTCAGGCTGCGACGCGCCCGCCGACGCCGAGCAACGTGTGCTCCAGCGCCGCGAGGTCGCCGCTGTGCGCGGCGGCGACGAACGCGTCGACCAGGCGCCGGAGCTCGCCGGGAGCCGGCGGCCGGCGGGCTTCGCCCGCAAGGCGACGCCGCGCGCGGATGAAGACCTGCCGGGCGTTCGCCTCGCTGAGCCCCAGCACCTCCGCGATCCTGCGGTGCGGATAGTCGAAGGCCTCGCGAAGGATGTAGGCGGTTCGCTCGGCCGGAGTCAGCCTCTCCAGCAGCGCGAGCAGCGCGCGTTCGAGCGCTTCGCCCTGCTCTGCGCCGAGCGAGGGATCGCCGCCGAGGTCCGGCGTCTCCGCCGGCAGCGGGCCGGCGGCGATCTCACGGCGCACACGAGCGGATTGCCCGACGGTCAGCGCGAGCCGCGCGGTCATCGTGACGAGGAAGCCGGCCGGGTCTTGCACCTGGCTGCGGTCGGTCCCATGCCAGCGCATCCACGCGTCCTGCACGACGTCGTCGGCATCCGCGGCGTTGCCGAGGACGCGCCGGGCGATCCCGAACAGCCGCGGCCGCATGCCCTCGAAGGACTCGATGTCGTGCACGGTCACAGCGCCACCTCGACCCGCATGGGCGCGGCGACGACGGAACGCCGAGCCGCGCGGCGCCGTCGCATGAGCACGTACGGCGTGGCCAGCATCGCGACGATGCAGGCGACCAGGATCGTCGCCGCGACCAGTGCGGCGACAAGGGCCAGCAGGACCGCGAACGGGCCGGCGACCAGCAGCGCGAGCAGCACCCACGGACCCACGATGAAGAGCACCGGGGGTCCGGCGACGGCGACGAACAGCGTGAGCGGGACGACCTCTTGCAGAATCGAGGCGAGGCCCGGCTCCGGAGGTCGAATCGGGTGGTTTGTCTCCATGCCGCGAGCTTGCGCTCGCGCCGGCTCGCGCTCGTCCGGGCAACTCCCTCGTCGGTCCCCTAGTCCGGGGCGCTAGGGACCCCAGGGCCGCGACCGGGGGGTGATCCGCTCAGCTCTGCCCCGCGGGGACGAGCGCCGTCCGGAGCTCCTTCCGGGAGCCGACCTCGAGCTTGGCGAAGACCTTGTGCAGGTGGTACTCGACGGTGCGCGGGCTGATGAACAGCCGCGCACCGATCTCAGGGTTCGTGAGACCGTCGGCGGCGAGGCGCGCGATCTGCGTCTCCTGCGGCGTGAGCGCGTCGCGGGTCTCGCGGGCCGGGCGGCGCACGACCTCGCCGGTGGCTCGCAGCTCGCGCCGGGCTCGCTCGGCGAAGGCCTCAGCACCGGCGCGCGTGAACACGTCATGGGCGGCTCGGAGCTGCTCGGGCGCGTCGGCATCGCGGTTCTCGCGTCGCAGCCATTCTCCATACAGCAGGCGAGCGCGGGCCAGCTCGACGCGGATCCGGGTGCGCTCGAGCCGCTCGATCGCCTCGCGGTAGAGGGCGTCGGCGTCGCCGCCCGCGCTCACCAAAGCCCGTGAACGTGCGAGCACCCCGAGGGCCCAATCCGTGTCTGCGGCGCGTGCGCGCTCATCCAGCCGCTGGACCGCGCGGGCGGCGAGCTCCGGCCTGCCGGAGCGAGTCGACGCCTCGACGAGCTCGGCCAGCGACCAGGCGGCGTAGCCCTGGTCATCGTCCTCGGTGGCCCGCTCGGCGCCGTCGGCGGCTTCCTCGTAGCGGCCCAGGCCGTTGTACAGGACGGCGGTGCCGTAGCACGCCAGCGCCAGCACCCGTCCCTCGCCGCGCGCAGTCGCGCTCTCGATGGCGGTGTCGATCAGCTCGCGTGCTTCGCGCTCGACCCCGCGCCACGCCGAAAGGACCAGCGCGCCATACACCAGCCCGACGTTGCCGGTCGCGGCCGTGATCGCGTCTGCCTCCGCGATCAGCGCCGCGGCGGCCGAGAACTCCCCGCCGTAGGTATGCACGCCCGAGAGATACGGGAGCGTGACGGAGAGCATGGTGAGCGCTCCGGCGTCCCGAGCCAGCCGCACCGCGCGGTTGGCAACCGCATGGAACGCATCGTCGTCGAACAGCTCGAACACGGTCATCGACAGGACAATGGGGCTCAACTGGAGCCACCGCATGACCTCCGCATGGCTGTGGAGCGCCTCGTTCCTGAACGCTTCGAGCGCGACGCGCAACCGAGCGGCGCCGGCACCCGGCCCCTCCGTGAACCGCGTGGCCATGCCGTCGAGGATGCGATCGATCGATCGCGGCGCCGGCGCCGAGGGTGCAGCTCGGGCCGCCTGGGCCGCCGTCCGCACACCGCCGGCGGCGTACAGCCGGCCCGTGAACATTGCGGCTCCGAGCGCCGACAGGTATGTCTCGCGCGCCAGCGCGGGATCGAGCGCTTCGAGCTCTCGGGCTGCGCGGAGGAGGAGTGGCGGGGCGTCGCTGCCGCGCCTGAGCGCGAACGCGATCTCGCCGCGCAGGCGGGCGAGGCGGGCACGCTGAAGCTCGTCGAGAGGGCACAGCTCGGCAAGCGCCAGGAGCTCGAGCGCAGCCTCCGGAGCTCCCGACTCGAACTTCGCCTGCGCAGCGACCAGCGCCCGCCCGCCGCGACGCCCCGGATCGGGTGTCAGCTGTGCCGCTCGCTCGAGGAACGCCGCCGCAGCCGCGACGCCGCCGCGCGCGCGGGCGCGGTCGGCGGAGCGCTCGAGCTCGGCGGCCACCGACTCGTCGGGACGTTCGGCCGCGCGGGCTCGATGCCACGCGCGCCGGTCCGGGTCCAACTGCGGATCGGTCGCGTCGGCCAGGGCCTGGTGGACCTGCTGTCGATCGGGCGCGGTCGCCACCTGGTAGGCCGCCGAGCGCACCAGCGGATGCCGGAACCGCACTCGAGCACCGATCTCGAGCAGACCGGCCGCGTGGGGCGGCGCCGCGTCCGGCCCGATTCCGAGCAGCTCGGCCGCACGCCACAGCAACGTCACGTCGCCAAGCGGCTCCGCCGCCGCGAGCAGCAGGAGCCGCCGAGTGTCGAGCGGGAGCGGTTCGAGCTGGCGCGCGAAGCCCTGCTCGATCCGGCTCGTCAACGGCATGGGGACGGGCAGGCCGAATCCGCCCGCCATGGTCGCGGGCGTCAGCCGCCGCGGCAGCTCCAGGAGGGCGAGCGGATTGCCGTTGGCCTCGGCGAGGATGCGCTCGCGGACGAGCTCGTCGAGCGGCCCGGGCAGCGTCGAGTCCAGCAGCGCGCGAGCGTCGGGGTCGTCGATGCCATCGACCACCAGTTCGGGCAACCTCGCCAGCTCCTGCCCGTCGGCCGGCTCGCGCAGCGCGAACACCAACCCGACCCGCTCCGCCAGCAGACGGCGCGCGACGAACGACAGCATCTGCGCGGAGATGTGGTCGAGCCATTGCGCATCGTCGACGACGCACATCAGCGGCCGCTCCTCGGCGACGTCGGCCAGCAGGCTCAACACGGCCAGCCCGACGAGGAATCGATCCGGCGGCGGGCCCGTGGCGAGCCCGAACGCCGTGCGGAGGGCGTCGCGCTGCGGTCCGGGAAGGCGCTCCAGGTGCCCCAGCAGGGGCGCGCACAGCGCGTGCAGGCCCGCGAATGCGAGCTCCATCTCCGATTCGACTCCCGAGGCGCGCGCGATCCGGCATCCGGTCGCGGCCCCGGCCAGGTACTCCAGCAGCGCGGTCTTGCCGACGCCCGCCTCGCCGCGCAGCACCAGCACCCGGCTCTGCCCCGCCGACACGCCCGCGACGAGCCGATCCAGCGCCTCGCACTCGCTTCGGCGGCCGACGAGCCCCGACGCCGGCAGACGGGTGTGGCTCATGCCTTCATGCGAGGCTCGCGGCAAAGCCTTCGCGCCAGCTCGCATAGCGCGGCCGCCATCCGAGCTCGCGCTTGGCCTTCGCATTGGAGGCGCCGCGCAGCGACATTTCCGGGGCTTCCGGTGGCGGCGCCGTCCCCGCCGGAGCGGGCGGATCGGCGCCCAGCGCCTGTGCGAGGACGGGGAGCCATTCCGGCTGCGGCGCCGGCTCGTCGTCGACGACGTTGTAGATCCCCGGCGCGCCCCGGTCGAGCGCCGCGACGGCCGCGGACGCGGCGTCCTCGGCGTGCAGCCAGCTGTACAGACCGGTGGCGCCCTCGACGAGCGGCACGCGCGCCGCGATGACGTCGGCCGCCGCAGAGCCAAGCCGGTCGTAGTACGTGCCGGGGCCGTAGAGCGTGCCGTAGCGCAGGACCAGACCCTCGATGCCGGCCGTTTCCGTGACCTGCCGCTCGTGCTCGGCGATCGCCGCGACCGCGGCGCCGAGTGGCGGGCGTGCGTCGGTGAACAGCGCCGCGCCCTCCTGCTTGACGCGGTCGCCTCTCGGCGCGTACGCGAACGCGATGCTCTGCGCGACAACGCGGCGTGCGCCGGCAGCCAGCGCCGCATCGACGAGGACCTGCGTCCCTTCGATCCGCAGGCGGTTGGTCGCGTCGAGCACGGTGGGATCCCCGTAGTCGAGCCGCGCCGGCAGCGCGGTGAGCTGGTGGATCACCGCTTCGGGCGAAGCGTCGGCCATGGCCGTCCGCACCCCGGCGGCATCGAACACGTCGCACACGACCGGGTCGGCGCCAACCGCCTTGAGCTGCGCGGCACGCAGGGCCGAGCGCGTCATCGCCGTCACCTGGTGCCCCGCCTCCAATAGCTGGGGTACGAGCGGGTTGCCGATCACGCCCGTCGCGCCAGCCAAGAACACCCGCATCTGCGCCTCCGGGTCGCCGTGGGTCGAGGGACGAGGACCGACGCCGTCAGGCTACTGAAGCGAGGCGAGCTGGTCCTTGAAGTGGGCCATCGCGCCGAAGTACAGGAACGGTCCCCAGCTCACCCGGGCCACGCCCAGCTCGGCCAGCTCATCGAGCGACGGCGCCTGCGGCAGGCGCGCGACGTTCACCGGGGCGGTGACCTCCGACATGAAGCTGCGCAGCGCACCTGCCTCCCACAGGCCGATCGGATAGACGCAGTCGACGCCGGCCTCTATGTAGGCCCGCGCGCGCCGCAGCGCCTCGGGAACGAGCTCCTGCTGGGTCCCAGGGCCGGCACCGGCGAGCATGGGACCGAAGAAGACGTCCACCCGCGCGTTGATCACAAGCCCGTAGCCAGCGTCGGCCGCGGCCCGGCGAACCGCGCTGAGCCATTCTGCCTGCCGGTCGGTATCGCGGAGGCGGTCGGCGGCGTGATCGGTGTCCTCAAGATTGCAGCCGGCGGCCCCGGCATCCCGCAGCGCATCCACCAGCGCCGCCGGCTCCAGCCCGTAGCCGGCCTCGGCGTCGACCGTCACGGGCGCCTCGACCCCGCGTGCGATCCGCGCGGCCGCGGCGAGCATCTCGCCCGCCGGCGCGCCGTGGTCCTCAAAGCCGAGCGCGTTGGCCACACCGACGCTCGTGGTCGCGACCACGGGAAACCCGGCCGCGACCACGGCCCTGGCGGTGGCCACGTCCCACACGTTCGGAAGCAGGAGCGGCGTGCCGGGACGGTGCAGCGACCGCAGCAGGTCGCACCGGCTCTGGATGTCGGCTGCCTGTGAGGAGGTCATGTGGCGAGCGTAACGCCGCCCCGGGCGTCAGACGAACTGCTCCGCGAGCGCGTCGCGCAGCTCCTTGCGGGTGCTGACATCGAGCTTGCGGAAGACCTTGCGCAGGTGGTACTCGACCGTGCGCGGGCTGATGAACAGCTGCGCGCCGATCTCCGGGTTGGTGTGCCCGTCGCGGGCGAGGCGTGCGACCTGGCCCTCCTGGGGCGTCAGGGAGTCGCGCGCGTCGACGGTGAGCTTGCGTACGGTCTCGCCGGTGGCCAGCAGCTCACGGCGGGCGCGCTCGGCGAACGCCTCGGCCCCGAAGCGGCTGAAGTCGGCGTGGGCGCGGCGCAACAGCTCACGCGCCTCCACGCGCCGGTTCTCGCGCCGCAGCCACTCCCCGTACAGGAGCCGGCTGCGTGCGAGCTCGACCGCCGCGCGGCTGTGCCCGAGCCGCTCGATCGACTCGCGATAGAGGGAATCGTCGTCGCGCACCAGGGCACGGCAGCGCGCTTGGATTCCGAGCGCCCATTCGGTGCCGGCCGCGCGCGTGCGCTCGCTCAGCCGCTCCAGCGCGACCGCGGCCTCGTCGGACCGGCCGCTGCGGACGCCGGCCTCGATCAGCTCGACCAACGCCCAGCCGTACGCGAGCACGTCCTCGTACTCGCATACGCGCTGCGCGTCGGCCAGCGCCTCGCCGTAGCGGCCGTGAGCGTTGTGGCGCAAGGCGGTCAGCCACCAGGACAGGGCCATGCCGGAGCCCTCGCCGCGCTCCATCCCGTTCCGCCACGCGTCGTCGAGCAGCGCCTGCGCCGGCGCGTCGTCGCCGCGCGCGTTGGCCAGCATGAGCGCCGCGTACCTGAGCGGCGGGATGCCGGTCGCGTGCGTGATCGCGTCGACCTCCTCGGCCAAAGCCGCAGCCGAGGCGAAGGCTCCGGAGTGGACGTTGAACGCGGCGAGGTAGTTGGCCATCACCGGGAGAAGGCTGAGCGCGCCGGTGTCGCGCGCGACGCGCACGCCGCGGGTCGCGAGCACGTGCCAGAGCTCGTCGTCCCAGAGATCCTGCGAAAGCCGGCATGCCAGCCACAGCCAGCGCCGCTGCTCGCCGTCGCCATCGACGTCGCGGAACGCCCGCAGCGCCCCCGAGAGCGGCGCGACGGACGCCGCGTAGCCCTCGGTGAACCTGGTCACGAGGGCGTCGAGGAGCGCATCGGCCGGGCCCGGCGTTCGCGCCCGGCTCGATGCGCGCGCCGCCTCGGCCACCTCGCGCGCGTCCGGGCCGGTGCCGAGCCGCCCGGCGAACATCGCCGACGCGATCGCCTCGAGGTAGGTCTCGCGGGCCATCGCGCCATCCAGGGAATCGAGCCGCCGGGCCGCCTTGAGCAGCAGCGGCGGCGCGTCGCGCCCGCGTCCGCGCGCGAACACGATCTGCGCGCCCAACCGCTCCACCCGCGCGCGCTGGAGCTCGTCGAGCGGACCGAGCCTGGCCGCCGAGACGAGCTCCTCGGCGGCCCCGGGATCGGCGACGTCGAGCTTCGCCTGTGCCGCGTCGAGCGCGCGGTCGACGCGCCGGGCGGGGTCCGGCGTCAGCTCGGCAGCGCGCTGCAGGAACGCGGCCGCCGCGGCCAGGCCGCCCCGGCCCTGGGCGCGGCCGGCCGAGCGCGCCATCTCCGACGCCACCGCCTCGTCCGGCATCGCCGTCGCGTGCGCGCGGTGCCAGGCGCGCCGGTCAGGATCGAAGTCCGGGTCGGTCGCCTCCGCGAGCGCTCGATGCGCGTCACGGCGGTCGCCCGGAGCCGCCGCCCGGTAGATCGCCGAGCGGACGAGCGGATGCGCGAAGCGCACGCGTACACCGAGCTCGATCAATCCGGCGGCCTCGGCCGGCCACCCGGCGTCGCCGCCGATCCCGAGACGCTCGGCCGCGCGCCACAGCAGGCTCGAATCGCCCAGCGGCTCGGCCGCCGCGGTCAGGAGCAGGCGCTGCGTGTCGCGCGGAAGCGCCTGGACGCGGTCGTGGAAGCTGTGCTCGATGCGGCTTGCCAGCGACCGGGCGTCCGCGCGCGCGAGCCCGCCCGCGGGCTCCCCCGGCGTCAATCCGCGCGGCAGCTCCAGCAGCGCGAGCGGGTTGCCGCGCGTCTCGGCCAGGATCCTCTCGCGCACGCGCGCGTCCACCAGCCCCGGCACAGCGGACTCCAGCAAGGCACGCGCGTCGGGGTCGGGGAGGCCTTCGACGCGCAGCTCCGGCAGGCCGGCGAGCTCGTCGGCGGCGCTCGGCTCGCGCACGGCGAACACCACGGCGATCCGCTCGGCCAGCAGGCGCCGGGCGACGAAGGCGAGCACCTGGGCAGAGGCGCGATCGAGCCAGTGCGCGTCTTCGACGAGGCACACGAGCGGGCGCGTCTCGGCCGCTTCGGCCAGCAGGCTCAGCGCCGCGAGGGCCACCAGGAAGCGATCCGGCGGACTCCCTTCCTGCAGTCCGAAGGCCACCTGCAGCGCTTCCTGCTGGGGAGCCGGCAGGGCGTCGATCCGGTCGAGCATCGGGGCGCACAGGTGATGCAGCCCGGCGAACGCCAATTCCATCTCGGCCTGCACGCCGACGGCGCGCGCGACGCGGCATCCGGTCGCCCGCGCGGCGACGAACTCCAGCAGGGCGGTCTTGCCGATCCCGGCCTCGCCGCGCAGGACCAGCACCGCGCTCTGTCCCGCCCGGATGCGATGCAGCAGCCGTTCCAGCGCGGCGCACTCGTTGCGGCGGTCGTGCAGCATCGCGGCTACAGCGGGAACGATCTCGCCGGCCGCGCTTCCACGAGCTCCCGCCGGCCCAGCGCGTCACGCTCACTCCGACGGCCGACGAGGCCCCCCGGCGGGAGATCGGTGATGGTCATGCGCGAGTCGCATTATCGCGACTCGCGCAAACCGGGCTAGAGGATGCGCCGTCAGGCGCTGTGCAGCACGTGACGCAGCGTGTCGCCGGCCTGGGCCACGGCGGCCCGCGTCGCGTGCGTGGCGCTCAGCGGGTTGAGCATCATGAAGTCGTGCGTGATGCCGTCGTAGCGGACGGCGGTGACCGCCACCCCCGCTGCGCGCAGGCGTGCCGCGTAGGCCTCGCGCTCGTCGACTGCCAGCTTGTCGATCGGCGCCGCCTGGACGTCGTCGAGCACCTTGCGCGCCTGGTCGGGGGTCAGCTCGTACAGGAACGGCGGCGTGGCGGTCGCCTCGACGAACGCCTGCGAGGCGGGCTCGAGCACGACGTGCGCGAGCGTGTTGGCGACGGCCATCAGGCGACCGCGGGCAGCTGCGCCGCTTCGAGGACCAGCTCGAGGACCGCGCCGGGCTGCGAGACCGCAGACGCGTGCGAGGCGCCCGCGATCTCGATCGTGCGCCGCGCTCCGGCGCGCTCGGCCTCGAAGCGCTGGAGGGCGGCCGGGATGATGTGGTCCTGCTCGCCGATCAGGAACCAGGACGGGATGTCCTTCCACAACGGGCTGTCGCCTGACGGCTCGACGAGCGCCTCCTGGGTGGCCGGGCGCTGCGTCGTGGCCATCCGCGCGGCCTGCGGCGCGGGGACGTCCGCGCAGAACACGTCGTGGAAGCTGTCCGGGGCGATGTAGAGATCGGTGGTGCCGTCGCTGAGCGGCACCGGCCGCACCGTCGCCTCGCCGACCATGCTGCCCGGGAACTTGGCCGCGAGCCCGAAGCAGGTCTCGCCGGCGTCCGGCGCGAACGCGCAGACGTAGACGAGCCCGGCGATCTCGCCGGCGGCGGCGTCGACGTTCGAGATCACGGCGCCCCCGTAGGAATGCGCGACCAGCACCACCGGGCCCTCGATCGAGCGCACGACGTCGCTGACCGCGCGGGCGTCGGACGCGATGCCGCGGAGCGGATTGGCGGCGGCGATCACGGGGAGGTCCGCCTCGCGCAGCGAGTCGATGACACGGTCCCAGCTCGCGGACTCGGCGAACGCGCCGTGGACGAGCACCACAGTCGGCTTCATGAGGAGGCCTTTCGGTCGGGTTTCATCACCGAGGACCGGATGGCGCGGTCGTTCTGTGACACCGCCCCAGCCGCCGCCGGTGACCGGGAGGACAGCATGCGGACACTTGGGCGACGGGTACGGGGACGCCCGGATCGCCGCGCGCGAGGTCGACGACCGCTCAGACGGGCGCGCCGTTCAGCGTTCCCGGGACGCTTGCCGCACGGAGCTGGGTTCAGGCCGGGCGGCGTCCCTTGCGCGCCTGGAAGAGCCGGGCACGCGCGAGGTAGCGTTGGCCGGCGCGAACGGTCACGGTGCGTCGGCGTGCCTTGTCATAGACCGTGACGCGCCCGCGGGTGACGCGCGTGACCGTGCCGTCGCAGCGATCGGTCGTCTGCCAGGCGGCGTTGCGGCCTTCCGCTCGGCTCGCGCCACCGTTCACACGAAACACGCCTTTGGCGCTCGCGCTGAGGGTGCGCACGACGCCCTTGGCCGCCGCCGTCGCGCGGCAGCCGATCTCCGCGTTCGGCGGGCTGATCAGCACGAGGTCGGTCGGGATCGGTCGTGCCCTGAGCGCGGCGCGGCGCAGACGTGCCTGGCGGATCTGGAAGATCGCCGCCGTCAGTCGCGCGCGCCCGAGCGCTCGTCGCCGGTCGCCGAGAGAGCGCCCATCGGCGGAGGTCTGCAGCGCGAGTGCGCCGCGGCGGGCGTCGACGATCGTGCCGACCGGCAGCGCCGCTATGCCCTTGAGCGGCACGAAGCCGCTGAGCGGCCCTGCTTGAAGCCCGCTGCGCGCCGTCAACGGCAGCTTGACGTACACGGTGCCGGAGACCAGCGTCGCGAGCGTACGCACGCCGGCGAGCGGCGGCACGTTGCCGAGCGGGAGGATTTCCTCCGAGTCTGGGATGCGGTCGCGATCGAGGTCGGTGACCGAGCCGCTACCGCTGACGGCGGCGCGCGCGCCCGGCACCTCGAACGTGAACCGCTCGGGCGTCGGATCGGCTCGCCCGTCGGCGTCGACCGCGCGCACATCAACTGTGTGCGTGCCGGGATCGAGGCCCGCGACCGTGAACGGCGGCGTGCACGCCGAGAACGCACCGCCGTCGACACTGCACTCGAACCGCGTGGCACCGCCATCCGCGGAGCCGAAGTCGATCGTGACGGTCCCGGCACTGACCACGGGTTGCGCGCCCGGCACCAACCGTGTGTCGGGCGGCGGCCCGAGCACCGTCCAAGCGCGTTCCGTGGGCGACGGGTCGACGGCGCCATACGCGTCGACTGCCGCTACCCGAAACGTATGCGGTCCCTCAGCGAGGCCCGTGTACGTCACGGGCGGCGCGCACGCAGCCAGCGCAGCGCCATCGAGTGCACAGCGCCAGCCCGCGATGTCCTGCCGGTTGGCCCCGAAGCTGAACGTCGCCTGGCCACCCTCGGTGCGGGTCTGCGGCCCACTGAGGACCTCGGTGTCGGGCTGGGGCAAGGACGAGATCGCGAGGTCGTCCACCCCGATGTCCGCGCCCTCGGCGCGCAGGTCCACGTAGTCGATGGAGCCCGCTCCACCCGGTGCCGCTAGCACGACCGGCCGCCATGTCGACGGGTCGGCCATCGTGACCGTGACCAACGCACCGGTCACGGTGTGCGCCGTCGCGACGAGTTCG
The DNA here is from genome assembly GCA_963837485.1 of uncultured Solirubrobacteraceae bacterium. Lineage (GTDB taxonomy): Bacteria > Actinomycetota > Thermoleophilia > Solirubrobacterales > Solirubrobacteraceae > Solirubrobacter. Next base: position 30,358 of record CAWINP010000009.1, on the reverse strand, counting down.
GGCGCCGTGACCACGAGCGCGCGCGCGAGCAACTCCACGGAAGCCTGCGGCACCGTGAAGGCCAGCCGCAGCGTCGGTCGGCAGGGCGCGAAGAGAAAGCTCGGCGCGCTATACGCGACCGTGTCGGAGAGGAACAGCTGCCCCGTGCAACCCGAGCTGCGCTGCACGAGTGAGGCGGTGTAGTGACCCGGCGGATCCGTCGCGTCGAATCTCAGCATCGTCGGTGCCGGGGTCTGCGCGGCCGCCGGCGCCGTCACGGACAGGGCGGCCACGACCGCGAAGATCGCCGTCCTCATGTCGACTACCCCAACACAATGCCAGTAGCAGCGCAAGTGCCCGGCTCCTGAATACGCGGGCGTCGTCGACTCGCGCGAGAGCAGCTGCGGCGCGCGGTGACCTCTCGACTCGCCGCTCCGAACACAAAGGCCGGCCAGCGCCTGCGCGGCGTCAGCCGAACCGCTCCCGCCGCGCCGCCTCCACCAGGCGGTCGACCTCGCGCCGCCGTCGCTGCATGTACGCCTCGATCTCCTCATCCGCACTCGCGCGCAGCCCGGCCGCGAGCTCGCCGACCTCGCGCTGGACCTGCTCCCTCGCCGCTGCGCGCTCCGCCTCAATCTGCGTCCGCGCCGCCTCGTGCGCCGCGGCGACCGCCTCGGCGGTCGAAGCCAGCAGCCGCTCACGCTCGGCCTGAGTCGCCGCGCACACCTCGTGCGCGTCCCCCAGCAACCGATCGCGTTCCACCGCCGCCGCGTCTGCATCCGCCCGCACCTGCGCCAGCAGCCGTTCGCGTTCGGCTCGCGCTGCGGCCAGCTCATCGCGCAGCCCCGCCCGCGCTGCCGCCTCGCCCTCGCGACGGGCGGCGTCGCGGATGCCGGCGGCCTGCTCGTGAGCCACGGCCACGATCCGCTCGGCCTCGCCGCGCGCGTCTTCGAGCGCAGCCTCCGCGGCCGCCTTGTCAGCCGCCGCACGAAGCCGAGCGCCCTCCAGCGTCGCCTCGGCCTCCAATTGCGCGCCCTTGGCCGCAGCCTCTCGGTGCTCCAGCTCGCGCGCTTGCTCGCCGACACGGCTACGGGCAAACCACTCACTGACCAACTGGAGATGGCGGTCCACCTCGTCCGGGTCATAACCGCGCCGAACCCGCGTGAACGTCCGCTGAACGATGTAGATCGAGCGCGAGTCCCCGTTCGCCATCCCGCAGCATCATCCCGAAAGACGGCAGCGCACGCATACTTCCGAATGTCCGCACACGATCCCGTCCAGCTCGGGCCCGTCGTCGGCCACCTTCACGAGCTCGCCAGCGCCTATTGACTCCATCGCCGCACGCGTACTCGGGTTCGACGACCGGGCCGCAGTCGATGGCGAGCGCCCCGTCCGGAAGATGGCTGATCACGTGCTTTTTGATCGCGTAGCATCGACACATGAGAGGACTGCTCGATCGCGGGCGCGAGCTCGGCGAACTCGACTCGCAGGTCGAGCGGGCCGTCGCTGGAGAGGGCCGTCTCGTGGTTGTCGAGGGGCCCGCGGGAATCGGCAAGAGCCGGCTGCTCGTGGAGGCACGCCGCCGCGCCGAGGGATCGATGCGCGTGCTTTCGGCCCGTGGCAGCGAGCTCGAGACGGAGTTCGCGTTCGGTGTGGTTCGGCAGCTCTTCGAGTCAGAATTGGCGGTGCCGGAGCGCAGGGCGGCGCTGTTCCGGGGCGCCGCGGCACCGGCGGTGGCGGTCTTCGGCGAGCCGGAGGGCGGCGGAGAGGGGGCCTCGTTCGCGTCCCTGCACGGCCTGTTCTGGCTCGTGCTCAACTTCGCGGAGGAGAGCCCGTTGCTGCTCTCCGTCGACGACCTTCACTGGTGCGATCGGCCGTCGCTGCTGTTCCTCGCCTACCTGGCTCGGAGGCTCGAGGACCAGCCGATCCTGCTGTTGGCCGCGCTGCGAGAGGCCGAGCCCGGCACCGATGCCGCCCTGCTCGGGGAGCTCGCTCACGACCCGGCCGCGATGAGCGTGCGTCCCGGTCCGCTCAGCGAAGCAGCCGTGGCGGCGTTCGTCGAGGAGCACCTCGGAGCCTCCCCGGAGCAGGCGTTCATGGCCGCCTGTCGCGACTCCACCGGCGGCAACCCGCTCTTGCTCGCCCAGCTGGTGACCGCGCTGCGCGGTGAAGGCGTGCGCCCGGATGCCGCGCATGTGCGGCGCATCACCGACATCGGCCCGCGGGCCGTGTCGCGCACGGTGCTGCTGCGGCTTGCGCGCGTGCCGGCGGACGCACGGTCTGTCGCCCGGGCGCTCGCGGTACTGGGCGACGAGGCTGCCCTTCCCGCGGTCGGCGAGCTCGCGGGCGTCGGCGAGGCGCGCTTGCCGGACGCAACGCGCGCGCTGGCCCATGCCGAGATCCTGCGCCCCGACCTGCCGCTGGCGTTCGTGCACCCGCTGGTGCGCGATGCGGTCTACCACGAGCTTTCCCCGGGGGAGCGCGAGCTCCAGCACGCGCGGGCGGCGACGCTCCTGCGCGAGGCCGGGGCGCCGATCGAGCGCGTGGCCGCGCAGCTGCTGCACACCTCGCCGCGCGGCGAGCAGTGGGCGGCCGAGCTGCTGTGGGAGGTGGGGCGCGCGGCGATGCACGCCGGCGCCGCGGACAGCGCCGTGGCCTACCTGCGGCGCGCGATGCACGAGGCCCCGGTGAATGCCGACCGCGGGCGCCTGCTGTTCGAGCTCGGCACGGCGGAGGCGCTGACGAGCGGCCCGGCGGCGACCGAGCACCTCGCCCTCGCCTACGAGGAGCTGTCGGACCCGGCTACCCGCGGCGCCGTCGCCGGCCTGCTGGGGCGCACGCTCGTGTTCACGGGCTCGCCCGAGGAGGCGGCCTCGGTCGCCCGGCGGGCGGCAGACGAGCTGCCCGACGAGCTGGCGGACCTTCGCATGGCGCTCGAGGCGCTCGAGGTGATGACCGCCTTCTACGGAGCCGGCGACCCCGGGCGGCTGTCCCGCCTGCGCGAGTACCGCCGTCTCCCCGACGCAGGCCCGGGCTCGCGAATGCTCGCCGCCGGCGCCGCGTGGGAGGCGGTCTGCACCGACGGCAGCGCCGCGGAGTGCGCCGAGCTGGCCCTCGCGGCGCTCGAGGGCGGCCAGCTGATCGCCGCCGATCCCGCCCTGGTGACGTTCGCGGCGATCGTCACGCTCATCATGACCGACCGTCCCGAGATCGTGGAGATCTGGAGGCAGGCACTCGCCGTGGCGCATCGTCGCGGCTCGCTGCTCTCCGCCGCCTCGACCCATCTCTGGCACGGCTTCAGCCACCTCCGCCGCGGCGACCTGTCCGCGGCCGAGGAGTCGATCCGGCTGGCCGAGAGCGAGCGTGCGCTCTGGGGTCACTCGAGCGCCGGCACCACCCTCAACCAGTGCTTCCTGGCCGAGGTTCTGCGCGAGCGCGGGAGCCTGACCGAGGCACAACGCGTGCTCGATCAGGTCGGCACGGTCCCCCCAGGCGCCTTCACGACGGGCTGGTGGCTGTGCACGCGCGCCGCGATTCTCACCGCCGCCGGCCGCGGCGAGGAGGCCGTGGCCGCCGCCGACGAACTGGGCGCGCACTGCGCGTCCATGCCCGACGGCAACCGGCTCTCGTGGCGGACGCTGAAGTCCGAGGCGCTCGCCCGCCTGGACCGCGGCGACGAGGCGATCGCGCTGGCGCAGGAGGAGCTGGCGGTCACGCGCGCGTTCGGCGCGCCCTGGTCGCTCGGGCGAACGCTGCGCGTACTCGGCACGCTCGAGCGCGACGACGGACTCGACCGGCTGCAGGAGGCGGTGGACGTGCTCGAGGGGTCGACCGCCCGCCTGGAGCACGCGAAAGCGCTTGCCGCGCTCGGCTCCGCGCTCAGACGGGCGCGGAAGCCGACCGAGGCGCGCGAGCCGCTGCGACGTGCCCTCAAGCTCGCCGGCGTCTGTGGCGCGGACGGCCTCGCCGGGCAGGTTCGCTCGGAGCTGTACGCGGCCGGATCCCGCCCGCGCCGCGACGCGCTCAGCGGCGTCGAGTCGCTGACCCCGAGCGAGCGCCGCGTCGTCGACCTCGCCGCCAACGGGCACACGAATCGCGACATCGCGCAGGAGCTCTACGTCACCCCCAAAACCGTGGAGGTCCACCTCTCCAGCGCCTACCGCAAGCTCGGGATCGGCTCCCGCCGCGAGCTCGAGCCGGCGCTCGCGACCGCGCCGTTGGCCACCCCCTAGGGGACGCGCCGCGCGGAATCTTTGGGGTGCCCGTTCAGGGACCGCCTCGATGTGCGCCGGCCGCCGTGGCCCGATGCTTGCCGCGATATCTAGCGCGAAAGGACTCGAGCATGCTGATGGCCGATACCGCGAATCGGGTGGTTCGCCGCGATGACCGCGACTGGGATGTGGCCCGTGGGGCGTTCAACCTGCTGATCGACCAGCGGCCGGAGGCGATCGCGTTCCCCGCCGACGAGCGCGAGGTGGCGGCCGTGGTCGCCGATGCGCGTGGCCGTGGCCTTCGCGTCGCGGCGCAGGCGACGGGGCACAACCCGGGCCCGCTCGGATCGCTCGAGGGGACCGTGATCGTGAACACCTCCGCGCTGACCGGGGTCTCGATCGATGCGGAGGCGCGAACCGTGCGGGTCGGCGCGGCCACGAGGTGGGAGCAGGTGACGCCGCGCCTGTGCGAGCTCGGGCTGGCGGCGCTGCACGGCTCCTCGCCGGATGTGGGGATCGTCGGCTACTCGCTCGGCGGCGGCGTCGGCTGGCTGGCCCGCAAGCACGGCATGCAGACCAACGCGGTGACCGCGATCGAGCTCGTCACCGCCGACGGCCACCTCGTGCGCACCGACGCGGTGCACGAGCCGGAGCTGTTCTGGGCGCTGCGCGGCGGGGGCGGCAACTTCGGCGTGGTGACCACGATCGAGTTCGCGGTCTTCCCGGTGAGGGAGCTATACGCGGGTGCGATGTTCTTCGCGCTCGAGCAGACGGCCGACGTGCTGCACACGTGGACCGAGCTGCTGCCGAGCCTTCCCGACGAGATCACCTCGTGGGCCAACGTCATCCGCTTCCCGCCGCTCCCGGAGGTGCCCGAGGTGGTCCGCGGGCGCTCGTTCATGATCGTGATGGCGGCGTTCCTCGGCTCGGAGGCCGACGGGCGCGAGCTGTTGCGGCCGCTGCGGGCGCTCGGGCCCGAGATGGACACCTTCGCCGTCCAGCCGCCGGCCGGGCTCGGCGAGCTGGCCATGGACCCGCGCGACCCGCTGCCCTTCAGGAGCGCGCATGCCCTGATCGACGCGCCGTCCGCCGCCGCGATCGAGGACGTGGCCGCGGCCGTCGGGCCCGGGTCCGGGCTCGCGCTCGCCCAGTTCCGGCACATGGGCGGCGCGCTCGCCCGCCACAAGCCCGGCGCGGGCGCGCGGGCGACGCTCCCGGGCGAGATCTGCGTGTTCGGCTTGGGTGTGGTGCCCGATCCGACCGCGGAGCCCGCGGTCCGCGCCGAGCTCGACGCGATGCTCGCCGCGATCGCGCCGCACCGCGCCGGCGAGTACCCGAACTTCATCGAGGAGCCGACCGACGCCGGCGGGTTCTTCGACCCCCACACGTGGGAGCGCCTGCGCCAGGTGAAGGCGCTCTACGACCCGCAGGACCTCTTCCGCGGCAATCACCACGTGCCGCCCGCGCCGACGTCGCACGTCGCCGCGGCGTAGCGGCCGATCCAACAAGGACCATCACCATGAAACGACGGATCGTCGCGGCGCTCGCCGTCGCGCTGTCACTGGTCGTCGCCGCGCCCGCGGCGGCCGACTCCATCTCGTATCTGCGGGACGGCAACATCTGGCTGACTACGCCGGACGGCTCGCGCCAGCTCCAGGTGACCGAGAGCGGCATCTACTCGTACGCCTCGCAGGCGGACGACGGGACGTTCATCGCGCTCACCGGCGAGCGGCTGCACAAGCTCTCGCGCGACGGAAAGGTGCTCGCCGACTTCGACACGCCGGTCAGCGACGGGCCGAAGAAGGGGCCGTTCGAGAACTACTTCATGGGGCCGTACGAGCCCGAGATCTCACCGGACGGCAAGCTCGTCTCCTACAGCTACGCCTGGCATCACGAGCGCTATGACTACGACTGCCGGTGCGTGCGCTGGGGCACCGACTCCGGCACCGCGATCACCTACCCGGATCGGCAGACGCCGTGGGACGCGTTCGGCGGCCCGCTGACCGGCTGGATGTACGGCTCCTGGATGTCGAGCGACACGCTCCTTCGCAGCTACGCGGGGCGGGCGTTCGCCGAGGAGGCCGTGGTCAACAGGATCGGGCCCGGCAAGGGCGACGACGACATGATCAGCTGGCTGGACTCGACCTTCGACATGGACGAGGTCTACCAGCTGCGCGACGGCGAGATCACGCGCCAGGGCGACAAGGCGGCGTTCGTCAGCTACGACGTCGCGCACCACGGCGAGTCCTACCGCAGCGGCTTCAACCGCGTCCGCGTCTATCGCATGACCGGCCCGCCGCCTGCGAAGCCGGAGGCCTGCTTTTACGCCGACGGGCCGGACGTGGCGGACCAGATGAGCTCGCCCTCGTTCTCACCGGACGGAAACCGGCTCGTGTGGCAGAACGGCGGCGGCATCGTGATCGCCGACATCCCCGACCTGTCGGGCGGCTGCCAGTCGCCGAGCAGGTTCGATGACCTGACCGCCGGCGCCCAGCCCGACTGGGGCCCCGCGGACGTTCCGCCGGCGACGAACACCGCGTGTTGCGCACCGGACGACACCGTGTCACCAACGCGACCGGCGATCGCGCTGACGCTCCCCCGGCGCATCGATCTCCGCGCGGCGCTGCGCAAGGGCATCACCGTCACCGTCAACACCGGCGCGGCCGGCCGGACGAGCGCGACCGCGATGCTCAAGCGGTCCAAGCTCGGCTCGGGCGCGGCCACGGTCGGCGCGAGCGGCAAGGCCAAGCTGCGCATCCGCTTCGCGCGCAAGGCGACGCGGTCGCTGCGCAAGCGCACGTCGGTCCGCCTCACGATCACCGTCGCCTTCAAGCCCGCAGCCGGCGGCGCCTCCGTCCGGCAGTCCGCGTCGCTGACGCTGAAGCGCTAGCGACGCACGCGCGCCGGCGCCTTGGGCGCCGGCGCGCGTTCAACGCCGCGCCGCGAGCGGCGCCCATCGACCACGAAAGGACTCGTAGATGCCGCCGGACTCGCCCCGCCGGATTCGCTTCGCCCTGGTCGCCGCCGCGGCGATCGGGCTGGCCGCGCTCGCGGTCGTCACGCTGGCGTCCGACCGCTCCGCGCGCGCGCAGCCCGGCGCCGCCCACGCGCGGCCGAGCACGGTTAGCGCGGGCGCGGCTCGCCCGCCGGCGCGTGTGGCGGCCGCGCGCAAGGTGCTCGCGCGCCGGCTGAGATCGCAGGGCCTGGTCCAGACGGACCGCCGCACCGGGGGTGTGCGGAGGCTGGCGCGACTCGACGGGTTCCTGACTCGCCCGGGTGCGGGCGGCGCCGCCGCCCGCGCGCTCGGCTACGTACGCGCGCGTCCCGAGGTCTTCGGCCTCGACACGGGCGACCTGCACGGCCTGCATCTCATCGAGCGCGAGCGCGACCCGGCCGGAGCGGTCACGCGCATCCGGTGGCAGCAGCGCGCCGACGGCATCCCGTTCATGGACGGCGACCTGCGCGCCACGGTCGCCCGCGACGGCCGCATCCTGAGCATCTCGGGCGGGACCCGGCCGGACCTGGTCGAGGACGCCGTCACGCACCCGGCGATCGGCGCCCGCGAGGCGCGCGGGATCGCCGCCCGCGCCACGCGCGCCCGCGGCCCAGAGCCGCGCGTGAGCCGCGCCGCCTCCTCCGGCGCGCGCATGACCCGCTTCGCGAACGGCGACGAGGCGTCGCTTGTCCTCACCACGGCCGCCGGCGGGCTGCGGCTCGCGTGGCGCGTGATCCGCGCGCAGTCGCCGGCGGAGCTCTACGACCAGCTGATCGACGCCCGCAGCGGCGCCGAGATCAGCCGCCGCCAGCGCGTGACCCACGCGTCCGGCCAGGTCTTCGACAACTACCCCGGCGCGCCCCACGGCGGCGCCGCCCGGCTGCTCTCGTTCGACGGCGACCTGACCCCGGGGGCGACCGAGCTGAGGGGCCCCGCGGCGCGCGTGTTCGCGGACCCCGACGACAACGGCATCGTCGACCCGGGCGAGTCGATCCCGCCGTCCAGTGGCGGCAACTGGAGCTACCCGCGGATCCCGACCGACGGCATCAACTGCCCGGCGGTGGGCTGCTCGTGGACGCCGGGCGTGCCAAGCTCGCTGAACATCAACGTGCGGCAGTCCGGCACGCAGCTGTTCCACTTCCTGCGCACGTTCCGCCACCACCTCGCCGCCCAGCCGATCGGCTTCGACGACTTCCAGGGCGCGGACGGGATCGACGGGCGGACCTACGACGGCGCGAACTGGCCGAACGCCATGCCGAAGGACGCCGCGCACCTCAACAACGCCAGCATGGCCGTCTACCCGGAGGGCACGAGCCCGACGATGCGGATGTTCCTCTGGGGCAGCACCCAGGTCCCGCTCCCCGCGGTCAACGCCGCTGACGACGCGTCGATCGTCTACCACGAGTACGCCCACGGCCTCGCCGAGCGGCTGGTGATCGACGCGCTGGGCTGGGGTGCGCTCGGCCTGCGCCAGTCGGCGGCGATCAACGAGGCCGTCGCCGACTTCTACTCGCTCGACTACCTCGTCGGCGAAGGGCTCGAGCCCGACACGCCCGCCGCGGGCGAGGTCCGGCTCGGCCGGTTCGTCGACCCCCACGCGGCGGCCTCGCGCAAGAACGCGATCGACTGCCCGGTCGGCGCCGCGGCGCCCGCCTGCCCGGGGACCGCAGGCGCCGGAGCCGGCGGCTTCACGTACGGCGACTTCGCGAAGATCGTCGGCACGCACGAGCCGCACTACGACGGCGAGATCCTCGCCGAGACGCTGTGGGACCTGCGGACGCGCCTGATCGCCGATCACGGCGCCGAGGAGGGCGTGCGGCGGATGCGCGCGCTGCTCACCTTCGCGCTGCGCGAGGTGCCGCCGGATCCGTCGTTCCTCGACCTGCGCAACGCGCTGCTCAGCGCCCACTCGATCGCGGGCGATGATTCGGACCGCATCTGGGCCGTGTTCGCGGCGCGCGGCATGGGCTACTTCGCGTCGGCCGCCGACGGCGACGACGCGAGCCCGCACGAGGACTTCGCGCTGCCGCCGGGCGCCGCGGGCGGGGTCGTCAGCGGCAAGCTGGCGGACGCCGAGGACGGATCGCCGCTCGCGAACGCGACGGTCTCGCTCGGCGGGCACGACTCCGGCCCGTTCGTCGCCGGCGACCTGCGCGCGACCAGCGACGCCGACGGCCGCTACCGCATCACCGGCGTGCCGGATGGCACGTACACGTACGTGACGGTCGAGCGCCAGGGCTATGAGACCAAGCTGCTGCGCGACGTGACCGTCGCGGCGGGCGAGGCGGTCCGCAACGCCGCCCTGCGTCGCAACTGGGCCGACGTGGGCGCGGGCGCCCGGATCGACGAGTCCGACGGCGACGAGTACTCCCAGCGCGGCTGCGGCGCGGAGCGGGCGTTCGACGGCGACCGCACGCGCGGCTGGCTCACGCAATCGGACCGCTCGCACACCGTCGAGCTGACGCTGCCGGCCGACGTGCGGGTGACGTCGTTCGCGCTCGATCCGACCGCGCGCTGCGACGTCCCGCAGAGCGCCGCGGCCGCGCGGGTGACGGTTCGCACCGCACCGGCGGGCAGCGACGACTGGAGCCCCGGCGTGGACTTCCGGACCGGCCCGGGCAGCGTGCACAGCGTGACCGAGCTGCGTCCGCCGGGGCCGATCGAGGACGTGCGCCGGATCGAGGTGACGGTGCACGGCCCGGTCGACGCGGACAGCAAGTACGTGGCGATCTCCGAGCTGATGGTGTTCGCCTCGCGCAAGACGCCGCCGCGGGCGACCTTCACGTGGGATCCGCCGATGCCGGACGTGCAGGACCGGATTGTGCTCGACGGCACCGGGTCGCGGCCGGGCTCGGCGGCGATCGCCAAGTACGAGTGGGATCTCGACGGCGACGGCTCGTACGAGAAGGACACGGGCGCCACCGCCGCCGCCGAGACCTCGTTCGACGAGGGCGGCCGCCACACGATCGGCCTGCGAGTGACCGACGCCGAGGGCGATACCGACGAGATCCGGCACGTGCTGAGCGTCGGCATGGGCTATGAGATCTTCGACCTCGGCACGCTCGAGCCGGGCGACGCCGGCACCGCGCACTCGATCGGGATCACACCGCGGGGCGTGGTGGTCGGGCAGACGCACCCGGGCGACGACGACTGGAAGGCGTTCCGCTACGCGGGCGGCGACATGGAGGAGCTGCGGCTGCTGCCGGGCGACGACTACGGCGTGGCCCTGAACGGCAACGACAGCGGCCTGACGGCCGGCGCCTCGAGCAACTTCAACAAGGAGACCGGGACCCCGATCCTGTGGAACGGCACCGAGCCGACCGATCTCGGGACCTTCGGCGGCCTCTACGGCAAGGCGCGCGACGTCAACGAGGCGGGGACGACGGTTGGCTGGGCGCAGGACATCGGCTTCAAGCAGCGGGCGTTCATCAAGACGCTCGGCGCGCCGATGCGCGACATCGAGGAGCTCGCCGGCGTACCCACGAACAAGCGCCAAGAAGCGATGGCGGTCCGGATCAGCGATTCGGGCATCGTGGTCGGCTGCTACGACGCCGACGGCGACGACTGCGGCGCCGACGCGTTCCGCTACGACCAGGCGACGCGGACGATCCAGGCGCTGCCCGGCCTCGGCCGCGCGGGGTCGGGGATCGGCGTCAACTCCGCGGGCGTCGTCGCCGGCTGGGTCGAGTCGCTCGACGGCTCGCTGAAGCCGTCCCGCTGGACGGAGACGGGAACGCTCCAGCAGCTCCAGACGCTCGGCGGACGCGACGGTGCAGGGGTCGCGGTCAGCGAGGACGGCGTGGTCTACGGCGAGGCCGACACGCTCGCCGGCGACACGCACGCCGTCCGCTGGCGTCCTGGCAATGACCGGCCCGAGGACTTGAACGACCTCGTCAAGGGCAGCGGCTGGACGCTCGCCTCGGCGCAGGATGTCAACGGCCGCGGCGAGGTCGTCGGCTGGGGGGCGAACGCCGACGGCCCCCGCCGCGCCTATCAGCTCAACCTCGGCCCCTGCCGCATGTGCATCGCCGACGTCGTGCTCGACGAGCGCGACTTCCCGACCGGCGAGTGGCAGCCGCTCGGCGGCGACGGCACGGTGGACGGCAACCGCGTGCGCGCCCGGGTCGAGGTCCGCAACGACGACACCCAGCCGCACATCGCCCAGGTGCGTGGGCTCGACGAGAACCGCAACGAGCCGATCGAGGGCTCGGGCCGGCCGATCGCGCTCGATCCCGGCGAGACCGGCGAGGTGACGCTGTACTTCGACACGGAGGGCCGCGCCTGGGACGCCCATGGCAATCCCGACTCCGACCACGTGCTGCGCCTGCGCCTGACGCTCGGGCACACGATCTACACCAGCCGCGGCGCCGCGCTGAAGGTCCGCCCGAAGCCGGTGGTCCTCGTGCACGGGATGACGGCCGACGCCTCGACCTGGGCCTCCTGGCCCGAGTTCACCAAGCGGGCCCACCCCGACTGGGAGGCCTACGCGGTCGGCGACTCCCGCGCGCCCGGGGCGATGGACACGGGCAGCTGGTCGAACCTCGGCGCGACGCCGAAGACGATCCGCCAGAACGCGCGCGTCCTGGGGACCTACATCGCGGGCGTGCGCACGCTCGAGGACGCCGAACGCGTGGACCTCGTGGCCCACTCGATGGGCGGCCTGATCTCGCGGCGCTACATCCAGGACGAGATGCCCGAGCCGCTCGACCCGGCATCGCCGCACCCGGTGGCCGCCCACCTGATCCAGATCGGCACGCCGAACCGCGGCTCGCCCTGCGCCGACCTGACCGGCCTGCCGATCCAGTACGAGCTGCGCACCGACGTGGCGACCACGTTCAACAACCAGGTGACCGACCGCCGTGGCGTGCCGTTCTCGATCTACGCCGGTGACCCGCTCCCTTTCACCTGCCAGTCCGGTGAGGAGGGCGACTCGGTCGTCCCGCTGTCGAGCGCGCTGTGGGAGATCCAGGACCGCGCCGTGTCGGGCACGCTCCACACGAGCATGACCGGCTCGGGCTCGATCTTCACCAGCTTCGTGAAGCCGCGCCTGAGCGGCGAGGTGACCGTGCCGGCCGAGCCCGCCAACGGCTTCGCCGCCACCGCCGCGCCCGAGCCCGTGCGGCCGCGCTCGCACCAGCTGCTCGCGCGCCGGATCGTCCCGATCCCGCTCGGGGCGAGCGGGGCCGAGACGGTGCTCGACGTGGACTCCGGCTCGCGGCTGGAGGTGCACGTGCTGGCCGCGCCGGAGGTATCTGTGAAGCTCGTCGCGCCCGGCGGCGCGGTCGTCGCGAGCTCGGACGCCGGCACGCGCGAGGCGCGTCAGGGCTTCCGCGTGCTCAAGGCGGATGCCCCCGCCGCGGGCGCGTGGAAGGTCCGGCTGACGACGAGCGGCAGCGCGCCGACCGAGGCCCAGGTGCTCGGCCGGCTGGTCGACGACGGGTGGGAGCTCGACGTGCGCGCCGGCGCGGCGCCGGCCGGCGGCGAGACGCCGATCGTGGCGACGCTGGTCCGCGGTGTCCGTCGATTCGGCGGCGCATCCGTCACGGTCGCCGTTCGCCGCCCGGGGCGCCCCGACGTGGCCGTTCCGCTCAGCGACGACGGCCTGCACGGAGACGGCGCCGCCGCCGACGGCTGCTACGCGGCCACCGCGGCCGTCCCGGCCGGCGACGCGCTGCTGACCATGACGGCCGCCACCGGCGCCGGCGAGCGCCTGCGCGAGACCTTCGCCGAGATCGCCGAGCCCTCCGGGGCCGGCGTCGCGGTGACGTGCCCGCGCGGCTTCGGCCGCCCCGGTGAGATCGCGTTCCGCGCCGCCGAGACGGCGGATGGGAACGACCGGCCCCGCACGGTCGACCTCGCCGGAGCCGAGGCGCCGTTCGCAGGCCTCGGGGACCTCGACGACGGCGTCGCGTACTCGCCCGACGGGGAGCGGATCGCCTGGTCGAGCGCCACGCGGATCGAGATCGCCCCGACTTCCGCGAGCGAGCCGCGCACGGTGGTCGAAGGCGGCGAGGGCGTGCTCGGTCGCAACGACCCGGCCTGGTCGCCCGACGGCCGCGAGATCGCGTACGGCGTGCGCTGCCAGCAGGGCGAGCGTCAGGCCGACTGCGGCATCGGCGTCGTGGACCTCGAGACCGGCGCCGAGCGCCGCCTGGCCGCGACCGCGGACCTCCAGGGCAGCGTGCCCACGTGGTCGCCCGACGGCCGGATGATCGCGTTCGTCGGCCACTGCGCCGCCTGCTCGCAGGACAGTGACCTCTACCGCGTCGCGGCCGACGGCTCCGGCCTGGAGCGGCTCACCCGTCTCGGCGGCGAAGTCGACGAGCCGGCCTGGTCGCCCGACGGCGAGCGGATCGCGTTCTCGCGCCTGGACACCACCGGCGAGGACCCCACCTGGGAGGACCGCGAGATCTACACGGTCGCGCCCGACGGCACCGACGTCGCGAACGTCACCGACGACCCGGACTGCGACGCCGAGCTCGGCGGCTGCATCCCCGACGACCGCGACAGCGCTCCGGCATGGTCGCCCGACGGCCACCGCATCGCGTTCATCTCCACCCGCGGCGAGCCGATCCCGATCCACGACGCGGTGCCGCGGACCTCCCAGGTCTGGACCATGCGCCCGGACGGCACCGGCCGCGCGAAGATCACGAGCAGCCCGACGCGCAAGCGGGGCCGGCTGAGCTGGCGCTCCCTGCCGTACCTCACCGGCCGGGCGGCGCCCGATTGCCGCAGCCTGACCGTGCGGACGCTGACCGGCACCGCGGTCGAGGTGCCGCTCGACTGCACCGACCCGAACGGCGACCTGCTGACCCTCGAGCTGCTCGAGCGCCCGGCCCACGGGACACTGTCCCCCGTCGGCGCGGGCGGGACGGTGACCTACACGCCGGCCCCCGGCTACACCGGCACGGACGGCTTCGGCTACCGCGCGTCCGACGGCCAGGACCTCTCGTTGCCCGCCACGGTGACCGTGGAGGTGGCGGACCCGCCGCCGCCCCCGCCGCCCCCGCCGCCTCCGTCTCCGCCGCCGCCTCACGGCGGCGGCAACACCGTCGGCGGCGGGTCCGGCGGCGGCGGTCGCCGTGACGACGATGACTCGCGCGGACCCGTGGTTCGCATCCCCGGCGACTGCGTGACCGACCCGCAGACCGGCTTCTGCATCGTGCGGGTCGGCTGCGGCTCCGGGAACGACTCCGGCTGCACCGGCCGGTTCGCGGAGGCCCCGCTCGGGGCCAGGCGCTCGGCAGCGGGCCGGGCCCAAGCATCCGCCCGCTCGCGGAAGCCCCTGCTGCGCCCGACCAGCGTGCGCATCCCCGCGGGCAAGACGCTCAAGGTCCGGCTGGCGCTGTCCAAGGAGGGCAAGGCGCGGCTGCGGCGCACGCGCCGAGTCAAGGTCCGCGTCGCGTTCGAGCTGCGTGCGGGCACCACGCTGCTCCAGCGCTCGACCCGTACCGTCACCTTCAAGCTGCCGGCGCGCGCGAGGCGAGGACGGTGAAGGCGCCGCGCTACTTGCCCGTCGGGCGGTGCGCCGCCCCACGCGGATGCCCGCCGGCTCCCCGTCCGCCAATGCTCCCGGCTCGCGCCGCCCCGTGGACAGGCGGGGGCGTGCGGCGCACGAGCAGCCGCAGCGCCCGATCGTCACGGCTCCCCTCGGTGCGTGCACTGAGCGTCCTGGGGTGCACCGTGCGGAAGACCGGCCCACGCGCACGGTCCATCACGGCGACGATCACCTTCGCGTGGCTCGGCGTGTCAAACACGATCCCGTCCAGCTCGGGCCCGTCGTCGGCCACCTTCACGAGCTCGCCAGCGCCTATTGACTCCATCTCCGCAAGCGTACTCCGGTCGGCGTGGCTAGGTCGTACAGCTAGCGGACCCAGAGCTGCTCGAGCAGCGTCGTCCAGAGCGGGTGGTGCTGGTAGTTGCCGACCCGCTTGGAGACGAGCGTCACAGTGCGGCGATTGACGAGGGGGACGGCGGGCGCCGCTGCCTCGAGGTCGCGGTACACGTGCCTCCAGAGCGCGTCGGCGCGCGGACCGCGGGCCGCCAGCGCCGCCTCGATCCGCGTCTCGAGGCCGCGGTCGCAGAACCGGGCGAGGTTGGCGTTGTTGACCGAGCGGGGGGCGATTGCCGCGCATCGGAACGGTGCCGTGAAGTCCGACGGAGCCGCGGCGTCCTGGGACCAGCCGTCGATGCCCATCTGCGCGGGCGTGCGCGAGTTTGCCATCGCGGTGCGGTAGGTCAGATAGTCGGGGAAGACGCGCAGCGAGCTGCGATAGCCGAGGTCGTGCAGCAGCGAGACGAAGTAGCGGGCCATGCCCCGCTTCTCCTTGTTGATCCACACGGTGACCTGTGTGCCCTTGGTCCCGGACTGCTCGATCAGGCGCCGCGCCCGCTCGAGGTCGGGCGCGCTCCAGCCGCCGCCGGGACCCGGGTGCAGCGTATAGAGGCACGACGGCGTGTAGTTCGGGAAACCCGGTGGCAGCAGCTGGCAGGTGGGCCGGGCGAGATCGGGACCGCCGGCGAGCTTGGTGATCGCGCGCCGGTCGACGGCGTAGTTGATCGCCCGCCGGACGTGCACGTCGTCGAACGGGGGCGTGCGGACGTTGAGGAACATGTAGTCCAGCTCGGGGGCGGCATCGGTGGAGAGCTGCCCGGCATTGCCGGTCACGAGCGCCGGCAGGCTGGCCGGCACGCGACCCCCGAACGGGCTCACGGCGAGCACGACGTCCGCCTGCCCGCGTTGCACGGCGGCGACCTGGGCGTCGCGGTCAGGGTTGACCCGGACGATGATCTCGTCGGCAAGCCCGTCGGGGCGCGCGCCCGGCGACCACGCCCGGAAACGCGGATTGCGGACCAGCCGCGCCCCCCGGTTCTGGTCGTAGCCGACGATCCGGTAAGGCCCGGTCCCGGGAGGCTGGCCGGTGCGGCTGAAGGGGTGAGCGGCGGGCGCGACCAGGGCGAGCGGGAGGGCCAGCGTCTGCAGGAACTCGCCATCTGGGCGGGTCAGGTGAACCGTGATCGTGCGAGCGCGCGTGTCGGTCACGATCCCCTCCGAGAGATCGCAGCTCGCGGGCCGTCTCGCGCACTGCTGCCCGCCCACGATCCCCTGGTAGTACGGCGGCAGCCGCCCCCGGTGATGCCGGAGCAGGTCCTCGAGCGAGGCGCGGAAGTCGTCCGGGCGGACGGGCGTGCCGTCGGAGTAGCGCAGATTCGGTCGCAGCTTGAAGACGTAGGTCCGCCCGTCGGGGCTCGGGCGCGGGACCTCGGTGGCGAGATCGCCGACGAGCGGCCCGAGCGTCGCGCCTCCGGCGCGCCGGTACGCGACGAGACCGTCGTAGGCGAGCGAGAGCAGCTCGTACGCGGTGCCGTCGCCGTAGCTGCCGGCCTCGAGGCGGTCGTACGCGAAGGGGTCCGCCTCCACCCGCAGCGTCCCGCCGCGATGGGTCGCCGGTGCGGCGAGCGCCGCCGTCCACACCGACCCGTCGGCGACGGCGATCGCGCTCGGACTGCTCCTCACCGCGATCGTCTGCGCGGTCCGCCGCGTCACCAGGTCGATCCGCGAGACGGTCGCGTCGGTCGGGCTGGCGACCCATACTGCGCCGTCGCCGACCGCGATCGCGCTCGGATCGCGTCCCACCGGGACGATGTCGGTGACCGCGTCGGTCGCCGGGTCGATGCGCGAGACGGTCGCGTCCTGGCGGTTCGCGATCCACACCGCCCGCTCGTCGACCGCCACGTCGACCGGGCCGTTGCCGACTCCGATCGAGCTCACCACCTCGTCCGAGTGCGGGTCGATCCGGAACACCGTGCCGCCCTCCTCGCTCGTGACCCACACGGCGCCGGCGCCGGTGGCGAGCGCCGTCGGGTTCGCGCCGAGATCGATCCTCTGCGGCGCAGCTCCGCGCGTGAGATCGATCCGGGTGACCGTGCGGTCGGCCTCAGACGCGACCCACAGGGCGCCGAACCCGGCGACGATGCCGCTCGGGGCGTTGCCCGCCGCGATCGTGCGCACGACCCGGTTGGCCGCCGGACTGATCTGCGACACCACGCCGCTTCGATCCGTGACCCACAGCGATCCCGCCGCGAACGCGATGTCCGCCGGGTCCTCGCCGACCGGGATCGTGACGATCTGAGCGCGCCCGCGCTCGATCCGCGAGACCGTGCCGTCGCCCGCGTTCGCGACCCACACCGAGCCGCCGCCCGCGGCGATCGCGCTCGGGCCGCGCCCGACCGGGTACTGCGCCGTGATCCGGGCCGATTCCGGGTCGATCAGGCCGACCGCGTTCTCGTCGATGCGCGACAGGCGCTCCCGCCCGGCCCAGCGGTCGAAGGCGAAGACCGCGAGCCCGCCGACGAGCACGAGCGTCGCCACGACGGCGAGCGCGCGCCGGCCCGGGATCCGAGCTGCGATCGGCGGCGCGCGGCCGGCCGGCATGAGAGGTCCCGCCGCGGCGGGCGGCGGCGCGGCCGCGGGCAGGCCGAGCGCGTCCGCGTCCTGGCGCAGGATCGCATCGTGCAGGCAGCGCAGCTCGGCACCGGGCTCGACGCCGATCTCCTCCACCAGCATTCGGCGTGCGTGCCGATAGGCCGCCAGGGCCTCGGCCTGGCGGCCGGAGCGATACAGCGCCAGCATGCGCTGCGCGTGCAGCCGCTCGGACAGAGGATGCGCGCCAACCAGCGCCTCGAGCTCGCCGATCAGCTCCCGATGCCGGCCGGTCGCCAGCTCGCCTTCGATGGCCAGCTCCGTGGCGCGCAATCGCAGTTCCTCCAACCGGCGAATCTCGGCCACTGCGAACGGCTCATCGGAGACATCGGCCAGCGCCGCCCCACGCCACAGCCCCAACGCGTCACGCGCGAGCCGAGCGGCCGAGCCGTCGGCGTCCGCGGCCGCAGCCAGGAGAGCCTCGAAGCGGGCGACGTCGACGCGCTGGGCGGCCAAGCGCAGCTCGTAGCCACGCCCGCGGGTGACGATCTCGGCCTCGCCGCCGAGCAGCCTGCGCAGCTGAGAGACATACAGCTGCACGAGCTTCGGCGCGCTGGGCGGCGCCCGCTCGCCCCACAACCCCTCGATCAGCCGGTCGACCGAGACCGTCCGATTGAGCTGCAGCGCGAGCATCGCCAGCACGGCACGTTGCTGCCTGGGCCCGAGCGGAGCCGGCTCGCCGTCGAGACTCGCCTCGATCGGCCCGAGAAGTCGAATGTCCATGCCCACGGTGAACCCCGGAGCGCGCAACGGCGAGCCTACCCCCGCGGCGTCCACCCGATCAACCCCGGGTCGACCGTCCACTGACCCCGCATCGACCACGGCACGGCAGCCTCCCGAGCGACCGTCCGACCGCGCCAAGGAGGCAGAGGGTGCCGCGCCACCGTCTCACGCGCACCCCCGCCGGCGCATTCGCCGCCACCGCCGTCGCGGTACCGCACGTCGCAAAGGAGAGTGCCATGAGGTATCTACGTCACACCGTTCTGGTAGCGGTGGCGGTCGCCATGTGTGCAGCGCCCGTCGCGGCCGCTGACAAGCCCCACGACAACAGCGGCGCCGCGGCCGTCGCGGCCGCCCGAGGCGGCGGCCTGACGGGTGGCGAGCTGCTGGGGGAGGATTGGGCGCGGGGGCTGGCGCGGCCCTCCAGCCCCGATCCCTTCAGCGGCGGTTGCCGGCCCTTGGTGGGCAATGTGCTGACGCCGGCGTGGGTGAATGGGACCGCGACGTGCACGGTCACCCGGTCATCGCTGCTGTTCGTCTTCTTCGGCAGCTTCTGCAGCGACCTGGACGACCCTCCGTTGTTCAAGACGGAAGACCAGCTTGCGTGCGCCGTGGCCGCCGACCAGGCGATCCGCGCGTTCAGCGTGACGGTGGACCGCCGCACGATCAACATTCACACGCGTCGGTTCGAGCTCTTCTCGCCGCAGCGGACGGCGCGATTGACGGCCGAGAACTTCTTTGGCGTTCCCGCGGGAACGCCCGTGACCTTCACGGCGCACGCATGGGGAGCGGTGGTCGGCAAGCTTCACCCCGGCCAGCACACGGTCACGGTGGAGGTGGTGGCCCCCGATTGGGGTCTTGATCCGTTGACCCGCACGATCAACCTCACCGTCGTTCGCGGCGAGAGCTCCGACGAAGACGACAACTAGACGATCCGCGCCCAGCGGGCCTTCCAGCTATGGACGCTTGCTGAGCATCCACGACGTCAAGGCCGGAACGCTCCTGACGACGAGCGCGCCGACGCTTTCCCCGAACGGCTTCTGCAACTCGTCGACGCCCGAGACCGCCCGCATTCGCGCGCACAACGCGAACGCCGAACGCATCGTCAACGGCAACGGGCGTCGGCCGCCGTTCCTCCGGCGGCCGACGCGTCGTTGCTCTACGGGGTCGTCGTCGACAATGTGAACGTCACGCTGGCGCTGTAGACGCCGGTGCGCAGCGGCTCGGTGGCCCCGATCGCCTGTTTGAACGCGATCGCGACCACGTCGTTGCTGACCGGCCCGTTCCACGCCGTCTTCGCGGGCGTCACCACCACCGGCTGCGCGAGGCTGAATGCCCCGTTGGCGAGCCTGACCGTGGACGCGCTGAGCGCCGCATCGCCCGCCGTGGACGTCACGGTGGCGGTCGTCGACGCGGTGTAGTCCTTCGCGACGCCGGGCGTGAACGCCCCGAAGGAGACCGGCGCGCCGAACGTCAGCGCCAGCGTGGCCGGGACCGTGCCTCCCACGGAGGTGTCGACCGGCGTCCGCGTCCGCAGCACGGTGATCGGCTCGGCGTCCTGCGAAGCCGTGAGCACGTCATGGCCGAGATATTCGGCCTTGACGGTCTGCTCGCCGGGACCGAGACCGGCCGGAGCCGACACCGAGGCCGTGCCGCCGTTCACATACGCAGTCTGCTCCCAGCCCGGCGCGGAGAACCGGACGCGGCCCCCGACCTCGAAGCCGTCCGCGGCACGCACGGTGGCGGTGAAGGTCAGCGCGTCGCCCTGCTTGACCACGGGAGCGGGCACGGCAAGCTCGGTGGTGGTGGCGACGTCCGGCGTGGCGAGGCCCTGGATGCGGTTCCACTCGCGCAGCGTGAGCGGCGTGACCGTGCCGTGGCGCACGGTCCCCGTGTCGGTGAAGCGCGGGGTCTTGGGCGTCCACGCCGGGGCCTCGATGTCCGGGCTGCACGACAACTGATAGCCGCCGCCGTTGGTGTAGCGGTCCGCCCAGAAGTAGAACTGCTGCGGGCACGCGGTGTCACCCGGGTTGGCCTTGAAGACCAGCGGGCCCTCGTAGCCCTGGTTGGCCACCCACGTGCTCCTGCCGATCGACGGGGCGACCGGGATCCAGTTGCTGATGTTCGTGTCGCGCAGGTTGGTGTTCTTCTCCGAGAACACGTCCGAAGCGGCGTTGCCCGCCTCGTTCTTCGTAAAGCGGTAGTACCAGTCACCGACCTTGATGACCGTCGTGTCGATCCGCGACTGCGGGAACGGGTTCTGCCACACGGCGGGCGGCGCGAAGGTCCGGAAATCGCGCGTCGTCGTGTACCACATCTGCTGGTTGCCCGGGTTGGCGCGGTTCACCGTGTCCTGCCACATCGCCTGGGCCCAGAACACGACGTAGGCGCCGATCGATTCATCCCAATAGGCCTCGGGCGCGAAGGCATTGCCGGCGTTGTCCGGCGCCACCTTGACGTGACGCTGCGGGGACCAGTTGACGAGGTCGTGGGACTCGAAGACCTCGATGTACTGCGAGTCGTTGATCAGGTAGTCGCGGTTGCGGTTGAACCAGTTCAGGTCGGTGGCGATCATGTAGAAGGTGTCGCCGTCGTGCGAGCGGATGATGAAGGGGTCGCGCAGCCCCTGGTCGCCGAGTTGCGAGACCAGCGAGGGCTTGCCGCCGCCGAGGCCGACCCAGTCGAGCGCGCTGTTGCCGGTGGAGAGCCCGAACCGCAGCTGCTCGCCGTCGGCGAGGCCCTCGCCCGTGAAGTAGCCGAGGAAGTAGCGCTGCGGGTCCTCCCGGCGCGGCAGGGCCTTGACCGTGCCCGGGAACGACTTGGTGCGCGAGGCCGAGCCCTTGGTGATGGTCGCGGTCAGCGTGACCGGCGCGTCGGGGTGCCCGTAGGCGGGGCGGTTCAGCTCGCCGGTCGGGGTGACGATGTTCGGGGCGGCCGTCCAGGTGATCGTCGAGCCGAACTCGCCGTGCGCCGGAAGCGTGATGTTGCCGCGGATGTCGTTCAGGCCCGTGAGCACGAGGTCGTCGGTATCGCGGGCGACGGACTGGGCGTCGTCGAACTGCGCCAGGACCGTGATCGCGATGTCGCGCGTGGCCACCTCGTGGCCCTTGGTCAGATGCGCGGTCAGCGTCGCCGTCGCCGGGCTCTCGCCGAGCGCGGGCCGCGTGACGACGCCGCTCGCCGTGACCACCGCCGGATCGGACGTCGTCCACGTGATCTGCGCGCCGGCCTTCGTTCCCACCTTGGGCAGGTTGATGTCATCCACGATCGCGCTGGTGAGGCCCAGGTCGATCGCCGCGGCGTCAGCGCTGACGCCGTCCACGCCGGGCGGCTCGGCAAGCGCGATCGCCTCGTCCTCGGACAGCGACCGGTCGTAGACTCGGAAGTTGCGCAGCGTCCCGCGCAGGGCATAGTGCGCCGGCGCCTGCGATCGGCCGAGGTAGTTGCAGTTGGTGCCGGCGGCGTTCACGGTCGGCGCGACCGTGAGGTTCGTGTTGCGGCCGATCTCCACGCCGTCCTCGTAGAGGATCCCCGTCCACGAGGTTCCGTTGGCGTTGCGCTGCTGCGTGTACGTGAGGTGCTTCCACACGCCCTCGCGGAGCGCGTAGGTCATGCTCCGCTGGACGCTCGCGCCCGTCGTGGGCGTCGTGGCCGTGAGGCCGGTGCGCAGGCGCATCGTGTTCGAGCCGAAGATCGCTCCCGCGTAGTCGCCGTTCGCCGCCGAATCGCAGTTCGTCTTGCGCCCGAAGCTCCAGAGCTGGTGATCGCCCACGTTGGCCGGGTCGATCCTGATGTCGTAGTCCACACTCAGGTCAGTCATGCCCGCCGTGATGTTGTCCGGCAGGTCCACGTAGGCGCCGGTCAGCGAGTCGGCGTAGGCGTCCGGGTTGAGCGTGACGCCGGCGCCCGTCAGTGTGGCCTTGGCCGGGTTGACGAGCGTGGCGTTACCGGAGTTGCCCGCCGAGCCCGAGTCGGCCAGCATGGTGCCGGTCGTCTCGTCGAGCTTGTAGAAGTGCGCGAGGCCGGCCTCCAGCTGCGCCGGCGCGATCGCCACCCGCTGCTTGACCGTGACCACGAAATCCTTGGTGTCCGTCAGGCCGCGGTGGGTGATCGCCGCCGTCAACGTGGCATGGCCGTCCCCTTGCCCGGCGGCCGGGCGCGTCACGACGCCCTGCGCCGTGACCACAGCGGGGTTGTTCGTGCTCCACGTCACGCCGGTCACCGACGGGAGCGCGAGGTTCCGCGTCACCGCGCTGATGTCGCCAAGGTCCAAGGAGTCCTTCACCTCGGCCAGGTTGCCCGGAGCCAACTCGCTGGAGAGCGCCATCACCTGCCCGGCCGTCAGCTCCTTCGAGTAGATGCGGAAGTCCTTGATCCGGCCGCGGAACTGCTGCCCGCTGGCGCTGCTCGAACGCCCGATGAAGCTCGTGGCGGAGGTGACGTCGGCCGGCTTGAGCGTCAGCGCGATGTTCGAAGCCGCCAGCGCGCCGTCCTCGTAGAGGAGCAAGCGGCCCGGCGTCAGTGCGTCACCGCCTTTGATGGTCACCGCCACGTGCTTCCACGTATTGGCGGCGAGCGCCGCCGGTGCGCTCGCGGTCTGTGCCACCGGGCTCGCGCCCGGGCCGGCGAGCGATGCCTGATGCGGAGCGGTGCCGGCCCCCGGCGTCGCGCTCAGCGAGCCGGCGTTGTCCGCCGTCCTGCCAAAGGCGAACACGGGCCCCTGCTGGGTGGCGCTGGAGAGCCGGACGTCATACGCGATCGTGACGTTGGTCAGGCCGGACAGCAGGGAGTCCGGCAGCCGGACGGCCGGCGCCGTCCCGCCGTTGCCTCCCGGCAGCGTCAAGCCGCGGCCGTTGTTCCAGATGGTGCCGGCGTTGCTGTTGACGATCGCCGCGTCCCGGCCGTTCCCGGAGCGGTCGGTGACCACCGTACCCGCCGTCTCGTCGAACGGGTAATAGGCCACGAGATCCTGCGTGAGCTCTGGCGGCAGGTCCGCGGCGGCGGTGGCCGGCAGCGCCGTGAGCGCGCTCACCGCGACAACCGCTCCGGCGAGGTGCTGGACCGCGCGCCGCGCGACTCCGCGGCCGGTCCCTGAGAGCGCGTTCCCCATGATCTCTCCTACGGCGCCGTTGTCGAAAGCGTGAAGGTCAGCGTCTTGCTGTACGTGCCTGTGCGCAGCGGTTCGGAGGCGCCAATCGCCTGCTTGAAGCGGATCGTCACCGCGTCGTTGCTCACCGGGCCGCTGTAGGTGTGGATCGTCAGCGGTGTGCCGCTGACCGCTGCAAACGCGGCCGTGACCGCGGCCTGGACCGGTTGCGAGAGCGCGAACGCGCCGTTGACCAGGCGGCCGGGCGAGGCGGTCGCGGGATCGGCGACGCTCAACGCGGCGTCGCCCGCCGTGCTCGTGATGGTTGCGGCGAGGCTCGACTCATAGTCTCTGGCGACGCCAGGCGCGAAGGCGCCGAAGCCGGCGCTGCCGGTGACGGTGAGCGCGAGGGTCGCCGGGACGCTGCCGCCGACGCTCGTGTGGGCGACGTTGGCGAGATCGCCGGTCACGACGCTCACGTCGGCGTCGGCGCTGGTGTGGAAGCCGTCGCTCACGCGCACCTTCAGCGGATACGTCGTGTTCTCGTCGAGCAGTCGCTGGTCGGCGATGCGGAGCTCGCCGGTGCTCGGCACGATCGACAGCGCGCCGGCGCCGCCGGTGAGCTGCCAACTGAACGTCCGAAGTTCCGGGCGGCCCATTGCCGATGCCCAGTCGTCGGCCTGGACGGTTCCGACGCTGGTGGCGTTGGCGTCGCTGACAGCGAAGCTCTGACCCGCACGCACGACCGGTGCGATCCCGCGCACGTAGTTGTAAAGCCAGAGCGCCGCCGGCTTGGGGGTGTTGTCGGACAGCACGATCGGCGCGTTCTGGGCGTTGCGCCAGTGGTTGGGCTGGCGCCAGCCCCAGAGCGTGATGCCCTGGACCGCGGGGTGCTCCCAGAAGACGGGCACGATGCGGCGGAAGTTGTTGAGCTGGACCACGTCACCCGGCGTTGCGCCGGAAGCGAGCCCGTCGATGTCGAGCTCGGTGATCTGGATCGGGAGGCCGGTCGCGGCCAGCCGGTCGAGGTTGGCCTTGTGCACGGCCATGTTGCCGGTCGTCGAGAATGCGTGGCCCTGCTCGCCGATGATGTCGAGCAGGTTCTCGCGCTTGAGGATGTTGATGATCTGCAGGTACTGCGTGGTCGCGCTGTCGGAGTTGGTGATGCTGTAGTCGTTGAGCATCAGCTTCGTGTTCGGGAAGTACTGCCTGGCCAGCCGGAAGGCGTTGAGCACCCAGTCCCAGCCGGTGCCGTCGGTGCCGTCGGCGCCGCCGAGCGCACGCGCGTAGTTGCCGCTGGCGTTGCAGTTGTTGCCCTGGTTGGCCGGGTGCGTGCAGTCGGGCGGGTCGTGCAACGGCTCGTTGACGACCTGGAGATAGTCGATGTCGGGGTAGCGCTCGGCGACCGCCGCGAACCACTTCTTGATTTCCACCAACTGCTCGTCGGCGGGCAGCGACGCCATCCACGTCGGCTGCTGGTTGCCCCACACGAGGATGTGGAAGTTGAACTTGTAGCCGTTGCTCTTCGCGAAGGTGTACGCCTGATCGAGCGCCGTCCAGCGCATCGCCGCGGTGCGGGTCGTGCCGGCGGCGCTGCCCCACTTGCCCGCGTTCTCGGGCGTGACCTCGTTGAAGTACTGGGTGAACAGCGGCTGCGTCAGTTCGTTGACGCTCCCGAGCCACTTGTCCTTGCCGAAGAGCGGGAACCCAGGCCCAGATTGCGCCGCCGCCGTCGCCGGGATCAACGACAGCGCAGCGACCGCGGCGGCCGCGGCAAGCCTCGCTCGGTACATGCCCTCTCCTCCCCAGCTGATGGCAGGCGGCCCGAACATCTTGAAGTTGGACCGCCCAACGAAAGCTAACAGCCAGGAAACCACTTGCGCCAGGCGTGCGGCATGAAGTGTGTCTGAGCGATTACTTTAGGGGTCCAACGAACCTTCCCGCCGGCCCCGGCGCCGCCGAGCTTGCTGTCGCCACGGACGGCAGCCTCGGCGAGTCAATCGTGACGCCGGCAAACGCCCTGTGGATAGCGGATGCGATGCGTCTGGGCACAAGCGTGGCTGACGCTGTGCTCGCGGGGTGATAACGGCGCACGGCCGAGCACTGGCGGTCGATGTGCTTGACGGTCCGATCAGGATCCCGCGTCTTCGGGCAGTGGCCCGAACTGTTGGGCCATGCGAGCGCCGACGACGGCGGCGATCTGTTCGAGGGCGGACAGGGGGCGGAAGAACACCACGAGCCCTGAGATCCGGCCGTCGGGTGCCCGGCGCAGCACGTTCAGCCCGTGCGCGGGGCGGCCGTCGATCGCGGTCTCGAACACCACGACGGCGCGATCGCCCTCGATGATCTCTTCGGTCACGGTGATGTCATCCAGGACGTCGTGGAGTATCCCGAACACGGCCCGCACGGCGGGGCCGGTCATCGACGCGTCGTGCACAGCGACGCGGGCGTCGGCGTCGGGCGTGAGCGTGGCGATGATCGCGTCGGGGTCGAGCGCGTCGAGCGCGTTGCTATAGATCAGGCGCAGTGGCGCGTTGCCGGCGGCGGGTCGCTGTGTCATGCCGGCCTTCGATTCGATCTGCTGTGTGTGTCGTTGCGACAGGTCGTGGAGTCCCACTTTCGCCTGCTGCTCGATGTACGGACACCACCTCGCACAGCACGGGTGCGGGCGTCCCGGCCTCAGCCAGTTGCCTGAGGTACGGTCCGGCATCGGCGTCCCGGAGCATTGCCTCGAAGGCCTCTCGGCTCTGCCATTGGGCGTAGTTGACGACCTTTGTGCCGTCGAGGCTGCGGTGGACGTTGGCCGAGATGAAGCCGGGGAGGTGGCGCATGACCTCGTCGGTTGCGCGTTGCCACAGCTCGACGAGGTGCTGCTGCTTGTCGGGTTCGACGGTGAAGACGTTGATCAGCGTCACCACCTGGGCATCAGCCCGGATCGTCGATTCAGACATCCCGTGCTCCTTTCATGAAATCGTGAGTCCGGTCGGGAGTGGCAGTCACGCTAGTTGCGGCTTGGGACCGGTGCTTCTCGATTCCTGATCGATCTGGCCGCCTGCCCGCCACGTACGACGGCATCCACGCCGGCGCTACCAGCGAAGACCTCCGAGTCACGACTCGGGGTGCTTGCCGGCGCCTGAGCCATTCCGGCAGCCGCGTGTTCCTGCACGCCGACTGCCACACGCCGATCGACGACCGCGGCGCCTGCCCGACCTGCGAACTCACGCCCGAGCCTGGCGACATCCTCACCGCCCCGCGCCCAAGCGCCCGCTCACCACGCAACGACCCCGTCGCCATCGCGCTGCAACAGCCGCGCCGCCTGCTCGAACCGGTCGCCAACGCCTAAGCTGAGCCGATGCTCGCGCGCTGCTTCTTCCGCGTCTTGATTGGTTCCGGAGGGTGTCGCGCACTCCCTCGAGGACGTGCCGAGAGCTCAACTCGTAACCGAGTTCAGGCACTGAACTCACCTCATCATCTATTGGCGGGACACGGGATGCGCCCGTAGTCGATCAGGACCGCTCGCCCCGCCGCCGGCCGCGTCCCTAGCGTGTCGACACGAGGCGGGAGCGGTCAGTTGTTCCCCCAATCCGGCAATGGGCGATGAGTTCACGCGAGCGGGCAGGTCTCTACGGCATGAGCGATAGGAAAGTAGTCCTCAAAATGGTCATGTCCCTCGACGGTTTCGTCACCAGCCCCGACGGGACCCACGAATGGATGTTCGAGTGGTTCGGCGACGACTCGGGTGAATGGAACCGCCGCGCGCTCGAGGAGGCCGGCGTCCACGCGATGGGCCGCCGCAGCTACGAGATCATGGGCCCGCACTGGGCCGCGTCCGACGGGCCGATCGCAACCGCGATGAACGAGAAGCCGAAGGCCGTCTTCTCCCGCACCCTGAAGAAGGCGGAATGGGGACCGGCCGAGATCTTCGGCGGGGACCTGGCCGCGGAGATCGCGGACCTCAAGGCTCGGGACGACGAAGGGACGGTCCTGGTCCACGGCGGCCCCGACTTCGCCAAGTCGCTGACACGCCTGGGCCTCGTCGACGAATACCAGCTGACGACGGTCCCGATTGCGATCGGCGCGGGGCGCAGCCCATTCGCCGAGCTGGGGGAGCACCTGAAGCTGGACGTCGTCGAAGAGGAACGCTTCCGGAGCGGAGCCCTCGCGCAGATCCTGGTGCCGAAGCGATGAGCGACCGCGCAAACTCATCCGCGCCACCGCGGCTTCCAGCGGCTCACGACCCGACGGGACGTCGAGAACGCCCTCAGACCCCCCGGCAACGGAGCGTTTGAGGCGAGCGGACTTGACGGAACGCCGACCCCTTCACAGCCATCTCCTCAAACGGCGACGCAGCGCGGCAAGCGCCTGAGCGGACTGGGAGTCCAACGAACTTCCCTGCGGGCCCGTGGCGGCCGGCGTGACCGTCAGCCGCTTGGAGTAGCTGGCGGTGCGCAGCGCGTCCGAGGCGCCGATCGGCTCCTGGAAGGAGACCGACACCACGTCCCCCGCCGCGGTTGCCATGGCGCTCGGCGCGATGAGCGCCCTGAACGCCCGCCCGCGGCGCGAGCAGTCGGCTCAAGATGAAGGCCGAGATCCCGGTCGGGAACGTCGACATCGAGATTCCCGTGCGGATCGACGAAGAACTGCGCGGGAGGCTCCAGTCCGAGTGCTGGTGGCGCCTGGCTCCGCGGCCGGAGCGAAGTGCCCAATCCGTCGAAAGTCAGCACGTTCGCTTCTCGTCCCGAAGCGGCTGGGTACGTCGGTCAAACGGTGTCGGCGCCGGGTACCGTCGACTGCGTGTCGCAGCAGCTGTGGCGCCGGCTAGCGGCAATTGTGGACGCTGCCGCTGCGGCCCGAGTCGCGCGGCCTCGGCTGCTGGGCCTCGCGTGTCTAGTCGATGCGGATGGGTCGCCGCTGGTTTGCCGCGGTCGTGGTTTGGAGTGTCGTGATCGCTTGCCGGATGAGGCGGGAGACCTGCATCTGGGAGATCCCGAGGCGGTCAGCGATCTCGGCCTGCGTGAGCTCGTTCTCGAAGCGCAGTCGGAGGATGGTGCGCTGGCGGTCGGGGAGCGTGTCGAGTAGCCCGTCGACGAACGCGGCGTCCTCGACGCGCTCGAAGCCGGGCTCTTTGGCGGCGAGGAAGTCGATCGCTTCGTCCCCTTCGTCGCTGAGCGGCTGGTCGAGCGAGTCGGGGTGGTGGGCGGTAGCGGCGACGAGGGCCTCGAGGATCTGTTCA
Organism: uncultured Solirubrobacteraceae bacterium; assembly: GCA_963837485.1. Classification (GTDB taxonomy): domain Bacteria; phylum Actinomycetota; class Thermoleophilia; order Solirubrobacterales; family Solirubrobacteraceae; genus Solirubrobacter. The sequence goes on along the minus strand of CAWINP010000009.1, from coordinate 1,651 downwards.
GTCGTCGCGTTCGCGCGCTCGGCGAGTTCGGCCGGGGTGGGTGAGCGTCCGAGTTCGCCGGTCAGCGTTTGGCTGATGGCGTCGATGCGCAGTTTGAGCTCTTGGAGGTCGCGCGGCACCCGGACGGTCCAGAGGTGGTCGCGGACCGCGACATGGCCGACCTTGACCACGTGCGCGCGTTGCTTGACGACGCGGCGGTGGCGCTTCACGAAGCCGACTCCGCGAGCATCGAAGTCAGGGCGTTTCGAGAGGCGCGCGGTGCCTCAGTCGGAGAAGCAGCGCGCGCGGAGATTATTCGTGCCCTGGGGTTAGCGAAAGACCTCGACCGACTCGCGGAACGGCTTGCAGTTCGGCTTGGCCCGAAGCATGACGCCGTGAACCAGTTTCGCGGCGCCGCCGGCGCCATTTGGGGAACGGTGCAAGCGGCCAACCGGGCGAAGGATTCCGATAATGCGGAGCTACAGGAAGCCTTAAAGAACTATGGCGCACTGTTGTACGACGCGCGGGTCGCGTCTCTCGCCGCCGCCGCCGCGACGGCCGGGGTACGGATTCCGCCCGACGCGTCGAACGCCGCCACGGACGCTTGAACGCCGCTTGCCCCGGAGGTTCGCCGGGCTGCCGGGCGGGCATCTGCCCGCCCGCGCGGCCCGCCCGGCAGCGATAGCCGGTCGTCCCGGAGTAGGTCGAGGCGCGAGAGATCCACCCCCGATTTGCGCGGGAACTTCGCCGCCGTCCCGGCGCATATTCTGGGACGATCGACCGCCCGGAGTTCTGGCAAAGCGAGCTGCAACACGAGGCGTTGCGATTGCGACGCGCCCTCGACGCGGATGGTCCCGAACGTCTGGTCCAAACGACGGTGACGGTGGAACGGTTCGTCTTCCTGACCGCCTACATCATGCGGAAACTCGACGAGGCCGAGTTCCTGACGCGCGACGTCACGGAGTCGAAGTGGCCGGTGACGAAATTCCCGTGTGTCGTGCCTCCGCCGCACCGGGCATGGTTCGCCATCTCCGAAGACGAGGGCAAGACGTGGCGGCAACCGCTAGAGGATCACTACAACCTGGCCAGAGGCAATAGAGAAGTCCTGCCGTTCTGCAAAATCTGCGACTACTTCGTCCATCATTTTGCGTTCGCCGCCCGTTACGACGGCGGACGCGACGAGGTCGGCATCTACTTCAATTCCGATCACACAAAGGACCGGCTGTTTCGGATCGCGCTGCCCGCGTACATGGGATTGGTTGACGAGGTCGCCTACGACGAAACCGCATGGGTCGACATGGACTCCGGCCGAGCGAAGGACCCCGTCATCCGCCGCCGCCAACGACCCGCAGGGGAGTAGGACACGATCCGGCGTTCGCCCGCTCCGATCATGCCGCGAGTGGCAGCAACGCCAGCCTGAGCAGAATCCGGGAAGGCTCCTGAGAGCCCTCCCCGTTGTGCTCGGGCTCCACGCCGGCCGGCTCAAGCTCGCGCACGACCGGGAAATCGCGGCTTCCGCGCCGCGCTCGACGCCAGACGCGCCGATGCCGCGACCGCAGCCGACCCAACGCTCCGCACGTGCCCCATTCCGTGCCCCTTGCGCCTTCGTGCCACGACGGCGACCGGCGTCGGCCGTAGAAAAACCCGCTGTTTCCAGCGGGTTTCTCAGAGC
>CAWINP010000008.1:0-521996 GCA_963837485.1 uncultured Solirubrobacteraceae bacterium | reverse complement strand
AGATCTACGGCGTGCATCCCCTCAACCCCACCCCGATCATCCGACCTTAAATGCCTGCCATTCTCGCCAAAAAGCTCGGCATGACCCAGCGCTTCCTCGACGACGGAAAGGTCGAGCGAGTGACCGTGCTGGAAGCCGGACCGTGCCCCGTCACGGCGATCCGCACCCACGAGGCCGACGGCTACGAGGCCGTCCAGCTGGGGTTCGGCGCCGTGCGTGAGAAGGCGCTCAACAAGCCGCTGCTCGGCCACCTCAAGAAGGTGAGCGCGCCGCCGGTGAAGACCCTGACGGAGTTCCGCGACGAGGCCGGCGAGCTGAAGGTCGGCGACACCGTGACCGTCGAGGCGTTCGAGGTCGGCCAGACCGTCAAGGTCGCCGGCACGAGCAAGGGCAAGGGCTTCCAGGGCACGATCAAGCGGCACAACTTCGCTTCCGGCCCGAAGGCCCACGGCTCGCACAACGTGCGCGCGCCGGGCTCGATCGGCGCGTCGGCGACGCCGTCGCGCGTGTTCAAGGGCATCAAGGGTCCCGGCCGCATGGGCGGCAAGCGCGCGACCCAGAAGGGCCTGACGATCGTCGAGCTGATGCCCGATCGCAACCTGATGCTGATCCGCGGCTCGGTGCCCGGGCCCAAGGGCGGCACCGTGGAGGTGCGCACCGATGCCTAGCGTTTCGACCCTGGGCGGCGGCGGCTCCGTGCAGCTGGACGCCGACGTCTTCGAGACGAAGTTCAACGGCCCGCTCGTGCACGAGGTCGTGGTGGCCGAGCTGGCTGCGCGCCGGCGCGGCACGCACGCGACCAAGACACGCGGCATGGTCTCCGGCGGCGGCGCAAAGCCGTGGCGCCAGAAGGGCACCGGCCGCGCTCGCGCCGGCACCTCGCGCTCGCCGATCTGGACGGGCGGCGGCACGGTCTTCGGCCCGAGCCCGCGCAAGTACACCGTCAAGGTCAACCGCAAGGCGCGCCGCGCCGCGCTGCGGGCGGCGCTGTCCGTCCACGCCGAGCGCGCGACGCTGCACCTGCTCGACGTCGCGGCGTTCGACACGCCGTCGACCAAGCAGGCGGCCGAGCTGCTGGAGGCGCACCGCGGAGGCTCCGTGCTCGTCGCGGTGTCCGACGGCGAGGCCACGGCGCTGAAGTCGTTCCGCAACCTCGCGCGCGTGCACGTGCTGCACGTCGACGACGTCGGCGTGGCCGACCTGGTCGGCGCGGCGACGCTCGTGCTCTCGCAGGCGGCGCTCGACGCGCTCACCGCGCGCGCCAAGAAGAGTGAGGAGGCGAAGGCCTGATGGATCCGTCCCAGGTGATCATCCGCCCGGTCGTCTCCGAGAAGTCCTACGTCCTGGCGACCGCCAACAAGTACACGTTCCGCGTCCACCCCGACGCGCACAAGACGCAGATCAAGCAGGCCGTCGAGGCCCTGTTCGACGACGTCAAGGTGCTCGAGGTGCGGACGTCCAAGGTGCCTTCCAAGCCCAAGCGCCGCGGCGTAACCGCCGGACGCACGCGGGCGTGGAAGAAGGCCGTCGTGCAGGTGCGCGAGGGCGACACGATCCCGATCTTCCAGGGCCTGGAAGCGGATCTGTAAGGAATGCATCCCCTCCGCCCCACCCCGATCATCCGACCTTAAGCCGATGCCGATCCGTAAGCCCAAGCCAACTTCCCCGGGACGCCGCTTCGTCACGTACCCGGATTTCGCCGAGATCACGAAGACCGAGCCCGAGCGCTCGCTCGTCGAGGGTCTGAAGAAGTCCGGCGGCCGTAACGCGCTCGGCCGCAAGACCGCGCGCCATCGCGGCGGCGGCGCCAAGCGGCTGTACCGCAAGATCGACTTCAAGCGGACCAAGGACGGCGTGCCGGCCAAGGTCGCCGCGATCGAGTACGACCCGAACCGCTCCGCGTACATCGCGCTGCTGCACTACGTCGACGGCGTGAAGGCCTACATCGTCGCCCCGAACCGCCTGCGGGTCGGGATGACGGTGCTGTCGGGCCCCGGCGCCGACATCACCGTCGGCAACGCGATGCCGCTGGCGGCGATGCCGGTCGGCACCCTGGTCCACAACGTCGAGCTCCAGCCCGGGCGCGGCGCCCAGCTTGCCCGCTCCGCCGGCTCGGGCATCCAGCTGATGGCCAAGGAGGGCGACATGGCGACGCTGCGCCTGCCCTCCGGCGAGATGCGGATGGTCCGCTCCGAGTGCCGCGCGACCGTCGGCGTGGTCGGCAACTCCGACCACCAGAACGTCACCATCGGCAAGGCCGGCCGCAAGCGCCACTTGGGCGTGCGCCCGCAGACGCGCGGCAAGGCCATGAACCCGGTCGACCACCCGCACGGCGGCGGCGAAGGCGGCGGATCGCTGGGCAACCATCCGCAGACGCCCTGGGGTGTGCCGACGCTCGGCTACCGCACCCGCAAGAAGGGCAAGCAGTCCGACCGTTACATCGTCCGCGGCCGTCGCCGCGGCAAGAAGGGTGGCCGCTGATGAGCCGTTCCTCCAAGAAGGGACCGTGGGTCGAGGAGCGCCTCATGTCGCGCATCGAGGCGATGAACGCCGCGAACCAGCGCACGATGGTGCGCACCTGGTCGCGCGCCTCGACGATCTTCCCCGACTTCGTGGGCCACACGATCGCCGTCCACGACGGGCGCAAGCACGTGCCCGTGTTCGTGAGCGAGTCGATGGTGGGGCACAAGCTGGGCGAGTTCGCCCCCACGCGCACGTACCGCGGGCATGACTCCAAGGGCAAGGTGCGATGACCGACGAAGAGAAGAACGAGTCGGTCGAGGACCAGCAGGAGCGCGCGGACGAGGAGGCGGCTCGCGCCGCCGCCGCCGCCGAGGAGGCCGCCGAGGCCGCCGAGGAGGCGCCGACCCCGACCGCCGTCGCTGCGTCGGAGGAGGCCGAGGAGCTCGCGGAGAAGGCCGAGGAGGCCGCCGAGGCCGCCGCGGCCAAGCCAAAGGCCAAGCGTGCGCGCAAGGCGCGCGAGGCCGAGCAGGCCGCCGACCAGGCCGAGGAGGCCGCCGAGGAGGCGACCGAGTCCGCCAAGCGCTCGCGCACCCGCGCCAAGGCGAAGTCCGACGACGAGGGCGCGGCGCCGGCCAAGAAGACCGCGGCGAAGGAGAAGGACGCCGAGGCCAAGCCCGCCGCCAAGAAGGCCAAGAAGGACGCTGAGCCCGCCAAGGAGGCCAAGAAGCCTGCGCGCCGTCGCCGCGACTCCGAGCGCGCCGTCCCCGTCGGCCTCGTCGTCCGCGCCCAGGCCAAGTACGTCCGCACGTCCGCGCGCAAGGCGCGGCTCGTGTGCGACCACATCCGCGGCAAGGACGTCGTCGAGGCGCGCGCGATCCTCGCGTTCACGCCCCGCGGCGCCGCCAAGCCGTGGCTGAAGCTGCTGGAGTCGGCGGTGGCCAACGCCGAGCACAACCACGAGCTCGTCGGCGAGGAGCTGCGGATCGAGTCCGTGCACGCCGACGAGGGCCCGACGCTGAAGCGGTTCCGCCCCCGGGCCATGGGGCGCGCGACGCGAATCCGCAAGCGCACCTCGCACCTGACCATCACGCTCACCCCGAAGGAGTCCTAGCCCGCCATGGGTCAGAAGGTTCATCCCGAGGCCATGCGCGTGGGCTACATCCACGACTGGAAGTCGAACTGGTTCTCAGAGAAGAACTTCAGCGACTTCCTGATCGAGGACGTCCGGATCCGGGATCACATCCAGAACAAGCTCGCGCACGCCGGCCTCTCCGACATCACGATCCGCAAGGACGCGGCGGAGGTGGAGGTCAACATCCACACCGCACGCCCCGGCATCGTGATCGGCAAGTCCGGGTCTGAGGTGGACGCGCTGCGGCGCGACCTGCACCGGATCACCGGCAAGTCGATCAAGGTCAACATCCTCGAGATCAAGCGCCCCGAGCTCGACGCCAAGCTCGTCGCGCAGTCGATCGCCGAGCAGCTGCAGAATCGCGTCGCCTTCCGGCGCGCGATGAAGCGGGCGCTCACGAGCGCCATGCGCTCGGGCGCCAAGGGCTGCAAGATCCAGGTCGGCGGCCGCCTGGGCGGCGCCGAGATGGCCCGCTCGGAGTCCTACTCCGACGGCCGCGTCCCGCTGCACACGCTGCGCGCCGACATCGACTACGGCTTCTATGAGGCCCGCACGACGTTCGGCCGCATCGGCGTCAAGTGCTGGATCAACAAGGGCGAGATCATGCCCGCCGGCTACACCGGCCAGGACCTCACGTCGCTCGACGAGCCGGCGCAGAGCCAAACCGACCGTGACGACGAGCGTCGCGGCGGCCGCGGCCGCGGCGACGGCCGTGGGCGCGGCGACGGGCGCGGCGGTGGCGGCGGTGGCCGTGGCGGCGGTGGCCGTGGCGGCGGCGGCCGTGGCGGCCAGGGCGGCCCGGGCGGTCGTGGTGGCGGCGGCGGCTTCGGCGGCGGCGGTGGCCGCGGCGGTGGCGGTGGCGGCGGCGGCGGTCGTGGCGGCGGTGGCGGCTTCGGCGGCGGCGGTGGCCGCGGCGGTGGCGGCGGCGGCCGTGGCGGCGGCGGCGGTGGCCGCAGTGGCGGCGGGCGTCCCGACCTCAGCGGAGGGATCAGTCGCTGATGCTTTCCCCCAAGCGAGTCAAGTTCCGCAAGGTGCATCGCGGCCGGCGCGCCGGCCTCTCGCGCGGTCAGCAGACCGTCGCGTTCGGCGACTACGGCCTGAAGGCGCTGGAGGCCGGTTGGCTCACCAACCGGCAGATCGAGGCCGCCCGAATCGCGATGACCCGCAAGATCAAGCGTGGCGGCAAGGTGTGGATCAACGTCTTCCCGGACAAGGCCTTCACCAAGAAGCCGGCCGAGACCCGCATGGGCTCCGGCAAGGGCAACCCGGAGGGCTGGGTCGCCGTCGTCAAGCCCGGGCGCGTGATGTTCGAGCTCTCCGGCGTGCCGGAGCCGCTCGCCCGCGAGGCCATGCGTCTCGCCGGCCACAAGCTGCCCGTCAAGACCAAGTTCGTGCTGCGCGAGGACGGCCAGTGATGAAGGCGACCGAGCTTCGCGACCTCACTGACAAGGCCCTGGTGGAGCACATCTCCACCCAGCGCCGAGACCTGTTCGGCCTGCGCCTCCAGCACGCCACCGGCGAGCTGGAGAACACGGCCGGGCTGCGCAGCGGCAAGCGCGCCCTGGCGCGCGCCCTGACCGTGGCCCGCCAGCGCGGCGTCGACCCCAACCAGAAGATCACCAATGGCTGAGAACCCGGAAGAAACCCCAGAGAACATCGTCGAGGAGGTCGAAGCTCAGGCCGCCCCGGACGAGGGTGCCGCCGAGGGCGAGGCCACCACCACGGAGGCCGCGGCCGCCGAGGAGGGCCCGTCGCGCAAGGAGCGCAACGCGGCTGCGCGCAAGGCCAAGGCCAAGTCGGCCGCGGGCCCGCGCACGCTCGAGGACCGGCTGGCAGAGCGCAAGGCGCACCGCGAGACCAACGCCGCCTCGCGCACGCGCTACCGCGCGAGGCTGAAGGCCAAGCGCGCCGAGGCGCGCGCGTCGGCGCCGGCGATCGAGACCACCCAGGAGGCGTCCGCGCACGGCCCCGGCCGTCCCAAGGTGCGCCAGGGCGTCGTCGTCTCCGACAAGGGCGACAAGACGATCGTCGTGCGCATCGACGTGGCCCGCCGCCACCGGCGCTACCAGAAGATCCTGCGGTCCTCCACGACGCTGCACGTCCACGACGAGCGCAATGACGCCAACGCCGGGGACACGGTCCGCGTCGTCGAGTGCCGGCCGATGTCCAAGACCAAGCGCTGGCGCCTGACGGAGATTCTGGAGCGCGCGCGATGATCCAGAACGAGACCCGGCTGCGCGTGGCCGACAACACGGGCGCGCGCGAGATCCTCACGATCCGCGTGATGGGCGGCTCGCGCCGCCGTTACGCGAGCGTGGGCGACATCATCGTGGCCACGGTCAAGCAGGCCAACCCGAACGGGACGGTCAAGAAGGGCGACGTCGTAAAGGCGGTCGTCGTGCGCACGAAGAAGGAGTTCGGGCGCGAGGACGGCACCTACATCGCGTTCGACGAGAACGCGGCGGTGATCATCGACGCGCAGAACAACCCGCGCGGCACGCGCATCTTCGGGCCGGTGGCCCGCGAGCTGCGCGACGGCGGGTTCATGAAGATCGTCTCGCTCGCGCCGGAGGTGCTGTGATGAAGATCCGCACCGACGACAACGTCATCGTGATCTCGGGCAAGGATGCGGGAAAGACCGGCAAGGTCATCCGCACCGACCCCAAGAAGGAGCGCGTCTACGTCGAGGGGCTGAACATGGTCAAGCGCCATCAGCGCCCCGTCGCCGGCCGCCCCAACCTGCAGATCGGCGTGATCGAGAAGGAGGGCCCGATCCACGTCTCCAACGTGGCGATCGTGGACCCGAAGACCAAGAAGCCGACGCGCCTGGGCGTGACCCGCAACGAGCAGGGCAAGCGGGTGCGCGTGACCCGGGCCTCCGGAGCGGAGCTGGACTGATGGCACGACTCAAGGACCGCTACAACGACGACATCCGCCCGGCCCTAATCAATAAATTCGGGTATACGACGCCGATGCAGGCGCCGAAGCTGGTCAAGGTGACGCTCAACATGGGCGTCGGCGAGGCCAAGCAGGACTCCAAGATGCTCGAGGCCGCACAGGGCCAGCTCGCCGACATCGCCGGCCAGAAGCCGAACATCCGCCGCGCCCGCAAGTCGGTCGCCGCGTTCAAGCTGCGCGAGGGCATGCCCGTCGGCCTGACGGTCACGCTGCGCGGCGAGCGCGCGTACGAGTTCATCGACCGCCTCGTCTCGATCGCGATCCCGCGGCTGCGCGACTTCCGCGGCCTGAATCCGCGCTCCTTCGACGGGCGCGGGAACTACAGCATGGGCATCCGCGAGCAGATCATCTTCCCGGAGATCGATTACGACGCGGTCGACCAGGTGCGCGGCCTCGACGTCGCGATCACGACGACGGCGGCGACGGACGCCGAGGCGTTCACGCTGCTCGAGGCGCTCGGCATGCCGTTCGCCCGCGACGGCCGCCCGGGCCATTACGAAACCCTCACCCAAGAGCCAGTAGCTGCTTAAGGAACTTCCTGAACCATGGCTAAGACATCCAAGATCGTTCGCGCGAATCGCCCGCCGAAGTACAAGACCCGGGCCCATTCGCGCTGCCGCCGCTGCGGGCGCCCGCGCGCGGTCTACCGCAAGTTCGGGCTCTGCCGCATCTGCCTGCGCGAGCTCGCCCACGAGGGCTACATCCCCGGCATGACGAAGTCGAGCTGGTGATCGCGCCATGTCGATGACCGATCCCATCGCCGACTTCCTGACCCGCATCCGCAACGGCATCATGGCCGCCAAGGAAGAGGTCGAGATCCCGTCGAGCAAGCTCAAGCGCGAGATGGCCCGCATCCTCACCGAGCAGGGCTACATCCTCGGCTACGACGAGGCGCCCGGCGTGCCCGGGTCCGCCGCGGACAAGATCCTCGTCAAGCTCAAGTACACGGAGAACCGCACGTCGGTGATCTCCGGCCTGCGCCGGATCTCGCGCCCGGGGCAGCGCATGTACGTCGATTCCAAGCACATCCCGAAGGTCCTCGGGGGCATGGGCACCACTATCGTGTCCACCTCTCATGGCGTCATGACCGGCCACGAGGCCCGCGCCGCCGGCGTCGGCGGCGAGGTCGTGGCCGAGGTCTGGTAATGAGCCGCATCGGCAAGAAGCCCATCCCCGTCCCCTCGAGCGTCACCGTCACGGTGGAGCCCGAGGTCGTGCGCGTGGCCGGGCCTCGCGGCAACCTCGAGGAGCGCAAGAACCGCTCGATCGAGGTCGTGCAGGAGGACGGTCAGCTGCTGGTCAAGCGCCCGACCGATCGCGCCGAGCACCGCGCCCTGCACGGGCTCACGCGGTCGCTGGTCGCGAACATGGTCGAGGGCGTGACGACCGGCTTCACCAAGACGCTCGAGATCCAGGGCGTCGGCTACCGCGCGGCGCTCAAGGGCCGCGACCTGGAGCTGGCGCTCGGCTACTCGCACCCGGTGCCGATCAAGGCGCCGGAGGGCATCGAGTTCGAGGTGCCGCAGCCGACGCGCATCATCGTCAAGGGCAATTCCAAGCAGGTCGTCGGCGAGATCGCGGCGATCATCCGCAAGCAGCGCCCGCCGGAGCCCTACAAGGGCAAGGGCATCCGTTACCAGGGCGAGTACGTGGCCCGAAAGGTCGGTAAGCGCGCATGACGGTCCTCACCGCTCCCGCGCGGCGCCTCAGGCGCCGCCGTCGCGTCCGCGCGAAGGTGCACGGCTCCGCGGAGACTCCGCGGATCTCCGTGTTCCGCTCCAACCGCGGCGTGTTCGCGCAGCTGATCGACGACGACGCCGGGCGCACGCTCGCCGCCGTCCAGTGGACCGAGCCCGAGCTGCGCTCGCTCAAGCCGATGGAGCAGGCCAAGAAGGCCGGCTCGCTCCTGGCTGAGCGTGCGAAGGCCGCGGGTGTCGAGCGCGCGGTGTTCGACCGCGGCGGCTACCAGTACCACGGCCGCGTGGCGGCCTTGGCCGAGGGCGCCCGCGAGGGCGGCCTGAACTTCTAGACTCGATTGGACCTATGGCAGCTCCCGACCGATCCATCTCCTCCTCCGGCATCGACCTCCAGGAACGCGTCGTAGAGATCAACCGCGTCGCCAAGGTGGTCAAGGGTGGCCGGCGGTTCTCGTTCACGGCGCTGGTCGTCGTGGGCGACGAGAACGGCATCGTCGGCGTCGGCTACGGCAAGGCGAACGAGGTGCCCCTCGCGATCCAGAAGGGCGTCGAGCGCGCGAAGAAGAACCTCTTCCGCGTGCCGCGCCACGGCTCGACCATCACTCACTCGACGACCGGCATCTTCGGCTCCGGCCGCGTGTTCCTCAAGCCCGCCTCGCCCGGCACCGGCGTGATCGCCGGCGGCGGCGTGCGCGCGGTGCTCGAGCTGGCCGGGATCCACGACATCCTCTCGAAGTCGCTCGGCTCCCAGAACCCGATCAACCTGGTCAAGGCGACCATTGCCGGCCTGCAGGACCTGCGCAAGCCCGAGGAGATCGCGGCGCTGCGCGGCCTGTCGGTGGACAAGGTGCTCGGGCTCTCCAAGCCGCCGGAGGAGCCGGCCGAGACCATCACGGAAGAGCCCGTGCCGGCATGAGCACCTACATCATCAAGCAGGTGCGCTCCGCCAACGGCTCCAACGGGCGCCAGCGCGACACGCTGCGCTCGCTGGGCCTGCGCGGCATCGGCAAGACCGTCGAGCGCGAGGACTCGCCGCAGCTGCGCGGCATGGTTCACGCCGTCCGCCACCTCGTCATCGTTGAGGAGAAGTCCGCGTGAGCACCGAGAAGGACACCGTCGACGAGGAGCTCAAGGCCGAGTCGATCGGCCTGCACTCGCTCAAGCCCGCCCCGGGCTCGCGGCGCGCCCGCAAGCGCGTCGGGCGCGGCCACGGCTCCGGCCATGGCAAGACCGCGGGGCGCGGCCACAAGGGCTACGGCTCGCGTGCCGGCGCCAAGGACCGCGCGCACTTCGAGGGCGGCCAGAACCCGATTCACATGCGCATGCGCAAGCTGCGCGGGCCGAACAAGAAGATGTCGATGCCGTTCGAGCCGTTCCGGACGCACACGCAGCACGTGAACCTGGACGACCTCGCGGAGCGCTTCTCCGACGGCGCGTCCGTGGATCTCGAGGCGCTGCGCACGGCCGGCCTGGCCAAGAAGCGCGACGTCCCGGTCAAGATCCTCGGCCGCGGCGAGCTGTCGGTCAAGCTCACCGTCCAGGCCCACAGATTCTCCAAGAGCGCGCGCGAGCGCATCGAAGCCGCGGGCGGCGCCTGCGTGGTGGTCGAGGAGTAGCCCGACCGTGGTCTCCACGATCCTCAATTCGTTCCGCGTCGCGGAGATCCGGAAGAAGCTGCTCTTCACGGCGGCGATCCTCGCGCTCTACCGACTCGGGTCGTTCATCCCGGTCCCGGGCGTCAACACCGAGGCGATCGACCAGATCAAGAACAACTACCAGGGCAACGGCGGAGTCCTGCAGCTGCTGAACACGTTCAGCGGCGGCGGGCTGTCCCGGATCTCGCTGTTCGCGCTGGGGATCATGCCGTACATCACGGCCTCGATCATCCTGCAGCTGCTGACCGTCGTCTCGCCGGCGCTGGAGAAGCTGCAGAAGGAGGGCGAGGTCGGTACCGCGCGCATCACGCAGTACACCCGCTACCTGACCGTCGGCCTGGCCGGCGCGCAGGCGATCGGCTACACGTTCCTGTTCCGCTCGCAGGGCTCCTCGGCCGGCACGCCGGTCTTCACGAGCTTCAACGCCGGCACGATCATCCTGGTCGTGCTGTGCCTGACGGCGGGCTCGATCATCGTCATGTGGATGGGCGAGCTGATCACGCAGCGCGGCATCGGCAACGGCATCTCGCTGATGATCTTCGCGTCGATCGTCGCCGGCCTGCCCAACGGGGTGCAGCAGTGGTGGACGAACCCCGACCCGGTCTTCAAGATCATCATGCCGTTCCTGGCGATCGGCGTGGTCGCGGCCGTCGTGTTCATCCAGGAGGGCCAGCGCCGGATCCCGGTCCAGTACGCCAAGCGCGTGATCGGGCGGCGGATGAGCTCCGGCGGGCAGACCTACCTGCCGCTGCGCGTGAACATGGCGGGCGTGATCCCGGTCATCTTCGCCGCGTCGATCATGGCCTTCCCGCCGACCATCGGACAGCTGATCCCGTCGCTGAACGGGCTCGCGACGTTCCTCGCTCCCGGTCGCTGGGCCTATCTGGTGGGCGAGACGATCATGATCATCGTCTTCACCTACTTCTACACCGCGGTCACGTTCAACCCGGTCGACCAGGCCGACAACCTGCGCAAGTACGGAGGCTTCATCCCGGGCGTGAGGCCGGGCCGGCCGACGGCCGAGTTCCTCGATCGCATCCTTGCCCGATTGACGTTCCCGGGGGCGCTGTACCTGGCCGCCGTCGCCGCGTTGCCGACGATCATCATCGCCTCCACAGGGGCCACGCGGAACTTCTACTTCGGCGGCACGTCGCTGCTGATCGTAGTGGGCGTGGCGCTCGACACCATGAAGCAGCTGGAGGCGCAGCTGATGATGCGCAACTACGAAGGCTTCCTGAAGTAGTTGTCCGAGCTGAACCTGATACTCCTCGGTCCGCCCGGGGCCGGAAAGGGCACCCAGGCCGCGCGCCTGCGCGAGGACTTCGGGCTGCCCTACATCGGCACCGGCGACCTGCTGCGCGAGCACCGCGAGAACGAGACCGAGCTCGGCGTCGAGGCCAAGCGCTACATGGACAACGGCGATCTCGTCCCGGACGAGCTCGTGATCGCGATGATCCTCGAGAAGGTCGAGGAGGAGGGGCAGGACGGGTTCCTGCTCGACGGCTTCCCGCGCACGCGCGGGCAGGCCGACGCGCTCGGCCGCGAGCTCGAGTCGATGGGCCGGCGGCTGACCGCCGCGCTGCTGATCGAGGCGCCGGACGAGGTCGTCATCGCGCGTCTGTCCGGGCGCCGCGTCTGCTCCTCCGGGCACGTCTACCACGTCAACGACGACCCGCCCAAGCACGACGGCGTCTGCGACCAGGACGGCAAGCCGCTGACCCGGCGCAAGGACGACGATCCCGACACGATCAAGAAGCGGCTCGCGACCTATCACAAGGCGACCGAGCCGCTGAAGGACTACTACGACGAGCGCGGGCTGCTGCGCCGCTTCGACGGCACGCGCGACGTCACCGAGGTCCACGATCACATCCGGGCGACGCTCGCGACGCTCCGGTTGGAGGAGCTGTTGTGATCATCAAGAAGTCGCCCGCGGAGATCGACGCCATGGCGGCGGCGGGCGACATCCTGGTGCGGACGATGGACCTGCTGGCGGGCAAGATCCGCCCGGGCGTGACGACGCTGGAGCTCGACGAGGCGGCGGAGAAGTTCATCCGCTCGCAGGGCGCGGTGCCGGCGTTCAAGGGCTATCGCGGCTTCCCCGGCTCGATCTGCGCGTCGCCCAACGACATGGTCGTGCACGGCATCCCGGGCAAGTTCAAGCTCAAGCGCGGCGACATCCTTTCGGTGGACATCGGCGTCGTGAAGGACGGCTGGGTCGCCGACGCCGCCCGGACCTTCGGAGTCGGCGACGTCTCACCGGTCGCTTCGGCGTTGATGGATGCCACGCAGGGCGCCTTGTTCTCCGCCGTCGAGCAGTGCCGCCCGGGCAATCGCCTGGGCGACGTGTCGCACGCGGTGCAGGAGCACGTCGAGGCCGCCGGCTTCTCGATCGTCAGGTCTCTGGTCGGTCACGGCGTGGGCCGCGAGATGCACGAGGAGCCGCAGGTCCCCAACTACGGCCCGGCGGGCCGCGGCGTGCCGCTCGAGGAGGGCATGGTCCTGGCCGTCGAGCCGATGGTCACCGTCGGCCGCCACATGGTCCGCATGGGCGACGACGGCTGGGCGATCTACTCCCAGGACGGCTCGCTCGCCGCCCACTTCGAGTTCACGATCGCGATCACGGCCAACGGCCCCCGCATCCTCACCCCGTGGCACCACCCGGACTCGGCCACCGCGGCCGCGGCCTAGCCCTTTCGCACTTGATCAGCCTTCCCTCCGCGGCCTAGTATTCGCCGCGTGGGGGGCGAAGTTCTCTACGCGGGTCCTATGTGGCGGCGTATGACGCCACGAATCATCCTGCTCACCGCGCTCGCGGGCGCCCTGCTCGCACCGGCCCCGGCGTCCGCGGGGACGTACGACGTCTACTCCTGCCGCCTCCCGGACGGCACCCCGGCGCCGACCAGCGGCTGGACTCGGTTCGAGCACGTCACCGGTGATGTGGGCGCTGTCCGCCTCCGCTGTCCGATGACGTGTTCCAGCGCCGGCGCGCTGACCGCACGGATCGCGTATCGACAGCTCGATCTCCACGGCCTCGGACGGACCGTCGCCGGCTGGAGGTTTGCCGCGGCTCCGGACGCGACGATTGCCGGGTTCCAATGCGCCGCTATGCACAGTCTCGGTACTTTCCGACCGGCATGGTTCGCCGGACACGTGGCGCTTGCCTACGCCGGTCGACCCGCGGATCCCGCCGACGTCCGGTGGACAACCGGCTTACGATGCGAGAATTCAGTCTTCGCCGTGTGGTCTCAGGCTGGCGCCGATTCCTGTGCCGGTCGCTTGGACCCCGCCGATCTCCGAGCGGTGCCGGCAACACGATGCGCGCGCCTGGCCGTCGAGCCTCATCTGCCCTCGGCGTCGTTGTCATGGTGGACCTCAGCCCGGCGCATGTGTTTCTCGGACCCCGCGAAGGACGCCGCCATCTCCGTCTACGCGGCGCGGGTGACGCTCGCGACGACGCGGCCCGGAGTGCACGGCTGGGCCGACGACTCAGCGCCGCGGCGGTCGCGGCACCGTCCCGGTCTCTTCGCCGGACCGATCGCGGTGGCGGACTCGCGGAGCGATCGTCATGGTCGACGGCCGCGAGCGTCGCGGCGGCATTGTCGGCCCCCGGTCGCTTCATGCATCGCCGCCGTTACGTCGACCCTGTTCCCTGCCCGCGCGCGCTCGTGCGACGGTTCCGCTTTCGTCGACCGGTCCCTCGCCGATGGTACGCACGCGTCGAGTCGCGGTCTTCGACGTCGCCGGCAACCGTCTCCTGTCCAGCCGCTGAGCTCATCATCGGGCGCGGCACGTGAAGTCTCGCGACCGCCGTGCTCATCGCGGACCGAACGGCACGCCGCGACCCGCTTTGCGCGGCCTCGGTCCTGGTTCGAGGGACGCTCGAAGCGCGCGCAGCGGACCATCGGCTATGGCCGCACCACGACCGTCGACGGCGGTTGCGTACAGCCTCGCGGGCGCGCCGATCGGCGGCGCGCGTGCTGTCGATCGAGGAGCGGATCGTCGGCGTTCCGGGCCGAATCAGGGCGAAGCCCGTCTCTTCGGTGAAGACAGACGCCATGGCGCGGTCTCGCCTACCGCGTCGGGGCAGGGCAGAGCCGGAGCGTGCGCGTCTGCTATTTGCGCGTTCCCGGGCGATCCCGGCCCGGTGGCGGTGGGGCAGGTGACGCTGCACGTGCGGGCCGGGGTGTCGCTTCGGGTCTCTCCGAGCCGGGTTCGCAACGGGACGGTGATCGTGTTCCGGGGGCGGGTGCTCGGGGAGCGGGGGGCGCAGCGGGCGATCGTGACGATCTATGCGCTGACCGGTGGACCGCGGAAGCGGATTCCGGTGGAGACCGTGCGCGCGGGGTCGGATGGGCGGTTCGTGTACCGGTACCGGTTCCGCAGCATCCCCGCGCCGAGCGTGTATCGGTTCGAGGCCCGCGTGCCGCGCCAGACCGGGTTCCCGTATTCGGAGGGTGCGTCTCCGGCGGTCGTCGTCCGCGGGCGGCCGTAGCGGCGCCGGTCCGCGGGCTACCCGGCGGGAGCCTCGCCGGTCGTGGTGGTCCAGCGGCGGCGGAGCAGGAGCAGGAGGCCGGCGGGGACGGCGGCCGCGGCGAGCGTGAGGCCTCGTTCCGGGGCGTCGCAGGCGTTGACGCGGTTGCAGTTCGCCTGGCAGGGCCGGGCGGCGGACGCGAACGCGTCGGGGTCGCTCCAGCGTTGCCCGCGCTGGAACGCGGGGCCCTGTGGGGAGTCCTGCTCGGCCGGGATCCACGAGCGGGCTCGAGCGTGACCCCAGCGGCCGCGGAACCTCATCCAGGCCGGCGCGGACGCGCTGACCGGCACGACGGCGGGCGTGATCACCGGGCCGCGGCCGTCGGCCTCGTCGTTGGGGTCCGGCCACAGGCGATCGCGGGTGCCGGGGCGGAAGTAGGAGGCGTGCGAGCCGTGCGCCGGATAGACGACCGGGTGGCCGTCGCGGGTCTCGACGGCGCTCCAGCCACAGCGCTCGCCACCGCGGTGCTGGGCGTACACGGCCTCCACGGGCCGGCCGGTGGTGTCGACGCGGTACTGGGCGAGCTCCCAGTCGCCCTCGTGGCGCCCGGTCCGCACGATGCCCCGGTCCTGGTCCTGCCCGGCGTAGAACAGCCAGTACTGGAGCCAGGCGCCGCCGCGCTTGGACGGCACGGCGCGCGCGTAGACCGCGGGCCGGGTGTCCGGCGAGCGCGCGACCGGAGCGTGGCCCGCCGCCGAGGCGAGCGGGTAGCGCTCGTCGGCGTCGTGGACGACGACCGGGGCGAACGCGGCGAGGGAGGCCGCGAGCGCGGCGGCGGCGAGCATCGCGCGACGAGTATCGCGTTCGCGGTGGCGGCGGGCGGAGGTCCGCGCGGGTGGACTCGAGCGGAGACGGCGGGCGGAGGTTCACGCGGGTGCGCTCGGGCGGACGCGCGCGGGATCGGCCGGAAATGAGCGGCAACGCGCCGAGTTTGCGCTCGACGACGCCGCGTACCGGACCGCAGCGACCGGCCCGTACGGACCGGCGTGAAGCCAAGTCCCACGCGGCTCGGCGCGTCCGCGCGCTTTGCTATCCTGCGCTGTCGCGCTCGGAGCCGGGAGGCTTCTGCGTGTGACCGCTCCGGGGGCATGGTAGCGGCGGCCGGCACGGTCGCCAGAGCCACCCCGTCTGGATCATCAGCCGAAAGGGATCATGAAGGTACGACCGTCGGTCAAGCCGATGTGTGAAAAGTGCAAGATCATCCGCCGCCACGGGCGGGTGCTCGTGATCTGCCAGAACCCCCGGCACAAGCAGCGGCAGGGGTAAGGCGGACGCATGGCTCGCATCGCAGGGATCAACATCCCCCTCAACAAGCGCGTGGAGATCGGCCTGACCTACATCTACGGGATCGGGCGCCCCACGTCGAACGAGATCCTCGCCCAGCTGGGGATCGAGCAGGACCGCAAGGTCCGCGACCTCACGGACGACGAGGTCTCCAAGCTGCGTGACGTCATCGACCGCGACTACGTCGTCGAGGGTGACCTGCGTCGCGAGCGCAGCCAGAACATCAAGCGTCTGATGGAGATCGGCTGCTACCGCGGCATGCGCCACCGGCGCGGCCTGCCGGTGCGAGGCCAGAACACGAAGACCAACGCGCGCACCCGCAAGGGTCCGAAGCGCATGCAGGTCGCCGGCAAGAAGAAGGCAGGTAAGAAGTAAGTGCCCGCTCCCCGTCGCCCGCAGCGCGGCCGCCGCAAGGTCAAGAAGAACGTCCCGATCGGCCAGGCGCACATCAAGACTTCGTTCAACAACACGATCGTCGCGCTCACCGACCGCGAAGGCAACGTGATCGCGTGGGAGTCCGCCGGCGGCGCCGGCTTCAAGGGCTCGCGCAAGTCGACCCCCTTCGCTGCGCAGGTGACGGCTGACGCCGCCGCGCGCAAGGGCATCGAGCAGGGCATGCAGAAGGTCGAGGTCTTCGTGAAGGGCCCGGGCTCGGGCCGCGAGACCGCGATCCGCTCTCTCCAGGCAGCGGGCCTCGAGGTCACCGGCGTCAAGGACGTCACCCCGCAGGCACACAATGGCTGCCGCCCCCGCAAGCGGCGGAGGGTGTAGCCATGATCAACCCGACCCACCGCTCCCACCCGGACAGACTCTGATATGGCGCGTGATACCTCTCCTCAGTGCAAGCAATGCCGCCGCGAGGGCCAGAAGCTGTTCCTCAAGGGCGAGCGCTGCCTGACCGACAAGTGCGGCGTCGAGCGCCGCTCGTACCCGCCGGGCGATCACGGCCGCGGGCGCCAGAAGCAGTCGGAGTACCGCGTCCAGTTGCGCGAGAAGCAGAAGGCCCGCCGCTACTACGGCGTGCTGGAGAAGCAGTTCCGCAACTACTACGAGAAGGCGTCCCGCCAGAGCGGCATCACCGGCGAGAACCTTCTCCGAATCCTCGAGTGCCGCTTCGACAATGTGCTCGTGCGCCTCGGATTCGCCGCGTCGCGCCGTCAGGCGCGCCAGCTCATCCGCCACGGCCACTGGGCCGTCAACGGGCGCCGGGTGGACATCCCGTCCTACCAGGTGCGCGAGAACGACGTGATCACCTTCAAGCCCGGCTCTGACGCCGAGACGGTGATCCGCGACGCGACCGAGCTCGTCGCTCAGGTCCCTGCCTGGTTGCAGGCCGACCACGACCAGCTCACCGCGAAGGTGCTGCGCAGGCCCGAGCGCGCGGAGATCGCCGCGCCGGTGCAGGAGCAGCTCATCGTCGAGCTCTATTCCAAGTAATCCAGCTTCACATGAACCCCGGCTGCGCATTCGGCGCGCCGGGGCCCGCTCCCACACAGAGAACGACGTTAGGACCCTGATGCTCGACTTCCAGATCCCCCGAATCACGTCCGAGTCGGTTGAAGAGAACCGCGGGCAGTTCGTGGTCGAGCCGCTCGATCGCGGCTTCGGCTACACGTTCGGGAACTCGCTGCGGCGCGTGCTGCTCGCCAGCCTTGCCGGCGCCGCGGTGACCTCAGTCCGGATCGAGGGCGTGGCGCACGAGTTCTCGACGATCAAGGGCGTCACCGAGGATGTCACCGACATCGTCCTCAACCTCAAGGGCATCGTCTGCCGCATGCACTCCGACGCCACCGAGGTCGAGGCCCCGCTCGTGGTGACCGGCCCCGGTGAGATCACCGCGCGCGACATCGACCTGCCGAGCGGCGTGGAGATCCTCAACCCGGACGCGCACATCGCCACGCTCGACAAGAAGACCAAGCTCGAGCTGTACCTGACGATCGGCCGCGGCCGCGGCTACCGGCCGGCCGAGGAGAACAAGTCGCCCGACCAGCCGATCGGCGTGATCCCGATCGACTCGATCTTCAGCCCGGTGCGACGCGTCGCCTACAGCGTCGAGCAGGCGCGCGTGGGCCAGCGCACCGACTTCGACAAGCTGACGCTCGACATCGAGACCGACGGCTCGATCGATCCCCAGGCCGCGCTGCGCGAGGCCGCCGAGATCCTGATCTCCAGCCTGTCGATCTTCACCGACGAGGACCGCATCGAGGACCTGCGCGCGGGTCCGGGCGGCCCGCTCGGGACGCTCGAGAACGGCGCCGGCGGCGGCGTGCTGGCCCCCGGCGGCCGGCCTGGCGGCGGCGGCCCGATGGACGACATCCTGATCGAGGAGCTCGAGCTCGGCGTCCGGTCGTACAACTGCCTCAAGCGCGCCGGCATCCAGACGGTCGGCGACCTCGTGTCGAAGTCGGAGGGCGAGCTCGCCGCCATCCCGAACTTCGGCAAGAAGTCGATCGACGAGGTGATCGAGACCCTGTCGCAGCGCGGCCTTACACTGCGGACCGATTAAGGCGGGGACATCCCCACCACCCCACCCTGATCATCCGACCTTAAATCATGAGACATCAGAAGACCCGCCACAAGCTCAGCCGCGACGCCTCGCACCGCAAGGCGCTGCTCGCGAACCTCTGCATCGAGGTCATCGACCACGAGCGGATCAAGACGTCCGAGGCCAAGGCCAAGGCGGTCAAGCCGGAGATCGAGAAGCTGATCACGCTCGCGCGCAAGGGCGACCTGCACGCGCGCCGCCGGGCGACCTCGATCCTCCAGCACCCCGACAAGGGCGTGATCTACAAGCTCTTCGAGGAGATCGCCCCGCGCTACAAGGAGCGTCCGGGCGGCTACACCCGGATCCTCAAGCTCGGCCCGCGCTCCTCGGACGCGACCGAGATGGTCTATCTGGAATTGGTGTAAGGCGCAGCCCCTCCGCCCCATCCCGATCATCCGGCCTTAAGGCGCCAGGCACTGAGCGTCAAGCTCGTTATGGAGTACGACGGCGGCCCCTTCGCGGGCTGGGCAGCGCAGCCCGGCAAGCGGACGGTGGCCGCCGAGCTGGTTAAGGCGCTCGAGACCGTCCTGCGAGAGCCCGTCGACCTGACCGTGGCCGGCCGCACCGACCGCGGCGTCCACGCGCTCGGCCAGGTCGTCTCCTACGACGGCCCGCTCCCGAACCTGCGCGGCGTCAACGCCGTCCTGCCGCCGGAGATCAAGGTGCTCTCAGCGGAGGACGCCGGCGAGTTCAACGCCCGCCATGACGCCGTCGCGCGCACGTACCTCTACCGCGTCCTCGCCCGCGCCCAGCCCTCGCCGTTCGAGCGCGGCCGCGCGCTCTGGTGGCCGCACCCGCTCGACTTCGACGCGCTGCAGGAGTGCGCCACGGCTCTGCACGGCACGCACGACTTCACCGCGTTCACGCCGACCGACTCCTACCACCGGCGCTTCACCCGGGCCGTCTACCGCGCCGGCTGGGAGCGCAGCGGCGACGTGCTGGAGTTCTGGATCGAGGCCGACGCGTTCATGCGCCAGATGAACCGCGTGCTGGTCGGCACGATGCTCGAGGTGGCGCAGGGCCGGCGCGAGGACTTCGCCGCGCTGCTGACGGGACGTCCGCGCGCCGACGCCGGCACGACGGCGCCGCCGCACGGGCTCTACCTAGCTTCCGTCCGGTACTGAGTCGAAGGCCTCGGCCATCGACTCCGCGAGCAGGTCGGTGCGCTCGCGGAGCTCGCGCGCCTGGGCGCCCAGCTCGCGCTGCGCCGCCGCCTCCTCGGACGCGCTCATCTCCGCGACGCGCGTCTGCAGCAGCCCGAGCGACGCGCAGATGCGCTCCATCCCCACGCCGAAGCGCTCGAGCCGTTCGCGCAGCCTGTGGATCGAGTCGCGCTGTGCCTGGAGATCGCGCACCAGCGCCTGCACGTCGGGGTCCTGGTCGGGCGAGAGCCGGTCGATCCGCGCCTCCAGCGCCCGCAGATCCTGGCCCTCGAGCGTGGTCGAGATCAACTGCGCCCGGCGCGCGGACGTCTCCATCGCCGCGACCAGCCCGTCGACGTCGTCGACCACGTCGTCGAGCGACTGGTCGGACTCCTCCACCGCGCGGCGGATCGCCGCCGCCGTCCGGCGCGCCTGCACCAGCGGCCGGGCGATCTCGGCGTCAAGCGTGGACGCGTCCAGTGCTGCGCGCGCCTCCGGCTCGCGCCGCCCGTAGATCTCGCGGCCGACCTTCTCGGCCTCCTTCTCGTCGAAGAACGTCTGCGCGAACAGCGCGAGGTACGCGACGATCGCCACCGGGATCGCGACCGCCAGCACGTGCAGGAGCAGCCCGACGACGAGCACGATGGCCGGCGCCGCGATGTTCAGCGGCTTGGCCGCCGCGTTGACGGCCAGCTCCCGGCGCAGTTCCGAGCGCGTGACCGGCGGCGGCATCAGAAGAACGAGGAGATCGAGCGGTAGACCTGCACGATGTCGTCCGTCGAGGCCTTGAAGCCCTTGCCGCCGGATGCCTGCGCGAACGCGTTCATCTCGCCCTCGCGCGCGTCGGACCCGTAGGCGATCGTGAACACGCGCACGCCGCCGCTCTCGGCCCGGCCCTCCTGCTCGAGCCGCTGAAGCACCTGCCTGCGGGTGTTGCGCGAGCGCGTGTCCTGCCCGTCGGTGAGGACGACCACGGCATTGATGTGGTCGTCGTCGGCGATGCGCTTGATCGTGTCAACTCCGAAGATGGTGGCGTCGTAGACCGTCGTGTCGTCCTCGGGAATGATGTCGGAGACCGCGCGCTTGAGCGCGGCCGCGTTGTCGCGGAACGGCGCGGCCGGCACCAGCTCCTTGACCGCCGCCGAGAACTTCGCCAGCCCGATCTCGTCCTGCGGGGCGACCTGCTTGAAGAACTCCTGCAGGCCCTGCTTGGCCTGCTCGAGCCGGTTCTCCTGCGCCATCGAGCCGGAGTTGTCGAGCACCAGCTCCACGCGCGCGGGCTTGCGGTCGCGCCGCCAGGTGGTGAGGACCGAGTCGAGCACCTGGGGCTCAGGCAGCACCAGCGTGCGCCGCGGCTGCTTCGGGTCGGCGCCGCTGCCCTCGCTCACCAGCCCGGCCGGCGCCGCCTCCTCGTCTCCGGCGCGGAAGCCGAAGCGCCCGGCCAGCTCCGGCGTCACCTTCGCCGCCAGGAACCGCTGCAGCTTCGCGGCGGCGTCGCGCTTGGCGCCGGTGACCCACGGCGCATCGAGGACCATGAACGGCGAGTCGCTGAC
Source organism: uncultured Solirubrobacteraceae bacterium (assembly GCA_963837485.1). GTDB lineage: Bacteria > Actinomycetota > Thermoleophilia > Solirubrobacterales > Solirubrobacteraceae > Solirubrobacter. Next base: position 501,036 of record CAWINP010000008.1, on the reverse strand, counting down.
GAACGAGCCCTCCACCGGGTAGAGCGCGACGAGCTTCGTGTTCTGACAGCGCCGGCGGTTGAAGTCGATCACCGTCGTCTCCTCCATCGCCGCCGCCGAGGCGTAGGCGAGGCCGCCCTTGCAGAGCTGGTCCTCGATGAACAGCGTCGAGTCGCCGTAATGGACGATCGAGCGCTCGAGCTCCTTGACCTTCGGCGCCGCCGTCTTGACGTCGGCCTCGGTCAGCCCTTCGCGCCGGTTGACCACGGCGTAATAGGAGCCGGTCACCGCCTCGGCGCCCGAGGTCGAGGAGTCGGGGTTGGTGTGAACGTACTTGAAGCGGCCGAACTCCGGCTTGCCGACCGACGCCCACCCGTTCGGGGCGCTCGCGAGCCGGACGATGTCGTCGAAGGAGATCTGCTTGCGCGGCCAGCCGAGCACGCGCGCCATCGGCTCCCACATCGCGATCACCAGCGGGGTGCGCACGATCGACGGGTTCTCGTCGGCCACGTAGCGCTTGTCGGCCTGCAGGTTCGCGAGCCGACCCCAGAACGAGCCGGCGGGCGACCACACGTCCGGCTTGACGGCGCCGCGGACGAGCCCGTTCTCGGTGTCGCCCGAGTTCTGCGCCTGCAGGCGCACGAAGACGCCGTTGCGCTCGTCGTTGAACTGCTTGATCAGCGGCTTGAGCAGCTCTTCCTTCTCGGGCGACACGACGAAGCGCAGCTCGAGCGAGCCGGGTGGAGCGGACTCGGCCTGCCGGGTGGCCGACGAGCCCTTGTCGCCGTCGCCGTCGCCCTTGCCGTTGCGGTTGGCGAGGACGCCGGCGATGGCCACGGCGGCGATCGCGACGGCGATGGTGATGAGCGCGGAGCGTCGCATGGGGATCACACCGTAACGGTGCGGCGGTCCTCCGTTACGCCGATCGGAGCACGCGATTCTTGCCCGTGCGCTTGGCGCGGCCGAGCGCCGTGTCCGCGGCGGCCAGCAACGCGTCGGCGTCGGGCTGGTCGAGCGCCCAGCCGGCGCTGACGCGCAGGATGAACTGGGGCATCCCGAGCGACTCGTCGCTCGCGCGCACGGTACCGAGCACGCGCTCGGCGAGCGCCTCCATCGCCTCCGGAGTCGCGCCGCGCACGAGGATCGCGAACTCGTCGCCGCCGAGCCGCGCGGGCAGGTCGGTCTCGCGCGCCGCCGAGCGCAGCGCGAGCGCGACGAACCGCAGCGCGCGATCCCCACCCGGATGGCCGTACAGCGTGTTGGCGAGCTTGAAATCGTCGACGTCGAGCAGCAGCAGCCCGAGCCGGTCGCCGGTCCGGCGCCTGGGGGCGATCTGCGCCGCCTCCAGCAGCGCGCGCCGGTTCGCGAGCCCGGTCAGCGGGTCGCGCCGCGCGAGGTCGTCGGCGCGCTCGCGCAGCTCGATCATCCCGCGCTTGCCGCTGATCAGCAGGAACATCAGGATCGTGTAGCACGGCGTGACCACGAGCAACTCGCCGAGCAGCCCGGTGTCGATGGCGCTCGAGTCGTAGGCAAGCGGCAGCGCGTGCAGGATCACCACCACGCCCAGGTACGGCCACGCCTCGCGGCCGCGGAAGAAGTAGCCGGTGAACACCAGCACGAGCATCAGCAGGAAGCGCGCCGGCGAGTTGGCGCCGCCGTTGTCGGACGTGGCGATCGCGATCCCGATCGCGCCGGCGAGCACGGCCGCGTGGATCGCGGCGCCGGACGCGTTCGTCCAGCGGATGCGGCGCAGCGCGACGACGCCGAAGATCAGCGCGGCGATGCCGATCGGGAGCGTCGGCGTGATGATGCCGCCGTCGACGCCGGGCAGCGTCGGCAGCACGATCGCCACGCTCGTGCTGAGGACGAACATCCAGCCGAGGACGTGCCCGGCCAGCTCCCGCTCGTCGGCCACGTCGACGCCGACCAGCCGTCTCCCACGCTCCATAAACGCACTAATCGGCCGCCGGGCGCCGCAGTCGCAGCCGTATCCTGGCGGGCCTCAATGTTCCTGGTCTCGATCGAGGGCGTCGACGGCGCCGGCAAGACGACACAGGCCGAGCTGCTGCGCGCGAACGTCGCGGCCGCGGGCGCCGAGGTGAAGCTCCGTTCCTTTCCTGCCTATGACAGCTTCATAGGCCGCGAGATCGGGCATATGCTGCGCAGCTCGGCGTCCGCGCTGGACGTGCGCTCGGCCGCGCTGTGGTTCGCCGTGGACCGGCGCCAGGCGCTCGAGCACGACCCGCTGGCCGCCGACGTCGAGATCTGCAACCGCTACACGCTCTCCAACGCCGTCTATCAGTCGGCGCGCGCGCCCGAGGCCGAGCGGGCAGCCGTCCACGACTGGGTGCTCGCGCTCGAGCGGACGGAGCTGCGGCTGCCGGCGCCGGACCTCACGTTCGTGCTCGACGTGACGCCCGCACTGGTCGCCGAGCGCACCCGGGCGCGGGCCGAGCTGGACTCCTACGAGCGGCTGTCCGACCTCCAGGACCGCGTACGCGCGGGCTATCTCGCTGCGGCGCGGGGGGACGAATCGATCGTCGTGATCTCCTGCGACGACCGCGCGCCGGACGCGATCGCGGCCGACCTGCTCGCCGAGCTGCAGGGCGCGCTCCCGTGAGCGCCGAGGCGCGGGCGGCCGAGCTGCGCAAGGAGCTCGCCCACCACGGGCACCGCTACTACGTGCTCGACGACCCCGTCATCGGCGACGACGAGTACGACAAGTTGCTCGACGAGCTGCGCGCGATCGAGACGACCCATCCCGAGCTGGTCACGCCCGACTCGCCGACCCAGCGCGTCGGCGGCACGCCGGTCGGGCGGCTCGAGAAGGTCGCGCACCTGCAGCCGATGCTCTCGCTCGCCAACGCGCGCTCGGAGGAGGAGCTACGCGCCTGGGTCGACCGCATGCGCAATCACCTCGCGCGCGAGGGGATCGACGATCCGAGGTTCGAGTTCGTCGCCGAGCCGAAGATCGACGGGCTGGCGATCTCATTGGTCTACCGCGACGGCGGCCTCGAGCGCGGGGCCACCCGCGGCGACGGCGAGGTGGGCGAGGACGTCACGCACAACCTGCGCACGATTCCCTCGATCCCGCTCAGCATCGAGGACGCGCCGCCGCTGCTCGAGGTGCGCGGCGAGGTCTACATGTCGCTGCCGGACTTCACGGCGCTCAACGAGCGGCGCGCGGAGGCGGGCCTCTCGACCTTCATGAACCCGCGCAACTCGGCGGCCGGGACGATCCGCCAACTCGATCCCGCGCTCGCCGCCGAGCGGCCGCTGTCGATGTGGTGCTACGGCATCGGCGTCACCGAGGGGCTCTCGCTCAGCTCCCACTGGGAGGCGCTGGAATGGCTGCGCGCGCACGGCTTCCGCGTCAACGGCGACGTGCGCAAGCTCGGGAGCGAGGATGAGGTCGTCGCGCAGTGCCTGGAGTGGGAGCGCCGCCGCGGGGCGCTGGACTTCGAGATCGACGGCGTGGTCGTGAAGGTCGACGACTTCGAGCTGCAGCGGCGGCTCGGCGTCGTCGGGCGCGATCCGCGCTGGGCGATCGCCTGGAAGTTCCCGCCGACCACGGCGGTCACGCGCCTGAACGCGGTCAACTGGAACGTCGGCAAGTTCGGAGACATGCACCCGTTCGCGGCGCTGGAGCCCGTCCATGTCGGTGGCGTGACCGTGAAGGCGGCGACGCTGCACAACGAGGAGGACCTGGCCCGCAAGGACGTGCGCGAGGGCGATCGCGTGATCGTGCTGCGGGCCGGCGACGTGATCCCACAGGTGATCTCGCCGGCGCCGCACGAGGCCGAGCGCGAGGACCGCTCGCCGCCGCCGCGGCCGCCTGAGCGCTGCCCGTTCTGCGACACGCCCACGGTCAAGGCCGAGGGCGCCGTGTTCACGCGCTGCCCGAACCGCGAGTGCCCGGAGCGCAACCGCCAGATCGTCACGGCGTTCGCCTACATCCTCGACATCGACGGTCTCGGCGAGCAGCAGGTCGCGAACTTCCTCCGCCTCGGCCTGATCGCGTCCGCGGCCGGCCTCTACCGTTTGGACAGGGGCGCCCTTCTCGAGCTTGACGGCTATGGCGAGGTCAGCGTCAACAAGCTGCTCGACTCGATCGAGCGGTCCAAGCGCCAGCCGTTCGGGCGCGTGCTGTTCGCGCTCGGCATCGAGGGCGTCGGCTACGTCACCGGCAGCAGCCTGGCCCAGCACTTCCGCACGATCGACGCGCTGCTCGCCGCCTCCCCCGAGCAGATCGCCGAGACGCCCGGCATCGGCCCGATCGTCGCGACGCTCATCCACGATCAGCTCCAGGACCCGAAGATGCGCGCGCTGATCGAGGACCTGCGCCGCGCGGGCCTCACGTTCGAGGAGGCGGGTCCGCCACCCGGCGAAGGGCCGCTGGCCGGCAGGACGTTCGTGCTCACCGGCACGCTGCCCGACCTCACGCGCGAGCAGGCACAGGAGCGGATCGCGGCCGCCGGGGGGAAGGTCACCGGCAGCGTCTCGAAGAAGACCGACTACGTCGTCGCCGGCGCATCGCCGGGCTCCAAGCTCGAGAAGGCCGAGCGCCTCGGCGTCACCGTGCTGGATGAGGCGGGGCTGCTCGCGCTGCTTCAAGCATCGCCGTCATGAGCGCGACGTAGGCGACGAACGGCGGGATCGCCTCGCGGACCGCCTCGACGAGGTGCGCATCGCGCAGGATGACCTCCCACGCGTCCCCGGTCCGCTCGTAATACGCGTACAGCGCGTCGAGCCCCTCGGCGTTCAATACACACCGATGTGCAGTGAAAGGCAATCCTCCCCATGCTCACCGTCTCAACTCCCCAGCGTCGACGAGCGACGACATCCCGCCCGCGCCGAGCAGCGCGAGCAGCAGGAAGGGGACCGCGATGAGCACCTTCATCGGTGCCCGAAGCTACATCACGCGGCAAGTGCGGGCGCAAGCAGCGCGCGCAGCGCGTCCGGCGCCGAGCCGACCGGCGGCAACGCGGCGATCTCGGTGGCGACGCGCCGTGCGGCCTCGCGATAGGACGGCTCCTCGAGCACGCGGCGGATCGCGTCCGCGAGCCCGTCGAGGGAGTCGAGCGCGATCCCCGCGCCGAGCTCGGCGACGCGGCGGGCGTTGCGGGGCTGGTCGGCGAAGGCCGGGAAGATCACCGACGGGACGCCCGCGGCGAGCGCGAGCCGGGTGGTGCCGGAGCCGCCATGGCCGACCATGGTCCGCACGCTCGGCATGATCGCCGCCTGCGGCACCCAGCGCTCGATCCGCACGTGATCCGGCACCGGGCCGAGCGCGTCGGCGTCGACCTCGATGCCGACCGTGAACAGCGCGGGGACGCCGACCTCGTCCAGCGCGTCGACGGTAGCGCGGAAGACCTCCGGGAAGATCGGCAGCGCCGGGAGCACCGAGCCGAACGTCACGTAGAGCGGCTCGCACGCCAGCGGCGGCGGCGCATCGTCGCGGAAGCGGAGCGCGTAGCCGGGATCGCCCGGGTCCTCCAGCGCCTCGGGGAAGAGCGTCAGCACCAGGCTGTTGAGGATCCGCTCGCCGCGCGGGTCGACCGGCATGCCGAGCCGCGCGCGGTGGGCGTCGAGCACCGGCGCGACCAGCGGCGAGCTCCACGTGTTCTTCTCGTTCGCCCAGATGCCGATCTGCCCGTGCGGAACGCCGCGGCGCTCGGCTGCGAGCAGGCCCGCGAACTCGGTCGGCTCGCGCAGGATCATGTCGGGCCGGAAGCGGTCGACCGCGCGCAGCACGCCCGGTAGCGACGCGCGCGCGTAGATGTCGCCGAAGACGTCGCGCAGCATGATCACGCCCTGCTCGTCGTTCGTCAGCCGCGGAAAGTCGGCCATGACGGCGTCGCGCTCGTCGTCGGCCGGCTCGGGGAGCGCGAAGTAGGGCAGGCCCGCGCGCTCGACGTGCGCGCGAGCGCCCTCGGGCGCCGCGACGAGCACGTCGTCGCCTGCGCGCAGCAGCGCGTGCGCGAACGGGACGAGCGGCTCGATGTGGCCGGCGCCGCGGTTCGAGGTCATCAGGATCCGCATTCACCCACCCAGACGATGGGCGGGCGCGACTTGTTCCGCAGCTAAAGGACCCGCGCCTCGATCCGCGTCTCGGCGCCCGGCTCCACGTGGTAGCCGGCGGCGCCGGGACGCAGCGTGACCGCCTCGGCGAGCGCCGTGCCCGCGAAGTGCAGCGCCGCGTCGTCGCCGACCGCGTAGCCGGGCGGGAAGCCGCCGTCGACGAGCGCGCGGTAGAGCGGCCGCCGCTGCGGCTCACCGTCGTAGTGCGGGCAGGCTGAGCCGGGCAGGATGCCGAGGCCGTCGTCCAGCGCAGCGAGCCCGAGGCCGAACGAGTCGGTCGTCGAGCACTCGAACCAGCAATTCATCCCCGCCGAGATGCCGGCCAGCACCGCGCCCCGCTCGTGCGCGTCGCGCAGCAGCGCGTCGAGGCCGTGCACGCGCCAGACCGCCAGCAGGTTCGCGGTCGAGCCGCCGCCGACCCAGAACACGTCCTGCTCGGCCACGAACGCCGGCAGGTCACCGACCACGCGCCCAAACAGCGGGAGATCGGTCGGGACGCAGTCATGGCGGGCCATCGCGCGCATGAACCGGTACCGGTAGCCCTCGGCGTCGCCGCTGGCGGTGCCGATGAAGCACACGCGCGGCCGCTCACGGCGGGCGAGCGAGAGGATGAACGCGTCCAGGCGCGGGTCCTCGCATCCGTCGTCCCAGAACTTCCCGCCACCGATGGCGACGACGTGGCCGCTCACGTCTTGAGTTCTAGCGGGCTGGGTAGGCGCTCTTCGTGATCGAGAAGGCGACCGGCGATGTGTGGTGGAAGAACGCGGTGGTCTATTGCGTCGACGTCGCGACGTTCCTCGACTCCGACGGCGACGGGATCGGCGACCTCGCAGGCCTGACCGAGCGCGTCGACTACCTCGCGGGCATCGGCGTGTCGTGCCTGTGGCTGATGCCGTTCTACCCGTCCCCCCGCCGTGACGACGGCTACGACGTGACCGACTTCTATGGCGTCGACGGCCGGTTCGGCACGCCCGGCGACTTCGTCGAGCTGATCCGGACCGCGGGGGACCGCGGAATTCGCGTGATCGCCGATCTCGTGCCCAATCACACGTCGATCGACCACCCGTGGTTTCAGTCCGCGCGGGCAGGGCGCGACTCGCGCTACCGGGACTTCTACGTGTGGGCGGACTCCAAGCCGCCGGAGAAGCCCGGCGATGTCGTGTTCCCGGACAAGGAGACGTCCAACTGGGCGTGGGACGAGCAGGCGGATCAGTGGTACCTGCACCGCTTCTACTCGCACCAGCCCGACCTCAACGTCGCCAACCCGGCGGTCCGCGACGAGCTCGCGCAGGTGATCGGCTACTGGATCCAGCAGGGCCTTGCCGGCTTCCGCGTCGACGCGGTGCCGTTCCTGCTCGAGCCGACTGGGATGCCGAAGGGCGCGCTGCACGACCCGCACGAGCTGCTGAAGGAGCTGCGCCGCTACATGTGCCGCCGGCGCGGCGACGCGATCCTGCTCGGCGAGGTGAACCTGGACCCGCCGCAGGTCCGCGAGTTCTTCGGCGACGAGGACGAGCTGCACATGGCGTTCGACTTCAACGTCAACCAGGCGATGTATCTCGCGCTGGCGCGCGGTGACGCGGCGCCGCTGGCCGCGGCGCTGCAGGCGCGGCCGGACATCCCCGAGGACTGCCAGTGGGCGACGTTCGCCCGCAATCACGACGAGCTGACGCTCGACAAGCTGTCCGGCGCCGAGCGCGCCGAGGTGTTCGCGGCGTTCGGGCCGGATCCGGGCATGCAGCTGTTCGGGCGCGGGTTGCGGCGGCGCCTGCCGACGATGCTCGAGGGCGATCAGGATCGGATCCGGATGGTCTACTCGCTGGTGTTCGCGCTCCCCGGCACGCCGGTGCTGTTCTACGGCGAGGAGATCGGGATGGCGGAGAACCTCGAGATCGAGGGAAGGCTCAGCGTACGCTCGCCGATGCGCTGGTCGCGCGAGCGCCACGCCGGCTTCTCGACCGCTCCCGAAGGCGCCAAGCTCGTGCGGCCGCTTGGCGCCGACGACGTCGACGTCGCGCAGCAGCGCCGGCATGCCGACTCGCTGCTGAGCTGGATGGAGCGCCTGATCCGCCGCCGGCGCGAGTGCCCGGAGCTCGGCTGGGGCCGCGCCACGGTGCTCGACGCCGGCCGGCCGGCGATCTTCGCCCACCGCTGCGACTGGGCCGGCAGCACGGTCGTGGCGCTGCACAACCTCGGCCCCCGCCCCGTGACCGCCCGGCTCGATCTCGGTCCGGACACGCTCGTGGACCTGTTCGACCACGACGAGCTCGTCCCGAAACGCAGCGGACGGGTCGAGATCCCGCTGGGACGCTACGGGCATCGCTGGCTGGCCCTGCGCGGCGAGGGACGGCGGGTCGCGCCCTGAAGCTCACCTGCAGATGTGGTACGTCCGCGTCTGGCGCAGCGTCCGCCCGCCCTTGGTGCGCGCCACCACGCGCACCTTCACGACCGATCGCCCGCGCCCGCGCAGGTCGATCACCGCGCGCCGCCGGCCCGCGCGCCGGAACGTCTTCACGCGCTTGCCGTTCACGGTCACCCGCGCCGTCCGCACGGTCTTCGGCAGGCGGATCTCGAATCGACGGTGCGACACGCAGCGGCGAGCCGAGGGCGCGCCGCCCAGCAGCGGCGTCTCCGCGCCGACCGTCGGCAACGTCAGCTTGATCGAGGAGAAGCCGATGCTGGCGATCCCGCGGACCGGCCCGTAGAGCATCGTCCCGCCGATCACCTGCAGCGTGTAGCGCCCGCCGGCGGAGGCGATCGCCTCCAGCGGCCGCGTGATCGCGTGCGTCTGGGCGTCGAGCGTGACGGGGATCGGCGTCGCCTGGTTGCCGACCACGACACCGCGCGCCTCGTCGACGAGCTGCGCGAACACGTGCGTGCCCACGCCGGTGCCGCTGTAGGTCAGCGACAGCATGGGCTCGCCGACGATCTGCCTGCTGGGTGCGTTGACGGGCACGTTGACCGCGTTCGCGGCGCGGCCCGCAGCCAGCGGCGTGCCCGAGACCGCGTCGGCGGGGTTCAGCGCCAGCGTGCCGGAGCCGGAGGCCGTCACCGGCGGCCCGGCGGGCAGCGGGTAGTCGTCGCCGGCGCGCCACTTGGCGTCGTCGGCCAGCCATTCGAAGCGCGGCCCGGTGTCGACCCATGCCTCGCCGGCCAGATAGCGCCGCAGCCACGCCACCACCGCCGCCTCGACGTGGCCGGCGGGCCCGCTCCCAGTAAGGCACACGCCGTGCCCGCCGCAGAACCAGATCATCTTCGCCGGACCGCCGTTGCCGCGAAGGATCGCGTAATTGGAGATCGCCTCGTGCAGCGTGAACAGCGTGTCGGCCGTGCCCTCGACGAGCAGCGTGGGCACGCGGATCCGCCCCACCGCGTCACCGGGTCCGCGCGACGCGAACCAGGCGCGGTCGTCGGCGCTCAGCGTGCCGGTCGCGAGGCCCGAGGTGAACGCCGACGTGATGTGCGGGTCGAGCCGGTTCTTCGAACCTGGCACGCCGGCCGCATACAGCAGCGAAGCCCAGCCGCCCTTGACCGTCTCCTCCTTGTAGAGCGAGCTGGTGAGCGAATGCCAGGCGATGATCGGCGCGATCGCGTCGATGCGCGCGTCCTCGGGCGTGGTCACGAGCTCGATGCCGCCCGCGTAGGAGACGCCGGTCATGCCGACGCGCGGGTCGCCGGCGCGGTCGAGCTGGGCCTCCGGCTGCTGCGCCAGCCAGTCGACAAGAGCGCTCACGTCGCGCCCCTCGAAGTCCTTCGAGTCGACCTCGACGGTGCCGCCGGAGTTGCCGAACCCGCGCGCGTCCCACGTGAGGACGTTGAATCCGGCCCTGCGCAGCGCGCCGACGCCGACGTTGCCGGTCGCCTCGTCGCTCGCGCTGTCGGGGTTCGTGTCGCGCGAGCCGCCCCAGCCGTGGCCCTCGAGCACGGTCGGATGCTTGCCGGGACCGTCGGCCGGCATGAACGAGAGCTGGATCTGGGTGCCGTCGAACGACGTGACGGTCGCATCGCGCGCCTGGGCGGCGGGCGCGAGCAGCAGGAAGGGGGCCAGGGCGAGCAGGACGAGTCTCACATCCTGGCTTATTACCTGGTTTTCAGTCCAGCCGCGCCAGTGCCGCGGTCATGTGGTCCTGCAGCGGGTGGGCCTGCCAGACCGTCGTCGCGTTCATGAGGAACGCGAACGCCACGCGGCGTCCGCTTGCGGACACGCAATAGCCCGCGAGCGCCGAAACATCGTGCAGCGTGCCGGTCTTGGCGTGACAGCGGTCCTGCGCGGCGGTTCCGCGCATGCGCTTGTAGAGCGTGCCGTTGCGCCCGACGACGGCCAGCGAGGAGTCGAACGCGTCCGCCTCGGCGGTCCCCGCCATGCCGCTCAGCAGCCGCACGACCTGGCGGGGGCTCGTGCGATCGGAGCGCGAGAGGCCCGAGCCGTCGCTGATCTTCGGCGCGATCTTGAAGCGGGCGACCGTGTTGCGCACGACCGCGGCGCCCGCCTGCGTGCTGCCCGCGGTGCCGTGATCGGCGCCGAGCGCCTTGACCAAGGTCTCGGCGATGAAGTTGTCCGACGGCTGGTTCATCGCCTTCGCGATCGCCGCGAGATCGGGCGAGTCCCAGTGCGCGAGCGGCGTCATCCCGGTCGGCGCGGTGCCCGCGCGCGCCTTGCCGGAGATCTTCACGCCGCGGTGCTTGAGCGCCTTCTCGAACGCCTGCGCGGTGAACCGCGCCGGGCTCGTCTGAAAGTAGGGGTGGCGCCTTCCGGTGCGCCCGTGGTTGTAGGCGAGCGCGCTCAGCGGGCCGACGTCGCTGGTGAGGCGGAAGTTCGACGACGGCGGGCCGCGGAACGCGTCGAACGCCGACTCGTCGCCCATCACGCGGCCGTCGACGCGCTCCAGCCCGGCGCGCACCAGCCGGTCGGCCAACGTACCCGCGTCGCTGGCGTCGAACGTCGGGTCGCCGCCGCCGCGCAGGACGAGATCGCCGGCCAGCTCGCCGTCGTCGTCGGGCACGCCGGCCGACAGCACCGTGGTCGAGAGCCGGCCCTCGTCGCCGTAGCGCAACAGCGCCGCGCTGGACGTGTAGAGCTTCTCGACCGACGCGGGGATGCGCTCCACGTCCGCGTTGTAGGCGTAGAGCTCCTGTCCGGAGCCGACGTCCACGACGTAGGCGCCCGCGGCCGAGCCGGCCTTCGCCATCTCGCGCGCGAGCAGGCGCTGCGTGGCGGCCAGGCTCGCGGCCTGCGCGGGGGGCGCCAGGACGAGCAGCGCGAATACGACCAGGAGGACCCGCTTCATCGGCGTTCGAGCCTACGGAACCCGTCGGACAAGCGGAAGTCGCGCTGACGTTCCGGCGCGGCCGGGGCGGCATAGACTGCTCTTATGAGCAACGTCGTCGAGATGAAGGCGAGCTCGCGTCGCCGCCGCCAGTCGCGGACCGCGCTGGTCCTGGGCGGCGGCGGGTTCACCGGCGGCGTCTACCAGATCGGCGCGCTGCGGGCGCTCGACCTGCTGTCGGTCAACCGCTCCGTGAACCAGTTCGACGTCTACGTCGGCACCAGCGCCGGCTCGCTGATCGCGGCGCTGGCCGCCAACGGCGTCACGCCCGAGCAGATGATGCGCGTGGTCAACGACCAGGTGCCGGTGCCGTTCCCCAACATGGAGCTGGCCAACCTGCTGAGCCCCAACTACGGGGAGCTGGTGTCCAAGGCGGTGCGGCTGCCGCTGCACGTGATCGGCGTCGCGCGCACGCTGGCCCGCACGCTCGGCTCGTTCACCGCGATGGACGTGATCCTCGCGCTCGGCGACGCGCTGCCGTCCGGGCTCTACACCGGAAAGGGGATCGAGACCTACATGCGCGAGGTCCTCTCCGAGGACGGCCGCGTGGACGACTTCCGGCTGCTCGAGCGCGAGCTGTACCTGGCCGCGACCGACCTCGACACATGCGAGCGGATCGTGCTCGGCGCCGAGGGCTGGGACGACATCCCGATCTCCAGCGCCGTGCGCGCCTCTACGGCGCTGCCGATGATCTACGCGCCGTATCGGGTGCGCGAGCGCGAGCTGGTGGACGGCGGGATCGTCTCGACCACGAACCTCGACATCGCGGTCGAGGCGGGGGCCAAGTTCATCGTCGTCGTCAACCCGCTCGTGCCGTACGTGAACGACTTCTCGAAGTCGATCCCGACGCTGTTCGGCACCCGCGCGCGGCGGATCTCCGACATGGGCTTCCCGAAGATCGGCTACCAGACGTTCAAGCTGCTGGCCTACCAGCGCCTGCACGAGATGGCAGGGCACTGGAAGGAGCGCTATCCGGGCGTCGACATCGTGCTGATCGAGCCCGAGGCCGACGACGAGCTGATGTTCCAGACGAACATCCTCAACTACGCGTCGCGCGTCGAGGTCGCCCGCCACGGCTTCCAGTCGGTGACCGTCAAGCTGGCCAAGGACTACGAGGAGCTGCGCGCGGTCTGCCGCCGCCACGGCATCGACATCTCCGCCACGCGCGTGCGCAAGGTCGTGCGCCACTTCGCGGCGGAGAAGCAGCAGACGCGCGCCTGGCGCCGCATCCTCGAGCAGACGACAGGCGCGCTGCTGCGTCAGTCGGCCGGCGAGTAGAGCGCCTCGAACGCGTCCGCGTACTTCTCGTTGATGACGTTGCGCTTGACCTTCAGGGTCGGCGTCAGCTCGCCGGTCTCCTGCGAGAGGTCGTGGTCGAGGATGAAGAACTTCTTGATCTGCTCGACGCGCGCGTAGTTGGCGTTGACCTCGTCGAGCACGCCCTGGATCAGCTCGACGACCTTCGGCTCGCGCGCGAGCGTCGCGACATCCTCGGCCAGCCCATGCTCGCGCGCGAAGTGGACGATCTCCTCCGGGTCGAGCGTGATCAGCGCGGCCGGGAACGGCCGCCGGTCGCCGTACATGACCGCCTGGGAGATCCAGCGCGAGCGCTTGAGGTCGTTCTCGAGGTTGGCCGGCGTGAGGTTCTTGCCGCCCGCGGTGATGATGATGTCCTTCTTGCGGCCGGTGATGCTCAGGTAGCCGTCCTCGTCGAGCGAGCCGAGGTCGCCGGTGTGCAGCCAGCCGTCCTCGATCGCGCCGAACGCGACGGTGTCGCCCTGGCCGTAGTAGCCGCGGAAGATGTGCGGGCCGCGAACGAGGATCTCGCCGTCGTCGGCGATCCTCAGCTGGGCGCCGGGGATCGCCCGGCCGACCGTGCCGAGCCGGTGGTCGGCGACCGTGGACGTCGTCGTGACGGTGCTCGTCTCCGTCATCCCGTAGCCCTCGAGCACGGGCGCGCCGCAGGCGTAGAAGAACTCGAGGATCTCCTTGGCGATCGGCGCCGCGCCGGAGGTCGCCTGGACGAGGTTGCCGCCGAAGATGTTGCGCACGTTCGCGAACAGCTCGGCGTCGGCCTTGTCGAACGCCGCCTGCAGCTCCGCGGGCACCTCCTCGCCCGCCTCCTGCATCCTGCGGACCTTCAGGCCGAGCTGCGTCGCGGCCGCGATCTTCTGCGGGTCGTTGCTCGAGGTGACCAGTGTGTAGATCTTCTCGAAGATGCGCGGGACCGACGGCAGGTAGGCGGGCTTGACCGCCATCAGATCGGGCACGATCTGCTGCGGGTCGCCGCTCCAGTAGGCGAGCGGGGCGCCGAGGTCGACGGCGAGCAGCTGGATCAGCAGCGCGTAGGAGTGCGCCAGCGGGAGGTAGAGGTAGACGAGCTGGCCCGCCTCGATCACCCCGATCTCCTCGCACATGCGGGTCACCTGGCGGTAGTTGCCGTGGGTGAGCACGCAGCCCTTGGGCGGTCCGGTCGTCCCGGACGTGTAGATGATCGTGTAGGTGTCCTCGGGCGTGACGGCGGCGACGCGCTCGGCCAGCTCGGCCGCCTCGCGCGCGCGCCCGCGCTCGCGCAGCGAGTCGAAGTCCGCGAGCGAGAGCACGGCCTCGAGCTTCGGCAGCCGCTCGCGCACGGCGGCGACCTTGGCGGCCTGGCCGTCGTCCTCGACGACCACGAAGCGCGACTCCGAGTCGCCGATCACCCACGCGCACTCGTCGGGCGAGTTGGTGGGGTAGATGGGGACGACGACGCCGCCGGCGCAGGTGATCGCGAAGTCGATCAGCGACCACTCGACGCGCGTGGTGCACAGCAGGGCGACGCGCTCGCCCGGCTGCAGCCCGAGGTCGATCAATCCGCGGCCGAGCTCGGAGACGATTCCCGCGAGCTCGCGGTAGCTCAGCTGAAGCCACTCGCCGTCGCGCTTGAACCGGGCCGCCGTTCGCTCGCCGTAACGCTCGGCGGCCAGGCCCACGATGTCCGCAATCGTCGCCGAGCCGGTCCCGTGGCTCGTCGTGCTTTCCTGCATGTGTTTGCGCTCCTCCTCCGGAACTGCTCGAGGAGGGCGATGCTACCTGCGCCTCTTAAGAGGCGCCGAACTTCACGCTGTCGCTACCTGCCTGGTGGCCTCGAGTTGCGAGACGTTCGCGAGGAACAGCGTCTTGTCGATGCGTCCCTGGAAGATCGGCACGCCCAGCTCCATGCACTTCTCGATGACCTCGCGACGTTCCATGCCTGATTCGCGAGCGAGCTCCGTGGGCGTGAGATGGATTGCCATCAGTGCGATTCCTCCTGATGAGGTTGGCCACGTAGCGCCACCGTAGCGTCTTCACCGGATGACCACAATATCCACCTGCTCAATCTGAGGTAAACATTCGGTCAAACCGGGTTCGGGATGTCGACGAACACGTGTTCGACGCCGAATCGCTCGGCCAGCAGATCGCCGAGCGCTCGCACGCCGAAGGTCTCCGTCGCATAATGGCCGGCCGCAATGAAGTGGATTCCTGACTCTTGCGCGTCGGCCATCACGTGCTCCCTCGGCTCGCCGGTGAGGAACGCGTCGAGGCCCGCGGCGATCGCCTGCGGGAGCATGTCGGCGGCCGAGCCGGAGACGATGCCGATGGCGCGTATCCGCTCGGGCCCGGCGCCCTGGATCGTCGGCTCGCGATGGGTCGCGGCGCGCACCCTCTCGCGCAGCTCCGGCACCGTGATCCCGCCTGGGAAGGTGGCTTTGCGGCCGATCGGCGTGCCCTTGTAGCTCCCGAACGGCTCGTGCGCGTCGCATCCGAGCGCCTGGGCGAGCAGGGCGTTGTTGCCGAGCTCGGCATGCGCGTCGAGCGGGATGTGGTACGCGGCGAGATTGATGTCGTGCTTGAACAGCGGGCGCAGCCGCTCGGCCAGCACGGGCGTCAGCCCGGTCGGCTGAAAGTCCCAGAACAGGCCGTGGTGGACGAGCACGAGCTGGGCCTCCAGCTCGACCGCCCGCTCACTCAGGGCTCGCTGCGCGGACACGCCGGTGATCACGCGCGCCACCTCGCGCGCGCCGGGGACCTGGAGCCCGTTCGGGCCGAGGTCGGGGTAGGCGCCGGGGTCGAGCAGCTCGTCGAGCGCGGCGATCAGGTCGTCGATCGATGCCATGTGGGTTTGAGAACGAACAGTTCGGGCGATCTGCATCTACAGTGTCCGCGCGTCCCCCTGCAGGGGAGGGGCGCAACGACGTGAATCGTTAGCGCACGGAGGACCTTCGACGTTGAGTAGGGGAGCGAGCGGCGCCGTCATGGCGCCCGCCGGCGAGCCGGGCGGCGAGACCGCACCGGACTCCGATCAGCGGCTGGTGGCCGCGGTCCGGGCGGGCGACGACCGTGCCTTCGAGGCGCTCTATCAGCGCTACCAGCGAAGGATCTACGCCTACGTGCTGGGCATGGTCAAGGACCATGGGCGCGCCGAGGATGTCACGCAGGAGGTCTTCGTCTCGGCGTTGCGGCGGATGCGCGCGACCGACCGGACGATCGCCTTCAAGCCGTGGATCTACGAGATCGCCAAGAACGCGTGCATCGACGCGTTCCGGCGCTCGCGGCGGTCCGAGGAGGTCTCCTACGACGCCGAGGAAGGGCTCGCTCCCTCCGATCACACCCGGCTTGCCGCGCCCGGGCCGTCGCCCGAGGCGGCGGTGTCGGCCAAGCACGACCTCGAGACGCTGTGCGGCGCGTTCGGCGGGCTGTCGGAGTCCCATCACCAGATCCTGGTCCTGCGCGAGCTCGAAGGGCTGACGTACGAGCAGATCGGCGCGCGCATGGGGATGACGCGGCCGGCCGTCGAGTCGACGCTGTTCCGCGCGCGCCGCCGGCTGACCGAGGAGTACGACGAGCTGGTGTCGGGCGCGCGCTGCCTGCGCGTGCGGTCGATCATCGCCGCGGCGGCCTCGGGGGCGCTCGGCGTGCGCGACTCGCGCCGGCTGTCGAGGCACCTTTCGCACTGCCAGCCGTGCCGGCGCGAGGCGCTGGCCGCCGGGCTCGATCGCGGGCTGCTGGTGCGCCGTCCCGCGGCGCGCCGGATCGTCGACCGGGTCGCCGGGGTGCTGCCGCTGCCGGGGTTCCTGCGCTTGCGGCGCGGCGGCGATCTGCCCGCCTCGGACGCGCCGGGCGCGCGCTGGGCCGCGCACCTGCCCGCGCTGTCGGATCAGCTCAGCGGGCCGTGGGCGAAGGCCGGCGCGGCCGCCGCGCTGCTCGTCGCCGGCACCGGGGTCGGCGTCGGCGCGCACCAGGTCGCCACCGGCGGACGCCATCCCGCGACGCACCCGGTCGTGGTGTCGCCGGCCGCGCACAAGACTTCGAGCTCGACCGCGGCCGGGACCGCGGACTCCGGCACGTCCGTCACCGGGCCGGCAACGAGCTCACGGAGCGGCGGCGCCCGGGGGGACGCGGGCCGCCGCTCCGACCATTCGTCCGGGAGAGCCGGAAGCTCGAGGCCCGCCGTCGACCGCGCCACGTCGGGCGGCGGCGGGACCTCGTCGGCTCCCTCGGGCTCCTCGGGCGCTTCCTCCTCCTCGCCGGCGTCGTCCGCGTCCTCCGGCGGCGACGCGTCAACGCCCAAGGTCAAGCTGCCGACATCGGCCGCGTCGGATCCGGTCAAGACGGCCACCGGCGACGCGGGCGCCGCCGTCCAGAACACGGTCGACCAGGCCGCCGGGACGGTCGATTCCACCGTCCAGGGCGCCACCGGCGCCGTCCAGGACACGGTGCAAGGCGCCACCGGCGCCGTCCAGCAGGCGACGGGCGACGGCCCGGTGGGCGAGGCCGTGGACGGCGCGACCGGGGCCGTCAACGGCGCCGTCGGCGGCGCCGCGGGCACGGTCAACCAGACCACCGGCGCCGTGACGCAGACGGTGCGCGACACCACCGGGGCGCTTCTCGGCGGCAGCTAGGCGGGCCGCTAGACTGCGAGCCCTCGGGGCGTGGCGCAGCCTGGTAGCGCGCACCGTTCGGGTCGGTGAGGTCCCCGGTTCAAATCCGGGCGCCCCGATGAGCTGGAACCCGCGCCACGGCGCGGGTTCTGCTGTTTCTAGGGGTGCACGTCGATCCCGCTAGCCAGCAGCGGGCTCGTCACCACCCAGCTGTTGGTGTTGTGGATGCCGGCCCCGGTCGGTGTGCCGAGCACGACGGGCGCGCCCGCGGTCGAGCTGGCGGCACCGGGCTGGAGCAGCTTCCCTGGGAACGCGAGATTGGAGATCGCGTACTTGTCGCGGTCGAGCACGGTCATGCCGGTCGGCGTGAGCTGCCAGCGCTGGGCGTCGGTGGCGGATTTGACGGCCTGCTTGACGGCTCCGCTCGCGTCGGCGGTCAGATACCGGCTTGCGATGTGCGTGCGGATGAAGAAGCGTCCGCCGCCCGCGTCTTCGAAGCTCCTCCGCCTCAACGATGTTGTAGCCCGCGAACACCTCCTTGGTGTTCGCGAACCGCGTCTACTGGCGCTTCGGGACGGTGCTCGATGCCGGTGCCGCGCTCACCGGAGCGCAGCGCGCGCATCGGTCCCCTCGGGATGCGGGGAACGAACCGAGCAGGAATCGAGAAGCGAGGTCGTCCGGGCACACCTAAGGTTGCCGCCATGAACACCACGACCTCAGGAGACCCCATGACCTCCATCGACGGCGTCAAGACCATTCTCCATCCTGTCACCGACCTGGACGCGGCGAAGGCGGTGTACACCGCGCTGCTCGGCGCGGAGCCGACGAGCGACGCGTCCTACTACGTCGGATACGAGGTCGCGGGCCAGCAGATCGGGCTCGTGCCCGGCGGCGCGGGACAGGGGATGACCTCGCCGGTGGCCTACTGGCATGTGCCGGACATCGCGGCCAAGCTCGCCGAGGTGACCGCGGCCGGCGCCACCGTCAAGGACGAGCCGCGCGACGTCGGCGGCGGCCGCCTGGTGGCCACGTTCACCGACCCCGACGGCAACGTTCTGGGCGTGCTGCAGGATCGTTGAGCACACTACTTGCGCTTCTCACGCGCGCGGCGTGATCCAGAGCGTGTCGGCGATCGCGAGGCGGTGGCCCGACGCGTCGTGCAGCGCGGCGCCGGCGCGGTGCTTGCGGCCGTCGTGGGAGACCGGCCACGCGGTGATCACGTAGGTCTCGCCGGCGCGGACCGGCGCCTCGAGCTCGGCGGTCATGGTGGCGAGGACGCTTCGGGTGCCGGGCGGGATGCACGCGAAGCCGGACGGGCAATCCAGCGCGGCCCAGACGAAGACGGGGTCGATCGCGCCGTCGGCGGCGAGATCGGCCGGCGGCGTCCACGGCGCGGCGAGCAGGCCGTCGTCGCCGGCGGGCCCGGGGAAGATGCGCAGGCCGTCGCCCTCGGCGCGCTCCGTGCCGCAGCCGAAGCAGGTCGGGAACGGGTGCTCCGCGAACCCGGGGTAGGCGGCGGACGCGCGGGTGGCGGCGGCGAGGTCGGGCGGGGCGGGCGCATCGAGCTGCGGGCGGCCGGGGCGGGCTTCGGCGATCAGCGCGTCGCCGTGCGTGAGCCGCACGCCGAACTCGGCGTCCTCGAGCGTCATCGGCGCGTCCAGCGGCGGCGGCGCGGCGAGGCGCACGCTCGCCGCGGGGCCGAGCGCGGAGGCGACGAGCCCGGCGGCGTACCCGCCGTGCGCGGAGCCGGGCGGGCCGTTGAAGCGCGCGGGGATCGACACGGCGGTCATGCCGCGCGCTCCGGACGCCGCATCGGCGTCGCGTCCGCGGTCACGCCGCCCTCCACGACGCTGCGCGCGGCGCGTCGACGGCGTCGGCAGCGACCTCGAGGATCTCGGTCAGCTCCTCCTCCGAGCGGCCGGGCGGGAGCACGAGGCTCACGTCGTCGGCGCCCGCGGCGAACCAGGAGGCGATCGCGTCGTCCGCGCGGTCGAAGGTCGCCATCAGCGTGACGTCGGAGGCGAGCTTGTTGGCGACCTCCGGCAGCTCCGCGCGCCGGTCGCCCAGCGCGGCCACGGCGGCGACCGCCTCGCGCGCCCCGAAGCGCTCGGAGAGCATGCGCGGATACAGCGGCCCCATCCGCGTAACGTATGTCGCCAGCCACCAGGCCGCCAGCTCGCGGGCGCCCGCGGCGCCGGGCGCGAGCGCGACCGGGACGCCGACCGAGACGCGGGTCGGCGCCGGCGCCTCCGCGCGCGCCTCGCCCTCGGCCAGCAGCGCGCGGCCTTCGGCGATCCGCGAGCGCGCCCACAGGAACGGCGCCCACGCGTCGGCGAGCTCGCCCGCCAGCCGGATCGACGCGGGCGCGAGCGCCGCGAGCACGAGCGGCACGCGCGGGTCGGGCACCACGCCGAGCCGCAACGGCCGCGCGTCCGCGGCCGGCGACGGGAGCCGCTCGCCGGCCAGCAGCGCCCGCACCGCGACCAGCGTGTCGCGCAGCCGGGCTCCGGGACGATCCCACTCGATCCCGTGGAAGCCCTCAGTCAGGGGAGGGCTGGACGCGCCGATGCCGAGCGAGAAGCGCCCGTCCGAGCAGCGCTGGAGCCCGGCGGCGGCGAGCGCGATCGTCGCCGGCGTCCGTCCCCACGCGGAGATCACCGACGTGGCGAGCTCGATCCGGGTCGTCCGCTGCGCGATCTCCGCGATCAGGATCAGCGCGTCGTGCGTCCACCCCTCCGCGACCTCGACGCGGCGCAGGCCGAGCGAGTCCGCTCGGATCGCGAGCCGCAGGATCACGTCCGCTCGAGTCTCAAACGGGGTGAAGGCGATACCGACGGGCATCCCGCGATCGTCGGGCTCGGCGGCGCCGAGCGCAATCGGGAGCCGACCCTGGACTTTCCAAACCCGCGAAGGTGTCCGCCGCAGTGAGCGGCGTGCTCGCGATCGCGATCACGCTGCTCCGATGACGCGCACGGCGTCCTCCGTCCACGTGCCGGAGACGATCACCACGACGTGATCGAGCCCGAGCTCGCGCAGCGCGCCGCAGCGGGCTGCGAACGCGTCCGCGTCCTCCCCGGGGCTCAGGCGCGTGCTGACGGTCTTCTCGATCGCGTCGTACGGGCGGCCCGCGGCCTCGCAGTGCGAGCGCAGGACGTCGAGCTTGCGCCGGATCGTCCTGCCGCCGTCGGGGATGTCGAACACGTTGCAGGCGTCGGCGTACTCGGCGACCAGCCGCAAGGTGCGGCGCTCGCCGGCCCCGCCGATCAGGATCGGCGTCCCGTGCAGCGTCTCGCGGGCGAGCTGAAGGGCCCGCTCGAGCCGCTCGAAGCGCTCGCGCATGGGCGGGAGGTCGAGCCCGAACCGGCGCGCCTCCTCCTCGTGATAGCCCGCGCCGAGCCCGAGCCAGGCGCGACCGCCGGACAGCTCGTCCAGGCTTGCGACCGCCTTGATCAGCAGCGCCGGCGGACGGTAGGTGACCGGGGAGACCATCGCGCCGAGCCGCACGCGCTCCGAGCGCCCGGCGAGGAAGCCGAGCGTCGTGTACGCCTCCAGCATCGGGTCGTCGGGCGACGCACCGGGCGCGGCCTGGAGAAGGTGGTCGGCGACCCAGACCGTGTGAAGCCCCGCGGCGTCCGCGGCACGCACGACGCGGTCGAGATGGCCGCGGATGTCCTCGTGCGGGTACTCGGTGACGCTCAGGCTCACGCGCACGCGGCACGCCTCCAGAGCAGGAACCCGGCAAGCACGAACAGCGGGACGAGCGGGTGACCGACGGCGATCGAGCCGGCGATGCCGAGGGCGATGAGGGCGCACGCGAACGCCGCAAGCGGCGGGCCGGGGTGAAGTCGCGCGGGTGCGGGGCGGCCGGCGCCGGGACGCGGCAGGTCGGCCTCCAGCGCGTCGAGCTCGTGGGCGTAGACGGCGGCGGCGGCGCGCTCGAGTCGCTGCTCGAGCTCGTCGACGCTCAGCCGCCCGGCGGCGTGATGCGCGCTGAGGCGCTCTGCGGCGGCCGCGCGCTCGCGGTCGCCGACGCGAAGTTGCTGTGGCATGCGATCAATCTTAGATGTCTAATGCTTAGACGTCAAGTCTTCTGCTACGATGCCGTGCATGAGCCGCCCGCCGCTGCTGCCGCCGATCGGACTCCGGCTCACGCGCACCGCGCGCACGGTCAGCCAGGCGTTCGAGCGGGCGATGGCCGACGCCGGCGGGTCGGCGGCGATGTGGCAGGTGCTCCTGCTCGTGCGCTCGCAGGAGTGGGGCAATCAGGCGCAGATGGCCGAGGCGCTCGGGATCACCGGCGCCACGCTCACCCACCACCTGAACGCGATGGAGAAGCAGGGCCTGGTGCGGCGCTGGCGCGAGGAGAGCAACCGGCGCGTGCAGCGCGCGGAGCTGACCGCCGAGGGAGAGGCCATGTTCGAGCGCCTGCGCGGCGTGGCGATGACGCACGACGCGCGGCTGCGGGCGGGGTTCGATGACGCCGAGCTCGCGCAGCTCGGCGAGCTGCTGGACCGCCTGAAGGCGAGCGTCGAGTCGTAGGCCGCTACAGCGCCGAGAAGAACTTCGCCGCCAGCGGCGCGGCGATCGAGCCGCCGCTGCGGCCCTTCTCGACCAGCACGGCGACCGCGAGATCGTCGCGGTAGGCGATGAACCAGGCGTGCGTCTCGGGCGGAGACTGCTCGCCGAACTCGGCCGTCCCGGTCTTGCCGGCGATCTCGCCGGCGACGCCCGCGAACGCGGTCGCGGCGGTGCCGCGGATGACCACCTGACGCATCAGGTCGCGCAGCGTGGCGAGCTCGCGGTCCGGCAGCGCGGGCCCGGACTTCGACCCGTCGCTGTCCACCAGCCGCGGCTGGTGCCAGCGCCCGGCCTGCACCGCGGCGGCGACGCCGGCCAGGCCGAGCGGCGTGACGGTGATCCGGTCCTGCCCGATCATCGCCGCGGCGCGGCTGACCTTGTCGGTGCCCGGCGGGACGTGGGTGCGGGCGACGCCGAGCGGGAGGTCGTAGGTGCGGCCCAGCCCGTAGTCGCGCGCGGCCTTGCCGAGCGCGCCCGCGGGCAGCCGCGACGCGAGCGAGACGAACGCGGTGTTGCAGGAGATCGCGAAGTCGTCGGCGAACGTCGCCGCGCCGCTCTCCTCGCCCTCGAAGTTCTTGAACGTCTTGCCGTCGACGACCTTCGTCTGCGGGCACGCAACCACCGAGCCTGGGTCGAACCCGTCGCGCAGCAGCGCGGCGGTGGTGATCACCTTGAACGTCGAACCCGGCGCGTAGGCGCCGGCCAGCGCGCGGTCGAACGTCGAGTCGGTGGGGCGGTTGGCGACGGCCAGGATGTCGCCCGTCGAGGGCTGCACGGCGACCAGCGCGGCCTCGGCGTCCACGCCCGCGAGCGCGGACTCGGCCGCCGTCTGGACCGGCAGCGAGAGCGTCGTGCGCAGCTCCTCCGGCGCCTTGCCGGGCAGCTTCTTCAACGTGCGCACCGGCGCGCCGCTCGCTGAATCGCGGATCAGGATGCGGCGCGCCGGGGCGCCGGCGAGCCGGTCGTCGAACGCTTTCTCCAGCCCCCACTGACCCACCTGCTCGCCGGGCGCGATCTTGCCGCCGGACCGCTCGACCTGCTCGGCGGTGGCCGGCCCGACGCCGCCGAGCAGCGCGCGTCCGAACGTCCGTGTCGGCGCCAGCGGCGCCGTCGCCTCGACGATCTTCACGCCCGGGACGGCGGCAAGCCGCTCCTTGACGTCCTCGTAGTCGGCCTTGCGCAGCGTCTGCGCGTCCACGAACTGCTTCGGCCCGGCGCCGCGGACGGCCTTGGCGAGCGCCTTGGCGTCGATGTCCAGCACACCGGCGAGCGAGCCGGCGCTGTCGTCTATGTCGGTCACCTCGTCGCGTTGCAGGCCGACCCGCACGACGGCGCGGTCTCGCACGAGCGGGTTCCCGTCGCGGTCGAGGATGTCGGCGCGCCCCGTGCTCGAGCTGTCGGTCCCGAGCCGCGTCTTGGCGGTCAGCCGCGGGTGGATCGTCCGCGGGTCGTAGTGGACGAGCCAGCGATCGGAGCCCTTCACGACGGTGACCGGCGCCCGGTAGCCGAAGTCGCCGATCGCGGGCACCTGCCAGGTGACGTGCACGGTGCCGGTCGCGTGGTCGCCGTCGACCTTGAGCGGCCCGGGTTCGACGATCGCCTTCGCGCCGTCGAGGCCGGAGCGGTTGACCTTCAGCGCCTTGCCGGCGGCCGCCGGCGCGTCGGTCAGACGGCCGGCGAGCCCGTCGTTGCCCTGGCTCCAGGCCGCCGCGAAGTCGTGCTCGGCCATGCGCGCCTGCTCGGCGCTGTCGTCCATGGCGCGGCTGATCAGGAACACAGCGAGGGCCACCAGCGGGATGGCAAGTGCGGCGATCGCGGCCGCGCGCCTCACGGGCGAGGGAGAACGGCGACGCCGGGCGGGGCGCGGTCGGGTCACGTCCTTGAGAGTGTCGCGAAGCGCGGCGGATGTCTCAAAGCGGTCCGGCGGATGACTCCCAGCAGGCTCCCACCCGGCTCTGAGGATCCGGGCCGACGCTTGCCACATGCCATCACGCCGAAGCCGCCACCAGCAGGTCCTCCCCAATCGCCGCTTCTCGCGGCTGCTGCCCGCCGCGGCGGCGACCATCGCGCTCGCGGGCACGTCGTTCGCCGGGCCGGCGTCGGCGCGCGCCGACGCGCACCGACACTCCCACGCGGGGCCGCCGCCGAAGGTCTCGACCACGATCCCGAGCGCCACCCCCGACCGCGACCCGACTCCGCAGCCGAACGCGAGCACGTCGTGAGGTATCAGCGCGGCTCGTGCCGCCGTCTATCTCCGCGTGGAAGATGCGACCGACACCCGGCGCTGGCTGAACCCGATCATCGTGGCGATCCTCGCCGCGGCGGTCGCCGGCATCGGCAACGCCGGGGTCGCGCTGCTGAACGCCAAGTCCCAGGCCGACCTCGACAAGCAGAGGGCTGAGCAACAACGCATCCTCGAGGTGATCAAGACCGGCAACACCGAGGCGGCCGCCGCGAACCTGCGATTCCTCCTCAACGCCGGCCTGATCGCCGACGCGAGTACGCGCACGAAGCTGGCCGCGTTTCTTACGGCCCGGCGGCCCGGGCAGGGACCGTCGCTGCCGTCGGCGAGCGGCGCCGCCAAGCTCGTCTCGCAGTTCGAGCAGCCGGTGCTCAAGCCGTACCGGGATTTCGTCGGCAACCTCGTGATCGGCAGCGGGCACCTGCTCACGAAAGCGGAGCAGCGGACCGGCCGGATCGTGATCGCCGGCAAGCGAGTGTCCTACCGGTCGGGCATCACGCCTGCGCAGGCCAACCGGCTGCTCGCGCAGGAGCTGGAGCCGCTGCGGCGCAAGGTCGATCGGCTGGTGACCGTGAAGCTGAGCGACAAGCAGCTCGACGCGCTCACGTCGTTCGTCTACAACGCCGGGCTCACGCCGCTGCGCGGGCGGCTGCTGACCGAGCTCAACGCGGGGCACTACGACGAGGTCCCCAAGCAGATGCTGCGCTGGGTCCGGGCCGGCGGCCACACGCTGCCCGGCCTGGTCGCCCGCCGCCAGAGCGAGATCACGCTCTGGAACGCCGGCTCTAGGTGAGTCCGGGCGCCGTGTCCGCGACCGTGCGGGCCGGGGCGGGCGTCGGCGCGACCGCCGGCTCCTCGCGCGGCGCGCGCGCGAGCAGCACCGGGATCGGGCTCGCGTGCAGGACCTTCTGGGACACGCAGCCGAGCAGCGACGCATGCAGCCGGCCGTGGCCGTGCGAACCCATCACGATCAGGTCGTAGTCGCCCGACTCCGCGCGCTGGATCAGCGCGCCGGCCGGTGTGCCCTCGACGAGAAGCGTGGTTACGCTCACGTCAGCGGGCAGCGAGTCGGTCGCCCGCCGCAGCGTCTCGGCGTAGTGGCGGATCACCTCGCTGCGCGGCGGCGCGGCACCGGACGCGAGCAGCGCGGTGGCGGGAAGCGGCGGGATCGCCGTCAGCAGGGTGAGGCGGGCGTTCTGATCGCGCGCCAAGGCAGCGGCGTGCGCGAGCGCCGCTTCGGCGTCGGGAGATCCATCGACCGCCACGAGGATGCTGCGGTAGACGCTGCTCATCGTGCGTGTGCGCACAATGATACCCGTACATCTGGACGTCAACGTCCGTTTGTTTAGGTCGACTCCCGAATTGCGCCGATCATGCCGTGCGCACGCTGAACACCGGCGGCAGGTGCGCGGCGGCGGTGAACCACGACGCCCCCGCGTCGCCGGAGCCGAAGACCTCGCCGGACGTCGCGCCGAAGTAGAGCTCCAGCCCGGCGCCCTCGCCGCGGCGGTCGAAAGCCTGGCGCAAGACCGTCAGGTACGCGTGCTCGCTCGGCAGCCCTACGCCGCGCGGCGTCCAGCTCTCGCCGGCGTCGCGCGTCTCGTAGACGCAGACGCGGCCGTCCGGCGTGACGCGGTCGACGTCCGCGGTCAGCGGGATCACGTAGGCGCTGTCGGGGTCGGCCGGGTCGACGGCCATCGGGAATCCGAAGTCCGACGGCAACCCGTCGCCGATCGCGGTCCAGGAGGAGCCGGCGTCGTCGGAGCGGTAGACGCCGCCGTGGAACTGCATGAACATCCGCTCCGGCTGCTTCGGCGCGCGGTGCAGGTTGTGCACGCAGTACGTCAGCGACGGCGCAGCGTCCTCGGGGAGGTAGCCGGCGTTCAGTCCGTCGTTGCCGTGCGCCCAGGTCCGCCCGCCGTCCTCGGTCAGCCACACGCCGACGGCCGACATCGCCAGCGCGAGCCGCTCCGGCTCGCCCGGCCACGGGACGATCGAGTGCAGGCACAGCCCGCCGCCGCCCGGCTGCCACTGCGGCCGCGTCGGGTGCTCCCACAGCGAGCGATTCAGCTCCCAGGTGGCGCCGCCGTCGCCGCTCTCGAACAGCACGCCGGGGTCGCCGCCCGCGTAGAGCGTCCCACCGGCGCCCGGGACGATCGCCCAGATGCGGTTGAGCGCCTGGTCGCCCTCGGGCAGCTCGATGCCGTCCGCCTGCGTCCACTCGCCTCCCGGGTCGTCGGCGTAGAAGATCTTCGGCCCGTAGAACGGCGACGTCGTGGTCGCGAGCACGCGGCCGGAGCCGGGGTCGCGCATCGCGTACTCCACGGGCTCGCCGGCGAACGCGCGCGCGGTGACCTCGAACTCGCCGCCGGGCGCGCCCCGCAGCGCGAACAGCCCCTTCTTCGTGCCGATCAGCAGCTCGGTCATGCGGTCGCTCCTCCTGAGATCGCCGGCAGCACGTCGATGCGCTCGCCGCCGCCGAGCGCGGTCTCCTCGGCGCCCGGCTCGCCGTCGACGAACACGTTGATGTGACGACGGACCAGCCCTCGCTCGTCCAGAATCCAGCCGCGCAGCTCGGGCTCGGCGGCCTCCAGCGCGCGCAGGGCGTCGCGCACGTTCGCCGCGTCGACGGTGTGCTCCGCGCGCCCGCCGGCGCGCTGCTTGAGCGGGCCACGGAGCCGGATCAGCGGCATCGGCACGGATCCTACGCCCACTCCGCGGGCAGGCCGAAGCGCGAGAACAGCGCCGGGAGGACGAAGCTCGTGCCCGTGTGGATACGACCGTCGTACACGCCGAGCACGCAGATCGCCTGCGCCGTGAAGCGGCCGTCCACCAGTCCGTAGGAGGCATACGCGAGCTGGCCGTTGGCTCGGATCGGGACCAGCCGCCAGTCCTCGAAGCAGGCGTCGCGGTTGACCCGCAGCAGCTCCTCGACCATCGCGCGGCCGCGGTACCACGACGGCCACGGCGGCATGTCGAAGGTGACGTCGTCGGCGAGCATCGAGACGATCGCGGGGATGTCCTTGCGCTCCCACGCGTCGAGATAGCCGTGCAGCAGGTCGCGGCTGCGCTCGTCGCCGAGCGTGCGCAGCGTGGCCTGCTGGCTGCGCTCCGGCAGCCGCTCCTCAACGGTGCGGCGGGCTCGCTGCAGCGCGCTGTTGACGGCGGCGCTGCTGGTGTCGAGCGCGCTCGCCGACTCGCGGGCGGAGAAGCCGAGCACATCACGCAGGATCAGCGCCGCGCGCTGCTGGGCGGGCAGGTGCTGGAGCGCGGCGACGAACGCGAGCTCGACGGCCTCGCGCTGCTCGTAGCGCGCCTCCGGCGCCGCGTAGCCGCTCTCGAGCTCTTTGTCGGGGTAGGGCTCCAGCCAGAGCGACTCCTCGACCGGCTCGCCCGCGCCGTCGGCGACCGACCAGGCAGGGCCGTAGTCGGCCGGCAGCACGCGCCGCGGCCGGCGGGCGATCGCGTTCAGGCACACGTTGGTGGCGATGCGGTAAAGCCACGTGCGCGCCGCGGCCTCCTCGCGCAGCCGCGGCAGCGCGCGCCAGGCGCGCAGCATCGCGTCCTGGTAGGCGTCCTCGGCGTCGTGCAGCGAGCCGAGCATGCGGTAGCAGTGGGCGTGGAGGCCCCGGCGGTGCGACTCGACGAGGGCCTCGAACGTCTCCTCGGTGGTGATGGCCATCACCGGCTTAGACCGGGCGTGCGCGCGGAACTCATCGCGCGCCGATGAATTTCGGCGGCGGCACCGGTCAAAGGGGGCATGAACGATCCCGTCGTGCACCTGGAGCTGCACACCGGCAACCTGCCAAGAGCCTGCGCGTTCTATACGCAGCTCTTCGGCTGGCGGGCCGAGCGGATCGCCGTCGGCCCGTCGTCATACCTCGCGCTCGGGCTGGGCGGCTCGCTCGACGGCGGCGTCGTGGAATCCGACACCGACAGCTCGCTGTGGCTGCCCTACGTCGAGGTCGACGACGTCGCCGGCGCGACCGAGCGGGCGCGGGCGCTCGGCGCCAGCATCGCGCTCGAGCCGCGCGAGGGCCCGGCCGGCTGGCGCAGCGTGATCGCCGCGCCCGCCGGGGCGGGGGTGGCGCTGTGGCAGCCGAAGGAGCGCCGCCCCGCGCGGCTCAGTAGCCGCGCACAACGGGGTTCGTGACGACCGCCTCGAGCGCGCTTGCCGGGATCGCCTTGAGGCCCTCGAGGTCGTCGTCGTTCCAGCCCGCGTCGACGGCGCCGCCGACGAACACCTTCGGCGAGCCGCCGCCGTTGTCGGCGACCAGCGCGCCATAGGTCTTCAGCGCCTGGGCGATCACCCGCGCCTGGCCGCGCAGCCGGCTGATGTCGTAGCTCGCCTTCAGCCGCAGGCGCAGCCCCATCGGCGGCTGGTCAGGGTTCGTGTTCGAGGACGCCCAGTGCGTCGCCGGGTGGATGTAGGCCTTCTGGGTGGTCGGCACCGTCACGCGCAGCGCGTGACGGATCACGCCCGCGTCGGCCTCGTCGCGGCGGGCGAGGCCGGGGAGCATCGGAAGCCCCGCGGCGTCGGCCGACGTCCAGCCCTCGGGCCGCAGCTTGTTCGACCGCAGGTCCCAGACCGCGCCGGAGTAGGCGTGCCAGCCGGAGCCCTGGCGCTCGGCCGCGTAGAGCTCGAACAGCTTGCAGTCGCCCTGGCGCAGCGTGAGCACGTGGCGGTCGCCGCCGCCCTCCACGGGCGCGTCGAGCGGCGTCGGGTACGGGCCGGGGTCGGACTCGTCGTCCTCGTCGAAGGAGATCGGCACCAGCGGCTGCGAGAACGGCACGCTGACGTAGGGGATGCCGTACCCGCCGCCGAAGTCCGGCCACAGGACCATGCCGGCGAGCGACCCGACGTAGTCGTGCGACGTGTCGACCGGGTACTGCGAGATGTCGGTGTTCCACGGGTTGTCGGGCGGGAAGACCGGGCAGTCGCCGATCGTCGGGCTCGACCCGGGCGGCGCCTGGCCGGCCGGCGGCGCGCCGGTGCCGGGCAGCTTGGGCGCCGGAACGGCGACCGTGGCGCGCGTCGCCTTCGCGCAGCGCGAGCCGCGGCACGGCCGCACGCTGTAGCGGTACGTCCTGCCCGCCGTCACCTTGCGGTCGGTCCACGACGTGCGGTTGCGCTTGAGCTTGACCTTCAGCCCGGAGCGCCGGATCTCGTAGCGGGTCTCGCCGCTCGCACGGTCCTTCCAGGCGAGGCGCACCGTCTCGCCCTTCACCGTGCCGGTGAGCTTGGCGACGCTGCGCAAGCGCGCGCTTGCCGGGGCGGCGAGCAGGAGCAGGACCCCTGCGGTGGCGACGAAGATCCTCATGCTGACGGTTGTCGGTGCGACCGCCCGCATCCGCGAGCGGCGACGCCTCCGGCTCGGCACGTTACCGTGGTCGGTCCCCGTCGTGCGCCTCACCGTCGTCCTGATCGCCTGCCTGCTTCTCGCCGCTCCCGCGCGGGCCGACTGGAACGGCGACGGCGCCGGCGACGTGCTCACCATCCATCCCGACGGACGGCTGCTGATGTACCGCGGCAACGGCTCGGGAGGCTGGCTGACCGGGCACGCCGATCGGATCGGCACCGGCTGGGGCGCGTTCACCGCGCTGATGGCGCCCGGCGACTTCAGCGGCGACCTGCGGCCCGACCTGCTGGCGCGCACTCAGGACGGCGCGCTGCTGATGTACCGCGGCAACGGCGCCGGAGGCTGGGTCACCGGCCGCGGCGAGCCGGTGGGCAGCGGCTGGCAGGACTTCACGGCGCTGCTCGCGCCCGGCGACTTCAACGGCGACGGCAAGCCCGACGTGCTGGCGCGCTCGCCGGACGGCTCGCTGCGGCTGTATCGCGGCAGCGGCGCCGGCGGGTGGATGGACAACGGCATCGTGGTCGGCAGCGGCTGGCAGGGCTTCACCGCCGTGTTCGCGGCGGGCGACTTCAGCGGCGACGGCAAGCCGGACGTGTTCGCCCGCTCGCCGGACGGCTCGCTGCGGCTGTATCGCGGCAACGGCGCCGGCGGGTGGATGGACAACGGCATCGTGGTCGGCAGCGGCTGGCAGGACTTCACGGCGCTCGCCGGCGGCGGCGACTTCAGCGGCGACGGCAAGCCGGATGTGCTCGCGCGGCCGCCGGACGGCTCGCTCCGGCTGTATCGCGGCAACGGCGCGGGCGGCTGGATCGACAACGGCGTCGTGATCGGCTCGGGCTGGAACGGCCTCACGTACCTGACGCTCGCGGGCGGTGCCCCGCCTCCTCCGGCGGCTCCCTCGGCGCCGGCGATCGTCCCGCTGCCGGGCGCCACCACGCAACTGAGCGCGACGCGCGGGTGCACTCCGCCCGGAGGCCGTCTGCGCGTCAACGTCCGCATCCGCCACCGGCGCGGCCAGTCGCCGCCGCACGTCCGGCGCGTGGTGTTCTTCGTCCGCGGGGGCCCGCGCCGGGTCGACCACCGGCGCCCGTACGCCGTGGGGCTGAAGCTCAACCTGCCGGCGGGCAAGCGCGGGCGCGTCTACGCGCGGATCTTCTTCACCCGCGGGGGCTCGAAGCGCGTTCGCTCCAAGACCGTGTCGCGCACCTTCACAATCTGCGCATGATCCCTTTTGACGAGGCGGGATCGGGCCCCGTCGTGATCCTGCTGCACGCCGGCATCGCCGACCGCCGGATGTGGGTGGACCTGCTGCCTGACCTCGCCGCCGCCGGCTACCGCGCGATCGCGTTCGACCTGCCCGGTTTCGGCGACGCGGAGGTCGAGCCCGGGCCGCAGGCGCCGTGGAACGACGTGCTGATCGCGATGAACGAGCTCGGGATCGAGCGCGCGGCGCTCGTCGGCAACTCGTTCGGCGCCGCCGTCGCGCTGCGCGTCGCGGTGATCGCCCCGGCGCGCGTCAGCTCGCTCGTGCTCGTCGGCACGCCGATGCCCGGCGAGCCGTCGGAGCGTCTGGCGGCAGTCTGGGACGCCGAGGGGGAGGCGATCGAGCGCGGCGACGTCGACGCCGCCGTGGAGGCGGTCGCCGAGGGGTGGACGCGCCCCGGCCCGGTGCGCGAGCTGGTGGAGGAGATGCAGCGGCGGGCGTTCGAGCTGCAGCTGGAGGCCGGCGCCGTCGAGGACGCGCCGGATCCCGTCGAGGAGGAGCCGGAGTCGCTGACGCGCATCGGCGTGCCGCTGCTGGCGGTCGCGGGCGCCGACGACATGCCCGACTTCGTCGCGGGCGCCGACACGCTCGCGCGCGTCGTGCCGGGTGCGCGGCATGCGGTCGTCGAGGACGCAGGGCACCTCGTGCCGCTCGAGGCCCCGGACGCGTTCCGCGAGCTGCTGATCGACTTCTTGACTCTCCAGCGGGTGGAGACCTGACCATGGTCGCGTGACCGCCCTCCTGAGCATCGGCGAGCTGAGCGCGCGGACCGGCCTCCCGGTCCGCACGATCCGCTCCCGGTGCAGGTCGTCGGCGATGACCACTACGGCCTCGATCGCGACGGCGACGGCTCCGCCTGCGAGTGAACGCGGCGCTGCCGGCCGGGGTCAGCCGCCCAGCGCGGCCCTAAGCGCCTCGAGGTCGGGCGACCCGAAGACGACGCGGTTGCGGGTGGCGACGTACACGAGGTCGATGTTGACGCCGGCGCGGGCGATCTGGCGCGTGAGGTCGGCGAGGACGCCTGGACGGTCCTCGACGTCGACGACGACGACCTCGCGCTCGCGCGAGACCGCGAGATGCGAGATGGCCAGCGAGTGACGCACCGGCTCGGCGTGCGGGACGAGGATGTGCACCTCGGCCTTGTCGCCCGGGCCGACGCAGGTCGCGGCAGCGATGTTGACGCCGGCGTCGCTGATCGCGGCGGCGACATCGGCGAGCGCGCCCGCCGTGTTCGCGATCTCGATGACCAGATCGACGGCCATGGCCGCGCGGGATCATCGCACGGCGCCCGGTCAGCCCGCGGACGACAGCCGTCAAGCGCTCGCAGCAAGCGGCGATAGACGGTGTTGTGGCGGCGCCTCGTCTCCCTCTGCGCATGCGCCGCGCTCGCGAGCGCGTGCGGCGGCGCCGGCGTGCGGTCCCTACAGCCCGCCGTGGGCCCAGGCGTGCGCGACGAGCCACCCGGCCGACGAGCGGGCGATCCGGCGGGCCTGGAGGCGCTTCGCGACCGCGGTCAACGCCGGCGCGCGCCGCGTCGACGACTTCGCCGCTGCGCCGGTGGTCGCGCGCGCGGCGTCGGCGCGGCCGCTCGACTCCGCGCCGCGCGAGGTGTACGTGGAGGGCGACCGGGCGATCTCGCGGCTGCCGGGCGACGGGCCGGACCTGCGCTTTGCGCGCGTCCGCGGCGTGTGGCGGATCCAGTCGGTCCGGCCACGCTGACCGCGATCGTCAGCCCGAAGCCGGTCCGTGCAGGCTGACCCGGAGCCCTGAGCCGGACGGCGGCGGCGGCAGCGTCGCGAGGCGGCCGTGGAACGCGTGCGCGACGCGCCATGCGTGCGCCTTCGCCAGCTCGGCGCGCTCGCCCGCGAACAGCTCGTCGACGGTCGCGGCCCACAGCACGAGCCAGCGCTCGAAGTGCGCGGCCCGCAGCTCGGCCCGCGCGTGCAGCGCGGCGTGCGGGCGGAACGCGCCGCCCGCGTAGGAGCGCGCGCCGAGCAGGACCGTCTCCCAGAACGACGTGATCCGCGGCACGTGGGCCTCGAGATCGAGCCTCGCGACGTCGGTGAACAGCCAGCCGATCAGCGGATCCTCCAGCGCGCTCCCGTAGAACGCGCGCACGAGCCGCTCGCAGTCGGCGCGATCCTCGATGTCCCGGGGCACGGGTATCGACTATGGCAGGCGCCGTTCGTCCATCTGCGGCCTGCCGGGCGCGGTCTCTGACGGAGAGCTGCCGATCCCATTCGCAGTGATCCCCGCCGTGAACTCCGCAGCGCTGGGCATGGCCGCCGCCGGCCGGCGCGTCGACGTGGCCGCGCACAACGTCGCAAACATGTCGACGGAGCCGTTCTCACCGCTGCGCGAGGACGGCTCGCAGGGCCCCGAGGGCTCGCTCGACGTCACCACGGAGCTGGTCGAGGGCACGATCGTGCAGCCGGCCGTGTACACGGCCAACGCCGCGATGTTCCGCGCCGCCGACGAGACGCGCGGCTACCTGCTCGACGTCCTCGCCCGCTAGTCGTCCGTTGCCGCGGGCCGCGGCGTGTGGCTCCACTGCGACCACGAGCCCGGGTAGAGGCGGCCTTCGCCGAGGCCCGCATGCTCGATCGCCAGCAGGTTGTGGCAGGCGGTGACGCCCGAGCCGCAGTAGGAGACGACCGGCGCGCCTTCCACCACGCCCGCCTCGGCGAGGGTGGCGCGCAGCTGCTCGACTCCCACGAAGCGCCCGCTCGCATCGACGTTCTCGCGCGCCGGGACGCTGCGGGCGCCCGGGATGTGGCCCGCGCGCGGGTCGAGGGGCTCCTCGTCGCCGCGGAAGCGCTCGCGCTGGCGGGCGTCGATCACCACGTTGGCGGGGTCGGCGGCGTCGTCGATCGTGGCCAGGCGCTCCGCGGGCCAGGGCCGTGGCGTGAAGCGGGCCGGCGGCCGGGGTGATGCAACCGTCTCAAGCGGGCCGTCGGAGGCGAGCAGGCCGCCGTCGAGCAACGCCGCGTCGTGACCGAGCGCGCGCAGCATCCAGACCAGCCGCGCGGCCATCACGCCGCCGGCGTCGTCGTACGCGACGACCGTGTCGTCGTCGCCGATGCCGAGCTCGCTCAGCCCCGCCGCGAACGTCTGCGGGTCCGGGAGCGGATGCCGGCCCTCCTGCGGGCTCGGCGGCGACGCCAGCATCGCGTCCATGTCGACGAACACGGCGCCGGGCAGGTGCCCGCCCTCGTACGCGGCGCGGCCCGAGCGCCCGTCGAGGTAGTGGCGGACGTCGGCGAGCACGGCGCCCGTAGGCGCCTCGGAGACGACGGGCGCGATCACCGCCCCTACGCTAGCGTCCTGAGTCGCAGATTCGTGGGCAGCCGGCGGCCCCGGCCCCTCTGACTCGCAAGCTCGTCACCGCTTCGCTCGCTTGACGGGCCCCGGCAGGCGCCCACGTACCACCAGTATGCGAGCGGCCTGCCGGTGCCGTCAGGCACGACCCGGAGAACGCCGCAGAGCACACGAATCTCCGACTCACGACGCCAGCTCGCGCAGGCGCCCTTCGAGGAACGCGCGCTCGGCCGCGTTGCCGGTCAGCGCCAGCGCCGCCCGGTACGCGGCGGCCGCCTCCTCGCGCCGTCCCAGCCGGCGCAGCATGTCGGCCTTCGCGGCCGGCAGGTAGCGGTAGCCGGCGAGCCTGGCGTCGCGCTCGAGCGCCTCGACCTCGCCGAGCGCGACGAGCGGCCCGTCCGCCATCGAGACGGCGATCGCGCGGTTGAGCGCCACCACCGGCGACGGCCAGACCCGCAGCAGCTCGCCGTAGAGCGTGACGATCTGCGGCCAGTCGGTCGCCTCCCAGTTCGGCGCCTGCGCGTGCAGCGACGCGATCGCCGCCTGGAGCGTGAAGCGTCCCGCCGGCCCGTCGGCGAGCGCGTCGCGCAGCAGCCCGTCGGCCTCCGCGATCGCGTCGCGGTCCCACGCCGAGCG
This sequence comes from uncultured Solirubrobacteraceae bacterium, assembly GCA_963837485.1. Lineage (GTDB taxonomy): Bacteria > Actinomycetota > Thermoleophilia > Solirubrobacterales > Solirubrobacteraceae > Solirubrobacter. The sequence continues at coordinate 466,351 of CAWINP010000008.1, read as the reverse complement.
GTCCTGGTCGGCGAGCAGCACCATGCGTCCGTCCGCGTCGATCCGCGCGTCGCGGCGCGCGTGCAGCACGAGCAGGAGCGCGAGCAGCCCTCGCGCCTCGGGCTCGCGCGGCAGCAGCGCGACCAGCATCCGCGCCAGGTCGAGCGCGCGGGCGAGCAGGTCCTCGCGCATCAGCGCGTCTCCGCGCGGCGCGGTATGGCCGGTGGTGGCCAGCAGGTGGATCACGGTCAGCACCGCGTCGACGCGCTCCGGCAGCTCGGACGCCGCCGGGACCGCGTACGGGATGCGCGCGGTGGCGATCTTCTTCTTCGCGCGCGTCAGCCGCGCGGCCATCGTCGGCTCGCTCACGAGGAACGCGTCGGCGATTTCGGGCGTCGCCACCCCGCACACGAGCCGCAGCGTCAGCGCGACCTGCGCCTCGCGCGAGAGCGCCGGATGGCAGCAGGTGAAGACGAGTCGCAGCCGGTCGTCGGGGATCGGGTCTTCGTCGTCGAGCATCTCGCCCGCCTCGGGCTCGAGCAGCAGTGGGAGCTTGGCCTGCAGGGTCTGCACGCGGCGCACCAGGTTGAGCGCATTGCGGCGCGCGGCGACGGTCAGCCACGCGCCGGGACGCGCGGGAACGCCGTCGCGCGCCCACGCGCCGAGCGCCGACACGTACGCCTCCTGCACGCATTCCTCGGCCGCGTCGAGGTCGCGCGTGACGCGCGCCGTCGCGGCGAGCACGAACGCCCACTCGCGGCGGTGCGCGTCGGCGACCGCCCGCTCGGCCTCGGTTACAGGACCGCCCACCCGATCAGCGGCCGGACCTCCACGCCGCCGTCGACGATCGGCGTCATCTTCGCGAGCTCGAGCGCGTGGTCGAGGTCGCGCGCCTCGATCACGAAGATGCCGGAGAGCACCTCCTTGCTCTCCATGAACGGCCCGTCGGTGATCAGCTCGCCGCGGACCGACGTGGCCGTCGACGGCGGCTCCAGCGCGAGCCCGCCGAGCGTCTTCCCGCCCGCCTCGGCGATCCGGTCGGGCAGGGCGCCGTGCGCCGCCAGGACCTTCGGCGAGAGCTCGGGCGCGTTCTCGTAGATCATCACCGCGTACTGGGTCATCGGACACATCCTTTCGTCGTTCTACACAGCCGACAAACGGGCGCGCCCGAAATCGACAACTCACAGTCCGAGGATCAGCTGGGCGGTCTCCAGCGGTACGTCGAGCTGCGGGCAGTGGCCGACGCCTTCGAGCTCGACCCAGTCGGCGTGAGGCAGCAGCCGGCGGTAACGCGAGGCGGCCTGCGGCCACTCGAGCAGGCGGTCCTCCGTGCCCCACACGATCCGGATCGGGCAGGCGATTCGTGCGAAGTCGAGGTCCCAGCGCGCGTGTTCGGCCTGCGCGAGCATTCGCGGCGCATCGCAGGCCGCGGCGCCGCGCGTCTGGTGCGCGAGCAGCTCGGCGGGGATGTGCCGGTAGTTGACGGCCGTGTAGCGCGTGGCGGCGCGCCGGCCTTCCGGCGTCGCCACCAGCGCATCCGCGTGCGGCGCGGCGGCCTTCAGTGCATCGTGCATCTCACGCTGGAGCGCGAACACGCCGGGCTGTGTGTCCCAGCCGCCGGCGGGCGCGAACGCCACGACGCCGCTCGCCCGCCCGCGCGCCGCGAGCTGGAGCGCCACGAACCCGCCGAGCGAGTTGCCGGCGATCTGTGCGAGCTCGAATCCGGCCGCGTCCATCGCCCGCTCCGCCGCGTCGGCCAGCGCGTCGTCGTCCAGCTCATCGGGCAGCTCCGGCCCGCCCGCATGGCCCGCCAAGGTGACCGCGAGCACGTCGCGCTCGCGCTCGAGCGCGGGCAGGACCAGCTCCCACACGCGCCAGGTGTCGAAGAAGCCGTGCAGCAGGACGAGCGGCGGCCCCGAGCCGCCGCGGTGTGACGCGCCGAACACGCTCGTGAGGCTACGCTGCGCGGCATGAGGCTCGGCGAGGCGTTGACGCTGCGCGCTGACGTGCAGAAGCGGATCGCGCAGATCGGCGCTCGCCTGCAGGCGAGTGCGGTGGTGCAGGAGGGCGACTCGCCGCCCGAGGATCCGTCGCGCCTGCTCGCGGAGCTCGGCGAGCTGGCCGCCGAGCTCGAGCGGCTGATCACCGCGATCAACCTCACCAACGCGTCCGGCCGGCTGCCGAGCGGCCAGAGCGTGACCGCCGCGCTTGCCCGGCGCGACGTACTCGCAGTCCGCCAGGGCGTGCTGCGCTCGTCGCTCGACGCCGTGGCGCAGACGCAGGCGCGCTATTCGCGCTCGGAGATCCGCCTCACGCGGCAGATCGACGTGGCTGCGCTGCGCTCTGAGCTGGACGACCTCGCGCGCGAGCGGCGCGAGCTCGACACCGCGATCCAGGAGCACAACTGGACGGCAGACCTGATCGAAGACGCAAGTCGGTAGCCGGGCAGCGGCGAGCACCAGGGCGGCAACTGCCCGGAAGTTGCACCCTAATGGTGCGCGCGGGGCACGCGCCGGGGTTCGATTCCCCGTCAGCACCGTCACGCCCCGCACAGCGCACCGGTCACGGCGCAATGCGCACGGTCACCACCGGGTGCTGAGCTGCACGGCGAGGGCGGGTACGGGGAGCTTGCGTCGCTCAGCGGTAATAGCCGTCGACGGGCACGCGCGCCTCGTCGAACAGCGCCGGGCCGTCGAACGCCACCACGCGGGCGTCCGGGCTGGACGCGCCGAGCGACCCCAGCTGCTCGCCCGACAGCGCGTAGACGACGCGGCCGAGGCCGGAGCGCGCGATCGCGCCGCCGCACATCCCGCATGGCTGGCAGCTGGTGTACATCGTCGTCTTCGCGGCGGCCTCGGCATCGAGCTCGCGCGACGCCCACAGCGCGAGCTTGAACTCGGGGTGGGCCGAGATGTCGCCGCCCGTCACGACGGTGTTGCGGTCCTCCGCGAGCACCTGGCCGGCCGGGCCGACGAGCAGCGACCCGAACGGCATGTCGCCGGCCGCGCGGGCCTCGCCGGCGAGCTCGATCGCCCGGCGCAGGTGGCGTTCGTCGGTCTCGTCCATCCAACCTCCAACATACGCACATGCCGCTGATCGCGCACGAGGACTGCCTGCTGGTGTGCGTCGACGCGCAGCCGGGCTTCTTTCCGGAGGACCTGCCGGATCGTCCGGCTGCCTTGGACGCCCTGGCCCGCGCCGCGTGGCTCGCCGAGCTTGCGCGCACGCTCGACGTGCCGGTGGTGGCGACCGAGGAAGAGCCGGAGCGCAACGGCCGGACGGAGATCGCGCTCGCGCCCGGGACGCCGGTGCTCACCAAGCCGACGTTCGGCCTGGCCGGCACGCCGGAGATCCTGCAGGCGGTGCGCGACACCGGGCGCGGCGCCGCGGTGCTGGTCGGCTTCGAGACCGACGTCTGCGTCTATCAGTCGGCGGTCGGCCTGCTCGACGCCGGCCTGCGCGTGGTCGTCGTCGAGGACGCGACGTTCTCGCCGGGCGAGATGCACGCGCGCGGGCTCGCGCGGCTGCGCGACGCGGGGGTCGCGCTCACGCACTGCAAGGCGCTCGCCTACGAGTGGGTGCGGACGGTCGAGCGCGCGGCCGTGCTCCCGCGTCCCGCGCCGTTCAGGCTGTGACGGCGAGCCCGAGGCGAGCCGGGGTGTCGTCGTCGGCGGTCTCGAAGAAGCCGCCGACGACCTGCTCGAGCTGGCCGAGCGACTCGGCCGCGAACAGCACCGGCTGGTAGGAGGTGATGTCGTACTCGGCGCTCGCCATCGCGGCGACGTCGAGCGGGCGGATCTCCATCGCGCGGAACTCCTCGATCTCCCCGTACGAGGAGAGGATGCCGGCGCCGTAGGCGCGCAGCTCCCCCTCCTCGTACATGACCCCGAACTCCATCGAGAACCAGAAGACGTCCGCGACCGCCTGCACGGCGGCGTCGCTCTCCAGCCGCGCGACGGCGGCTCCGGCGGCCCGCTTGAGCGCGGCGAAGCGCCGCGAGCCGAGCATGTTCCCGTGGCCGATGACCTCGTGGATGATGTCCGGCTCCGGCGTGTACAGCGGCTGCGAGGGATGGCGGACGTACTGCGTCGAGTGGAACACGCCCTCGCCCAGCGAGCCGTAGAAGCAGCGCAGGTCGACCAGGCCCGGCGCCGGGTGGTAGGCGAATCCGGTCAGCGGCGCGAGGCGCTCGGTCACCTCGGCGAGCTGCGGTACGCGATCCTCCGGCAGGCCGACCGCGGCCTTGGCCTCGTTGAACTCGCGCACCGCGTAGCGCTCGTGCTTGACCGCGAGCTCGGCGGAGACCAGCCGCCAGACCTCGTTCTCGGCCTCGGTGTAGGCGACTCGCCGCACCGGCGCGCCCGACTCCCAGGCCAGCGCGCCCGCGGCGATCTCGTTCCGGCGCTCGCGATACACCGGGTCGTTGAACCCCGGGTGGCCGGCGCCGAGGTGCACGACGACGGCGCCGTCGTCGGACTGCGTGACCGGCGAGTAGAGCTGACCCTCCTCGAACATCGCGCCGACACGACAGCATATGTGCAAGTCTTCGTCAAAGCCCTGGTACGCCTGCACAGTCTGCGTACAGAAATCCTCGAATCGGTGGTCAAAATGCCAGACGAGATCGATCAGCTCGACGCCCGGCTCCTGCTCACGCTGCGCACCAACCCGCGGATCGGGGTGCTCGAGGTCTCACGCCGGCTCGGCGTCGCGCGCGGGACGGTGCAGGCACGCATGGACAAGCTCCAGCGGCGCGGCGTGATCACCGGCTTCGGGCCGGAGCTCGACCCGATGCAGATGGGCTATCCCGTGCTCGCGTTCGTGTCGCTGGAGATCGTCCAGGGGCGGCTCGACGAGGCCGTCGCCGGTCTGCGGCGCGTGCCCGAGGTGCTGGAGGCCCACGGCGTCACCGGCGACCGCGACCTGCTGTGCCGGGTCGTCGCGCACGACAACGGCCACCTCCAGGACGTCATCAACGGCATGCTCCAGAAGGGGGCCGTGCAGCGGTCGATCAGCGCGATCTCGATGACGCGGCAGATCCCCTACAGGGTGGAGCCGCTCATCTCGGCCGCCGTCACCTAAAGGGGTCAGGCACGTTTACTAAAGGTGCCTGACCCCCTTTAGATTTGGCGGTACCAGAGGATCACCATCGGCTCGGAGTCGGTCAGCCGCCAGGCCGGCTCGCCGAGCAGGGCGGCGATCTCCTCGCGGCAGGCCTCGTAGGCCTCGCGGCGGCCCTCGTGCCAGTCGTCCATTCCGGGCTCGCCGTCGATCGTCTCCGGGTCGACGTCGCCGAACGGCACGAGCGCGACGCGCACGACCTCCACGACGCCGTACTTGCGGCCGGTGTGGTCGAACACCGGCAGGCGCTGGCCGATCCGCGGCGGGCCGCCCTCGAGCTCCCACTCGCGCGCGAGCGAGACGGCGCTCGTCCGCGTGCCGGCGAGCACCTCCTCGATCTTCGTGCGGCCGCGGCCGCCGTCGCCGGCATGGCCGAACTCGAGGAACGGGTCGCGCGCCGTCCGCCAGGGGGCGAGCGGGATCGTCGCGGCGAGGCGCGTGCCCTCGCCGGGCGGGCTGTCGATCACCAGACGGCCTCCGAGCGACTCGACGCGCGCCTGGAGCCCGAGCAGTCCCGTGCCGTCGTCGACGCGCGCGCCGCCGGTGCCGTCGTCGACGACCTCCACGACGAGCGTGCGTCCGTGCTGGACGATGTCGACGCGCAGGTCGGTCGCGTCCGCGTGCTTGATCGCGTTCGAGAGCGCCTCGGAGATGAGGAACCACACGGTCGCCTCCACCACCGGCGGGAGGCGGCGCGCGGGGATCGCGGCGATCCGCAGCGGGATCGGCGACTGGACGGCCAGCGCGGCGAGCGCTCCTGCGAGGCCCTTCTCGAGCCCGACCGGGTGCAGCCCGCGGGCCAGCTCCCGCAGCTCCCGGCCGGCGAGCGTCGCCTGCTCACGGGCGGTGGCGAGGCGGGTGGCGGCGCCCTCGGGGTTCTTCTCGATGTCGCGCAGCGCGAGGTCGAGCGCCTGGCCGAGCACCACGAGCCGCTGCTGCGCGCCGTCGTGCAGGTCGCGCCCGATGCGGCGGCGCTCCTCGTCGGCCGCCTGCAACGCGCGGGCGCGCGAGGCGGCGACCTCGACGGTCCGGGCGCGCAGCGTCGCCTCGTGGCGGCGGCGCTCGACCTCGGCGGCGGCCCGGGCGCCGAAGATCTGAAGCGCGGCGAGCTCGTCGGGGGTGACGTCGAGCCGCTGGCTGGAGATCACGGCGATGTGGCCGATCGGGCGGCCGTCGGCGCCGCGCAGGGCGAGCGCGATGTAGCCCTCGAGCTCGTAGCGGCGCAGGAAGCCGTCGCTCGGATAGCGATCGCGGGCGTTGGCGGGGATGCGCAGCAGCTCGCACGAGTACGCGTGCTCGCACGGGGTGCCCTTGAGCTCGAACTCATAGCCCTCGCCGAGCTCGATGCCGGGAGCGGTCGCGCTGGCGATCGTACGCGCGCAGCCGGGGAGCTCCTCGACGAGCTCGGCTACGAACGCGACCTCGGCGTTGAGCGCGGCGCCGAGCTCGGCCACGAGCCGGCGCAGGAACGCGCCGCCGACGACGCCCGCGGTGCCGGAGGCGAGCCGGCTGAGCAGATCGCGCGTGATGGGGACGTTGGCCGCCGCCATGGGAACCGGGCGATGCTAACCCGCTTCAGAACCGCCGCGCAGTACGGCTGCCACGCGGCCGGGTACGGTTAGCTCCCTTATGCCGACGGCGCTGATCACCGGGGCGACGGACGGGCTCGGCCGCCACGTCGCGCGCGACCTGGCGGACCGGGAATGGACGGTGCTGGTGCACGGGCGCTCCGCGGAGCGCGCCGCCGGCGTGATCCCGGGCGCGCGCGTGTACGTCGCGGATCTGTCGTCGCTGGCCGACGTGCGACGGCTGGCCGGCGAGGTGCTGGAGCGCGAGCCGGTGCTCGACGTGCTGGTCAACAACGCGGGCATCGGGTCGGCGGCGGGCGAGGGGCGCCTGGAGAGCGCGGACGGATACGAGCTGACCTTCGCGGTCAACTACCTCTCGCACTTCCTCCTGACGCTGCGGCTGCTCGACCTGCTGAAGCGGTCGGCGCCGTCGCGGATCGTGAACGTCGCGTCGGCGGGCCAGCAGGCGATCGACTTCGACGATGTGCAGCTGCTGCACGGCTGGAGCGGGACGCGCGCGTACTGCCAGAGCAAGCTCGCGCAGATCATGTTCACGTTCTCGCTCGCCTCGCGGCTGGAGGGCTCCGGGGTGAGCGTGAACGCGCTGCACCCGGCGACCTACATGCACACCAAGATGGTGCTGCAGGCGCGCGGGTCGAGCCTCAGCACGGTCGAGGAAGGCGCGCTGGCGACCGAGCGGTTGATCCTGGATGACGTCGGAACCGGTCGCTACTTCAACGGGCAGCGCGAGGCGCGGGCCGATCCACAGGCCTACGACGCGGACGCGCGGGAGCGGCTGTGGGAGCTGAGCGAGCGGCTGGTGGCCTGACGCCGCCGTTCCTGCGCGGGCATGACCACGCGCGCGGGTCCGGCGGGCCGGTCGTCGTGATGTTCGGCGACTACGAGGATCCCGAGAGCGCGGCGGCGTGGCGCGGCCTGCAGGAGCTCGGCTTCGACTGGTTCACGGCGGCGTGGCGGCACCTTCCGATCGGCGAGCTCCACCCGTCCGCCAACGGCGCCGCGCTGGCCGCCGAGGGCGCGGCGGCGCAGGATCGCTTCTGGGACTACCACGACGTCCTGCTGGCTCGTCAGGATTCGCTCTCGGTGGCGGAGCTGTTGACGTACGCGGGAGAGCTGGGGCTCGATGTGGCGACGCTGATGGATGACATGCGGGAGGGGCGGCACGCCGAGCGCGTGCTCGATGACGTGCGGTCGGCGGTTTCCTCGGGCGCCTTGGCCACCCCGGCGATGTTCGTCGAGGGCGTGCTTTTGGGCGGCTGGGACGCATCGCTGGTGGAGGCGGCGCTGCGCAGTGTGGCCGGGTGAGGTCCTCGAGGACCGCGCCGGCGACATCGCGGTCGGCTTCGCCGCGCTGCTGACCCGCCAGGCCGCGTGGCGGCACCGGCGCGTGGAGACGATCACCGTGCTCTCGCACGAGCTCGTGCGGCGCTCGGTGTCGGTCGACTTCACGGTGCCGGTCGAGCATCGCGACGACCTGCGGCTGTCGGCGAACGAGTGGATCGTGCCGCTGGCGCTGCTGGCGAAGCGGCCGCTGGCGCACTTCGACCTGCGGATGGAGGACCTGTCGAGCGTGCCGCTGCTGCGCTCGGAGGAGACGCAGCTGGTCGGGCGGGAGCTGCTGTACCTGATGCTCGATCTCGACCTTGAGGAGGGTCGCGACGCGCGCGCGGACGGGCTGATCGAGCGCGTGCTGGCCACCAACGGCGACGACCTCGACGCGATCGACGCGGGGCTCGCGGGGCTGGAGGAGCGCGTCGGGCCGGTTCCGGGGTTCGTGGCCCTGGCCGGGCGTCTGGCGCGCGGGTTCCTGCTGTGCGCCGTGGTGGGCGACGTCTCACGCCGGCGGGTGCTGAAGTTCGCCTACGACGAGCCGCTGGACCGCCCCGACCGCGTCGTGCACTTCTACGACGCGCCCGGCTGCACGGAGGCGGCGTCCTACCACGCGGAGGTCGACGTGCCGGACGAGATGCGGGCGCGCACCACCGAGCTGGTCGACAACCGGTCGGGCGTCGTGCTCGCCTCGGGGCCGCGCGACGCGGACCGGCCGGCGGTCTACTTCGTGGCCGACTCCGGGCGACGCCTCGAGCCCGGCCTGAGTGTCCGCTACGGGACCGAGCGCGGGCGCTTCCTGGTCCCGGCCGCGCTGGTCGCGTGGGTGATCGCGCTCGAGCTGGCGCTGCCGTGGCTGCTGGCGGATCTGGCCGATCTCGCCGTGTCCGCCGGGCCGGCGATCGCGGTGCTCCTCTCGTCCTCGGCGGTGTTCTCCGGGCTCGTGCTGCGGTCGGGCGAGCACCCCTTGGTGCGGCTCGTCCTGGCCCCATACCGATTGTGCCTGGCGGCCGCGACGCTGTGCGCGGTCGTGGCGGGAGCGGTGCTCGCGTTCCGGGCAAGCGAGGCCGCGCTGACGTGGGCATGGGGCCTCGGCGCGCTCGTCGCGGCCGTCGCGGCGGGTATCCTGACAGTGGAGGCCGCCCGCGCCCCGTCGGCCCGGGCCGCCGAACGACATCGCTGACATGGCCGGCCTACCCCGTCTCTTCCATCGCCGCGAGCCCACGGACCGCAAGGGGATACGCGAACGCTCGGCGGTCGTCCGCAGCGCCGAGCTGGCGCTCCCGGCGTTCGCCGCGCCCGTGAGTCGCGAGCAGGCGCGAGCCGCGCTGGCGCGGTCACGCGCCCGGCGGGCGGCGAACGGCGCTTAGCCGCGGCGCGAGCCTGCGCTCCGAACGAGGGGTGGCACGCAGAAGTTCGAGATAGTCGAACAGACGGGGACCACCCCTGCGCCGGGCCGGGATGGGCGAACTGCGGCAGGTAAGGGGCCGGCCCGAACTGGCGCGCCGGTCGACGAAGCGATCACGAACGACCATTCGCATGCCCGCGCCGCACACGAACGACCGCGTCCGCGCGCCGGCCGAAGGGGGTGCCGGACATTTCGTTACCCCTGGTAAGGAAACGTCGAGCACCCCTCCCGCGGGGCGCCGCAAAGCCGACGCGTCCCGCGGGGGCGCCGCAAAGCCGACGCGTCCCGCGGGGGCGCCGCAAAGCCGACGCGTCCCGCGCGGGGCGCCGCAAAGCCGACGCGTCCCGCGCGGGCGCCGCCAGGCCGGCGCGTCCCCGCCGCGCGCGCTCAGCTCGCCCGATTCGCCGCCCGCCACGCGCGCGCCTGCGCGACCGCTCGGCGGACGCGGTACGTGTCGCAGTAGCGCCCCGCTGCGTAGCGGTCGCTCGCCGCGGACGTGAGGCAGACGCGGTAGAGGCCCGCGCGCACCGGTGGCGTGAGCGTCCAGCCGCCGTGGGTGACGTCGCGGCGGTACGCGCGCAGTCCCGAAACGGCGTCCGCGTAGGTCAGGACAACGCGGCGCACGCCCTCGCGCCAGCCGGCGTTGTTGGTCCGGACGCGCACGAACAGGCCCGGGTCCTGGCGGTGCGGGTGCTGGGGCGTGCCGTGGTAGGCCCACTCGGCTCCGATGATCCCGCGCGGCGTTGTGCCCTCCATCACACGGCCGGTCATCAGATCCGCGAAGTAGCGCTCGTCGACCCCGGTGCAGCTGTAGCCGTGCGAGCACGCGCCGTGAACGTCCCCGGACGGCCAGCCCTGGCGCGGGTGCGCGTAGAAGCCGACGGCGATGTGCAGCCACTCGTGCCAGAGCGTCCAGGACTCCGGCTCGACTGCGCCCCACGGCGTCAGCGGCTCGGCCGAGCCCGGGAACTTCGCCCGCATGTTCAGCGGCAGGCCGGAGTGCGCGACGCCGCTGTAGCCCTCGTCGCCGACCTGCGGGAAGCGGGCGAAGACGGCGTCGTAGCCGTGGCGGCGCTGGAACGCCTCGGTGTCCCCCGGATACGCCGTCTGGTCCGGCGTCGCGGGCCAGACCGCCGAGCCCTCGTCGTAGACGTCGATGCGCACGCGCACGGCGCACGCGGACGCATCGCCCACCTTCGCGGCGAACACGCGCGCGTGGTCGAGCAGCGCGTCGTAGCCGGCGCGCGAGGCGGCGCGGCCGTGGTCGTCGATCCAGTACAGCCGGTAGCCGATCCGCCACACCGGGGCGCCCGCGCAACCGGGCGAGTGGAAGCTCGCGGCGAGCGCCTCGGTCGTGGACGCGCGGGCGGGGCCGGCGGCGGCGAGCGCGAGGACGAGGGCAAGCAGGCCTCTATTCGCGAGCGCCATCCAGCAGCGACTGTACTGCCGAGGACGGCAGCGACGGCTTGCGCTCCGGCGTCGTCCAGCCGGCCGCGAACGCGCCGGCGAGCGCGAGCGCCGCGGTGATGCCGGAGACGAGCTCGGGCGAGAGGTCGTAGGCGCCGGCGATCTGGAGCACGAACGGGATCAGCGCCGCGAGGCCCGCGCCGCCGGTGGCCGCCTTGACCTTGCGCTTCACGCGCCTCCCGTCGCGCGCGAGCTCGGCGTCGGCGAGCGCCTGCGCCGCATCCTCGAGCCGTTTCACGCGCGCGACGAGCTCGGCGTCCGTGACGGGTGCCGCTGCCGCGCCGGGGGAAGGCGTCGCGCCGTTGCCGGGCGCCAAGACGCCCCCGCCCGCCTCCACGCCATCGCCGTCGAGCGCGAGATCGTCGTCGTCGCCCAGCGCCGCCGGCGACACGCGATCGAGCTCGAGGTCGTCGTCGTCGAGCGCGACCGCGTCGTCTCCCAGCTCCTCGTCATCGAGCACGATGTCGTCGTCGAGATCCTCCTCGACGTCGAGCTTCGGCTCCTCAAGGAGCACGTCGGCATTGCCGTTGGCTGTGCTGTCCTGTGGATCGGCCACGAGTACCTCTCTCTTGCTCAGCGCCCGTAGGGCGGTCGGGCGTACCCGCGCGGGACGCTCCTGGGGTGGTGGCGGCGGAAGACGCCGTAGGCGCCGGGCTCGTCGTCGGGATGCGTGTTGCCCTCGATCGTCACGACGACATCGGCCGCGACGGATTCGACCATGCCGACGTGGTTCGGCGCGTTGTTGACCGTGAACAGGGCGAGGTCGCCCGGACGCGGGGAGGAGGTCCATTCCCAGCCGCCCTGGCCGGTCCGCGCGTGCCCCTCGATGAACGCGCAGCGGGCCATCCACGTCTCGGAGGGGAACCCCGCGCTCACCAGGCACGCGTTCATGAAATTCCCGCACCACGCGCTCCCGAGCGGGCTCCCGCCGGCGCGGTTCCACCTGTCCACCAGCGCGCCCCGGTTCTCGCCCGACTCGCGCACGCCGAGGTGCTTGCGCGCGAATTCGAGCGCGAGCTCGGCGCCTCCGCCCTCGTGCTGGCGCCGCAGCCGCTCGAGCCAGCCACGGCGCGCCCGCGCCCGCGCGAGCTCTTCGGGCGAGCGTCGCGAGGGCATCCGCACGCGCAGCTGCAGCTCCGGCGTCACGCCGCCCGGGTAGTCGGCCTTCGCGAGCCCGAGCCCGTGGCACACCTGCCGCACCGCGAGCCGCGTGATCGAGCCGTACTCGCCGTCCTCATCGATCCGCTTGGCGACGCCCCAGCGCCGGTAGCGCTCGTTGATCACGCGCTGGAACGCGCGGACGTCCTCGCCGGTCATCGACGGCGACTGGATCCGGAGCGTGCGGCCGACCACGGGGGCGGGCCCGCGAGCGAACAGCGCCCGCAGCTTCTCCGCATAGGCCGCGCCGTCGGCGGAGGCCTGGGCCGTCTCGGCCGCGGTCCGCGCAGCCGTCGCGCCCGCGACGATCCGGAACACGCGCACGCTGCGCTTCGGCTCGACGCCGAGCAGCCGGCACGCACGCCGGAACGCGAGCTCGGTCGCCTTGTCCCAGCGCCCGCTCACGGCCAGCTTCCCGCGCGCCCCGAGCCCGGCCATGAGCGAGTTCAGGTCACGCTGCAGCACCGCGACGTACGCGCGCCGCCGCGCCGCGGGGTCAAGACCCGGGCCGGGCGACGGCGCCGGAGCGGGGTCGACGCGCGCGAATCGCGCGCGCAGCTTCGCCGCGTAGGCGGCGCCGTCGTTCGCCGCCCGCTGGCGCTCCGCGTCGGTCAAGGACGCGTCCGCCCCGGCGATGATGCGGTACGTCCGCGCGCCGCGCCGCGGCTCGATCCCGAGCACCCGGCAGACGCGCCGGAACGCGAGGTCGGTGCGCGGATCCCAGCGTCCGTCGACCGCGAGCCGCTCGCGCGCGCCGAGCCGCGCGAGCTGCGTATTGAGATCGCGCTGCAGCGCCACGACCGAGGCGCGAACGGCCGGCGCCGGCGACGGCGACGGCGACGGCACCGGAGCGGACCCGTTGTCGAACCGGTACAGGTCGTTGGCCCGCATGATCCCGATCAACTTGTCCGCGTACGTGGGATCGGTCGCGTAGCCGGCCTTGGCGATCGCCCGCGCGAAGCCGTTCGGGTCGCGCGAGAACGAGAACGCCGGCGAGTAGCGCGAGTTCGCGCGCAGGAACTGCCCGTGGTCGCGCATCGAGTCGGCCAGCGAGCGGTAGGAGCGAAAGCGGGCGCTGACCACGATGTCGCGACCGCCGACGTGCTCCTTCGTCTGGCGCACGACGAACCCGCTTGCGATCGGGCCCACGTCCACGCGCCCTGCACGCGCGAAGGCCTTGATGCCGAAGTAGTTGTTCGCCGGGCCGAGGTGGAACTCGCCCCAGCCGGACTCGAGGATCGCCTGTGCGAGCGTGACCGAGGCCGGGACGCCGAACTCCCGCGCACCGGCCTGGGCGCCGGGCGCGGCCGTCTTCACGAAGGTGGAGCGGGGGTCGGCCATGGCCGACCATAGGCAGCAGTTAGCACGCCCGTCAAGCCGACCGCGACGATGGTGTAGAAAGCGGGCGCGGCGGTCGCGCGACGGGAATAAACGCGCGCACCCGGGTCCCGCCGCCGGGCGGCGACTCGACCTCCAGGCGCCCGTCGAGCACCGCGACCCGATCGGCGAGCCCGCGCAGCCCCGAGCCGGCGCCCGGATCCGCGCCGCCGATCCCGTCGTCGGCGACGCACACGGCCAGCCCGTCGTCCTCGAGCTCGAGCGTCACCGCTGCGTGCGTCGCGCGCGCGTACCGCGCGACGTTGGTGATCGCCTCGGCGACCACGAAGTAGGCGGCGACCTCGACCGGCTCGGGCAGCCGCTCGTCCGGGACGGCGGCGATCTCGATCGGGAACGGGAAGCGCTGGGCGAGCGCATCCAGTGCTGCGCCAAGTCCGTGATCTGACAACACGGCGGGGTGGATGCCGCGCGCGAGCTCGCGCAGCGACTGCAGCGCCGCCTGGAGATCGCGCGACGCCGCGTCCAGCAACCCGGCCGCCTCGGCCGGATCGCGCTCGAGCCGCGTGCGCGCCAGCCGCAGCGACAGCGCGAGCGCCACGAGCTGCTGCTGCGCGCCGTCGTGCAGGTCGCGCTCGATCGCCCGCCGCGCCGCGTCGGCGGTCTTGACGATACGCGCGCGCGACGCGCGCAGCTCCTTCACGCTCGCCCGCAGCTCGGCGGCCAGCCGCTCGTTCTCCAGCGCCAGCGCCGCCGCGCCCGCGACCGCGTCGAGCAGCTCGCGCTCCTCGGAGAGCGATGCATCATGCACGATCAGCGCGATGTGCTCGACCGGGGTGGCGACGCGCCCTTCTCGCAGCGTGAACGGCGCGCCGTCGGCGTCGACGAACCCGGTCGGCGTCCAGTAGGCCAGCTCCAGCGACGGATCGCCCAAAGCGGCGGCGAGCTCGTCGCGCAGGCTCGCCTGCCGCTCGCGCCCGAGCCGGCCGACCAGCTCCGAGACCGCGGCGGCTCCGGCCACGCGGCTGCGTGCGAGCCCGACCAGGAACGCGAACGGCACGAGCGCCAGGGCGATCACCCGCGCGCGCTCGAGGTTCTCCGGCGACGTGCTGGTCACCCCGAGCACCGCCCAGACGCCGTACAGCACGAGGACAAGCCCGCCGGAGAGGTACACGAGCAGCGATCCCCGCCGCCGTCGCAGCGCCAGCACCACGAGCAGCACGGCGATCAGCGCCGCCACGATCAGCAGCCGGGCGTTCGCCATCGTCCTGAAGAGGTCCGGGTGGTCGGCGATCAGCAGCGGGTTGGAGGGCACGCCGATCCGCGTCGTGTCCTCGAAGACCATGCACGCCCACCATCCGACCGTCGCGAACAGGTAGGCCGCGCCGGTCAGCAGCCGCGCGCCGCGATCCTGCAACCGCCCGGTCGGGAACGCCAACAGGATGTGGAACAACACCGCGTAGGGCAGCGCGATCAGCGCGAGCCCGGCGATGAACGGCCACGGCTCGGTGGTGACGATCAGGCCGGAGAGGCAGTACGCGAACCCGAGCCCGACCATCAGCGCGCCGAACCGGTTCTCCGGCCGCCGCCACCACGCGAGCAGCCCGGTGCCGATGAACGCGCCGCCGATGACCGGGCCGAAGATCGCGATCAGGTCGCGGTGGTGCCCGCCGACGCTGTCGATCGCGAGCGCGAGCAGGATGGCGCACGCCAGCGCCCCGGCGATCGCGATCGCCGCCAGCGCTCGCCGGAGGGAGGTCTCGGGCACCGCCCAACCACGGTAGCCAGTGGCCCCGCCCGCGGCTACCCACACCGCCAGGCGGCCGCTGATCGCCGCCTGGCGGCGTCCTCGACCACTTGAAATCCCGGGGGGATTCCTGCGGTCTGCGTCCTTGCCAGCCGACGCCGGCGACCACCTGGACGACGCGTGTAGCCACGGCCGGAACCACTACGTACGCGAGCGTGCCAAGTCCACGAACACGTCCAGCGCGGCGGGATTGGCGAGCGAGTCGCGCGAGGCGGCCTTCTCCGGCGGCGTCCCCATGAGGATCCGCTTGACCGGCAGCTCGAGCACCTTGCCGGACAGCGTGCGCGGGACCTCGCGCACCTGGATCACGTCGTTGGGCACGTGACGCGGCGAGCAGTCCTCGCGGATCCGGCGCCGGATCGCGTCCACGATCTCGTCGCTCAGCTGCGCGCCCTCGCGCAGCACCACGAACAGCGGCATCCACGCGTCGCCGCCCTCCTGCGGGATGTCGACGACCAGCGCGTCGACAACGTCCTCGACCGCCATCACCGCGCGATAGATCTCCGCCGTGCCCATGCGGACGCCGCCGCGGTTGATCGTCGCGTCGGAGCGCCCCGTGATGATCGCGGTGCCGCGGTCGGTGATCTCGATCCAGTCGCCGTGCCGCCACACCCCGGGGTAAGTGGAGAAGTAGGCGTCGCGGTAGCGCTCGCCGTCGGGGTCGCCCCAGAAGTAGATCGGCATCGACGGCATCGGCTGCGCGATCACGAGCTCGCCGACCTCGTTGGTCAGCGGCTTGCCGTCCTGGTCCCAGGCCTGCACGTCGGCGCCGAGCGCCCGCGCCTGCAGCTCGCCCTCGTACACCGGCAGCAGCGGCGTGCCGCCGACGAACGCCGTGCACAGGTCGGTCCCGCCGGAGGTGGAGAACAGCCACGTGTCCGAGCCCACGTGCTCGTAGACCCAGCGGAAGCCGTCGGGCGACAGCGGCGAGCCGGTCGAGCCGACCGCGCGCAGGTCCGGCAGCGAGCCCGGCTCGACGCCCGCCTTCATGCACGCGCCGATGTACGACGCGCTGGTGCCGAACGTGCTCATGCCGGTCCGGCGCGCGAAGTCCCACAGCGCGTTCATGTCGGGGTAGCCCGGCGACCCGTCGTAGAGCAGCACGGTCGCGTCGGTGAGCAGGCCGGAGACGATGAAGTTCCACATCATCCAGCCGGTCGTCGTGAACCAGAACAGCCGGTCGCCGGCCTGCGCGTCGAGGTGCAGGTGCAGCTTCTTGAGGTGCTCGAGCAGGATGCCGCCGTGGCTGTGGACGATCGCCTTGGGCAGGCCCGTGGTGCCGGACGAGTAGAGCACCCACAGCGGGTGGTCGAACGGCACGCGCTCGAAGCGCAGCGGCTCGTCGTGGGCGAGCAGGGAGGCACGGCTGCCACCGCCCAGCACCGCGGTGTGCTCGGGCGCGATCGCCTCGCGGATCGCGGCGACGGCGTCCCGGCGGTCGAACTCGCGCCCGTTGTAGCGGTAGCGGTCCACCGCGAGCAGCACCTTCGGCTCGATCTGGGCGAAGCGGTCGATCACCGAGCGCGCCCCGAAGTCCGGCGAGCAGCTCGACCACACCGCGCCGAGCGACGCGGTGGCCAGGAACGCGGCGGCCGTCTCGGGGATGTTCGGCAGGTACGCGGCGACGCGGTCGCCGGGCCCGACTCCCAGCCGCCGCAGGCCGGCGGCGATCCGGCGCACGTGCGCCTTCAGCGCGCCCCACGTCCACTCGACCAGCTCGCCGGACTCGTCTCCGGCGATCAGCGCGAGCGCCCCGTCGGCCTTGCCGCGCAGCGCATGCTCGGCGTAGTTCACGCGCGTGCCGGGGAACCACTCGGCGCCGGGCATCGCCCGGGAGGCGAGCACGGTGTCGCCGCGCTCTCCAACCTCGAAGCGGTCCCAGATCGCCCCCCAGAAGCCGTCCAGGTCCTCGACCGACCAGCGCCACAGCCGCTCGTAGCCGTCAAACCCGCGCTCGCGCATGAAGCGACCCATCTCGGCGCGCTCGAGCAGCGCGGCCGGCGGGGTCCAGAGAACCGGAGGCGTCACCACGCCATCATGCCAAGCCGTGCTGCGCACGGTGACCGCCACCCGTTACGTGACGCCCCTTCGGGAAGGGGGCTCGCTGCCCGCGATCGTGGAGGCCGACGACGACGGCCTCTACGTCTGCAAGTTCCGCGGCGCGGGCCAGGGGCCGAAGGCGCTGGCGGCCGAGATCGTGGCCGGGGAGCTCGCGCGCGGGCTCGGGCTGCCGGTGCCCGAGCTGGTCCTCGTCGAGCTCGATCCGGCGCTCGCCGCCGCCGAGCCCGACCCCGAGATCCAGGACCTGATCGTCGCGTCGGCCGGACTGAACCTCGGCGTCGACTTCCTGCCGGGCGCGCTGCCCTACACGCCGACCGAGCCGCCCGACGGCGAGCTGGCCGCGGACGTGGTGTGGTTCGACGCGCTGGTGACCAACGTCGACCGCACGCCGCGCAACCCGAACCTGCTGCGCTGGCATCGCAACCTGTGGCTGATCGACCACGGGGCGTCGCTGTACGCGTTCCACGGCACCGATCCGCTCGCGCGGGCGCGGGGCGGCTTCCCGCCGATCCGCGACCACGTACTGCTTCCGGCGGCGGGCTCGATCGCCGGCGCCGACACGCGGCTGGCCGCGCGCGCCGACCCCGCCGCGGCGGCGGCGCTGGTGCCGGAGGCGTGGGCGGACGGGGCGCCGTACGCCGAATACCTGATCGAGCGACTGCGGGCGCCGAGGGAGTTCGCGCGCGAGGCCGACGATGCCCGGACCTGACCGCGCGCCCTTCCAGTACGCGGCGATCCGCGTCGTCCCGCGCGTCGAGCGCGGCGAGCTGGTCAACGCCGGCGTCGTCCTCTTCTGCCGCCCGCGCCGGTTCCTCGGCGCGCGCACGCGGCTCGACGAGGCGCTGCTGGCCGCGCTCGCGCCCGGGTGCGACCCGGCCGCCGTGCGCCCGCACCTTGAGGCCGTCGAGCGGATCGCGGCCGGCGACCCCGCGGGAGGCCCGATCGCCAAGCTCGACGCCTCCGAGCGCTTCCACTGGCTCGTCGCGCCGTCGAGCACGATCGTCCAGCCCGGGCCGGTCCACACCGGGCTCACCGAGGACCCCCAGGGCGAGCTGGAGCGCCTGTTCGCGGCGCTCGTCGAGCGATAGTGGAGGAACCGGCTCGCGATGCCGGACGTATGCCCAGGCAGTGCGACCGGACATCTCCGTAGACTCGTGGGAGCCGTATGCCTTACCTGTCGTGCCCGACGTGCAGCCTGCCGACGTACTGCGTCAACGAGGGCACTTGTCCCGCCTGCGGCACGCGCTTGAAGGCGCCGCGTGCCGGTGCCGGCCCGCGGCCGGTGCGCTCGGGCGGCGAAGCCGTGCGAGCCGAGCTCGCGATGCTGTGTCGCGAGCTGGACATGGACTCGGCGCTCGTCTCGGAGATCACCGGCGGGCGCGAGGTGGTGCGCTGGGCGGCCGGGGAGGGCGACTGGTCGTCGGTCTCGGTCGCGCTGGAGGAGACGATCTGCCAGCGCCTGCTGGACGGGCGGATCGGCCCGGTGGTCACGGATACGAGCGCGGAGCCGTCGCTGGCGACGCTGGCGCCGGTGCGCGACGGGTCGATCGGCTCCTACCTCGGCGTTCCGTTCACCTCCGCCGACGCCCGGCTGTACGTGCTCTGCTGCCTCGCCCAGGAGGCGCGGCCGGACCTCACGGACGGCGACGTGCGGTTCCTGCGCGGGATGGCCGAGAGCGTGCGCTCCCACCTCGACTCGGCGTGGCGTTGAGGCTCCCGCTGCTCGCCGCGGCGGTCGCGGCCGCGGCGGCCTGCGGCGGCTCGTCCGGCACGTCGGCCGAGGCGAAGCCCTCGGGAGTGCGGCTGCAGCAGATCGGCTCGTTCAACTCGCCGCTCTTCGTCACCGCGCCGCCCGGCGACACGCGACGGATCTTCGTCGTCGAGCAGGGCGGCAAGATCCGGGTGGTCCGCGGCGGCAAGGTGCTCGCCCAGCCGTTCCTCGACGTCACGAGCCTGATCACCTCGGGCGGGGAGCGCGGGCTGCTCGGGCTCGCGTTCGCGCCGGACTATGCGCAGAGCGGCCTGTTCTACGTCTATTACACGGACACCGGCGGCAACGAGCGCGTCGTCGAGTACCACCGGCGCAGCGACGACGTCGCCGAGCCAGGCTCGGCGCGACAGGTGCTGTTCACGCGCGACTCCGAGCCCAACCACAACGGCGGGATGCTGCTGTTCGGGCCCGACAAGCTGCTCTACATCGGCACCGGCGACGGCGGCGGAGGCGGCGATCAGCACGGCGCCCGCGGCAACGCGCAGAACGTCGGCCAGCTGCTCGGCAAGATCCTGCGGATCGAGCCGCGCCAGTCGGGCTCGCGCCCGTACACGATCCCGTCCACGAACCCGTTCGTGGGCCGCCAGGGCGCGCGCGGCGAGATCTACGCCTACGGCCTGCGCAACCCGTGGCGCTTCTCGTTCGACCGCGCGACGGGCGACATGGCGATCGGCGACGTCGGCCAGGATGCGGTGGAGGAGATCGACTTCCGGCGCCGCGGCCGTGCGCGCGGCGCGAACTTCGGCTGGCGCGTGTTCGAAGGCAACACGCGCTACGCGGACGGCGAGAGCGCGCCGGGCGCGGTCAGGCCCGTGATCACCGAGCGCCATTCGGACGGCAACTGCTCGATCACCGGCGGCATCGTGGTGCGCGACCCTGACCTGAAGGCGTGGGCCGGCCGCTACGTGTTCGGGGACCTCTGCCGCGGCCGCCTGGAGACCGCGAGGCTGCCCGCGGGCAAGGTGTCCGAGACCACGCTGCGGGTCGACCAGCTCTCGTCGTTCGGCGAGGATGCGCGCGGGCGCGTGTACGCGGTGTCGCTCTCCGGCCCCGTGTACCGTCTCGCCCCACGGTGACGCTCGAGCAGCTCGGCATCGCCCGGATCCGCGCGGACAACGCCAGCCCGCTGACGCTGTCGGGCACCAACACGTGGGTCGTCGGCCGCGATCCGGCGTGGGTGATCGACCCCGGCCCGGCCCTGCCCGAGCACGTTGACGCGGTGGCCGCCGAGGTGGCCGCGCGCGGCGGCGCCGGCGGGATCGCGGTCACGCACTCGCACGCCGACCACGTCGAGGCCGCACCGGCGTTGAGCGAGCGGCTCGGCGTGCCGGTGAGCTCGGCGGGCGCGCCGTTCGACGTGATCGCCCTCCCCGGCCACGCGGACGACCACGTCGTCTACGTGGCCGGCCGCGCGGCGTTCACCGGCGACGCGGTGCTGGGGGAGGGGAGCGTGTTCGTGAGCGGGCGGCTGAACGAGTACCTCGCCGGGTTGCGGCGATTGAGAGCACTCGAGCTCGTCGTGCTCTGCCCGGGCCACGGCGACGAGGTCTGGGACCCCGCCGCGAAGCTCGACTCCTACCTCGCCCACCGGGCCGAGCGCGAGCGCAAGCTGCGCGACGCGCTCGACCGCGGCGTGCGCGGCGAGGACGCGCTGCTGGACGCCGCGTGGGCGGATGCGCCGGCGGCGGTCCGCCCGTTCGCCGCGGTCTCCCTGCGCGCGCACCTGGAGAAGCTGCGCGAGGACGGCTACTCGACGAACAGGTAGTCGAGCCGGATGCGGCCGTCGGCGTCGAGCATGAAGACGTGGCGGCCCGCGCCGTCCGGCTCGCCGCTGTCGCGCAGGATCGCCTCCCAGCGGAACGTCAGCACGTCCTGCAGGCGGTCGGCGTCGCCGCTGCGGCGGAACTCGTACTTGTCGGAGAACTCCTCGTATGCGCGCGTGACGCGCGCCTCGAGCTCTCCGTGCCCGCGCGACTCGAAGATCGGGCTCATCGCCAGCGTCGCGGCGGCCTCGCGAACCTCCTGCGGCGGATTCAGCACCTGCACGCCGCCTTCGGACCACAGCTCCTTGACGGCGGCGCGCCGGCGCTCGGGGTCGGGTTCGTTCCAGATGGCCACGTAGCGGTCGGCCAGCTCGTTCGGATCGGTCATGATTGCCAGACTCGTGACATGACGGCATCGCCGCAATTCCCCGCAGGGAATGTCGGGGACGAGCTGCGCGAGTGGCGCCGGCGCCGGCGCGTGAGCCAGCTCGAGCTCGCGCTGCGCGCGGGCACGACGCAGCGGCACGTGAGCTTCATCGAGGGCGGGCGCTCGCAGCCGGGGAGGGAGATGGTCGTGCGGCTCGCGGAGTCGCTCGGCGTGCCGCTGCGCGACCGCAACGCGCTGCTGCTCTCGGCCGGCTACGCGCCGGCCTACACGGAGGGCGGCGCCGAGCTGGAGACGATCCGCACCGCGCTGCGGCATGTGCTGGACGGGCACCTTCCGTATCCCGCGGTGATCGTCGATCCGGGGGCCGAGCTGGTGGACGCCAACGCGGCGTTCTGGGCTTTGACGGGCGCGTCGCCTCCCGTCAACGTCGCGCGCCTGTTCCTGGCCGACCTCGCGCCGCGGATCGTGAACTTCCCCGAGTGGGGCCGCCACGTGCTCAACGGCATCGATCCAGACCTCGCCGCCGAGCTCGCGCCGCTCGTCCCGCCGTGGGATCCGGGGCCCGACTACGCCGGCTTCGCGGTGCCGCTGCGGCTGCGCAGCGACTTCGGCGAGCTGCGGCTCCTGACCACGATCGCGCACTTCGGCACCGCGCTCGACGTCGCCGTCGCCGAGCTGCGGCTGGAGGCGTTCCTGCCCGCCGACGCGCAGACCGCCGCCCGGCTCGCGTCCGCTAGCGGACCGCGCGCCGTTTGAGCCGATCGCGACGAAGGGGAGGTAGCTGATCCCGGCGTGCGTGCGCGGCGCCGTCGACCTGGTGATCGGCGGCTCGTACTGGATCGGCACGATCCTCGGCTCGCTGGCGTCGCTGATCCTGCTCGACGAGGCGCTGTTCGCGAAGAACATCGGCTGGCGGCTGTGCTTCGGCCTGGCCGCGGCGATGGGGCTCGGCATCCTGCTCGTGCGGCGCAACGTCCCGGAGAGCCCGCGCCGGCTGTTCCTGCACAGCCAGGAGGAGGAGGCCGAGCGGGTCACGCGCGACATCGAACGCCAGATCGTGGCGTCGGGCTCGCGCTGCTCACGGGCCAGGCGTTCCTCTACAACGCGATCTTCTTCACGTACGCGCTCGTGCTGACCGACGTCTACCACGTCGCCGCGGGCAGCGTCGGCCTGTACCTGCTGCCGTTCGCGGTCGGCAACCTCATGGGGCCGCTGCTGCTCGGGCGGCTGTTCGACAGCGTCGGCCGCAAGCCGATGATCTCGGGGACGTGCATCCTCTCGGGCGTCCTGCTCATCGCCACCGGCCTGCTCTTCCGGTCGGGCACGCTGAACGCGACGAACATCGGAGGCCGGATGCCTCCGTCCAATGCTGGCCGGATGCCAGCAGTGGCTATACCCGAAGGGCATGACGCTCCCCGAGATCGAAGGCCGCGCCGTGCTCCCCGGCGACCCCGCGTGGGATGAGGCGCGCCGCTCCTGGAACCTCGCCGTCGACCAGCGGCCCTCCGCGGTCGTGGAGGCCGCCGGCCCGGCGGACATCGCGACGCTGCTGCGCGCCGGCCTGCGCGTCGCGCCGCAGGCGACCGGGCACGGGTCCGAGCTGCTCGGTCCGCTCGACGACGCGGTGCTGCTGAAGACGTCGCGGTTGCGCGCGCTGGAGCTGAGCGATGGCGTGGTGCGCGCGGGAGCCGGCGTGCTCGCCCGCGAAGCCGCCGACGCCGCGGCGGCGCACGGCGCCGCGCCGGTGCTCGGGCTCGCCACCGGCGTCGGCGTCACCGGGTTGGTGCTCGGCGGCGGGACGGGCTGGCTGAGCCGGACCTACGGACTCGCGTGCAACAACGTGCACGCGTTCGACGTCGTGCTGGCGTCGGGCGAGACGCGGCGCGTGGACGCCGGCAGCGAGCCGGACCTGTTCTGGGCGCTGCGTGGCGGCGGCGGGCGAGGTGCGGTGGTGACCGCGGTCGAGCTGGCCGTGCACCAGGTGCAGCCGCACGCGGGCGTGCTGACCTGGCCCGCCGAGCGCGCGGCCGAACTGCTGGAGCGCTTCCACGAGTGGACGCAGGACGCGCCCGAGGCGGTTGGCGCCGTGTTCCGCTATCTCGCGCTCCCGACCGGCCCGATCGCCATGATCGTCGCCGCGCGGATCGACGGGCAGCGGTTCGAGCCGATGCGGGACACGCTGCGCCCGATCGGCCCCGCCGAGCTCGTCCGAGTGGCCGGCGACCCGGAGGACCCGATGCCGACGGCCGGCGACGGCTTCCTGCTGCGCTCGCTCGACGTCGACGCGGTCGCGGAGGTGCTCGAGGACCTTGCGCCGGCCGGCATGCTCGAAGTGCGGCTGCTCGGCGGCGCGCTCTCCCGTGCACCCGAGGGCTGCGGCGTGGCCGGCGCGCTGGACGGCGCGTACTCGGTCTTCTATGGCGGGCCGGTGACCGACGGACTGCGCGCGAAGCTGGCCGAGATCCGCGAACGCGTGTCGCCGAACAAGTCAGGCGAGCTGCTGACCGCGGCCGCGCGCGGCCTGGACCCGGCGGACGCGTTCGGCGCGGATTGGGAACGGCTGCAACGGGTGCAACGCGAGTACGACCCGGACGGCCAGATCGTGACGACGCACTAGGCGTCGGCGCCGCTGGCGAGCTCCTCGCCCGCCAGCCGGCGCCGGCCGAGCGCGAGCGCGGCGGCGAGCGGGGTGACCGACTCCGCCTCGGCGGCGTCGAAGATGTGGCGCAGCGTGTCGCCGACCGCGCGGACGGCGGGCTCGGCTCGCTCGGGCGAATAGCCCTCCGGCTCGAGCTCGACGGCGATGTTGATGATGCCGCCGGCGTTGCAGACGAAGTCCGGCGCCCACAGGATGCCGCGGACGGCGAGCGCGTCGGCCAGCTCCTCGGCGGCGAGCTGGTTGTTGGCGGCGCCGGCGATCGCGCGGCAGCGCAGCTCGGGGACGGTGTCGTGGTTGAGGATGCCGCCGAGCGCGCACGGCGCGACGATGTCCACGTCGGCGCTCAGCGCCCGCCCCGGATCGGTCCATTGCGCGCCGAGCCGCTCGGCGAGCTCGCGCTTGCGCGGATCGATGTCGGCGAGCACGAGCTCGGCGCCGGCGTCGTGCAGGAGCTGCGCGAGCGGGCCGCCGACGTGTCCCGCGCCGACCACGGCGATGCTGCGGCCGCTCAGGTCCTCGCTCCCGAACACGCGCTCGGCGGTCACGCGGATCGCCGCCTCGCAGCCCAGCGCGGTCCACGGGCTCGGGTCGCCGGAGCCGCTGGAGAGGCCGGTGACGTGGCGCGTCTCGCGCGCGATCGTCGCCATGTCGGGCTCCGAGGTGCCGACGTCCTCCGCGGTCAGGTACGCGCCGTCGAGCGCCTCGACGGTCTCGCCGAAGTCCAGCAGCACCGCCTCGCGGCGCTCCGGCGAGAGCGTGGCCTCCTCGGTCCGGAGCATGATCACGCCCTTGCCGCCGCCGAGCGGCAGCCCGGCCACCGCGGCTTTGAACGTCATCGCGCGCGACAGTCGCAGAACATCCCGCAAGGCCGCCTGAGCGTCGTCGTAGGTCCACATCCGGCAGCCGCCGAGCGCGGGGCCCCTGGCGGTCGAGTGGACGGCGGCCATGGTGAACAGGCCGGAGCGGCGGCCGCGACGCACCAGCAGCGTCTCGTGCGCGAGCGGTTCTGGATAACGGTCGGAGATGGCGCCCGCGAGACTAGCGATTCGGCGGCGACGCGACGGACGAGCGGCTCCGGCCGGGTTGGCCGCGGAGGCGCCTCGCGCGACGCCGCGGTGAGTGCGGACGCGGCTTCGCGCGCCTCGCGGCCCGCGCGGCGGCTCCCGGGATGGTTCCCCCGGCCTTACGGTGGCGCCGGCGGACGTCAACGGCGGCAGGTAGGGGGTGCGGGGACCGGATCGCGTGGTCTTCGGCGAAACGATCACGGCTGCGACCGCTCAGGAAACCTGGTGTGTTCTAAGTAGCGCTATGCGCGAGTTAGCCGCCACACGCGAAAGTGGTGCGTTGCGGAAATGGTCGATCGTGAGCGTTTGCGCGCGGCAGGTGGGCGTTTCTGGTACACCCGCCTCCCTTACTGCCGCAGTTGACGTTCGCCGGCGCAATGGTGCGGCGGGGAGGTGCGGCGCGCGGGCGCGGAGGCGCCGCGGGGCGAGGCGCCGCCGCGCGGTAAGGCGCCGTGGGCCGAGCCGCGAGGCGCTCCCGTGCCGGCTCAGCCGGCCGGCGGCGTCGGGACCGGCGTGGGCGCCGCCCCCGTCGCCGGGCCCTGCGCGGGCGCGGTGCCGCTCTGAGACGTCGCCGGCTCGGGCGTGGCCTGCGGGCCGCCGGAGATCGGCTCGCTCGGGGTGCCCGCGACCGGCGTGGCGGTCGGGGCCGGCGTTGCCGTCGCCGCCGGTGCGTCGGGCGCGCGGGCACCGCCGGTGGCCAGCGTCGGGTCGTCGGCGGGGCGCTCGAGGCCCTTGGCGGTCACGACGGGCGCGGCCGAATCGGCGGTCTTCTTGAGCTTGCGCCGCGTCGCGGCGTTGTGCTTCGTGCTCGCCGGCGCATGCGTCCGCACGCGCGTGGTCACCGCCGCGTGATCCGGGAGCGGCAGGACGATGCGGTGGGTCGCGGCCGGCCTTGCGGCCGCGGCGCCGGAGCTCGCGCGCGCCTTCTTGGCCGCCGCCGACGACGTGTGCGAGCGCGCCGGCGCCTTGCTCATCTCGTGCTGGACCTCGACCGCGCCGCCGGCCAGCGCCGCAGTGCAGACCACCGCGGCGACCTTGCAGGCCGTCGCCGTCGCGAGGCCGCCGCCGGTCACGGCCGCGGCTCCGCCGCCGGCCGCCGCCGCTCCCCCGCCCGCGGCGGCCCCGCCGCCGCCGAGGCCGAGCAGCTTGGCGAGGAACGCGATCGGCCCGAGGCCGACGGGCGAGAGCGCTGCGAACGAGCGCTGCATGCCGCGCAGCGCGACGCGGTACTCGCTGCAGCCCTCGCACGTGCGCATGTGCTTGCGCGCGCGGCCGGACGCCTTCACGCCGCGGTCATATGCGCGCAGCAGGTCCTCGCGGATGTCGGCGCAGTCGGCGTCGCGCGCCTCCTGCGCCTCGACCAGGCCGATCCGCGCGCGTACGAGCAGCGACTTCACGGCCGGCACGGTCACGCCCAGCGCCTCGGCCAGGTCGGCGTACGACATGCCGTCGATCTCGCGCATCAGCAGCGCCGAGCGCTGCTGATCGGGCAGCCGGCCGACGTCCTCGACCAGTCGCCGCAGGTCGTCGCGCCGCTGCGCCTCCTCGATCGGGTCGTGGAGCGGCTTGCGGGAGACCTCGAAGACCTCGGCGGCGGGCGGCACCGGGCGGCGCAGGTGGTCGATGCAGCGGTTGTGGGCGACGCGGTACAGCCACGCGCGCACGTTCATCTCGCGCGAGTCGTTGCGCAGCGCGCCGTAGGCGCGCACGAACACGTCCTGCAGGACATCCTCGGCGTCCTGGCGCGAGGCGCCCGAGAGCATCTGGCGCACGTACGCGAACAGGCGCTGGCGGTAGCGGTCGTGCAGCACGCGGAACGCCTCGTCGTTGCCGCGCCGGAAGTAGGCGAGCAGCTGCTCGTCGGAGCGCAGGCGCAGCAGTGGGGCGCCGATGGGAAGTCGGCCGACTGATGCGGGGGCGTGGATCGCTGAGGCTTCCATGGGCTGGGGCTCCTGACGCTGCCGTCCCGGCGACTGTAACTGTAAGCCCTCCGGAAAGTTCCGCACCAAGGGTGGGATCCTTCTTCCCCTTATGTCCGACACCTTGCCGATTCGTGACGGGCTGGGCATCCCGCTGACCGAGATCACGGTCCGGGCGTCCCGCTCCTCGGGCCCCGGCGGCCAGCACGCGAACGTGACCGCGTCGCGGATCGAGGCGTCGTTCGACATCGCCGCGTCGAGTGCGCTCAGCGACGCCCAGAAGGCCCGTGCGATGGGGCGGCTGGGCCGGCGGGTGACGGCGGTGGCGCAGGACGCGCGCTCGCAGTCGCGCAACCGCGACCTTGCCCTCGAGCGGCTCGCGGCGCGCCTCGCCCACGCGCTCGAGGTGCCCCGCCCGCGGACCAAGACGCGCCCGACCGCCGCGAGCCGCCGCCGTCGGCTCGATGACAAGCGCCGCCGCTCGGAGACCAAGCGCGGCCGGTCTCGCCCCAACGACGGCGACGCGTAGTCGCTTCCGACATCCGGGCCATTGACGCCGGACCGGCGGTCCCGCACGATTCGCGCCAGGGTCAATTGAGGGGGGGCTGGATGAGGGGAACTGGCGTAGCCGTGCTCGCGGCCGGCGCGTGCCTGTCGTTCGCCGGGATCGCGGAGGCGCAGACGTCGCCGTTGCCGACCGGGCGGACGACGTATCGCGACCTGCCGGAGACCGTCGCCGAGCTGCACGCGCTCGCGGCGCAGTACCCGGACCGGGTCAAGCTGATCAAGCTCAGCCGCCAGTCGCTGCTCGGGCGCGACATCGAGGGGATCGAGATCGCGCACCGCGTCAATGACGACGACGGCCGGCCGGTGTTCTACGTCGGCGGCGTGCTGCACTCGCGCGAATGGCCGTCGAATGACTTCGCGATGGAGTTCGCGCACGACCTGCTGATGAACGACGGCGCCGACGCGCGCATCACCGCGCTGCTGGACAAGGGCCGCGTGACCGTCGTGCCGATGCAGAACCCCGACGGCTACGACGTCAGCCGCCGCAACGTCAACGGCAACCAGCAGAAGCGCGGCAACTGCCGCTTCGCCCCCGGCCAGATCCCGACGCAGGCGCAGTGCGACGCCGCGAACTCGGTCAACTCGGGCATCAACAACAACCGCAACTTCCTGCCGTTCTGGGGCGGGAACGGCTCGAGCATCAACCCGAACAACACCAACTACCGCGGCGAGGCGCCGCTGTCGGAGCCCGAGAACGCCGCCTACGCGGACTACCTCGCCACGCACAACGTGACGATCGGGATCGACATGCACACTCCGGACCGGCGGCTGCTGTCGGTGCAGTCCTCGCTCAACGAGCCGCGCGTGATCGCCGACCAGGCGACCTACGTCAACCTCACCAACTCGATCGCCGACAAGAACCTCGTCGGCTGGCCGCACGGCCCGTGGACCAACGTCTACTACGAGGCGACGTCGACCGAGGAGGAGCAGACCTACTACGCCTACGGGGCCTTCGGCTTCACGACCGAGGCGACGCCCGGCTACAGCGGCAACAACACCTACCACCCGCCGTTCCAGGCCGTGATCGACAACTACTTCGGCATCGGCCAGTACCCCGGCGCGACGATCCGGGGGACGCTGCTGGACATGCTCGAGGCGTCGCAGAACGCGACGCTGCACTCGCGCCTGAGCGGCACCGCGCCGCCCGGCGTGACGCTGACCGCGAGCAAGGACTTCAGCCTCGACACGGCGCCGACCCAGTGGGTGACCGGCGGACCGACGAACGAGATCCATTCGTTCCCGACCCACCTGCGCTACTCGATGAAGGTGCCCGCGAGCGGAAGGTTCGAGTGGCACCTGAACCCGTCGCTGCGGCCGAGCCAGTACACGAGCGAGTTCGTCGACGAGTCCTACACGGTCACCTGCACGGCGCCGGACGGGACGGTGCTGGAGACGACCACGATCAAGCTCGCGCGCGGAGCGGAGGTCAACCGCTCGCTCTGCACGCAGGGCAGCGTCGGCGGGACGGTTCCGGCGACGCTGGCGCTGACGGTCGGCCAGCCGGCGAGCTTCGGGACCTTCGTACCGGGCGTGGGGGCGTCGTATGACGCGAGCACCGCGGCGACGGTCACGAGCACGGCCGGCGACGCGACGCTCAGCGTCGCCGACCCGAGCTCCAACGCGCCCGGCCGTCTCGTCAACGGCGCGTTCTCGCTCGCCGAGCCGGTGCAGGCGGCCGCGTCCAAGCTCGGCACGCCGGCCGGCGCGCTCGCGGCGGTGCCGGCGACGCTGATGGGCTGGACGGCGCCGGCCTCCAACGACGCGGTGACGCTGCTGTTCCGGCAGTCGATCGGCGCCAACGAGCCGCTGCGCACCGGCACCTACAGCAAGACGCTGACGTTCACGCTCTCGACCACCAACCCCTAGTGCGCCTGCTGCTCGTCGCCACGGGATGATGCACACGGTCGCGCGCGAGTACGTCGCGCGCCACCACGTCACGCTCGGCAAGCTGATGGACTACCTGCCGCGCTCGAACGCCCCGGCGTGCGCGGCCGGGTTCGCGCACGGCCTGGTGACCGGCGTGGCGCCGCAGATCGAGCGCGCCGGCGGCGCCTCGGCCGGCGCGGTGTGCGGCAAGGCGTCGAGCCGGATGCAGCGTTACAGCGGCATCCACGGGTTCGGCCACGCGTTCATGCGGCTCAACAAGGACCGGCTGGAGCCGTCGCTGCAGATGTGCCGCGGGCTCGGCGACGCCGCCGCGCCGGACTGCGCGCAGGGCGCCTACCACGACTACTGGTTCGCGGCCAAGGGCCTCGACGACGCGCCGTCGCAGCCGGCGCTCTCGCCGCGCGAGCTGTGCGCGGCGCAACCGCGCGAGTTCGTGCGCCCGTGCTGGTACCGCGCGTTCATCGAGTCGCCCGTGACGGTCGCGCCGGTCACCGCGCCGGCCGCCATCGACGCGCTGTGCGAGGGCCTGACCGGGCTCCAGCGCCAGGGCTGCGTGACCGGCGCGATCATGACCGGCCCGGCCGACCCGAGGGCGGAGCTGGCGATCTGCACCGGCGTGCGCGCGGCCGACGCGCTCAGCTGCATCCGCGGCACCAAGGTGGCCAACATGCTCGCCTACGACCCGCGCATCTACCCGGTCCTGATCGGCGACTGCGAGCACTTCCGCGGCGCCGTCGCGCTCGGGTGTGACCGCTGGCTCGGCAAGGCGCTCGGCGTGCTCACCGACGGCAGGTTCCGCGAGACCGGCTGCCCGCTGCTCGCCGCCGCGGGGGCCCGCGCGGCCTGCGCCGAGGGCGTGATGTCGATGGACGGGCCGCTCGTGACCTTCAGCTGAGCGGCCGGGTCCGCCCGATCGTCGATCCGAACCCGACACGGTGGCCAAGGACCCGGACGCCGCGCCCGCATATCGTGGCCGGCGGTCAGCGCAGGGGTGTACGGGGGATGCGACACAGGGGGTCAGCGTGAGCAGGAGTGGGGAGATCGGCACGCCCGAGCGGGCGGTGCTGCCGGACATGACCCGGCGCGGCTTCATCGGCCGCACCGGGACGGTGGCGGCGCTCGCGGGGACGCTCGGCGCCGGCGCGGTCGCCGCGGCACCGGCGGTGGCGGCCGCGCCGAAGCCGAAGCGGGCCCGGCGCGCGAAGGCGTCGAGCGGGCTGCCGGACGTGCGCGCGCTGCGGTCGTCGAGCCGCGACCTCGTCGACCACGAGGTCGTCGAGCTCGCCGCGCTGCTGCAGGCCGGGTTCGTCTCGGCGGTCGAGCTCGCGAAGGCGTACATGGACCGGATCAAGAAGCTCAACGGTCCGTTCGAGACGTATGCCGACAATGGGCTCTACAACGCGTTCGTCCGGATCGACGAGGGCATCACGATGGCGGACGCCCGGGCGGCCGACGCGCGCTTGTGGGCGGCGCGCCGGCACGGGCCGCCGGCGCCGCTGCTGTGCGGGGTCCCGATGGGCTTCAAGGACTCGATCGGTACCAAGGGGTTCAAGCAGCAGAACGGCACCGTCGCGTTCGCGGGCAACGTCGCGCTGCAGGACTCGACGCCGGTCGGGCGGCTGCGCGCGCAGGGCGTGGTGCCGCTCGGGATCACGATCTGCTCGGCGTACTCGGGCACGATCGCCGGGACGTTCGCGAGCAACGCCTGGAACCTCGACTACGTGCCGGGCGGCTCGAGCCAGGGGTCGGGCGTCGCGACCGTGGCCCGCCTGGCCGCGGCGACGCTCGGCGAGGAGACCGGCGGCTCGATCATCTTCCCGTCTGCGTGCAACGGCGCGTCGTCGATCAAGCCGTCGCTCGGGCTCGGCTCGACGGCCGGCGTGATGCCGCTGTCGCCCAGCTACGACGTGATCGGGCCGATCGCCCGCTCGGGCCGCGACGCGGCGCTGATCATGAACGCGATCCTCGGCCCGGACCCCGACGGCGACCCGCAGACGACGTTCGCGCCGGTCCCGTTCCCGCAGATCCCGATGGCGCCGCGGCCGGGCGGCAGGCCGCTGAAGGGGCTGACGTTCGGCATCAACAAGACCGACTGGCTGACGACGCCGCAGGGCACCCGCCAGAACGTCGACCCGCAGTCGCTCTACGCGCCGGCGCACCAGCGCGCGCTGGCGCGCTTCATCGGCGAGCTGCAGCGGCTCGGCGCGCAGGTCAAGGAGTTCAACGGGGCCGACTTCCTCGTCTTCGGCGAGGACCAGAACCCGTACTACAACAACCCGGACGTGCTGCAGTTCATCGACGGCTCGAACCTCACGGCGAGCGCGGCGGTGATCAACCCGAACCGCTACGACATCCGCTACATCGACGCGATCGCGGACTTCGCGGCCGACAAGCCCGACGCGCAGCGCACCCAGTTGCTCAACCAGTACGGCCGGCGCCCGGGCGGCGCGACGACGGGCCCGCGGACGTTCGAGGCCGCGACCGCCGTGCTGGCGGGCGTGACGGCGAGCGTGCGCGCCGAGGGCGAGCGCCGGCGGCGCAAGTGGGCGGCCAACTACAAGGCCGCGTTCGACGCGGCGGGCGTCGACGTCATGCTCGTGATGTCGCTCGGCGACAAGCCGGCGCTGAAGGCGACGCAGTCCTACCCCGTCCGCCGCAACAACCAGCTCGCGAACTCGATGAGCTTCCCGATGGTGTCGTTCCCGATCGACTACGCCGACGGGCTGCCGATCAACGTCGAGCTCAAGGGGCCGCGCTTCTCAGAGCCGCTGCTCGCGCAGGTGATGGTCGACTACCAGGCGCGCTACCCGCAGTACAACGCGGCGCGCCCGCCCGACCCGGTGCCGCGCGGCACGCTGGCGCGCGCCGCCGTCGCGAGGATCTCCGAGGACGATCCGACGCTCTCCAACGACCCGCTCGTCCACGAGGTGCACGTGGCATGACCGTGCCGTCAGGGAATCCCTCGGAGAGCCCGAGCATCGGGAGCCGGCTCACGATCGCCTGGGAGCGCGCCGAGGACGCGGCCGACCTGCCGCGCGACTCCGGTCTCGTGTTCGCGCCCCCGCGCATGACCGTCGCGTGGAAGCCGATGCTCAACGGCACGGTGCTCGACTGGGACGCGGCGGAGGCGAGCCCTCCGCCGCATCCGCCCGACTACTAGTGGTTCCGGGCGGGGCCACTAACTGCCGATGTTCGCCATCACGTGCTTGACGACCGTGTAGTCCTCGAGCGCGTACATCGAGAGGTCCTTGCCGTAGCCCGACTGCTTGAAGCCGCCGTGCGGCATCTCGCTCGCCAGCGGGATGTGGTCGTTGATCCACACGCAGCCGAACCGCAGCGCCTTCGAGACGCGCAGCGCGCGGCCGACGTTCTGCGTCCAGACCGACGAGGCGAGGCCGTACGGCGTGCCGTTCGCCCATGCGATCGCCTCGGCCTCGTCGGTGAACGGCTGAACCGTGATCACCGGGCCGAAGATCTCCTTCTGGATCATCTCGTCGTCCTGCCTGAGGCCGCCGACCACGGTGGCCTCCAGGAAGAAGCCGGGCAGGCCGGGCTCCTTGCCGCCGGCCGCGATCTCCGCGTGGCCGGGCCTGCGCTCCAGGAAGCCCTCCACGCGCTCGCGCTGGCGCGCGGAGTTGAGCGGGCCGAGGTTGGTCTCGGGATCCATCGTGTCGCCGGTCTTGTAGCCGTTGGCCTGGTCGGCGAGCCCGGACAGGACGTCGTCGTAGACCTTCGAGCCGACGAGCACGCGGGTGGCCGCCGTGCAGTCCTGCCCGGCGTTGTAGAACCCGGTGCCCGCGATCGTCTCGTACACGGCATCGAGATCGGCGTCGTCGAACACGACCACCGGCGCCTTGCCGCCGAGCTCGAGGTGGACGCGCTTGAGCGTCGCGGCCGCCTCGCGGGCGATCCACTTGCCGGTCTCCACGCTCCCGGTCAGCGAGACCATGTCGACGTCGGGGTGGGTGACGATCGCGGCGCCGGTCTCGTTGCCGCCGGCGACGACGTTGAGCACGCCCTTGGGCAGGAACTCCGAGGCGATCTCGCCCAGGCGCAGCGTGGTCAGCGGCGTCGTGGGCGCGGGCTTGAGCACGATCGTGTTGCCGGTCGCGAGCGCGGGGCCGATCTTCCAGATCGCCATCATCAGCGGGTAGTTCCAGGGCGCGATCTGGCCGACGACGCCGACCGCCTCGCGCCGGACCCAGGACGTGTAGCCCTCGAGGTACTCGCCCGCGGCCTTGCCCTCGAGGTTGCGCGCGGCGCCGGCGAAGAAGCGCAGCTGATCGGGCATCGCCGGCAGCTCGTCGTCCTTGACCGCCTGCAGCGGCTTGCCGGCATTGCGGGCCTCGAGCTCCGCAAGCTCGTCGGCGTGCTCCTCGATCGCGTCGGCGAGCTTGAGCAGCGCCTCGGCGCGCGTCGCGGGCGTCGCGTTCGACCATCCGTCAAACGCGGCGCGGGCGGCTTTGACCGCGCGCTCGACGTCCTCGCCCGTGCTGTCGGGCGCGCTCGCCATGACCTTGCCGTCGGCGGGGTTGAGCACGTCGCTGGTGCGCCCCTCGGCGGCCGGCACGGCCTCGCCGTCGATGAAGTTGTTGAAGGTCTTAGCCCCGGTCTCGGTGGCGGCCATCTGTCCTCCTCAGGGTCGGCTCGTCGCGTGACGCTAGCACCGGCGCGAGGCGCTGTTGGGAGCGTTCGAGCCAGGGCTTTGCGCCAAGGCGGCGGTTGTCGACCACGGCCCGTTCGTAGTGGTGCATGGAGTCGCGATCCGCGAGGTCGGCGAGGACGCCGAGATGCAGTGACGCCGAGCCGTACCCGGCGCCGCCGCGGCCGTTGACGATGTTGCGGTCGGCGTAGGGCTCGAGCAGCGCGTAGAGCTCCGCGGCCGGGCCGGGCTCGCCGAGGACGTTGAGCGCCTGGGCGAGCTCGGCCAGCGCCGCAAGCCGGTTCATGTCGTCCTTCATGTGCGCGACCGAGAAGGCGATCTGCGCTCTCGCCTCGCCGGCGCGGCCGTCGAGCGCGAGGATCCACGCGTAGCCGGCGCGGTAGGCGTACTCGGCGGGGCGGCCGGTCTCGCGGTCGACGACCTCGGTGGGGAGCGAGCCGATGTCGCCCGTGATCAGCGCGGTGACGAGCGTCTGGATCTCCGCGTACAGGCGGGCGTTCGGGTCCTGCGAGTCGCGGAAGCGGTCGATCAACGCGCCCGCGTCGTCGAGCCGGCCCTCGAGGATCGCCAGGCTGGAGCGCCACATCGGCCCCCACCACTCGTAGGCGGGCAGCCGCAGCCGCTCGGCCAGCCGCTCGTGGCGCTCGATCTCCTCCCGGGCCTCGTCGAGGTCGCCCTTCTCCATCAGGTCGAGCACGCGCCAGTTGCGGCCCTGGAGCTCGGCCTCGGCGCTCGTCGCCTCGGCGATCATGCGCTCGGCCGTCTCCAACCGTTCGTCGAGGTACTGCGCGCTCCACAGCGCGGCGTGCCTGGCGTTCAGCGCGTCGGTGCTGGGATCGAGCGCGACCGCCTCGTCGACGAGCGCCTTGCGCCGGGCCGGGGTCGACTCGTAGTAGGTCTCGATCGCGAGCCGGGAGAGGAGCCGGGCTCTGAGCGGATGGTCACCGGGGAGCGCTTCGAGGGCTCCTTCGAGCAGCGCCACCGCTTCCCGGTCGACGGCGATGATCGTCACGCCGAGGCCGCTGAAGCCGAGCGCCGCCCGGGCCATCAGCTCCGCCTCCCCTTGGACCGAGCGAAACGCCTCGCGGGCCGCCGCGGTCTCGCCCGCACGCAGGCGCGCGTCGCCCAGCGCCAGCAGCAGCTCGCCGCGGCGGCTGGATTCGCCGGCCGCCTCCAGCGCGCGCTCGCACAGCGCGGCCGCGTCCTCGTATGCGAAGGCGCGCATGGCTTCCCGGGCGGCGGCGAGCGCGGCGTCGGCGGCGGCGCCGACGTCGCCCGCCGCGGCCGCCTCGAGCCGGTGGTGCGCAAGCTCCGCGAGCCGCTCGGAAGGCAGCGCGTCGGCGAGCTCGCGGTGCGTGCGCACACGGCGGGTGAGGCTGAGCTCGTCATAGAGCGTCTCGCACACGAGCGCGTGCGTGAACGTGTAGCGGCCGGGCTGCTCCTCGCGGATCATCTGCGCCGCCGTCGCCTCCTCCAGCGCGGCGAGCACGTCGACGTCGCGGAGCACCGCTTCCAGCAACGCGAGATCGAACTCGCGCCCCGCGACCGACGCGTAGGCGAGCACGCGGCCCGTGTCCGGGGCGAGGCGGGCGAGCCGGCGGCCGATCACGTCCTTGACGCCCTCCGGGATCGCCGCGGGGTCGCCGCCGTCGGCGACGTGCCGGAGCACCTGCTCGACGAAGAACGGGTTGCCGCCGGTCTCGCGCTGCAGCGCGTGCGCGTCGAGCGCGCCGCGTGCCAGCTCGGCCACCGCGTGCTCGTCGAGCCCGTGCAGCGCGACGCGCTCGATCAGCCCGTCGCGCCGCAAGTCCGCGAGCGCGGCGGCGAGCGGGTGCAGGCGCGAGATCTCGCTGTCGCGGTACGCGGCGACGACGGCGGGCGCGTTGGGGCGATGAAGTACGTGCGTGAGCAGCCGCAGGGTGCCGGCGTCGGCCCAGTGGAGGTCGTCGAGCAGCAGCCGCTCACCCTCCAGCCGGGTCCCGATCGCCTCGAACAGCCGCCACCGCCCACCCTCGCCGTCGGCCTCCGGCATCACCTCGCCGAGCGCTTCCACGAACGGCTGGTACGGCGTCAGGGACTCCTCGTAGCAACGCCCGTACCGAGCCTCGCCCGCAAGCTCGGCCAGCAGCCGCGTCTTCCCGATCCCGGGCTCGCCGGCGATCGCGACGAGGCGGCCGGGGGCGATCAGGGAGCGGATGCGAGCGAGGTCCGCGTCGCGCCCGGCCAGCGGACCGCGGGGGAGGACGGCCCGCGTCGGCGTCTCGGTGCGAACGGGCTCGCCTGCTTCCTCCACGCGGATCTCTGCGACCAGCTCCCGCGTCCGGCGCGACGGCACGACGCGAAGCTCCCGGCGCAGGCGCTCCTCCAAGCGCGCGTAAGCGGCGAGCGCGGCGGCGCGATCGCCCGCCTCGGCGAGCCGGCGTATGAGACGGCGGGCGGCGTCCTCGGACAGCGGGTCGGCCCGCACCAGCTCGCGCGCCCAGCGCAACGCCTCCTCGCCCGACGACGCGTCGGCGAGCCCGGCGAGCAGACCGGCTACGAGCTCGCGGTGCTCGTCGCGCGCGGCGATCGCCCAGTCGCGATCGAGGCCGGGGAGCGCGTCGCCGGCGCAGAGCGCGAGCGCCTCCTCCGCGCGCCCTTCGGCGGCCAGCTCGCGGACGGCGAGCGCGTCGACCCAGGGCGCGCCGGCGAGGCCGACCAGCTCGCGATCGGCGACGATCGCGTCCTCGGCGACGCACCTGCGCAGCTCGTGCAGCGCCGTGCGCAGGCTCGCGCGGGCGCTGCTCTCGAGCACGTCGGGCCAGAAGCGGCTCGCCAGCTCGAGCCGCGGATGCATGCCCGGATGCAGCGCCAGCCAGGCGAGCAGCTCGCGCGCGGGGCGGCTCGGGGGCGCGACCAGCTCGCCCTCGGGGGACTCGACGGCCAGCTCGCCCAGCAGCCGCACGCGCAGCATCGGCGAAGCCTACGTCGGCTCCGCTGACGGGCGGATCACGATCGGCTGACGGGCGTGCTCGAAGGTGACGCGCATGTCAGCCACCGCTACTCCGTTCGACGTCGAGGCCCTGATCGCCGACACGTCGCTCTCCACGTTCACCTCGCTGCTCGCCGACGACATCGTCTGGGTCGAGGTCGACCAGCGCTCGCAGCCGCAGGCGCCTGCGATCTACCGCGGTCGCGACGAGGTGCTCGCGATGCTCGAAGAGGGCCGCTCGCGCGGGATCGTCAGCCAGGTCGTGGACGGCCTCGCGTCCGGCGACCGCGCCGCCGTCGCCGTCCTGTGCACCTATCCCGGCGGCGGAGGCCACGTCCGCTGCAACGCGCTCCTGCATCTGCGCGACGGCAAGATCGTCCGCTGGGACGGCGTCCAGGCCTGGGACGAGTAGGACGATGCGCGACCTCCGCCTGCTCGCCGGCGCCACCGCGATCTCCGCGGCCGGCGACCTCATCCTCGTCGTCGTGCTCTCGCTGCGCGTGCACGACCTGACCGGCTCAGGCTTCGCCGTGGCCGCGCTGTTCGCGGCGCTGATGGGACCGATCGCGCTGCTCGCCTCCCCCGCGGGCAAGCTCGTCGATCGCATGGAGACGCGGCGGCTGCTCGCGCTCGTGTCCGTCGCGCAGGCGGCCGTCGCCGCGGGCCTCGTGTTTGCCGGCGGCCTTGGAGCGATCCTCCCGCTCGCCGCGCTGCTCGGCGCCGGCGCGGCGGTCGCGGGCCCGGCCGAGGCCGCGCTGGTGCCGGTCGTGGCACGCGACCTCGCGAAGGCCAACGGCTGGGTCGAGAGCGCGCGCTACGCGGGGTTCACCGCGGGGCCGCTGATCGCGGGCGCGCTGACCGCGGCCGGCGGCACGCGCGTCGCGCTCGCCGTCAACGCCGCGAGCTTCGCGGCGGTGGCGATCGGCGCGGCGCTCATGCACGCGCGCCGGCCGCCCGCCCGCGACGCCGCCGCGAGCCGGCCGAAGGGCGCCTTCGCGCTCCTGCTCGCCGACCCCGACGTCCGCGCCGCCGTGCTCGCCGCCGTCGCCGGGCTGCTGTTCATCTCCGCCTCGATGACCGTCGAGGTCTTCTACGTCCGCGACGTCGTGCACGCCGGCGGGGCCGGCTACGCGCTCGTGTTCGCGGCCTGGACCGCGGGCATGGTCGCCGGCGCGCTCGCGGTCGCGCCGCGCGTCAGGACCGCGCTCGCCACCGGCGCGATGCTCGCCCTCGCGCTCCAGGGCGCGGGCATGGCCGCCGCGGCGTGCTGGGCGATGCTCGCATGGGTGATGGCCGGCTACCTCGTCGGCGGCGTCGGCCACGGCGTCAAGAACGTGCTCATGCGCACGCTGATCCAGGAACGCGTCGCCAAAGACGAGCACGGCCGCGCGTTCGCCGCCTACGGGGCCGCGCGCAACGCCGCCGAGCTCGGCGCGCTGGGCCTCGGCGGCCTGATGGTCGCCGCGCTCGGCGCGCAGCCGGCGCTGCTCGTCGCCGGCCTCGGCCCGCTCGTCGCCGGTCTCGCCGCCGTCGCCTACAGGTCCAGCAGCGCGACCGCGTTGTCGCGCAGGATCGCTCCGGCGACGTCGTCCGGCAGCCCCAGCCCGTCGAACTCCGCCACGCAGGCCTCCGGGTCGAACATCGGGTAGTCGGTCCCGAACAGGAACTGCCCGCGCAGGCGCCGCGGCATCTCCCGCCGCACGTCGTCGGGCAGGTAGCGGTACTTCCAGCCCGAGATGTCGAGGTAGACGTTGGACTTGTGCAGCGCCATCGCCACCGCCTCCAGGTGCCACGGCCAGCCGACGTGCGCGAGCACGATCGGCATGCGCGGGTGGCGGGCGGCGATGCGGTCGAGCAGGATCGGGCGCGCGAGGTCGATCCGAAGGCCCTGGCCGCCCGGCTCGCCGGCGCCCAGGCCGCTCGTGCCGGCATGAGTCAGCAGCGTCAGCCCGAGCTCCGCCGCGGCGTCGAAGAACGGCAGGAAGCGATCGTCGCCGGGATCGAAGCCCTGCAGCGTCGGATGCAGCTTCAGCCCGCGCAGGCCGAGTGACTCGAAACGCGCGAGCCGGTCGAGCGCGTCATCGCGGTTCGGGTCGACCGAGCCGAAGCCGACGAACCGCTCCCCGCACATCGCGGCCAGCTCGGCGTTGTCGATCTCCCGGCCCTGCGCGTCCCAGCCGAGCAGCACGCCGCGCAGGTCCAGCCGCTCGTAGAGCGCATGCAGGTCCTCGAGCGTCGCCGGCTCGGGGCGCCGGCCGAAGTAGCGCTCGACCGAGTCCAGATAGTGGCCCACGCAGCCGCAGACCCAGTCGCCGGTCGGCAGGTGGACGTGCATGTCGACGCCTCGCATCGACGTGACGATACGCGCCGACATCCGTCGACATCCGCTCAAGCGCGGACCCCGGGGTGCCGTTCTCACGAGTGATGCGCGCCATCGTCCTCTGCTTCGCCCTGCTCGCGCTCGGCGCGACGCCCGCCTATGCGGAGGACCTCCCGCGCGGCGATCACAACGACACGATGCAGGAGCTCGAGTCGGTCAACGTCGTCCAGGAGGTCGGGCAGGCCCGCCTGAAGGCGATGGACGTCGGCGTCGCCGCGACCGGGCTGCCGACGATGTGGTGCGGCCTGGAGACGACGACCGACGACACGGTCGACGCCGCGTTCGACAAGACGCTGCCGCAGTTCAAGGTCATCTACGCGTATCCCGCCGACCGCGGCAACCGGTTCGACCTGTGGAAGGACGCGCTGCAGGCGAACCTCTCGCTGATCGAGCAGTTCGTCTCCTCCCAGCCGGGCTCCCTGCGCGCCCCGCGCTTCGACCAGGGGACCACGTGCGGGCCGGAGTACCTCGACATCCAGACGGTCGCGCTCCCGAACTCGCGCGCGACGTACCTGCAGAACCTGAGCGCCGTCGAGAGCTACGTGCTCACGAAGGTCAACCCCAATCCGGGCGGCCGGCGCAACTACCTGATCATCGCCGACACGCTGTCCTCCGGCGCGCCGAACGGCGTCGGCGAGCTGTATGAGGGCTCGCCCGCGTCGCAACGCCCCGACATCGGCAACATCCACAACGGCGGCGGGCTGACCTCGGTCATCTGGTATCCGGACGCGCTCGCCCCGGGGCCCGATCCGCACGGCTGGTGGCCCGAGGGCCTGCTGCACGAGATGACGCACAACATGGGCGCCGTCCAGTGGTCGGCGCCGCACTCGAGCCAGCCGACCGGCGGCACCAGCTACGTGTACAGCCACTGCTGGGACGGCCTCGACGTCATGTGCTACCAGGACGGCCCGGCCATGAGCCGGCCGTACAGCGCGAGCGTCTGCGCGGCGCTCGCGGGGACGATGCCGCAGACCTACGACTGCGGGCAGGACGACTACTTCAACCCCACGCCCGCGACCGGCAGCTATCTGGCGACGCACTGGAACGTCTACAACAGCCTCTTCCTGGCCGAGTGCAGCACGCTGCCGCTGGGCGCGTGCCTGTCGTCGGGCCCGTCGGACCCGCCGGCGAACGACACGCCGCCGTCGATCGCCGGCGTGACGTCGACCGGCTCGCTGCTGACCGCCGACAAGGGGGTCTGGAACCCGCCCGGCCTGTCCTACCAGTACCAGTGGCTGCGCGACGGCGCGGTGATCGTCGGCGCCACGTCGAGCGCGTACCGCCTCGCCTCGGCCGATCGCAACACGATGATCAGCCTGCGGGTGACCGCGGTCAACCCGTACGGGAACGTGGTCGCGACCTCGGCTGAGATCGGACCGATCCAGCCGCGGCCGCCGGTCTCGGTCGACAAGCCGACGGTGTCGGGGCCGGCGACGTCGGGCTCGCTGCTGACCGCGGCGCCCGGCACGTGGAACCCGGCCGGCACGACCTACACGTACCAGTGGCAGCGCAGCGTGGGCGGCGGCGCGTTCGTCCCCATTCCCGGCGCCACGCGCGCGACGTATCGCGTGCCGGTGGGCGACGAGGGGGCACTGGTGCGCATCCAGGTCGACGCCACCAACCCGGACGGCGCGGCGACCGCCGTGTCCGACGACTTCGGGCCGATCGTCGTGCCGATGCCCGCCAACACGGTGCTCCCGCGGATCATCGGCGCGGCCAAGACGAATGCGACGCTGACCGCGACCACCGGCACCTGGAGCCCTGCCGCGGCCGGCTACGCGCTGCAGTGGCAGCGCGACACGGGCTCCGGCTACGCGGACATCGCGGGGGCGCGGGCGGCGACGTTCCGGGTGGGGACGCCCGATCGCGGCGCCAAGATCCGCGTGCGCGTGACCGCGATCAGCGGCATCCTGACGGTCACCGCGTACTCGGCCGACCTCGGCCCGGTGCTGGCGCAGCCGCCGGTGAACGTGTCGATCCCGCGCGTGGGCGGAGGCGTGCTGGTGGGCGCGACGCTCTCGGGCAGCTCCGGCGGCTGGAGCCCGGCGGGCTCGAGCTACGCGTACCGGTGGCAGCGCGACGACGGCAGCGGCTTCGCCGACATCGCGGGCGCAACGCGGATGACCTACAAGCTCGTGGCCGTCGACAAGTACGCCAAGCTGCGGCTGCGCGTGCTGGCGACCAACGCCGACGGAGCCGTCTACGCGTACTCCGCGGCCGTCGGCCCGATCATGCCTCCTGCCGCTTCGGCGGCGATCGCTCCAGGCGGGTCGTCGTCGCTGCGCGGCGCGAGCGGGGCGCTGCTGGCGAGCGCGTCGGTGTCGGGCGGCGGCGCTCGCGCGTCGTTTGCCAGCGCCTCGGCCGCGAGCCGCACGCTGACCGTGCGCGTGCGCCGCGCGGCGCATGCCCGCGGGCGCCTGCGGGTGATGGCGTGCGGCTCGACGTGCACGTCGCTGCGGACGCTCGGGCGCCGCCCGGTGACGCTGAGGGTGCCCGCGGGCGCCGGGCGCGTCCGCGTCTCTCTGGCTCGCGGCTGATCGCGGCGCGCGAGGGGCTGCGGCGCGGCGCGCGAGGGGCTGCGGCGCGGCGCGGGCTGGCATGTGGCATACTGATATTTCAGTATGCCAGTTCCCGACAGCCACGCGGCGCTTGACCGCGATCTCCTGCGCGACCGGGCGTACCAGACGCTGCGCGACGCGATCGTCGACGGCACGCTGGCGCCGGGCGAGCGGTTGCGTGACGCGGAGCTGACGCGCTGGCTCGGGCTCTCGCGGACGCCGGTGCGCGAGGCGTTGTCGCGGCTCGAGCAGGACGGGCTCGTGGAGACGGCGCCGCAGCGGTTCACGCGCGTCGCCCCGCTCGACCGCAGGGCCGCGCGCGACGCGTTCCCGATCGTCGCCGCGCTGCACGCGCTCGCGGCCGAGCTCGCGGTGCCGCGGCTGACGGCGTCCGACTACGCGGAGATGCTCGACGCCAACGAGCGCTTCGGCGGCGCGCTGCGCAACAACAAGGTCGAGCTCGCGCTCGCCGCCGACGACGACTTCCACGGCGTGTTCGTCGCGGCATCGGCGAACGCCGAGCTGCCGCGCGCGCTGGACCGGCTGATGCCGGGCGTGCGCCGGCTTGAGCGCCTGCGCTTCGGCTCGCTGTCAGGCCGCGCCTCGGTCCGCCAGCACGACGAGATCGTGCGCCTGGCGACGGCCGGCGACGCCGCGGCCACCGCCGCCCACGTGCGCGACAACTGGCTCACCCTCGGCGCGCTGATCGACCGCACGTTCGGCGCCGACGACGCCGCGACGCCCGGCCCCGCCGGGCGCGGTGCTGCCCACGCCGCGGGCGCGCCGCCCAACACCCCCGACCAGGAGCCGAGATGACCGCGATCGCGCCGATCGAGATCCATGACGAGGCGACGCTCGCCGCCGCGCGGGCGCTGCTCGACGCGACCGATCCCGCGGGCATGCAGCGCGAGGTGCTCGCCGCGGTCGAGCGCAACGAGCGCTGGCGCGGGCGCGAGTGCATCAACCTGCTCGCCCCCGAGGCGCTCGTCAGCCCGACCGTGCAGCGGCTGCTCTCCAGCGAGGTCGGGCAGCGCGCCGCCGAGGGTCACATCGGCCCCGTCAACCGCTGGTTCGCCGGCACCCGCCACATCGACGAGATCGAGGCGCTGTGCGTCGAGTTGCTCAAGCGCCTGTTCGGCAGCGCGTACGCCGAGCACCGGCTCGTGGCGAGCATGCTCGGCAACCTGGCCGTGTACGCCGCGCTGACCGAGCCCGGCGACACGGTGATGACGATCCCGCAGCCGGTCGGCGGCCACAGCTCGAACCGCCACGACGGCCCCGCCGGCATCCGCGGCCTGAAGATCGTGGACGTCCCGTTCGATCCGCACGAGCTCGAGGTCGACCTCGACGCGTTTGCGGCGACGGCCCGCGAGACCAAGCCCAGGCTCGTCGCCCTCGGCGCCAGCATGACCCTGTTCCCGCTTCCCGTCCGCGACATCGCGGCGATCGTGCAGGAGTGGGGCGGGAAGGTGTTCTTCGACGGCGCCCACCAGCTCGGGCTGATCGCCGGCGGCCAGTTCCAGGACCCGCTCAACGAGGGCGCCGCCGTCCTCACCGGCTCGGCCGGCAAGACGTTCTCCGGCCCGCAGTCAGGCGTCATGGTCTGGAACGACCCCGCGCTCGCCAAGCCGCTGACCGACGCGGTCTTCCCCGCGCTCGCCGCCACCCATCAGGTCAACCGCGTCGCCGCGCTCGCCGCGGCCGCGGCCGAGCTGATCGAGTTCGGCCGCGAGTATATGGCCGCGATCGTCGCCAACGCGCAGGCGCTCGCGGACGCGCTGCACTCCCGCGGCGTGCCCGTCCTGGGCGCGCACAAGGGCTACACGCGCACGCACCAGGTGATCGCCGACGTGCGCGCGTTCGGCGGCGGGCTCGACGTCGCCCACACGCTCGCGCGGGCCAACATCATCACCAACAAGAACCTGCTGCCGGACGACCGGCCGTCCGACTGGGATCGCCCGAGCGGGCTGCGGATCGGCACCACCGAGGTCACCCGCCTCGGCATGGGAGCCGCCGAGATGGAGGCGATCGCCGAGCTGATCGCGCAGGTGCTCGTCGAGCGCCGCGATCCGGACGACCTCAAGCCGGAGGCCGAGGCGCTGCGCGCCGGCTTCCAGACCGTCCGTTATGCGTTCTAGGGGTTCGTTGAAGAATGGTCGGTCCGACCGATGGGGTGCAGCCGTGGATGCCTCGGGCCGCGCGCGACAAGTGATGCGTGCCTCTGGCACGTGAGCGTCGTGGGTGGGTCGAGGCGCCGCGGATGTGCCGCAGCGGGCGTACCGGAATTCTTCAACGGGCCCCTTCTAGGTGAGGCGCAGCTCCACGTCGAGC
Source organism: uncultured Solirubrobacteraceae bacterium (assembly GCA_963837485.1). Lineage (GTDB taxonomy): Bacteria > Actinomycetota > Thermoleophilia > Solirubrobacterales > Solirubrobacteraceae > Solirubrobacter. The sequence goes on along the minus strand of CAWINP010000008.1, from coordinate 422,179 downwards.
AGGGCTCCGTCGTAGCCGACGGTGTTGAAGCCGAGCGTGCGCATCATCCGGCGAGCCGGGCGGTTGTCCGAGAACGTCGTCGCGGTCAGCAGCGAGAAGCCGTTGAGCTTCGCGCGCTGGATCGCCTGGATCGCCAGCCGCGTGCCGAGCCGCCGGCCCTGCCAGTCGTCGATCACCGCGACCGCGAGGTCGGCCACCCCCTCGCGCCGCGCCCACGCGTTGTAGCGGGCCACGGCGACGATGCTCCCGTCGCTCTCGTCGACCGCCGCGAGCGCCACGTGGGACACGTGGTCGATGTCGGTCAGGGCGACTGCTTCGCGGTCGTCGGGGCCGAGCGCGCGAACGGTGTAATGGGGGAGCAGGGCAAGCGGCGTCTCATGAGCGAGGACGCCTCCCGCCGCGAGGCTGTTCCCGACCGGCCGCTCGATCCCGGGACCGGACGGCCGGCTGACCGCAAGCGCCTAGCATTGGGCGCCATGTGGTTGACGCTCGACGGCGCCGTGAACGTGCGCGACCTCGGCGGGCTGGCCCTGCGCGGCGGCGGCCGGACGCGCGAGGGCGTGCTCGTGCGAGCGGACAACCTGCAGGGGCTGAGCGCGCGCGACGTCGCCGCGCTCGAGGCGCTGGGGCTCAAGCTCGTGGTCGACCTGCGCACGCTCGAGGAGATCGAGCTCGAGGGGCCGGGGCCGCTGGTCGGCCGGGTCGAGATCCGGCACCGTTCGCTGCACCCCGAGGACGGCGAGCGCACCGACGTGTACGTCGACGACCGCGACGAGGCGCGGCTGGTGCGGATGTACATGCGCTACCTGCGCGACCGTCCCGACTCGATCGTGGCCGCGCTGCGCGACGTCGCGCACGGCGACGGCGCCGCGATCGTCCACTGCGCGGCCGGCAAGGACCGCACCGGGATGGTCGTCGCGCTCGCGCTGTCGGCGATCGGCGTCGAGCGCGACGCGATCGTCGACGACTACGCGGCCACCGGCCAGCGGCTGCGCGCGATCCTCGACCGTCTGAAGGCGTCCTCGACCTACGCGGACGATCTCGAGGGCGTCGACGACGACGTCCACGTGCCGCGCCCGGAGACGATGCACCGCGTCCTGTCGCTGGTCGACGAGCGCCACGGCGGCCCGAGCGACTGGCTGCGCTCGCACGGCTTCGAGGACTTCGACGCGCTGCGCGCGCGGTTGACCTAGAGCACGCCGGCGGCGCGCGCGGCGTCGGCGGTCAGCTGCAGCGTCGAGGCGGTGTCATGGCGGGCGCGCCAGCGCAGCTCGCGGCGCGCCTTGGCGGTGTCCATCACCACCGGCACGCGGCCGGCGTTGACCCACTGGGCGAGCGACGGGACGAGCGGCAGATCGGCGCCGAGCGCGGCGAGGTCGACGAGCCGCGCCGGGACGCCGATCGCGTGCCAGCCGAGCGAGCGGGCGACGTCGCCGAGCGTGATCGTCCCTTCGCCGGCGAGGTTGTAGGCGCCCGGCGGGCCGGTGCCGCGGGCGGCGGCGACCAGGGCGGTGGCGACGTCGTCGTGATGGACGAGCTGGAACGGGATGCCGGGATCCGGCAGCACCGGCGGCACCGCGCGCTTGAGCGGGCCGGGCACGCGCGCCTTGGGCAGCTGGCGCATCAGCAGCAGCGCGTCGGGGCCGGCGACGATGCACGGGCGCAGCACGTAGGCCTCCGTCGGCGAGCCCAGCAGCTCCTCCTCGAGCGCCTCCTCCAGCTCGGCCTTCTGGGCCGAGTAGTAGAACGCCTCGGTGCCGCGCGGCGGGACGTCCTCGGTCAGCGGCTGCGGGTTGTCGGCGTGAAAGCCGTACGCGGCGACCGACGACGTGTAGACCAGCCGCTTGACCCTGCGCGCGGCGGCGAACACGTTGCGCGAGCCGGTGAGGTTGATGCGCCGCGTCTCGTCGCGCCCGCCCATGATGATGAACGCGAGGTGCACGAGCACGTCGGCCTCGGCCGCGAGGTCCTCGACCGCCGCGCCGTCGAGCACGTCGCCGCGCCGGTACTCGGTCTTCTTCAGGCCGAGCGCGCCGGGGTCGAACTCGCGCCGCGCCATCCCGATCACGCGGGCCACGTCGCGGCGGCGCTCCAGCGCGCGCAGGAACGCGCGCCCGATCTCGCCGGTCGGGCCGGTGACTGCGATCGTCAGGCCATCAGGCATCCTCGTCGTCGAGGACGATACGCCCGCCCTGGACGCGCGGCTGGAGCGGCTTGACGTCCAGGCCCTCGGCGTACGCGAGCAGCGCGTCGGCGCTGGCGTGGCGGGCCAGCCGCTCGAGCGTCTTGATCGTCGGGAAGACCATCAGCAGCTCGTCGGCCTCGGCGCCCTGCAGCGCCCGCGACGGCTCGAACCAGCGCGCGTCGACGGTCTCCTGCCCGTCCGGCACGGCCTCGCGGCCGTCCGGCGCCGCGGCCAGGAAGAACCACGTGTCGAAGCGGATGCTGACCTCCTCGGGCGTGATCCAGTGCGCGAAGGGGACGAGCGCGTCGGGGTCACCCAGCGCGATGCCGGCCTCCTCCTCGACCTCGCGGACCGCGGCGGTGCGGTGGGTCTCGGACATGTCGACGCTGCCGCCGGGGAACACCCAGGCGCCGCCCATGAACTTCGCCTTCGGGGTGCGCTGCACGAGGAGGACCTCGAGGCGCTCGGCGCCGCCGCGCACGACGATCACCGTCGCCGCGGGGCGCGGCTCGGTGGGCTCGCCCTCGTTGAGGATCGTGCCCGGTTCTGGACCGTGGGCCATCAGGTCAGCCTAATATGCGCGCGCATGTCAACGGAGTCGGCGCAGCGGTGGATGTGTGAATCGTGCGGGTTCATCTACGACCCCGAGGAGGGCGACCCCGACGGCGGGATCCCTCCGGGGACGCCGTTCGAGGACATCCCGGCGGACTGGTACTGCCCCGTCTGCGGCGCCCGCAAGGCCGACTTCTCCCCGTACGTCGACTAACGTCTCCCGCGTGACTGCGCTCCGGGCCCGGACGCTGCGTCTTCCGCTGGAGGCGCTCGTCTTCGCGGTCGGGGTCAGCTCGCTCGGCGCCGAGATCGCGGCGGCGCGCCTGATGGCGCCGTTCTTCGGCGCCTCGACGGTGATCTGGGCCAACACGATCGCCGTCGTGCTGGTCGCGCTGTCGGTCGGTTACCGGGTGGGCGGCCGCCTCGCCGACCGGCGTCCGCGCATCGAGGCGCTGGCCGGGCTGGTGCTGCTGGCCAGCGCGCTGCTCGCCGTGGTGCCGTTCGTCTCTCACCCGTTCCTCTCGCTGAGCGTCAAGGCGTTCGACACGCTGTCGGCAGGAGCGTTCCTGTCTTCGCTGTTCGGCGTGCTCGTCCTGGTCGCGGTGCCGGTGCTGCTGCTCGGCGCGGTCTCGCCGTGGGCGACCAGGCTGCGCCTGGTGTCGGTGGACCGGGCCGGCGAGGTCGCGGGGCGGCTGTATGCGATCTCGACGGCGGGCTCGCTGGTGGGCACGTTCCTGGCCGCGCTCGTGCTGATCCCGCACGTGGGGACGCAGCGGACGTTCCTGATCCTCGCCGCGATCCCGGCGCTCGCGGCTTCGCTGGCGCTCGATCGCCGCGCGCTGCTGGTGCCGGCGGCGCTGCTCGCCGCCCTCGCGCTTCCGGTGGGCACCGTCAAGCCGGCCGAGACGGGGCGCGTCCTGTACGAGACCGAGACGCCCTACCAGTACGCGCGCGTCGTGCAGATGCCCGACGGGTCGCGGCGGCTGGAGCTCAACGAGGGGCAGGCGATCCATTCGCTGTGGAAGCCGGGGACCGTGCTCACCGGCGCGTACTGGGACGGCTACCTGGTGCTGCCGTTCACGGTCTCGCCGCGGCCGCCAGCGCGGATCGCCGTGCTCGGCACCGCCGGCGGAACCGTCGCGCGGGCGTACGCGCACTACTTCCCGGACACGCGGATCGACGCGGTCGACATCGACGGCAAGCTGTTCGAGATCGGGCGCCGCTGGTTCGGGCTGCAGGCGCGGCCGCAACTGCGCGAGTACGCCGAGGACGCGCGGCCGTTCCTGCGCCGGACGCCCGAGCGCTACGACACGATCTTCGTCGACGCCTACCGCCAGCCCTACATCCCGTTTTACCTCGCCACCAAGGAGTTCTTCGCGCTCGCGCGCGAGCGGCTGCGGCCCGGCGGATCGGTGATCGTCAACGTCGGGCACCCGCGCGGGTCCGACACGTTGGAGAACGCGCTCGCGGCGACGATGGGGCGCGTGTTCGGCAACGTCGCGCGCGACCGGATCGTGCGCTCGAACACGATGCTGATCGGCTCGGACGCGCGGATCTCGCGCGGCACGATGGTGAGCGCCGCGCTGCCGTCGGACCTGGTGGCGATCGCGCGCGAGCAGGACGTCGAGCCGGCGCCGCCGGGCGGCGAGGTGTTCACCGACGACCGGGCGCCGGTCGAATGGCTGATCGACACCTCGATCGTGCGCTACGCGGCGGGGGAGGGGAGCGGATGAGCGACGTCGCGGTCCAGCCGCGCGGGCGCCGGTGGACGTTCGCCGAGGTCGTCGTGTTCGCGGCGGGCGTGGCCACCCTGGCGGCGGAGATCGCCGCGCAGCGGCTGATCGCTCCCGCGTTCGGCGCGTCGACGGTCGTGTGGGCGAACACGATCGCGATCGTCCTGCTCGCGCTCGCCGTCGGCTACTGGCTCGGCGGGCGGCTCGCGGACCGGCAACCGCACGCGCGCGGGCTCGCGCTGACGGCGTTGCTGGGCGCGGGCCTCGTCGCGCTGATCCCGCTCGCCGCGATCCCGCTGCTCGGGCTGACCGAGGACCGGATGGGCGAGCTCGGCGGCTCGCTGCTGGTCGTGCTGATCCTCGTGGGACCGCCGGTGCTGGTGCTCGGCGCCGTCTCCCCGTGGGCGATCCGGCTGCGCGTGCGAACGGTCGAGGACGCTGGCGACGTCACCGGCCGGCTCTACGCGCTCTCGACGACCGGCGGGCTGGTCGGCACGTTCGCGTCGGCGCTGCTGCTGATCCCGCTGGTCGGCACGCGCTGGACGTTCCTGATCGCCGCCGGGCTGCTGGCGCTCGCGTCCGCGCCGGGGCTGAGATCGCACGCATGATCCAGGCCTGCCTGAACGGCAACCGGCAGCCCGGCGAGCACCCGGAGCTGCCGGTCACGCCCGAGCAGCTCGGCCGCGACGCGCGCGCGACGGTCGCCGTCGGCGCGACCTCGCTGCACGTCCACCCGCGGGCCGAGAGCGGGGCCGAGACGCTCGAGCCCGTCGCGGTCGCCGCCGCCGTGCACGCGATCCGCGTCGCCGCGCCGCGCACCGAGCTCTCTCTGTCGACCGGCCTGTGGATCGCCGGCGACGATCCGGCCGCCCGCCTGCGGGCGATCTCCGGCTGGACCGAGCGGCCGGATCTCTGCTCGGTCAACTTCTCCGAGCCCGGCTGGGATGAGCTGATCGCGCTCCTCGTGGAGCGCGGGATCGAGGTCGAGGCGGGCCTCTGGCAGGCATCCGACGCCGAGGCGCTAGCGGGATCCGGGCTCGTCGAGTCCTGGGGAGCCGGCTCCCGCGGGCGCGGGCGCCGGCACCTGCCGGTGCGCCGGATCCTGATCGAGCCGCACGAGGCGGCGGGCGAGGACGCCGTGGCGCGCGCCGTGGAGATCGGCACGATCCTCGACCGCGCGGCGATCCCGGCGCCGCGCCTGTACCACGGCTACGGCCCGGCGACCTACGCGGTGATCGACGCCGCCCGCCAGGCCGGGCACGACGTCCGCATCGGCTTCGAGGACGTGCTCGCCTTGCGCGACGGGACCGTCGCGGCGGACAACGCGGCGCTCGTGGCCGCGCTCGCCCGCCGCGACGGCTGAGCGTCAGGAGCCGGTCTCGATCCGCACGGCCGGCTCGCGCCCGGGCTTCGGCCCGCGGTCGCCGGTGCCCACGAGGTCGAGCCAGTAGGAGCGCCCGCTCGGGCCCTCCACGCGGTCGCTGCCGGGGCCGCGCAGGATCGCGTCGCCGCCGGGAGCGAAGCGCAGCACGTGCTCGCGGCCCGGCTCGTCGTCGGCGATCACCGAGCCGGAGTCGTCCACGATCCGCACGCCGGTGTCGAACACCGTGTCGACGCGGATCTCGCCGAGGCAGCCGGGGTCGCTCCAGTCGCAGCCATCCGGCCCGTAGAGCACGCGGATCGGGATGTGGACCACCTGCTCGCGCTCGAGCCGGAAGCGCGGGTCGCCGAGCACCTCGTGCCAGCTCGGGTCGATCGTGACCATCTCCAGCGGGTCACAGGCCGTGCCGACGCCGTTGCGGTTGAGGTCGCCCTGATCGGCGTTGGCCACGCTCGGGCAGTTGTCGGCGCCGTCGAGCACGCCGTCGTTGTCGTCGTCGGGATCGCACGCGCTGTCGATCCCGTCGCCGTCGGGGCTGTCGCCGATGTTTGCGTTGACGGGGCAGCCGTCGCACGCGTCGCCGACGCCGTCGCCGTCGCCGTCGGCCTGCGAGGCGTTCGCCGTCGTGCGGCAGTTGTCGGCGACGTCGCGGACGCCGTCGCCGTCATCGTCGTCGTCGCACGCGTCGCCGATGCGGTCGCCGTCGCGGTCCTCCTGGCCCGCGTTGCGGTTGAACACGCAGTTGTCGGTCGCGTCCTTGACGCCGTCGGCGTCGAGGTCCGAGCACGCGTCGCCGATGCCGTCGCCGTTGAGGTCGGCCTGCGACGGATTCGGCGTCGTGCGGCAGTTGTCGCTCGCGTTCGCGACGCCGTCGTTGTCGGCGTCGGTGTCGCACGCGTCTCCGCGCCCGTCGCCGTCGCTGTCGGTCTGGCCAGGGTTGGAGACCGTGGGGCAGTTATCGGCAGTGTCGGCGATCGCGTCGTTGTCGTCGTCGACGTCGAACGCGTCAGGGCTGCCATCGCAGTCGAGGTCGGCCGGGCGCAGCTCGACGGCCGCGAACGCGTTCCCCACGACGCAGGCGTCGGCGCTCGTGAAGCCGTGGCGCCCGCTGGTGGCGGCCACGGTGGCCGCCGCGACGGTGACGTTCGCGGCGACATTGAACGTCGCGTTGGAGGGGAGCCAGGTCGTGAGCACGTCGTGGTAGAGGTGCATCAGCTTGGTGCGGCCGATGCCGGACACGGTGACGCCGTTGTGCGTGCCGCCCATGGCGATCAGGAACGCCGCCTTGTTGGTGATGCCGCCGTTGGAGTGCGGGTCGCCGCCGGGCATGAACTGGCTCATGCGATCGGGGTCGCCGAACGACGGCGGGTTCGCGAGACTGCGGATGATGCCGATGGCCGATCCTTCACCCATCGTCCAGTTGCCGTCGACCAGTGACGCGAACACGTCGGCGTAGCTCTCGTTGAGCGCGTCCTGGTGGTCGCCGTGACCGAGGTTCGCGGTCTTGTTGACGACGCCGTGCGTGAACTCGTGCGCCATCACGTCGAGCGTGGACATGTTGTCGCCGAAGACGAAGTGGCCGCAGAACGGGACGAAGGCGGCGTTGCCGGCCGAGGCGCCGTCGTCGAGCTCGTCGCGGGTGCCGCCGCCGATGCCGTCCCACGAGTCGCGGCCGAGCTGGTTGCGCCAGAAGTCGTAGATCGTCTTCGCGTTGTTGAACGCCTTGAAGCCCTCGGCGTCGGGCGACGCGCCCGGAAGCACGCCGTTCTCGTTGAACCAGCCGCTGTGCGAGAGGAATGCGCAGCCGAACTCGCCGCCGTTGTTGTCGCTCCCGATCGCAAGATGCTGCGCGTCCTGGGCGGTCGCGATGCTCCTGAGGACCTTGCCGTTGAGCGCGTCGACGTAGTGCTCGATCGCGCCGGCCCCGTTGACCGTCGTGATGCGCCAGATCAGGCGCGCGACCGGCGTCTTCTCGGGGTTGAGCAGGCCGGGCGCGTAGAGGGCGAGCCGCGGCTCGCCCGCGACGGTGGCCTTGCCGCCGGCCGCCTTCGCTGCACGCGCCTTCGCCGAATCGGAGGACATGACCGGTTCCGTCGAGGCCGGCACCTCGGGCACGTAGGCGCCCGCGGTGGCGATCACGTCGCCGTCGCGGAGGTGGATCGCGAGCTCGGAGTCGAGCACGCGGACGTTGTCGCGACGCTGGCCGAGGAAGACGTGGTCGCCGCTCTCGTCGCGGATGACCCGGCGCACGTAGAACGAGTCGGTGTCCTCGATCCCGTAGAGCTCGCGGTGCGAGGCGAGGAACGCCGCCGCCGCGCGCTCAGGGTCCTTGTCCCCGGCCGCGACCTGCATCTGCGCGAAGCGCACGATCCCGCCCTCGAAGCGCAGCTGCGGCGGTAGCGCCGACTCTCTGCGCAGGGCTTCCAGGGCGCCGGCCCGCGGGTCGGGGATCCCCTCCTCCGCGGCGCGGGCGCCGGGCACGCAGGCGCCGGCGACGATGAGTGCTGTGGCGAGGATCCATGTGAGCCGCATGGGGCCAGGAGCCGGCCCGGCATGCGGCTGATACGGCTATGCGGCTTCGGCCAGGTGCACCGCGGCGACCGGCACGCCGGCGCCGGGCCGGAACCCGCACTTCAGCGCCGCGCGCCCGAGCACGGCGGCGGCGTCGCGCAACTCCGTCCGCGTGTGGGAGGCCATGACCGCGAGCCGCACGCGCGCGGTCCCGTCGGGCACGAGCGGCGGCCGCACCGCCTCGGCGAAGACGCCGTGCTCGAGGGCGTGCTCCACGATCCGGGCCGCGAGCTCGGCGTCGCCGACGACGAGCGGCACGACATGCGCGGCCGCGCCGCTCACCTCGAAGCCCTCGCGGGCAAGCCCGTCGCGCAGGGCGTCCGCGTTCGCGCGCAGCTTCTCCACGCGGCGTGGCTGCTCCTCGAGCAGCTCCAGCGCGGCCATCGCTGCCGCCGCCGCGACCGGCGGCAGCGCGGTGGAGTGCAGCAGCGTGCGCGCGGAGTGCACGAGGAAGCGCGCGGTCACGTGGTCGCACGACGCGAATCCGCCGTAGGAGCCGAGCGCCTTCCCGAGCGTGCCGGTCACGACGTCGACCTCGCCTTCGAGGCCCGCCTCGGCGATTGCGCCGCGGCCCCCCGGACCGAGCGCGCCCAGGGCGTGCGCCTCGTCCACCAGCACGCGCGCGTCGAACCGGTGCGCGAGCGCGACGATCTCCGCCAGCGGCGCGACGTCGCCGTCCATGCCGAACATGCCGTCCGTGCAGATCAGCGCGGCTCGCCCGTCGCACTGGCGCAGCGCCCACGCGAGGTGGTCCGCGTCGCCGTGCCGGTAGGCGACCACATCGGCGCCTGACAGGCGGCAGCCGTCGGCGATCGAGGTGTGGCTCAGCTCGTCGTGCAGCACGACCTCGCCGCGCCGCGCCAGCGCGGGGATCACCCCGAGGTTGGCCAGCGCGCCGGATCCGAACAGCAGCGCCGCGCGCTGCCCGGTGAAGCTTGCCAGCCGCTCCTCGAGGCGCCGGTGCAGCGTCATCGTCCCGCAGGACACGCGCGCGGCGCCCGCGCCGACGCCCCAGCGCATCGCGGCGTCCGCCGCCGCCTGGCGCACGCGCGGATGATCCGCCAGCCCGAGCGCGTTGCCCGAGCACAGCAGCAGCACCGGCCGCCCTTCCAACACCACGCGCGGGCCCTGCGGGCCGGAGACCATCCGCATGCGCTGGTGGAGCCCGAGCTGGTTCAGCTCGTCCAGGCGGTCCTCGAGATCCAGCATTGAATCCTCCTGGGCCGGCGCCGGCCCGGGCTTCGGGTGGCTGCCCGGCGGACGCTACGGCCCGGTCCGGACGACTTCCGCGATCAGCTCGATCTCGACCGCGATGTCGAACGGCAGCTCGGCCATCCCGACCGCCGAGCGCGCGTGGCGCCCGGCCTCGCCGAAGACCTGCATCAGCAGGTCGCTGCAGCCGTTGATGACGCCCGGGGTGTCGTTGAACCCCGGCGCGCAGTTGACCATCCCGAGCAGCTTCACGATCGAGGTGACGCGATCCAGCGAGCCGAGCTCGGCCCGCAGGACGGCCAGCAGGTTCAGCCCCGTCAGCCGTGCCGCGTCGCGCGCCTGGGCGAGCGAGAGGTCGCGCCCGACCTTGCCCTTCACCAGCCCGCCGGCGTGCCATGGCCCCTGGCCGGACACGAACACCAGGTCGCCCGACCGCTTCGCCGGCACGTAGCTGCCGGCCGGCGGCATCACCTCCGGGAGCTCGATCCCGAGTTGCCTGATCCGCGCCTCCGCGCTCATCGTCCCGTCCATTCCGGGGATCGCTTTTCCACGAACGCTCGCACCCCTTCGGCGAAGTCCTCGCTGCGGAACGCCTCCTCGCGCAGCGCGTTCAACGCCGCCTCGTCCGGCGACCCCGCCAGCAGCTCGCGCAGCACGCGCTTGTTCCCACGCTGCGACAACGGCGCCAGCGCGGCGACGTCCACGGCCATCGAGACGCCCCGCGCCGCCACCGCGTCGCGCCCGACGACGTCGTTCACGAGCCCCCAGGACAGCGCCGTCTCGGCGTCGATCAGCCGCGCGGTCAGGAACAGCTCTCGCGTCCGCGCGGCGCCCACCGCGTCGAGAAACCGCCGCACGCCGGAGTGCGAGTAGACGAGCCCCAGCCGCCCGGGCGGCATCCCCATGCGCGCGCCGACCGCGGCCACGCGCAGGTCGCAGGACATCGCGAGCTCGAGTCCGCCGCCGATCGCGTGCCCGTTCAGCGCCGCGACGACGGGCACCTCGACCGCGTCCAGCGCTTCGAGCGCGTTCTGGAACGGGTGCGCGACCAGCTCCGCCGCCTCCTCGGCGAGGCGCTCCGGCGCGAGGTCGCCGATGTCGTAGCCCGCGCTGAAGATGTCGCCGGCGCCGGTCAGCAGGATGCAACGGGCGTCGGCGAGCCTCGGCAGCGTCTCGGCGAGCGCGTCGAGGATCGGCCGGTCGAGCGCGTTGCGCTTCGCCGGGTTGGCGATCGTCAACCGGACGACGTGGGGAGCGGGATGATCGAGCTCGAGCGCGCCCAGGACCTACTCCAGCTCGACGAGTGGGTCGCCTTCGGACACGGACTGGCCCTCCTCGACGAGGATCGCGCGCACCGTGCCCTCGTCCTCGGCCTCCACGGGCATCTCCATCTTCATCGACTCGAGGATCACGACCGTGTCGCCTTCCTCGACGCTGTCGCCGACCGCGACCTCGATCTTCCACACGGTGCCCGTGATGTGGGCCTCGACCTGCGCCACGCCGCCTCCGCTCCTCGGGTTTGGCGGCACGATATCGACCGCGTGTCGAGACACGGCCGCCCCGATGCATACACGCGGGCGATAGGGAACGGTGAGCGCGAGCGGCACCATTGCAGTCGTCGGATGTCGCGACACTCTCCTCCCGCGGCGACCGGCGAACCGGCGATAGGCAGCGGTGGGCCGGGCACCTGGACGGCCCGGCCCACCGCGTCCGGATAGGCTCCTCGCGAGATGCCGGACGAGCTCGCCCAGCTCAAGGAGCAGGTCTACAAGGACCCGCGCCCGAAGGAGGCGTTCGACGCCTACCACGAGCGAACGCGGACGCGGAAGCCCAACTTCGTCTACGAGGTCGTCCGGATCGCGATGAGCCTGATCGCCTGGACCTTCTTCCGCACGCGGGCCTATCACCCCGAGCGGGTGCCGGTGGCCGGCGCCGTGATCCTCGCTCCGAACCACGCGTCGTTCCTGGATCACTTCTTCCTCGGCCTCGCGCTGCGGCGCAAGGTCCAGTTCATGGCCAAGTCGCAGCTGTTCAAGGCGCCGATGGACAAGATCTTCTCTCCCGGCGGCGTGTTCCCGGTGCGGCGCGGCTACGACGACGAGGAGGCGTTCGTCACGGCGGTGAGCGTGCTCGACCGCGGCGGCGTCGTCGCCATGTACGCCGAAGGCGGCCGATCGCGCACCGGCGAGCTCTCTGACAAGCCCCGCCGGGGGATCGGCCGCCTGGCGCTGCTGAGCGGCGCTCCAGTCGTTCCCGTCGCCATCCACGGCTCGCACCGCGTGCGCAACTGGAAGCGGCTGCAGTTCCCGAAGATCCGCGTCTACTACGGCGATCCGATCGCCTTCGAACGCGTTTCGGCGACGACCCGCGAATCCGAGCAGGCCGTCGCCGAAGCGATCTTCGCCGAGGTGCGCGCGCTCTACGCGGAGACCAGGCCCGGCTCCGTGCCCGCCTCGACCTGGGCCTGAGACGCCGCGCGGCGGCCCGGCACCAGCAGGGCCAGCAGCGCGCCGACGGCGAGGACGGCGGCGCCGACCCAGATCGCGGGGACCATGCCGTCGGTGAACGCCTGCGGCGACGCGTAGGAGCCGTGCGCGGTGAACACGGAGGCCAGGACGGCGATGCCGAGGACGCCGCCGACCTCGCGGATCGCGTTGGTCGCGCCGGACGCCTGCCCGGCCTCCTGCGGGCGCACCGCGTTCAGGACGGCGTTCGCGGTCGGCGCGAACACGAGCGCCATGCCGGTGCCGGCGAGGATGAACGGGATCACCAGCTCCGAGTAGGGCGTCGACGGGGTCGACACGCTGGCCAGCCAGCCGATGGCCACCGACTGCAGCGCCAGGCCGGCCGCCATCAGCGGGCGCGAGCCGATGCGGTCCGACAGCAGCCCGGCGATCGGCGCGACGATCATCGGCATGCCGGTCCACGGCAGCGTGCGGATGCCCGCCTCCAGCGGCGACAGCCCCTGCACCACCTGGAAGTACTGCGCCAGCAGGAAGATCGAGCCGAAGACGCCGAAGTACATGGCCAGGCTCACGCCGTTTGACGCGGCGAAGGCGCGCGAGCGGAAGAACCGCATCGGCAGCATCGGGTGCTTGGTGTGCTGCTCCCAGGCGACGAAGCCGGCCAGCAGCGCGGCGCCCGCGCCGATCGAGGCGAGGATGGTGGTGGAGGTCCAGCCCAGCTCGTTGCCCCGGACGATGCCGTAGACGACGCCGAGCAGGCCCAGGCCGCCGAGCACGAGGCCGGGCAGGTCGAGCTGCTTCGCGGGGCCGAAGGACTCGGTCAGCTGGCGGGCGGCGAGCGGGATGAGCGCGATGCCGAACGGGACGTTCAGCCAGAAGATCCAGTGCCAGGAGATGCCGTCGACGACGGCGCCGCCGACGACCGGGCCGAGCGCGACGCCGAGGCCGGAGATGCCCGACCACGCGCCGAGGGCCAGGCCGCGGCGCTCGGGCGGGAACGCCTCCGACAGCAGCGTGAGCGTGAGCGGGGTGACGATCGCGGCGCCGACGCCCTGGAGGGCGCGCGCGGCGATCAGCGCGCCGATCGACGGCGCGAGGGCGGCGGCGGCGCTCGAGAGCGTGAAGAGGCCGAGGCCGAGGGTGAACATGCGGCGGCGGCCGAAGCGGTCGCCGAGCGCGGCGCCGGTCAGCAGCAGCACCGCGTAAGTGAGGGTGTAGGCGTTGACGATCCACTCGAGCGCCTGCACGCCGCCGCCGAGGTCGCGGCGGATCGAGGGCAGGGCGGTGGTCACGACCAGGTTGTCCAGCACGACCATGAACAGGGCGACCGAGACGATCGCGAACGTCCATCCGGGGTGAGGGCGACGGGATGTCATGGAAGTGAGTGTCCACTCACTTCCTTATTTCGTCAAGGTTCTGGCGAGCGTCTATGCGCCAAGTTAGTGTTGACTCACAACGTACCGCCGCAGCACGGGGCTGGGGCCCTCGGGGAGCGTCCAGAACGAGCGCCCGTCGCGGGCCAGCGCGATCGACTCGCCCTGGCCTTCGTCGATCAGCGAGGCGCCCGCCGTGCAGGGCTTGCGCTTCAGCGTGCGGGCGATCGACTCGCCGGCCCGCCGCGTCCACACGAACGCGCGGTCGTAGGTGCGCAGGACGATCGTGCGCCCCGCGCTGTCGCCGCCGGTCACCGGCTCGCCGAGCCCGAGCTGCAGCGTCCCCGCGTGCCGCAGCACCCCCGGCCCGCGCGCGGTGTAGATCCCGGCCTCGCCCGCCAGGCTCTTGGTCACGATCACGAGCCTGCCGCGGTCCACGAGCAGCGCCTCCGCGTCGTGCGGGCCGTCGGGGTAGCGCAGCGGGATCGGCGTCGACCCGCGGTAGACCACGATCTCCGGACGCGACAGGCCGTTGTCGCCGATGTCGCCGACGTACAGCGTCCCGCCGCTCGCCGCGATGTCCTCCCAGTCGACGTTCTGGGGCAGCGGGACCTGGCGGACGAGCTTCCCGCGCGTCGAGAGGCCGAAGATCGTGGCCGGGCCGCCGGAGTCGTCGTGGGTCCACAGGAGCCCGCCGGAGAGGACCAGGCCGGAGGCCTCGCTGACGACGGGGACGCGGGCGACCTCGCGCACGCGCACGCGGCCGCAAAGGGGAGGCGGTGCCGCGCGCGCCGGCGAGGCCGCGGCCGGCGACGCCGTGGGCGCCGCGCGCTTGGCGCCGCCGCACGCGCAGAGCGCCAGCGCCGCGGCCGCGAACGCCGCCCGGCGCACCAGCCTCAGGTCGTCGGGTTGTCGGCCCAGGGCACCTCGACCGAGTCCTCGGTCGGCGAGTCGCGCGCGACGACGTACTCGGCCGGCTCGCTGTCGGACAGGTTGCGGACCGTGTGGGTCTCGCGCGGCGGTACGTAGAGCATGTCGCCGGCGTCCACGACCAGCGACTCCTCGAGCTGGTCGCCGAAGCGGATCTCGATGCTGCCGCGGATCATGTAGAGCGCGCTCTCGCAGGCGTCGTGGTAGTGCGGGCGCCCGCGCGTGCCGGCGGGGACGCGGAACACGCCCATGTAGATGTTGGTCGCGCCCGTCGTGGCCTGCGAGATCTCGGTCCCGCCGAGTACGCCGCGCGGGACGTCGCGCGCCGCATCGGCGGCCTTGACGAGCTTCACGTCGTCATCCCCGTGAACTGCCCGCCGGTGATGTTGAGCACCTGCCCGTGCACGTAGTTCGACCACGGCGAGCAGAGGAAGAAGACGCCGCCGGCGGCCTCCTGGGGCGTGCCGGGGCGGCCGAGCGGGATCATCATCGGCGCAAGCCCGCGCATCTGCTCGGGGATGCCGAGCTGCACGGTCTCGCCGTCGATCTCCATCGTGTTCTCGGAGTCCTTGGACGCCGTCAGCCGCGTCTCGATCCAGCCGAACGCGACCGCGTTGACGTTGATCTTGAACTGGCCCCACTCCTTGGCCAGCGTCTTGGTGAGGCCGACCACGCCCGCCTTGCCGGACGCGTAGTTCGCCTGGCCGGCGTTGCCCATCGTGCCCGAGATCGAGGACACGTTGACGATCTTGCGGAACACCTCGACGCCCTGCTCGCGCTCATGCTTGGCGGGCTCGCGCAGGTGCGGGGCGGCGGCGCGGATCACCCGGAACGGCACGATCGTGTGGATGTCGAGCATCCGCTGGAACGCGTCGTCGGACATCTTGTGGATCGGCGCGTCGATCGTGTAGCCCGCGTTGTTGACGATGATGTCGATCTTGCCCCAGGCGTCGAGCGCGGCCTTGATCAGGGCCTCGGGCGCTTCCGGCTTGGTCAGGTCGCCGCCGAATACCGCCGTCTCGCCCGCGATCTCGGACGCCGTCTGCGCGGCCAGGTCCGTGTCGAGGTCATTGATGACCACCTTGGCGCCGTGCTCGCTGAGCAGCTCGGCCGTGGCGCGGCCGATGCCGCGGGCCGAGCCGGTAACGATCGCAACCTTGTCGTCGAGGACTCCCATGGGCGAGCAACATAGCCGGTGCGAGGAAATCCGATGATCGGAACTAGGCTCGAATCGATGGGCCCGTCTCAGAGCTACCGCGAACGGCCGCCGGCTCCGGCGCTCGCCGCCCACGTCGCCTGCGTGTGGGTGCAGGAGGTCGCGGACGCCTACACCCATCGCACGGTCCCGAACGCCGCCGCCGAGCTGTCCTGCCTGGTCGGCGGCGAGCCGGTCGTCACCGGCCCGCGGACCGCGCACGCGCTCGAGCTGCTCCCGCCCGCCACGGTCGTGGTCGGCGTGCGGTTCCGCCCCGGCGGCGCGGCCCCGCTGATCGGCGTGCCCGCGAGCGCGCTGCTCGATGTCTCGGCTCCCGCGGACGCCGTGATCCCGACAGGAGCCCTCGGGGAGCGGATCGCCGCGGCCGCGACGCCCTGGGCGGCCGCCGGGGAGCTGGAGGCGTTCCTGCTCGCCCGGCTGGCGGGCGCGCCGGCGCCCGACCCGCTGGTCGCCGAGGCCGTGCGCCGTCTCCCCTGGCGCGCGAACGAGGTGACCGAGCTCACCTCCTCGCTGTACATCTCCGAGCGCCAGTTCCGCCGCCGCACCGTGGAGGCGGTCGGCCTGGCGCCGAAGGCCGTCCACCGGATCCTGCGTTTCCAGGCCTTCCTCGCGCTCGCCCACGGCCGCGAGCCGCGCGGCTCTGATCTCGCGCTGCTCGCGGCGACCGCGGGCTACGCCGACCAGTCGCACCTCGCGCGCGAGTCGCTGCGCCTCGCCGGCGTGAGCCCCGCCGCGCTGCTGCGCGAGTCGGCGCTGCAGTGCGCGCCGACGCACGATCACGTCGCCTCGTTCGGCCCGCTGCTGCGGGAGCGGGCGATGGCCGGTTCGTTCTAACCACGGCGGCGGCCGCGCCGTACGGTCGCGGCCATGGACGACGTCACCGCACTGCAGCGCCGCACCGTGCGCGTGCTGATGGCCGCGCAGGTGCTCGGCGGGCTGGGGCAGTCCGGCGCCGCGGCGGGCGCGCTGCTCGCGCTCGATCTGACCGGCAGCGAGGCGCTCGCCGGCCTGCCGCTTTCGATGCTGGTCGCCGGCTCGTCCGCGGCGGTAGTGCCGATTTCCGCGCTCTCACGCCGATCCGGCCGCCGCGCGGGGCTGACCGCGGCGCTGGCGACGGCCGCGCTCGGCGCCGCCGGCGTGGTCGTCGCGGGCGCGCTGCGGAGCTTCCCGCTCCTGCTGATCGCGAGCTTCGTGTTCGGCGCCGGCAACTGCGCGGTCATGCTCGCGCGCTACGCGGCTGCCGACCTCAGCACGCCGGCGCAACGCGGCCGCGCGATCGGGCTCGTCGTGTTCGCGACGACGTTCGGCGCCGTCGCGGGGCCGAACCTGCTCGCCCCGGCGGGGCACGCGGCCACCGCGCTCGGGCTGCCCGCGCTGACCGGCCTGTTCCTGTTCGCCGCCTGCGCGTACGCGCTTAGCGGGGCGGTGCTGCTCGCGCTCCTGCGTCCCGACCCGCTGCGCGTCGCGATGCGGCGTTCCGCGCGGCTTGCGCCGGCGCCGGTCGCGCCGCCGCGCGTGCCGCTGCGGACCCTGCTCGCCGCGCCGGGCGCGCTCGCCGGGCTCGGCACGATCGTGGTCGCGAACCTCGTGATGGTCGCGGTGATGGCGATGGCGCCGGTGCACATGGCGATGGAGGGGCACGGCCTGCGCTTCGTCGGCCTCGTGATCAGCCTCCATGTCGCCGGCATGTTCGCCCCGGCCCCGCTCACCGGCTGGCTCACCGACCGCATCGGGCCGCTGCCGGTCGCGGGCGCCGGCGCCGTGCTGCTCGTGCTCGCCGGCGCGCTGGCCGCGACGTCCGGCCTCGTGCCCGGCCTCGCGCTGCTCGGCGTCGGCTGGAACGCGGGCCTGGTCGCCGGCAGCACGCTGCTCGCCTCGGCCGTGCCTCCGGAGCAGCGCCCGCGCGCCGAGGGCGCCGGCGAGCTCGGCATGGGCATCGCCGCGGCAAGCGCGACCGCGGTCGCCGGCCCGGTGATGGGCGTCGCCGGCTACGCGACGCTCGCGATCGCGGGTGCCGTCGCCGCCGCCGCGCTCGGCCCGCTCCTGCTCGCCGCCGCGCGCCGCGGGGCGCCCGAGGACACAGTTCGCGCGGCGCGGATGCTGGCCTGACTCACGCGAGGTCAGGCGTGGCGAAAGTCAACGGCGGCAGGTGAGGAAGCGCGGTCCCCAGAAACGATCACCCAGGACGCGCAATCGATCACGGTCGGCCGTGATCGATTGACAGGGTTCCTGTCCGCGTCGAGTTATACGTGCTATGGCCGACTTAGTTTAGGCAGGATTAGCTGAGCGGCGGCCCGCGGATGATCGACTCCGACCGGACCCCGCCTCCCTCACTTGCCGCCGTTGACGTTCGCCAACCCCGGCGAGGCGCGGCGAGGCCGCGTGGGGCGGCGAGGCCGCGCGGGGCGGCGAG
Source organism: uncultured Solirubrobacteraceae bacterium (assembly GCA_963837485.1). Lineage (GTDB taxonomy): Bacteria > Actinomycetota > Thermoleophilia > Solirubrobacterales > Solirubrobacteraceae > Solirubrobacter. Next base: position 404,148 of record CAWINP010000008.1, on the reverse strand, counting down.
GCCGCGCGGGCCGGCGAGCCGCTACAGCCCGTACGAGCGTCCGATGACGTCGAGCATGATCTCGTCGGTGCCCGCGCCGATCCGGTTCAGGCGCAGGTCGCGCCACGCGCGCTCGATGCCGTACTCGCGCATGTAGCCGGCGCCGCCGTGGATCTGCAGGCACTCGTCGGCGACCTCGCAGCACATCTGGGCGGCGTGCAGCTTGGCCATCGAGATCTCGCGCACCGGGTACTCGCCGTTGGCGAAGCGCCAGGCGGTCGTGTAGACGAGCTGGCGCGAGGCCTCGATCTTCGTCGCCATCGCCGCGAACTTGTGGCGGATCGTCTGGAAGTGGCCGATCTGGCGCCCGAACGCCTTGCGCTCGAGCGCATAGGCGAGCGTGCGGTCGAACGCCGCCTGGGCCCCCGCGACGCAGCCGGCGGCGCCGATCAGCCGCTCGCCCTGGAGCTCCCACATGATGTGGTAGAAGCCCTTGCCGATCTGGCCGAGCACGGCCTCCGCCGGGACGCGCACGTCCTGGAAGGCCAGGAGCGCCGTGTCGGATGCGTGCATCCCGAGCTTCTCGAGCTTCTTCTCGCGCACGACGCCGGGCAGGTCCATATCGACGATGAACAGCGTGAACCCGTCGTAGCCGGCCTCGGGATCGGTCTTCGTGACGAGCACGATGAAGTCGGCCCGGTGGCCGTTGGTGATGTAGGTCTTGGAGCCGTTGATCACCCACTCGTCGCCGTCGCGCACCGCGTGCGTGCGGATGCCGGCGACGTCTGAGCCCGCGTCCGGCTCGGTGATGCCCAGGCAGGAGATCTTCTCGCCGCGGATCGACGGCGCGAGATAGGCCTGCTTCTGCTCCTCGGTGCCGAACGCGAGGATCGGCGGCGTGGCCATGTCGGTGTGCACCGCGATGCCCATCGCCAGGCCGCCGGAGTGCGAGTGCGAGATCTCCTCGGCGAGCACGAGGTTGCAGTAGTAGTCGCCGCCCTGGCCGCCATAGGCCTCGGGCATCGAGAGCCCGAGGAAGCCGAGCTCGCCCATGCGCCGGAAGACCGAGTCGGGGAACGTGGTCTCCTCCCACTCCTCCGCGTGAGGAGCGAGCTCGCGCTCGACGAACGTGCGGATCGACTCGCGCAGCGCCTCGTGCTCCTCCGTGAAGATGAAGTGGCGGCGACGAGCCGCGTGATCGGGCTTGAGGACGTCGGTTGCGGCCATGCCGCCGACCCTACCTCAGGTGCACCGTCCTCTTCGCCACCTCGCGGCCGTTGCTGCTCAGCCGCAGGGTTGCGTCCAGCCGCCGCGAGCGGGCGAGGGAGCGACGGGCGCTGCGGCTCAGCTGGAGGCGGAGCGTCGTGCCGTGGCCGCCGGCGAGCCGGTACGGCGTTCGCGCGAGGATCCGCACGGAACGGTGGCGCTCGCGCGCGAGGCGGACGGCTCCGGCGCAGTCGGCCGCGCACGTCACCTGCACGCGCACGCGCCCCTTCGAGTCGACCCGCAGGCGGTCGCGGCTCACGAACCGCGCGCGGTCCGGGGCCGGCGGCGGGGAGACCGGAGGCGGTGGCGGCACCGGCGGCGGCTCCCCGGCGGCCGGCGCGAGCTTCGCCAGCGCCTCCCCGAGCAGCTTCGCCCGCGCGGCGGAACCGCGCACGTCCTCGAGCCCGAAGCCCCACAGCAGCGTGTCCTCGGTCGCGACCCCGGGCGCGTCGACGACGCGCGTGCGCACCTGGAACCCGTCGGCGCTCCAGGCGCCGAGCCCGTGCTCGAAGTCCTCGCCGGCGGCGTCGTCGACGTACACGCCGAGGCCGCCGGTGCCGTAGTCCTGCGCGTAGGCGATCGAGACCTCGACCTGCTTGCCGGCCCATGGGGAGAGGTCGACATCCCACTCCTGCATCCCGCCGGAGTTGCCGGTCGCCGCGTTCCACGTGCCGGTCGCGCCGGTCCGCGCGCAGCCGGCCGCCGAGATGAAGTGGTCCAGGAACGGGTGCAGCGTCTCCCAGTCGGGGTCGCACCACTCGCCGGCGTCGGTGCTCGTGTGGCCGTCGAGGTCGGCGAGCGTCGTCCAGTCGTTCTGGCCGGCCTCGTGCGCCTCGGCGAACACGTGGTCGAAGCCGGGCTCGGTGTCGAACCCGAGCCGGAAGCGCAGGTGCGGCGACGCGCCGCCGGTCAGGTCGAGCGTGCGCGTCAGCCGCGCGTAGCCCTCGTCGGTCGAGGCCGCGTACGCGTAATGCGTGCCGGACGTCGGGACGAAGCGGTCCGCGCGGCCGAACTGCAGCGCCGCCTGCGCATCGTCGCCGACGATGAACTCCTCCACGTCGCCGTCGACCGCGAAGGCGTCGAACGGCGGCGAGGAGCCCGCCTCGACCATCTGCCGCGCGCCGAGGTAGTACTGCAGGAAGTCGTCGGAGGCGGGGACGCAGTTCGCGGTCTGGCCGGTCGGATGGTCGTGCGCGGGCAGGCCGTGGAGGTTGTTGAACTGGCAGTACGGCGTGTCGGCGAGCGGGTTGTAGGCGAGCTGGCGCCAGGCGCCCTGGAGCGCCGTGCTGCCCGCGACCAGCAGCTTGCCGCCGGCGTTGAGGTAGTCACGCGCGGCGAGGATCGTCAGGCCGAACTGGCGAGTCGTGCCCTGATTGCCCGGCTGCGCCGCGTCGCGGGTGAACACGTCGTCGCCCGTGTACCAGAGCACGGCGCGGAAGTGCGAGAGGATGCCGAGCGCGTCCGGCGCGGCCCGCCCGTGCGCGTCGATGTCGTAGACCGAGTAGGTGCGCCCGAGCGCCGACAGCGCGTCCGTGTAGGCGCTGAGATACTCCGGCCCCGCGTGCGGAGCGCCCGGATGCGTGCCGGTGTAGTCCTCGGCGGCCAGTACGAGCACGTCGCCGGCGCGGCTCTGTGCGGCCGTGAAGGTGAACGAGGCCGAGCGCTGCCCGCCGCCTTCGAACCAGACCTCGACGCTGTCGCCGGCCGAGAAGCCGGTGACGGTGCCGCGCAGCCGGTGGTAGACCGCGCCCGGCGCGCCGTAGCGCTCGCCGGAGACCTCGGCGGTCGTCGCGGTCCGCTCGACGCCGCCGGCCTTCCAGTGCACGGTGACGGCGCCGAGCGCGCGGCGCGCATTGACCTCGACGAGCTGCGGGTCGCCGTAGGAGAACGGGAACTCGTGTGCGACGAAGTCCGGCGCGTGGTTGCCGAGGTGCGAGCCGGGGCGGCTGGGGTCCGGCGCCGAGCGCGCGAGGTCGAGCGCGAAGTCCAGGCCTTTGGCGAACTCGGCCTGGATGTCGGTCTCGGAGTCCTGGAAGATCGGGCCGGCGGGGTCGCGCGAGTCGGAGCCGTTGACGGTGCCGCCGACGCCCGGGCCGGAGCCGTCGGCCAGCGCGACGACAAACCCTTGCGTCCCATAGCGCGCGTAGGCGTGGTCGATCAGCGTGCCGTTGGCGGTCGCCACCTCGCCCGCGACGTCGGGGTCGTAGCCGGCGATCGCCGGGTGGTCGTCATCGCCGGCCAGCGCCTCGAACGCGGGCGCGTCGGTCGCCGGCGTGGCGATCTGCCAGGCCTCCGGATAGAGGATGCGCCCGCCGCCGGCCTGGTAGTCGATCAGGTACGCCGGGTCCACGTCGCGCAGCAGGGAGTCCAGCGCGGCCACCGCGGGCTCGGACGCGGGGCCCGAGCCACGGTCGGGGCCGGACCCCTCGTCGTCGCGATGGAACGTCTCCGGCCAGTTGCGATCGAGGTCGACGCCCTGGTCCAGCCGCGCCTGCTTGGACGCGAAGCTCGCGTCGTAGGCGTCGGGGTCCACCACCGGGACGAACCACATCGCGGTCCCGCTCACCGGGTGCGCGATCGCCTCGGCGAACAGGCGCCGTACGACCTCGACGCCGAGCCAGTCGCGCCCGTGCTGTCCGGCGACGTACATGGCCGGCGCGCCGGTGCCCACCCGGTAGGCCACAAACGAGCTCCCGTAGGCGACGCGCTGCACGAGGCCCGGGTGTGCCGCGGCCTGCGCGTCGAACCACGCCTTCAGCGTGACCGGCGAGCCGCCGCTCTCGGCGCCCGAGCAGGTGCCCGGGCACGGGCCCGGAGCGGCGTCCCAGGGGCGGAACACGTCATAGCCGTGCGTGGCCTGGGCCGCCGGCGCACACGCCAACGCGAAGCACAGCACGACGAAGCAGCCCGTCAGATACTTCATCTGCCCGGTGATCGGCCGGACGGCTAGGCTCCGCAGCCGAATGGCGTTTCAGACGCTTCGGTATTTCGTCCAGGACGGGGTCGCGACGGTCGCGCTCGATCGCCCTGAGGCCCGCAACGCGCTCTCCGACGAGGCGCTCGACGAGCTGATCGCCGCCTTCGAGCAGGCGAGGACCGACGACGCGGTGCGCTGCGTCGTGCTCACCTCCACGCACGAGAAGGTCTTCTCGGCCGGCGGCGACCTCGGTCAGTTCGCCTCGGAAGCGCCGCTGATCCACAAGTACTTCGCCACCGATCGCTTCGTGCGCCTGTTCAAGCTGATCGGCGAGCTCGGCAAGCCGTCGCTGTGCGCCGCCAACGGGCACGTGCTGGCCGGCTCGCTCGGCGTCGCGCTGGCCTGCGACCTGATCATCGCCAAAGACACCGCGCGCTTCGGGACGCCGGAGATCAACGTCGGCGTCTTCCCGTTCATGATCATGGCGCTGATCTTCCGCAACGTGCCGCGCAAGAAGGCCAACGAGCTGCTGCTGCTGGGCGAGCAGATCTCCGCGCACGAGGCCGAGCGGCTGGGCATCGTCAACAAGGTCGTCGCGCCGGAGGCGTTCGACGCGGCCGTGGCCGACTGGGCCGCCAAGCTCGCTGCCAAGTCGCCGCTGCTGATGCGGATGGGCAAGGACGCGATGTTCCGCCAGCTCGACATGCCGCTCGCCGACGCGCTGGAGTACCTGCACGCGCAGCTCGCGCTCGCGTTCTCCACCGACGACATCAAGGAGGGCGTGCAGGCGTTCTTCGAGAAGCGGGAGCCGGAGTGGACCGGCCGCTGAGCGTCACCGTCCTGCGCTGCCGCACCTCTGACCGCACGCACGGAGGAGCGCTCGGCGCCGAGGCGCTCGGCGTCGCGCTCGATCCGGACGCGCGGCTGGTCGGCACGCGCGGCGAGGCCCGGATCGCGAACTGGGACGACGACGTGCGCGACTCGCGCGGCTGCCTGCTCGAGGCCGGCGGCCAGGTCGACGACATGCTCGCGGCCGGCCGCTTCCCGGTGCTGACCTCCTCGGACTGCTCGATCTGCATGACGACCTTTCACGCGCTGATCCGCCACCGGCCGCTGGCCCGCGTGCTGTGGCTGGACGCGCACGGCGACTTCAATACGCCCGACACGACGCCGAGCGGCTTCCTCGGCGGCATGTGCCTGTCGGCGGCGTGCGGGCGCTGGGACGCGGGCTTCGAGCCGTCGATCGAGCCCGGGCGCGTGCTGATGTGCGGTGTGCGCGACCTCGACCCCGGCGAGCGGGTGCTGGTCGAGACGGCCGGCGTGCCGATCGCGCGCCCGTCGGAGGTCGCCGACGCGCTGCGCGACCAGGAGGTCTACATCCACCTGGATCTCGACGTGCTCGACCCCGACATCCTGCCGGCGCAGTTCCCGGTCCCGCACGGGCTCAGCGACACCGGACTGCGCACACTGTTCGGAGAGGTGACGCGCGCGAGCACGGTCGTCGGCCTCGAGATCACCGCGTTCGAGGCGCCCGAGGACGACGAGGAGCGGGCGCGTCGCGTCGCGCTGATCGCGAGCATCCTCGGGCCCCTGTTGGGATGACCGACGAGATCGGCGACCCGGCGCGCCTGGCCGCGCTTGCCGAGAGCGGGCTGCTGGACTCGCCGCGCGAGGCGGGGTTCGACCGCTTCACGCGCCTGGTCGCCGAGGTGCTGCACGTGCCGGTCGCCCTGTTCACGATCGTCACGCCGGAGCGGCAGGTGCTCAAGAGCACGGTCGGGGTCGGCGAGCTGCGCGAGACGCCGCTGTCGCACTCGTTCTGCCGCCACGTGGTCGACACCGGGGCGCCGCTGGAGGTCGTCGACGCGCGCTCGCACCCGCGTGTGCACGACAACCCCGCGATCCAGGACTTCGGGATCATCGCCTATCTCGGGATGCCTCTGGTCACCGGCGACGGCGTCCGGCTCGGCGCCCTGTGCGCGATCGACCACACGCCGCGCGAGTGGACGGGCCGCGACCACGGCGTGCTCGAGGACCTCGCCGGGGCGATGATGGCCGAGATCGAGCTCCGGCGCGCGAACCGGCAGGTCGCCGCCGCGGCGGCCGAGCTGCACTTCGCGGCCACGCACGACTCGCTCACGCGGGTCGGCAACCGGCGCGCGCTGATGGCCGACCTGGCGGTGGTGATCGAGGAGGGGCGGCCGGCGACGTTCGCCGTCGTCGACCTGCTGGGCCTGCGCGCGTTCAACGACATCCACGGCCACGAGGCCGGAGACGAGCTGCTCGCGCGCGTCGCCGGCCGGCTCGAGGACGCGCTGGTCGGCGAAGGCGAGGTCTACCGCCTCGGCGGCGCGAAGTTCTGTGTCATCCTCGGCGCGCCCGAGCCGCTGGAGCCCGCGCTGGAGCGGCTGGGCATCGAGTGGCAAGCCAGTGCGATCGAGCTGCCTTCCGAGGCTGCCGACGTCGACGCCGCCCTCCGTCTCGCCGACGCGCGCCTGTGATGCTCAGACCACTTGCCGACGACCTCGCCGAACGCCGCGTGCGCGCTTGGGCGGGCGGCGGCGAGGAGAAGATCGCGCGCCAGCACGATGCGGGCAAGCTGACCGCGCGCGAGCGGATCGCACTGCTGATCGACGCCGGCACGTTCACCGAGCTCGGCATCCACGCGCAGCCGCACTTCTCCCAGCGCGCGATGGAGGGCCGCGACGCGCCGGCCGACGGCGTGATCACCGGCTACGGGCGCGTCGACGGGCGGATGGTCGCGGTCGCGGCGTACGACTTCACCGTGATGGCCGGCTCGATGGGGATGACCGGCGAGATCAAGGTCGCGCGGCTGCGCGAGCTGGCGCTGACCCAGCGGATCCCGATGGTCTGGCTGCTCGACTCGGCGGGCGCGCGGATCCAGGAGGCGGTCGGCTCGCTGTTCGCGGGCACGGGCCATCTGTTCCGCGAGGAGGTCGTGATGAGCGGCGTGGTGCCTCAGGTCGCGGCGCTGATGGGCCCCTGCGCGGCCGGCACCGCGTACATCCCGGGCCTCGCCGACTTCGTCCCGATGGTCAGCGGGCGCGGGTCGATGGCGCTGGCCGGGCCGCACCTGGTGCGCGCGGCGATCGGCGAGGACGTCACCCAGGAGGAGCTGGGCGGCGCGCGGATCCACTGCCGCAAGTCGGGCGTCGGCGACCTCGAGGTGGCCGACGACGAGGAGTGCATCGCGCGGATCAAGGAGTACCTGTCGTACTTCCCGTCGCACTGCCAACAGGAGCCGCCGCGCCGCCCGGTGTCGGACCCGGTGGACCGGATGGAGGACGCGCTGCTCGACGTCCTCCCCGAGTCCAACCGCAAGCCGTACGACATGTACGACGTGATCAGGCTGATCGCCGACGACGGCGAGTGGCTGGATCTCAAGCCGAAGTGGGCGCGCACGATCATCACCTGCTTCGCGCGCATGGGCGGGCGCCCGGTCGGCATCGTCGCGTCCCAGCCACGCCAGCTCGGCGGCATCCTCGACAACGACTCGGCCGACAAGGCGGCGCGCTTCGTGACGCTGTGCGACGCGTTCGGGATCCCGCTCGTGTTCCTCGTCGACGTGCCCGGCTTCATGGTCGGGACGAAGGTCGAGGCGGCCGGGATCATCCGCCACGGCGCCAAGATGCTGCACGCCGTCGCCTCGGCCACGGTCCCGAAGATCACCGTGATCCTGCGCAAGGCCTACGGCGCGGGCTACTACGTGATGAACGGGCGCGCGTACGAGCCCGACCTGATCGTCGCCTGGCCGAGCGCGGAGATCTCGGTCATGGGCGCCGAGGGCGCGGTGGAGATCGTGATGCGCCGCCAGGTCGAGGAGGCCGACGACCCGGCGGCCAAGCGCGCCGAGCTGGTGGCCGCCTACCAGGGGCTGATCGACGTCTACGTGGCCGCGCGCAACGGGATGATCGACGACGTGATCGACCCGCGCGAGACGCGGCCGACGATCATCCGGGCGCTCGAGCTGTCAGAACACAAGAAAATAGAGCGTCCATGGCGCCGGCACGGTGTCATGCCCGTCTGATCGAGTACATTCGCTTCTTTACGAGGTACAGACGGGCGCCTCGCGATGTTTACGTCATGGACGCCGCCGACCGACATGTCCTTGATGCGGTGCCCGTCGGCCTCCAGGTATGGGAGGCGGTCGGGGACGCGCTGACCCTCCGCCACGCGAATCCCGCGGCCGCGGGGCTGCCCGCCGTGCCGGCCTGGCTCGAGGCGTGTGTGTCGCAGGAGGAGCAGGCGCTCGACATCGCGGTGGGGGACTCGTGGTGGCGGGCGCGGGCGACGCCGCTCGGCGGGCGCTCGATCGCCGTCGCGGCGTGGGACATCACCGAGCACAAGCTGGCCGAGCGCAGCCTGCGGGCGTCCGAGCGGCTCAATCGCGAGATCGTCTCCGGCCTGCTGGAGGGCGTCGTGGTCGCGGACGCCGACGCGCGCGTCGTGCTGGCCAACGAGGCGGCGGCGCGGCTGTTCGGGGTCCCGGTGGCCGAGCTGGTGGGCCGGCCGCTGAGCGGCATCCCGGTGGACATGCTCGACGACCGCGGGCGGCTGCTGGACTCCGACCAGCTCCCGCTCGCGCGGGCGCTGGTCGGTCAAGAGATGCGTTCCCAGGTCGTCCGGCTCGTGCGCCGCGACGGGACGCTGCTGTGGATCGAGGCGCACTCGAGCCCGCTGCTGGACGAGGAGGGCGTGTTGTACGGGGCGGTGGCCAGCTACGACGACGTCACGCTGCGCGTCGAGCAGGACCGGCGCACCCGCCGCGAGGCCGACACCGACCCGCTGACCGGGCTGGCGAACCGGCGGGCGCTGGAGCGGACGCTGGAGAGCGCGCTGGCCCGCGCCGGAGCCCGCGGCCGCACCGCCGCGGTGCTGATGCTCGACCTCGACGGCTTCAAGAAGATCAACGACTCCTACGGGCATGCGGCGGGCGATGCGGCGCTGCGCGAGGTCGCGCGCCGGCTGCGCCGCTGCGTGCGCGAGCGCGACCTGGTGGCGCGCCTGGGCGGGGACGAGTTCGTGGTGCTGCTGACCGACGTGGACGGCTCGTCGGGCGCGGCCAAGGAGGCGTGCGAGCGCGTCGACGCGGCGCTCGCGGAGCCGGTCGCGCTCGAGCAGGGCGAGATGCCGCTGGGCGCGGCGATCGGCGTGGCCACGTTCCCCGGCGACGGGGCCGACGTGCCGAGCCTGCTCGCCCACGCCGACCGCGCAATGTACGCGGCCAAGGCCCGGCGGCGGGTAGATTCCGCCGCTTGAGCCTCGACGACCCGGTCATCCTCACCTGCGCGATCTCCGGCGCGCTCGCCTCGCGCGAGCAGTGCCCGGCGATCCCCTACACGCCTGACGAGTACGCCGCCGAGGCGCGGCGGATCGTCTCCGAGGGCGGCGTGATGATCCACATCCACGCCCGCCGGCCGGACGGGACGCCGTCGCATGAGGTCGAGGACTTCCGGGCGATCACCTCGGCGATCCGAGACGCCGTGGACGACGTGATCATCAACTACTCGACGGGGACGATCGGCGTTGCGGTCGAGAAGCGCGTCGAGTACCTGCGCGCGCTGCGGCCCGAGGTCGGCGCGCTGAACATGGGCTCGATGAACTACGCGAAGTACTCGTCGCGGCGTCGCGAGTTCGTCTTCGAGGCCGTGTTCGAGAACTCGTTCCAGACGATCCGGACGTTCCTGGCGGCGATGCGCGAATCCGGGATCCGGCCCGAGCACGAGTGCTTCGACTCCGGCCACGTGGCGTCGCTCGATCCGCTGCTCGACATGGGCGCCTTGGAGCCCCCGCTGCAGGTCTCGTTCGTGATGGGGGTGACCGGCGGGATCCGGCCGACGGCGCGCAACGTGGCGCACATGGCCGAGCAGGTGCCCGGCGTCGCGCACCAGTGGGGCGTGATCGGGATCTCGCGCGCGCAGTGGACGCTGCTGGCGGCGGCGCTGTCGCTCGGTGGCAACGTGCGCGTGGGGCTCGAGGACAACTTCTACCTCCCGGACGGGTCGATGGCGCGGTCCAACGGCGACCTCGTGGCGCGGGCCGCGCGGATGGCGGGGGACGCCGGGCGGCGGCTCGCCACCGTCGAGGAGGCTCGCGCGATGCTCGGTCTCGCCCGCCCCAGGCCCGACAACGCCGCCCCGCCGCAGGCCGGCGACGCCGCCCGGCCATGAGCGCGGCGCTCGCCGGCGTCCGCGTGCTCGACCTCACGCGGCTGCTCCCCGGGCCGTTCTGCTCGCTCCTGCTCGCGGACTTCGGGGCCGACGTGATCAAGGTCGAGGACCTCGGCGCCGGCGACTACGCGCGCGCCGACCCGGCCGCGTTCGCCGCGATCAACCGCGGCAAGCGGTCCGTGCGGCTGGATCTGAAGTCCGGAGGCGGGCGGGAGGCGTTCCTGGCGCTCGTGCGCGGCTCGCAGGTCGTGCTCGAGTCGTTCCGGCCGGGCGTGATGGACCGCCTCGGCGTGGGGTGGGAGCGCCTGCGGCAGGAGAACCCGGCGCTCGTCTACTGCGCGATCACCGGCTACGGGCAGGACGGGCCGCTGCGCGACCGCGCCGGCCACGATCTCAACTACCTCGCGCGTGCGGGGCTGCTCGGGCTCAGCGGCGAGGCGGACGGGCCGCCGGTGCAGTCCGCGGGCCAGATCGCCGACGTCGGCGGCGGCGCGCTGACGGCGGCATTCGGAATCCTCGCCGCGCTGCGCTCGGGCGAGGGTCAGTTGGTCGACGTCTCGATGGCCGACGGCGCGCTGTCCTGGCTGTCGATGCTCGCGCCGCAGCCGTCCGCGACGCGGGGGTCGCTGGTGCTCGGCGGCGGAATCCTCTGCTACCGCCCGTACCGCTGCGCCGACGGCTACGTGGCGCTCGGCGCGCTGGAGCCGAAGTTCTTCGCGGCGTTCTGCTCGGGAGTGGGTCGCGAAGACCTCCTCGCGCACCAGTTCGACCCGCCCGGCTCGGACGCGCACGCGGAGGTGGCCGCGATCTTCCTCAAGCGCACGCGCGCGGAGTGGGAGGCGTTCAACGCGGTCCACGACTGCTGCCTGGAGCCGGTGCAGGATTGGGCCGAGGCGCTCGCCGACCCGCACTTCGCCGCCCGCGAGATGGTGCTGGACGGCGCATTGGGCACACCGGTGAAGCTGTCGGCGACGCCGGGCGACGTGTCGCGCGCGGCGCCGGGGCCGGGCGAGCACACGGACGAGGTGCTGGCCGAGGCCGGCTATGACGCGACGGCGATCGCGGCGCTGCGGGCGGCGGGGGCGATCGCATGACGGCGCCGCGCGACGACGCCGCCCCCAGCGGCGGCTCCCCGCGCGCCTTCTACGTCGCGCTTGGCGGCGGGCGCTACCGCGCGACCGAGCACACCGCGGGCCCGTGGGACCCGGGCCACCAGCACGCCGGGCCGCCGTCGGCGCTGCTCGCCGGCGCGCTCGACGATCGCGACGACATGGTCCTCGCCCGCATCACGCTCGAGATCCTCAAGCCGATCCCGATCGCCGAGGTCGAGGTCGTCACCGCGGTCGAGCGGCCGGGCCGCTCGGTCGAACTGCTCTCCGGCGAGCTGCGCGTCGACGGCGCTCCGCTCGTCAAGGCGCGAGCCTGGCGTATGGCGCCCTCGCCCGTCCGGGTCGCGCCCGACTACGTCCCGCCGCCGCTTCCGGAGCCTCAGGAGGACGACTTCGGCGTCTTCGGCTACGCCCGCGCGATCGAGTTCCGCTACGCCGCCGGCGGCTGGCGCGACCTCGGCCCGGCGCAGGTCTGGACGCGGCTGAAGGTCCCGATCGTCGAGGGCGCCGAGCCGACGCCGCTGCAGCGCGTCATGGTCGTCGCCGACTCCGGCAACGGCGTCTCGGCCGCGCTCGACTGGTCGACGCACCTGTTCATCAACACCGAGCTCTCGGTCCACCTCCTGCGCCTGCCGGAGGGCGAGTGGGTCTGCCTCGACGCGCGCACCGAGGTCGAGCAGGCCGGCCTCGCGTCGTCGGTGCTCAGCGACCGGTCGGGGCCGGTGGCCCGCGGCGCGCAGTCGCTGTTCATCGCGAAGCGCTGAGGAAGCGCGCCACGCGGGCGGCGAGAGGAGACCAGTCCGTCTCGAGCCCGAGCAGCATCCCCCACCCGTGTCCGGCGCTGGACGGGAGGACGTACAGCCGCTTCTCGCGCGAGGCGGCGGCGCCGTACACCCGGCGCATGTCCGGGATCGGCGTGTACCGGTCGCCGTGCGCGACGGCGAACAGCGCAGGCGCGCGCAACTGCGCCGCCGCGGCGAGCGCGTCGACGTCGGCGTAGCCCGGCACGAGGCCCTGGAGCGTCTGCTCGCCGGACAGGTCGACGACCGCAGCGGGCTGCAGCTGCGCCCCGGCGACCACGGCGATCGCTCCGCCGTACGACGCGCCCACGATCGCCACGCGCGCTGCGCCCTCGGCGCGCAGCTCGGCCATCGCCGCGCGCACGTCGGCGATCGCGCCGGCCTTGCCGGTCTTCCCGCACTCCGACTTGCCGAGGCAGCGGGAGTCGAAGGCGAGCGCCCGCATCCCGCGGTCTGCCAGGTAGTTCGCGTAGGGCCACCAGCCGCACAGGTCCGCCGGGTATTCGTGCACGAGCACGACGCCGAGGTCGCCGGTGCCGACGCTCACGCCGTCGAGCGTGAGGCCGTCGGAGGTTTTCAGGCGTACGAGCTTCGCGGGCCGGTCCGGGGCGCCGCAGCGGGCGGCGGGCTGCTGAAGTGCGGCGGCGGTCGCGGGCGCGGTCGGCGCCGGCGGGCTCTTCGCGGCGCCGCCGCAGGCTGCGAGAGCGACAGCCGCGGCGAGGGCCGGCAAGCGCCCCATCAGCGGACCCGCCGCGCGCCGGGCGCCATTGCCTGAACGGCAACTGCGCAGGTAAGGGGTGCGGTTTCCCAGAAACGATCATCCAGGGACGGTAAACGAGCATGATCGATCATGGACTCGCTCACAGAGGGAGGGGGTGCGTCACGTTTGTTCACCCACAGGCATACAAACGTGACGCACCCCCCTTCCAGAGGCTCGAGGCGATGATCGATTTACAGTGGCCGTAACTTTCTCCCGCTCCCCTTACCGGGCAGTTGCCGTTCAGCGGCCGGCAGCAAGAGGCGGCGTGTCCGCTGATGGGGCGCCTGTCGCCGTTCGCGCGACGCGGGCGGCCGGAGCCGCGATCACCCGCGCCCCCCGCGCCGGCACCAGAGTCACGGCCCGCCGGGTCACGCGCTCACCGGCCGCGCGGTCGGGCTGCAACCGCTCGATCCCCGCGGCGACCGCGCGCAGGACGGCCTTCATCTCGAAGATCGCGAAGCTCGCGCCGAGGCAGCGCCGGACGCCGCCGCCGAACGGGATCCACGTGTACGTCCCGGCGGGCTGCTCCAGGAACCGCTCGGGCCGGAACCTGTACGGCTCCGGATAGATGTCCTCGCGAGTGTGCATCAAGAGGATGCACGGCGCGACCGCGACGCCGGCCGGCAGCTCGTAGCCCGCGATCTCCATCGGCTGCTTGAGCAGCCGCAGCACGATCGGGACGACGGGGCGCAGCCGCAGCGTCTCTTTGACCACCGCGTCGAGGTAGTCCTCGTCGCCGCGGCGCAGCCGCTCCCACGCGTCCGGGTGGCGTGCCAGCCGTTCCAAGGCCCACGCCAACGCCGTCGCGGTCGTCTCATGGCCGGCGACCAGCAGCGTGATCAGCTCGTCGATCAGCGTCGCGTCGTCCATCTCGGAGTGCGCGAGCAGCATCGAGAGGATGTCGTCGCGCTCGTCGAGGTCGGGCGCGGCGCGGCGGCGTCCGATCTCCGCGCGCAGCAGCTCGTCGACCGGCGCGCGCACGCGTCGGAACACGCGCCCGACGCGCTGCGGGCCGGCGAACACGACCAGCGCGAGCCGCGAGGGATCGGTCGTCCAGTCCAGCAGCGAGGCGATGTGCGACTTCAGCCGCTCGTCGCGCACGCCGAAGATCGCGCGCATGATCACCTCGAGCGTCAGCGTCTGCATGCGCGGGCGGATCTGGATCTCCCCGGCGGGCCAGCTCGCGATCTCGCGCTCGGCGATTCGCGTGATCAGGTCGCCGTAGGCCTCCATCCGCTCGCCGTGGAACGCCGGCAGCATCGCCTTGCGGTCGCGCATGTGGTCGCGGCCGTCGAGCAGCAGGACCGACCGCGGGCCGAGCAGTGGCTCGAGGACCAGGTTGCCCTCGCCCGCGTGGAGCACATCTGGATCGCCGGTGAACACCTGCCGCACGGCGTCGGGGTGGGAGACCATCACCCAGTCGAACTCGTTCGCGATCCGCAGGCTGAACGTGTCGCCGAACCGCCGGCGCAGGCGGGCGGCGTAGGGGCCGGGGCGCGTGATCCAGCCGAGCGTGTGCAGCGCGCGTGGACCGCGCGGACCAGGCGGGAGCGTCGTCATGCCGGGATCACCCGGCCGCCGCGGCGCGGGACGATGGTCACGATCGCCGAGCGGCCGGTCGGCTCCGCCCGCGGCGTCTCGGGCGCCAGCGTGCCCACGCGGTCGGCGATCACCCGCAGGACGGCCTTGAGCTCGAACAGCGCGAGGCTGGCGCCGAGGCAGCGGCGCACGCCGCCGCCGAACGGGATCCAGGTGTACGTGCCGGCGGGCCGCTCGAGGAATCGCTCCGGGCGGAACGCGGCGGGATCGGGATACAGGTCGGGGCGGCGGTGCAGGAGCAGGATGTTCGGCGCGACCGAGACGCCGGCGGGCAGCTCGTGCCCTGCGATCTCGATCGGCGCCTTCACGCGCCGCAGCACGATCGGGACGACGGGGCGCAGGCGCAGCGTCTCCTTGGCGACGGCGTCGAGGTAGTCGTCGCCGTCCTCCTTCAGTCGCGCCCAGGCTTGCGGGTGGTGCGCGAGCCGCTCGAGCGCCCAGGCGAGCGCGGTCGCGGTCGTCTCGTGGCCGGCGAACAGCAGCGTGATCAGCTCGTCGCGGAGCTGCTCGGGCGCCATCGGGTCGCCAGCCAGCAGCAGCGAGAGGATGTCGTCGCGCTGCTCGAGGTCGGCGGCGGTGCGGCGGCGCGCGATCTCGGCGTCGAGCATCTGCTCGACGGGTCCGCGCAGCCTGCCGAAGAGGCGCCGGCCGCGCTCGTAGCCGGCGGCGATCAGGAACACGGCGTAGCGGGTGTCGCGCGTGGCCGCGAGCATGCGGCCGATCGCCCGCTTGAGCTGCTCGTCGTGCGTCCCGAGCACCGCGCGCATGATCAGCTCGAGCGTCAGCGCCTGCATGCGCGGGCGCACCGTCAGCGCGACGCCGGAGGGCCAGCCCTCGACCTCGCGCGCGGCGATCGCGCGGATCAGGTCGCCGTAGGCCGCGACGCGCTCGCCGTGGAATGGCGGCAGCAGCCGGCGGCGCTCGGCGAGGTGCTCGCCCTCCTGCATCAGGAGCAGCGATCGCGCGCCGAGCAGCGGCAGCAGCACCTCGTTGCCGGTGTGCAACAGGTCCGGCGGTGCGGTGAAGACCTGCTTGACCGCGGCGGGGTCGGAGACCATCACCCACCGGCCCTCGCCCGCGATCCGGATCGTGAACGTGTCGCCGTAGCGCGCTCGCAGCCGCTCGCAGAACGGCGTCGGCCGGGTCAGCCAGCCGAGCGTCTGGAGCGGCACCGGCGTCCGGGGTCCGGGCGGGATCGAGCTCACGGCCACGTCAGCAGCACCGTACAGGGCGCGTGGTCGACGACGAACCGGTTGGCGTGCTCGAGCGAGTGCGGTCCGGGCCGGTGGCCGTTGCGCGCCATCACGAGCGCGTCCGCGGTCGTGCAGGCGCCGATGACGATGTCCTCGGGGCGGCCGCGCAGGGCGACGCGGTGCACCTCGGCGGCGGTCTCGCCCAGCCGCTCCTGCGCCGCCTCCAGCAGCTCCTCGGCCGCCTCGCCGGCGATCTCGTCGTAGCGATCGGGCGGCGGATGACGCCCGAGGAACGCCGGGCCGTGCGGCACCGGGCCGGCCACGTGCAGGAGCGTGATCTCGCTTGCCGGCAGTTCGGCGGCGGCGTCCACGCAGGCCTCCCAGCCTGCCTCGCCGATCCACACCACCACTCTCATATGACCAGCCACAGCGCGAAAGTAGCGCCGGCGAGGATCGCCGGCACGGTCAGGGCGCCGAGCCGCAGGAACTCGGCGAGCGGCGGCTCGGCCTCGCGCTCGCGCAGCACGCGCCGCCACAGCAGGGTCGCGAGCGAGCCGGTGTAGGTCAGGTTCGGGCCGGCGTTGACGCCGATCAGGACCGCCAGCACGGTCGCCGGACCGGCGGCCGCCGCGGCCGGCAGCAGCACCAGCAACGCCGGCACGTTGTTGAGCAGGTTCGCGAGCACGGCCGCGAGCGCGGTGGCGCCGAGCAGCGCGGCAAGCGACTCGCCGCCCGGGAGCAGTTCGTCCACCAGGTCGCCGAGCCCGTGCCCGGCGACCGCGCTGACGATCAGCCCGAGCCCGAGAACGAAGCCGAGCAGCGGCAGGTCGAGCGCTCGCCCCGACGTGCCCTCCAACGCGACCATCGCGAGCGCGCCGGCGGCGGCCGGCCACGCCGCGTCGAGCCCCAGCGGACCCGCCGCCAGAAAGCCCGCGAGCGTGAAGCCGAGTACGACGAGCGGCGTGCGCGGGAGCGGCGGCGGCGTGCCCCGCGGCGGGCCGCCGCGGGTCTCCAGGTCGCTCGCGAACACGCGCCGCAGCGCGATCCACTCGATCGCGATGGCCACCGCCCACGGCAGTGCCATCAGCGCGGCGAAGTGCGCAAACGACAGTCCCGACGCGCGGAACGCGAGCAGGTTGGTGAGGTTCGAGACCGGCAGCAGGAGCGACGCCGAGTTCGCGAGGTGCGTGCATGCGTACATGTGCGGACGTGCCGGCAGCCGCGCCTTCGCGGCAGCGGCGAACGCCGCCGGGGTGAGCAGGACCACGGTCGCGTCGAGTCCGAGCACGGCGGTCGTCCCAGCCGCCGCCGCGAGCACGAGCACGAGCAGCCGCACGCCGGAGCCGCGCGCGCCGGTGGCCATCCGCGCGGCCAGCGCGTCGAACAGCCCGGCCCGTTCGCACCCGTCGCCGAGCACGAGCAGCGCGGCGAGCACGGCCAGCGTCGGCGCCAGGTCGCCCGCCTCGTCGCGCGCGTCGCTCCAGCTCAGCACGCCGGTGGCGATCAACACCGCCGCGCCGCCAAGCGCGACGAGCGCCTCGGGGGCCTTGTCGAGCCGTACGATCGCCGCCGCGAGCGTCGCGAACAGCGCGACGAGCGCCAGGGCCTCCGCCACTACCAGCGGGCCTCGTGGCGCTCCATCACGCCGAAGCCCTCGCGCAGCGCGCCGGCGACCGGCAGCGAGCCGGTGAAGGTGCCGAAGGGCTGCTCGTAGTCGGACGCGATCAGCACGAGGTTCTCCCTCCGTGCCCGCACGGCCTGCGCATGGAACCCCAAGCCGCCCACGCCGGCGAGGCCGTCGAAGCGCGGCACCGGCACCGCATGCGGCTCGCCTCCGACCCAGACCGTGTTCTCGCCGTCGTGCAGCCCGTCGCAGAAGTTCCACGCCACCCCGGGGCCGACGCCGGCCGACCACAGCCAGGCCGTGTGCCGCGGATGCCGTCCCTCGGACTCGTCGAGCAGGCCGTCGCACGCGACCGCGCGCCCGAGCGCGCTGCCGCGGACCGCGACCGGCGTCTTGCGCGTCCACGCGTCGCCGGTGCGCGCCTCGATCGCCCTGCCACGCTCGGCGCGCAGCGACAGCACGCCGTCGACCTGCGCGCCCGACGCGCCGACCCGGGTCCCGCGCCACGAGCGCTTGTAGTCCTCGCGCAGCGTCGTCCCGTCCCAGACCGCCCACCACGAGACGCGCGCCATGCCGACCTCGGCCCAGGCCGCGCACAGCATCAGCTCCGGCCCGAAGGCCCCCAGCCAGCACCACCGCTTACGGAGAGGCATGCCTGGACGATATGCTCATTGACTGACCGGTCAATCCGGTGAGGGAAGGAGTCACGCCGTGCTCGCCGCCGCAGTCCAGTTGCAGTCGACCCCCGATCGCAACCGCAATCTCGAGGCCGCTGATCGTCTCACGCGCTTGGCCGCCCGGGCCGGGGCGGAGCTTGTCGTGCTGCCGGAGAAGTGGCCGCTGCTCGGCACGCCCGAGCAGACGATCGCCGGCGCCGAGCCGTACGACGGCGAGACGCAGCGCTGGGCATCCGGCATCGCGCGCGAGCTCGGCATCGACCTCGTCGCCGGCTCGTTCTCCGAGCGCACGGGCGGCGACCGCGGCGCCAACACGAGCCTTCACGTCGGCCCCGACGGCGACACCAAGGCGACGTATCGCAAGATCCACATGTTCGACGTCGAGGTCGCCGGCAAGGTCTACAAGGAGTCCGAGCACGAGGCGCCGGGCGAGGAGATCGTGCTGAGCGAGACCGCGGACGGCACGGGCCTGGGCCTGACCATCTGCTACGACCTGCGCTTCCCCGAGCTGTACCGGATCCTCGCCGTCGAGGGCGCCCAGATCATCGCCGTCCCGGCCGCGTTCACGCTCGCCACCACGCGCGAGCACTGGGAGGTCCTGCTACGCGCCCGCGCGATCGAGGACCAGGCGTTCATCGTCGCCGCCAACCAGGTCGGCGAGCACGCGCCTGGCTACCGCTCCGGCGGGCGCAGCATGATCGTCGACCCGTGGGGCGTCGTCCTCGCGCAGGCGCCCGACACGGAGACCTTCATCGTCGCCGAGCTCGACCTCGCGCGACAGGACGAGATCCGCCGCAGCCTCCCCTCGCTGGCCAACCGCCGCCCCGAGGCGTACCGCTGGCCAACCGAGGTCCGGGCTTAGTGGCCGCCTCTAGACAAGCCGCGATCGACAAGCGCAAGCTGATCCTCGACGCCGCCGTCCGCGTCTTCGCGCGCCAGGGCTTCCACACGTGCCGCGTGTCGGACATCGCCGACGAGGCGGGCGTCGCCTACGGGCTCGTCTACCACTACTTCCAGTCCAAGGACCAGGTCCTCGACACGCTCTTCCTGCAGCGCTGGGACGTGCTGCTGGAGGCGATCCGTCACGCGGATGCGCTCGACCTCCCGGCGCGCGAGAAGCTCGAGGCGATCGCCGGATTCATCATCGAGTCCTACCGTCACGATCCCGACCTCATGAAGGTGATCATCATCGAGGTCACGCGCGCCGCGAACACGTTCGGCGCCGCCCACCTCGGCAAGATCACCGAGGCGTACGAGCTGATCGGCGGCGTGGTCGAGAAGGCACAGGCGTCCGGCGAGTTCCGCTCCGAGATCCCCGCCGAGTATGCGGCGATGACGTTCTACGGCGCGATCGAGCAGGTGCTCACCGGGTGGATCTTCGGGACCCTCGCGCAGGGCGAGGAGAGCTACCAGCACGCGAAGACGCATCTGGTGGGGACCGTCGTCGACGGCCTCGCCGCATAGACTGCGCCGCCATGTCCGACAATGAGCTTGTCAAGCGGCTTGCCTGGTCGGGCCTCGTCGCCGGCATCGGCGCGCTGGCCTCGATCGTGACGACCCGCGTCGCCGCCGTAGTATTCCGCCGCATCTTCGGGGAGGATCCGCCCGAGTGAGTGAGGACGACCCGCAGCGCACGCAGGAGATGGATTCCCTGCCTGACGCCGAGGAGTCGGCCGCGGGAGAGAGCGCCCGTCGCGCCGAGACCACGGCGGCGGCGGCCGAGGCGAGCGCCCAGGCGGAACGCACGCGCGCCGAGGCGCGCGCGGCCGAGCTGCGGGCCGAGGTCGCCGAGACCGCGGCGCGGCGCGTCGAGGAGGAGACCTCCAAGGCCCACGCCGCGGTCGAGCACGCCGAGGCGGCCGAGGAGAAGGCGTCGCGCAAAGAGCGCAAGGCGCGCGAGAAGGCCGCCCAGGCCGAGGCGGAGGCCGAGCGGGCGCGCCTGCAGGCCGAGGCCGCGGAGCGCCTGCGCGTGCAGACCGCGCCGGCCACCACGTCCGTGCCGGAGTCCGCGCCGCCGCCGGAGCCCGCGATGGACCGGCCCGAGGTCAGGATCGGGCTCGCGTTCGCCGGCGCGTTCGTCGCCGCCCGGCTCCTGAAGCGGATCTTCGACTAGCTATGACCGAGCAAGAGACATCCGAGCTGGGCAAGGCGATCCAGGAGGTCTCCGAGAAGGCCGCGCTGCTCGTCCACGAGGAGATCGAGCTCGCCAAGGCCGAGATGTCGGTGAAGCTCAAGAGCCTCGCCCGCGGCGCGGCGATCGGCGGCGCGGCCGGCGTGTTCATCCTCGCCGGGCTCATCTACTTCCTGCACTTCGTCGCGCTCGCGCTGGACGACCTGCTGGGCGCCAACCCCTGGGTCGGGTACCTGATCGTCTCCGGCACGCTCTTCATCGTCGCCGGCCTCGCCGGCTTCGTCGCCGCGCGCCTGTTCAAGAAGGGCACGCCGCCGACGCCGCAGCTGGCGATCGAGGAGGCGCAGCTGATCAAGCAGACCATCCAGCACGCGGAGGGACACGCGCGGTGAGCGCAGCTCGCACGCCGGAGGAGATCCGGCAGTCCATAGAGGCCAATCGCGCCGAGCTCGGCGTCGCCGTGGAGACGCTCCGCGGCGAGATCACGAAGGCGACCGACTGGCGCGCCCAGCTGCGCCGCCACCAGCGCGAGATCATCATCGGCGCGGCCGTCACCGGCTTCGTCCTCGGCGGCGGCATCGCCGCGTTCACCGGCCTGCTGACGGGCCGGCGCCGCCGCTAGGCCGGCTCGGGCTCACGCGGCGGTGGGGGCGCGACGGCGGTCCCGGCGAGCTCGGCCACCGCTTTCTCGTGCCGGAAGTCCCACCACTCGCGCACCGCGATCTGCAGCGACGCGGCGACCGGGATCGCCACCAGCGCGCCGAGCACGCCGAGCAGCGTCGAGCCGAACAGCACGGCGACGAGCACCACGAACGGGTGCACGTTGACCGCGCGCTTTTGGATCTGCGGCTGGATCAGCGTGTTCTCGAGCTGCTGGTAGACGACCGAGAAGATCGCCCAGATGATCGTGGCCGTCGGGAAGTCGGTGAACAGGGTCACGATCGCGACGAGGACCGCGCCGAGCGTGGCGCCCACGAGCGGGATCAGGTCGGCGAAGAAGACGATGATTGACAGCGCCGCCGCGAACGGGACGCCGAGGATCGTGAGCACGATGAACGCGCTGATGCCGGCGATCGTGGCCTGCGCGAGGATGCCGCCGACGTAGCCGCCGACCGTGCGCGCCATGTGCTCGAGCGCCTTGCGGATGCGCTCCGCCTCGGCCGGCGGCCGTAGCTCGAGGAAGCGCTCGACCCAGAGGTGGCCGCTGCCGAGCAGGAACGCGGTCAGCACGAGGATCGTGAACACCGCGAACAGCGAGTTGACCAGCCCGAGGCCGATGTCGCCGAGCACGCCGGCCGCGCTGCCGATCTTGCCCGGCAGCTTCTGGGCCTGCTCCTGCAGCTTCTCGGTGATGTTGTAGTCGCGCTCGAGCTTGCGCAGGGTGGCGTTCTTCTGGGTGAAGTCCTGCGCGTCCTGCGCGTAGTTCGGCAGGTTCTGGATCAGGTTGTTGCCCTGGTTGACGAGCGGCGGCACGACGAGGGCGGCGATCCCGACCGGCACCGCCAGCATCCCGAGGAAGACGAGCGTGATCGCGAACCCGCGCTTCATGTGGCGGTGCAGGCGGTTGACCGGGCCGGCCAGCGCGACCGCGAGGAAGATCGAGATCAGGACCCAGCTGATCGGCTTGCGCAGCAGGTAGACGAGATAGAGCGCGAACGCGACGCAGACGGCCGCCAGCATCGTGCGCAGGATCGTCTGCGCCGAGTAGATCGGCGTGTTCCGGACGACCAGCGGCTCCGGCTTCGGTTCGATGCGGACGCCCATCCGCCCCGGGGTTCCAGCCGCAAGATGAGAATCCTTCAGACCGGGCCGAGCAGGTCGCTGCGCAGCCCGGCGACGCCGAGCAGGCCGGGGCCGGTGTGGGTGCCGATCACCGGGCCGATCTCCGACACGATCACGGGGTCGTTGCCATAGATCTCGCGCCCGCGCTCCGCGAGCCGCTCGGCGACGTCGGGCGCGTTCGTGTGCTGGACGGCGAACCGGTCGCAGCCGTCCTCCTTGCGCTGCTGCAGGTGGTCGACGAGGCGCTCGAACGCGCGCGTGGCGGTGCGGACGCGCTCGACCGGCTGCATCTCGCCGTCGATCGTGAGGATCGGCTTGACCTTCAGCGTCGCGCCGATCCACGCGCGCGCGGCGCCGATCCGTCCGCCGCGGCGCAGGAACTCGAGCGTGTCGACGGCGACCAGCAGATACAGGTCGTCGCGCAGCCTGCGCGCGGCGGCGACCTTCGCGGCCAGGTCCCCGTCCGCGTTGGCGGCGGCGAGCGCCATGAAGCCATGCCCGGCGCAGCCGGTGCGCGAGTCGATCACCACGATCCGGTTCTCGTCGACTCCCTGCTCGATCAGCGCCTGTCGCGCCTGCTCGGCCGCGCCGACGGTGCCGGAGATGCCGCCGGACAGGTGGATCGAGACGATGTCGTCGCCGCGGTCGATCAGCGGCTGGTAGACGGCCAGGAAGTCTCCGATCGAGGGCTGCGACGTGCTCGGCAGCTCGCCGCCGGAGCGCAGGAAGTCGTAGAACCCGTCGTAGTCGGGCAGATCGGACTCGCGGTCGGTGCGGCCCCGCCAGTTGACATACAGCGAGACGAGGTGGATCGAATGGCGCTCGATCACCTCGTGCGGGAGGTACTGCGTGGTGTCGGTGACGACGGCGACCGGCATCGCGTGAGCGTATACGGCTTGTTCACAGAGCGGCCACGCGCCACGATTGTCGACCCCGCATCATCTGGACGTCGTAGGGTCGGACCGCGGCGACTGGCGCTGCGGACGACGCTCCCCGAGGAGGCTGCCATGAAGTACCTGGCGATCATCTACAACGACGAGTCCCTCTACGCGAACGCGAGCCCTGAGGACATCGGCGCGATCTTCGCGGCTCACGGCAAGTTCGGCGAGGACAGCCGCAGCGCGGGCGTGTTCGTGGGCGGCGAGGGCCTGCAGGGCACGAGCACCGCGACGACGGTCCGCGTGCGCGACGGCGAGCGCCTGCTCACCGACGGCCCGTACGCGGAGACCAAGGAGCAGATCGGCGGCTACTACCTGCTCGAGTGCAAGGACCTCGACGACGCGCTCAACTGGGCGTCGCAGATCCCCGAAGCCAAGACCGGCGCGATCGAGGTGCGGCCGATCATGGACTACGAGGCGATGGAGTCCGGCGCCAACGCCGGCCAGGCGGCCGCGTCCTGACGGGACCGCAGAGCGTTCTCGTCGACCGCCTGTTCCGGCGCGAGTCGGGGCAGGCGGTCGCCGTCCTCGCCCGCATCCTCGGCGACCTCGATCGCGCCGAGGAAGCGGTCCAGGACGCGTTCCTGGTCGCGCTCGAGCGGTGGCCGGTCGCCGGGGTTCCCGACAACCCGGCCGCCTGGATCGTCACCGCCGCGCGCAACCGGGCGATCGACCGGATCCGGCGCGAGCGGCGCTGGGCCGGGCGGCGCACGGCGCTGGAGGCCGAGCTGCGGGCGCTCGGTGGCGGCGACGACGAGGACGCTGAGCTGGTGAGCCCGATCCCCGATGAGCGGCTGCGGCTGATCTTCACCACCTGCCATCCGGCGCTGGAGCCGGAGGTGCGGGTCGCGCTGACCCTGCGGGCGCTCGGCGGTCTCACGACGGCCGAGGTCGCGCGCGCGTTCTTCGTGTCCGAGCCCGCGATGGCGCAGCGCATCGTGCGCGCCAAGCGCAAGATCGCGACGGCCGGGATCCCGTACGAGGTGCCGCGCGACGCCGACCTGCCGGCGCGCCTGCAGAGCGTGCTGGCGACGGTGTACCTGGTGTTCAACGCCGGCTACGGGCCGCCGGTGCGATCCGGGCTGGTCGCCGAGGCGATCCGCCTGGGGCGCGTGCTGGCGCTGCTGATGCCCGACGAGCCGGAGGCGCTGGGGCTGCTCGCGCTGATGCTCCTGCAGGACTCGCGCCGCGCTGCGCGCGTCGACGCCGACGGGCGCCTGGTGCTGCTCGCCGACCAGGACCGCTCGCGCTGGGACCAGGCGGCGATCGCCGAGGGCATGACGCTCACCTCCCGCGCATGGCGGTTCGGGCGGATGGGGCTCTACCTGTTGCAGGCCTCGATCGCCTGCGAGCACGCGCGCGGGAGCGACTGGGGGCGGATCCTGTGGCTCTACGACCGCATGTACGAGCTCTCGCCGACGCCGGTGGTGGCGCTGAACCGCGCCGTCGCGGTGGCCGAGCTGCGCGGGCCGGAGGCGGCGCTGGAGCTGCTCGACGGCCTCGACCTCGGCGCGTACCACCTGTTCCACGCGACGCGCGCCGACCTGCTGCGGCGCCTGGACCGCGTGCCCGAGGCCGCCGCGGCCTACCGCGCGGCGCTCGAGCGCACGGAGAGCCCGGTCGAGCGCGAGTTCCTGGAGCGCCGGCTCACATCCTTGGGCGGGTGACCGTTGGTTGCGCATGCAACTCGATCTCAACGGCCGCGTCGCGGTCGTCACCGGTGCCTCTAAGGGCATCGGCCTCGCCGTCACGCGCACGCTGTTGCAGGAGGGCGCGCGCGTGCTCGCCACCTCGCGCCGCTCGACGCCCCAGCTTGACGCGCTCGAGGGCGACCTCGTCCACTTCGCGGCCGACCTGATGGATCCGCGCGCTCCGGACGCGATCGTCGCGTCCGCCGTCGACGCGTTCGGCGGCATCGACGTCCTCGTCAACAACGCGGGCGGGGCGCCGCCCGGCGTCGTGCTGCCGCGCAGCTCGTTCCTCGACGCGTCCGACGTCGACTGGCAGGCCGTGTTCGAGCTCAACCTGTTCGCGGCCGTCCGGCTCGCCCGTGCCGCGATCCCGCTGATGCTCGAGCGCGGAGGCGGCGCGATCGTCAACGTCTCGACCGGCAACGCGCGCCAGCCGTCGCCGATGAACGTCGACTACGGCGCGGCGAAAGCGGGCCTCAGCAACCTGAGCAAGGCGCTGTCCGAGGAGTTCGCGCCGCGCGGCATCCGCGTCAACACGGTCTCGCCCGGGCCGGTGATGACGCCGTGGTGGACCGACGACGGCGGTGCGGCGGACATCATCGCGGGGCAGGCGTGCAGTGACCGCGAGACGGTGCTGACCACGATCGCGCCGGAGGCGATGCGGCTGGCGACCGGGCGGTTCGCCGATCCGCAGGAGGTCGCCGACGTGGTGGCGCTGCTCGCCTCGCCACGCTCGGCGAGCACGACCGGCGCGGAGTTCCCCGTCGACTCCGGGATGGTGAAATCCGTCTAGGCCCAGGGGAGCACGACGGCCTTCAGCGTCGCGCCGGTGCGCTGGGCGGAGAGCGCGTCGCCGGCCAGCGCGAGCGAGAAGCGCGCCGTGATCAGCTCGCCGGCGGGAACCGCGCCGGCCCTCAGCAGCGTGAGCGCGGCGCGCGCGTGCTGCGCGCTCGCGCCGAGGCTCGCGGTCAGGCTCAGCTCGCGCTCGGCGAGCAGGTGGGCGTCGATGTCGATCAGCGTGCGCGCCGGGGGATCGACGTTCAGCAGCAGGCGCCCGCCGGGCTTGACCGTGGCCGCCGCGTCGGCGAGATCGCGCGGCGGCGTGGTGGTGACGATGGTGACGTCGACCGGCCGGCCGTCGTAGGGGTGCGCGCCCCAGCGCTGCGCCAGCTCGCGGCGGGCGAGGTCCGGCTCGCGGATCAGCACCGTCTCCACGCCGCGGGCGAGCGCGGCGGCGACGTGCAGCAGGCCGGTCGCGCCCGCGCCCACCACGAGCAGCTCGTCGTCGCCGTGCAGGCCGGTGCGGTCCTGGGCTCTGAGGACGGCGGCGAGCGGGCCGACCAGCGTCGCGGCGACCGGGTCGACGCCCTCCAGCGGCAGCAGCTCGCCGGGCGGGCGCACCTTCACGTACTCGGCGAAGCCGCCCGGCTCGAGCGCGGGAGACTGGATGGCGACCGCGTCGCCGATCACCGCGTCGATGCCGGCGCCGACCTCCACGACCTCCCCCGAGGGCTCGCGGCCGAGCACGGCCGGCAGCGCGGCGCCGAGGTCGTGCGCGCCCGCCGCGCACGCCAGCACGCGGCAGACGACGTCGCCCGGCCCGCACTCGGGGTCCGGCGCCTCCTCCACGCGCGTGCCGCGTGCATCGGTGAGCGCGACCTTCACAGTTCGTGGAGATTGCGTGCAGATCCGTCGTCGCGGCCGACGCTCATGGCAGGATGCTAGATGGTGGATTCCACGACCCCCGCACCCGCCTGCACGCGCCCCGCGGCGCATGACGCCACCCACCGAGACCGGCCCGTGGCGCTGCCACTGTGCCGGTCCGGCGTGCGGCGTCCTGCATCCACGGGACACGCACATTCGGGCACGCGGGCCGCGAAATCCACCATCTGACGGTGCCCGACGCGCTCGCCGTCACCGACCTGCGCAAGCGCTACGGCGCCAACGACGCCTTGAAAGGCGTCGATCTGGCCGTCGGCGAGGGCGAGCTGGTCGGGCTCTTGGGCCCGAACGGCGCCGGCAAGTCGACGCTCGTGAAAATCGCCTGCGGGCTCGTGCGCCCGAGCGGCGGGACGGCGACCGTGGCGGGGGAGCCGGCGGGCTCGCCGGCCGCGCATCGCGCGCTCGGCTACCTCGCCGAGCTGTTCCGCTTCCCCGACTGGCTGAGCGCCGACGAGCTGCTGACGCTGCACCAGCGGCTGGCGCAGTCCGGCGGCGGCGCGGCCGAGCGGGCGCAGCTGCTCGAGCTGGTCGGCCTGGGAGAGGTCGCGTCGCGCCGCGTGAGCGCGATGTCCAAGGGCATGCAGCAGCGGCTCGGGATCGCCCAGGCGATGATCGGCTCGCCGCGGCTGCTGCTGCTCGACGAGCCGACCAGCGCGCTGGATCCCGCGGGCCGGCGCACGGTGCGCGAGCTGCTGGAGACGCTGCGGGCGCGCGGCGTCGCCGTGCTGCTGAACTCGCACCTGCTGTCGGAGGTCGAGCTCGTGTGCGACCGCGTGGCGATCATCGCCCGCGGCGAGCTGGTCGCCGCCGGCACGCCGGCCGAGCTCTCGCACGCCGGCGGCGTCGAGATCGAGACCGGGCGCGGCGTGCGCCTCTTCGCTCAGGCGACGCGCGAGGAGGTGCCGAGGATCGTGCGCGAGCTGGTTGACGCGGGCGAGGAGATCTACGGGGTCCGCGTCGTGCGGTCGTCGCTGGAGGACGTCTATCTCGAGGTGGTCGGTGGGCGATGAGGAACGCGTGGATCGTCGCCGGCTTCGCGCTGCGCGAGTCGGTGCGCCGGCGGGTGTTCGTGGTCGTCGCGCTGCTCACGGTCGTCTTCCTCGGGCTCTACGGGCTCGGCACCTGGCAGGCCTTCAAGTCCGTGCGGACGGGCGAGCTCGACCAGGGCGTCGACGTGCGGATCGTCGCCGGCGCGATCCTGCTCGGGCTGTCGATGTTCGCGACGCTCTTCCTCGGCGCGATCCTCGCCGTGTTCCTCACGCTGGGCGCCGTGCGCGGAGACGCCGAGCGGGGGCTGCTGCAGCCGCTGCTCGTGCGGCCGCTGACCCGCGGCACGTTCCTGGCGGGCCGCTTCCTCGCCGCCGTCGCCGTCTGCGTCGCCTATGTGGTCGTCGTCTTCCTCGCGTCGGTCGTGATCACGCACGCGTTCGGCGACTGGTGGCCGGACGCGACGTTCGTCCCCGCCCTGGAGATGGCGGCGGCGGTCGCGGTCCTGGTCGCGCTCGCGCTCGCCGGCTCGGTGGTCCTGTCCTCGACCGCCAACGGGATCGCGATCTTCATGCTCTTCGGCGCCGGCCTGACCGCGGGGCTGCTCGGCGAGATCGGCGAGGCGCTCGACTCCCACACGCTCACGAACGTGGCCACGATCTCGTGCTGGGTCCTGCCGTTCGAGGCGCTCTACCAGCAGGCGCTGGCCGACATCACGCAGGACACCGTCGGGTTCACGCGGCTGGCGATCGATCTCGGGCCGTTCGGCGGCGCGCGGACGTTCAGCGCGGGGCTGGCGCCGTATGTCGTGGCGTACGTGCTCGGGGTCGGCGCGCTGGCCCTCTCGCGGTTCCGGCGCCGCGACCTCAGCTAGTGGCCCCGGCCGCAAGTACGACGCATTCCGGCGGGCCCGGACCGCCACCTGTCTCGCCCTGAGGGCTCGCCACTTGGCTCTCGCCGCTGCCGGGCTGCGGCAGGCGCACACGTAGCACCAGTATGCGATCCGCCTGCCCCGGCCGGCAGCGACGACCCGGACTGCGCCGGCGATGCGCCGCACTTACGGCCGGAACCACTAGGCGAACGCGGCCAGCCGCGCCGCCTCCTCGTCGACCGCGGCCTGCTCGCGCTTGAGCAGCTTGCGCACCGGCTCGACCTCGACCTTCTTGCCCGCGAGCTTCCAGAACCCCGCGACCATCCCGTCGACCAGCACGACCGCGCGCACGCGCAGGTTCTTGGTGGTCAGCCGAGCGCGGAACTCGTCGGCGATCACCCGCGAGCGGTCCGCGTGGGCGAGCATGAGCGAGTCGAAGTCGGGCAGGAAGCGCACCGGGGCCTCGGCGTCCGCGTCCGGCCGCGGCGCGCCGGGCAGGTCGTAGTGCTTGCCGAAGCGCTCCAGCTCGAGCCCGTCGAAGACGTCCTGCCAGTCGCCGCCGCCGAGGAACTGCTGGGCGTCGCGCACCGTCGCGGGCCCGAACGCACGCAGGTACGCGCGGATCAGCGACGGCGCGTCGCGGCGCGGGTCGCGCCCGAGCCAGTGCCGGGCGTCCGTGAAGCGGGACTTCGGCGTGAAGCCCCAGCGCCCGCCGTCGGGCACCCGTACGAGCGGCAGCGAATACAGCGCGATGCGCGCCACCGCGCGTGTGTCCTCGGCCGCCCGGTGCTCGGCGATCCAGTCGCGCACGTCATCGGCGCTCAGCTCGCCGGTCTCCGCGAAGAGCTTGCGCACGTCCTCCACCGCGGCGTCGAGGTCGGCGCCTTCGAGTCGCGCGCCGACGACCTTGCGCAGCCCCTCGACGCCCAGCGGCGCGAGCAGCGGCTGCCAGCGCAGGAAGTCCTCGGTCCGCGCGACGTGCACGGTCCCGCGCATCAGCGTCCCGCGGACGACGGTCTTCGCCGCGAACGCGTCGACCAGCGAGGCAGCCTCGAACCCCTCGACGCGCGACCACAGCGCGATGAACGGCGGCCGCGCCTCCTGGGCCTGCAGCGCGCCCAGCCGGCGCACCGCCTCGACCACGTCGACCGGCTCGCGCGCGAGCAGCATCTGCCGCGCGAGCGTCGCGCGGCCCAGCTCGCGGGCGTTCACCGCCGGACCGCCACGAACCGCGCGCCGGTCGCCGGGATCGAGCCGGCGGCGATCAGCTCCTCTTCCTCGCTGCGCAGGGCCGGGTCGAGCTTCCAGCGGTACAGGTACGGACCGAGGACGGGCACCCCGACGTCGAACCAGGCGCTCAGCGCCTCGCGAATCGCGGCCAGCGGGTGCACGTGCTCGCGCAGCCCGGCGATGATGTCCTGCGGCGTGTGCTCTCCGCCCGCGTGCGAGACCCACCATGCGGCCGCCCGCTCGTCGTAGGCCCAGCCGTCGAACTCGTCGGTCACCAGCGGCGCGCCGCGCCGCAGCAGGCCGGCGAGGTGGCGCAGCGAATGGCCCAGCGGCACCACGTGGTGCAGCGACACGACCGCCACCGCGGCGTCGAACGAGCGCGGCGCGGCCTCGAAGTCGGCCAGCGCCACCGCGAGCACGCCCTCCTCGGTCGCGGCCGGATCGATCGCGACCACGTCGTAGCCGGCCTCGCGCAGCGCGGCGGCCAGCGAGCCGTCGCCGGCGCCGATCTCCAGCACCCGCGCCGGCGGCCCCGGCAGCGACGAGCGCACGTAGGCGATGACGTCAGCGGTCATGCCGTCAGGGAATCCCTCGGGAAACGTTGGGGTCTAGTTGCCGCATCCCCGCGCACGGTACTCGCGAAGCCGCCGAAGATCGCCTCCGAGAGCGCGGCCTGACCGGCGAGGTGGCGGGCGTCCGCGGCGCGAGCGTCCGCCTCGGTCACCCCGGCCGGCTCGAGCACGTCGCCCCAGGCGGCGTACCAGCCGTCGAGGGCGGCAGCGTCGATCTCGGGGTGAAACTGCACGCCGACCGCGCTCTGAAGCCGGAACGCCTCGCAGAAGCCGTCGGGCCGCTCGAGCAGCTCGACGGCGTCCGGCGGCGGCTCGAAGCCGTCCTCGTTCCAGTGCAGGCCGTAGCCCTCCCACTCGCCCGCCAGCGGCGTCCACGCCACGAGCCGGCGCGGGCGGCGCATCACGCTCCCGCCGAGCGCGTGCGCGAGCAGCTGCGCGCCGAGGCAGACGCCGAGCACCGGCACGCCGGCCCTCACCGCGGAGCGCAGCAGCTCCGCCTCCGCCTCCAGCCCGCCGTCGAGCACCGACTCCTCGCCGCCGAGCGAGAGGATCCCGTCGACCTCGTCCAGCGACGGCAGCGTCCCGAAGTGCTCGGCCAGCTCGACATCGCGCAGCGCCGGCCCGGCGTGGCCGAGGAACGGCTGGGCGAGGTGGTGGATGACGGCGACGCGCTTCACGGGGCGAGCACGCGCGCGGCGATGCCCGCGAGCGTCGCTTCACCGTACGACATCGACGGCTCGCCGCTGGTCAGGATCGCCAGCGAGATGCGCTGCCCGCCGCGCTCCAGCAGCGCGACCTGGTGGACGGTGCCGGTCCGCCAGCCGCCCTTGAAGAAGACCCTGTAGTGGCGCCGGGCCGCGACCGGCGCGATCCCCCAGCGCTGCGGCGCGACGATCCCGGCCAGCAGGCCGCGGGCGTACGAGCGGCGCGGCTTCGGGACCAGCCGGTCGATCTTCACGAACAGGCGCGCCTGGTCGGCGGCCGTGAGCTCGGCCTCGAACAGCGCGCCGTGAACGGAGAAGTCGCGCATCCCCGCCGCGCGGGCGACGCGGTAGAGGCCGGCGTCGCCGACCAGCTCGCGGTAGACGGTGAGCGCCGCCTTGTTGTCGGACTGCGTGATCATCGGGCCGAGCAGCGCGCGCCTGCGCGGCGTCAGCGGTCCGGTCCGGAGCACGTCGATCATCAGCATCGCCTTCACGACGCTCGCCGACGGGTAGCGCACCGTTCGGTTGACCCCGCGCAACCGGCCGCGCTCGTCCACGGTCGCGAACGCGATGTTGCCCTTGCGCGAGCGCGCGTAGCGCTCGGCCGCCTCGATCCGCGCATCGGTGCTCAGCGGGGGCGGCGGGACGCGGCGAGCCGGCTGCTCGTTGCACGCCGGCGAGACGGCGAGCACCGAGGCGATGACGAGCAAGGCGCAGTCCACCGCCGCAGCACACCGGCTGCGGCGGACAGACCGCTAAGGAGTCGCTGAGAAGACGCTAAGAAAGGCGGTTCTCGATCTGCATCGGGCCCGCGTCGGGCGCGACGCCCGCGGGCCCCTCCCCGGCCTGGGGCTCGACGCCGAGCACCTGGGCGAGCTCGCCCGACTCGTACATCTCGGTCACGATGTCGCAGCCGCCGACCAGCTCCCCCTTCACGAACAGCTGCGGGATCGTCGGCCAGTTGGAGATGGCCGACAGCTCCTGCCGGATTCGCGGGTCGGGGAGGATGTCGACGGCGGCGAAGGGCGTGCCGAGCGAGTCGAGGGCCGCGACCGTGCGCGCCGAGAAGCCGCACCGCGGCTGCTCGGGCGTTCCCTTCATGAAGAGGATGACGTCGTGCTCGGCGATCGCCTCGTTGATGGCGTCCCGGATGGGGCTGCTGGTGTCGCTCACAACTACTCCGCCTTGGTGACGAGGGACAGGGCGTGGATCGGACCGCCGATCTCCGGCCCGAACACCGCGTAGACGCGGCGGTGCTGCTCGATGCGGCTCAGACCTGCGAACGCCGGCGCCACGACGGTGGCCCGGAAATGATCGCCGCCTCCGGTGAGGTCGGTGACGTCCGCGCGCGCACCGGGTATGGCGGCCTCGATGCGCTCCTTCAGCTCCTCGGTCGATGGCATCAAGTTTCAAGCCTAGCGGCCGCTACACTTCGTATAGTGATCACCTTCACCGAAAAGGGCGCCGAGAAGGTCCAGGAGTTCCTCGCCTCCCAGAGCGCCGACATCCTGACCTCGGGTCTGCGCGTGGGCGTCCGGGGCGGTGGCTGCTCCGGCTTCCAGTATGCGCTCGCATTCGACACGCAGCGCGAAGGCGACGAGGTGTTCGAGGACCATGGCCTTCGCATCCTCGTCGATGGTCCCTCGCTGCCCTACGTCAAGGGCGCGATCGTGGACTACGTCGAGGGCCTGCAGGGCGCCGGCTTCAAGGTCGAGAACCCGAACGTGATCGCGGCCTGCGGCTGCGGCTCCTCGTTCCGGGTGGCCGAGGAGGAAGAGGTCTCCGCGGTCTGATGCCGCACCGCCGCGCCTTCGGCGCGGCGCTGGTCGCAGCGGCCCTGCTCGGTGGCTGCGGCGGAGGCCAGAAGTCCAAGCCGGCACCCCCGAAGACCTCGCCGGGGCCGGCCAAGGGGACCGAGGGCCCGCCGCCGGACGCGCCCGCGCTGGCCGTCGGCATCACCGAGCCGAACCCGAACTTCTTCGCGGTGGGCGACGTCGCGCCGGAGTTCTCACGCTGGCGCGACCAGCTGGTGAAGATGCACCCCGCCTACTACCGGGTGATCGTCGACTGGTCGGCGCTGCAGCCGGAGGCCGGCAACCCGCCGATCTTCGACTCGCCCAACCAGGGCTGCCTGCGCGACAAGCCGCCGTGCGGCGCGTTCGGCGGCATCCGCTCGGTCTTCAAGGCGCTCGGCGAGCGTCAGAAGGCCGACGGCGGCTGGGAGGCGCTCGTCGTGCTCGTGGGCACGCCCGAGTGGGCCGCGTCGCCGCCGTCGGGCTGCGAGCGCAAGGGCACGCTCCCGCGCTCGCGCCCGCCCAAGCCCGGCTACGGGATGAAGGCCTACGGCGTGTTCGTGAACTTCGTGCTCGAGGAGGCGCGGCGCGACGGCGTCAACCTGCGCTACTGGGCGCCCTGGAACGAGCCGAACCATCCGTTCTTCATCTCGCCCCAGCGTGAGCGCTGCGCGACGTCGGCCAAGTCGGCGGCGGTCGGGCCGTACGTCGAGCTGGCGCGGACGCTCAAGGCGCAGCTCGACAAGGCGCCGGGCGACCAGGAGCTCGTGCTCGGAGAGCTCGCCGGGCTCCCGGATCCGGGCCCGAAGTCAGCGTCGGTTGACGAGTTCATCTCCGACGTGCCGAAGGACCTGGCGTGCGGCGTGAAGGTGTGGACCCAGCACGGCTACATCGGCGGCGTGAACCCGGTCGACGACGTCGAGCGCGCGTTGACGCGGAAGGGCTGCGCCAGGCCGGCGCTGTGGATCACCGAGACCGGCGTCGGCGCGCCGCACAGCGGCGAGAAGCCGCGCAAGTCGCCGGCCGCCCAGCTGGCCGCCTGCAAGCGGCTGCACAAGCGGCTCGTGCAGTGGGACCGCGACGACCGCGTGACCGCCGCGTTCCAATACACGTTCCGCGAGGACGACCTGTTCCCGACCGGGCTCGTGAAGACTGACCTCTCGGGCGCGTTCCCCGCGCTCGCCGAATGGCAGGCGTGGGGCGGCGAGGCGCGGCCGAAGGCGACCGACCCGCCGCCGCCCGACAGCTGCCAGTAGCGCCGCGGCTCGTATCTCTGCCGACGCCGGTTCCCACCGGCGCGACAGCCTCGTAGCCTCGAAGGTGGATGTACCGGCCCCGCCATTGGCTTGCGCTTGCCGCGTCCGCGCTCGCGATCGCCGGCGCGGCTTTCGCGATCCCGCGGCTGGACGGCGACTCGCAGGCCGCTCCGCCGGTGCCCCCCGCGCCCTCCCCGGCCGCGACCCCGGTCGCCACGCCGACGCCGAGTCCGGCGCCGGTGTCCACGCCGCCCCCGGCCGGCCCGGGCCTGGCCATCGGCGTGACCGAGCCGAACCCGAACCTGGTGGCGAGCCCGGCCGGCCGCCCGGTCCCCGAGCCGTGGTCGCGCTGGCGCGACGCGCTCGGCGCCATCCGCCCGGCGTTCTACCGGCTGGTCGTCGACTGGGCCTCGATCCAGCCGCGCGCCGGCGCGCCGGCCGATCTCTCGGCGCCGAACGCCGGCTGCATGCGCGCGCTCGAGCCGTGCCTCGGCTGGGGCGGGGTGCGCGACCAGCTGCGCGCGCTGGCGTCGCGCCAGCGCGAGGGCGGCTGGCAGGCGCTGGTCGTGATCACCGGAACGCCGGACTGGGCGGCCGCGGCGCCGTCGTCCTGCGAGCGCCGGGGCATCCAGCCGCGCTCGCGCCCACCGCGGCCCGACGCGCTGCCGGCGTATCAGCAGCTCGTGACCGACGTGCTCGCCGCGGCCGCCCAGGAGGGCGCCGACCTGCGCTACTGGAGCGCGTGGAACGAGCCCAACCACCCGTATTTCCTCAGCGCCTGCGACCCTGCCGCGCAGTACGCGCAGATCGTGCGCGCGCTCCACGGGGCGCTGGCCGGCACCGACCGGCAGATCGTGCTCGGCGAGACCGCGGGCCTGCTCGCGCGCAAGCCGCACGTGACCACGGTGCCGGACTTCATCGCCGGGCTGCCCCAGGACATAGCGTGCTCGAGCCCGATCTGGAGCCAGCACGCCTACATCGGCGGCCGCGACCCGGTCGACCCGGTGGCGACCGCGCTCGCCGCCCACGGCTGCCCGGCGCCCACGTTCTGGATCACCGAGACCGGGGTCGGCGCCGTCTCGGAGGACCTCTCCGCCGCCCGCGCGATCGCCGACGAGCACGCGGGCTGCCAAGCGCTCCACGACCGGCTCGTGCAGTGGTTCAACGATCCGCGCGTGACCGTCGCGTTCCAGTACACGCTGCGCGAGGACGACCGCTTTCCCACCGGCCTGATCACCACCGACCTCACCGCCGCCCGCCCGGTGTTGAGCGAGTGGACGGCATGGGGCGGGGCGCGCCAGCCGAGCGCCCCACCCCCACAATCCGCCTGCTAAAGGGGTCAGGCACGTTTACGAAAGGTGCCTGACCCCTTTAGGTTGGTGGTGGCGGTGCCGGTCTGGACGGCGCCCGAGGCCGGCTTGAACGTCACCGCGACGGAGACCTTCGACGGCCGGCCCTTGACGCGCACCTTCAGCGTCGCGGTCCCCTGCTTGACCGGCTTGGCGGCCTTGCCGACGAGCTTGCCCTTGGCCTTGACGGTCGCCGAGAGCCTGCCCTTGCTGGCGACCTTGACGGTCAGCTTGAGGCCGCCGGGCGCGCGCTTGACCTTCACCGACAGCTTCGGCGCGTCGTTCTTGCCCACCGGGCCGTTCGGCTGCGTCACGCGCGCCGGCGGCACGTCGGCCGGGCCCCAGTCGGGCTGCGAGCCGCCCGGGATCACCAGCGGCGGCGCCGGCGTCGCGCCCTCGAGCGTGCAGCCACCGCCGAACGACGGCACCGACGCGACGTGGATACCGTCGCCGGCCGCCCAGGCGACGCGGCCGCCGTCCGGCGCGAACGTCGGGATGCCGAACTTCCCTCCCGGCGGGTCGCTGTAGCGGTAGCAGACGTACGGCTTGGCGTCGGTCTCGCCGTCCTTCCACGCGGTCGGGAAGGCCGGGACCGAGTAGATCGTCAGCGTCGAGTCGTTTTCGCCGGTCCGGAAGGCGAGCTTGGTCTTGTCACGCGAGATGTCGCCGCCGCCGACGCCCTGGTTGGCCTCTACAAGGTCGCTGAACCAGTTCATGACCAGGTTGCCGTGCCCGTTGCCGCCGTCGCTGATGCGGTCGAGGATGACGTCGTCGTTGGGCAGGTGCGTCGGGTTCGCGAGCATCGTCATGTCGTTGTCGACCCATGACGGGAAGCGCCAGCCGGAGTGGTAGCCGAGCGCCGGGTCGTCCCACCCGGTCTGGCGATCCGACCACGAGTAGCCGGTGCCGCCCTCGTTGATGGCGACGACGCACTCCGGCGGGAAGCACGTGTTGCTCTGCGACTGCGTCATGTAGTAGTAGGTGTAGGCGACCTTCGTGCCGTCGGGCGAGATCGCCGGGTCATACGGCCCGTAGAACGTCTTCGCGGGCGCCGGCCGGGTGTCGGAGACCGGCGTGTCGAAGTCCGCCAGCTTGTTGCCGGCGCGATCGAGCTTGTGCAGCCGCACGCCGTTGAGCGCGACAAGCGTGCCGTCGTCGGCCTGCGAGACGTCCGAGTAGCCACCGGAGAACGTCACCTGGTAGGAGCGCGAGCCGTCCGGCGTGGACAGCCAGACGTTGCCGTCTTGGACGTAGGCGATCGAGTCGGCGATCGCGGCGGGCGCGCACACGAGCGCGACCAAGGCGGCCGCCGCCGCGATCCAGGGGGTCCTTTTCATCCGATCACGGTGGACGGCGGGCGTTGCCCGGCCGTTGCCGCGACCTTGCCGCGTCAGGTGCCTGCCTGGGCCAGCAGCCAGAGCGCGAGCGAGGTGAAGCCGACCATGATCCCGAGCATCCAGTACTGCGAGCGCACGGCCAGGCGCGCGTCGCCGTACAACGTCAGCGCGCGGTCGTGCGCGAGCGTGAGCGCGGCCACGTGGCCGACGACCACGAACGCGACCTGCACGTACCAGGTGTCCTTCTGAGGGAAGATCGAGTAGTCGATCCCGGAGGTGACCGTGCCGAACAGGTCCCAACCCTGCCCGAACGGATCGCTCGCCAGGTAGTTGATCGCCTGGCCTTCGAAGAGCAGGAACGTGAAGTAGTGCGCGGCGACGTAGACGGCCGCGATCGGCAGCAGCGTGTGGACGAAGCCCTTCTCGAGCTGCTCCACGTTGAGGTCGCCGCCGACCGAGCGGGCGCCCTCGATCCCGAGCCGGTAGAAGCCGGCCACCAGCCCGACGCCGAGGAAGAGCCCGAGCGTAGAGGCGATGCGCGCCGCGCTCAGGGCGCTGAAAGCGCCGTCCAGCGCGTCCACGATGTCGGCCGAGAGGTTCTGCCACAGCGGACCCTGGCTGAGCCCGTCGAACGTGACGGTGCCGATCATCACGGTCACCAGCGCCACCGTGCCCGCCGCGGGATCGAGCCGCGGGAGCCCGGCCAGCGGCGGGCGCACGCCGACGACGCCGTCTCGCGTCTCGAAGATCGACATGCGCGAGAAGAGGTTGTAGTAGACCGCGAACGCCTCGCCGCGGCGCTGCCATGTGTCGACCCCGTAGACGTACTGGAAGGCCAGCGTCCCGCACGTGTAGAGCAGCGCGGCGGTGACGAGCCGGGCGGGATGGTCGCCCCAGCCCGACACGAGCTCGATCCAGGCGAAGACGAACAGGCCGATCGCCGCCGGCCAGCGGCCCCATTTCTCCGGGTACGGCCGGTTCTGGGACGGCAGGAGCCGGCCCAGCGCACGCCACGGGCTGAACGCGCGGAAGATGTCGCCGAACAGGATCGAGGCGAACACGAGTCCGACCCAGAACGTGATCAGGATGAACGTCGGCGCCCAGTTGTCGAGCGCGGTGCCGGAGCCCGCGTAGCCGGCGACGATCGTCACCGCGAACAGGAACACGCCGACGAGGCCGAAGCCGTTCTGCACCGGCGCACTGGCGATGAACCGCCCCCCGGGCATGGGCCGCCACGAGTCGCGCTCCAGCCGCGGCTGCGGCCACAGCACCGCGAGCGCGAAGAACGAGATCACGAGCACCGCGGCCGCCGCCCACGCGAACAGCCACTGCGGGATCGGCAGCTGCTCGCGCTGCACGAGCCCATGTGCGTCCGCGGTGGCCGGCAGCGCAACGAGGGCGGCGACGGCCGCCGTCAACGCCCGCCGCGCGTGCCTCACAGCCCGGACTTCACGGCGTTCTCGAACTCACGCACCCCGATCGACCCCTCAAGGCGCCCCGTGATGATGCCCTTCTTGTTGACCACGAACAGCCACGGCTCCGTCTGCAGGTGGAACTGCTGCAACGGCGGCCGCAGGCCCTTCTTCGGATCGTTGTCGACGTAGACCTCCTGGTGGATGAAGGTCATCTTGTTGCCGTACTTGGACTCCATCTGCAGCGCGATGTCGGTTACCGGCCCGCAGACGCGCGACTGGCACAGCTGCGGCGTCGAGAACAGCAGCGCGACCGGCTGCTTGCCGACCACGTCGGCGAAGTCCTTCGCGTGCATGTCGCTCGGAGGGTCGCGCGTGTCGATCTTGCGCACGTCGCCGGCCTTCGCCAGCGTGTCCGTGTGCACCTTGGGCGCCTGCTGGCCGATCTGGGGGATCGGGTCGGCGGACTTCTTGACCACGTTGATGTTGCCGGGCGCGCCCACCAGCCTCCCGTTGGAGCCCTTGGTCGCGGTCAGCACCGCGTACTGGCCGGACTTCTTCAACGGCACGTCGGCCCCATAGACGGCAAAGAACGGATCGGTGGTCAGCGCCGCCTGCTTGGAGCGGTAGCGCGGCTGGGTCAGCAGCACGTCGGCGGGCGCGACGAACGGGCCCTGGGCGGGGTCGCTCGGGGTCGGGGCGACGTAGACGGCGGTCTGGCCGTAGACGGGCGTGCCGTCCTTGGCGATCACGCCGAACGCCATCCGGTTCGGCCCGACCGTGAAGACCGAGCTGGCCATCGCCAGCGACGGCCCGGCCTGGAGCGTGTTGGCGAGCTGCTCGAGTGTCTTGCCGGCCGGGGCCGGGAACTCGTCCTTGCCGGGAAGCGACGCGTTCTTGACCGCTTCGCGGACGCCGTTGTCGTTCGGCACGGACTGGACGGGATCGGAAGTGGTCTTGTCGCTGCCGCCGCAACCGGCGGCGAGCAGCAGCAAACCGAGGACGAGGACGCGCTTCATCGACGCGCAAGGGTAGTTGACGGACATGAGGGTGTTACGCATTCGGCTCGTTGGCGAGTGAGCGCCACAGGTACAAGCAGGCGCGGGTGCGATAGGGGCGCCACGGCTCGGCGAGCTCGGTCAGCGCCGCGGGGTCCGGCGGCGCGTCGAGGCCGTACGCGCGCATGGCCGCGTTGCGGATGCCGACGTCGCCGGTGGCCAGCACGTCCTGCCGGTGCAGGGTGAACATCAGGAACATGTGGGCGGTCCACTCGCCGATGCCCTTCACGGCGACCAGTTCGCGGATCGCCTCCGCGTCGCCGAACCGGTGCAGGCGCTCGAGCTCGAGCTCGCCGCCAAGCACGTGCTCGGCCAGCGAGCGCAGCGAGGCGACCTTCGCGCGCGAGAGGCCGGCCGCGGCGCGAAGCTCCTCGGGATCGTCGTCGAGCAGCTCGCGCGGCGTCGGCGGGCGCCCTCCGAACCGCTCGGTAAGCCGCCCGTAGATCGCTCGCGCAGCCTTGACTGAGAGCTGCTGGCCGGTGATCGAGCGAAGCAGCGCGCCGTAGACGTCGGGCGGGCGCCCGCCTGAGTCGGGCTTGAGCGGCAGCGGCCCGCCGTCGGCGATCAGGCGCGCCATCACCGGGTCGCGCGCGAGGTGGGCATCGGCGCCGGTCACGGCGCCAGATTATGGGTTTCGCCTGCCAGATCCTCGCCTTCAGGCTCGCCGGGACCGGCGACCCTGCGATCACGGCGACGATCTTCGGCGACGTTACGCGGTCGTGATCGTCTGGATCAGCTCGGCGAGCACGCGCGGCGCGTCGGAGTGGGAGATCTGGCAGGTGCCGGCCGCCTCGTGGCCGCCGCCGCCGTAGCTGAGCATCAGCTCGCCGACGTTGGTCTTCGCCGAGCGGTCGACGATCGACTTGCCGGTCGCGAACACCGTGTTCTGCCGCTTGAAGCCCCACAGCACGTGGATCGAGATGTTGCACTGGGGAAACAGCGCGTAGAGCATGAAGCGGTTGGTCGGGTGGATGATCTCCTCGTTGCGGAGGTCGAGGATCACCAGGTTGGAGTGCACCGTCGCGCAGCGGCGGATCTGCTGCTCGGCCGCGGCCGCGTGCTTGAAGTACAGGTCGACGCGCTCCTTGACGTCGGGCGTCGCGAGGATCTCGTCGATCGACATCGCCGTGCAGACGTCGATCAGCTGCATCATCAGCTGATAGTTGGAGATCCGGAACTCACGGAAGCGGCCGAGGCCGGTGCGCGGGTCCATGAGGAAGTTCAGCAGCGCCCAGCCGGTCGGATAGAGGATCTCGTCGGTCGAGAACTGGGCGGCGTCGCCCTTGTCGACGGCCTCCATCAGCTCCTCGATGCCCTGGAACGTCGCGTCCCCGCCGTAGTACTCGTACACCACGCGGGCGGCGGAGTCCGCGCCCGGCCAGATGATGTGGTTGGACTTCGGCGCGCCGACGCGCAGGAGCTCGGAGTCGTGATGATCGAAGGAGATCGCCACGTCCGGGTGATACGGCAGGTTCGTCGTGACGTCGGTCGGGCCGAGCTCGACCTTCCCGTCCTGCACGTCCTTCGGATGGACGAAGAGGATGTCGTCGAGGATGCCGAGGTGCTTGAGCAGGGCGGCGCAGACGAGCCCGTCGAAGTCCGAGCGCGTCACCAGCCGGTAGCGCTCGACGGCGCGAGATGAGGTCGTGGCGGGAGTCATCGCCCCGCTGATCGGCAGCTCACCGGAAAAGTTCAGGCCTCGACGGCGACCGTCGCGCCGTCGAGGGCGTTCAGCGCCCGCTCGACCGACATCGAGATGCACGTGAACGTCGGCGTGTCGCGCTTGGTGTGCGCGGAGGACTCCGTCGTGCGCAGGCGCTGCACGAGGTCCAGGAAGACCGCCGGCTCGTCGCCCTCGAAGGCGACGACGAACTCCTGGTCGTCGAGCCCGAACGAGTAGCTGGTGTTGAGGTCGATGCTCGGGTACTCGCGACCCACGCGGATGTGCTCCTGCATGATCCGCCAGCGCTCCTTCGGATCGAGCCCGTACCACTCGCGCGTCTTCACGAACGGGTAGACGAACAGGTACTTCGAGTGCGCGGGGCGGACCTCCAGGCGCGACTCGTCGGAGTACTCCGACGGCTTGGTCATCGCCAGGAACGAGTACGGCGTCGTGCACCAGGCCATCAGCCCGCTCTGGGCGAGCACGACGTGGAACTCGTGGATCCGCTCCAGGTTGATCGCCTGCGTGAGCAGCATCAGGTCGGCATCGCCGCGCGTGCCGACCAGCGAGAACGCGCGCAGCAGGCGGTCGGATGCGAAGTCCTCGCACGCGGCCATCACCTCGCGCTTGTGCCGGGCCCGCTCGTCAGGATCCAGACGCCGCCAGGCGGGATCGACCTTCAGGAACGTGTACTTGACGAACTGGCGCTCCGGCATGCCCCATCAGCTTAACGTCGGTTAGCCGTATCGTTGCCCGCCGCAAGGGTTCGTAGGATCTCGGCATGCGGGTCGCCCTCGTATCCCCGTACTCCTGGACCTACCCGGGCGGGGTCATGCGGCACATCGAGGCTCTGGCCGCCGAGCTGGACCGCGAGGGCCACCACGTCCGCGTGCTCGCCCCGTACGACCCGGACACGCGGCGGACGCGGCTCGGGCACCGCGGCGCGCGGCCACAGGTGCGCGATGTGCCGGAGTGGCTCGTCCCGCTCGGCGGCACGATGGGCTGGCCCACCAACGGCGCCGTCTCGAACCTCGCGGGCACGCCGAGGGCCGTCACCACGCTGCGGCGCGAGCTGCGCGCCGGGCAGTTCGACGTCGTCCACATCCACGAGCCGGTGGCGCCGACGATCGCCTGGGACGCGCTGACGAGCGCCGACGCGCCGACCGTCGGCACGTTCCACGCCTACTCGGAGGCGAAGCTCCCGCACGCGATCGCGATCGCGATGGGCGCGCGGCGCAAGATCAATCACCTCAACCTGCGGATCGCCGTCTCGGAGGCCGCCGCCTGGACGGCGCGGCGATTCTACGGCGGCCGCTACCGCGTGATCCCCAACGGCGTCGCGCTGCCCGCCGACGGCGTTCCCGCGCCGCGCCGCCGCGCGCCCGGGGAGCCGCTGCGGATCGCGTTCGTCGGCCAGGCGGTCGAGCGCAAGGGCCTGCCCGTGCTGCTGCGCGCCTTCGAGGCGCTGCGCGCCCAGGTCCCCGCCGAGCTGATCGTGGTCGGCTCCACCGCGGACGAGCTGGCGCCGCTGCTGGTGGAGCCGGACGGCATCACGGCGCTCGGCCGTGTCGACGACGCGGTGAAGATCGAGGCGCTGCGCAACGCCGACCTGCTGTGCGCGCCGTCGCTGGGCGGCGAGTCGTTCGGCATGGTGCTGACCGAGGCGTTCGCGGCCGGGACGGCGGTCGTGGCGTCCGACATCGCCGGCTACCGCGCGGTGGTGACCGACGGGCGCGACGGCGTGCTCGTGCCGCGCGGCGACGCGACGCGGCTGGCCGAGACGCTGCGCGACCTGGCGCTCGATCCCGCGCGCGTGCAGCGCCTGGGCGCGGCCGCCGGCGAGAGCGCGCAGCGCTACACGTGGCCGCGGATCGCCGCGCAGCTCGTCGAGGCCTACGGCGACGCCCGTGCGGTGCCCGAGCCGGAGAGCGCGACGCGGCGCGTGGCGATCAAGGTCGGCGCGCTGCCCGCGGACAACCTGCCGCGCGTGCCCGCCCGCCGCCTGCCGTCGTTGGACCCGATGCCGCGCGGCCGCGGCCGGGTCGCCTTGCGCGTCGCCCGCCGCGCCGCGTTCGGGGGCGCCACGCTGGCCACCGTGCTCGGCTCCTACCTGGCGGTCAAGCACATCGGCCCCGCGCGGATCGGCGACACGCTGGTGCGCTCGCAGCCCTCCTGGGTGCTGTTCGGGCTGGCGCTGATGTGCGTCTCGATGATCTTCCGCGCCCTCTCCTGGCACTCGATCCTCAAGGCCGCTTTGCCGGACGCCCGGCCGCGGGTGGTCGACGCCGTCCAGGGGACGACGATCGGCGTGCTGATGTCGGCGACGCTGCCCGCGCGGCTCGGCGAGCTCTCGCGCGCGCTCGTGGTCTCGCGCCGGCTCGGCCGCGCGCGCGACCGGCTGCCGGTCGTGCTCGGCACGCTCGTGTCCCAGACGCTGATCAACGTGCT
The DNA here is from genome assembly GCA_963837485.1 of uncultured Solirubrobacteraceae bacterium. Taxonomy (GTDB): domain Bacteria; phylum Actinomycetota; class Thermoleophilia; order Solirubrobacterales; family Solirubrobacteraceae; genus Solirubrobacter. The sequence goes on along the minus strand of CAWINP010000008.1, from coordinate 361,089 downwards.
CGCGCTCGTGATCCTCGGCTTCATCATGTTCAACACGATCGGGCTCTTCGCGGGCCGCCAGAAGGCGCTCCTGTGGTACGGCATCGGGCCGCTGGCGGTGCTCCTGATCGTGCTCGTGGCGCCGGCGCTGCTGCGCTCGGGCCTGCCCTCGCGATCGCGGCGCGTGGCGCGGTGGGCGGCGCAGGGCCGGCTCGCGCTCTCGCGCGTGCGCAGCGGCCTGCGGGTCTTCCTGCGGCCCCGTGAGGGGTCGGTGGCGATCGCCTCCCAGCTCACCGCGTGGGCGCTGCAGTGCGTCGCCTGCTACGTCCTGCTGGTCGCGCTGGGGCTGGACGCGAAGGCCGACCTCGGCGCCGCCGCCGCGGTGCTGTTCGCGGTCAACGTGAGCGCCGTCATCCCGGTCACGCCGGGCAACCTGGGCGTCTTCCAGGCCGCCTGCGTGCTGGTGCTCAGCAACGCCTACCACGTTGGCACCGCGCAGGCGCTCGGCTACGGGATCATCCTCCAGGCCGTCGAGATCGCGACCGCGGTCGTGATGGGGACGCCCGCGCTGGTCAAGGAGGGCCTGTCGTGGCGCGAGGTCCGGCTGCGGGCTATGCACAGCGCCCCGGTGTCGCTCGGCGCGCCGCGCCAGCCGCAGCCCGACGAGGCCTAGTCAGATCGCGCTGACCACGCGCGCTCCGAGCGCCTCGTAGGTCGCGCGGGCGCGTGCGTCTCGCGTGGCCAGCTCTGCGGCGTGCTCGATCGCGGCGAGCGCGACGAGACCGTCATAGGCCGCGCCGCCGGCGATTCCCGCGCGGCTGAACAATTCCGGGAGGCGGGTGAACGTTGCCGGCGAAAGGACAAGCGGCGCGACGAACCGCTCGCGCAACAATCGCGCCGCGTCGACCGGCGCGAGCCGCAGATCGCCGGGGAGCCGGGTGAGCACCGAGTACGTCTCGGCCAGCGCGTGGCCGCAGAGCGCGATCGCGCGTCCGTCCCACCAGCGAACCACCGAGTCGTGCTGGCGATGGGTCTGGACGAGCAGCGGGATGGCGACGCTCGTGTCGAGCGCCAGCACGATCAGCGCCGGTCGGCGTCGATCAGCCCGAAGACCACGTCATCGTCGATCGCCGTGTCCCCGGTCGCGACGAGCGCGCCGGACTCCTCGACGAGGCGAGCCGTCCTGCCCGCGGGAGTCAGCTGCAGCCCCGCGCCGTAGCGCGATATGTCCACCGTAGCCCCCGGCGTGAGGCCGAGCGCGTCTCGCAGCGGCTTGGGCACGACGATCCGCCCGACGGCATCGATGGTGGTCTCCATTGGCAACAGTGTACCAACGGATTCCCAGCTCCGCCTACGAGCTCGTGAGGATCTCGCAGGCGCGGTCGATGTCCGCGGAGCGCTCGGAGATCAGCCGCTCCGCCTCGCGCCGCAGCGCCGCGAGGTTCTCCTCGCTCGCGTCGTCGAGCGCGTCGCTCGCCTCGTCCAGCCGCGTCTGCAGCCGCAGATACGCGTCGCCAGCCAGCGCGGACAGCTGGAGGTCCACCGCGTCGGCGCCGGCATCGAACACGACGTCGATGATCGGCTCCGCCCACTCGAGCTTGCCCCAGTCGCGCACGGTCTCGTACGGCAGCGGGCGCGTGTGCTCGCCGGTGCCGAGCGAGAGCAGCAGCTCCGGCGCGCCGCCGGCCTCGGCGTACGCGAACACGGCCGGGTTGATGGCGAACACGCCGCCGTCGACCAACGTGCGCTCGCCGAGCTTGACCGGCTCGAAGTACGTCGGCGCCGCCGAGGTCGCATGCGCGGCGTCGACCATCGAGACGCCCTCGCGCAGGATCAGCGCCGCGCGCGCCTGCAGGTCGTAGGCGGTGATCAGGACCGGCACGGTGGCCTCCTCCAGGCGCGCGTCGCCGAGGTGGCGGCGCAGCGAGTCCAGCAGCGGCCCGGAGTCGTAGCGCTCGTCGATGAAGCCCGCCGCCGAGGAGATCTCCTTCACCAGCCGGCGCTCGAAGATCTTCGGGCCGTCGATGGTGTAGACCTCGGCGATCCGCGCGGCCGCCATCGGCCGCGGCCGGGCCAGCGCGCACGCGATGATCCCGCCGGTCGAGGTGCCGGCGATCAGGTCGACCATGGTCGCGATCGGGCGCCCGGTCCGCTGCTCGATCTCGGCGAGTACGAGCGCCGGAATCAGCCCGCGGATGCCCCCGCCGTCGATCGCCAGCGCCTTCATCAGCGATCGATCCGCCAGGTCCCGCCCTGCTTGTGGAAGTGCATCGGATCCTTCTGGCCGGCGACCGTCGCGCTCGCCGTGTCCCCGGTCACGTGCACGGTGCCGAGGCGGATCGGATGCGTCTTCTGGTCGGACGTCATCGCCAGCAGCACGATTGACGTCGCCTTCGCGCAGCCGTTGTCGTTCCAGCCGTTGGTGAGCTCCTTGCAGACGCCGGCGGCGTCGTCGTGGGCGACCGCCTGCGTGTACGCGGACACGGTCTCTCGGATGCTGTCCTCGTCGGACTTGCCTCCGCCGCCGCAGGCGGCGAGCAGGAGCCCGAGGAGGATGAGTGCGCGCTTCACACGGGCGAGGCTACCTGCGCGAGCGGCGCTGGGCGGCCGAGGTGGTAGCCCTGGCCGAAGCCGCAGCCGAGCCGGCGCAGCACGGCGAGCTGGTCGGCAGTCTCGATCCCTTCGGCGACGATCGGCAGCCCGAGCCGGTCGGCGAGCGAGATCACGCCGGCGACGAGCGCCTCGCGCTCGCCCATCGCGGCGATGAACGAGCGGTCGAGCTTGAGCGCGTCGACGGGCAGCTCGGCCAGCGAGGCGAGCGAGGAGAACCCGGTGCCGAAGTCGTCGACGGCGATCCGCACGCCGAGCGTGCGCAGCGCGGTGAACACCTCGCTGACCGTGGCGACGTCGTCGACCACGACCGACTCGGTCAGCTCGAGCGTGAGCCGCTCGGGCGGCAGGCCCGTTCGCGCGAGGACGTCTGCCACCTGCGCGGTGAAGCCGGCCGAGCGCAGCTGCACGGCCGATACGTTGACTGACACCCGCAGTGGCAGGGGCGCGACGTCGGCGCACGCGCGCTCGAGCACCCAGCCGCCGAGCTCGGAGATCAGGCCGGTGGCCTCGGCGAGCGGGATGAACTCCGACGGCGGCACCGCCTCGCCGTCGAGCGTCCAGCGCGCGAGCGCCTCGACGCCGGTGGCCTCGCCGCTGGCAAGGTCGACGATCGGCTGGTAGGCGAGCTCGAGCGCCTGCGCGCGCACTGCGCGGGCGAGCGCGGCGCGCAGGTCCAGCCGCCGGCGCGCGTTGGCCTGCATCGCCGGCGAGTACGCCTGCAGCTCCCCGGCGCCGCGCGACTGGGCGATGTGCAACGCGGTGTCGGCGCACCGCAGCAGGTCCTCGGGGGCCAGCCCCGGCTCGGCGAGCGCGAGCCCGGCGGTGACGGTCACCGGAACCTCGGCGCCATCGATCTTCATCGGCAGCGAGACGGCGGCGGCGAGCTCGCGGGCGGCGCGCTCGGCGTGCTCGGCGGCGGCGACGCCCTCGAGCAGGACGACGAACTCGTCGGAGCCCAGCCGCGCCACGGATGCGTTCCCGGCGGCCGTGCGCAGGCGCTCCGCGCAGGTCACCAGCACCTGGTCGCCGCCGGTGTGGCCGAGCGACTCGTTGACGGTCTCGAACTCGTCGAGGTCGAGCAGCAGCACGGCGCAGCGCGGCTCGGCGTCGGCGAGCACGGTGCGCAGCCGGTCCTCGAAGCTGGCGCGGTTGGGCAGGCCCGTGAGCGGGTCGCGGTGGGCGCTGCGGCGCAGCTGGCGCTCGAGCCGGCGGCGCTCGGAGACGTCGCGCACGGCGAGCACGACGCCGTTGACGTCCGGGTCGGAGAGCCGGTCGGCGACGCGCACCTCGGCGTGCACGAGACGGCCCTCGCGATGGATCAGCGCCAGCTCGCCGGCGACCGCGTCGCCGCACTCGCGCGCGGCGAGGATCAGCGCGTCGAGGCGCCCGGCGTCCTCCGGCGCGACGAGGCCCGACAGCAGCTCACCGCCGAGCTCGGTGCGGCCGAGCAGTCCATCCACCGAGGGCGTGGCGAACGTGACCGCGCCGTCTTCGTCGAGCACGATCACGGCCTCCGACGCGTGCCGCACCAGCGCGTGGAAGCGCCGCGAGGACGCCTGCAGCGCTCCGCGCTCGCCCTCGGCGCGCGCCGCGGCGGCGATCGCCAGGCGGGCGGCGCGCCGCGTGCGGACGAGCCCGACGAGCAGCAGCGTGAGGATCGCGAGCGCCAGCGCGCCGGTCAGCGCGGTCAGCCGCCAGGCCCGCGCCCGCGTTGCGCGGGCGTGCCCGGTGGCCGCCTTCGTCTGCGCGCCGACGGCGCGGTCGAGCCTGCTCAGGCGGTCCAGCAGCGGGCGCCCGCTCGTGCGCACCTCGGCGATGCTGCGGTGCGGGATCCCGTTGTCGCTGGCCGTCAACGCGAGCAGCCCCTCGATCCCGGACGTCTTGACTCGCGGGATCTCGCGCTCGGCCTGCGCCCGGAACGTGCGCCAGCGCAGCGTCTCGGTGACGAGCGACCCCTGCGGATCGAGATCGCCGGCCACGCCGCGCCAGTGCAGCAGCTGCAGCCCGTCGAGCTGGCGGCCGAGCGTGCTCAGCGCGCGCGCGTGGGTGTCATCGCGCGCCGCGGCGAGGTGCAGCGACGTGATCCAGCCCGCCGAGCCGAGCACGACCGCGACGGCGGCGGCGACCAGCCAGGCCGACCGGCGGGCAGGGGCGCGCACGCCCGACTCGTGCGCGGAGTGGGCGGTCTCGCGAAGTACGTCATCCGCGAAATGTCTTCCTTGACTGGACGGCATCGACCACTCGCGTGATCGGCCGCAAGCAGGAAAAGACGCAATCTCGGTGTCAGCGTGCTGCCGTCGCCTGTGCGCCGGCGCCCGCCGCGACCTCGTCCTGGTCGCCCAGCTCGCCGAAGCGCGAGGGGTCGCGGGCGGTGCCGCGGATCACGTCGTCGGGCGAGCCGTCTCCCAGCAGCCGGCCGTTGCGCATGCCGAAGTACTGGGCCTGCGGATGGTGGGCCACGATGGCCAGCGTCGACTGCTCGGGGACCGGGGCGTAGCCGTCGGTGATCGACATCCCGATCCGCTCGAGCTGCAGCAGCTTCTCGACCTTGGTGTGCTCGGACTGGTCGGGGATGGAGGGGTAGCCCCAGCTGTAGCGGCGACCCTGGTGGACGTCGATCCCGAGGTCGTTGCGGACGCGCCAGTGCAGCCACTCGGCGAGGCCCTCGGCGGTCTGCACGCCGAGGCCGTGGACGAACAGCTGCTCGGCGAACTCGCCCTCGGCCTCGAGCCGGGCCATCAGCTCGGTCACCTCGGCGCCGACCGTCACCGCCTGCAGGGCGACGACGTCGATCTCGCCCTTGGGGCGATAGAAGTCGGCCAGGCACAGGCGGTCGCCCTTCGGCTGGCGCGGGCAGGTGAGCCGCTCCAGCACCGTCTCGCGGTCCTCGGGGTCGAGGATCACGATGTCGTTGCCCTCCGCGTAACTTGGGAAATATCCCAATAGCGCTCGCGGATGCAGGTAGCCGGACTCGTTCCACATGCGCTCCAGGCGCGGGCGGAAGTCGTCGGCCAGCAGCCGGCGCCACTCCTCGCCCTTCACGCCGCGCCCGCCCCAGTGCAGCTTGAAGAGCACGTGCGTGTCGAGATGCGTGTAGAGCTCGTCGCGGTCGACCTCGATCTCGCGCACGCCCCAGAACGGCGGCTCGGGGACCTCGACGTCGGTGCGGGCGGCGCTGCGCACGGAGGCGTCGGTGGTGTCGAGCACCTCCTCGACCTCGGGGTTCTCGCGCAGCGTGCGCGCGGCGTCGCGGATCTCCTGCACGAGCTGCTCGCGGCGCTCGGGCTCGACGAGCTTGTCCATCACGGCCAGGCCCTCGAACGCGTCCTTGCAGTAGAACACGCCCGGCTCGTAGATCTCGTCGCCGGTGTAGAGCGCGCGGTAGCCGAACTTGCGGTTGATCGCGGCGCCGCCGAGCAGGACCGGGTACTCGAGGCCCTGCGAGTGCAGCTCCTGGATCGCGGCCGGCATCTGCTTGGAGGTGGAGACGAGCAGCGCGGACAGGCCGATCGCCGTCGCGTCGTGCTCCTTGGCCGCGTCGAGGATCGTCTGGATCGGCACCTGCTTGCCGAGGTCCACGACCGTGTAGCCGTTGTTGGTGAGGATCGTGTTGACGAGCGACTTGCCGATGTCGTGCACGTCGCCGAACACGGTCGCCAGCACGACGGTGCCCTTCGTGTAGCCGGCGATCTTGTCGAGGTACTTCTCGAGCTGCGCGACCGCGCGCTTCATCACCTCGGCGCTCTGGAGCACGAACGGCAGGATCAGCTCGCCCGCGCCGAACTTGTCGCCGACCTCCTTCATCGCCGGCAGCAGGACGTCGTTGAGCGTCGGGACGGCGCCGATCTTCTCGACGCTCGCGTCGATCTGGGCCTCGACGCCGTCCTTCTTGCGGCGCAGGATGTGCCAGTGCAGCGCCTCCTCGGGCTCCATCCCCGCGGTCGGGTCGGCGCTCTCGGCCTCGGCCTCCGGGCCCTTGGCCTCGAAGTGGGCGATGAAGCGCTCGAGCGCGTCGTCGCGGCGGTTGAACACGAGGTCGTCGGCCAGCTCGCGCTCTTCCCCGGGGATCTCCGAGTAGGGCGTGATGTGGTTCGGGTTGACCATCGCGAGGTCCAGCCCGGCCTCGACGCAGTGCGAGAGGAAGACGGAGTTCAGGACGCTGCGCGCGCGCAGGCCGATGCCGAAGGAGACGTTGGAGACGCCGAGCGACGTCTTCACGCCCGGCAACTCGGACTTGATCAGCCGGATGCCCTCGATCGTCTCGACCGCCGACGGCTTCCACTCGTCGTCGCCGGTCGTGAGCGTGAAGGTCAGCGCGTCGAAGATCAGCAGCTCGCGGTCCATGCCGTGCTCGTCGCAGACCAGCTCGACGATGCGCTTGGCGACCTCGAGCTTGCGCTCGCGCGTCTTGGCCATGCCGACCTCGTCGATCGTGAGCGCGATCAGCGCGGCGCCGTGCTCCAGCGCGATCGGCACGACCTTGTCGAGCTTGTCGCGGCCGGCCTCGAGGTTGATCGAGTTGACGATCGCCCGGCCCGGGATCTGGTCCAGCGCGGTCGCGATCACCTCGGGCTCGGTCGAGTCGATCTGGATCGGCGCCGGCTGGGTGAGTGAGACCTTCTTGGCGACGAGCCGCATCTGCTCGTCCTCGTCGGAGCGCTCGGTCAGCGCGACGCAGAGGTCGAGCACGTGGGCGCCGCCCTCGACCTGGTCCTCGGCGACCTGCAGCAGGCCGTCGTAGTCGTCGGCGAGCAGGAGCTCCTTGGCCTTGCGCGAGCCCTGCGAGTTGACGCGCTCGCCGATGATCGTCGGGGCGGGCTCCTGCACGAGCGGCGCGGCGGCGATCATCGACGACACGTGCGGCGCGCGGGGCGCGGGCCGGGTGCCGATCTTGTGCTTCGCGACGCGCTCGTGGATCGCGCGGATGTGGTCGGGCGTGGTGCCGCAGCAGCCGCCGACGATGCTCACGCCGTAGCGCTCGACGAAGTCGCCGAGGACCTCGGACAGCGGGCCCGGCTGCTCGGGGAAGATCGTCTCGCCGTTCGGGCCCTGGTGGGGGATGCCGGCGTTCGGGATGCAGTGGACCGGGAGCGGCGACGTGTCGCCGAGGAAGCGGACCGCGTCGCGCATGTCCTCGGGGCCGGTCGAGCAGTTGAGGCCGATCACGTCGACCTTCAGCGCCTCCAGCGTCGTCAGCACGGCGCTGATGTCGGTGCCGAGCAGCATCTTGCCGCCGTTGGGCAGCAGGGAGACGGACGCCTGGATGGGTGTGGTGCGGCCGGTGAGCTTGAACGCCTCGCGGACGCCGAAGATCGAGGCCTTGACCTCGAGGATGTCCTGCGCGGTCTCGACGATGATCAGGTCGACGCCGCCCTCCAGCAGGCCCTGCGCCTGCTCGGTGAAGACGCCGACGAGCTCGCGGAAGCGGATCTGGCCGAGGCTCGGGTCCTCGGAGGCGGGCAGGAAGCCGGTGGGGCCGATGCTGCCGGCCACGAAGCGGTGCTCGCCGACCGCCGTGCGGGCGATCTCGGCGGCCTTGCGGTTGATCTCGAGCGTGTGCTCGCCGAGGCCCCACTCGTCGAGCTTCAGGCGCGAGCCCTGGAACGTGTCGGTCTCCACGACCTCGGCGCCGGCCTCGACCATCGACTCGTGCACGCCCTGGATGACGTCCGGGCGGTTGAGCACGAGCGCCTCGTGGCAGCGGCCGGGGAGGCGGTAGTCCTTCTCCAGACTGAGATCGAACTGCTCGAGCGTGGCGCCCATGCCGCCGTCGAAGACGATGACGCGGTCACGGGTGGCGGCAAGGAAGTCACGCATGATCGCTACAGGCTAGCGCAACCTTGACACAAGTTTGGCAAGGTTGGTCATGACCCTAGGACATGCGTCCGCGGTCCGGGCTCGGAGGCGTCGTACGCCGATGCTGGGTACATGGACACGAGCAGCGCCACTCGGCTCGTCTCAAACGACGCCACCTGGCCCTCGCGCCTCGCAGTGAGCTCGAAGAAGAACGACGGCGACGCCACGGGCCTGTGCGCGCCGGACTTCACGCTCGCGGCGCGTGCGGCCGGGGCCGTCGTCGCTCCATCGTCCGGCGAGAACCCGTACACGAGGGCGCTGACCTCCTTTAAGACGATCGCCGCCCGCCGAGACGCCACGACCGCCTCGGCGCCGCTCGCCGTCCAGACGCCGGCCACCACGGCGCCCGTCGTGAAGGCGGACGATCCGGTCGTCGTCGCGCCGCCGACCGACGGCTCCACGACGCCGCCCACAGACGACGTCATGCCGCCCACGGACGACGTCACGCCGCCCACCGACGAGATCGCACCGCCCACCGACGAGACTGCACCGCCCACCGACGAGACTGCACCGCCCACCGACGAGACTGCACCGCCCACCGACGAGACTGCACCGCCCACCGACGAGATCGCGCCGCCGAGCGACGACATCGCACCGCCGGACGACGACGTCACGCCGCCGAGCGACGATCCGGTCGGCCCTGAGCCCGTCTGATCGCGGCGACTCGGACTACCCCCAGCCCCCGTGCGCGGGATCGGTGTTCGGGCCGCCCTGGAACTCGTAGGGCGGCCCTTCCGCCAGCCCGTCCGCGTACGCCTCGGCGTCGTCGCGCGGCTCGTAGCCGATCCGCCGCGCCGCGTCGTCGAGCGGCCACCAGCGCCGGGTGTTCCTCGACGCCCCGTAGACGATCGTGAAGCCGACGTCCGGGGCGGTCAGCGCGGCGTCCACCAGCCGCACCGCGTCGCCGTGCGACAGCCAGGTGGCGAGCGCGCGCCGGTCCGGCGGGTGCTCGGCGAACGTGCCGATCCGCAGCGCCACGAACTCCAGCCCGAAGCGCTCGACGAACATCCGCCCGAGCGCCTCGCCGTAGACCTTCGACGCGCCGTAGAGGCCGTCCGGGCGCGGCGGGTAGTCCTCGGTCAGCGGCTCGCCGACCGGGTACATGCCGGTCGCGTGATTGGAGCTCGCGAACACGATCCGGCGCGCGCCGAGGCGCCGGCAGGCGTCGAAGACGTGGAACGCGCCGTGCAGGTTGGGGCCGGCGATCTGCTCGAACGGCGCCTCGTCGGGCACCGCGCCCAGGTGCACGACGGCGTCGACGCCCTCCACGGCGCGGTCGACCTGCGCGGAGTCGGTCAGGTCGGCGCGGACGAACCGCGGATCGTCGAGCGCGGCGACGTCGGTCAGCCGCAGGTCGTGGTCGAGGCCCGCGGTCAGCACGGTTCCGATGCGCCCAGCGGCGCCGGTGATCAGCACCTTCATGCGGGAACCTTTAACAGCCGTCGGCCCCGTCGGGGTGGACGGGGCCGGGGCTGGGGTGAGGGGAGGGTTGGGGCCTCCCCGCACATATGGGCCTCGTCCACTGAAGAGGGTTTCGACGGACGGGCGGTGCGGGTGGACCCACGGGCTGTATCGGCAGCCCCCCTGAGCGGCTTTAGCGTTTCGTCCAGCCGCTGCGACGTCGCGCGCACGACCCCCGCGCGCGCGTTGTCGGCGGTACGTCCGTCCACTGAACCGGTACCGCGCGCGAGCAGCGCGCCGGACCCGCCGATGCAGTTAGCGATGATGCAGAACGTGCAGGGCGCGGCGCCCGTCCAGTGGCCCAATCCGACGGCTCTCACACCCGTCGTGCCGACCCCCGCCGCCGCGCCGGCGCGCCACGAGCACCCCGCGCTTCGCGTCGAGGGCCTGGCGCCGCAGAACGCCTACGAGACGATGCGCATGCAGGCGTTTCGTCGCGACGCCGCCGAGACGGCGTCCCTGTCGACGATGGCGCCGTCCACGACGGCGACCGCGTCGACCGCCATCGCTCCCGCGGTCAAGGGCGCGCCCGCTCCAATGGTCCCGCTCACCCCGGTGCCCGACGCGCCGGCTCGCGCAGCCGTGCCGCAGGCGCCGCCGCCGATCCAGGCGCCGACCGCGGTCGACACCGGCAGCTCCACCAGCGCGACCCGCCGCTAAGCGGCCCGCGCGGCCGCGCTCAGCTCGATCGTGCGATCGATCGAGACCGCCTCGAGCAGCCGGCGGTCGTGGGTGACCAGCAGCAGCGTGCCGTCGTAGGCGTTCAGCGCCGTCTCGAGCTGCTCGATCGCCGGCAGGTCGAGGTGGTTGGTCGGCTCGTCGAGCACGAGGAAGTTCGCGCCCGAGGCCATCAGCAGCGCCAGGCTCGCGCGCGTCCGCTCGCCCGGAGACAGGCTCGACACGTCACGCCCGACCGCGTCGCTCTCGAGCCCGAACTTCGCCAGCAGCGACCGCGCCTCCTGGACGCCCAACCCGCTGTCTGAGACGAACGCGTCGAGCAGCACGCCGGAGAACGCGGCACGCGCCTGGTCGAGCGTGCCGCTCCGCACCCCGGGGCCGATCCAGCGCGTGCCGGCCGACAGCTCCAGGTTCCCGAGCAGCGCCTCGACCAGCGTCGTCTTGCCGCTGCCGTTCGGACCCACCAGCGCGACGCGCTCGCCCCATGCGAGCTCCAGGTCCAGCGGCCCGAGCACGAAGCTGCCGCGGCGCAGCTCCGCGCCGTTCAGACGCACCGTCACGTCGCCCGAGCGCTCGCCGCCGCCGAAGCGCAGCTGCAGCTCCCAGCGCCGCCACGGCTTGTCGACGGCGTCGAGCCGCTCGATCGCCCGCTCGGTCGCGCGCACCTTGGCGGCCTGCTTCTCGGAGCGCTCGGTCTTGTGGCGGCGGATGATCTTGTCGGGCTCGTCGTTCTTCGACGCCTTCGCCTTGCGCACGCCGGTCTCCGACCACTGCCGCTGCGTGCGCGCGCGGTCCTCGAGCCGGCCGCGCTCGGTCGTGTAGGACTCAAAGCGCTCCTCGGCGTGGCGGGCGGCGGTCGCGCGCAGCTCCTGGTAGCCGGCCCAGCCGCCGCCGAACTCGGCGGCGGTGTGGGCGATCTCGTCGAGCTCGAGCACGCGCGTGACCGTGCGCTCCAGGAACGCGCGGTCGTGGGAGACGATCACGGCGCCGCCCGGGCGCTCGGCCACGAAGCGCTCGAGCCGGGCGAGCCCGTCGAAGTCGAGGTCGTTGGTCGGCTCGTCGAGCAGCAATACGTCGAAGCGCGACAGGAGGATCGCGGCCAGCGAGGCGCGCGCCGCCTGGCCGCCGGAGAGCGACGCGGTCTCCAGGTCCAGCAGCGCCGGGTCGAGCCCGAGGTCGCGCAGCACGGCCTCCGCGCGCGGTTCCAGGTCGGCGCCGCCGAGCGCGAGCCAGGTCTCGAACGCGTCGTGGTAGAGGTCCGCGGCGCCCGCGGCGCCGGAGGCCAGCTCGGCCGTCGCCGCCTGCACGCGCGCATCGGCCGCCGCCACGCCCGTGCGCCGCGCCAGGTAGTCCTGCAGCCGCTCGCCCGGCGCCCGGTCGGGCTCCTGCGGCAGGTAGCCGGCGGTCCCGGCGGTCAGCCGGACGCTGCCGCGGTCCGGCCGGTCGATCCCGGCGAGCAGCCGCAGCAGCGTCGACTTGCCGGCGCCGTTGGGGCCGACGACCCCGAGCACCTCGCCCGGGGCCACCGTCACCGAGAGGCCGGCGAGGATCGTCGCCGCGCCGTGCGCCTTATGGAGCTCGCGTGCGATCAGCGTCCCGCTCACGCATATGACTATGGCGACGTCGTCGACAGCGTGAAGGTCAGCGTCCTCGCATAGCTACCCGAACGGAGGGCGTCAGCGGCTCCGATGTGCTGCCGGAACGTGATCGCCACGACGCCGTTGGACACCGGGCCCGACCACGAGCCGGGGGCGATCTGGACCTGGAGCGGCTCGGGCAGCGAGAACGCGCCGTTGGTCAGGTGGCCGGGGTCGGACACGCTCAGCGCCGCGTCGCCCGCCGTCGAGGTCACCGTCGCCGACGTCTGCGCCGTGTAGTCCTGCGCGACGCCCGCGGTGAACACGCCGAAGGAGGCCTGCGGCCCGAGGATCAGCGAGAGCTGGGTGAGCACGCTGCCGGTCACCGTGCCGGTCGCGTCGGTGTGCGGGTTGGCGATCCGCCCCGGCGAGCCCACCTCGTTGCCGGCCTTGAACGCGCCGTTGACGCCGGCGGCGCTCAGCGTGGCGACCATCGCCGCCCCGGCCGCGTTGTCGAACGAGAAGCCGGTCGTGGAGGCGCCGAAGCTGACGCCGGTCACCCGGCGGCCGAAGGAGTCGAACAGGTTCACGGCGTCGCCGTCGGTGCTGAGCCCGACGCCCGAGCCGCTGTAGCTGCCGATCGCGAACCCGGCGGGGACGCTGGCGCCGAACCAGGCGGCCTTGAACGCCGTCGCCTTGTCGCCCTCGGTGAAGATCGCCGACTGCCCCGGCGCGAGGCTCGGCACGCCGGTCAGCGCCACCGAGTTGGCGAGCAGATTGGAGCTGTCGTCGATCCGCCAGCCGGTCAGGTCGACGGCGGTCGCCCCGGTGTTGGTGACCTCGAACCAGTCGGCCGCATAGGTGCTCATGCCGCTGCCCCACGGCGCGACCTCGGTGACGACCACGGAGGCGAGCGGCGGCGGCACGGTGATCGTCAGCGTGAGCGGCGCGCTGGTCGCGTCCGGCGACCCGCCGACGCTGCTGTCGTCCACCGCCACGCTGACCGTGTAGTTCGTGTGGTTCAACACTGTGCCGGCCTTGAGGTACAGACCGCTCGCGTCGACCTCGAAGGACGCCGCGTCCGGGCCGGTCACGCTCAGATTGTTCGTGCCGAGGCCGTCGTCGACGATCGCGACGCCCGCGACCTTGACCCGCTGCGCCGTGCTGGTCGTGTTCGGCAGCGACGTCGCGGGGTTGGTGAGGGACACGGCGGTCGGCGGCTGGTTGGTCGCCGTCGACGGCGCGTAGACCCACAGCTGCGGATGGTCGCTGTCGCCGCCGCCGGCCTCGCTGACCGCGTAGATGCGGCCGTCGTCGTCCATCGTGATGCCCTCGTGGCCCTGGTCGGGCACCGACAGTGGGTTGCCTGCATCGGAGGCGATGGTCAGCGAGCCGGAGACCAGGCCGGCGCGGTCGACCTCGACGATCCGGCCCGCCTCCTGGCTGATGATCAGCAGGTGGCCCGCATCCGCGCCGCTCACCGCCGCGGGGAGGTTCGACAGCGCGTAGACGTCCGAGAAGTCCGACACGCCCGCGAGCACCGGGTCGAAGAGGTTGATGGAGTTCTCCGTCGTCGGCGAGCCGTTGGTCGCGGTGCCGGCCGCGAAGTCGATGCCGGTCTGGAAGATGCCGAGCGGCTGCGTCTCCTTGACGACGATGTACCCGCTCGTCTGCGGGTCATAGGAGAGGCCCTCGAGGCCGATGTTGCCGACCGTCGTGCCGAGCTTGACCGTCTGCGCCGCGGCGCGGGCCAGCGTCGTGCCGGGAGCGTACGTGAACTGGACGAGTTGCCGGAGGCGCTCCTCGGCGAAGACGAACCTCCCGCCGCCGGTGTACGTGACGCCCTCGGTGTCGTTGAACTCGCCCGCCTGCAGCGTCATGGTGTTCACGAGCTGACCGGACTTCGTGACCTGCGTGACCGACGTCCCGCCGTCGCCGACGACGAACAGCGTGCCGGTGTCACGGTCGTACGTGACGCCTGAAGCCTCCTGGGCGAGCAGGTTGCCCGCGGGCGCCTGCGAGCGCGTGGGCTCGGGCAGGTCGAAGCGTCCGACCCGCACATAGCTGGAGAGATCGACGGCGGCCACCGCATGCGCGGGCGCGAGGGCGAGTGCGGCGACCGCGAGACCCAGCGCGCGCCGGGCCGGGAATCCGTTCATGCGACCGACCCTATTTTGCGCGGTCAGGCCGATTTGTGAACAGGTTGTTCCCGCGTGCCGATTCGCACTTGACGCCGCCGGGCCGGTTAGAGTTGGCGCGTGAGCATGCTCGAACAGCCCCTGGCCGTGCCCGATCCGGCCGGCCCGCCGTCACCGCCCTACCCGGCGCAGATGGAGATCACGTATCCGCCGGAGCTCAACCGCTGGTTGCCGCTGGTCAAGTGGCTGCTGGTGATCCCGCACTACATCGTGCTGGCCTTCCTCGGGATCGGCGCGTTCTTCGTGATCGTCTTCGCATTCTTCGCGGTGCTGTTCACGGGCCGCTTCCCGCGCGGCGCGTTCGACTACCTCGTGGGCGTGCAGCGCTGGGCCTACCGCGTGTCGGCGTACCACCTGTTCATGACCGACGCGTATCCGCCGTTCTCGCTCGAGGACAACCCCAACGATCCGATCCGGCTCGTCGTCGAGTACCCGGAGCACATCGCCAACTGGCGCCCGCTCGTGCACTGGCTGCTGGTGATCCCGTACGCGATCGTCTCGTCGATCCTCTTCTACTTCACCCTGATCCTCGCGTTCTTCGCGTTCTTCACGGTGCTGTTCACGAAGCGGATCCCGCGCGGGATGTTCGACCTGATGGTGCCCGGCTTCCGCTGGCAGCTGCGCGCGAACGCCTACGCGTACTGGATGACCGGCCAGTACCCGCCGTTCATCTGGGGCTAGGGGCCCGTCCAAGAACCCCTACGGCGCCTGGGGGAGCTTCTTCGCGCCCCGCTTGGTGACCGGAGCGGAGGGCGGCGGCACGACGGGCCCGATGGCCTCACCATCGGGCGCCTCGTCGAGGTCGACGATCACCGGCGCGTGATCGCTCGGACCGCTGCCCTTGCGCGCCTGCCGGTCGACCCACGCGGCCTTGACGCGACCGGCGACCGGCTCGCTCGCGAGGATGAGGTCGATCCGCATGCCGAGGTCCTGGTGGAACATGCCCGCGCGGTAGTCCCAGTACGTGAACACGCGCCGGTCCGGCCAGCGGTCGCGCACGACGTCGCGCAGCCCGAGCGACTCGAGATCCTCCAGCGCCGCCCGCTCGGGCGGCGTCACGTGGGTCTGGCCGATGTAGGCGTCGGGATCGAAGACGTCATCGTCGGTGGGGGCGATGTTCATGTCGCCGCACACGACGGTCGCCTCCGGGCCGGCCGCGACCATCCGCTTGAGCGCGGCCAGCCACTCGAGCTTGTAGCGGTAGTGCTCGGAGTCCGGCTCGCGGCCGTTGGGCACGTACACCGAGACCACGCGGATGCCGCCGCAGGTCGCCGACACCGCGCGCGCCTCCGCGTGCGGGAAGCCCGGGCCGCCCTCGATCCCGGCCACCGGGTCCTCGAGCCCCACGCGCGAGAGGATCGCGACGCCGTTCCACTGTGGCTCGCCGTGCAGCGCGACCTCGTAGCCGCGGCCGGCGAGCTCTTCGCCGAGCAGCGCGGTGAAGGCGCCGTCGGCGAGCTTGGTCTCCTGCAGGCACACGACGTCCGGCCTGCGCTCGTCCAGCCACGGCAGCAGCCGCGGGACGCGCTGCTTAACCGAGTTCACGTTCCAGGTCGCGATCCGCACACGTTCACGGTACCCACGCCGGCGCCGCGATCCCGGCGCAGGGGGTGAGCGTCACCCGAGCGCGACCGCCACTACCCGCGCGTCGCCGCCGTTGGGCGTGGCGTTCGCCGTGCCGGCGCTGATTCGAGACGTGATCTGGACCGAGTAGGTGCCGGCAGGCTTGTCCACGATCCCGGCGAGGTCGAGCGGCTCGGTGCCCGTGCCGGCGATGCCCGCGAACAGCCCCGGGACCTGCGTGCCACCCACCGACGCGCCGATCTCGCGCGTACAGGAGCCGCTGCAGGTCACCCCGAACGTCCCGGTCACGAGCACGAGCACCTTGCCCGGCTGCTGCAGGGTCACGCTCGTGGCGCTGAGGATCCCCGTGCCGGGGGAGATCGTGCTGCCCGTGTTGATGCCGCCCACGCCGCCCGACGTCGGGCCGGCATCGCCCTTCGCGCCCGCCGCGCCGGCGTCGCCCTTCGGCCCCTGCGCGCCCGTGTCGCCCTTCGGTCCCTGCGCCCCGGTCGCGCCCGTCGCGCCGGCCGGCCCGGGCACGGTGGCCTTCGAGAGCTTCGCCCGCACGGACTTCGCGAGCTTGGACTGGGTGACCGCTCCCGAGCGGAGCTGCTGGCTGCCGACGCTGTTGCGCGGCAGCTTGGCGGCGGCATAGGACGTGCCGCCCAGCGCGACGAAGAGCGCGAGCAGCCCGATGTGGTGACGACGGAGATACGCGAGCATCGCCCGCAGCGTGGCACGTCAACACAACGAGGACCCCGCCAATGGCGGGGTCCTCGACGAAATACTGAGTCTCACGCGATCAGGTCGGTGAGGGTCGAGTACGCGTACGTCGTGCCGTCCGGCGTCTCGGCAGCGACCTGCAGGCGCAGGCGGTGCCCGACGTCCGCCACGACGATCGTGTGGCGGTTGACGTACTGGCCGGGGATCGTCACGCATTGCGAGCCGTCGGCCTCGCAGCGCTGCCACGAGAACGTGATGTGCATCGGCCCGGCGCCGTCGTACGCCCAGTCGCCGTTGCGGCCGATGAGCGTCTGCCCGAGGCGTGCGGTGCCCGAGACCGTGGGCGGAGCGGTGGCGACCGGCGGGTGGCGCTCGATCAGCTCGGTCAACGAGCTGTACGCGTAGGTCGTGCCCTCGATCGTCTCGGCGGCGACCTGCAGGCGCAGCCGGTGGCCGAGGTCGTCCTCGGTCACCTCGTGGCGGGAGTCCGAGCCCGCGATCGCCACGCACTGCGAGCCGTCGGCCTCGCAGCGCTGCCAGCCGAACGTGACGTGGATCCGGCCGGCGCCGTCGTAGGCCCAGTCGCCGTTGCGCCCGCTGAGCGTGATGCCCAGGCGCGCGCGGCCCGTGAAGGTCGGCGGCAGCGGTGGCGACCGGCGGGTGGCGCTCGATCGGCTCGGTCAACGAGCTGTACGCGTAGGTCGTGCCCTCGATCGTCTCTCCGGCGACCTGCAGGCGCAGCCGGTGGCCGACATCGGAATCGGCGACCGTGTACCGGGCGCCGGAGCCGGCGATCGTCACGCAGCGCGCGCCGTCGGCGTCGCAGCGCTGCCAGCTGAAGTCCACGTGGAGGGCGCCGAGGCCGTCGTAACTCCAGCGCGGGCTGTAGCCCTGCAGGGCCATGCCGACCCTGGCGCGGCCGTTGATGCCCGGCTGGGTGACGGCGACCGGCGGGTGGAGCGCGAGCACCTCGGTGAGGCCGCTGTAGGCGTAGCGCACGCCGCTGTCGTTGCGGGCGCCGACCTCGACGCGCAGGCGGTGGCCGATGTCCTCGAGCGTGATCGTGTGGCGGCCCGCCCCGAGGCCGCTGGTCGGCTGGCCCGGAATCGTCACGCACTGCGTGCCGTCGGCCTCGCAGCGCTGCCACGAGAAGCTCGAGCTGATGCGGCTGCCGTCGGGGCTCGTCCAGCTTCCGAACTGGCCGGTGAGCTTCTCCCCGAGCCGCTGCCTGCCGATGAACGTCGGCGGCGAGAGGTTGATCGGGCGCATCGTCATCAACGCGCGCGGGTTCGAGCGGGCGCGGCCGATGCCGCCGGCATCCACCGCCGTCACCTCGACGAGGAGGCTCGCGCCCTCGTCGGCGTCGGTGATCAGGTACGTGTCGCCGTAGCCGACCGGCTCGCAGTCCTGTCCCGTGCAGCGGAGCCAGCGATAGTCGAACTGCAGGTTGCCGTAGTGCGTGTTCCAGTGCCCCGGGTAGGCGGTCATCACCTCGCCCGGCTTCGGCGTGCCGCTCGTGCTCGGGCGCTCGAGGTTGTAGGGGGCGTCGTCGATCGGGTCGGTCTGCTCGCTGGCGATCGTGGCGTGGCCGGCCGCGTTGGTGGCCGTGACGACGACTCGGATCCGCAGATCGGCGTCCGCCTTCGTCGTCGCGTAGGTCGCGGCGGTAGCGCCCGGGATGTCCGAGCACGTGACCGCGCAGCGCTGCCACTGGTAGGCGAAGGCGGGGTCGTTGGTCCAGGTGCCGGGGCTCGCGGTCAGCTTCTCGCCGAGCGTGGCGTTCCCGCTCACGCTCGGCGGCGTGGTGAACTCCGGCGCGCCCAGCGAGCTGACCGCATGCAGCGCCGAGGAGGCGCTGCGCCTGCCGCCGTCGTTGCTCGCCGTGACGGTGTAGCGCAGGGCCTGGCCGGCGTCCTCGGCGCGGATCGTGTAGTGCGCGTCGTAGTCGCCGGTGGGCCGGCAGCTCGTCGCGTCGAGGTCGCAGCGCTCCCACGCGCCGGCGAACGCGATCTTCGCGGAGCCCGTCCAGGTGCCGGCGTCGCCGGTGACCTCGTCGCCGACGGCGTGCCCGCCGCTGATGCCGGGCGGCGCGGTGTTCTGCGGCGCGACCGCCGGCTCGAGCGCGAACGTCAGCGTCGTGTCCTCGTCGCGCATCGTGAACGTCGTGTCGTCGATGCGGTCCAGGCCGGCAGGCGCGTGCAGGTGCACGAGCTCGTACTCGCCGGCGCCGACGTCGAGGAACGTCGTGGTGCCGTCGTCGGCGCCGTCGTCGGCGTCGCAGCGGTCGTCGTACCCCTCGCTCTGGCCGGGCAGACGCACGAGCCAGCACGACCCGGCCAGCGGGTGGCCGGCCTCGGTGGTGACGACGCGCAGCCGCGGCGTGGGCTCGTGCCGGCGCGTGCGCGTGATCGTCCCGTCGCCCACGGCGACGGTGAAGTCGGCGGTCGGCGCGTACCCGGCGGGCGCGTGCGTCTCGCTGACCGTGAAGTCGCCGGGAAGCAGGTCCTCGAGGGCGATGACGCCATCCGTGGCGCCGTCGTCGAGGTCGCACCGCTGGCGGAAATCGTCCTCGCTCTCGGCTCGATAGCAGCCGCCGGTGATCGTGCCGCCGTCCGGACCCTGCTGCTCGATGCGCAGCGTCGCGGCCCTGGCGGCCGCGGGGACCGTCAGCAGGATGAGCAGTGAGAGAAGAAAGCAGCGCATGGCGGGCACGCTGCCCGCCACGGCTTGCCCGGAGTTTGCCGCGGCCTTGCCGTCTCGCAAGGCCGCGGCAGGCCCGCCTATTTAATGAAGAGGATCTCCGAGTACTTCGGCAGCGGCCACAGATCGTCCGGCACGATCCGCTCGAGCTTGTCGGCGACCTCGCGGACCGCGTGCATCGCCGGGTGGACCGTGTTCTGGACGTAGCGGGCGCCGCCGAGGACGTCCTCGAACTCGTCCTCGGGGTGGTCGCGGTTCGCGGTCTCAAGCGCGAACAGCGCGTCGACGAACTCGTCGACCAGCGCCGCCGACTCCGCCGCCAGCTTCGCCGTTCCGGGGCTCTCCACGCGCTGCAGCGTCTCCAGCCAGCGGACCGCCGCCGGCAGCAGCATGGTGCGGGCGATCGACGCGGCCGTCTCGGCCTCGATGTTGATCGTGGTGATGTACTGCTCGAGCGAGACGTCGTAGCGCGAGTGCAGCTCGCGCTCGGAGAGCACGTTGTAGTCGCCGAAGACCGTGACCGTCGCCGGCTCGATGAGCCACGGCAGCGCGTCGGGCGACTGCGCGAGGTTCGCGAGCCCGCGCGCCTCGGCCTCCGTGTGCCACTCCTCGGAGTAGTTGTCGCCGGAGAAGACGATCCGCTTGTTCGCCGCGTACGTCTCGCGCACCACGTCGAGCACGGACTCCTCGCGCGACTTCCCGCCCGAGATCCCGCTCTCCAGCTTGTCCGAGAGCTGGTCGATCGACTGCGCGACGATCGTGTTGAGCACCGTGTTGGGCAGCGCCAGCGACATCGAGGAGCCGAGCGCCCGGAACTCGAACTTGTTGCCGGTGAACGCGAACGGCGACGTGCGGTTGCGGTCGCCGCCGTGCATCGGCAGCCGCGGCAGCACCGACGCGCCCAGCGACAGGTACGCCTGCGGCGTGGCCGCGTCGCCGGAGCCCGACTCGATCGCCCCGAAGACCTTCTCCAGCTCGGCGCCGAGGAAGATCGAGATGATCGCCGGCGGCGCCTCGTTGGCGCCGAGGCGGTGGTCCTGGCCGGCGTTGGCGACCGACGCGCGCAGCAGCTGCTGGTGCGTGTTGACCGCCTGGATGACCGCCGAGCAGAAGAACAGGAACAGCAGGTTCTCGTGCGGCGTGTCGCCCGGGTCGAGCAGGTTGACGCCGGTGTCGGTGCCCATCGACCAGTTGTTGTGCTTGCCCGAGCCGTTGACGCCCGCGAACGGCTTCTCGTGCAGCAGGCAGACGAGCCCGTAGCGGCGGGCGACGTTCTGCATCACCTGCATCGTCAGCTGCTGGTGGTCGGAGCCGACGTTGGAGTTCTCGAAGATCGGCGCGACCTCGTACTGCGCCGGCGCGACCTCGTTGTGGCGCGTCTTGATCGGCACGCCGAGCTTGGACAGCTCCTGCTCGGTCTCCAGCATGCAGGCCAGCACGCGCTCGGGGATCGAGCCGAAGTAGTGGTCGTCGAGCTCCTGGCCCTTGGGCGGCTTGGCGCCGAACAGCGTGCGGCCGGTGATCACGAGGTCCGGGCGCTCGAAGAAGTACTGCTCGTCGATCAGGAAGTACTCCTGCTCGGGCCCGACGGTCGTGAACACGTGCGACGCGTCGCCGTCGCCGAGGACGTCGAGCGCGCGCACGGCAGCCCTCGACAGCGCGTCCATCGAGCGCAGCAGCGGGATCTTCTGGTCGAGCGCCTCGCCGGTCCACGACGCGAAGGCGGTCGGGATGCAGAGCAGCGCGCCGTTCGGGTTCTCGAGGATGAAGGCCGGCGAGGACGGGTCCCAGGCCGTGTAGCCGCGCGCCTCGAACGTGGCCCGGATGCCGCCGCTCGGGAACGACGACGCGTCAGGCTCGCCCTGGATCAGCTCCTTGCCGGAGAACTCGGCGATCGCGTTGCCGTCGCCGGTCGGCGAGTAGAACGAGTCGTGCTTCTCGGCGGTGGAGTTCGTCAGCGGCTGGAACCAGTGCGTGTAGTGGGTGGCGCCGCGCTCCATCGCCCACTCGCGCATCGCGGAGGCGACGGCGTCGGCGAGCGCGGGCTCGAGCGGCTCGCCCTTGGCGATCGTCGCCTCGAGCTGCTTGAACACCGCCTTGGGCAGCCGCTGGCGCTGGACGGCGATCGAGAAGACGTTCTCGCCGAACGTGTTGGCACCGGGCTGCGTCAGGTCCGCCTGGCCGAGCGCGCCACCGTTCGGGCTCCACTGGGCGGCGCTGACATTGGGCGTACGGGTCCGGGTTGGCATTGCGGGCGTGGTCCTCCTCAGGATCAGAGACAGCGCTCCAGCCTATGACCGCCGGCGCGGGCCTTCTTTGTCCCGGTGTCCAAATTGGGGCAAACCCACTTCGCCCCGCGATCAAACGTCAATCCGGCCAGGTGAAGGAGAAGACCGAGCCGCCGGGATCGCGCGGCCGGACCGCGATCCGCCCGCCCGCGCGCTCGACGATCTTCGCCGCGATCGCCAGCCCGATCCCGGTCCCCGGGTAGGCGTCGCCGGCGTGCACGCGCTGGAACATGCCGAACGCGCGCTCGGCGTAGCGCGAGTCGATCCCGATCCCGTTGTCGGACAGCTCGAACCGCCAGCCGTCCTCCTCTCGCGCGCACGTCAGCCGGATCTCCGGCCGCACGCCCGGCGCGACGAACTTCGCCGCATTGCCGATCAGGTTCGCCAGCAGCTGCTCGAACTCGCGCGGCAGCGCGCGCACGACCGGCAGGCCGGGCGCGTCGAACGATGCGCCCGGCGCCATGGTCGACGCGACCCGGCGGGCGAGCGCGCCGACCTCGACCGGCTCGGGCTCATGTCCGGAATGGCCCACGCGCGCATACGCGAGCAGGTCCTCCAGCAGCGAGCGCATGCGCGTGCTCGCCTCGCCTGCCGACTCCAGCAGCTCGCGCCCCTCATCGCTCAGCTCGTTGCCGTGGCGGCGCTCGAGCAGGGTGAGGAAGCCGGAGACCGCGGTCAGCGAGGAGCGCAGGTCGTGCGAGACGACGCCGGCGAAGCGGTCCAGCTCGGCGTTGGAGCGCTCGAGCTCGTCGGTGCGGCGCGCGAGCTGCTCGAGCGCCTCGTGCAGGTCGGTGACGTCGGTCCCCGAGAGGTAGACCATCGGCTCCGGGCCGCCGGCGACCGCGGCGCTGCAGCGCAGCCAGCGGTAGACCCCGTCGCGCCGTAGGGCGCGGGTCTCGACCTGCAGGCTCTCGCCCGGCGGCATGTGCGCGAGCGCCTCGGCGAACGCGGCGACCTTCGGCCGGTCCTCCGGATGGACGAACTCGAGGTACGGCCGCGCGTAGAGCTCCGGCAACGGCCAGCCCATCGCGCGCTCCCACGCGTCGTTGACCCAGCGCAGGCGGCCGTCCGCGTCGGCGGCTCCAAGGAGATCCTGGGAGAGCGCGAACAGACGCTCGGCATGGTCTGCATCGCTGGCTGCCACCGCCCGATCGTAGTGAGCGCCGTACAGTGCGCATGTGCGCCGGCCCTGGGGGTTGCGGATTCGAGTGCTGGCCTCCGCCGCCCTGATCGCGATCGTCTCGCTGTTGACGTTCGGCGTGCTGCTGAAGGGGCTGCAGGACCAGCGCGACGCGGCGGCGCGCGGGCGGGGGACGACCGACGCGCTCAACGGGGCACGCGAGCTGCGGCTGCTGACGTTGACGATGCAGTCGGGCGCGCGCGGCTACCTGCTGACGCGTTCGGAGGCGTCCCGGACCGGGTTCGAGCGCTCGCGCGACGCGATCCCGCCGGTCGCCGCGAAACTGGCGCGCACGGAGTCAGACACGGCCCAGCGACGCGAGATCGTGGCGATCGCCGCCCTGCTGCGCGGCTACTCAAACGATCTCGACAGCGCGATCGCGAGCGGCAGCCTCGGGCGCGACACGAGCCGTTTCGCCGCGATCGACGCTGGGCTCCGGCACTACACGGCGGCCGAGGCGCGTGAGCAGCTCGCCGTCCGCGCCGAGTCCAACCATCTGCGCAACCGCGCCATCGCGGTCGCCACCGGCGGCCTGGCGCTGCTGCTGGCGCTGATCGCGCTCGTCGCCTACGCGGCCGATCGCGCGATCGTGGAGCCGGTAAAGCGGCTCCAGCGCTTCGCCCGCGAGCGCCACCTCGCCGAGCTGGACACCGTGTTCGACGCGGCTCCGATCGGGCTGGCGTTCTTCGACCCGGCGCTGAACGTGCTGCGGCGTCGGCGCGCTGCTGGAGCGCGCGCCGCACCTCGCCGCCGCCGTGTCGGCCGAGTCGCGCTCGTTCGCGGTGCTCCCGCTCGTCGCGTCCGGGCGCGTGCTCGGCGCGTTCTCGGTCATGTTCACCCGCCCGATGGCGTTCGACGACGACGAGCGCGCGCTGCTGCTCGCGCTCGCGTCACAGAGCGCGATCGCGCTCGCCCGCGCCCAGCTCTACGAGCGCGAGCACGTGGTCGCGCAGACGCTGCAGGCCTCGCTGTTGCCGCGCGCGCTGCCGGGGATCGACGGGCTCGACCTCGCCGCCTGGAGGCGGGCGCGCCCGGCGTCGACGTCGGCGGCGACTTCTACGACGCCTTCCCGATCGGCGAGGGCGTGTGGGGGCTCGCGATCGGCGACGTCTGCGGCAAGGGCGTCGACGCCGCGGCGCTGACCGCGCTGGCCCGCCACACGCTGCGCGCCGCCGCGCACGAGCGCTCGTCGCCGAGCGCCGTGCTCGCGCTGCTCAACCGCGCCGTGCTGGCCGCGGGCCGGCCGGGCCAGTTCCTGACCGCGATCTTCGCGCGCCTGGCCGCGCTCGGAGACGGCCGCTTCCGGCTCGTCTTCGCCTGCGGCGGCCACCCGCCGCCGGTGCTGCTCGACGCGGCCTTGGGGTCGCGCCCGCTCCGCTGCACGGTCACGCTGCTGGGCGTGGTCGACGATCCGGAGCTGGTCGACGCGGAGGTCGAGCTCGACGCCGGAGACACGCTGCTGCTCTACACCGACGGGCTGACCGAGGCGGGCGCCCCGGCGCGCATCCTCGCGACCGAGGACGTCGCCGCGCTGCTGGCGTCGGTGCGCGGCGAGACCGCGTCGCAGACCGCCGAGGGCTGCCTGCGCGAGGCGCTTGCGGCCAGCGGGGGCGCCATCCGCGACGATATCGCGGTGCTCGTCGCGCGGGTCGGCCTCGGGGTCATCTCGACCGCAGGGAGAACCGCGGCGGCCGAATCTTCGACACCGGGACAATGATGCGCTGACGCGCTCGACGCAGACTCCGCCTCGATGCTGTTTGACAGAGGAGGACGAATGCGCAGGACCCGTTGGGCCGCCGGTTTGGTCACCGGCTTGGTCGCAGCGCTGGCGGTACCGGCGGCGGCACTCGCCGACGGCGGCACGTTGCAGAACGTCGTCGACGGCAAGTTCCCGGCCGACGTGGCGATCAACTCGGTCTGGGTGCTGGTCGCCGGCATCCTCGTGATGTTCATGCAGGCCGGGTTCGCCTTCCTGGAGATCGGCTTCTCGCGCGGCAAGAACGCGGGCACGATCGTCGCGAAGATCCTCGTGAACTTCGCCATCGCGGGCCTGATGTTCTACGCCGTCGGCTTCGCCTTCTCGTTCGGCGACGGCGGATCGCTCATCGGCACGCACGGCTTCTTCCTGGCGGGCGACAACGCGGGCGCGAACTTCCCGCTCGCCTGGTCCGGGCCGAAGTCCAGCGGCCACGTGACGGTCGAGACGCTGTGGTTCTTCCAGTTCGTGTTCTGCGCGGTCTCGCTGGCGATCGTGTGGGGAACGACGCTCGAGCGGATCAAGTTCGGCGTGTACGTGATCTACGCGATCGTGTTCGCCGGCCTGATCTACCCGATCGGCGCGCACTGGATCTTCGGCGGCGGCTGGCTGCAGGTGAAGACCGGCATGCAGGATTTCGCCGGCTCGACCGTGGTGCACCTGATCGGCGCCACCGGCGCGCTCGCCGCGCTGCTGCTGCTCGGCCCGCGCCGCGGCAAGTACAGCAAGGAAGGCAAGCCCCGGGCCATTCCCGGGCACAACATGCCGCTGTTCGGCCTCGGCATCCTGATCCTCTGGCTCGGCTGGTTCGGGTTCAACCCGGGCTCGGGCCTGCAGGCGATGGACGGGCGCTTCCCGGAGATCGCGATGGTCACGAACCTCGCGGCCGCCGCCGGCGTCCTCTCGGCCGTCGCGGTGATGTACCTCAGGACCAAGAAGATCGACATCGGCATGGCCGGCAACGGCGCGATCGCCGCGCTGGTCGCGATCACCGCCCCGTCCGGCTACGTCGAAATATGGGCGGCGCCGATCATCGGCGCGGTGGCGGGCGTGATCGTGGTGTTCGGCGTGATCGCGATCGACAAGTGGATCGACGACCCGGTGGGTGCGCTGTCCGCGCACGGCCTGGCCGGCGTCTGGGGCACGATCTCCTGCGGCATCTTCACCTCGCCGCGGCTGGCCGAGTACAACGCGGTCGGCGATCCGGGACTGTGGTACAGCGGCTCGTTCCACCAGCTGTTCGCCCAGATCATCGGCGTGCTCGCCGCGTTCACGTTCGTCTTCGTGTTCTCCTTCGCCACGTTCTTTGCGATCAAGAAGACGATCGGCATGCGCGTCAGCGCCGAGGAGGAGGACGCCGGACTGGACATCTCCGAGCACGGCATGTACGGGTATCCCGAGCAGTTCATCCCCGCCCCCGAGCTGATCGGCTACTCGGCGCCTTCCACGCTGAGGACCCCGCC
This sequence comes from uncultured Solirubrobacteraceae bacterium, assembly GCA_963837485.1. GTDB lineage: Bacteria > Actinomycetota > Thermoleophilia > Solirubrobacterales > Solirubrobacteraceae > Solirubrobacter. The sequence goes on along the minus strand of CAWINP010000008.1, from coordinate 335,054 downwards.
GGCTCAGGTGGCGACCCAAGCCACTCGGGAGGTCCCAGCGTGAAAAAGATCGAGGCGTACATCCGGCACGAGGCGTTCGAGCCGATCCGGATGGAGTTGCTGTCCATGGGGTTCCCCTCGCTGTCGATCTCGGAGGTCAAGGGCTCCGGGCGCCAGAAGGGCATCACCGAGCGCTACCGCGGCGCCGAGCTGACCAATTGGCTGCGGCCGAAGGTCAAGATCGAGTGCGTGGTGGCGACCGATGACGTGCAGACGGTGGTCGACGCCATCCTCAAGCACGCCAGGACGGGCTCCATCGGCGACGGCAAGGTGTTCGTGCTGCCGGTCGAGGAGGCGTACCGGATCCGCACCGGCGAGTCCGGCGAGGAGACCCTGCAGGCTCACCCGGAGGCCGCCGTACAGGCGGCGTCCTAGGCGGGGCGGTCACACGACGTTGTTGCGCGGGGCGGCTGAAGAGGCCGCCCCGCGTGCGAAGGAGGCACTTTTCGTGGAGGCGCATTCGGTGAGCGGTCGCGGCTCGGTCATGGACCGGGTCCGCGCCGTCCACCTGCGGATGGTCGACGCCGTGCTCGGCGGGGACGGCTTGGAGGGCGTGGCCGGCCTGGCCGCCGGCGAGACCGGCGGCCTGGTCGCGATCGTCGTGCCGCGCCTCGGCGCGGCGGCGGCGTCCGGGCCGGTGCCCGACCTGGCGGCGCTGCGGCGCTACGTCAGCGAGCGCTCGCGCGGGCGCACCGCGGCCGTCCCGCCCGGCGTCGTCGCCGAGGTGCCGATCGCGTCGGGCGACGAGCGCCTCGGCGCTGTGCTGCTGCTCGGCGACGAGGAGCCGGCCGGCGACGCGCTGGAGTTCCTCCATGTCGCCGCCGTCGCCTGCCTGACCGAGGTCGCGGTCGAGGAGGCGCGCCTGGAGGTCGAGCAGAACCTGCGCGGCTCGTTCCTGGAGGAGCTGCGCGGGCGCGACGACATCGATCCCGACGACGTGCTGCGGCGCGCCGCCCGGCTCGGCTGCGACCTCTCGCGCGGCGCGGTGGCGCTGTGCGCGGAGCTGTCCTCGGACCGTCCCCGCCACGTCGTGGCGACGATCGCGGGGGAGCACCCGGGCGCGCTGGCCCAGCACATGGAGGGCGGCGGCGGATCCGGGCGCGTGTACGCGCTGCTGCCCGCGGTCGGCGGCGCCGACGCCGCGGCCACGCTGGCCGCCGCGCGGCGGCTCGCCACACGCCTGCAGCGGCACGGGACCGTCGGCGTGTCCTCGTTCTACGGCGACGTCTCCGACCTCGGGCGGGCGATCCAGGAGGCCGAGCTCGTGCTCGACGTCCTGCGCCGCTCCGACGTGCCGATCGCCGAGGACATCGGGACTGGCACCTACCGGCTGCTGTTCCGCGTGCTCGCCTCCCACCCCGAGGAGGTGCGCTCGTTCTACGAGGACACCGTGGCGCCGCTGGTCGCCTACGACGCGCAGTACTCGACCGACCTCGTGGGGACGCTCTCCGCCTACCTGGAGCGCAACTGCAACATGAACGCGACGGCTTCGGCGATCTACGCGCACCGCCACACGGTCGCGTACCGGCTCGAGCGCGTGAAGGAGCTGACGGGGCTCGATCCGCTGCTGAGCGAGGACCGCGAGCGGCTTGGGCTCGGGCTGAAGGCGTATCGCATCATTGCGCCTCGGCTCCATCGGTGAGTCGCGCTCATCCGCCGACGCCGGTCAGGGAATCCGGCCTAAGCTAAGTCGGCTATAGGTCGACAAAGTCGAGGCGTGTCGGGTTTCTCAGCTAGAGCACCGACAACCCGTCACGCGCCTCGCGAGCCGGGCAGCCGAGCTGACCCGCCCTCCTTACTGGCGCCGTTGACGTTCGCTGGTCCCGACGCACCGCGCCGGCGCGCCGCTCCGATTTACACGCCACTGCGTTATCCATGAACGGATGCTCCGAATCGCCACCGCGGCGCTCGCGCTCGCACTCTTCGCGGCCCCGGCGCTCGCGGCCGACGTCCAGGGGACCGACCTCCCCGACTTCCTCGTCGGCACGGCGACGGACGACACGATCACCGCCAAGGCCGGCGACGACGTCGTCTACGGGCTCGGCGGCGCCGACCGGATCGACGGCGGCGAGGGCGACGATCAGATCGAGGGCGACGGGGTGTGCGCCGAGCGCGCGCTGGTGCCGGACGCGTGCAACGACCGCGACGACCGCTCCGGCGGGCCGGACGTGCTGACCGGCGGCGCGGGGCGCGACCAGTTGCGCGGCGGCCGCGGCAACGACCGCATCGACGGCGGCGACGACACCGACTCGATCTCCGGCGGCTCGGGCAACGACACCTTGCGCGGCGGCGCCGGCGACGACGAGATCGACGGCGGGACGGGGCTGGACAAGATCCTGGGCGGCGACGGCGACGACTGGATCGCCACCGGCGGCGGCGCCGACCGCATCGACGCCGGCAAGGGCGACGACATCGTCGCGACCGAGAGCGGCGGCGACCGCATCGACGGCGGCCCCGGCCGCGACCAGATCGACTCCGGCGGCGGGCGCGACCGGATCGACGTGCGCGACGGCGAGCGCGACATCGTCGACTGTGGCAGCGGGACCGACACCGTCGTCGCCGACAAGCGCGACCGGCTGAGGCGCTGCGAGCACGTCACCCGCCGGTGAACCGCCTCGACGGCGGGAGGTCAGGACTGCTACCTTCCCGCAGCGTAAACCGCAGTGCCGCTTCGCAGATCGTCGCTATTCAGCCACCTCCGCGTACTGCAGCACAGCACCAGCACCCGTGGAGGGACAGCAGCATGGCTACCGGAACCGTCAAGTGGTTCAACGACGAGAAGGGCTTCGGCTTCATCACGCCGGACGAGACGGGCACTGACCTGTTCGTGCACCACAGCGCGATCCAGGGCGACGGCTTCCGCTCGCTCGACGAGGGCGCGCGCGTCTCATACGTGGCCGAGGCCGGCCCGAAGGGCCCCAAGGCCGTCCAGGTCCAGCCGCTCTAGCCGCGGATCACGCGGCCGCCCGCGCCGATGCGGGCGGGCACCGGCTGGTCGTCGATTGTGACCCGGAAGCGGCCGCCGGCGCGTGAGCCCGGCGCGACCTTCGCCTTGCCGGTGAGGCCGGGGGAGACGCGGTAGGAGACCGTGTAGGCGCCGGCCTTGGCGGCCACCAGGCGCCAGGTCATCAGCCGTGACTGCCCGGGCCGCAGCGTGCCCGCGCTCCAGGTATTGACGGCCGCTGTGTCGCCGCCGTACGGGCCGCGGTCGAGCACCCACACGGGCCGCGCGCTGTCGGCGAGCTCGGGGTCGAGCGAGCCCTGGCCGAACGCCGCTCCGGCGACGCCCGGATTCGGGGCGGCGGTCTGCACGGTCACCGCCACCGGCAGCGCCCGCGTGTCCGCGTTGCGCACGCGCACGCGCAGGAGCACGGTCTGCGCGATGTGCTGGGTGCGCGGGAACGACGCGTTGACGACCTCGAGCTTGAAGTCGCCGGACGGCTCGTCGGCGTCTTGGCGCGCGCCGCCGCCGCAGCCCACGGCGAGCAGCAGGGCGAGGATGCACGCGCGGCGCATGAGAGCGCGAACGTATCACCGCGCCGAAACCTGCGCGCCAGGGCGCGCAGCTCGCGCGCGGGGGAGCCGGACCTCCGGTGCGCGGGGTTCGCGCCGTCGCGTCGATCCGGCGGGAGGGCCGCGTAGGCTCGGCGGCGTGCCGTCGATCCCCGTGCCCGAAGACCTCGCTCGCGACGGCGTCCACCTCAGGCGCCTGCGCGCGCGCGACGCCGGCCCGTTCGCCCAGGCGTTCCGCGAGGACCCGCGGCTCGGCGTCCTGATCGGCGCCGACGAGGACCCTACGGAGGCGGGGGTGCGTCGCTTCATCGCGCGGCAGCCGCGCCTGCGCGCGCGCGGCGAGTTCCTCGGCCTGGCAGTGACCGACGAGACCGCCAGGCCGTTCCTCGGCCACGTGATGCTGCACACGCTCGACTTCAAGCACCGCCGCGGCGAGGTCGGCTACTGGCTCGTGCCGGCCGCCCGCGGCCGCGGCACCGGCAGGGCCGCGGTGTCGCTGCTCGTCGAATGGGTGTTCGCGCGCCTGGATCTCGAGCGCCTGGAGATCACCACGACGCCCGACAACACGGCCGCCCGCGCGCTCGCGGCGTCGCTCGGCTTCGCGGAGGAGGGCGTCATGAGAGCCCGCAATCTCGAGCGCGGCAAGCGGGTCGACATCGTCCTGCTCGCCCGTTTGCGCAAGTAATCGGCGCGGTTCCCGTTTGAGCCGACGACAGGCCGTCAATAACCTTGCGACCTTCGTAGGACTGTAGGGGAGAGGAGAGCAGTGGTCAGAGGCGTCGCCGACCGAGCCTTCCTGCCGGCCAAGGGCCTGCTCGAAGAAGTCGGGGACATGATGATCCTGACGGGCAAGACGATCGTCTCTGCCCTCAGGCCGCCGTACCCGTACGGCGGGGAGTTCGTGCAGCAGTTCCTCTTCGCGCTGCGCCTGTGCTGGTTCCCGCTGATGATCTCGACGATCGCGTTCGGCTACGCCGCGCCCGGGCTGCAGGCCTCGAACTTCCTCACGCTGTTCGGCGCCAACGACCGCCTTGGCGGCTTCTTCGTGCTGGCCAGCATTCGCGAGTTCGCGCCGTTCGTGACCGCGATCGTGGTCGCCGGTGTGGCGGGCACCGCGATCACCGCCGACCTGGGCGCCCGCAAGATCCGCGAGGAGCTCGACGCGCTGCAGGTGCTCGGCGTCGACCCGGTGAAGAACCTGGTCGTCCCCCGCTTCCTCGCGCTGATGATCGTCACCGGCCTGTTCGACGTCTACGCGATCCTCTTCGGCCTGTTCGGCGGCCTGCTCGCCAACGCCGTCAACCACCAGCCGGTCGGCCCGTTCTTCGCCAACCTGCTCACCAACGCGTCGATCCCGGACCTCTGGGGCTCGATCCTGAAGTGCACGCTGTTCGGCGCGATCATCGCCGTCGTCTGCTGTTACAAGGGCATGACCGCCTCAGGCGGCGCCGCGGGCGTGGGCCGCGCCGTCAACCAGGCCGTCGTGATCGCCACGCTCGGCGTCTTCGCGTTCAACTACGTGTTCACGCAGACGCTGCTGGCGACCCACCCCGACATCTTGAATATCAAGTGAACACCTGGTTGGCGGTTCCACGCGACTGGTTCGCCTCCTTCGGGGAGATCCTCCGTTTCTGCGGCTCGGTGGTGCGCGAGGTCTTCGACCTCAAGGTCTTCCGCTACTTCGGCGAGGCGCTGCGCCAGGCCGGCGTGCTGATCCTCTCCTCCACGCTCGTGATCTGGGGCCTGACGTTCATCATCGGCCTCCAGTGCGGCATCGAGGCCGCGTACTTCAACCGCGCCACCGGCGCTCCCGCCTACGCGGGCGTGTTCGCCGCCTGGTGCGACCTGCGCGAGCTGATCCCGTACGCGTTCGGCTACATGATGTCGGCCAAGGTCGGCACCGGGATCGTGGCCGAGCTCGGCTCGATGCGGATCTCCGACGAGATCGACGCGCTCGAGGTCATGGGCGTGCCGTCGCTGACGTTCCTGTGCGCGACGCGCCTGCTGGCGAGCTGGCTCGTGCTCCCGTTCGTCTACATCGCGGGCATCGGCGCCGGCTTCCTCGCGTCCTATGTGGCGGTGGTACAGCAGATCGGGGAGGTATCCAGCGGCGGCTACTCGCTGATCTTCTGGATGTTCCAGAACCCACCCGATCTTCTTTACAGCGTCATTAAGGCGATGGCGATGGCGACCGTGATCGTGCTCGTCGGCTGTTACTACGGGTATACGGCGTCCGGCGGTCCTGTCGGAGTGGGAACCGCGACGGCGAAATCGATGGTCTTGAACATCGTGCTCGTGCACCTGATCGGGATGCTCGGCACGCAGATCTTCTGGGGCGCCAACCCGCGCGCTCCCATCGGAGGATGACGATGAGCGAAGAGCCGGCGATCCGGACGGAGCCAGACGACGAATACAAGTGGCACACGGGCAAGAAGCGTCCTTCGGGCGCGCCCGCTGCGGTGGAGTTCATCGAGGTCCACAAGGCGTTCGGGCGCAACAAGATCCTGCGCGGGCTCAACATGGAGATCCCCGACGACAAGATCTCGATGATCCTCGGGCCGTCCGGCACCGGGAAGTCCGTCTGCATCAAGCACATGGTCGGGCTGCTGTATCCCGACTCGGGCGACGTGCTCGTGCACGGCGAGTCCGTGCCCGGGATGAAGGACGAAGAGCTGTTCGAGATGCGCAAGAAGTTCGGCGTCCTGTTCCAGGACGGCGCGCTGTTCGGCTCGATGAACCTGTGGGACAACGTCGCCTTCCCGCTGCGCCAGCACACCGACAAGGCCGAGGTCGAGATCGAGGAGATCGTCAACCAGCGCCTGCGCGAGGTCGGCCTCGAGGGCTCCAGCGACAAGATGCCCAACGAGCTCTCGGGCGGGATGCGCAAGCGCGCCGGCTTCGCGCGCGCGCTCGTGCTCGACCCCGACATCGTGCTCTTCGACGAGCCCGACTCGGGACTGGATCCGGTCCGCACCGCGCTGCTGTGCGAGCTGATCAAGGAGATCCACGAGGAGAACGGCGGCGCCTACGTCGTGATCACGCACGACATCATGTCCGCCAAGCGCGTCGCCGAGTACATCGCGGTGCTGTGGAAGGGCCGGATCGTCGAGTCCGGGCCGGCGGAAGAGCTCTTCAACTCCGACAACCAGTTCGTCAACCAGTTCCTGGCCGGGGCCTCGCAGGGTCCTCTGGGCATGGAGTGAGCGCGTGACGCTCGCCCGCGGCGCAGTCGCCCTCGGCGTCTTCCTCGTTGCCGTTCTCGCGGCGTGGCAGTTTGCGCTGCGCGACAACGGCCACCAGTACACGCTGATCTTCGAGAACGCGGGCCAGCTGGTGAAGGGCGACAACGTGCAGATCGGCGGGCGGGCGGTCGGAAGCGTGAAGGCGATCTCGCTCACGTCCAACAACCGGGCGGCGGTGAAGGTCAGCGTCGACGAGCCCTACGCGCCGCTGCGCGAGGGGACGACGGCGATCATCCGGCTGACCTCGCTGTCGGGCATCGCGAACCGCTACGTGGCGCTCTCGCCGGCGCCCGGCACCAGCGCGCAGCTCGGCGACGGCGCCGTGCTCGACACGTCGCAGACGACGACCGCGGTCGACCTCGACCAGCTCTTCAACGCGCTCGACCCGAAGGCGCGCAAGGACCTCCAGGGCCTGATCAAGGGCTTCTCCACCCAGTACCAGGGCAAGGCGACGGAGGCTGCCGAGTCGACGAAGTACTTCAACCCGCTGCTCTCGAGCGCGCGCCGGCTGGTCAACGAGGCGACCGCCGACGAGGGCGACCTGACGCGCTTGCTCGTCTCCTCCTCGCGCACCGTGACGACGGTCGCGGAGAAGCGCGACGACCTCTCCGCGCTGGTCGGCAACGCGAACGCCACCACGGGAGCGATCGCGTCGGAGAACCGCGCGCTGTCGGAGGCGCTGGCGCTGCTTCCGACGACGCTGCGGCGCGCGAACTCGACGTTCGTGAACCTGCGCTCGACGCTCGACGACCTCGACCCGCTGGTCGCGGAGTCCAAGGTCGCGACCAAGGACCTGGCGCCGTTCCTGCGCGAGCTGCGCCCGCTGGTGCGCGACGCCAAGCCGACGATCGCCGATCTCTCGACGCTCGTCCGCCGGCCCGGGGCCGACAACGACCTCGTCGAGGCGACGCGCAAGCTGCCGGGCTTCCAGCGGATCGCCAGCCCGGCGTTCAGCAGCGGCACCGGCGCGCTGAAGAAGAGCCAGCCGGTGCTCGAGTTCGTGCGGCCGTACATCCCCGAGCTGGTCGGCTGGTTCCGCGACTTCGGCGCCGGCGCCGCCAACTACGACGCCAACGGCCACTACGCGCGCATCCAGCCGATCTTCAACGCGTTCCAGCTCCGCGACCTGCCGACCGGTCAGGCGCTCGTGCCGCTGCCGGTCTCCCAGCGCCTCGACGGGCTGCAGCAGTTCATGCTCCGCCGCTGCCCGGGCACGGCGAGCCAGATCCCGCCGGACTCCTCGGCGCCGTTCCGCGATCAGAGCGGCAACCTCGACTGCGATCCGAGCCAGGTGCCGCCGGGACCATGAGGCGCGCGGTCGCAATCGTCGTCGTGCTCGCGGTGATCGTGGCAGCGATCGTCGTGATCGCCACGCGCTCGGGCGGCCCGCCCTACCAGGTGCGCGCGATCTTCGACAACGCCGGATTCGTGATCCCGGGCGAGGACGTCAAGATCGCCGGCGTGAAGGTCGGCAGGATCTCCGATGTCGACGTCACGCCCGACGACAAGGCCGCCGTCGTGCTGGAGATCGACCAGCCCGGCTACCGCGACTTCCGCCGCGATGCGTCGTGCATCGTGCGTCCGCAGTCGCTGATCGGCGAGCGCTTCGTCGAGTGCACGCCGACGCAGCCGCGCGCCACCGGCACGTCCGCGCCGCCGCCGCTGCGCAAGATCGACGACGGTCCCGGCCAGGGCCAGTACCTGCTGCCGGTCACCAACACCCAGCAGACGGTCGACATCGACCTGATCGGCAACGTCATGCGCCAGCCCGAGCGCGAGCGGCTGTCGCTGATCCTCAACGAGCTCGGCACCGGCCTGGCCGGCCGCGGGCGCGACCTCAATGACGTGATCCGGCGCGCTGACCCCGCGCTGCAGCAGACCAATCGCGTGCTCGCGATCCTCGCCCGCCAGAACCAGGTGCTCAACGAGCTGGCGGTCAACTCCGACACCGTGCTGCAGCCGCTCGCGCGCGAGCGCTCGCACGTCGCCGGCGCGATCCGCAACTCCAGCGAGGTGGCCAAGGCGACCGCGGAGCGCAGCGGCGACCTGGAGGCCGACATCCAGACGCTGCCGCGATTCCTCGACGAGCTCGAGCCGACGATGCAGCAGCTCGGCTCGCTGTCGGATCAGATGACGCCGCTGCTGACCGACCTGCACTCGGTGGCGCCCGAGGTCAATCAGGTGATCGAGCGCACGGGGCCGTTCGCCAAGGCGGCGATCCCGTCGTTGGAGTCGCTCGGCGAGGCCGCCAAGACCGGCATCCCCGCGGTCACCGACGCGCGGCCCGTGATCGCCGACCTGCGCGCGCTCGCCAACGCCATCCGGCCGGTCGGGGCGACCGCCGCCGACGTGCTCGAGTCCTTCCAGAAGACGCAGGGCATCGAGCGCCTGATGGACTACATCTTCTACCAGACGACCGCCATCAACGGGTTCGACGGGCTCGGCCACTACCTGCGCGCCGAGCTGATCGTCAACCAGTGCATCAACTACGCCGTCCGGCCGGTCACCGGGTGCGCGTCGAACTTCCCGCAATCGGGCGCGGCGGCCGCGAATGCCCCGGTGGCGAGCGTCGCCAGCGCGGCCGGGGACGATCCCGTGCTGCAGCGCACGGCGGACGCGCTCGCGAAGGCGCTCGGCCAGGTGGTCGAGAAGGAGAAAACGAAGAGGCACAAGGCGTCCAAGCCGCGCAAGCACGCGACCAAGCACAAGCGCAAGCGCGACAAGCACGAGACCGCGACGCCGACGCCGACGCCGACGCCGACGCCGGACACCGGCGTCACCACATCGCCGTCCGGTCCCGTGCCGACCCCGACCGCCGCGGCGCCGCCGGCCGCCGCGCCGGGCGAGACGCCGGCGCCGACGCCCACGCCGACGCCGTCCGGCGCAGGCGATGCGCTGCTCGACTACCTCTTCGGAGGTGACGGATGAGCTCGCGCAGCTCAGGTATCGCTGGGAACCCGGTCCTGATCGGCGCGGCCACGATCCTCGTGATGATCGTCGCCGTCTTCCTGTCCTACAACGCCAACCAGGGCCTGCCGTTCGTGCCGACCTACCAGCTGAAGGCGGAGATGCCCAGCGCCGCCAACCTGGTCGTCGGCAACGACGTCAAGATCGGCGGCTCGCGCGTCGGCACGGTCTCCTCGATCACGCCGAAGACCGAGCAGGACGGCGCCGTGATCGCGGTCCTCGGGCTCAAGCTCGACAAGGGCGCAGGCCCGCTGCCGGTCGACTCGACGCTGCTGGTGCGGCCGCGCTCGGCGCTCGGCCTCAAGTACGTCGAGATCACTCGCGGGCACTCCTCGCGCACGTTCGCCGACGGCGACACGATCCGGCTCGGGCAGGCGCGCGAGCCGGTCGAGCTCGACGAGTTCTTCAACATGTTCGACGCCAAGACGCGTGACGCGGCGCAGCAGAACCTGCAGGGGTTCGGCACCGCGTTGGCCGGCCGCGGCGAGTCGCTCAACACGGCGATCGGCGCGTTCCGGCCGCTGCTGCGCGACGTCATCCCGGTGATGCAGAACCTCGCGGCGCCGGACACGCAGCTGCGCAACTTCGTCTTCCAGCTCGCCACGTTCAACGCGCTCCTGGCGCCGGTGGCGGAGACCAACGCGTCGCTGTTCACGAACGTCGACGCGACGATGTCGGCGCTCAACGAGGTCGCGCGCCCGTTCATCCAGGACTCGATCACCAAGGGCAAGCCGGCGCTCGACGAGGCGATCCAGGACTTCCCCCAGCAGCGCCCGTTCCTCGCCAACACCGAGGGCCTGATGCGCGAGCTGCGGCCCGGCGTGAGCGCGCTCAAGACCGCGGCACCGGCGCTGTCGGACGCGCTCGGCGCCGGCATCGAGGTCCTGCCGAAGACGCCGCCGCTGAACAAGCGCCTGGAGTCGCTGCTCGGAGAGCTGCGCACGTTCTCCAACGACCCGCTGGTCCCGCAGGGCATCAAGGGCACGACGAAGGCCGTCAAGGAGCTGCAGCCGACGCTCGACTTCCTCGCGCCGGCGCAGATCCAGTGCAACTACGTGACGCTGTTCTTCCGCAACATCTCGTCGCTGCTGAGCGAGGGCGACCGCAACGGCACCTGGCAGCGGTTCATCATCGTCACCACGCCGCAGGGCCCGAACGGCGAGGGCGGTCCCGCCGCGGCGCCCTCCGACGGCCCGACGCAGGACAACCACGTCCACACGAACCCGTACCCGAACACGGCGTCGCCCGGCCAGCCGAAGGAGTGCGAGGCGGGCAACGAGCCGTACGCGATCGGCAAGACCGTCGTCAGCAACGTTCCCGGCACCCAGCCGGCGAGGACGGACGGGCAATGAGGACGCCCAAGCGCTCGAACGCCTTCGTCGGGCTGATGGCCGTGCTGGTGCTCGCCGTCATCGGCTACTTCGGCTTCACGAAGGACATCCCGTTCACGCACGGGTACGTGCTCAAGGCGCAGTTTGAGTCCGCGAACTCGATCCGGCCCAACTCGCCGGTGCGGATCGCCGGCGTCGACGTCGGCAAGGTCAAGAAGATCGAGCCGCTGCAGGGGACCAACTCCGCGGTGCTGGTGATGGAGCTCAAGGACTCCGCGCTGCCGATCCACGAGGACGCGACGGCGAAGATCCGCCCGCGCATCTTCCTCGAGGGCAACTTCTTCGTCGACCTCAAGCCGGGCACGCCGCAGGCGCCGTCGATGGACTCGGGCGACACGCTGAAGATCTCCCAGACCGCGACGCCCGTCCAGCTCGACCAGGTGCTCACCTCGCTGCAGAGCGACTCGCGCGAGGACCTCAAGAGCGTGCTCGACGGCGTCTCGACGGCGCTCAACGACAAGGTCCGGGGCAAGACGGCGGCGCAGTCGTTCAACGACGCCTATGACGACATCCCGTCCGCCGAGCGCTCGAGCGCGCAGGTGTTCGAGGCGCTGCTCGGCACCGAGCCGGGGCGCGACGTCAGCCGCCTGATCCGCGGCACCGCGCGCACGGCCGAGGCGCTGGACCGCAACGAGAGCCAGCTGCAGGGGCTGATCACCAACCTCAACACGACGATGGCCGCGTTCGCGAGCGAGTCCGGCAACCTGTCGGACTCGATCCGCCTGCTGGCGCCGACGCTGCGCAGCGCGAACTCGGCGCTGAGCTCGCTCAACGCCGCGTTCCCGCCGACGCGCGCGTTCGCGCGCGAGATCCTGCCCGGCGTGCGGGAGACGCCGGCCACGATCGACGCCGCGTTCCCGTGGATCGCCCAGACGCGCAAGCTCGTGAGCAAGCAGGAGCTCGGCGGCCTCGCCGAGGAGCTCTCGCCGGCGACCGCCGACCTGGCTCGGCTGATCGACCGCGCGGAGGAGCTGCTGCCGCTGACCGACCTCGCCTCCAAGTGCGTGCGCGACGTCGTGCTCCCGACCGGCGACGTCGTCATCAAGGACGAGTTCACGACCGGCGTGGAGAACTACAAGGAGTTCTTCTACGCGCTCGTCGGCCTCTCGGGCGAGGGCCAGAACACCGACGGCAACGGCATGTACGTGCGCTTCCAGGTCGGCGGCGGCTCGCAGACGGTGTCGCTGGGCTCCAAGAGCGCGAACTCCGGCGAGGTGTTCGGCAACAACGTGCAGGTGCCGCTCGGCAACCGGCCGGCCGATCCGGGCAAGCGCCCGCCCTACAAGCCCGACTTCCCCTGTTACAAGAACCAGCTGCCGGACCTCAACGGCCCGGCCGCGGCGAAGTCGAACCCCACGGGCGCGCCGGCGACGACCGCGCAGGTCAAGACGCCGCAGGCCAAGCTCAAGCGCGAGGCCGACCTGCAGGCCGTGCGCGCGAAGCTGCACCCGTTCGGGTCCAAGAGCTCGGAGCAGGCGCGGTGACCGCGATCCGCAAGCACTGGCGCGACTTCGCGGCGATCATCGTCCTGGTCGTGATCGCGTTCGCCGTCGCGATCCCGATCCTCTCCAAGCAGCGGCTCGCGCTCCCCGGCTGGGTGCCGGTGGTCGGCTCGGACTCCTTCACGTTCTCGGCCGAGATGTCGACCGCGCAGGCGGTCACCCCGGGCCAGGGGCAGACCGTCAACATCGCCGGCGTCGAGGTCGGCGAGATCACGTCGGTCAAGCTCAAGGACGGCAAGGCGATCGTCGGCATGAAGGTGCAGCCGCGCTTCCAGGACCGGATCTACCGCAACGCCACGGTCCTCCTGCGCCCGAAGACCGGCCTCAAGGACATGGTCGCCGAGCTCACCCCGGGCGACAAGGCGACCGGGCCGCTGCCGCAGAACGGCGTGATCCCGGTCTCGCAGACGCTGCCCGACGTCAACCTCGACGAGATCCTCTCCTCGCTGGACACCGACACGCGCGACTACCTGCAGCTGCTGCTCAATGACGGGGCCCAGGGCATCGGCGGGCCGGTCAAGGGGCGCCAGCTCGCCGCCGCGATCCGGCGCATTCAGCCGACCGCGAGGTACGCGCGCCAGATCAACGAGGGGCTCGCGCTGCGGCGGCGCAACCTCTCGCGCGTCGTGCACAACTTCTCGCTGCTCACCGACGAGCTGGGCAAGCGCGACACGCAGCTCGCGGGCTTCGTGCAGAACTCCAACGCCGTGTTCGCGTCGCTGGCCAGCCAGGACGCGGCGCTGCGCTCGACGCTGCGCAAGCTGCCGGGCGCGCTGAGCACGACGCAGTCGGCGCTCGGCAAGGTCGACGCGATGGCGTCCGAGCTGGGGCCGACGCTGGAGGCGCTGCGGCCCGGCGCCCGCGCGCTCGGTCCGTCGCTGCGCCAGACGCGGCCGTTCCTGCGCCAGACGACGCCGATCATCAAGGACGAGCTGCGCCCGTTCGCGCGCGCCGCCCTGCCGACGGTCAAGGAACTGCGGCCGGCGATGCGCGACCTCGCGGCGACGACGCCGGACCTCACGCGCACGTTCAACGTCGTCAACCGGCTGCTCAACGAGGTCGCCTACAACCCGCCCGGCGACAAGGAGGAGGGCTTCCTCTTCTGGCAGTCGTGGGTCAACCACGCGGGCAACGCGATCTTCGCCAGCCAGGACGCGCACGGGCCGATCCGCCGCGGCCTGATCGTCCTCTCGTGCCAGACCGCGCAGCTGCTGACGGCGGTCACGCAGGCCAACCCGCAGCTCGGCACGCTCGTCCAGCTGCTCAACGCGCCGACCGAGCAGCAGATCTGCCCGAGCTCGACGTCCGCGGCGGGAGGCGGCGGCTGATGGTCAAGTCCGCGCCCTCCTTCGGACGCATCGCCGCGATGGTGATATTCGCGCTGTCGTGCTTCGGCCTGCTGCTGTTCCTGTGGCTCGCGTTCGGCGGCTCGGTGCCGCTGAAGCCGAAGGGCTACCGCTTCCACACGTCGTTCGCCGAGGTCGGCCAGCTCTCGCGCGAGGCCGACGTGCGGATCTCCGGCGTGCCGGTCGGCAAGGTCAAGGTGATCACGTCCGACAAGCACACCGGGCGCGCCGACGTGACGATCCAGCTCGACGCCAAGTACGCGCCGCTGCCGAAGAACGCCCGGGCGATCCTGCGCCAGAAGACGCTGCTGGGCGAGACCTACGTGGAGCTCACGCCCGGCAACCGGAGCGCCGGGTACGTCGGCGAGGGCGGCATGCTGCCGGCGTCGCAGGTCTCCGACACCGTCGAGCTGGACGAGATCATCCGCGCGTTCGATCCGGCGACGCGGGCCGCTTTCCAGCAGTGGATGCAGGCGCAGGGCGAAGCGATCGCCGACCGCGGGCAGGACCTCAACGACGCGCTCGGCAACCTCGGGCCGTTCGCCGACGACACGGCGACGCTTGTCTCGATCCTCAATCGCCAGGAGGGCGCGCTCTCGCGCCTGATCTCCAACACCGGCGTCGTGTTCGGGGCGCTGAACGAGCGCGACGGCCAGCTGCGCTCGCTGATCCAGAACACCAACACGGTGTTCTCGACCACCGCGTCGCGCGACGAGGAGCTCAAGGCGGCGTTCCGGGCACTGCCGACGTTCGAGGACGAGTCGCGCACCACGCTGGCGCGGCTGACCGAGTTCTCGAAGCAGACCGATCCGCTGGTGACGCAGCTGCGGCCGGCGGCGCGCGAGCTGTCGCCGACGCTGCGCGACCTCGCCGACGTGGCGCCGGATCTGCGGGACCTGCTCGAGCAGCTGCAACCGCTGATCGACGCCTCGGTCAAGGGCTTCCCCGCGGCCGAGAAGGTGCTCGAGGACTCGCGCCCGCTGATCGCCCAGCTCTTGCCGGCGACCCAGCAGCTGACGCCGATGATCCAGTACCTCGGGACGAGCAAGCGCGAGCTGACGTCGTTCTTCGCGAACTCGGCGGCGGCGACGCAGGCCAAGGACCCGGTCTCGTCGCTGCACTACCTGCGCACGACGAACCCGCTGAATCCGGAGAACCTCGCCGTCTATCCGCGCCGGCTGCCGACCAACCGGCCGAACCCGTACCGGCTCCCGAACGGCTTCGACGAGCTCAAGACCGGCCTGCCGGTGTACGAGGACCGCCAGTGCACGGCGTCCAACGCGCTGCCGACGCTGACCAACGTGCCGATCGACGTGACCAACGCGGTGACGCAGACGGTGAGCGACGCGACCGGGATCGCGCTGCCGCCGATCCCGCAGGTTCCGCTCACGCCTGACCAGGCGCAGGCGCTGATCCCGAACAGCCTGCTGCAGCAGATCCAGCATTACGCGTTCGGCGACGGCGCGGGCGCGAGTGCGCTGGCGTCGCCGTGCAAGAAGCAGGGGCCGTTCGACTTCAACGGCTCCAAGTCGCAGTACCCGCATGTCAACGCGCTCAAGTAGGCCCTGGGTCGTTCTCGCCGCCGTGCTCGCGATCGCGGCCGGCGGCGCCCTGCTGGCGCTGCGGCTGTCGCCCTCGGCGGCCACGGGGACGCTCGTGGGCTCGTCGGGAGACGCGACGCGGGTGGCGCACGAGAAGTTCGGCGACGACGCGGTCTACGTGCTCGTGCGCGGTGACCTGACGCGGATGATGCTGACCGCGGACCTGAACCGGCTCGTGGGGGTCGAGGGGTGCCTGTCCGGGAACGTGCCGCGCGGAGCGGTGGCGGCGGGCGCGTGCGGGCGCCTGGCCTCGCTGCGGGCGGTCCAGGTCGTGTACGGGCCGGGGACGTTCGTCAACTCCGCGGTCGAGCAGATCACCGTCCAGTTGCAGGCGCAGACGCGCGCGCGGGCGGCGCAGGCGGATCGCGCCGCGGCGGCGGCGCGCAAGCTGGCGCTCGCCGAGGGGAAGCCGAAGGCGGAGGCGGCGCGGCTCGCCGACGGCGCGGCGCGGCTCGTGTACGCGCAGTTCGCGCGCGACCTGATCGCGCTCAACACGAAGTACGGGCTCAACCTGACGGGCGCGCCGCGGCTCAACGACCCGGACTTCGTCTACCAGCTCGTGTTCGATCCGGCGCGCGGCGCGCGCGTGCCGAAGGCGCGCTTCGCGTACCTGTTCCCGTCGCAGTCGTCGGCGCTGATCTCGGTGCGGTTGAAGCCGGGGCTCTCGGATGCGCAGCGCTCGCGGGCGATCGCGCTGGTGCGGGATGCGGTGCGGATGCCGCAGTGGAAGCTGTCCGGCGGTGCGACCTACGTCGTCACCGGCGCGCCGGTGCTGGCGGATGACCTCGCATCGACGCTGGCCGGCTCGACGCTGCGGCTGCTGGCGATCGCGGTCGTGGTGATGGCGCTCGTGCTGGTGCTGCTGTTCCGGGCGCGGCTGCGGCTGCTGCCGCTGGCGGTCGCGCTGGCGGCCTGCGCGGTGGTGTTCGGCGGGCTGGCGCTGGTCGGGCTCCCGCTGACGCTGGCCTCGATCGCGGTCGTCCCGATCCTGCTCGGACTGGTCGTCGACTACGCGATCCAGTGCCAGTCCGGTGCGCGCGTGGAGACGATCGCGGTCGCGGCGCTGTCCACGGCCGCCGGCTTCCTCGTGCTGCTGCTGTCGCCGGTGCCGATGGTGCGCGGGTTCGGCGCGCTGCTGATCGTCGGCGTCGGCGTGGGGCTGGGGCTTGCGCTGACGGTCGTGCGCGCGGCGCTGTCGGTCCCGCGATCCGACGGCGTGCTCGCGCGCTCGCTGCGCGGGGCGGGGGAGCTGGTCGACGGCGCGACGCGTCTGCGCCCGCGCATCTCCGCCACCGCTCTCGTGCGCCTCATCGGCGCCGTCGTGCGCCACCCCGCGCGCGTCCTCGGCGTCGCCCTCATTCTCGCCGCCGGCGGCTGGGCGCTGGAGACCCAGACGTCGGTCGTGTCCGACCTGCCGCGCCTCGTGCCGCAGGACCTGCGCGCCGTCCGCGACCTCGACGCGCTCCAGCGCGACACCGGCGTCGCCGGCGAGGTCGACGTCCTCGTCCAGGCGCGCGACCTCACCGACCCGAAGGTCGTCGCCTGGATGCGCGCCTACCAGACCGCCGTGCTCAAGCGGCACGGCTACTCGGCCGAGCGCGGCTGCGGGCACGCGGCGCTGTGCCCGGCGCTCTCGCTGCCCGACCTCTTCCGCGCGCCCGGCTCGGCGGCGACGCGTGCGCAGGTGCGGGCGCTGCTCGACGCGGTGCCGGCGTACTTCTCGCGCGCCGCGATCACCCCGGACCGGCGCACCGCGGTGCTCGCGTTCGGGATCCGGCTCGACTCGCTCGAGAACCAGCGCAAGGTGATGCAGGACATGCGCTCGACGCTGCATCCGCCCGCGGGCGTGCGAGCAAGGCTCGCCGGGCTGCCGGTCCTGGCCGCGGACGCCAATCACGCGCTGTCGGATCCGCTGCGCCGGCTCGGCACGACGCTGCTCGGCCTGCTCGCCGTGTTCGCCGCGCTGCTCGCCGTCTACCGCTCGTTTGAGCGCGCGTGGGTCCCTCTGGTGCCGATCGCGCTGGCCACGGGCTGGTCGACGCTGCTGCTGTGGGTGCTCGGCGTGTCGCTGAACCCGCTGTCGGCGGCGCTGAGCGCGCTGGTGATCGCGATCTCGACCGAGTTCGCGGTGCTGCTGGCGGCGCGGTACCTCCAGGAGCGCTCGGCGCACGACGTCGCCGAGGCGCTTGCCCGCACGTACCGCTCCACCGGCGCGGCGGTGCTCGCCTCCGGCGTCACCGCGATCGCCGGCTTCGCGGTTCTGATCGCGTCCGACGTCGCGATGCTGCGCGACTTCGGCCTGGTCACGGTCGTCGATCTGAGCGTGTCGCTGGCCGGCGTGCTCGCGGTGCTTCCGGCGGTGCTCGTGCTCGCCGAGCGGCGCGCGGCGCTCCCGCTGCCGCGGCGGCGGCGGCGGCGGCGCGCGTCCGTCACGGTGTGAGCGGCGAAGCCTCGCCCTGCGGGCTCGTTTCGCTGGGAGCAATCGCCCAAGGGGCGATTCTCCCGGGCGGTGCGATGCGATGACGCGCTGGATCGTCCCGTTCCTGCTGGTCGCCCTGCTCGGCTGGGTCACGCTGAACACGATCACGTCGGACTCGCCCGGCTCCAAGGGCCTGCCCGCGGGGACGAAGCTGCCGCCGTTCGCGATGCCGCTGTCGAGCTCGAGCTGCCGCGGGCGCTGCGACGCCAACGTCGCCGTGCGCTCGGGGCAGGGCGAGGCCGGCGCCCGGCCGGCGTGCTCGGTGCGCGGTCCCGACGTGCTGAACTCGTGCGAGCTGGCCGAGCGCGGCCCGGTCGTGCTCGCGTTCGTGTTCTCGCCGGTCGGCGCGTGCCGCAGGCAGCTCGGCGTGCTCGACCGCGTGCGGGGGCGGCATCCCGGAATCGCGTTCGCGGCCGTCGACGTGCGCGCGGATGTCGTCGCCGCCCGGCGGCTCGCGAGCGACGGCGGCTGGACGCTCCCGCTGGCCTACGACCACGACGCCGCGGTCGCGAAGGAGTACGGCGTCGTCGTCTGCCCGACGATCGTGTTCGCCCGCCGCGGCGGAACGGTGCTCGAGTCGACCGTCGGCCCGCAGGACGAGGCCGCGGTCGAGCGCCGCGTGCGCCGGCTGGAGGAGGCCGGGCGATGAGTGCCGACGCGGTCGTGCGGGCCGGAACGGTCGAGCCGGCGATCGCGGCCGAGCTGCCCGGCCTCGGCGTCGCGTTCTGCGTGGTCGGCGTGTCCGGCGACCCGCTCCGGCGCTCGCCGCCCGAGCTTCGCGACCGCTTGCGCGCGCTCTCGGACCGGCATCGCGGCGCGCAGGCGATCGTGCTCCGCAGCCGCCCGATCCCGCACGCCTACCGCGTGCTCTTCCGCCACCTCGGCCTCGAGCCCGACGTCCGCCGCATCCCCGTCGAGGAGCTCGTGGTCGGGCGGCTGCTCGCCGGGGCGTTCGAGTCGCGCGGGCTCCTGTACGACGCGCTCGCGACGGCGACGATCGAGACCGAGGTCGGCGTGTGGGCGGCCGCCGGCGAGCTGGAGCTGCGGCTCGCGCAGGACGCCGGCGCGATCGTCGTCGCGTCCGAGCATGGTCGCGTCGGCGAGCTGTTCGCGCCCCCGGACGCGCCGGTGACGCGCGCCGCGCGCACGCTCACGCTGTACGCGATCCTCGCGCCGGGCGTGCCGCATCTCGTGGTCGAGGAGGCGCTCTGGATCGCCGGCGAGCTGGTGGCTTGACCCGCTAGATGAGTGATTCCATGGCTCCGCTGTGGTCCGCGTGGTTGATGCCGACCCATGAGTAGGCGGCGGGGCCTCTACGCGCCGTCGGCCTCGAACGACTTCACGTCCGCAGTCTTCACGCCTGCGAGCGCGAATCCGCCGCGACACTGCTCGCGCTTGGCTGCCCGGCCCCGCGGGCGCGCGGTTCCTGGTTTACGCGGCCCTCGCTTGACTGCCCGGCGTTGAGAGCTCGGTTCGGGTTGTGGTGGTACGGCAACGGCGGGCGGTAAGGAGGGGTGCGGATCGGAATCGATCATCCGCGCGCGGCGCTCAGGGAATCCGGCGTGGAGTTTGTCGGCTAGAGCACCACTAACTCGGCACGGACAGGTAGCCTGTCAATCGAACGTGGGCGATCGCGCTCGTTTCCCGTCCCTGGGTGATCGTTTCCGGGAATCCCGCTCCCCCTAATGGCGCAGTTGACGTTCGCCGGACCCCGTCCGCGCCGTATCACGGCGACCCGCCGCCCTTGACGGCTCGCCGGGCGTCGCGCCGGCGAGCTACCAGCCGGCCCGGGGCCACCGGCTGTACTACTAGCGGCGGTGCGCGGCGTGGCGGGCGACGCGGGCGCGGGTGCCGCAGCTCGGGCCGCACCAGCGCTGGTCGCCGCGGTGGCGCAGGAAGAACTGGCCGCAGCTCGGCGCGTCGCAGAACGCGAGCGCCGGGTCGCGCAGCATGTCGAGCGTGGAGGCGGCGGCGCGGGCGAGCAGCTCGTCGAGCGCCGGCGCGCCGCCCGGCGCGGTGAGCACGACCTCCCCCAGTTGCAGCTGGGGGGTGAGCGGCAGGACGGCGAGCGCGGCATTCAGGCGCTGCTCGACGCCGGGCGGGGCGGGCTCGCCACGCGTCGCGGCGAGCAGCAGCGCGAATACGGCGTCGCGCAGCTCGCGCACCTCCTCCATCCGCGGCGCGACCTCGCGCACCGTCAGGCGGACGCGCTGAAACCGCGCCCAGGCGACGAGCTCGCGCGGCGAGTCGAGGCACTCGACGTACTCCAGCCCGCGGCGGCGGACGGTGTTGGCGAAATCGATCGCGACCGGCTCGCCAAGCCATGACCAGCGTTCGATCACGAACCACAGGCTAACGGATTCGTTGCGTAAATCCGTTAGTGATGGGTAGCCCGGGGTCATGGCCGTCGCCCTGCTGTGCGCCGCGCAGTTCGTCGCCGTGCTCGACACCACGATCGTCGCCGTCGCGCTCCCCGACATCCAGCGCGACCTCGGCTTCGGGCCCGCGCAGCTGCAGTGGGTGGTGACCGCGTACACGCTCGCGTTCGGCGGCCTGCTGATCCCCGCCGGACGCGCCGGCGACCTGCTCGGGCGGCGCCGGCTGTTCGTCGCCGGGCTCGCGCTGTTCACGGTGGCGTCGGCGGGCTGCGCGCTCGCCGCCGCGCCGGCGACGCTCGTGGCGCTGCGAGCGGTCCAGGGAGCCGGCTGCGCGCTGATGACGCCGTCTGCGCTCGCGCTCCTGCGCCGCCGCGCGATCGGCGTCTGGACCGCCGCGGCGGCCGGCGGAGGCGCGAGCGGCTGGGTGCTCGGCGGCGTGCTGAGCGAGCGCTTCGGCTGGCCGGCGATCTTCTTCGTCAACGTCCCGCTCGGGGTCGCCGGCGTCGCGCTCGCGGGTCGCGTGCTCCCGCGCGGCGGGCGCGCGGCAGCACGGGGTGGCGCCGCATCGCTCGACCTCCCCGGCGCCGCCGCCGTCACCGCCGCGCTCGTCGCGCTCGTGTACGGCTGTACGCAGCGCTCGCTGCCGGCCCTGGCCGGCGCCGCGCTCCTGCTCGCCGGCTTCGTCGCGATCGAGCGGCGCGCGAGCCCGCCGATCCTCCCGCTCGGCGTCCTGCGCAACGCCCCTTTCGTGCGCGCGAACCTCGTCGCCGCGGCGCTGACCGCCGCCACCACGCCGGCGATGCTCCTGTCGATCCTCCACCAGCAGAACGCCCTGCACCGCTCCGCGACCGAGGTCGGGCTCGCGTGCGTCCCGTTCAACGCCGCCGTGATCGCCGGCTCGCTGCTCGGCGGGCGGATGGCGATCGGGCTGCTCGGCGTCGCCGCGGGCGCCGCGCTGTTTGAGACCGGCGCGTTCGTGCCCGCCTACGTGCTGATGGGCTACGGCCTCGGCGTCGCCGCGACGGGCTCCACGAGGGCGGGCACCGCGGCGCTGCCGGACCGCGCCGGGCTCGCGTCCGCGCTGCTGAACGCGGCCGCGCAGGTCGGCACCGTGGTCGGCGTGGCGACGCTCACCCCGCTCGGCTCGCGCGCCGGCTTCATCGGCGCGGCGGGCATCGCGCTCGCCGCCCAGCTCGCGCTAGGCGAGCGTCGCGAGCGCGCCGGTGGCCAGCAGCGCCGCGACCGACACGCCCAGCGCGGCGTGGAGCCCGCCGACGACCGACGAGCTCGCGATCAGCGACCCGTAGAGCGCGACGCCGATCACGCTTCCCGTCTGGCGCAGCGTGTTCAGGGTCCCTGAGGCGGCGCCCGAGCGCGCGCGGTCGACGCTCCCCAGCAGCTCGGCCGTCATCAGCGGCACGACCAGCCCGACGCCGGCCCCGAACGCGACGAGCTGGACGACCATCGCGAGGTACGGCGTCGTGCCCGCGACCCCGAGCAGCCCCGCGCACCCGGCCGCGGCGACCAGCGCGCCGAGCAGCATCGTGCGCCGCGCGCCGATCGCGCGGGCGAGCCGGCCGGCGCCGATGTTGGTCGCCATCACGATCCCGGTCATCGGCGCGAACGCGAGCCCGGTGGCCAGCGCCGAACGCCCCTGCGCGCGCTGGAAGTACAGGCTGAGCACGAAGATCAGGCCGTAGACCGCGATGTTGAGCAGCAGTCCCATCGCGCTCGCCGCGCTGAAGGTGCGGTTGCGGAAGAACCCGAGCGGGAGCATCGGCACCGCGCTGCGCGCCTCGATCGCCAGGAACCCGGCCAGCGCCAGAGCGGCGAGCGCGTAGCCCGCGAGCACGCCGGGCTGCGTCCAGCCGGCGCGGCCGCCGCCGATCGTCGCGGCGGCGAGTGCGCCGAGCGCGATCGCCGCCGCCGCCTGCCCTGGCAGGTCGAGCCGATGGCCGGGAGCGCGCGGCGTCTCGCGCACGTGGCGGAGCGTGAGCCAGATCCCGGCGATCCCGATCGGCACGTTGATGAAGAAGATCGCGCGCCACCCGAGCGTCGCGATCAGCGCGCCGCCGACCAGCGGACCGCCCGACAGCGCGACCGACGCGCCCGCGGCCCACAGCCCGACGGCGCGGGCGCGCTCGTCCGGCGACCGGTAGGCGTGGTTGAGGAGGATCAGCGAGCAGGGCACGAGCACCGCGGCGCCGGCGCCCTGGACCGCCCGCGCGGCGATCAGCGCGCCGAGGCTCGGCGCGAGGCCGCACAGGGCGGAGGCGGCCGTGAACAGCGCGAAGCCCGCCACGAACACGCGCCGCGCGCCGATGCGGTCGCCGACCGCGCCGGCCGAGAGGATGAACGCCGCGAACGCGATCGTGTACGCGTTGACGATCCACTGCAGCCCCGCGACGCCGCCGCCGAGCGCGTCGCCGATCGGCCGGATCGCCACGTTGACCACGCTCACGTCGAGCTGGACCACCGCGAAGCCGAGGCTCATCGCCAGCAGCGTGAACCGGGATCCCTGCCGAAGCGCCATGCATCGAGGCTAGGCGCGGGACGCTTCGCGTCAGCCCGAAGCGTGCTCGTCCGCGACCTCGCGCAGCGCCTCCAGCAGGCGCTCGGTGGCCGCGGGGTCGCGCAGCGTGACGCGCACGTGGGCGTCATCGCCCCAGGCGCCGCCCGGCGCCACGAAGATGCGCCGCGCCGCGAGCTCCTCGGCGAGCGGGAGGCCGCCGGTCTCCAGCCACGCGTAGGGCCCGACCCCGGGCGCGACGGCGAACGGGCCGGCGGCGAGCCGCTCGCGCTCGCGCGCACAGGCCACGCGCCGCGCGCCGGCCGACGCCGCGCCCTTCTCGACCGCCCACAGCGCGCCGGCGATCGCGGCGGCGCCGACGCCGTTGACCGGCGTCAGCGGGTCGGTCGGCATCCCCTCGGGCACGATCGCGTACCCGACGCGGAAGCCGGCCATGGCGTGCGCCTTGGAGAACGAGCGCACGTGGATCGCCCGCGGATGGTCGATCAGCGGCGCGTCGTCGAGGAAGTCCGCGAGCGCGTCGTCGACGAGCAGCCAGTGGTCGCCGGTGAGCTCGTGCACTCCCAGCACCGCGCCGGTAGGGTCCGACGGCCGCGCGACGACGAGCGCGCGCGGGCGGCGGGCCAAGGCGCCGGCGGCGGCCTCCTCGGCCGCGACCGGCACCGGCGTCGCTCCGGCCTCGTGCACGAGCCGCGGGAGCGGGCCCCAGCCGGGCCAGACGACCAGCACCTCGCCGTCGGGCGCGACGAGCCGCAGGATCGACCGCAGCAGCTCTCCCGCGCCGTGCCCGACGACCACGCGAGCCGGATCGACGCCGTGCGAGCGGGCGATCGCGTCGCGCAGCGGCGACGGGTCCGGGTACGCGTTGACCGCGCGGCGCAGCGCGAACGTCGCCGCGTTGACCACCTCCGGGTGCGGCGGCTCGTGCCAGCCCGCGCCGGAGAGGTCCAGCGCCGGCACGCCGACGACCGCGCGCTCGGCGTCGCGCCGCGAGCGCAGCTCGCGCGAGACCTCCTCGTGCGGAAGCTCCTCGAACTGGCGGTAGTAGTCGAGGAAGCGGCGCATCAGCGCGGGGCGAGCTGCGGCCCCGGGCCCTGGATCACGACGAACCAGAAGCCGAACACGACCAGCGCCACGATCGCGGTCACTCCGAAGATGCGTCCGAGCATGCCCTCACGCTGCTCGTGCCCGGCGGCGCGCCGCAGCAGCCGCCACACGCGATCCAGGCGCGCGCACAGCGCGAGCGTGACGAACAGCGTCGCCATCACGCCGCCGAACGCGACCACGATCCCCAGGAAGACCGATCCGGTCCAGTAGTTGACCTGCGAGCCGACCCACAGCCACGCGGCCGGCTGCGGGCCCCACACCGACAGGCACAGCAGCGCCTCGAGCGCGAGCACCGCGGCGGCGAGCGCGCCGTCCAGGCGGCGCCGGCCGGCGCCGCCGCGCTCCGGAGCCGCCCGATAGTGCAGCGGCCCGGTGCCCGGGCGGCGCCCGATGAACAGCCCGCCGGTGTCGGATGGGTCGTTGCGCGGCACGAGATCGAGGATACGATTCACCGCATGCCGGTGGTCGAGCTCACCGGGCTCGACGGCGCACTGCACGCGCGCCGCTCGTTGCGCGCGCAGATCGCCCGGCTCGAAGGTGAGCTGGCGAAGATCACGGCGAGCACGTACCCGCCGATCGCGGTGGGGCCGGACGGAACGCGCGCCGAAGCCGCGCGACGCGGCCCGCGCCTGCTCGACCTCGGTGCGCTCGAGCGCGCCCGCGACGACCTCGCCGGCCGCGTCGCCGCCGCCGATCGCCTGCGCGCCGAGCAGGCCTCCAGCCAGGCCGCGGCCCGCGCGCTGCTGCACGACATGCTGGCCCACCCGGAGCGCCACAAGGGAGCCGTGGTCGCCAACGCCGACCTCGGCCTCCCGGGCTGCACGACCTATCGCGTGGTCGGGCGCCTGCTCGGCAGCTGGTGGCGCGTGAAGGTCTGCTCCGGCTGCCCGTTACCCTCACGCCCCGCGTGAGCCGCCACAATCGCAAGCGCCGCCCGCGCCCCAAGTCGACTGCGCCCCAGGTCCCGCCGCGCGCGCCGGCGCGCGCGCGGCCGCGCGTCGAGGACCGCCCGAAGCCGCCGTGGCACCCGGTCCCGCTGGTCGAGCTCGCGGTGCTCGTGGGCATCGTCTGCATCGTCGTCGGCTTCCTCGGCAAGGACTCCAGCCGCGGCCGCACGCTGCTCGTGCTCGGCTTCGTCCTCGGCTCGCTCGGCGGCCTCGACACCGCCATCCGGGAGCACTTCGCGGGCTTCCGGCGGCACACGCTGGTGCTCGCGCTCGCGCCGGCGGTTGCCGCGGCTGTCCTGCTGGCGGTCGCCAAGGCTCCGACGCTGCTGATCCCGCTTGTCGCCGTCGCGCTGTTCGGCGCCGCCTTCATCCTGCTGCGCGGCGCCTGGACACGTGCCCAGGCGCCGCCGCAACGTCAGTGATCCCGTCCGTGGCGATCGCTGTCGTCTGAGATCTGGCCGCGGATCTCGCCGGCCGGGAACGTCGTCGTGTGGACGTTCGCGTACGCCGCGCCCGCGCGCAGCGCGCGCACCAGCTCGGCGAACTCGCCGGGCGCGATGCCCTGCGCCGCCGGCCCGACGACCGAGGCCGGGGTGATCGTGCCGGTCACCGTCGCCGGTGCGGCGGGGCAAGCCGGCGTTCCCGCCGGGCCGTTGCCCAGGTTCGTGCACAGGAACGCGATGATGCCGCCGCTGAACGCCCGCGCGCCGAGGTGGATATGCGCCTGCGTGACCGTGCCGCCGGCCGGATTGGCGTCGAACGGCCCCGCGTACGAGAGCGTGTAGCGGATCTCGTCCTTACCGCGGTTGATCCACGCGTTGAAGGTCCCCGTCCCTGACGTGGACAGCGTCGGGACCTCCTCGTAGCCGGTCAGGCCGGCGTCGAAGCGCGAGTTGTCGTGCGCGATCGCCGCGGTTCCGATGCCGGCCACACCGAGCACCGCCACCGCTGCCGCGAGCTTCAAGCGCAACCTCATACAGACCTCCTCTCCTGGTCACGTGGTCCTACGCAGGGGCATGGCCGGAGGTTCGCCCAATATCCTCAAGCCGGTGGCGGATGAGAAACGCATGCGGCTGCGCGGGGTGCACCACGTCACCGTGATCTGCCGCGACCTGAACCGGACGATCGGCCTCTATCGCGACGTGCTCGGCCTGGGCATCGTCCACGACGGTCCGTCGGACGACGACCCCGGCGCCCGCCACGTGTGGTTCGGCGCCGCCGACGGGTCGCTGGTGAGCTTCATGCAGTACCCGCAGCTGCCCGAGGGCGTGGTCGGCGTCGGCTCGACGCACCACTTCGCCCTGCGCGTGGACACGCTGGAGGAGCTGCAGGCGTGGCGGGACTACCTGCGCGATCGTGGCGTCGAGTGCACCGACGTGATCGACCGGCGAGCGTTCCACTCGCTGTATCTGCGCGATCCCGACGGCCACGTCGTCGAGCTCGCGACGCCTGAGACAGGGTTTGGCGCCGGCGGGCAGACCGGGTAAGCCCGCCCGCCGTCGCGTCGTTTCAGGTTCCTACGAGATTTAGGCCGAAGCGATCGGCTGCCGGCTCCCCATTCAGTTGCGCCGAGAGCGCATGTCGTTGCCTGTCGGTCATCGAGCCGATCGTCTTCGTCTCCAGCATCGGTATCGATGCCAGGAACCTGCGGCAGCGAGTGCGGCCCCAGCGATGCTGGCTCATCAACAGGTCCGCGATGGTCATGCTCTCGGCCTCCCAAGGGCACTCGAGCACCACCCCGGCGACGTCGAGCTCTCCGTCGGCCACTTGGCGCTTGAGCTCGGCGCGCGCCAGTCGCACGCGGTTGGCCTGCGCAAGCGCCCGCATATGTTGAGGAGCAGGTGCTGTCGCAGTTGCGTTCATCGAACCTCCCCGCTATCCCACCCTCGCACGGTGGGGGGTCGTTACCTATTGCCGCGATCCTGAGTACACGCGCGCAGAACCGGCGGCCTAGTCCGGCATGCGCCGGACGTCCCGAAGGCCGTTCCCTGTGCCCCGTTTTCCGGGGGGTTCCCTCTTCCCGGTGTGTCTGCGCTCTAGCGCTCGACCGCGGCCCGCAGGCTAGACCTCATGAGCGGGCGGATTCAACGCTCAACTAGCCTCCACTTCCGCAAAGAGCACATGATTTCTACCGGCGTATTCCGTCGGATGTATGTGCTATGGCAGTCGACCGTGCTCGGTTTCGAAAGTGGACTTGACGCGCCCGAGAGCTTCGAGCGCCCGGTCGAGCGTGGCCTCGTCGTGCGTGGCCATCACGCTGGTGCGCAGCAGCGCTCCGCCCGGCGGGACGGCAGGATGGATCGCCACGTTGACGTAGACGCCGGCGTCGTAGAGCGCGCGCCAGAGCAGCACCGCCTTCCAGTCGTCGCCGACCACGACGGGCACGACCGGCGTCGTGACGCCTGACGGGTCCTCGACGACCTTCAGGCCGAGGTCGGCCAGCCCCTGCTTGAGATAGGCGGCGTTGGCGAGCACGCGGGCGAACAGCTGCGGCCCTTCCTCGCTGCGCACGATCCGCAGCGCGGCCAGCGCGGCGCCGACGGCGGCGGGCACGTTGGAGGCGGTGAACAGGAACGCCCGCGAGGAGATCCGCAGGAAGTCGATCACCTCGTGCGGGCCGGCGATGAAGCCGCCGCAGGAGGCGAGCGACTTCGAGAACGTCCCCATCCGCAGGTCGACGTCGGCCTCGACGCCGAACAGCTCGCTGGCGCCGGCGCCGCGCGCCCCGAGCACGCCGGCGGCGTGCGCCTCGTCGACCATCAGCCGCGCGCCGTGCGCCTTGACGAGCTCGACGATCCTCGGCAGCGGCGCGACGTCGCCCTCCATGCTGAAGACGCCGTCGACCACGACCAGCACGCCGCCGCCGTCGTCCGCGGCGCGCTCGAGCATCTTCTCCAGCCGGTCCAGCCGGTTGTGCTTGAACGGGCGCAGCTTGGCGCGTGACAAGAGGCAGCCGTCGAGGATCGACGCGTGGTCGGCGGAGTCGGCGATCACGGTGTCGCCGGGCGCCAGGATCGTCCCGAGCGTGCCGATGTTGGCCTGGTGCCCGGTCGAGAAGACGATCGCGTCCTCGGTGCCCATCCACTCGGCGATCTCGGCCTCGAGTTGCAGGTGCAGGTCGAGCGTGCCGTTGAGCAGTCGCGAGCCGGTCAGGCCGGTGCCGTAGCGGTCGATCGCGGCGTGCGCGGCCTCGATCACGCGCGGGTCGGCGGTCAGCCCGAGGTAGTTGTTGGACCCGAGCATGATCCGCTCGGCGCCCTCCATCTCCACCACCGGGCCCGCCGGCCCCTCGAGGCGGCGGAAGTAGGGGAGGACGTCGGCCTCTCGGGCGGCGCGCAGCTGCTCGGCTCGCTCGTGCCCGCGGACCTTCGCGAAGACGTCGATGGCGGTCGGCATGTAGGGTCCGTCTCCGTGGGGGTCGTGGTGCGTCCCGTCTCGTCTCGACGGGACATCAAGGAGTTCATCGAGCTCCCGTACCGCCTCCATTCTAAGTCGGGGGTCTGGGTCCCCCCACTGCGCCTGGAGCGCCGGCTGTTCCTCATGCGCAGCCAGAACGCGTTCTTCAGCCACGGCGACGCGCAGCTGTTCCTGGCCGAGCGCGAGGGCCGCGTGGTGGGCCGCATCAGCGCGCAGTACGACGACAACTACAACGAGTTCCACGGCAACCGCGACGGCATGTTCGGGTTCCTCGAGCTCGAGGACGAGCCGGACATCCTGCCGCCGATGCTCGAGGCCGCGACCGCGTGGCTGCGCGCGCACGGCCGCGACCGCGCGATCGGCCCGATGGACTTCACGATCAACGACGAGCTCGGCGTGATGATCGAGGGCTTCGAGCGGATGCCGTTCATCCGCCAGCCGTGGCACCCGCCGTACTACGCGTCGCGCTGCGAGGAGGCGGGGCTCGAGAAGGAGGTCGACCTGCTCATGTACGAGCTGGTGATCGCCGACCGCTCGAAGATCCTCCCGATCATCTTCAAGCTCGCCGAGCAGGTCGAGCCGCGCCACGGCATCAAGATCCGGCGCATGTCACGGCGCTCGCTGCGGCGCGACATGGACCGCTTCGCCGACGTCTACAACGCCGCCTGGAGCGAGAACTGGGGCTTCGTGCCCTACACCAAGCGCGACCTCGACGTCTACGCGCAGGAGATGCAGCTCGTCTTCGACCGCAACTGGTTCATGGTCGCCGAGACGCCCGAGGGCGAGACGGCGGCGATCGCGATCACGGTGCCGGACGTCAACCAGGTGCTGGTGAAGATGAACGGCCGCCTGCTGCCGTTCGGCTGGTGGCACTACCTGCGCAAGGCGAAGGCGATCGACCGCGTGCGCGTGGGCTTCCTCGGCGTCAAGCCGGAGTTCCAGCACACGGGGATCGCGGCCGGCCTATACGTCGAGCACTTCGACACCGCCACGAGGGTCGCCCAGAAGTGGGGGGAGATGGGCTGGATCCTGGAGACCAACCGCAACATGAACAAGGCCATGGAGGCCATGGGCGGCCGTGTCGTCCGGCGATTCCGGGTGTTCGCCGCCGATCTCGGCCCTGGAAGTTAGGGCCGCCTGATAGGTAGCATTTAAGTATGGACCGCAGCGAGTTCCTGAAGGCCTCCCCGCCGATGTTCAAGTCGGGGCTGCTGGATCGCTTCACCCGCGTCCATCACCTCGTGCCGGTCGTCCTCTTCCTGCCGGCGATCACGATCCTCTTCGCGCTCGGCGTGGACCGGCTCGGGCTGCTGAGCGCGCTCGCGTTCGCGGCCGGCGGGTACCTGTTCTGGACGCTCGCCGAGTACTGGATCCACCGCGTGATCTTCCATTTCGAGCCCGAGCAGGGCGTCGGCGCGCGGCTGCACTGGATGATCCACGGCGTCCATCACGACCACCCGAACGACCCGCTGCGGCTCGTGATGCCGCCGGCCGCCTCGATTCCGCTCGCGCTCGTGTTCTACGCGCTGTTCGTGCTCGTGCTGGGCTCCGAGCGCGCGTTCGCGTTCGGCGCCGGCTTCCTGGCGGGGTATCTCCTCTACGACATGATCCACTACCACCTGCACCACCACACGCCGCGCACGCGGGCCGGGAAGTGGCTGCGGGAGCTGCACATGCGCCACCACTTCCAGGACGACGCGCGCGGCTTCGGCATCAGCGCGCCGTACTGGGATCGCGTGTTCGGCACCATGCACGTCCGTCGTAGCCGCTAGGTACAACCATCGCCGGGATCCGACGGGTTCTGGCGGGCCCCGCTCGCGCCTGCCGGCACCCGGCGGGCGCACACGTGCCACCAGCATGCGCACGCCCGCCGTGCACCGGCAGGCACGACCGGTGCATTCGCCAGGCGACCCGCCGGATCCCGCCGACGGATGTACTAGGGTTGGTCCTTCGTGGTGGACGAGGACGCTGAAGTCGAGGCGGAGGTCGTCGACGGCCTGCCCGTCGTGGCCGATGAGCCTGGAGTGGTCGAGGCGGCGCCGGAGGCGCGCCTGCCCGTGCCCGCGGTCCAGGCCGCCGCGCTGGCGGCGACCGGGTTCGCGGTCGGCGTGACCACGGCGGCGGTCGTGACGCGGCGGCGGCAGAAGCGGCTCGCGAAGAAGCGCCGCCGGAAAGTCGGCGCGCTCGGCGAGATCGTGTCGTCGAACTCGTTCCTGGTCGACGTCCACCTGCTGCGCCGCGATTGAGCGCCACCGGCACGGTCCTCGTCCGCGAGGTCGTGCGCCCGGTGTGGACGTTCCGGCTCGGACGCGCGTCGATGGACGGGCTGCTGCGCCGTCGCGGCGACGGGCTCGTGCGGCTGATGCACGCCGGCGCGGCGCCGGTCGTCGTCGCCGTCGCGCAGCCGGCCCCCGATCACGTCGTCTTCGCCGCGCGGGCGTCGTCGGAGGCGGCCGCCCGCGAGGGGATCGCGCGGATGCGCTTCGTCGTCGGCGTAGATGACGACGTGCGCGAGTTCCACGAGCGCTTCCGCGACGACCCGGTCATCGGCGCGGCGGTTCGCGCGTACCCGGGGCTGCGCGTGCGCCGGTCGCCGACGCCGTGGGAGACGCTTGCGTGGGCGATCACCGAGCAGCTGATCGAGTTCTCGCGCGCGGTCCTGATCCAGCGGCGCATGCTCCGCGCCCTCGGTCCGTCCTGGGCGGGCATGCGCGACGTCCCGCCGGCCGGCGTCGTCGCGGGTCAGGCGCCGGCGCTGCTGGAGTCGTTCGGGCTGGCGCCCAAGCGCGCGCTGGCGATGGGCCGTGCCGCGCGGGAGGTGGCCGCCGGACGCATCGACTGGACGGCCGCCGCGGGCGGCTCGCCGCTCGCGGACGTCTTCGCCCGGTTGCTCGCCATCCGCGAGATCGGGCCGTGGACCGTCGAGATGCTCGCGCTGCACGGGCTGGGCCGGCTCGATGTCGTGCCCGCCGGCGACCTCGGCTTCCTCCAGCTCGTCGGCGCGCTGCGTTCCAAGCGCGTCGACGTGCCGGAGGTGCGCGAGTTCTTCGAGCCGTACGCGCCGTACGCCGGCCTGGCCGGCGCGTACCTGCGGCTCAGCCGGATTCCGACCCGCCGACCGCTTCGCCGGGCAGGAACTCGTTCGTCAGCGGCGCGGCTTCGGACGGCGGCCGCTTGAGCAGCGCGTTCGCGCGCATCCAGCGCTCGTAGGCCGCCCACTCGACCGGCTCCTGCCAGCCCCACGGCCGCTTCGCGTCAGCCGGGAAGAACGCCGGCAGCGTCGCCCGGATCTGGGCGTCGAGCAGCTTCGGGTCGAGCGAGTTGTCCGCCGCGCGCAGCGCGTCCACACCGACCGACGGATCGTCCTTGAGCAGCCGGTGCCCGGCCGCCGTCGCCTGCAGGAAGCGCCGCACGCGGGACGCGCCGGCCGGGTTGAGGTCCTGCTTGCGCGCGACGAGGATCAGCTCGTCGTAGGTCGGGACGCCGAGCTCGTCCATCCGCATCACGACCGGCTTGCGGCCTCGCAGCTGCAGATCGACGCCCTCGACGTTCCAGAAAGCGCCGAGCGTCGCGTCGACCTTCTTGGAGACCATCGCGGGCACGAGGTTGAAGCCGACGTTGGTCTCCTTGACGCCGCTGACGCCGGCCTTGTCGAGGATCGTCTTCAGGTACGCCGACTGATAGGGGATGCCGGCCGTGCCGACCCGCTTGCCCTGCAGGTCCTTGGGCGAGCGCACGTGCGCGGCCGGCAGCGACATCAGCGACGTCAGCGGGACCTGCACGAGCGCGCCGACGGACACGAGGCTGTCGGCGCCCGCGTCGCGCGCGAGCATCAGCTCCGGCTCGTAGGAGATCGCGACGTCGGCGCGGCCGGCCTGCAGCAGCTTCAGCGGCGCCGACGGGTCCGGCGGCGCCTGGATCTTCACGTCGAGCCCGGCCTTCGCGTACAGGCCGGCGGACTGCGCCGCATAGATGCCGGCGTGGTCGGCGTTGGGGACGTAGTCGAGCAGGACCGTGAACGGCTCCTTCGCGCCGGTGCCGGCCTGCGGCTCGGCCTTCTCGCCGCAGGCGGCCAGCGCGGCGGCGAGCGCGGCGAGCACCACGATGCGCCTCATCGCCAGGTCACCACCCGGCGCTCGAGCGCGGCGAAGACGGCGTAGAGCGCGATCGCCTCGGCGAACAGCAGGACGGTGGCCGCGAACAGCCGCGGTGTGGCGAGCCCGGCGTTGGCCGTCACCAGCAGGTGCCCGAGACCCTTGTCGGAGCCGGAGAGCTCGCCGAACACCGCCCCGATCACCGCGACCGCGGCGGCGATCTTCGCGCCGGTGAACGCGGACGGGAGCGCGCTGGGCGCCTCCAGGAAGCGCAGCCGCTGCCAGCGCGTGGCGTCGAGCGAACGCAGCAGCTTGCGCGCGTCGGGATCGGAGTCGCGCAGCCCGTCGTAGACGTTGATCGTCACCGGGAAGAAGCAGACCAGCGCCACGATCAGCACCTTCGGCGCCAGGCCGAAGCCGAGCACGAAGACGAACAGCGGCGCGATCACCGGGATCGGCACCGCCTGCGAGCCGATCACGAGCGGCCGCAGCGCGCGGTCGACCGGCGGGCTGAGGTGCATGGCGACGGCGAGCCCGGCGCCGAGGACGAGCGACGCGGCGAGGCCGATCACCACCTCATAGGTGGTGGTCAGGAGGTCGTCGGCGAGCAGGCTGCGGTCGGTCCACAGCGACTCGACCACGCTGGTGGGCGCGGGGAGCAGCAGCGGATCGACCCAGCCGGCGCGCACGATCAGCTCCCACGCGGCGAGCAGCGCGAGCACGACGCCCGCGGGCGCCATCCAGTTCGCGCGGCTTCGCCGGCCGGCGTCACGGGGGTGGGACGAGGCGACGCCCATCACGTCACCCCCAGCGCGGCCAGCGCGCGCTCACGCAGCCCCGCCACGTCCGCCCGTGCCCGCGGCCGCGGCAACGCGACGTCGATGACCTCGACGACCCGCCCCGGCCGCGCCGACATCACCGCGACGCGGTCGGCGAGCAGGACGGCCTCCTCGGCGTCGTGGGTGACCAGCAGCACCGTCCGCGGCTCGCGCGCGAGCGCGTCGCCGAGCCAGCCCTGCGCCTGCCCGCGGGTCAGCGCGTCGAGCGCGGCGAACGGCTCATCCAGGCACAGCACGGGCCGCCCGGAGAGCAGCGCGCGCAGGAACGCGACCCGCTGGCGCATCCCGCCCGACAGCTCGCCCGGCCGCGCGCGCTCGAAGCCCTCGAGCCCGAACGCCGCGAAGTGCTCATGCGCCCGCGCCCGTGCGGCCGACCGCGAATCGCCCGCGACGCGGCGGGCCAGCGCGGCGTTGTCCAAGGCGCTCAACCAGGGAAGCAGCGCGTCGCGCTGCGGCATCAGTGCGGCCGGCGGCGCGCTCACCACGCCGGTGTCGGCCTCCGCGAGCCCGCACACGAGCTCGAGCAGCGTCGACTTCCCGCACCCGCTCGGCCCGACCACGGCGACGACCTCGCCGGGCGCCGCCCGCAGATCGACGCCGTCCAGCGCGACGACCGGCCCGTACGCCTTGCGCACGCCCGCCAGCACGACGTGGCCTTGAACGTCGAGAGGCTCCGTATGAGGAGCCTCGAGTTCCGTCTGCATTCGCTCCCTCCGCGGGCATTACCCCACAGGTTCAAGCGGCCCGCGTCGGAGTTCCTGGACGCAATCTCAGCCACCGTCCGGCAGCACCCGCGTTTTCACGCCGATCTGGAGCCTAACAGTCGATCCAACGTCCAGTAATCGGCGCGTAGAGCCGCGCGCCGCGTCAACCTACGCTCCCGGGCATGGACTGGGGCGCCGAAGGCCTGTTGGAGGGCCTCGAGGATGACGCGGCGCGCGCCGCTCGTGCGCGGCTGCTCGATGAGCTGCACGATCAGGGCGTCCCGGTCGAGGAGCTCGGGCGGCTCGTCGCCGAGGACAAGCTCGTGCTGGCGCCGGTCTCGCGGCTGCTGGCCTCCGAGGAGCGCTACACGGCGCGCGAGGTCGCCGAGCAGTCGGGCGTCGAGATCGAGATGCTCGCCGCCAGCTGGCGCGCGCTCGGGCTCCCGGTCCCCGGCCTGGACGAGCGCGTGTTCGGCGAGCACGACCTCGAGGCGGCGCGGCTCGGCGCGCTCCACCGCCAGGCCGGCTTCGACGACGAGGATGCGCTGGAGGTCACGCGCGTGCTCGGCCAGGGCATGGCGCGTTACGCCGAGGCCACGCGCGCGCTCGTCGCGCGCACGTTCATGGAGCCGGGGCTCGACGAGCACGAGCTCGCGCATCGCTACGCCGCGGTCGCCGAGCGGCTGCTGCCGCTCGCCGGGCCGTGGCTGCAGCACGTCTACGCGACGCATCTGCAGCAGGTCCTGCGCATGGACGCGGTCACGCAGGAGCAGTTGCGCGCGGGACAGCACGGCGACACGCAGGAGGCCGTGGTGGCGTTCGCGGACCTGGTCGGCTTCACGGAGCTGGGGGAGAGCGTGCCGGTGGAGGAGCTCGGCAGCGTCGCCGGGCGGCTCTCGCACCTCGCGGGCGAGGCCTGCGACCCCCCGGTACGGATCGTGAAGCTGATCGGCGACGCGGTGATGCTCGTCGCGCCCGAGCCGGACGCGATGCTCGAGTGCACGCTGCGGCTCGTCGAGGCCGCGGACGCCGACGACGCGTTCCCGCCGCTGCGGGCCGGCGTCGCCTGCGGGCAGGCCGTCCATCGCTGGGGCGACTGGTTCGGCACGCCGGTCAACCTGGCCAGCCGGCTCACCACGCGCGCCCGCCCGTCGAGCGTGCTGGTCACCCAGGAGATCCGCGACGCGGTCACGGGCAACGGCTTCGAGTTCTCCGACGCCGGCCGCAAGAGGCTGAAGGGCTTCTCATCTCCGATCCAGGCTTTTCGGGCAAGACGTTCCTGACATCTACGTGCACGACGGGGCGCAGTCGTCAACACGCTCTGGCTCCCGCCCGAGGGCACGAGCTGCGAGCAGGCGGCGCCGTTCGCGACGGCCCCGAAGCCGCACGCGTCAGCGCTCAAGTCCGGCGAAGCGCGCCTCGACCTCCTCGCGCGGCGGCGGGTGCGCGAGCGCGTGGCGGACACGCAGCAGCGCGAGCGCGCCGAAGACCGCCGGCAGCCCGAGCTGGAAGACGCGGTAGCCGAGGACCGCCGCGGCGGAGACGCTGAGCGGCGCGCCGTAGATCACGAACATGCCGATCAGACCGCCCTCGACGCCGCCGATCCCGCCCGGCGTCGGCAGGAACGCGCCCGCGTGGCCGAGCGTGTAGGCGAGCACGAAGTCCCCGAGCGGCGGCGCGCCGCCGCCGAACGCCCGGAACGCGCAGGCGAGGCTGGCGACGTCGCAGGCGAAGTAGGTGATCGCGCCCAACGCGAGGAAGCGGTCGCCGTGGCGCAGCAGGTGGTACGTCGTGCGCACGCCCTCGTGCACGAAGCGGCGCACGCGCCAGAGCGAGCCGCTGATCCGCCCGCGCGCCAGCTCGAGCGGCGGCGGCAGCCGCGCGTAGACGATCGCCAGCGCGATGATCGCGGTCGCCGCCAGGGCGGGGAGGAGCCGCCACGCGAGCGACACGTCGCTCGGCAGCAGGCCGAGCGATGTGAGCACGCCGAACAGCGCCATCGCGAAGAACGACGTTGCGCTGGTGGCGAGGAACAGCGCGGCATGCCGGTGGGCGGCGAGCTCGCCCGGTACGCCGAGCCGCTGCATCACGAACGCGCCGAGCGCGGGGCCGCCCGCCCCGCCGGCGGGGATCAGCACGTTCGCGCCCTGCTCGGCGGTCCCGAGCACGAGCGCGCGCCGCCACGGCACCACGCGATCGAACACCGCCCACAGCGCGCGCACGTAGCCGAGCATCGAGCCGATCGCGAACATCACGACCCCCGCCAGCCAGGCCATGTCGGCGTCCGCCAGCCGGTCGCGCACGTCGCCGACGCCGGGCAGCGTCGTGATCGCGACCGCCACGACGACCGCGACGACGGCGAACAGCGCTCCCCGCCGTGCCGCGGCGCCGAGGTCCAGCCCGCGTTCGGCCTCGGTGCTCACGCCGGGATCCCCGTTCCCGGGAGAATCGCCCCCTGGGCGATTGCTCCCAGCGAAACGAGCCCGCAGGGCGAGGCTTCGCCGCTCACGCGTACGTCGGGCGCGTGAGCGCCCGCACGAACTCTTCGAGCTGGCGCGTCGTCCAGCACTCGTACGCGTCGCAGTATTTCTCGTAGGCCGAGATCACCGAGTCGCCGTAGTTCCAGTACAGGCGCGGCTCGGGATTGAGCCAGAACGTCCGCCCCGCGCGCTCGGCGATGTGGGCGAACACGTGCGCCGCGGGGTCGCGGCCGTTGGTGCGCGCGTCGCCGAGCACGATGACCGTCGCGCGCGGATGCAGGTCGTCCTCGACGAGCTGCAGGAACTCGCGCCACACGCGCCCGTAGTCGGTATAGCCGGAGACGTCGGCGACCCCGGCGTCCTTGGAGATCGCGTCGGACACCGCCTTGAACGAGCGCTCGCGCTCGAACACGTCGGTGACCTCGGAGATCCGCTCGACGAACACGAACGAGCGCATCCGCCGGAACGAGTCGTGCAGCGCGTGGAGCACGCTGAGGAAGAAGACGCTCGCGCTCGTCACCGACGTCGAGACGTCGCACAGCACGTACAGCTCCGGCCTGCGCGGCCGGTTCGGGCGGTACTTGAGCACGACCGGCACGCCGCCGGTCTCCAGCGACGCCCGCATCGTGCGGCGCACGTCGACGTGCGCGTGGCGCTTGCGCCCCCGCGCCTGGTGGCCCTGCGTCGCCAGCCGCCGCTTGAGCTGGCTGACCACGCGGTGCACGGCGGCGAGGTCCTGCAGCGGGCCGGTGGGGAGCTGGCGGTCGAGCTCGTTCAGCGGCCGCGACGGCGGCAGCGCCTGCGTGCGCTCGATCTGCGCACGCTCGAGCTCGCGCCGCAGGTGCTGCTCGAACGCGCGGATCTGGTCGCGCGTGAGCTCTGCCGGCGCGCCTTCGCCCTTCACCAGCCCGCCCGGCTCCGAGCGCAGCCCGAGCGCGCGGCGGATCCGCTGCACGTCGACGCCGAGCACGCCCGAGCCCTCGCCGCGGCGGCCGAAGGCGGCGATGGCCAGCCGCGCGAGATCGCGCAGCGCGCCCTCGTCGCCGCGCCGGATCGCCTCCAGGATCTGCTCGCGCAGCGCCTCGTAGTCGATCCGCTCGCCGCCCGTGATGCCGTCGACCTCCTCGCCGGCCGAGCCGCCCTCGCGCACGCCGTGCTCGAGCGCGGCGCCCTCGGCGGCGCGGAAGAAGTAGCGCTCGAACACGAGGTCGAAGACGCGGCGGTCCTCGGGCGACTTCGCGAGCGTGGCCGCGAGCGCCTCGCGGAACGGCGCCGCGCGCAGCCAGTCGACCTCGCCGAGCGCGGCGAACGCGTCATTGAGCTCCGACGTGCCGACGGCGACGCCCTCGTTGCGCAGCGCCTCGGCGAACCCGATCAGCTGCCGGTCAAGCGGCAAGCCTTACGCCCACGCGCTCGGCGACCGTGTCCAGATCGGTGCGGTGCTTGACGATGATCGACATCGTCGCGCGAAACAGCTCGCCGTCGATGTCCTCGGCGCCGAGCAGCAGCAGCGCGCGCGCCCAGTCGATCGACTCGGCGATCGACGGCGGCTTCTTGAGGTCCAGCTCGCGCACCATCCCGACGACCTCGACGAGCCGGCGGGCGACCTTCTCCGGCAGGTCGGGCGCGTGCAGGCGCACGATCTCGAGCTCGCGCTCGGCCGTCGGGTAGTCGAGCCACAGGTACAGGCAGCGGCGCTTGAGCGCCTCGGTCAGCTCGCGCGAATTGTTGGAAGTCAGCAACACCACAGGGTGCGTGCGCGCCTCGATCCGGCCCAGCTCGGGGATCGAGATCTGGAAGTCGCTCAGCAGCTCGAGCAGCATCGCCTCGAACTCCTGGTCGGTCTTGTCGATCTCGTCGATCAGCAGCACGACCGGCTCGGGCGAGGCGATCGCGCTCAGCAGCGGGCGGGCGAGCAGGAACTCCTCGCCGAAGATGTCGTCCTGCACGGCCTGCCAGCCGGTGCCCTCGGCCTCCGCCTGGATCCGCAGCAGCTGCTTGCGGTAGTTCCACTCGTACAGCGCCTTGGCCTCGTCGAGCCCCTCGTAGCACTGCAGGCGGATGAGCGTGCGGCCGAGATAGGTGGCCAGCGCCTTGGCGAGCTCGGTCTTGCCGACGCCCGCCGGCCCCTCGACGAGCACCGGCTTGCCGAGCCGCGCGGCGAGGTAGGAGACCAGCGCGGTGGACTCGCCGGGCAGGTAGCCGGCCGCGCGCAGCCCGTCGGCGACGTGGTCGACGGACGGAGGCGCGCTCATCTGGGTGAGTCTAGGACCCTTCTACACAGGTCCGCGTACGCGTCGCCGAGCTCCTCGACCGACATCTCGCGCACCACGCGGTGGTACCGGAACGTCGACGCCGACAGCGGGGCGAGCAGCACGTCGGACAGGTAGTCGGCATTGCCGTCGAAGCCCGCCTGCTGGAGCAGCAGCTTCACGTGCGTGCGATAGAAGGCGTACGGCGGGCTCACCAGCCGGACGCCGGGGGAGCCGAACTCGGCGGCGAGGATCAGGTCGCCGTGGCGCTCGAGGAAGTCCAGGTACGCGCGCCCGAACGCGTACAGCCGCTCGCACGGCGCCGCGCCGGGGCCGAGCGGGGCCGGCCCGCGGATCAGCCCTTCCTGCAGCTGGATCTCGTGCTGCTCGAGCACCGAGCGGGCGAGGCTCGCACGGTCGCCGAAGCGGCGGAAGAGCGTGCCCTTGCCGACGCCCGCCTCGGCCGCCACCGCCTCCATCGACACGTTCGCGGCGCCGTGGCACTCGAACAGCCGGCTCGCGGCCTCGAGCACCTTGCGCCGGTTGCGCGCGGCGTCCGAGCGCTCGTGCGGCTCTGAGCCGAGGACTGGGAGGTCGGTGGTCACACCGGTCATTGTAGTAACTGGACCGCAGTCCGATTGCGTGCTACATTTGTGACCCGAGCCAACCGGACCGTAGTCCGGAATCAACCAGGAGAGACAAGTGACCGCCATCGCTTCCCCGCTTCCCGTCGCGTCCAGCTGGACCGTCGACAAGGTCCACTCGACCGTCGGCTTTGCCGTCAAGCACATGGTCGTCTCGACGTTCCGCAGCCGCTTCGAGGACTTCGACGCGACGCTGACGGCCAACGACGACGGCACGCTGCGTCTCGAGGGCTCGGTCCGCGCCGACTCGGTCGCGATCAAGGACCCCCAGCTCGCCGGCCACGTCGCCGCGGAGGACTTCTTCGACGTCGCCAACCATCCCGCGATCAGCTTCAGCTCCACGCTCGTGCGCGCAGACAACGGCGAGCTGATCGTCGACGGCGACCTCACGATCAAGGGCACGACGCTGCCGCTGCAGGCGCGCGGCACGATCACCGAGCCGGTCGAGGGCCTCGGCGGCTACACCAAGACGGGCATCGCGCTCGAGGCGACCATCGACCGCACGCGCTACGGCCTCAGCTGGAACGCCCCGCTGCCCAAGGGCGGCTTCGCGCTCGCCAACGACGTCACGCTGCACGCTGAGCTCGAGTTCACGCAGGAGTAGCCGGCATGAAGGTCCTGGGTCTATCCGGGAGCCTGCGAGCGGGCTCCCACAACTCCCGGCTCCTGCGCGCGGCGGCGGACCTGCTGCCGGACGGCGCGGAGCTGGTCGAGTACGAAGGGCTGAAGGCGATCCCCCCGTACGACGAGGACGACGAGGCCGAGGGCCACGAGGCGGTCGATGCGCTGCGCGCCGCGCTCCTCGAGGCCGACGCGGTGCTCGTCTCGACCCCGGAGTACAACCACTCGCTGCCGGGCCAGCTCAAGAACGCGCTCGACTGGATCTCACGCCCGCTGACCGAGTCGCCGCTGCGCGGCAAGCCGGCCGCGGTGGTCGGCGCCTCGACGGGACTGTTCGGCGCCGTGTGGGCGCAGGCGGAGGCACGCAAGGTGCTCGCTGCGCTCGGCGCCGACGTGCTCGATCGCGAGCTGCCGGTCGGTCTGGCCGACGACGCGTTCGACGGCGAGCGGCTCGCCGACCCGGAGCTTGCGCTCGCCCTCGGGGGGATCCTCGAGGAGCTGCGCGCCAAGCAGGCGGAGCTGGCGGTCGCCTAGGAGCCTGTTGAAGAATTCCGGTACGCCTGCTGCGGCACATCCGCGGCGCCTCGCGCCGCCCGCGATGCTCACGTGGCAGAGCCACGCATCGCGATCGCGTCCGCCCCGAGGCATCCACGGCTGCACCACATCAGGGCTGACCGACCATTCTTCAACAGACTCCTAGCCCGCCGCGGTGAGTCCCCTGCGGCCCGCCATTCACCCCGGCGGGCCGCGGGCTCACCCTGTTCGCAGACTCGCCTGCAGGAAGGTCTGCAGCGGGCGCGTCTCGCCGTTCGGGCGGTTGCTCCAGGCGAGGCCCCAACGGTCGTTCTTGGCGTCGTATGCGGCCGCCGGAACGCGTGCCTCCGGCCCGGTGGTGACGACCTCGGGCTCGCCGAACACGCCGTGGGTCGCGGTCGCCGCCATCAGCCCGCCGTCCCCGGCGTCGCCGGGGTGCGCGATCCAGGCGACGAGCGCGCGGCCGTCCGGTGCGCCTGCCAGTGCGGCTTCCAGGCCGGGGGCGACGGACACCGGCGGGCTGAAGCTCCCCTGCGGATCGGTTATCGCGGCCTTCACGGTGGTCGCGCCCCAGGCGACGGTCGCGCCGTTGGCCGCGTCGGTGACGAGGT
This sequence comes from uncultured Solirubrobacteraceae bacterium, assembly GCA_963837485.1. Taxonomy (GTDB): domain Bacteria; phylum Actinomycetota; class Thermoleophilia; order Solirubrobacterales; family Solirubrobacteraceae; genus Solirubrobacter. The sequence continues at coordinate 293,816 of CAWINP010000008.1, read as the reverse complement.
CGAGCCCGCCGACGGTCTCGCTGGCCGGACGCTGCTCGAGCAGGCGGGCGGGCCGGAACTTGAGCGCGCCCGCGGGCTGCACGGCCACTTCGTAGAACCCGTCGCCCCGGTCGCCGCCCTCGCTCAGGAACTGCGCCGCCCACGCGATGTACGCGCGGCCGTTCCCGGTCACCGCTGTGCGCATCCGGGCGAAGTACGTCGGGTCAGACTCGATCGCCTGCACGTGCCGGAACAGCGGCGCCGTGGCGGGCTTGTAGCGCGCCTTGATCGTCCCGCGCGCGTCATAGGCGAGCAGCAGCGCGCCCTTGGGCGATACCGCCACGCTGACGCTGCGCACGCGGTCGGTGGCCTGCAGGAGCGGCGGCGTCCACGGCTTGCCGTGCGGCCGCACCGCGACGTACACGCGGTCGGTCCTGGTGCCGCGGTCCTCGAACCACGCGAGCGCGAGGTCGCCCTGCGCGTTGGCGGCGAGCACGACGCTGCGGATGCTCGCGCGATCGGCGATCGGCTCAGGCGAGCCGAAGCTGCCATCCGTGCGGCCGAAGACGACCGTGAGACGGTCGCCGTTCAGCCGCGCCGCCGCGGTGCGGGTCGAGCCGTAGAGGACGGGGGGAGAAAGGACCGCGGAGCGCGTGACGAGGCGCTCGGAGCCGCCGAGCGGCGCCGCGAACACGCCGAACATCGCGGCGTCGCCGACGCCGTCCCGCGCGATCCACGTCGCCAGGCCGCGTCCGTCGCCACCGAAGCCCAGCGTCGGGTTGTCGACGAACTCGTGCGCGCTCGACACGTTGACCGGGTCCGACCACGGCGGAGCGGCGGCCGCGGGAGCGGCGACGACAAGAAGAACGACGATCGCCAGCAGCGCGCGCACGTTCGATGGAAACGCGTGCGCGAGAGATTTGTTGCGCGGGCGTGGCGGGCGCCCCGTCAGCGGACAAGCCGCGGCTTGCCGCCGGCCGCGGGCGCCGGTGCGCGGGGGCCTGCCGCAGTGGCGGGCGCCTCATCAGCGGACAAGCCGCGACCGCTGGCGCCGCTGCGCGGGGGCCTGCCGCGGTGGCGGGCGCCTGATCAGCGGACAAGCCGCGGCGTGCCGCCGGCCGCTGAACGGCAACGGCCCAGTAAGGAGGCTGTCGCATAAGTCCCGCCGGCGATCCGCAGGCCCGTTTCGCCGCGACTGATTTCCCGCGACGGCGGCTCGTGGGCGGTTAGAACGGCCTCTGGCGCCTAGCCGATTTCGCCCACGGGGTCGCGACCGACTTACGCGACAGCCTCTAAGGGGAGCGGGAGCGCCCCTGGGGCGGGCTCGCCGCTCGGGCGCTCCCGGCCGCTCGAACGACAACGGCCCAGTAAGGGGAGCGGGAGCGCCCCTGGGGCGGGCTCGCCGCTCGGGCGCTCCCGGCCGCTCGAACGACAACGGCCCAGTAAGGGGAGCGGGGAGAAAGTTGCGGTGACTGTAAATCGATCACCGCCGTGGGCGCCGCGCCGGGGGGTGAGTCACGTTTGCGTCCTCTGGGGACACTTTCGTGACGCACCCTCTCCTCGTTGACTTCCCGCTGCGCGATTCGCTGATCGATCGTGCGCGGATGCCGCGCTCGGATGATCGTTTCCGATCGGACCCGCTGCCCTACCTACCTGGGCAGTTGCCGTTTGAAGACAACCGCGCTCGGCACGGCGCGGGTCCCCTCGGGCCTACTGGTCGTCGCTCCAGAGACGCCCGTCGTCGCGCGGGAGTCGTTGCGTGCGCTCCTCGTCGTCCCACAGCCGCTGCGCCATGTCCTCGTCGCGCGGGGAGGGTCGCGCCGCGGCGTCGGGGGATGACGGCGGCCGCTGGTGGGGCGGCGGGAGGTGGCGGGCCGCGGCGTCGGGGGATGACGGCGGCCGCTCGTCGTCACGCGGGAGGCGTCGCGTTCTCGCGTCGTCGTCGCGGAACCGCCGCGTCTCGGCGTCGTCGTCGGACATGCGTCGCGTCTCCGCGTCCTCGTCGCGGAACCGCCTCGTGGCCGCGTCGGCGTCGTCGCCGGACACGCGTCGCGTCTCCGCGTCCTCGTCGCGGAACCGCCTCGTGGCCGCGTCGGCGTCGTCGCCGGACACGCGTCGCGTCTCCGCGTCGTCCTCACGAAGCCGACGCGTCTCCGCTTCGTCGTCCCCGGCCATCCGGCGCGTCTCCGCCGCGTCGCGCCGCGCGCGGCCCGGGGGCTCGCCGACGTCGCCCTCCCACGCCGGCCGCTCGCGGAACACGTCGCTCGTCCCCTCGCGTGGGCGCCGGTCCGGGCGCGGCTCGCGCGGTGGGCGCGACGGCGCGACCCAGTCGACCTCGTCGGCGACCGGGTTCGGCGGCTCGGGCCGGTGCGCGGCGCGGACGCGGGCTCCCGCGACCACCAGCCAGCCCGCGGCGAGCAGGGCGCCGAAGATCCCCCACTGGATCCCGACGGTGGTCGCGTCGCCCGTCGCGTTGGGCTTGTCGAACAGCCGCCACACGAGCAGCAGCAGCGCCCAGCCGCCGGCCAGCGTGATCGCCGCGCCGTCGCCTCCGGGCAGGTGGAACGCCTTGCCCTGAGAGCGAGCCCACACGAGGAAGAGGACCGCGAACGCGACCAGCAGTACGGCCGCCTCGACGAACGTGAACACGCCAAACGCGCTGACGTTCGACTGGACGAACTCGCGCTGCCCCTCCGGCACGTAGGACTTCTGATACCAGGGCAGGATCAGCGAGACCGCGAGAGCGGCGGCGGCCGCCGCGGCCATCCGCATCTCCGGCGACAGCGCGCGGAAGTCCTTCGCGAGGCTCACTGGATCGGGATGTCCTCCACGCGCGGCTCCTCCGGCCCGTCGACGTCGAGCCGCGCGATCGACCAGTCGAGGATCGCCCGCAGCGCGATCAGCAACTCGCGCAGCGCGTCGGCGAGCTGACGCGCGAGCTCGGGCGGGATCGCGCCGCGCATCGAGTCGAGCAGCCGCAGCAGCAGCTCGACATCCGGAAACGGCTGCCCCGCGCCCGGCTCGGCGCTCGAGGCCCAGCCGTTCGGCGGCACGCCGCCGGTGGCCGCCCGCGCCGCCTCCTCGGCGCGCGCGTGCGCCTCGCGCACCAGCCGCTCGGCGGCCGCGTAGTCCGAGGGCTCCGGCTCAGCCATGCTCGAACCCCACCACGAGCGAGCCGTCGCTCAACGTCGCCGACGTCGGCCGGTAGCCGACCATCCCGCCCGGCAGCATGATCGTCCGCTTGTACCCGTCGACGCGCACCACCAGCTCCAGCCCGATCTTCTTCAGCTTGACGTCGCTCTTGTCCGCGAACGGCAGGTCCAGGCGCAGCTCGGCGCGCCCGTTCTCCACCCGCAGCTCCTGCGCCAGCCGGTCGTGCAGGACGGCGGCGGCGTCGGTGTCCGCGAACAGCGCGTCCCCCAGCTCGTCCAGGCGCGCGGCCCCGATCACCTCGGCCGCGAAGTACGGCGCCCGCAGCACCGGCACGGGCGCAAAGCCCGTCGCGACGAGCCCGAGCTGCTCCTGCTGGACGTCGTGCCAGGCGCCGAAGTAGCCGTCCGCCAGCTCGGCCGGGAACACGCGGTTGACCACCACCGCGTCGGTCAGATACCCGTACAGGTTCAGGTAGGTGAACGTCCGCATCGCCTCGGCCACGACCATACGGTCGGGCGTCATCACCAGCCGCATCGAGACGGCGGAGGCGTCGCGCAGCAGCTCGTGCATCTCCACCAGGTTGCCCACCAGGCGCTGGATCTCTGCCATCACCCGCTCGTCGGGCAGCGGCACGTCGAGGAACATGCGGGCCAGCGGCCGCGCGGCGGCGAGCATCGACTGCTCGCGCCCGAACACCTTGTCCAGCCACCAGCGCGCCGCGTCCGGGAACGAGAGGAGCCGCAGCGTCTCGCCGGTCGGCGCGCAGTCCACGATCACCGTGTCGAAGTCGCCCGACTCGACCGCGTGCTTGATCTGCAGCAGCGAGAACAGCTCGTCGCCGCCGGGCGGGACGGTCAGCTCCTCGGCCGCGATCCGGTCGACGCCGCGCTCCATCAGCAGCCCGCCGAGCCAGTCCGACACCGCGCTCCAATGGCGCTCGAGCTCGTCCTGGGCCTGCACCTGCTGCGCCCACAGGCGCTTGCCGACCTTCGTCGGCTCGCCGCCGACGTCCTCCTGCAGCGCGTCGGCGAGCGAGTGCGCCGGGTCCGTCGAGATCACGACCGTGCGTGAGCCCGCCTCGGCGCACCGCCGCGCCGTCGCCGCCGCCACCGAGGTCTTCCCGACGCCGCCCTTGCCCGTGTAGAGGATCGTCCGCGGCCGCATTCCGTTACCGGAAGAGGCTACTTCTTGCGCTGGACCTCCACGCTGCCGGTCGCGCTGCCCGGGTTGCCGGCCAGGTCGGTCGCCGTGAAGGTGACCGCGTAAGTGCCCGAGTGCTTGGGCTTGAACTCGATCCAGCGCGAGCCGCGGCCGACCGTCCCGAGCCCGCGCACGACCTGATCTCTGGCGTTCGAGATCTTCACAGTTACGCGCGAGATCTTGTCGAGCTTGAAGCGCAGCTTGCCGGTCTTGCCCGCGCGCAGGTTGGAGTCGAGCACTTCGAGCACCGGCGGCTGCTTCAGGTACGCGGTGAAGTGGCTCGCGGTGCCGCAGTACTCGCTCGCGCTCGTGCGCTTGCAGAGCTGGGTGAGGAAGTCGCGCAGCAGCTGGTGGTAGCCGAGGTCGGACTCCGGCTTGGAGGACCCGGAGCGCGAATACAGCGACCAGGCGCCGGTGTCGAAGCGCGGGACCTCCTCGCGCGCGGCCGCGTCGCCCTGCTGGAAGAGCGTCTGGGCGACCGTGTCGCCGGTCAGCTGCGCGTAGTCGAACAGCCCCACGAGCGACTGGATGAAGCCGTTGAGGATCTGCAGTCTCGGCAGCCCGGAGTACTGCAGGTAGTGCGCGCCTCCGTCGGTCTCCACCCGCACGCCGGCGGGCGGCCGGGTCTGGAAGACGCCGAGCCCGCGGCCGACGATCGGGATCGCGTCGGCCTGGCGGTTGAGCCGGAACGCCACGCGCGCCATCGCCTGAAGCCCGGTGCCCTGGGCGAGCGAGCTGACCCACGGCGGCTTCTGGCCGTCGAACGGGAACAGGTACTCCCACGCGAGCCCGCCGGCGCGCCCGGCGGCGAGCGGCAGCGCCTCGTCGAGCAGCCGGCCGGCGCGCTCGTTGTAGCGCTTGCCGCCGGTCCAGTAGCCGTTGAGCTTGCCGAACGTCGCCAGCCACTGGATCTGGATCCCGTGCCCGGCGTAGTGCTGGTAGACGAGCTCGGAGTCCGGGAACCCGACGCGCTGGTTGTAGCCCAGCAGCGGCTCCGACTTCCAGTACTGGAGGTTGCGCTCGAGCGTCAGGAACAGCGCGGGGACGCGCGAGGCGGTGAGCTGGCGGCGCGCCGCCATGTCGTCGAGGTCCGACACGACGCCGTTCAGCTCCGCCCGGCGGGTGCCGACGAGCTTCTTGACGGCGCGCTTCGCCTCGGCATAGGTGGCGCGGTCGGCCGCGTAGTCCTCGGGCGCGAGCGTCCCGGCGGAGACGAGGTCCTTCAGCTCCCCGGCGACCGTCGGCTTCGTCGCGGCGGACGCTCCCGCCGCGAGAGAAAGACTGCACAGAATCGTGACAAAGGCACAACAGCAACTGCGTCTCAGGCGCATGATCCGATGCTAGGGTCGGGACGCCCGATGACTGGACGCCTTCTCCTTCTCCTCTCCCTTTCGTTCGCGTTGATCGCGGGCTGCGGTGGTGCCGAGACGGAGCCCGCGAGCTCCAGTACGGACGTCAACACGCTCCTGCGCGACACGTTTCGGAACTTCGACCAGGTCAAGTCCGCGAACCTGTCGGCGAAGCTGGCGGTGGACGGCAACGGGCAGGCGGTCTCGGCGTCGCTGAGCGGCCCGTTCCAGAGCCAGGGCAAGGGCAAGCTGCCCAAGGTCCAGCTCGCCGCCAAGCTCGACGGCGGCGGCCAGAGCTTCAACGCCGGAGTGACGTGGCTCGGCGACAAGGGCTACGTGAGTCTTCAGGGCACGTCGTACGAGGTCTCCGGCCTGGTCGCCAAGCAGTTCAAGGCCGGCTACGAGGAGGCCGCCAAGCAGCAGAGGCAGGGCAACGCCAACGGCGCGCTGCTCGGCGTCGACTTCTCGAAGTGGCTCAAGAACGCCCGCAACGAGGGCGAAGCGGACGTCGGCGGCACGAAGACGATCAAGCTGACCGGCGAGGCCGACGTGGCGCAGGTGATCGACGACGTGCAGCGGATCGCCGCCAAGGCGCGCACGCTCAACCTGCCCGGCACGACGCAGGTGCCGGACAAGCTGACGCCGCAGCAGCGCCAGGAGATCGTCAACGCGGTCAAGCGCTTCGCGATCGAGGTCTACACCGGCAAGGACGACCGCATCCTGCGCAAGCTCGTCGTGAACGCCGACCTGCAGGATCCGGCCAGCAAGCAGACGTCGCACCTGGTCTTTGAAGTGACGCTGACCGACGTCGGCTCCGACCAGCAGTTCAGCGCGCCCAAGAACGCGAAGCCGTTCAGCGAGCTGCTGAAGGCCGCCGACGGCCTCAAGAGCAGCCTCGGGCTGGGCGGCGCCAGCAGCGGCGGCGGGACCGCCAAGGCGCCCTCCTCGGACGCCATCGAGAAGTACGCGAAATGCGTCTCGGACGCCAAGGGCGACGCGGCGAAGGCGCAGAAGTGCGCCGACCTGATCGGCGCCTGACCGTTCACCCGACTCTCATCGAGATCGAGCCGTATCCTCCGGTCGCGTGACCGCGGAGAGCGCCTCGTTCAGCCTTTGGCGCTTCCTCAAAAGCGGTCAGGGATGGCCGTACACGCTGGTTCCGTTCATCCCGATCGCGATCGCGCTGGACGCGATCAAGGCCGACCCGGTGCTGGTCTTCTTCGCCTCCGCGCTGGGCGTCGTGCCGACCGCCGCGCTGATGGGCAAGGCGACCGAGGAGCTGGCCGCCCGCTCGGGTCCGGGCATCGGCGGCCTGCTCAACGTCACGTTCGGCAACGCGCCTGAGCTGATCATCGCGCTCTTCGCGCTCAACTCGGGCCTGCAGGAGGTCGTCAAGGCGTCGATCATCGGCTCGATCCTCGGCAATCTGCTGCTGGTGATGGGCGCCGCGATGCTGATCGGCGGCTGGGGGCGCGAGCGCCAGAAGTTCATCGCCGAGGCCGCCAGCGCCCAGGCCACGCTGCTGCTGCTGGCCGCCGTCGCATTGCTGCTGCCGGCGATGTTCCTGCTCTCCACGGGCGGGCACCTGCCGGAGCTGGCGAGCGAGGCGACCCGCTTCAGCACCGACATCGAGAAGATGTCGTTCGGCGTCTCGATCGTGCTGCTGCTGTCCTACGCCGGCGGCCTGTGGTTCTCGCTCAAGACCCACAGGGACGTCTTCAACCCCGAGATGGGCATCGACGACGACGTGCCGCACGGGACGTGGAGCGTCAGGCGCAGCGTGGGCGCGCTCGCGCTCGCCGGCGTCGCGGTCGGCTACATGTCGGAGATCCTCGTCGGCTCGATCGAGGAGGCGTCGAAGGGCATCGGCCTGTCGCCGTTCTTCGTCTCGCTGATCATCGTCGCGATCGTCGGCAACGCGGCCGAGCACTGGGTCGCGGTCTACTTCGCGGCGCGCGACAAGGTCGACCTCTCGGTCGCGATCGCGGTCGGCTCCAGCGCGCAGATCGCGCTGTTCGTGATGCCCGTCCTCGTGCTGCTCTCGTTCGTGGTCGGGCCGTTCCCGCTCTCGCTGGAGTTCAGCGGACTGGAGATCGGGGCGATCCTGCTCGCGGTGCTGATCGCCGCGCACGTGACCCAGGAGGGCGAGTCGACGTGGTTCGAGGGGCTGCAGCTCCTCGCCGTCTACGTCGTCCTCGCCATCGTCTTCTTCTTCGTGTAGATCGACGCCCTCGCGGACCCGCGTCAATACTCGTCGGGATCCGGCTCGAGCTCGTCCTCCTCGTCGGGCTCGTCCTCGTCCGGATCCTCGCGGGCGGTCGAGCGCGCGCGGCGCGTCTCGAAGGCCTCCACCACCTCGTCGCGGCGGTGCTCGTCGACGGCGGGATCGTCGCCGAGCAGGATCCAGTCCGCGGCGTCGTCGTCGGCGTCGTCGTCGAGCAGTTCGAGATCGACGCTGGCCGAATCGTCCACGATCAGGACGATCTCGGTTTCAGGGTTGAAATACGTGCCCGGACGGGTCGCGAGTTCGTCGAGATCGAAGCGTCGAACGGCAGGCATGGCGCGCAGGCTACTCGTCCAGCTCCGACAGACGCCTTTCGATCTCGGAATCCACGTCCAGCGGCGGCTTGCCGCGGGCCACGAGGCGGGCGTTGCGGGCCTCCACGAGCGCTCGCACCTCGGCCCGGAGATCGTCGTCGGGAGCCCGCCGGACCGCTCTCTGAAGCTGGCGCAGATCCTCGTCTGCGAGCCATCCAGGGTCGGGCCCCGGCCGCACGTCGCCGGCGCGGATGTCGTCGTAGATCCCCTTCCCGCCCGCCATCAGCACGATCCCGATCACGGCCGCCACGACCACCACGGCGACGATCACGATCGGCAGCGCGTCTTGCACGAGGTCCAATTCTGGTCGATTCGACGTTGGAACCGTCGAACTTCCGGGGTACCCTTTGTGGTTGAGTTGACTGACCAGTCAATCTGGAGCTGGCAAGGAGCAAGATCGTGGTCGATTTCACGCTGACCGACGAGCAGAAGGCGCTGCGCGAGATGGCGCACGACTTCGCCGTAAAGGAGATCCGTCCAGTCGCCTGGGACTACGACCGCGACGGCACGTGGCCGCAGGAGATCCTCGAGAAGGCCTGGGAGCTCGGGCTGATGAACTCCCACATCCAGGAGCAGTACGGCGGGCCGGGGGTGAGCTACCTCGAAGGTGCGCTGATCGAGGAGGAGCTGTCCTGGGGCTGTTCGGGGATCGCGACCTCGATCGGGGCCAACGGCCTCGCCACCGCGCCGCTGGGCATCGGCGGCTCGGAGGAGCTCAAGAAGAAGTACCTGGGCATGCTCACCGAGGCGCCGCTGTTCGCCTCGTTCTGCCTGACCGAGCCCGACGCCGGCTCCGACGTGTCCGGCATGCGCACCACGGCCGTCCGCAAGGGCGACAAGTGGGTCATCAACGGCTCCAAGTGCTTCATCACCAACGGCGGCTACGCCTCCTTCTTCACGGTCTACGCGAAGACCGACAAGGACAAGGGCCACCGCGGCATCTCCTGCTTCCTCGTGCCCAAGGACGACACGGTCACGGTGGACAAGAAGGAAGACAAGATGGGCCAGCGGGCCTCCAACACCGCGACCATCAGCTTCAACGACACCGAGATCCCGCTCGACCACCTGATCGGCGAGGAGAACCACGGGTTCAAGCTCGCGATGATGACGCTCGACCGCACGCGCCCCGGGGTCGCCGCGATGGCGACCGGCATCGCGCGCGCGTCGTTCGAGTTCGCGACCGAGTACTCCAAGCAGCGCGTCCAGTTCGGCGTGCCGATCGCGATGCACCAGGCGATCCAGTTCCTGATCGCCGACATGGCGACGAAGGTGCACCTGTCGCGCCTGGCGGCCTGGAACAGCGCCGTGCTGCTCGACCAGGGCCGGCGCAACACGCTCGAGTCCTCGCACGCCAAGCGCTTCGCGGCCGACTCGGCGATGGAGGTCGCGACCGACGCCGTGCAGGTCTACGGCGGCTACGGCTTCATCAAGGACTACCCGGTCGAGAAGCTGATGCGCGACGCCAAGATCATGCAGCTCTATGAGGGCACGTCGCAGATCCAGCGGCTCGTGATCGCGCGCGAGACCCTGCTCCCGCGCCGCGTCGAAGAGCCCGCCGCGGCCTAAGCGCGCCGCATGCGCCCGGGCTCGCCCGCGAGGGCGGGCCCGGTCCGCGCCGCGGCGTGTTGCGCCACTGTACGTTGGTCGCGATGACACGGCGAATTCTCATCGCAACGCTCGCGATCGCGGCCGTGTCCACTCCGGCGGCGATCGCCCAGACCAGCCACGAAGGCTGGCCCAAGATCAACGGCGAGCTCTGGATCAACAAGCAGGACCGGAGCACGACGCACCACGGCGGCGCCAAGAACGACGAGCTGCTCGGCGGCCATGGCGACGACCAGCTCTACGGCGAAGGCGGCAAGGACGTCCTGTGGGGCGACTACAAGGCGTCAGGCCAGGGCACCGCGCAGCGCGACCTGCTCGACGGCGGGCCCGGGAACGACTTCATCTACGCCAGTCACGGCGTCAACGACATCCAGGGCGGTCCCGGCGCGGACATCATCCACTCGCACTTCGGGCGCGGGCAGATCGACTGCGGCCCAGGCCGTGACACGCTCTTCATCAGCCACAAGTCGCGCCCGCGCTACAAGGTGTCGCACTGCGAGAGGATCTCGTACAAGCCGGCGAAGAAGGGCTAGCTGTCAGTCGACGAGCTCGAACGTCACCTCGGCGGTGACGCGCAGCGTCACGTTGCGGGCGGCCGCCGGGGGCTCGCCGACGCCTGACGCGGCGACCGCGAAGGCCACGTGGCCGTCCTCCCGGCTGGCGCGGTCGTCGCGCACCGCGAGCGCGCGGCCGAGCGCCCGCCCGGCCGCTTCGGCCATCGCCTCGGCGCGCCTCCGCGCGGAGCGGACCGCCTCGGCGGCGAGCCGGTCCAGCAGCAGCTCGGCGTCGGGCGTGAGAAAGCGCGGGCCGTCGATGCGATCGGCGCCGTACTCGACCCCGATCGCCGCGACCGCGCCGGCGGCGTCGACCGGCGCGACCGCGGTCAGCGCCCCGTAGGCCAGGTGGGTGCCGGTGGTCCGGCCGTGCTGGTCGTACTCCGGCGCGAGCCTGACGACGCCGATCGTCACCTCGGCGAGCTCGAGCGCGCCCGCGAGCGCGCGCATACGGGCGCTGCAGCGCGAGAACGCCTCGCGCACATCGCGGTCGGCCTCGTGCACGCCGAGCGTCCATTCCGCCCGGTCGGGGGCGATCTCGCCCTCGGCCTGACCGCCGGCGATCAGCCGATTCTCCTGCATATCTAACCCTCAACTTGACGCTGAGAAATGAAGCCTAGCACCCGGCTCCAAGCGTCCTCGGACTCGCTTGCGTACTGCTCCTGGCGCCGGTCGAAGAACGAGTGCGGCGCGCCCGGATACGTGTGGATCTCGTGCGGGACGCGCAGCCGGGTGCCGAACTCGGCGACCTGCTCGGCGGTGATGTTCTGGTCGTCGCCGGCGAACAGCCCGAGCACCGGGACGCGGATGTCGGGCGCGCGATCGAGCGTCCAGCGCTGCCCCTCGCGCAGGAGCGACCCGTAGAGGCCGACCACGCCGGCAAGCCCGTGGTCGCGCGCGCCCTGCATGAACGACTGGGCGCCGCCGAAGCAGAAGCCGACGGTCACGATCGTGGTCGCGCCCGTCTGGAGCCGCAGCGTCTCCACGGCCGCATGGACGTCCAGCGCCACGGTGTCCGGCGTCGTCAGGCGTACGTGCGGCTGGTACTCGAAGTGCTCGTCGCGCGGCCCGAGGCCCGCCGTACGGCCGAAGTAGTCGAACGCGATCGCGCTGTGGCCGGCGTCCGCGAAGCGCTCCGCGAGCTGCTCGTAGAACCGGAACAGGCCGCGCACGTCCGGCAGGACGACGACGCCCGTCTGCCCGTCGGCGCGCGCCAGATAGGCGGAGAACACCGTCGCATCCGCGGACGTGAGCGTGAGCGCCTCGCCGGCCGCCCCGCCGGCGATCACGCGAAACCCGGCGGGGATGTTGGGCGGGACCGCGTCGAACGGGAAGCACATGCGCGCGAGATTACGCTTCGGTCGTGGCGCGTCCCGTGAAGGCTTCCATCGTGGTACCCGGGCGGGCCGTGGAGGTCGAGCAGCTCTGGTACGACAAGCACCGCTGGCCATCGTGGATCGACGGCTTCGGCAAGGTCGTCAGCCTCGACGACGAGTGGCCGCAGACCGGCGCGAGGCTGATGTGGGACGCGCCGGCGGGGGGAGGGCGGGCGGGACCGTATGTCCGCGGGCGCGTGGTCGAGCGCGTCACGCGCTACGAGCCGCGGCTCGGCCAGACGCTCGACTTCGAGGACGCGGACTACACGGGTGTGAGACGCGTCACATTCGAGCCGGGCATGGAGGAGACCAAGATCACCCTGGAGGTCGAGCCCCAGCCGAAGATGCGCGTCCCACCGGCGCGCGTGTGGTGGTTCCGGCGCCAGTTGCGGGAGTCTCTGCGGCGCACGTTGCAGCGATTCTCGTACGAGCTCGCAGCTGAACGACAGTTCGGTCGCGGGCGGTAAGGTCGCTCGTATGTTCGTGTTCAAAGCGGCGGTCGTAGGCGCCGGCGTCATGGGCGGCGAGATCGCCCAGGTGATCGCGTCCGCCGACGTGCCGGTCCTGCTCAAGGACGTTGACCAGCGATTCGTGGACGCGGGGCTCGAGAAGGCCCGCGAGGTGACGCAGCGCCAGGTCGCCAAGCTCGTGGAAAAGGGAAAGATCTCGCAGGAGCAGGCGGACGCGCAGCTCGCGCACACGCTCGGCCTGATCACGGGAACCACCTCCTACGACGGCTTCGGCGACGTCGACTTCGTGATCGAGGCGGTGCCGGAGAAGATCGAGATCAAGCACCAGGTATTCGCCGACCTCGACGCGGCCACGCCCGGCCACGCGATCCTCGCCTCCAACACCTCGGGGCTGTCGATCACCGAGATCGGCGAGATCACCAACCGCCCGGACAAGGTCGTCGGCTTCCACTTCTTCTGGCCGGCCTCCTACATGCGGCTGGTCGAGATCATCGAGGGCGACGACACGCTGCCCGACACCGTCCAGGCGGCGTCGAACTTCGCGCTGCAGATCCGCAAGGTCCCGGTGCGCGCGGCCGAGTGCCCCGGGTTCGTGGTCAACCGCATCCTCGTCTCGACGGCGTCGGAGATCTGGCGCTACCAGGACGAGACCGGCGCCTCCTTCGAGGACATCGACCGCGTCGTGCAGGAAAAGACGCAGATGCCGATGGGCCCGTTCCGGGTCGCGGACATGTCGGGCCTGGACACGACGCTCAAGGTCGCGCGCGACATGCAGGACGCGTACGGCGACCGCTTCTATGTCCATCGCGCGATGGAGGAGCTCGTGGAGCAGGGCAACCTCGGCGCCAAGAGCGGGAAGGGCTTCTATGAGCACTCCTGATCAGGTCTCCGTCGATCCGGCGATCGCCGAGCGCTTCTCGCTGAAGGCGTTCGTCGAGGCGTGCCTGGTGCTCGAGGAGGGCATCGCCGGCGTGCGCGACATCGACATGGGGCTGATGCTCGGCACGGGCATGGTCCCGGGGCCGTTCGCGCGGGCCGACTTCCGCGGGCTCGACGACGTGCTGGCCGCCTTGGAGAAGGCCGAAGTCGAGTGGGGCGAGCACTTCGAGCCGCCGCTGATCCTGCGCCGGCTCGTCGCTCAGGGGCGCCTGGGCGCGAAGGCGGGCCAGGGCTTCTACCCGTATCCGCAGGTCGAGCCCGGCTACGAGGCCGCGCCGGTGAAGCTCGACATGCGCGGCGACCTCGGCGTGCTGTGGCTCGACAACCCGCCCGCGAACTCGCTCTCCCCGGACGTGATCTCGGCGCTGCGGGCAGCGTGGGACGACCTCGTGAGCCGCGGGGCGCGGGCGATGGTGCTCGCCTCGCCGAACCCGACGCTGTTCTGCGCGGGCGCCGACATCAAGGCGTTCACCAAGTGGGATCCCGAGTCGGGCCGCGAGCACCTGGAGAAGATCCACGCGCTCGGGCGCGAGTGGGAGCGCTCGCCGGTCATGACCATCGCCGCGGTCAACGGCATGGCGCTCGGCGGCGGCTGCGAGATCGCGATGGCCTGCGACGTGCGCCTGGCCGGCCAGTCGGCATCCTTCGGCCAGCCGGAGATCAACCTCGGGATCATCCCGGGCTTCGGCGGCACGCAGCGGCTCGCCCGGCTCGTGGGCGCGGCGAAGGCGCTGGAGATGAACACGATCGGCGACCCGATCTCCGCCGACGAGGCGTTCGAGTACGGGCTGGCCAACCGCGTGGTCGCCGACCACGAGCTGTTCGACACGGCGCTGGCCTGGGGACGCAAGTACGCGGCCCAGGCGCCGGTCGCGCTGCAGCAGATCAAGCAGGTCTCCAACGCCGGCGACCTCGATGCCGGGCTCGCCGGGGAGCGCGACGCGTTCCTGAAGGCGTTCACGTCCGAGGACGCGCGCGAGGGAATCGGTGCGTTCATCCAGAAGCGGAAGCCGCAATTCAAGGGGAAGTGACCACCGGCGCGGCCCGGCTGGCCGAGCTCATCCGCTCGTGCCAGCCGGTCGTCGCCCTCACCGGCGCGGGGATCTCGGTCCCGTCCGGCATCCCCGACTTCCGCACGCCGCTGACCGGCCTGTGGGCGAACGTCGACCCGATGGCGGTGGCGCACATCTCGGTCTGGCGCCGCGACCCGGCGCGCTTCTGGTCCTTCTATGGCCAGCGCTTCACGGCGCTCGACGGCAAGCGGCCCAACGGGGCGCACCACGCGCTCGCCGAGCTGGAGCGCCGCGGGCTGCTCGCCGGCGTGGTCACCCAGAACATCGACGGGCTGCACGCGGCCGCCGGCACGCAGGATCCGATCGAAGTGCACGGCTCGATCCGCACGGCCTCGTGCCTGGCCTGCGGGATGCGCGTCGCGCTGGCCGAGACCCGCGCGCGGCTGGCCGCCGACGAGGAGGGCGTGCCGCGCTGCGACTGCGGCCGTCCGCTGAAGCCCGACGTCGTGCTGTTCGGGGAGTTCCTGCCCGAGGACGCGATGGAGCGAGCCCAGGCGCTTGCCGAGGGCGCGGGGCTGATGCTCGTCGTCGGCTCCTCGCTGGAGGTCTACCCGGTCGCCGGGCTCCCCGCGGACACGCTCTCGCGCGGAGGCCGGCTCGCGATCGTGACCATGAGCGCCACACCGTACGACCGCGCGGCCGAGGTCAAGCTCTCGGGCGACGTGGTGGCAGAGCTCGAAGCCGTGCTCGCCGCGGTCTGAGCCTACCCGCCGGCGACCCGCGCCCGGAGCGCGGCCTCGAGGCGTGACAGGGCGGCGCTGACCGTCTCCACCTGCACGGCCTCCAGCCGCCCCTCGCGCGCCGCCGCGGCCGCGTCGGCGACGCGCTGGCGGTAGCCGTCGAGCTCGGTCAGGCGGCGGGGGATGCCGGCGATCCCTCGCCACCCCTGCAGCTCCGCCAGCGCCGTGACCAGCGCCGCCTCGAGCTGGATCGCCGCCTCGCGGTCGCGGCCGTGGTCGAGGTCGGTGCGCGCTCGCAGCGCGAGCTCCTCGCACGCCAGCGCGGCGTCGCGCGCCGACAGCAGCGCCGCCAGCCGCTCGTGCGGCCGCAGGTCCGACCCGCGGCGCACTCGGAAGCCGTGCGACTCGCCCGGTAGCTCGCGCGCCGCCTCCCAGGCGCCCTCGGCGACGACCTCGCCGCGCCCGTAGCCGACGCGCGCCGCCAGCGCGCGATCCGGATCCACGTCCGGGAGCGCCGGGTCGGCGGCGGCGATCCGGTAGAGCGCGACGAGCCGGCCGAGCGCGGCCTCGGCGTCGTCGACGCGCGGCGCGCGCAACCACTCCGCGGCGTCCTGGAGCGGCGTCGCGTCGATCACCGTGACCCGCGTCACCGGCGCGACCGCGGCGGGCGCCTGCGCCGGCACGCGGCGCCTGCGGCGGCGGCGCGGCTCGGCGGCCACCGGCTCGGCGACGACGATCACCTGGCGGACCTCGTCGCCCGCGTAGCGGCGAACGACGTAGCGGCCCGCGGGCGGCCCGAGGCGCCCGGCGAACTCCCACTGCACGAAGCCGAAGCGGCGGGCTACTTCGGGCCCTTGCGCGAGGGATCCGTCTTCAGCGCGTACTTCGACGGCTTCAGCGACACCGTGGGGTTGTCGATCTTGCCGAGGCGCTCGATGAGCCGGGTCCACTGGCTGGGCTTGAGGATCGCGCTGAGCTGCCGGCCCAGCTTGGTGTTGGCACCGTACAGCGGCTGGAAGCCCACGTGGATGTGATCCGCGTGGTCGGGCAGCGACAGCGTGTTGTCCGCGCCGTCGAACGTCATCAGGGAGATGATCTGGTGCGGCTTCATCGTTCCCTGCAGCGTCAGCAGCCGCTGGATGGCCATCTCGGTGATCGAACCCGCGCCCTGGTGGCCGAGGATCGGGATCCCGTTGATCGCCGCGATGTCGACCGCGTTGCCGGACGAGTGCTCGGACACGTTGCCGGAGTCGGTCAGGTACGAGTGCCCGCACTCGAGCGCGCTGACCGTCGGGTTCAAGCCGGAGGCGACCAGGAACTCGAGCGTCGCGAGCACGCGCCGGTCGATCGCGCCGGCCTGGATGTCCTGCTTGCCGCACTGGTAGATCTGGATCCGCGGGTCGGCGAGCACGCGCGTGGCCAGCGTGTCCTTGCTCATGAGCAGGACCTGGCCGATGGTCGGCGTCGCCGCGTCGGCGCCGACGAACGGGTTCTTGCCCCTCGCGCGGTAGATCGCCGTCGACTCGAGCAGCTTCCAGCCGTCGAGGATCGGCTTCGGGTCGATGCGCGGAGCGCCGCGGCCGGCAGGCCGGACCTCGAAGCGCATGTACGGGTGCTTCGGGTTCGACGCCCTGCCGATCCGCCCCAGCACCGTCCCGGCGGGGATCTGCGCGCCGGGCTTGAGCCGCTTGATGACGACCTGGTCGCGGGCCAGCCCCAGCGCACGCTCGGGCGTGAGCACGCCGTCGAGCCGCCCGGTGGCGAGGAACTGCTGCTCGTCGCCGCCGGCCGCCGCCGAGTTGGCGCGCGTCGGGTGGGCGAACAGCCGCAGCTTGGAGATGTCGGCCTGCGGGAGCGGCGTCGTCGCGGCCGCCGGCACCACGCTCTTGGCGCTCGCGCGCACGCGCCGCTTGCCCGCCGGGCGGGCCGTGTCCGACGCCGGCTGCGTCGGCGCCGCGTCGGGCTTGGGCAGCTTGAGCTCGTCCTGGACCTGCGCCGCCGTCACGCGCTGCGGCTTCGGCGCGGCGTACAGCTGGGAGACCTTGGCCAGGCGCCCGTACGTGTAGGTGTTGCCGTACGCGTCCTGGATCTGGATGAAGCGCCCGAGCCGGCCCGTGCGGCCGATGCGCACGACCTTCGCGTCGCTGACCGCGATCACCGGCGAGCCGGCGTCGGCGAAGATCGCCAGCCCGCGGCGGTTCGCGCTGCTCGAGACGGCGACCGCCGGGTTGCTGCGCTTGCTCTTCTTGAGCGCCTTCTTGTCGAGCTGCTCGGCGTACGTCGCCTTCGCCGCCACCGGGAAGCGCCCCTCGGTCAGGCCCGTGAGCGAGCCGACGAGGTTGGCCGGCAGCCCGCCGAGCACCTGCGCGCGCAGGAGCACCGAGTCGACGTACCAGTCGGCGTGGTTGTACGCGTAGACCGCGCCGCGGATGTCCTTGTCCGCGCCGGCCGCCCGCAGGTAGCGCGCGGCCGCGAAGATCGCGTCGACGGGGTTGTACGGGTCCTTGACGCCGTCGTGGTTGGCGTCGACCCCGTAGGTCTCCCACGAGCTCGGCATGAACTGCATCCAGCCGAGCGCGCCGGCCGAGGACACGTGCAGGTTGCGGCCGTAGTCGGTCTCGATCTCGTTGATCGCGGCCAGCAGCTCCCACTTGACCCCGTACTGCGTGCCGGCGGCCTGGTAGATCGGCAGCAGGAACGGCGGAACGCGGAACTTGTCGATGAAGAAGTTCGGCACGCCGACCTTCGCGGCGCCGGGCGTCGCGACCGTGTAGGACGGGTTGTCCTGGGCCGGGGGCGCGGGGTTCTGGTCGGTCGTGTCGACCTTCGGCGCCGCCTCCTTGACCTTGCCGGTGAGCGACTCCTGGTTGTTGCCACCGCCGCCGGTGCTGGTCTCGTTCGAGGCGCCGGTGCTCCCCTGAGTGTGCTTCGTGGAGTGCTTCTTGGGGCCGCTGCCGCTCCCGCCGCCGGACTCGCCGCTGCCGGTGTTCGGGGCGGGCGTCGTCGTCGGCGTCTGCGTGGGCGTCGCGGTCTGCGTCGGCGTCGCGGTCTGCGTCGGGGTGGGCGTGCCCTCGGCGACGCCCAGGTCCACGATCGAGCTCACCGGCGCGGGCAGGCCGGGGATCGAGACCTGGTCGACGGGCGTGCCGGGCGGCACGTCGACGGTCACCGTCAGCTGCTGGCCGGTGATCAGCGTCACGCGGACGTAGTGCGTCTCGGCGTGCGCGGTCGCGACGAGGACCCCCGAATACAGGGCCGAGGCGGCGAGGGCTATCGCGATTGGACGGTTCTGCATGACCTGGCGACTGACTGACCCGACGCTAGCGCTGGCATCGTGCCATCGCTACGCACAACGGTGAATCGTGACGAGTCTTGCGCAGGTTTGCCGCAATTCGACGCGATCCCGTTATTTCTGTACCTCAACCAGAGGTCGAGAGTGCCCGGCCGGGTCCGCCTACGGTACCGTCCCCACCGCACGGACTTGTGACGAGTTGTGACGGAGGCGAGGACGATGGCAGACGAAGACAGCGAGGGCCTGCGCGAGCGGATCGCCCGCCAGAGTGAGGACACGCTGGGCAAGCTCGCCCAGGATCTGCTGGAGAACCCGCTCGTCAATACGGCGATCTCGCGCGCCTTCTCGGCGCGCGAGCGCGCCGTGCACGCACAGGAGGCGGCGATGGGCGCGCTCAACATCCCTTCGGCGGCCGACGTCGAGCGGCTCACGAAGCGGCTGCGCTCGGTCTCGCAGCGGCTCGAGGGCGTCGAGGAGCGGCTCGACACGGTCCAGGACGGCGTCGACCGGCTCAACACGCAGCTCGCGAGCGCCGCGAGCCTGGGCGACCGGCTGGCGAGCATCGAGGCCCAGCTCTCGCGGCTCACGCTCGCGCTCGGCGGCAGCCCGGAGTCGGTGCATCGCTCGCAGGAGCGGCTCGCGGTCGACGCGCCGCCGCCCGCGAAGAAGAAGGCCGCCGCGCGCCGGCCGGCGGCTAAGAAGACGTAGCGGCGCCGGCGACGCGGCCGAGCGCCTGCTCGGCGGCGGCCAGGTCCTCGTCGCCGATCCGCTCCCCGGTGGCGACGAGTTCGCTGACCGCGAGGATGCACGCGGCGGGGAGACCGTGGCGCGCGGCGACGGCGAAGATCGTCGCCGCCTCCATCTCGATCGCGATCGCCTCGGGCGGGTGCGTCGGATCGGGGTCGTAGAAGAGATCGGCCGACAGGACGGGGCCCGAGCGGGCGCCGGGGGCCGCGGCGCGGAGCGCGCCGAGCAGGCTCGGGTCGGCGGGCAGCGGCGCGGTCGCGCCGAGCGCGCGGCTCGCGCCGTCGTGTGCGATCGCGGTCTCGGCCAGCACGAGGTCGCCGAGCCTCAGGCCCACCGCGAGCGCGCCGCACGTGCCGACGCGGACGAGCCGACGCGCGCCGAGGCGGATCAGCTCCTCGGTGACGATCGCCGCGCTCGGCCCGCCCATGCCGGTCGCCTGGATGGTCAGCAAATCGCCGTCGGCGGCCGTGCCGGTGTAGCCCCAGAGGCCGCGATTGGCGTTGAGCATGCGCGGCTGGTCGGTCAGCTGCTGGGCGAGGCGCAGCGCGCGACCGGGGTCTCCAGGCAGCAGAACCCGCTCCGCGACGGCGGCGTTGGGGCGCAGGTGGATGGTCTGTGACGACACGGCGCCGTGCATGGAACTAGAGTTGCGCGGGTTATGGCGAAGAAGGACAAGAAGGACAAGAAGGACAAGAAGGACAGTCACGACACCGTCGAGGCCGTCCGCTCGGCGGTCGAGCGGGCGCTGTCGTCCGTCTCCTCAAGCGATCGGATGGGCGAGCTCGTCGACGAGATCGCGGGCGCCGCTGGGCGCATCCGTCAAACGATCGAGGACCTGAAGGTGCTCGACGAGCTCAAGCACCTGCGCCGCGAGCTCGAGAACCTCGCGCGGCGCGTGGGCTCGCTCGAGGGGCGGTTCGGAGGTTCGAGCGCCAAGCCCGATACGGGCGCGCCGGTGGCCAAGCCGGCGACCAGGCCGGCGGCGAAGAAGTCCGCGGCGCGAAAGCCGAGCGCCAAGAAGGCCGCGCGCAGGCCGGCGGCGAAGAAGGCCGCCGCCAAGCCCGCGGCGACGAAGGCCGCTGCAGCGGCGCCTGCGGCCAAGACGGCGGCGGCGAAGCCGGCCGCCAAGAAGGCCGCGGCGCGCAAGCCGAGCGCGAAGAAGGCCGCGCGCAAGCCGGCGGCCCGCAAGCCCGCCACCAAGCCCGTCGCCGCCAAGCCTGTGGTCGCCAAGCCGTGTCGCCAAGCCCGCCGCTCCGCCGGCCGCCGCGAAGCCTGCCGCGCCGCCCTCCACTCCGCCGGCCGCCAAGCCGGCGACGCCGCCGTCCCCGCCCGCGGCCAAGCCCGCGACCCCGGCGCCGGCCAAGCCGCCCGAGTCCGGCGGAGGCTCGTAGCCCCATGGCCGCCGAGTTCGAGTCGGCGCGCGACGTGCGGGAGGCCATCGACGCGGTCTTCCGCCTGATGGACGAGGACGCCGACATGGGCCCGAAGCTGCGGGACGCCGATGTCCCGCAGCGGTTCGAGTTCAACGACTTCGACCTCGTCGTCAACATCCGCGCGGCCCGGCCGGACGAGGGCGGCAACCTGCACTGGGAGTGGTCCGACGACGTCGACTGGGAGCCCAAGGTCAAGATGACGATGTCCTCGGAGGTCGCGAACCGCTACTTCCAGGGCAAGGAGAACGTCCCGGCGGCGATCGCCCGGCGCCGGATCAAGCCGAGCGGGGACATGAAGGCCGCGCTCGCGCTGATCCCGATCACCAAGCCCGTCTACGCGCAGTACCGCGACTGGGTGGCGCGCGAGAAGCCGCACCTCAGGGTCTGACGCAGGGTGCGGCGGGGCGCGGGTCCCGCCGGCGCCTAATCTTCGTCGCGCACATGGCCGAGCTGACGACGCCTGAGGTCGCCCGCGCGCTCGACGTCTCGCCCGCCACGCTGCGCCGCTGGGTCACGGAAGGGATCGTGCCGCTGCGCGGTGGACGCTGGACGCCGGCCGCGCTTGCGCAGGCGCGGATCGTCGCCCGGCTGCGCAAGGCCGGGCACAGCCTCGCCCAACTGCGCGAGGCGGCGCGCAGCGGCCGGCTGGCGTACGGCTATCTCGAGGACCTGTTCCCGGTGCGCGGGCCGGCGTGCACGCTCGAGGACGCCGCGGAGGAGACCGGGCTCGAGCCGGCGCTGATCGAGCGCATCTGGTCGGCCGCGGGGTTCTCGCCCGGCTCGCTCGAGAGCCTCTCGCGCGACGACGTCGAGCTCCTGCAGGCGCTTGCCGCGGTGCTCGACGCCGGCCTCCCGCTCGTCGCCTTCCTGCAGCTGGTGCGCGTCTACGGCCAGGCGCTCGCGCAGATCGCCGACGCCGAGGTCAAGCTCTTCCACCTCTACGTCCACGAGCCGTTGATCCGCGACGGCGTTCCCGGGCTCGACATCGCCGAGGAGCTCGCCGACCTCGCGTCGGAGCTGCTGCCGCTGAGCGCGCCGATCATGGACAACGTGCACCAGCGGCTGCTGCAGCACTTCGTCGCCCAGGACGTCGTCGGCCACCTGGAGTCGGTGAGCGACGGGGACGGCCAGCTCGGCCGCGTCCGCGTCGCGATCGGGTTCGCCGACCTCGCCGGCTACACGCGGCTGACCGAGGAGCTGGGGGAGGAGGAGGCGCTGGAGGTCGTCGAGCGCTTCGTCGGCGCGGTCGAGGACTCGCTGCCCGACGACGCGCGGGTGATCAAGACGATCGGCGACGAGGCGATGATCGTCGGCTCCGACGCGTCGGGGCTGGTCGACTGGGCGGTCGGGTTCCAGGAGCTCGCCACCGAGCGCCCGCTCCCGCGGATCGGCCTCCACGTCGGCTACGCCCTCTATCGCGACGGCGACTACTACGGCCGGGCCGTCAACCTGGCCTCGCGCGTGGGCGCCCGCGCCGCGGGCGGCGAGGTGCTGGTGACGCGCGAGGTCGTCGAGGCCGCGGGCCGCCATCTCGCGTTCCAGCTGATCGGCGAGGTGAAGCTGAAGGGATTCGACGACGCGACCGAGCTGTTCCTGGCCCGGCAGCGAGGGAAGGAGTGAACGCCGCCGAGATCGAGGCGCGGGTGCGGGCGGACGGGCTGCTCGCCGGGACGGTCGTGGTGCTGTTCTCGGGCGGGCGCGACTCGACGTGCGTGCTCGACCTCGCCGTGCGGCTCGCCGGGCCGGTCGCCGCGCTGCATCTCAACTACGGGCTGCGCGGCGAGGCGCCCGCCGACGAAGCGCACTGCGCCGAGGTCTGCGCGAGGCTCGGCGCCGAGCTGATCGTCGAGCGGCCCCGGCGTCCCGACACCGGCAACGTGCAGGCGTGGGCGCGCGACCGGCGCTACGCCGTCGCCGCCCGCATCGCGCTCGCCCGGGGAGCGCGCGTCGCGACGGGCCACACGGCGACCGACCAGGTCGAGACCGTGCTCTACCGGCTCGCGTCGTCGCCGGGCCGCCGCGCGCTGCTCGGCATGCCGGAGCGCTCGGGCCGGCTCGTGCGCCCGTTGCTGTTCGCGAGCCGCGCGGACACCGCGGCGTATTGCTCCGAGCGCGGACTGCCCTGGCGCGAGGATGCGAGCAACCCGGCGTCCAAGCGCGGGGCGATCCGCGCCGAGCTGATGCGCGAGCTGCACCCGGCGGCGGAGGCGAACATCCTGCGCACGCTGGCGCTGCTGCGCGACGAGGCGGCGGTGCTCGACGCCGCGGTCGACGCCGCGCTCGGCGAGGAGTCGCCGGAGCTCGCCCGCCTCGCGGCGATGCCGCCGGCGCTCGCCCGCCTCGCGGCGATGCCGCCGGCGCTCGCGCGCCTGGTGATCCAGCGGCTCGCCGACAAGGCGGCGGGGGGAGAGGCGCCGTGGCTGGGCGGACCGGCCGGCGGGGCGGGAGAGGCGCCGTGGCCGGGCGGACCGGCCGGCGCGTCCGCGCCCGCGGTCGGCGACCACCTCGACGCGATCCTCGCGCTCTCGCCCCACGGGACCTCAAGCCTTGACCTCCCCGGCGGCCTGCGAGCCATCTCGACGTACGGCCGCCTCACCGTCGAGCGAGCCGGCGGCGGCCCCCCGCCGCAGGCCACGCATCTCGACGTCCCCGGCCGGGCCGCATACGGCGCCGGCGAGCTGACCGCCTCGACCGGCGCCGAGCTCCCGGTCCAGGACGGGACGCTCGACGCCGCCCGCCTGGCGGCGCGGCTCGAGGTCCGCCCGTGGCGCCCCGGCGACCGCATGCGCCCGCTCGGGCTGGAGGGCAGCCGCTCGCTCCAGGACCTGTTCACCGACCGCAAGGTCCCGCGCGACGAGCGGGCGCGCGTGCCCGTCGTCGTCTCCGACGGCGAGATCGCCTGGATCCCCGGCGTAGCGACCTCGGACGCGTTCAAGGTCACCGCCGCCACCACGCAGCGGGTGCGGCTGGCTTGGCGCCTAGACTCCGCGGCCCCATGAGCGAAGAGATCGGCGAGATCCTCGTCCAGGCGGACGAACTGCAGCACCGCATCAAGCAGATGGCGGGCGATATCGCCAGCGACTACGCGGGCAAGGACCTGCTGCTGATCGGCGTGTTGAAGGGCGCGTTCATCTTCCTGGCGGACCTGATGCGCCACCTCGACAGCGCCTACGAGGTCGACTTCATGGCCGTCGCCTCCTACGGGTCCTCGACCGAGTCCAGCGGGGTCGTCCGCATCCTCAAGGATCTCGACGCACCGCTGGAGGGGCGCCACGTCCTGATCGTCGAGGACATCGTCGACTCCGGCCTGACGCTGCAGTATCTGCTGAGAACCCTGGAGGCCCGCGGGCCCGCCAGCCTCGAGGTCTGCGCCCTGCTGACCAAGCCCAGCCGCCGCTCGGTGGACCTCCCAGTGCGTTACACCGGCTTCGAGATCCCGGACAAGTTCGCGATCGGCTACGGACTCGACTACGCCGAGCGATACCGCAACCTGCCCTATGTCGCCGCGTTGGTCCTGTCTGACGACTGACCAGCCGACCTCGACCTTCAGGGCTACCGGCGGGACGCCAAATCCTCGATGGTCGTTAGGGACGGCATAGGTTCGCCGACCTACACTGATCAACCCCCAAGACCGCTCTCATTCCCCTGGTAGCCTTGAACATCTTGAACCGCCGTATCACTTTTGCCCCCTCGGTGCGGGCCGGCTCATGAGCCGCTTCTTCAAGAGCGCCGCCTTCCCGATCCTGATCGTGATCGTGCTGGCGTTCTTCGCGTCCAAGCTGATCGCGAGCGGCAACCAGACGAAATCTCCGGGCTACAGCGGGTTCCTGACCCAGCTGCAGGACGGCAAGGTCGACACGGTCACGCTGAAGACGAAGGACCTGTCGGCGGAGGTCGTGCTCAAGGGCGTCGACCACAAGCGCTACGAGGTCGGCTACATCCAGAACGACGGCGGCAAGCTCGTCGACCAGCTGACCCAGGCCAAGAAGCAGGAGCTGCTCAACTCCTTCGACGTCAAGCCGGCGCGCTCGAGCGTGATCCTGAGCCTGCTGACCTACGTCTTCCCGATCCTGATCTTCATCGGGTTCTGGATCTTCCTGATGAACCAGGTCCAGGGCGGCGGCTCGAAGGTGATGTCCTTCGGCAAGTCGCGCGCCAAGCGGCTCTCCGTCGACTCGCCGAAGATCACGTTCCGTGACGTCGCGGGCGTGGACGAGGCCGTCGAGGAGCTGCACGAGATCAAGGAGTTCCTGGAGAACCCGAAGAAGTTCCAGGCGCTCGGCGCGCGGATCCCGAAGGGCGTCCTGCTCTACGGGCCTCCCGGCACCGGCAAGACGCTGCTCGCCCGCGCGGTCGCGGGTGAGGCGGGCGTCCCGTTCTTCAGCATCAGCGGCTCGGACTTCGTCGAGATGTTCGTCGGCGTCGGCGCTTCCCGCGTGCGTGACCTGTTCGAGCAGGCCAAGCAGAATTCGCCCTGCATCATCTTCATGGACGAGATCGACGCCGTTGGGCGCCACCGCGGCGCCGGCCTGGGCGGCGGCCACGACGAGCGCGAGCAGACGCTCAATCAGCTGCTCGTCGAGATGGACGGCTTCGAGGCCAAGGACAACATCATCATGATCGCGGCCACCAACCGGCCCGACATCCTCGATCCCGCCCTCCTGCGCCCCGGCCGCTTCGACCGCCAGATCACCGTCGATCGCCCGGATCGCAAGGGCCGCGCGAAGATCCTCGAGGTCCACACGCGCGGCAAGCCGCTGGCGAAGGAGATCAACATCGACGTGCTGGCCGGGCAGACGCCGGGCTTCACGGGCGCCGACCTCTCCAACCTCGTCAACGAGGCCGCGCTGCTCGCCGCCCGTACGGGTAAGAAGGAGATCACGCAGATCGAGCTCGAAGAGGGCATCATGCGCGTGGTCGCCGGCCCGGAGAAGAAGACCCGGGTCATGGGCGAGAAGGAACGGCTGATCACCGCTTACCACGAGATGGGCCACGCGATCGTCGGCCACTTCCTCGAGCACTCGGACCCGGTCCACAAGGTCTCGATCATCAGCCGCGGCCAGGCGCTCGGCTACACGATCTCGCTGCCGTCGGAGGACAAGTTCCTCACCACCAAGGCGGAGCTCAACGACACGATGGCGATGACGCTCGGCGGCCGCGCCGCCGAGGAGATCGTCTTCGGTGAGATCACCACCGGCGCGTCGAACGACCTCGAGAAGGTCACGGCCACCGCGAAGCAGATGGTCATGCGCTTCGGCATGAGCGAGAAGCTCGGCCCGCGCGTGTTCGGGCACGATCACGGCCAGCCGTTCCTCGGCCGCGAGTTCAGCGCCGAGCCGGACTACTCCGACGAGATCGCGCGCGAGATCGACGACGAGATCCGAAGGATCGTCGAGAGCGCGCACCAGGTGGCCAAGGACATCCTGTCCGGCCATCGCGAGCAACTCGAGACGATCAGCGAGATCCTGCTCAAGCGCGAGACGATCGAGCGCGAGGAGTTCGAGGCGCTGCTCGAGGGCAAGGACGCGGCCGAGATCTGGGGCGCGCCCGCGCCCGACGCGCTGCCGCCAGGCGTCGGACCTGAGGTGCCCGGGACGGTCACGCGGCCCGAGTCGGGCCCGCGCCCGCTTCCGCGGCCCGGCTACGCGGCCGAGCTGCGCGGGCTCGAGCTCCCCGAGAAGCCTGACTTGGCGTAAGGGCCTCGTCCCGGCGGGCGGGTGGTTAGCCGAAGGTGCGGCCGGAGAGCTGCGCCCGGAAGGACGCGATCTCGGTCACGGCGGCGCCCACGAACGCGGCACGGGAGCGCGCGATGTCGCGCTCCAGGTCCTCCATATAGGACCCGATCGACGCGACGCCGGTCTCTTCGGCCAGCGCTCGCTCGGCCTTCAGCTCGAGGAGGTGGGTTCTGAGCTCTAGGGCGGACATCGTGGGTGGGAGACTGTCAGTGGCGCCGCTGATACGCGAGGGGTGCAACCCAGTGTTCCCGCTGGAGGACAGCCGGAACGCCGGGTAGGGCAACCCGTACTACGCAGACGCGCCTACTTCGGATGCCCGGTGAGCAACGCCTGGGCCGCGCTCGAGAGCTGCAGGATCACGTCCGCCGCGCCCTCGGGCGTGGAGGAGGGCTGCGCCTGCGCGGCCGCCACGTTGTACTTCGCCGTGTCGATTGAGTAGGCGAGCATCCGGAGAGAGAGCGCGCCGCTGATATCCATGCCGTTCTCATCGTCGTGAGCGGCCGCGCACGCGAGCCGCCTGGACGGATCACCGGCGCGTGGCGGCCAGCGGTAAAGGCGACGAGGGCTTGAGCTCTCCGAGGCGCAGCAGCGTGATCAGCCGCTGCGCGCCCCCGCGCGTGGACAGCCGCGAGAGCACGACCTGCAGCTCGGCGACGTCGCGCGTGGCGATCATCAGGATCGCGTCGGTCTCGCCGGCGACGCTGTCGGCCGCGATCACGTGGTCGAGCGCGCGCACCTCCTGGTTGAAGCGGCGCTCGGCCGTCTCGTCGTGGCGCGCGAGCGTGACCAGGACGTAGACCTGCAGCGTCAGCCCGGCCGTCGCCGAGTCCAGCCGCGCGTTGATCGCCCGGATCACGCCCTGGCGCTTGAGCCGCTTGACGCGGTTGAGCGTCGCGGCCGGAGAGAGCCCGACGATGCGCGCCAGCTCGACGTTCGGGCGGTCGGCGTCGAGCTGCAGCTCCTTCAGTAGTCGGACGTCGATTTCATCAAGTGCGACCGCCATCTGGCGGAATATTGTTTCGTCAGAACGGGCAACCGTCAAATCCAGCTCAAGTTGACGAAAGATTCGGCGAGAATCGAACTTGCTATGAAGAAGTCGTTCGCCGCACTCACGCTCGCCGGGCTCCTGTGGGGGGTCACCGTCCCGCTGTCCAAGCTCGTGCTGGACTGGCTCGACGGCGGCTGGCTGACCGTCGCGCGCTTCGGCATCGCCGCGCCGATCCTCGCGTTCGCGGCGCGCCGGACGCTGCGCGCGTCCTTCACGCCCGCGATCCTGCTCGCGGGCGCCGCCGGCTACGGGATCGTGATCGTGCTGCAGAACGCGGGCATCGCGCACACGAGCGTGAGCCACGCGGCGCTGATCGTCGGCGCCGTGCCGGCGCTCGTCGCGCTGATCGCGAGCGCGACAGGCCACACGTCGACGAACACGGTGGCCTGGCTCGGGTTCGGCCTGGCGCTGGCCGGCGTCGGCCTGGTGGCCGGCGGCGGCGGGGGAGGCGCGACGCTCGGCGGCGACGCGCTCGTGCTGCTCTCGGTCGGCCTCTCGGCCGTCTTCGTGGTCGCCCAGCCCGCCCTGCTCAAGGGCCGCGACCCGGTCGCGGTCACCGCGGTGCAGATGCTCGGCGGCATGGCCGCGGGACTCCCGAACGCGGCGTTCGAGGGCCTTCCGTCCGCGCCCGCGGGCGCGGGACCCGTGGTCGCGCTCGCGGCGCTCGCGCTCGCCGGGACGCTCGCGCCGTTCGCCCTGTTCGCGTACGGGCAGTCTCGCGTGGCGCCCGCGCTCGCCGGCACGTTCCTGAATCTGGAGCCGCTCGTCGGGACCGCCGCCGGCGCGCTGGCGTTCGCGGATCCGTTCGGGAGCCCGCAGCTGATCGGCGGCGCGGCGATCCTGATCGGCATCGCGCTGAGCACCGGCGATCCGAAGGGTGTGGCCTCCCGCACTACGAGAGACAAGGCAGCACCCTCTCGCCCCGAACGGCGTAGTGAAACGCTTCAGCACGTCCTCCCCCGTACCTCCCATGACCCTCCTCATCACCCCCACCTCTCGCACCACCACTCCGAGGATCTACGCGATCCCGGTGGTGCGCGAGGTTCCCTCCGCGCCCGCGGCCGCAGGCGTCTCCTCCGCCTGGTGACCACAGCCTGAGCCGCCCGGGATCCCTCCTCGTCCCGGGCGGCTCAGAGGCGTGTTCGATTGGGTATCAAGTTCGCGCGGCCGCGGCCGATAGGGACCCGTGCCTCTGACGAGCTTCGTGCTGTTGACGGTGTCGGCCACCTGCACGGCGACCGTGGCGTTTGTGTGGCGCCGCCGTTCCGCCCCCGGCGCGCTCGCGCTGGTGTGCTTCCTCCTCTGCGTCGCCGTCTGGAACGCGGGATACGGGTTCGAGGTCCTCGCCTCCGGCGCCCGGGACAAGCTGTTCTGGGCCAAGGCCGAGTACCCCGGCGTCTTCCTGCTGCCGGTGGCCTTCTTCGCGTTTTCGGTCGAGCACAGCGGCCGCCGCGAATGGGCGCGGGCGGGCCGGCTGGCCACGCTCGCGATCGTGCCCTGCGCGCTGATCCTGCTCGCCTGGACGAACGAGCGCCACCACCTGGTCTGGACCGACATCGCCGCCTACCAGCCGGCCGGCCGCGTGCTCGACCTCGGGCACGGCCCCGTCTTCTACTTCGGCGCGCTCTACGCGTACGGGCTGATCGCCGTCGCGTCGGTGGCGCTGCTCTCCGGCCGCGGCACGCACCGCCGCTTCTACCGCCGCCAGTCGCTGATCGTGCTGGTGGCGATCGTCACGCCGTGGATCGCCAATGTGCTCTACCTGCTCGGGATCCCGAACACCGGCTTCGACATGACGACGATCGCGTTCGCGGTCACCGCCACGGCGATCTCGCTCGGCTGCATCCGCTGGGGCCTGCTCGACGTCGTGCCGGTCGCCCGTGACGCCGTCGTCGAGCACATGAGCGACGGCATGGTCGTGGTCGACCTGCGCGGCCGCGTCGTCGACTGCAACCGTGCCGCGCAGCCGGTGCTGCGATGCCCGGTCGAGGACGCCGTCGGCCGCGCCGCGGACCAGGTGCTGGTGCCGATCGAGCCGGTGATCCGGACGGTCGACGAGCGCGTGTTCGAGGTCGAGGACATCGACCTCGCGGAGCGCTCCGCGGCGGCCGGGCGGCTGCTGCTCTTCCACGACGTCACCGCGAGCGAGGCGCTCCAGGCGCACCTCGCCGCCGACGCGCTGACCGACGACCTGACCGGGATCGGCAACCGCCGCTACTTCATGGAGCGGCTCCAGTGGGCGCTCGACCAGGGCCGCCACGACGACGAGCTGCTCGCCGTGCTCTACCTCGACCTCGACGGCTTCAAGCCGATCAACGACACCTACGGCCACGGGGCGGGCGACGAGGTGCTGGTCGCGACCGCGCGCCGGCTCGAGCAGTGCCTGCGTCCCGGCGACGCGCTCGCACGGCTCGGCGGCGACGAGTTCGCGGTCCTGATCCCGCGCCTCGACGACCGCGATCACGCCGGCCATGTCGCCGACCGGATCGCGCTGGCCCTCGGCGAACCAGTGCAAGTCGAGCGCGGCGCGGTGGTGGCGACGGCGAGCATCGGCGTGCACGTGGCCGCGGCCGCCGAGGCCACGCCGGAGTCGCTGCTGCGCGGCGCCGACCGCGGGATGTACGCGGCGAAGCGCCGCAGCTTCGCCAGTAGCGTGTAGAGCGTGTACGAGCTGATGGGCGTGGTGAACGTCACGCCCGACTCCTTCTCGGACGGCGGCGCGTTCGAGGACGCCGCCGACGCGATCGCCCACGGCCGCCGGCTGGCGGCCGAGGGCGCGTCGATCCTGGACATCGGCGGCGAGTCGACGCGCCCCGGCGCCGACCCGGTGCCGGTCCAGGAGGAGCTGCGGCGGGTGCTTCCCGTCGTGCACGGCCTCGCCGGCGCGCGCGTCTCGATCGACACGATGAAGCTGCCGGTGGCGATCGCCGCGGTCGATGCCGGCGCGAGCTACGTCAACGACGTCACCGCCTTCCGCCACGACCCGGAGCTGGCCGAGTTCGTCGCCGACCGCGGGCTCGACTGCTGCCTCATGCACATGCTCGGCAAGCCGCGCACGATGCAGCGCGACCCGCGCTACGAGGACGTCGTCGACGAGGTCAAGGCGTTCCTGAGCGAGCGGATGGAGGCGGCGGTCCGCGCCGGCGTGCGCGAGGAGCGGATCCAGCTCGACCCCGGGATCGGCTTCGGCAAGACGCTCGAGCACAACCTCGAGCTGCTGCGGCGCCTGGACGAGCTGACCGAGCTCGGGCGGCCGCTGGTGATCGGCACGAGCCGCAAGTCGTTCCTGGGCAAGCTCACCGGCCGCGACGTGACCGAGCGCGTGCCGGGCACGATCGCCACCTGCGTGCTCGCGCTCGAGCGCGGGGCGAGCGTGTTCCGCGTCCACGACGTGGCCGAGGTGGCCGATGCGCTCAAGGTCGCGGCTGCTACCTTGCTCCGCGTGCCCTCGGCTACGCCGCCGGAATCGTCGACCCAGTCGGCGCGCTAGCGCCACGGTGATTCAATGGCCCGCGACGAGTCGGACGACGACTACGAAGACGAGGACCTGAGCGAAGACGACGACGACGAGGAGGGCCCCGAGATCGGGGTCACCGTCGAGATCGTCGGACTCTCCCTCTACACGCACCACGGCGTCACGGCGGCCGAGCGCGAGATCGGGCAGCGGCTGGTGCTCGACGTGCGCTTCGACATCGGCGAGCCGGACGCGCTGATCACCGACCGCGTCGAGGACACCGTCGACTACGGCGAGGTCTGCCAGGTGATCGCGCTGATCGCCCAGGCGCGCTCCTACCGCACGCTGGAGCGGCTGTGCAGCGTGATCGCCGACCGGCTGGCCTCCCAGTTCGGCGCGGAGAGCGTGACGGTCAAGGCGTCCAAGCCCGAGCCGCCGATCCCGCTGCCGGTCGAGGAGGTCTCGGTCGAGCTGTGGCGCGAAGAGCGTTAGTACTCACTATCATGTAAGGGTGCAGCCCCTCCGCCCCACCCCGATCATCCGACCTTAAGGCATGCCGAGCACGCGCCGCTCCGCCGAGGACCGCCGGGAGGAGATCGTCGAGATCGCCTTCCGCCACTTCGCCGAGGGCGGCTACCACGGCACCTCGACCGAGGTGATCGCGCGCGAGGGCGGGATCTCGCAGCCGTACCTGTTCCGGCTCTTCAAGACCAAGCGCGAGCTGTTCCTGGCCTGCGTCAGGCGTTGCTACGCCGGCGTCTGGCAGGTGTTCCAGGAGGCCGCTGCGGAGCTTCCGGTCGAGGAGCGGCTGCCCGCGATGGGCAAGGCCTACATGGAGCGCCTGCTGCCGGACCGGTACGCGCTGCGCTTCCAGATGCAGGCCTACGCGGTCGCGTCGGATCCGCAGTTCCAGGCCGCCGTGCGCGACGGCTACGGCCAGCTCGTGCGCAACGTCGCCGGGCTCGCCGGCGTAAGCCTGGCCGAGACGTGGGACTTCTTCTCGTACGGGATGCTGCTGAACCTGGTCGCGGCCTTCGACCTGAATGAGATCGTGGGCCAGGACGAGTGGGCGACGGCGTGGGCCGAGCGCGAAGACATGCACGAGTGATCTTCCGCCGGGTGCCGTCAGGGAATCCCTCAGCACCGTGGCAGGCTCCGAGCCGCCGCGCGATCCTCGCCGGCTTCGCGGTCCTCGTGGTCGCGGCCGCCGCGTTCGCGCTGCCGGTGTTCTCGGAGCTCGGCTCCGACAACGACTTCGACGACCCGCACGCCGAGGCCGTCTCCGCGCGGGAGCGGATCTTCGACGCGACCGGGGAGTCGGCGGCGCCGAGCATCGTCGCGCTCGTGCGGCTGCCCGCGGCGGCCGGCTCGAGCGCGTCGCAGGCGCGCATCGGCGAGGTCGAGCGCGCGCTGAAGGTGCCGGGGATCGGCGCCGTCGTGCGCTACCGGCCCGGCGGCGATCGCGCGCTGGTCTCCAAGGACGGACGTTCGACCTACCTGCTCGCCTCCTTCCACGGCAAGGGCAACCAGGGACAGCGCACGTTCATCGAGCAGCGCCTCGGGCACCGGCCGGACGTCGTGGTCGGCGGCGTCGCCTACGCGGCGCCGCAGGTCAACGACCAAGTGCGCGAGGACATCGCCCGCGCCGAGCTGGTCGCGTTCCCGATCCTGCTGCTGCTGAGCCTGATCGTGTTCCGCAGCGCGGTCGCCGCGCTGCTGCCGCTCGCCGTGGGCGCCGCCACGATCCTGATCAGCTTCCTGGTGATCCGCGGCGTCAACCAGGTCAATCCGATGTCGATCTACGCGCTGAACCTGATCAACGGGCTCGGCCTCGGGCTGGCGATCGACTACTCGCTGTTCATGGTCAGCCGGTTCCGCGAGGAGCTGGCCCGCGGCGGCGGCCGCGAGCAGGCGCTGTCGGCGACGCTCGGCTCGGCCGGGCGCACGGTCGCGTTCAGCGCGCTCACGGTCGGGGCGGCGCTGGCCGCGCTGCTGGTCTTCCGCCAGCGCTTCCTGTACTCGATGGGGGTCGGCGGGAGCATCTGCGCGCTGGTCGCCGCGGGCGTGTCGCTGACGCTGCTGCCGGCCCTGCTCGGCGCGCTGGGGGAGCGCGTGAACGCCGGTGGGCCGAAGCGCTGGAAGGACGCGATCGCGCGCGAGGCGGCCGCGGAGCGCAGCGGCTTCTGGTACCGGCACTCGCGCTGGGTGATGCGCCGGCCGGTCGGCGTGGCGACGTTCGCGTCGGTGCTGTTGATCGCGCTCGGCCTGCCGTTCACTCAGATCCGCTTCACGGGCGTCGACGCGTCGGTGCTGCCGACCGACAAGTCCGCGCGCGTGGTGGACGACGCGCTGCGGACCGAGTTCCCGCCGAGCGAGGCGTCCCCGGTGTACGTCTGGGCGCCGCGCGCGGATCGCGACTACGTGGCCGCGCTGCCGGCGCCCGCGCGGGTGACGAAGCTGCGCGAGGGTGTGCGGCTCGACATGGTCGCCCCCGGTCCGGCGCTCGGCGAGCGGGCGAAGGCGTTCGTGCGCGATGTGCGCGCCGTGCCGGCCCCCGGCGGCGCGCTGGTCGGCGGCCAGAGCGCGGCGTTCCTGGACCAGCAGAAGTCGCTGCAGGCCCACCTCCCGCTCGCGCTGGCGATCCTGTGCACGACGACGCTGATCATCCTCTTCCTGATGACCGGCTCGGTCGTGCTGCCGATCAAGGCGCTGATCATGAACCTGTTGACCTTGAGCGCGGCGTTCGGGCTGCTCGTGCTCGTGTTCCAGGACGGCCACCTGGAGGGGCTGCTCGGCTTCACGAGCCAGCGCGCGATCGAGTCCTCGCAGCCGGTGCTGCTGTTCGCGGTCGCGTTCGGGCTCTCGACCGACTACGGCGTGTTCCTGCTCGGGCGCATCAAGGAGCTGCACGACCAGGGCCTCTCCAACGAGGAGGCGGTCGCGCTGGGGCTGCAGCGGACGGGCCGGATCGTCACGTTCGCGGCCCTGCTGATGGTGATCGCGATCGGGTGCTTCGTGACGTCGAGCATCGTGTTCATCAAGCAGCTCGGCTTCGGCACCGCGGTCGCCGTGCTAATCGACGCGACGATCGTCCGCGCCCTGCTCGTGCCCGCGCTGATGCGGCTCCTGGGCGATTGGAACTGGTGGGCGCCGCGGCCCCTGGCGCGGCTGTATCAGCGCGTAGGCTTCGCGGCTTGAACGAGGTCGGCTATCTGGGGCTCGGCTCGAACGTCGGCGAGCGGCGGGAGAACCTGCAGGCGGCCGTCGAGCTGCTGTGGGCGCACGACGTGGTGCCGCTGGCGTCCTCGTCGGTGTACGAGACCGAGCCGGTGGGCGAGGTGCTCGACCAGCCTGAGTTCCTCAACGCCTGCGTCCGCGTGGAGACCGAGCTGGACCCCGAGGACCTGCTCGACGCGTGCAAGGCAGTCGAGCAGGCGCTCGGCCGGGTGGCGACGGTCCGCCACGGGCCGCGCCCGATCGACGTCGACGTGCTGCTGCTGGGGTCGCTCGAGTACGCCTCCGAGCGGCTCACGCTGCCGCACCGCGAGGTGACCTCGCGCCGCTTTGTGCTCGTGCCGCTGCTCGAGCTGGCGCCCGAGCTCGAGGTGCCGGGCTTCGGTCGTGCCGCCGGCGCTCTGGCCCGGATCGAGGGCCAGGAGGTGCGCACCGCCGGGCCGCCGCTCGACGTGGGGACCTGAGCGATGCTGCTCGTCGTCGACGTCGGCAACACGCAGACGCACCTCGGGACCTACGACGGCGAGCTGCTGATCGAGCACTGGCGCTTCGCCACCGTGCGCGAGTCGACCGCCGACGAGCTCGGCGCCGCCCTGCGCAACCTGCTCGCCCTGCGCGGGCTCGCGTTCGGCGACATCGACGCCTCGATCGTCTCCTCGACGGTGCCGCAGCTGCGTCCGGAGTGGACGGCGATGGCGCGCCGCTACCTCGGCCACGACGCGCTCGTGGTGGGCCCGGGGCTGCGGACCGGCATGCCGATCCGCTACGACAACCCGCGCGAGATCGGGCCGGACCGGCTCGTGAACGCGGTCGCCGGCTACGAGCGGGTCGGCGGCGCCTGCGTGGTCGTCGACTTCGGTACCGCCGTCACTCACGACGTCGTCTCGGCGGCCGGCGAGTACCTCGGCGGCGTGATCTTCCCCGGAGTCGAGATCTCGCTCGAAGCGCTGACCGAGCGGGCGGCGGCGCTGCCGAAGATCGACCTCACGCCGCCGCGCGCGCTGATCGGCAAGTCGACGGTCGACGCGATCCGGGCGGGCGTCCTGTACGGGTTCGCGGGGATGGTCGACGGGATCGTCGCGCGGCTGCGGGACGAGCTGGGCTCGTTCACGACGCTGGCGACCGGCGGCCTCGCCGGCACGGTGGTGCCGTTCTGCTCGTCGATCGACGAGGTCGACGACCTGCTCACTTTGACCGGGCTGCGGTTGATCTGGGAGCGCAACCAGGACCCGGCCGCTTAGTGGGGGGCGGGTCGGACTGCTCGCGGTCTCCGCGGGCGGGTTGAATCGGCTCGCGGCTCGCGAGGCGCCGTGGCCGTGGTCTCCGTGGGCGGGTTCGTGGTGCCGGCGAACGGCGGGCGTCGAGGGAGGCGGGTCAGATTGGCTCGCGGCTCGCGGGGCGGCCGGCCGCCGCTACCGGATTGCGGTGTGGTGGTTTGCTGCCGAATAGCGACAGTTCGCCGACACACCGAGATCCGGTGTGGCGCCTAAGTCGCGGTATGCGCGACTTTCCCGCCACACGGCCGACCGCGGCATCAGGACCCGCTCCCCTTACTGGCGCAGTTGACGTTCGCCTACCCTGAAGTGCGTGCGTTCGCTGCACGACCCATGGACCCTCGGCGGCATCACCCTGCCGAATCGCGTGGTCCTGGCGCCTCTGGCCGGCATCGGCAACTGGTTCGTGCGCCTGCAGGCCAAGCGCTACGGCGCCGGCCTCGCCGTCTCCGAGATGATCAGCTCGTTCGCGATCCACTATGAGAATCGCAAGACGCTCGACGAGCTGCTCGTCGTCCACCCGGACGAGGGGATCGTGTCCCTGCAGCTGTTCGGACAGGTCCCGGAGATCATGCGCTCCGCCGCGGCGCGGGCTGCCCAGACGGGCGCCGACATCCTCGACCTCAACATGGGCTGCCCCGTCCCGAAGGTCACGAAGACCGGCGCGGGCGCTGCGCTGCTGAAGGACCCCGACACGGCGGTGGCCGTGGCCACGGCAGCGCGCGAAGGCTCGGGCTTGCCCGT
Organism: uncultured Solirubrobacteraceae bacterium; assembly: GCA_963837485.1. Lineage (GTDB taxonomy): Bacteria > Actinomycetota > Thermoleophilia > Solirubrobacterales > Solirubrobacteraceae > Solirubrobacter. The sequence goes on along the minus strand of CAWINP010000008.1, from coordinate 257,879 downwards.
CACCGTCAAGCTGCGCGCCGCGATGAAGCCGGGCGGCATCGAAGGACTCGAGCTCGCGAAGCGGCTCGTGCACGAGGCGGGCGTCGCCGGCATCACCTTTCACCCGCGCAGCGCCGCCGTCAGGCACAAGGGCACGCCCGACTACGACCTGGCCGCCCAACTGGTGCAAGAACTCCCCGTCCCGGTGATCGTCTCCGGCGGGATGGAGGGCGCCGAGCACATTCGCTGGGTGTTCGAGCACACCGGATGCGAGGCGGTGATGCTCGCTCGTGGCGCACTCGGCAACCCGTGGCTCTTCGAGCAGGTGCTCGACGTGCGTGACGGCGATCCGTCGGGCGACGAGGTGCTCGCCGAGTGGGCGTGGGTGATCGACCGGGCGGAGGAGCATCTAGGCCCCGAGCGGGCCGCCCGCTACCTGCGCAAGTTCCACCCGTGGTACGTCGAGCGGCTGGGCGCCGGACGTCCGGTTCAGGACGCCCTGCAGCGCGCCGAGACGCTGGATGAGCAGCGCTTCGTGCTGGAGTCGCTCGCGCTCTTGCAGCCTGCGTAGCGGTTGCTATCCTGCCCGCCTCGCGTTAGCCGGAGCGCGTGCCGGTCCGCCTGCAAAGGCGGACCTTTTCCATCTTCAGCCCCAACAAGGACTGACGGAGTATGCAGAAGGACGTCATCCTCACCCCCGAGGGACTCGAGAAGCTCAAGCAGGAGATCGAGTACCTCTCCACGGACAAGCGCCGCGAGGTCGCCGAGCGGATCAAGGAAGCCCGCGAGTTCGGCGACATCTCGGAGAACTCCGAGTACGACGACGCCAAGAACGAGCAGGCGATGCTGGAAGCCCGCATCGCGACGCTCGAGGACAAGCTTCGCTCTGCGTCGGTGATCAACGCGTCCGAGCTCTCGGCCGACGTGGTTCGCGTCGGCTCGCAGGTCCACATCACCGACGACGCCGGCAAGAAGGCCACGTACACGATCGTCGGCTCGACCGAGGCCGATCCCTCGTCCAACAAGCTGTCCAACGAGTCGCCCGTCGGCAAGGCGCTCGTGGGACGCAAGAAGGGCGACACGGCCAAGGTCACGCTGCCGAACGGCAAGACGCGCGAGCTCACCGTCAACAAGATCGAGGTATGAGCAGCGAGGGCGAGGAGAGTTCCGAGCTCCTCGCCACCCGCCGGCGCAAGCTCGAGGCGCTGCGGGAGGCGGGCATCGACCCCTTCCCGCATGCCTTCCCCGGCGTCACCCCCATCGCGGAGGTCAAGGCCCCACATGAAGGACTCGAACCCGGACAGGAGACCGGCGTGCGCGTGCGCGTCGCCGGCCGCCTGCACGCCCGACGGGGAGGCGGCAAGGCCGCATTTCTCGATCTCGACGATCGCAGCGGGCGGATCCAGCTGCACGCGACCGTCGACCTGCTCGGGCGAGAGTCGCTCGACCGGCTCCTGAACGTCGACCTCGGCGACCTGATCGGCGCCGACGGCACCGTCTTCAAGACGCGCCGCGGCGAGCTGTCGGTGAAGATCGACGACTGGACGCTGCTGGCCAAGTCGCTGCGCCCGCCGCCCGAGAAGTACCATGGCCTGAGCGACGTCGAGACGCGCTTCCGGCAGCGCGAGCTGGACCTGATCGCCAACGAGGACTCGCGCGAGGTCTTCCTCGCACGCGCGAGGATCGTGAGCGCGATCCGCCGCTTCCTCGACGACGAGGGCTTCGTCGAGGTCGAGACGCCGGTGCTGCAGCCGATCTACGGCGGCGCGCTGGCCCGCCCGTTCACGACGCACTACAACGCGCTCGACCGCACGATGTACCTGCGGATCGCGACCGAGCTGTATCTCAAGCGCCTGATCGTGGGCGGCCTGGAGCGCGTCTACGAGATGGGCAAGGACTTCCGCAACGAGGGCCTGTCGCCCAAGCACAACCCCGAGTTCACGATGCTCGAGTGGTACGAGGCGTACGCGGACTGGGAGGTTGTCGCCGATCGGGCGGAGCGCCTGGTCGACGCCGCCGCCCGCGCCGTCGGCAACGAGGATTTCGCCCCTCCGTGGAAGCGCGAGACGCTCGCCGGGGCGATCGAGGCGCGGACGGGCGTGGACGTCCTCGCCAACCGCGATCTGGAGTCGCTGAAGGCCGCGATCGCCGCGGCGAACCTCCCGGTGCCTGACGAGGACACCTGGGCGCTGCTGGTCGACAACCTGCTGACCCATCACGTCGAGCCGACGCTCCGGGATCCGACGATCCTGCACGACTACCCGGTCGAGCTGTCGCCGTTCGCCAAGCGCCATCGCGAGTTCGAGGGTCTGACCGAGCGTTTCGAGGCGTATGCAGGCGGAATGGAGATCGCCAACGCCTTCACCGAGCTCAACGATCCCGACGACCAGCGGGCGCGCTTCGAGGAGCAACGTCGGCACGCTGACGCGGGAGACGAGGAGGCGCAGCCCTTCGACGAGGACTACATCCGGGCGCTCGAGCACGGGATGCCGCCCACCGGCGGCATCGGGATCGGCATAGACCGCCTGGTGATGTTGCTCACAGGCCGCGACACGATTCGCGAAGTGGTCCTCTTTCCGGCGCTCAAGTAGGCCGCCCACGCCGGAATTCGGTGGCCGACTCCGCTGGTAGAATGGCGTATGGCCGGAAAGACGTACCCCGCGCATTCATCCGATTCGGCGCTCCTGCCGAATATCGCGATGAGGGCCGGGGTATTTTTGTCTCCCGCCGTTCCCGTCACACGCCCTCCCAACCTTTAGGACCACCGAACGACCGAGCGCTAGGCGAGCACTAGTAGGAAGGAAGCTCCCCAACCCCATGTTCGAGCGATTCACAGAGCGAGCACGTCAGGTGGTCGTCCTCGCCCAGGAGGAGGCGCGGACGCTCAAGCACAACTACATCGGGACCGAGCACATCCTCCTCGGCCTTCTCCGTGAGGAGGAGGGTCTCGCCGCACGCGTCCTCGAGTCCCTGGACATCACTGTGGAGCGGGTCCGCGCCCAGGTTGTCCGCATCGTCGGCTCCGGCGAGGAGGTGACCTCGGGCCAGATCCCCTTCACGCCGCGCGCGAAGAAGGTGCTCGAGCTCGCCCTGCGCGAGGCCCTGTCGCTGGGTCACAACTACATCGGCACCGAGCACATCCTGCTCGGCCTCGTGCGCGAGAACGAGGGCGTTGCGGCGCGCATCCTGCTCGACTTCGACGCCGACTCGGAGAAGATCCGCAACGAGGTCATCCGCATGCTCTCCGGCCCCGGAGGGCGCCGGCAGGGCAGCCAGGGCCAGAGTGCCGGGGCGGCAGCGCCCGGCGGCGCTCAGGGCGAGGGCAAGAAGTCCTCGAAGCTGCTGGACCAGTTCGGCCGCAACCTCACCAAGCTGGCCGCCGACGGCAAGCTCGACCCGGTGGTCGGGCGCGAGACCGAGATCGAGCGGATCATGCAGATCCTCTCGCGGCGGACCAAGAACAACCCCGTGCTCGTCGGGGAGCCCGGCGTCGGCAAGACCGCCGTCGTCGAGGGCCTGGCCCAGCGGATCACCAACGGCGACGTGCCGGAGCTGCTCAAGAACAAGCAGATCTACACGCTCGACCTGGCGGCGCTGGTCGCGGGCTCGAAGTACCGCGGCGAGTTCGAGGAGCGCCTCAAGAAGGTGATGAAGGAGATCACCCAGCGCGGCGACATCATCCTGTTCATCGACGAGCTCCACAACCTCGTCGGCGCGGGCGCCGCCGAGGGCGCGATCGACGCGGCGTCGATCCTCAAGCCGGCCCTGGCGCGAGGCGAGCTGCAGACGGTCGGCGCGACGACGCTGGACGAGTACCGCAAGTACCTCGAGCGGGACTCGGCCCTGGAGCGCCGCTTCCAGAAGATCACCGTCGACCAGCCGTCGCTCGAGGAGTGCGTGCAGATCCTCAAGGGCCTGCGCGACCGATACGAGGCGCACCACAAGGTCAACATCACCGACGAGGCGCTGGAGGCGTCGGCCGAGCTGGCCGACCGCTACATCTCCGACCGCTTCCTCCCGGACAAGGCGATCGACCTGATCGACGAGGCCGCCTCGCGCATGCGCATCAAGTCGATGTCCTCCCCGCCCGTGTATCGGGAGCTCGAGGAGGAGATCGAGACGACGCGGCGCGACAAGGAGGCCGCGATCGAGAACCAGGAGTTCGAGAAGGCCGCGCACCTTCGCGATCGCGAGCGCCAGCTCACGAACAAGAAGCGCGACCTGGAGGACGCCTGGGAGTCCGGCGAGGGCGGCGAGCGGCCGTCGATCGGCGAGGAGGAGATCGCGGACATCGTCTCGATGTGGACGGGCATCCCGGTCTTCAAGCTCACCGAGGCCGAGACCCAGAAGCTGATGCGCATGGAGGACGAGCTCCACAAGCGCGTCATCGGCCAGCACCAGGCGATCGAAGTCGTCGCGAAGGCGATCCGGCGCTCGCGCGCCGGGCTGAAGGACCCGAAGCGGCCGACCGGCTCGTTCATCTTCCTGGGCCCGTCGGGCGTGGGCAAGACCGAGCTGGCGCGGACGCTCGCCGAGTTCCTGTTCGGCGACGAGGACGCGATGGTGCGCATCGACATGTCGGAGTACATGGAGAAGCACGCCGTGTCGCGGCTGGTCGGCTCGCCTCCGGGCTACGTCGGCTACGACGAGGGCGGCCAGCTGACGGAGGCGGTCCGCCGCAAGCCGTACAGCGTGCTCCTGCTCGACGAGATCGAGAAGGCTCACCCGGACGTCTTCAACATCCTCCTGCAGATCCTCGAGGACGGCCGTCTGACGGACTCGCAGGGACGGACGGTGGACTTCCGGCACGCGATCGTGATCATGACCTCGAACATCGGGGCGGGCGAGATCGCGCGCAACACGCCGCTCGGCTTCGCGGTGTCCGACGACGAGACCGGCATCTCCTACGACGACATGAAGTCGCGGATCATGGGCGAGCTCAAGAAGGTCTTCCGGCCTGAGTTCCTCAACCGCATCGACGACGTGATCGTCTTCCACAAGCTCACGAAGGAAGAGATCAAGTCCATCGTCGAGCTGCTGCTGCGGCGCATCCGCGTCTCGCTGGCGGAGCGCGAGCTGCAGCTGGAGCTGACGGAGGAGGCCGAGGACTTCCTGGTCGAGAAGGGCTGGGACCCCTCGATGGGCGCCCGCCCGCTACGCCGGGCGATCCAGCGCTACATCGAGGATCCGCTGGCGGACTTCGTCCTGCGCGCGGAGCTCGTGGCCGGCGCGACCGTCATGGTCGAGCCGGCGCCCGAGGGCTCCGAGGACGAGGTCAGGCTCTCGATCGTCAAGCCGCCTGTCGAGCGGCCGGCGCCGGTCGGCGTCGGCGGCCGCAAGGAGGGCGACGACGCCGAGCAGGTCGACGACACCGGCGCGCTGGACACGCCGCCGGTCGAGCCGGCCGACGAGGCCTAGCCGCCCCGCCCGGCAACCGGATTCACGAGGGCGCCCTCCGGGGCGCCCTCGGCCGTTAATCAGATGCAGTCGGTCGCGTCCGGCGGGCAGCCGATCATGACGAGGCCGAGGAGGAAGAGCAGCCCGGCCAGGACGCCGCCCGCGGTCACCCCGAGGATGCCGGCGCCGCACGCGATCCGGGTACCGACCGATCCGCTCTTGATCGCGAGGCGAAGCAGCCAGCCGTCGGCGACGAGGGCGAGCAGGATGCCGAGTCCGGCGAGCACGAGGATGTCCATAGGTGGACTATCGGCGCTTGTCGACCATCGGTCAACAGTGTGCTAGCAGCGCTTAATGACCGACGGTCAGCAAGCGTTTGAGCAGGCGGCGGAAGACACCTTCGAGCGTGGCCTTGCCGGCGGCGTGGGAGCCGTTGGCCGCGGTGAGGACGGCGACCGAGAGGCGCACGTCGCCCTTGACGAGCAGCGCGACCTGATGGTCGACGGCGCCGCTGCCCGAGCCCCAGCCGCCCCTGAAGTACACGCGCCAGCCGGGGAGCTTCAGGCGCCCGATGCCCCAGCGCTGGGAGGTGACGATCGTGCGCAGCAGGCGCAGGCCACAATCGCGCAGATCGCCAATCCGGTGCAACGCGCGCGCGCCATGCGTCGCAGCGACTTACGCCGTGTCAATAGGCTCCACGACATGTCCAGGATCGTCGCCCTCGCGGCGGCGGCTGTCGTCGTGTTCCCAGCCACGGCCCAAGCCACCGATTTCGCCGCCACCGCGCGCAACATCATCCCCTCAGGTCAATACGGCGGTTTCCCCGTACCCGCGGGGGCCGACGCGCAGGCGCAGATGTACGACGCGCTGACGCCGCTGTTCAACCAGGTCACCGACGCGGACCTGCAGACGAAGTTCAAGTCCGAGGGCTTCGGCGTCGGCCCGGACGGCCCGGGGACGCCGGAGCCGACCCCGCGCCAAGGCGTGACGATCGTGCGCGATCGCTTCAACGTGCCGCACATCACCGGCGTCACGCGCGACGACGTGACGTGGGCGATGGGCTGGATCACGCAGGAGGACCGCGGGCTGCTGGTCGCCCAGGGCCGCAACCCGGCGCGCCTGGCGGCGATCGACGCGCCGAACATCGACGCGTTCGGCCTCGTCACGGGGCTGAAGACGTATACGCCGACCAAGCAGGTCGACCAGATCATCATGCGCAACGGGCTCGCGGCGCTCAAGCACGCCGGCGCCGACGGCAAGGCCGTGCTGCATGACGTCGACGTCTACGTCGACGGCCTCAACGCCCGCTTGAAGGCAGAGAACGGCACCCAGAAGCCGTTCACGCGCGTCGACGTCTTCGCCCTGAACGCGCTCGCCGGCCAGATCTTCGGCCAGGGCGGCGGCGATGAGGCGCGCCGTTCAGAGCTCCTCTCGTCGATGCGCGCCAAGCTCGGCACGGCCAAGGCCAACAAGGCCTGGGACGACGTCACCGAGTTCAACGACCCCGCCTCGCCGACCACGATCACCAAGAAGTTCCCCTACGGGAAGATCCCCAAGAAGGCCAAGGGCAGCGTCGTGCTCGACGCCGGCTCGTTCAAGCCGACGGGTCCGTCGAGGCTCGCCCGCGCCGCGGGCGTGCCGCGCTGGGCCAGCAACTTCCTGATCGTCGGCGCGAACCGGTCGGCCACCGGGCATCCGCTGTTCGTCGCCGGCCCGCAGATCGGCTATTTCTACCCCGGCCTCACGTTCGAGGCCGACATCAGCGGCCCCGGCTTCGAGGCGCGCGGCGCGGTCGCGCCCGGCTTCCCCGGCAACATCCTGATCGGCCGCGGGCCCGACTTCGCGTGGAGCCTGACGTCCGCCGGCTCGGACCTGATCGACACCTACGCCGAGACGTTGTGCGGCGGCTCGAAGACCAAGTACGTCTTCAAGGGCAAGTGCCTGAAGATGGGCAGCGTCGACGCCGGCACGATCGCCGGAACTGGCCGTGTCAAGTACCGCACGACCGTGCACGGCCCGGTCACCGGCTACGCGAAGGCCGGCGGCAAGACCGTCGCCCTCTCGCGCAAGCGCGCGAGCTTCGGCCAGGACATCCTCTGGCAGCTGCCGTTCCGCGACATGACGATCGGCAAGGTCAGGGACCCGAGCAGCTTCTTCAAGGCCGTCTCGCGCTCGCCGTTCACGTTCAACATCGGCTACGCCGACGACAAGCACATCGCGACCTACTCGGCCGGCGAGCTGCCGATCCGCAACCCGCAGGTCGACCCGCGCCTACCGACCAAGGGCACCGGCCAGTACGAGTGGAAGGGCTTTCTGGCGGCGTCCAAGCACCCGCAGCAGGTCGATCCGCCGAGCGGGCTCCTGGTCAACTGGAACAACCGCCCGGCGCCCGGCTTCGGCGCCGCCGACGACAACTGGAGCTACGGCTCCAGCCAGCGCGTGAAGATGCTGCTCGACGGCCTCGCCACGCGACCGCAGCACGACCTCGCGTCGGTCACCTCGGCGATGAACGGGGCCGCGACCCAGGACATCCGCAGCGTCGTCGTCACGCCGCTGCTGCAGAACGCGCTCAAGAGCGCTCCGGCGCCGAGCCCGCGCGCGCAGCGCATGCTCGACCTGCTGGTCGCCTGGCGCGCGAACGGCTCGAGCCGGCTCGACCGCGACCTCGACGGCTTCATGGACGCCGGCGGCGCGCCGGCGATCTGGGACGACCTCTACCCGCGCCTGTACGCGGCGGCGATGGGCGGCGTGTTCAAGGGCTCGCTGCTCTCGGGGCTGCGCGATTTCACCGGCACCAACGCCGGCACCGCCGGGGGATTCACGAACGGCGGCTTCTGGTACCTCGACAAGGACCTGCGCAAGCTCGCCGGCGCCGCGGTCGCGAAGCCGTTCAACCTGCGCTACTGCGGCGGGGGAGACGCCAAGAAGTGCGCGACCGCGCTGTGGAGCGCCGTCGATGCCTCAGGCGCCGCGCTGGCCGCCCGCCAGGGCAACGCCGACCCGGACGCCTGGCGCTCGAACGCGAACCAGGAGCGGATCTCGTTCGCGCCCGGCCTGCTCACCACCACCATCCGATACACGAACCGCCCGAGCGGCATCCAGCAGGTGATCAGCTTCTCCGGGCACCGCTGACGTTCGGCGCACGGCGGCGCCGGCCGCATCACGGCCGGCGCCCCAGGCGGGCATAGTTCACGCTCGCCATGACGAGAGCCTCGATTCCGGACTACGGACCGTCTACCCGCGCCGTGCACGCCGGCCTGCTGCCCGCCGCGCAGGGCGAGCCCCTCCTCGCCGGCCCCGTGTTCGCCGGCCCGTACCACCTGCGCGGCCCGGCGGACGCGAGCCCGTACGCGTACGGCCGCGACGCGAACCCGAGCTGGACCGGGCTCGAGCGCGCGCTCGGCGAGCTCGAGGGCGGCGAGTCGACCGTGTTCTCCTCCGGCATGGCGGCCGTCACCGCCGCGCTGATGACGCTGATCCGGCCGGGCGACGTGCTGGTGGCCGTCTCCGACGGCTATCCCGGCGTGCGGCTCGTCGCCTCCGAGCGGCTCCAGCCGTTCGGCGTGCGCGTGCGCTTCGTGCCGACGGACACCCAGGCGGTGATCGAGGCGGTGCGCGGCGCCCGGCTCGTGTGGCTGGAGTCGCCGTGCAACCCGAAGCTCGACGCGGTCGACATCTCGGCGGTCGCCGAGGCCGCGCACGCGGCGGGCGCGCTCGTCGCGGTCGACAACACGCTGGCCACGCCCCTCGGCCAGCGCACGCTGGCGCTTGGCGCCGACCTGGCCGTGATGAGCGGGACCAAGACGCTGTGCGGGCACTCCGACGTGCTGCTCGGCGCGATCAGCGCCCGCGATCGGACGCTGGTCGCCGCGCTGCGCCGCTGGCGCTCGCAGTCGGGCTCGGTGCCGGGCGCGTTCGAGGCCTGGCTCGCGCACCGCTCGCTCGCCACGCTCGCGCTGCGGCTGGAGCGCTCGAGCGCCGGCGCGCTGGCGGTCGCGCAGGCGCTGCGCGAGCGCGAGGACGTGCTCGCCGTCTTTCACCCGTCGACCCATGCCGCCGCCCGCGAGCAGATGACCCACTACGGCTGCCTCGTCGGCTTCACCGTCGCGTCCGCGGCGCGCGCGCAGGCGCTGCTCGACGCGCTCGCGCTGGTCGCCGAGGCGACGTCGTTCGGCGGGGTCCGGGCGACCGCCGAGCGCCGCGCCCGCTGGGGCACCGACGACGTCCCGAACGGCTTCATCCGCTATTCGGCCGGGTGCGAGGACCCCGAGGACCTCGTCGCCGACCTCGTGGCCGCGCTCGACGCGACGCGTTAACGGCAAGAGGCCCGCCGATTCGGCGGGCCTCTCACGCTTTAGAGGCGGTGGTCCGGGGGTCAGTCGGGAAGGCCGCCTCGGCGACGCTGGAGGAGGGTGAGAGTCCCAGCGTCTTGAGGAGGGGATCGCGGGTCAGACGATCCCTGTTCTAGATGGGAGAGCCGGCCGAGCCAAAGACGACTCTCCGCTATGTCCGATCGACGTCCTTGTCGATGGCGGGTCCGGGGGGGTCCGTCCGAACTCCGCAGAACGCATGATGCGCTGCGCCAGTTGCCGAAACCTTGGAGAAACCTTGGCGGCGCGATAGTTTCCAGCGCCTGAGCGTGGGTCAGCGATGGGATATCCGGCTCTGTGGGCCGGTCGCCGTCGAGATACAGGGTCGGCGCCTGGACGGCGGGCTACCAGGGCGGCAAGGCCGCCTCCTCTTCGCGTACCTCGTGATGAACCGCAATCGCGGCTGCTCGCGCGACGAGCTGATCGACGTCCTGTGGCCCGAAGGTCCGCCGGCCGCGGCGGACTCGGCGCTCAGCGCGTTGCTGTCGAAGCTGCGCAAGGCGCTCGGCGAGGGCGTCGTCGCCGGCCGCGGCGAGCTGCGGCTCGCGATCCCGGGCGACCTCGTGCTCGACGTCGAGGACGCGTCGGCGGCGATCGCCGACGCGGAGGCGGCGCTTGAGTCCGGCGATCCCGCGCGGGCGGTCGAGCACGCCCGCACCGCGCTGTCGACCGACCTGCAGACGTTCCTGCCCGACTCCGAGGGCGGCTGGGCGGCCGAGCAGCGGCGCGAGCTGGAGTCGATCCGCCTGCGCGCCCTGGAGGCCCTCGCCGAGGCGGGACTGCGCCAGGGCGGGCGCGAGCTGGGCGCGGCCGAGCAGGCGGCCCGGGCGGCGATCGCGGCGGCGCCGTTCCGTGAATCCGCGCACCGGCTGCTGATGGAGCTCCACGAGGCGGCGGGCAACCCGGCCGAGGCGCTGCGCGCGTTCGAGGAGCTGCGGTCGCTGCTGCGCGAGGAGCTTGGCACCACGCCCGGGCCGGCGGCGATGGAGGTCTTCGAGCGCGTCCTGCGCGGCGAGCCGCCTCCCGCCCGGCGCAGCGCTCCCGCTCCGGAGGCGCCCGCGCCTGGCCGCGCGTTCGAGGCCGTGCGCTGGCCGGCGCCGCTCGCCGCGGCCGCGGGCCGGCACGGCATCGTGGGGCGGACGGTCGAGCTCGAGTTCCTGGCCGGGTGCTGGCGCGAGGCGACCGAGGGGCAGCGCTCGCTCGTCGTCCTGGCCGGCGACGCCGGCATCGGCAAGACACGTACGGCGGCGGAGCTCGCGCGGCGGGCCTATGAGGACGGAGCGGTCGTGCTCTACGGGCGCTTCGACGAGGAGACGCTGACGCCGTACCAGCCGGTCGTGGAGATGCTGCGCGGCTGGTCGGGCGGCGCGCCGCTGGACGCGCTGCGCGAGCGGCTCGGCCCGCGGGCCGGCGAGCTCGGCATCCTGTTGCCCGAGTTCGGGCCGCCTCCGGCCGACACGATCGCCATGTCGGGTCCTGAGGCGGACGCGCAGCGCTTCCGCTTCTTCGACGCCGTCGCCGCGCTGCTGGCCGAGATCGGCGCGGAGGCGCCGGTCGTGCTCGTCTTCGACGACCTGCACTGGGCCGACCGGCCGACGCTCCAGCTCCTGCGTCACCTGGTGCGCTCGCCCGCGCCGCGGCGCGCCCTCTACCTCGGCACCTACCGCGAGAGCGAGATCTCCGAGCGCCACCTCCTGCACGAGCTGATCGGCGACCTGCGGCGCGAGGGCACGCTGCGGCGCCTCGAGCTCACCGGCCTGTCGGAGTCGGAGGTGGCCGAGCTGGTCGCCGAGCTCTCCGCCGCGCCGGCGACCGAGTCGTTCGTGCGCGCGCTGGCCGGCGAGACGGACGGCAACCCGTTCTTCATCGAGGAGGTCGTGCGGCACATCCGCGACACTGCGGGCGCGCTCACGGAGGAGGTCACGCTCGAGGAGGCCGGCGTCCCGGACGGCGTGCGCGAGGTGACCGCGCGGCGCCTGCGGCGGCTGAGCGAGAACGGCCGCGCGGTGCTGCTGGTGGCGTCGGTGATCGGGCGCGAGTTCGACTACGACGTGCTGGAGGCGGTGGTCACCCAGTCCTCCGACGAGCTGGTGGAGGCGCTGGAGGAGGGCGTCGAGGCGCGCGTGCTGCGCGAGGCCGGCCACGTGGGGCGCTACGCGTTCACGCATGCCCTGGTGCGGGCGACGCTGTACGACGGCATCTCGCAGCTGCGGCGGGCGCGCCTGCACGGCCGCGTGGGCGAGGTGCTGGTGAAGCTGCGCGGCGGTGACCTCGATCCGCACCTGGCGATGCTGGCGCACCACTTCGCGCAGGCGGCGCCGGTGGAGCGCCCCGATCGCGCGATCGACTTCGCCCTGGCCGCCGCGCGGCGGGCCGACCGGCTGCTGGCCTGGGAGGAGGCCGCCATGCACTACCGCGCGGCGCTGCGAGCGCGCGAGCTGGCGGGCGCGGTCGACGATCACGTGCGAGCGGAGCTGCTGCTCGCGCTGGGTGCCTCGGAGGACCGCGCGGGTATGGAGGAGGAGGCGCGCGCGACGTTCCAGGCGGCGATCCGGACGGCGCGCCAGCTCGGCGACCCGGTCCTGCTCGGGCGCGGCGCGCTGGGAGCGGCGGGGCCGTGGTCGATGCTCTCGCGCTCGGATCCCGAGCGCGTCCGGCTGCTGGAGGAGGCCCTGGAGGCGCTCCCCGAGGACGACTCGCCGCTGCGCGCGCGGCTGCTGGCGCGCATGGCGCTCGAGCTCTACTACGCGGGCGAGCCGGAGCTGCGGACGGCGCTGTCTGAAGAGGCGGTCGACATCGCCCGGCGGATCGGCGACCCGCGGACGCTGGCCACGTGCCTGGACGCGCGCCACTACGCGCTGTGGATGCCCGAGAACGTCGAGGAGCGGCTGGAGGTCGCGGCCGAGCTGCGGCGGGTGGCCGAGGAGACCGGCGATCCCGAGCTCGAGCTGCAGGGCGCGGGCTGGACGATCATCGACCTGATGGAGCTCGGCGACATCCAGGGCGTCGACATCCAGATCGCCGCGGCGTCGAAGCTTGCGGAGGCTCTGCACCGGCCGATCTGGCTGTGGTGGACGTCGCTCTTCCGGGGCGCCCGCGTGGCCCTGGCAGGCGACTTCGACGCGGCCGAGCGGCTGGCGCAGGACACCCTGGCGATCGGCCAGCGCGGGCAGGCCGAGAACGCCCTGCACTACTACGCGCAGTCGATGTTCAACATCCGGCGCGAGCAGGGCCGGCTGGCCGAGGTCGAGGGCGCCGTGCGCGGGTTCATCGAGCTCTACCCGGCGATCCCGGCGTGGCGGAGCGCGCTGGCGCTGCTGCTGGTCGAGCTCGGCCGCCCGGACGAGGCGCGCGCCGAGTTCGAGCGGATCGCCTCGGGAGGGTTCTCCGCCTTTCCGCGCGACGCCAACTGGCTGATCGCGGTGACGCTGCTCGCCGAGGTCTGCGCGGCGCTGGGCGACGCCGAGCGGGCCGGCGAACTGTACGCGCTGCTGGCGCCGTACTCGGGGCGCAACGTGGTGGTGGGGCGCAACGCGACCAACAACGGCTGCGCCTCGCGCCTGCTCGGCGCGCTGGCCGGCGTCCGCCACGAGTGGGACCTCGCCGAGCGCCACTTCGACGAGGCGCAGGCGATGCACGAGCACATGGGAGCCCGGCCCTGGCACGCCCGCACCCAGGTCGCGTACGCGGAGATGCTGCTCGCCCGGGGCCGCGCCGACGACATCACCCGAGCCACCGAGATGCTCGCCGACGCGATCCTGGTCGCCGACGCGCTCGGGATGGTCGTGCTCGCCGAGCACGCGCGGTCGCTCGTGCCGGCGGCGAGGGTCTGAGCGAGCGGCCGGCCGCCAGGCCCGCGGCCCGCGTCCGGCCGGTGGGCATCGAGGGAGGCGGGGCGGATCGGCGCGGTTGCGCCGGCGCTCCCCCGACGCTCACGGAGTCGCGGCACGGGCGGCGGTCTGCGCCGGCGCTCGGCGACGCGGGCGGCCGGGTCTCTTGGGGCGTTGACGTTTGCGCCGGACGCCACACCCAGCGCCGCGGTCGCAGCGGCGGGTCCCTGCGGGCGGCGTCGTTGTGTCGGCGAACGGCGGGCATCGATGGGGGCGGGTCGGGTCGCCGCGCGCTTCGCAAGTCCGCGAGCCGCGCTGCGCGCGCGCTCGACGCCGCGCACCGCGGCGCGGCGCGGCGGGTCCTGGTGGGCGTCGACTTTGCGCCGGACGCCACGCCCGGCTCCGCGGTCCGGGCGGCGGGTCCCTGCGGGCGGCGGCGTTGCGCCGGCCAACGGCGGGCATCGATCGGGGCGGTCGGATCGGACCGCGGTTGGCGAGTCCGGGCGCGGCGTTTCGTTGGCGCTCGCCACGTGGCGCGGAGTCCGGGGGCGGCGGTTGCGCCGCGCTCGAAACCACGTGGCGCGGAGTCCGGGGGCGGCGGTTGCGCCGCGCTCGAAACCACGTGGCGCGGAGTCCGCGGGGCCGTCGCCATCGGTGACGCGCGCGGCGGCGATGCGGCGAGCGAGCGCGTCGGTTCTCCGCGGGGGTTCGGGGGTGCCGGCGAACGGCGGGCATCGAGGGAGGCGGGTCAGATCGCCGCGCCGCTCGCATGGCGGCCAACTCGTGCTATTCGCGAGTTTGCCGACAGACCGGTTGGCGGTGTGATGGTTGGCTGTCGGATAGCGACAGTTTGCCAACACACCGAGATTCGGTGTGATGGCTGAGTTGCGCTATGCGCAACTCAGCCGCCACGTCGCCCGCGGGCCGCGGCGACGCCAGCGTCGCCGTCGATGCCCGTCGTTCGTCGTGGCGATCGTGCGTCTCGCGGGCCGCAGCGGCATCTGGCCCGCCTCCGTCGATGCCCGTCGTTCGTCAGGGCGACCCGGCGGCTCGCGGGCCGCAGCGGCATCTGGCCCGCAGCCGTCGATGCCCGCTGTTCGCCGAGGCCATGGGCGGCCCACGGGCCGCGGGCACGTCTGGCCCGCCGCCGTCGATGCCCGCCGTGCGCCGAGGCCATGGGCGGCCCAAGGGCCGCGGGCACGTCTGGCCCGCCGCCGTCGATGCCCGCCGTGCGCCGAGGCCATGGGCGGCCCAAGGGCCGCGGGCACGTCTGGCCCGCAGCCGCCGACGCCCGCCGCTCGCCGGGGCGATCGGCCGCGCCGACATCTGGCCCGCCGCCGCCGACGCACGCCGTCCGCCGAGGCCACGGGCGGCCCAACGGCCGCGGGCACGTCTGATCCCCCCTCGATGCCCGCCGTTCGCCGGGGCAAAGGGCCGCGCCGACATCTGGCCCGCGCGCCGACATGCCGGCCGCCGAGGCCATGGGCTGGCCCCGCCGCCGGCACATCTGGCCCCCGGGCCCGCCGTTCGCCGGGCCACCGCGCCGACATCTGGCCCCGCGCCGACATCTGGCCCCGCGCCGACATCTGGCCCCCCGCCGCCGCCCGCCGCTCGCCGAGGCCGTGGGCGGCCCCAGGGCCGCAGGGCACGTCTGGCCCGCCTCCGTCGATGCCCGCCGCTCGCCCGGGAAATGGGGCCGCGCCGACATCCGGCCCGCGCCCTCGATACCCGCCGTTCGCCGCGCGAGAAGCCACGCGCCCCCCGGGGCGAAGCCGTCCGCCCCGCGCCCTACCGTCAGCGACCCATGCCCAAGCCGTCGACCGTGTTCGTCTGCTCCAACTGCGGCGCCGAGTCGGCGAAGTGGCGCGGCCAGTGCGCCGGCTGCAACAGCTGGAACACGCTGGCCGAGGAGGCCCGTGGCGCGATGCAGTCGAGGCCGGCGGCCGCCAGGGCCGTGAAGCCCGTTCCGCTGCGTGACGTCGAGGCGGTCCGGTACGCGCGGCTTCCGACCGGCATCAACGAGTTCGACCGCGTGCTCGGCGGTGGCGTGGTGCCCGGCTCGCTCGTGCTCATCGGCGGCAGCCCCGGTATCGGCAAGTCGACGCTGACCTCGATGGCCCTGGGCAACCTCCAGGAACGGGGGCGCCGGACGCTCTATGTCTCCGGTGAGGAGTCGGCCGCGCAGATCCGGCTCAGGGCCGAGCGGCTGCCGGGCGCGGCGCTGGACGTTCCCGTGCTCGCCGAGACCGACCTGGACACGGTGCTGGCCACGCTCGACGCCGAGCGGCCCGAGGTGACGGTGATCGACAGCGTCCAGACGCTGCACGCCGGCGACCTGACGGGCGCGGCCGGGAGCGTGGGGCAGGTCCGCGAGGTCGCCGACCGGATCACGCGCCTGGCGAAGCAGCGCAACATCGCCGTGCTGCTCGTCGGCCACGTGACCAAGGAGGGTGCGCTCGCCGGCCCGCGGGTGCTCGAGCACTTGGTCGACTGCGTGCTGCAGTTCGAGGGGGAGAGGGAGCGGACGTACAGGACGCTCCGGGCGCTCAAGAACCGCTTCGGCTCCACCAACGACGTCGGCGTGTTCGAGATGCACACGTCCGGGCTCGTCGAGGTCCAGGACGCGTCGGCGCGCTTCGTCGGCGAGGCCACAAGGGCCCCGGGCAGCGTGGTCCTGGCGGCGATGGAGGGCTCGAGGCCGCTGCTCGTCGAGGTCCAGGCGCTCGTCAGCCCGTCGGAGATCGTCCCGCCGCGACGCGTCGCCAACGGCATCGACCGCAACCGGCTCGCGCTCGTGCTCGCCGTGCTCGGCCGCCACGCCGGCATCGGCGCGGGCGCCGCGGACGTGTTCGTCAACGTCGCCGGCGGGGTGCGGATCGATGAGCCCGGCGCCGATCTCGCGGTCGCGCTCGCCGTTGCCAGCGCCACGAAAGGCGTGAAACTGGGCGATCGGGCGCCGCTCGCCTGCTTCGGCGAGGTCGGCCTGACGGGCGAGCTGCGCGCCGTTGGCCATCCCGACCGCCGCCTGGCGGAGGCCGAAAAGTTCGGGCTCGGACATGTCATCGCGCCCTCGGAAACCATGCTGACACTGCGTCAGGCGGTGCGCGCCGCGCTCGGATCCGCTCCTGTGGCGCGCGCCGCGTAGCACGCCCGAACGTGCGAGTCAAGGCGCAGTTTTGGCTCTATTCCAGGACATTCGCCGTGTAAATTGCGGTTAAGCAACTGCTAGAATCAAGAGGTGATGCAGCCGCGATCAGGGGAGGAGCTCACAGAGCTCGAAGCGCGGCAAGAGCCCCGGCTGGTCAAGGCACTCGAAATGGTGGCCCCGGGTACCGCGGTGCGTGAGGGGATCGACAACATCGTCCACGCGCGGACCGGCGGCCTGATCGTGATCGGCGACCCGGACGAGCTGGCGTTCCTATTCAGCGGCGGCATCCGCCTGGACATCGACTACTCGCCGGCGCTCGTTTACCAGCTCGCGAAGATGGACGGGGCGATCGCCCTCAACGCGAACGCGACGAAGATCGCGTGGTGCAACGTGCAGCTGATGCCCGACCCGACGATCCTCACGTCGGAGACCGGCACGCGCCACCGCACCGCCGAGCGCATCTCCAAGCAGACCGACGCGCTGGTGATCGCCATCTCCCAGCGCCGCGACGTCGTCAGCCTCTACGTGGACGGCGCGAAGTACATCCTCGAGGAGATCCCCGCCGTGCTCGCCAAGGCCAACCAGGCGCTGGCGACGCTCGACAAGTACCGGTCCCGCCTGGACCAGGTCAGCACGCGCCTCACCGCGCTCGAGTTCGAGGGCGGCGTGACGCTGCACGACGTCCTGACCGTCCTGCAGCGCGCCGAGCTGGTGACGCGCATGGCGGTGGAGATCGAGCGCTACATCGTCGAGCTCGGCACTGAGGGCCGGCTGATCGAGATGCAGCTCGAGGAGACGATGGTCGGCGTCGCGGGCGACAAGGCCGCCCTGCTGCACGACTACCTGGCCGAGCCCGTCGACGACGCCTTCGCGATGGCGCTCGACGGCATCGCCCGCCTCCCGCATCAAGACCTTCTCGACTTCGGCCGCTTGGCCGAGCTGCTGGGGTACGACCGCAAGGTCAACACCCTGGACTATCCCGTCTCCCCCCGCGGATATCGCATCCTCGGCCGCATTCCACGGCTTCCGAAGCTCGTGGTGCAGAACATCGTGCGCGAGTTCCGCGGGTTGGACGAGATCCTCGCCGCCACCGATCCGGAGCTGGAGTCGGTCGAGGGCGTGGGCGAGATCCGGGCGAAGGACATCCGCGAGGGCCTTCGTCGACTGCAGGAGATCAACCTCGTGGACCGTTATCTGCAGACCTGATGATCATGACGCCGTACGGTCAGGCAGCCTGACCCTGATTAAGGAGGACACCGATTCCCGAGACAGCCATGGAGATGGAGGATCTCGTCATCGAGCGCGAGATCGTGAACATCGATTTCGAGATCGGCGACCACGTGGTCTACCCCCATCACGGGGCCGGCCAGGTAGTCAAGAAGGAGGAGAAGGAGATCCTCGGCGAGCGCCGCGAGTATCTGACCATCAAGATCCTTCATAACGACATGACCGTCATGGTCCCGTGCCAGAACGCCGGCAAGGCCGGCCTGCGGCGCGTGATCGACGAGGAGACCGTCGCGAAGGTCCTGGCCGTGCTGGCCGACGACGTCTCCGAGATGCCGAAGAACTGGAACCGTCGCTTCAAGCACAACCGCGACAAGATCAAGACCGGCGACATCCACGAGTTGGCCGAGGTCGTGCGCAACCTTGCCGTGCGCGAGCAGGACAAGGGCCTTTCAACGGGCGAGAAGCAGATGTACACCCGCGCCAAGAAGATCCTGGCGTCGGAGATGATGTACGCGCTGGAGAAGACCGAGGATGAGGCCGAGGCCTACCTCGACGACGTCCTCTCGCGCTCTGCCGAGCAACTCGCCGCCGCAGCGGCCGCCGAGTAAGGCCCCGAGTCACCAACTGGCCCCGACCACGATGCCTGGTGCGTCGGGGCCCGTAGCGCTCCTGGTCGCCGCGGGAAGCGGCGAGCGCCTCGGCCACGGGCGCCCCAAGGCGCTGGTCGAGGTGGCGGGAAGGACGCTGCTGGACTGGTCGCTCGCCGCGTTGCGCGCGGCGGGCATCGACCAGGTCGTCGTCGCGCTGCCCGATGGGACCCGAGCGCCCGAGGGCTGCGTCGGCGTGCGCGGCGGGGCGACCCGCAGCGCCTCGGTGCGCGCGGCGCTCGCGGCCGCGCCGCCCGGCGACGTGCTCGTGCACGACGCCGCGCGGCCCCTGGCCGAGCCGGAGCTGTTCGAGCGCACGCTGGCGGCGCTCGAGCACGCCGACTGCGCGATCGCCGCCGCGCGCGTGACCGACACGATCAAGCAGGCCGATGACCAGGTCGTCACCGCGACGCTCGACCGCTCGCGCCTGTGGGCGGTCCAGACGCCGCAGGCGTTCCGCCGCCCGGTGCTGGAGCGCGCGCTCGCCGTCGCCGACGACGTCCTCGCCCAGGCCACCGACGACGCCTGGCTGGTCGAGCGCGCCGGCGGCAGCGTCCGCATCGTCGAGTCGTCCGCGGCAAACTTCAAGATCACCACGCCGCACGACCTGCGGGTCGCCGAGCTGCTG
Source organism: uncultured Solirubrobacteraceae bacterium (assembly GCA_963837485.1). Classification (GTDB taxonomy): domain Bacteria; phylum Actinomycetota; class Thermoleophilia; order Solirubrobacterales; family Solirubrobacteraceae; genus Solirubrobacter. Next base: position 238,653 of record CAWINP010000008.1, on the reverse strand, counting down.
CTCAGCGGCCGCCACTGACGACAGGAGAGGTTCGATGTTCCTCGGCTACGTCCGCCGCCACCACGTCGGGCTGCTCGCGCTCTTCGTCGCCCTCGGCGGCACGTCGTACGCGGCGGTCAAGCTGCCCCGCAACAGCGTCGGAACCGCGCAGATCAAGAACCGCGCGGTCACCCGGGCGAAGCTCTCGACTTCGACGGTGAAGGCGCTCAAGGGCGCGAAGGGCGACACCGGCGCCGCCGGCGCGGCGGGCCCGGCAGGCGCCAAGGGCGACCCCGGCGCCCCGGCGACGTTCTCGGCGGCGGTGTCCAGCCTCTCGACGTCGAGCGGGCCCGCGACGGGCGTCGACGTCGGCCAGCCCGCTGCGGTTTGATCCGGTCACCGCACTGACCCGTGCTTGAACCTCATCTCCGGCTCTTGTAGGACTCAGGAGTCCGCTTCGGCGGAGTTCGGGCCCGAGCCAGCGAAGGCTCACGCAGGGGGAAAGCACATGCACGCCTTGTCGGCAAGGCGCGCGATCGCGACGGTCGTCGCGATCCTGGCCACGCTCGCGGTCACGGTCACGAGCGCATACGCGGCACCGATCCCGCCGCCCAAGCAGTACTTCGGGTTCCAGCCGGGCACCAGCGGGAAGCTCGTCCGGTGCGCGAAGATGCAGGACTACTTCAAGCTGCTCGCGGACCGCTCGCCGCGCGTCACCTACCAGTCGCTCGGCACGACGACGCTCGGGCACGAGTTCCCGTTGATGCAGATCAGTTCGCCGGCGAATTTGCTGCGCGTCAACGAGATCCTGGCCGAGAACAACCGGCTGGCCGATCCGCGCGGCCTGAGCGAGGAGGACGCGAAGGCGCTCGCCGCCAAGCACGTGCCGGTCTACTACCTCGAGGCGGGTATGCACTCGACCGAGGTCGGCCCGGTGCAGGTGATCCCGGACATCGTGTACCGGCTCACGACCGAGCACTCGCCCGAGATCAACGCGATCCTCAACAAGCTGTTGATCGTGCTCGTGCCCGCGGCCAACCCGGACGGCTCGCATCTCGTGACCGACTACTTCAACGAGACCGAGGGCACGAGCTTCACGCGCACGTACCCGGACCTCTACCACTACTACACCGGCCACGACGACAACCGCGACTGGCTCTTCTTCACGCAGAAGGAGTCCAAGCTGCGGATCGGCGTGTTCAAGAAGTACCGGCCGGTCGTCGAGCACATCCTGCACCAGGCAGGCTCGAGCAACCCGCGCATGTGGGTGCCGCCGTGGAACGACGGCGTCAGCGCGGCGCGCGACGCGGTGCAACTACAGGCGTCCAACGCGCTCGGCATGGACGTCGTGCGCGGCCTGTTCGCGCAGGACAAGAAGGGCGTCGCCTACGGGGACGCATACGGCATCTGGGCGACCGCCGACATCCCGAGCTTCGAGACCTTCATGGGCTCCGCGCTCGTTCTGTTCGAGGCGGCCAGCCGAGCAACGCGATCAGCTCGTCCAACGGGCCGTGGGCCTACGTGCTGCCGGCGGGGCAGCGCGACATGTACGCGGTCTACGACCTGCTGAAGGTGATGGACGACAGCCTGGTGGAGATCGACCGCGCGACGGCGCGGTTCACCGCCGCCGGCAAGTCCTATCCGGCCGGCTCGTACGTGCTCAAGACGCGCCAGCCGCTCGGCGCCTGGGTCAACCAGGTGCTTGGCAACCGGCCCTACCCGGACGCCAAGAACTGCCCGAGCTGCCCGCTGCTGATGCCCTACAGCGAGGCGACGGACAACATCCCGACGATGCTCGGCGTGACCGCCGATCCGATCGCGCAGTCGTTCAACGCGAGCCTCGAGCGGATCACGAAGCCGGCGCCGCAGGCGGTGCTGATGCCACAGCCGCCGGCGGCGGCAGGCGCGTACCTGGTCGCGCCGGGCTCCTACGGCGTCGCGCAGTTCCTCGCGAACCTGCAGAAACAGGATGTGCCGACGTTCCGCGCAGCCGCCGCGTTCTCGTCCAACGGGCGCGACTTCGCTCCCGGCACGCTCGTCGTGCCGCCGTCGGCGCGCGCACGGGCCGTGCTGGAGGACACCGCGAGGGCGACCGGTCTGCCCGTGTACGCGACCGACGCCGCGCCCACGGTGGCCCGCTTCCAGCTCAAGCCGGGCACGCGCGTCGGGCTGATCCGCGGGATCGACAACCAGGCGGGCGGCTGGCTGATGTGGCAGCTCGACCAGCACGGCGTCGACTACGGGTCGTCAGCGCCGACGACTACGACCGCCTGAGCGCGCTCTACGACACGATCCTGATGCCAGACGGCATCTCGCAGTCGCGGATCGTCAACGGCCTCAACCCGAACACGGTGCCGGAGCGCTTCCGCTGGGCGCGCGGCGTCGGCCAGGCCGGCTGGGACAAACTGCGCCAGTTTGTGCTCGACGGCGGAGCGATGGTGGCGATCGGCAGCTCCGGCGACACCGCCAAGGCGCTGCTGGACCTGCCGGTCGAGCATGCCACCCTGCCCTCGCCGTTCCGCATCCCCGGCTCGCTGATGCGGGTGCACAGCTCGGCCGGCGTGCCGGAGCTGTGGGGCATGCCTGTGGAATGGGCGACCTGGTCGGAGGGCGACACCGGCTGGCGGGTCACCGATCCCGCCGGCGCGAAGGTCGGCACGGCGTACCCGAACGATGCGCAACCGCTGCTGGCGGCCGGCTATGCGGAGGGCGATGCCGGCCTGCGCGGACTTGCGGACATCGTGACGTTCGACGCGGGCAAGGGGCACGTGATGATCTCGGCGACCGACCTCAACTTCCGCACGTGGCCGCGTGCGGCGTGGACAGTCGTCGCGAACGCCATCTACCACGGGCCTTCGACTCCCGTGGCCGCGCAGTAGGAAACGCACGGGGACCCACCCGGCCGGCGGAGAACGTGTCGGAGCGTCCGCCGGTCGGGCACCCCTAGCGGATTGACCGGCGCGGCGCCGTCGGGGCGCCGCGTCGGTCATCCTGCACGCGGATGCTCACCGACTACCACGTCCACCTCAGGCTCGACTCCGAGGACACGCCGGCCTCGCGCTTCTTCACTCCCGCCAACGCGGAGCGCTACCGCGAGACCGCAACCGAGCGCGGCATCGCGGAGCTCGGCGTGGCCGAGCACGTCCACCGCTTCACCGCCGCGCTCGACGTCTGGCAGCACCCGTGGTGGCGCCGCTGGGCGAACGACGACCTCGACGCCTACGCCGGCTTCGTGCGCGAGCAGACCGACCTCAAGCTCGGGATCGAGGCCGACTACGTGTCCGGCCGCGAGGACCGGATGGCGAGCCTGCTCGAGCGGCACGAGTGGGACTACGTCGTCGGCTCGGTCCACTTCCTCGGCGACTTCGCCGTCGACACCGACGACGCCACCGACATCTGGCGCCACGAATCCTCGGCGGAGCGGATCTGGAAGCGCTACTTCGAGACGCTCGCCGCGTCGGCCCACAGCGGGCTGTACGACATCATCGCCCACCCCGATCTCGTGAAGATCTGGGGCCATGCGCGCCCGCAGCCGGACACCGACCCGCGCCGCTACTACGAGCCGGCGATCGAGGCGATGCTCGACGCGAACGTGGCGATGGAGGTCTCCACCGCCGGCCTGCGCAAGCCGGCCGGCGAGATCTACCCGGCACGCCCGATGCTCGAGATGGCGGTCGACGCCGGCGTGCCGATCGCGCTCTCCAGCGACGCGCACGTGCCCGACCAGCTCGGCTTCGGCTACGAGCAGGCGATCAAGCTGCTGGAGGACTGCGGCGTGAAGGAGATCGCCGTGTTCGAGCGCCGCGAGCGGCGCCTGGAGCCGCTCGGGTGAGGGTCGGCCTCGGCATCGACACGCACCGGTTCGCCGAGGGCCGCCCGCTGATCCTCGGCGGCGTCGAGATCCCGCACACGCGCGGGCTCGCCGGCCACTCGGACGCCGACGTGCTCGCGCACGCGATCACCGATGCGATCCTCGGCGCGGCGGACATGGGCGACATCGGCGAGCACTTCCCCGACACCGACCCGCGCCACGAGGGAGCCGACTCGATCCGGATGCTGCGCGAGGTGGTCGCGCTTGTCCGCGCCGAGGGCTGGGCGGTCGCGTACGTCGACGCCACGGTGATGATGGAGCGCCCGAAGCTCCTGCCGTACCGCGACGCGATCGTCGCGCGCCTGCGCGAGGCCGTCGGCGCGCCGGTCTCCGTGAAGGCGACCACGGGCGAGAAGATGGGCTTCGTGGGTCGCGAGGAGGGCGTCGCGGCGATGGCGGTCGCGACGCTGCGCCCCGTCTGAGATCATCCGCGGCACGGCGGCGCTCCGCGCCGAACCTCCGTGCGGCGGCCTCAGCCCGCCGCCTCCGGGAGGCAAAGGGAGGCGAACTCTCGGGGCGTTCACGCGGAAGTCGTTCGTCCGCCGCTCGCGGCGGCCGCTGAGGGGCCGGTGCGGCGCGGCAGGAGACGACGATGACCAGGGATGCCGACTTCAAGCGGCGCGTGCGCGCCCGCATGGCCCGCACCGGCGAGTCCTACGCCGCGGCCCGGGCGCAGATGCTGGGCCGCTCGGACGAGCTGCACGTGACCAACGGCGACTCGACCGTGCTGGAGCTGTCGCGGACGGGGCTCGCGACGCGCATCCTGCCGTGGCGCGACGCGCTGCACGAGGGCCCCGTCCTCCCGGGTCCCGATGGCGTGCGCCGGGCGGCGCGGGCGGAGTTCCTCGGGGTGGACGCCGCGCTGCTGGAGGCCCGCGACGCCGAGCTGGACTCGCACGCGGGCGACCTCGTCCTCTGGTTCGAGGCCGACCTGTACGACCAGCTGCAGATCGTGGAGATCCTCGCCCGCCTGGGCGCGCGCGGCGTCGACCCCGAGCGGCTCACCCTGATCCAGGTCGGCGAGCTGCCGGGAGTGGCGCGCTTCGGCGGGCTCGGCGAGCTGTCGGCCGAGCAGCTGCGCGTGGTCGCCGCGCAGGCTGCCGTGGCGCTCACGCCCGAGGCGCTGGAGCTGGCCGCGCGGGCGTGGGAGGCGCTGCGCGCGCCCTCGCCAGAGGGCGTCGCGGCGCTGATCGACGCCCGTTCGCCCACGCTGCGCTTCCTCGCCGAGGCGTACGGCCGCCTGGCTCGCGAATACCCGTCGGCGCGCGACGGGCTGTCGCTGACCGAGCGCCGCCTGCTGGCCGCGCTGCCGGCCACCGCGGTGCAGGCGTTCCTGCGCGCGAGCGCGAAGGAGGCGCGCCCGTTCCTGGGCGACACGTTCGCGTTCGCGGCGCTGGCGCGGATGCAGGCGGGCGGCCTGGTCGCGCTCGAAGGCGAGGCGCTCACGCGGACGGACCTCGGCGACCGGGTGCTCGCCGGAGAGGCGCGCCACGTCACCGACCGGTGGGTCGGCGGCGTGCGGATGCGGGAGACGGTGTGGCGCTGGGACGAGGCGACCGAGCGCCTAGTAGTCGCGGGCGCCTAGGGCGAGGTCCAGGCACACGACGCAGTACGGCCAGGGCGGGTTCCAGGGCCAGCCCGTGACGTCCTTGCCGCACAGCGCGGTGTCCGGGTCCTGCTCGGTCACGATGTGGCAGATCTGCTCGCCCTCGCTGGTGGGTCCGTTGACCCGCGTCGGCTCAGGAGCGGTCGGCACTCCTCACGTTGTAGCGCAGCTACGCGCGCGCGGCGCGGCGCTCGGCGGCGGCCGCGCGCATCTGCTCGTGCTCGACCGTGCGCTTGAGCTGGGCGAGCGTCCGGCGCACGTGGCCGCGGACGGTCGGCCCGGCGATCTGCTCGGCCAGCCACGACCAGATCCCGCCGCCGGCCACGCCGTACTGCAGGCGCAGCTCCACGCGCGTCCCGCCCTGGGGCAGCGGGCGCAGCCGCCAGCGGCCGTGCTGGTCGACGCCGGTGACCGACGTCCACGCGAGGTCGCGCTCGGGCGTGAACTCGACGACCTCGATCAGCCCGCCGACCTCCGCCGAGCGCACGCGCAGCAGCATCCGGTAGCGCGCCCCGAGGCCGGTCCGGCGCGCCCCTTCGACCTCCCAGCGCGTGACGCCGGCGAAGAAGTGCAGCACGCGCGACGGGTCCGAGACCTGCTCCCACACGATCTCCGGAGCGGCCGCGGCGTCGATGTGCTCGCAGATCCTCATCCGACCACAGGGAAGCGCCGCTCGGCGGCCAGCGCGTCGAGCGTCTCCTGCATCAGCCGCACGACGTGCTCGTAGACCTCGTCGACGTCGGGCTCCGGGCCGAACTCCTCGCGCAGGTAGATCGGCGGCAGCGCCTCGACGGTGATCTTCGCCGGCAGCGGGATGTGGCCGAGCATGTCGCCGACATTGAGGCCCCAGGGAAGCGCGAGCGAGATCGGGAGCACCTTCAGCCGGAACAGCCGGTCGAGCCAGAGCGCCCGGGCCACGCTCTCGCCGCGGGAGAGGAACAGCGCCGTCTCCTGCCCGCCGATGCCGACGACCGGCACGAGCGGGACGTCCTGCTCGATCGCCAGCCGGATGAAGCCCTTGCGGCCGCCGAAGTCGATCCGGTTGCGCTGCCAGCTCGGGCGGTGGACCTCATAGTCGCCGCCCGGGTAGACCAGCACGGCGGCGCCGGCCCGCAGGGCGCGGCGCGCGTTCTCGTGCGAGGCGGCTACGGTGCCGTACCTGCGCAGGAAGCTCAGCCCCGGATAGGAGAGCACGAGGTTGTGGGCGAGCTGGTGGAACGTGCGCTCGACGCCGAAGTAGGTCGAGAACGCGAGCGTGAAGACCAGCGTGTCGGGCGTGAGGTTGCCGCCGGAGTGGTTGCCGACCAGCAGCACGGGGCCGGATTCGGGCACGTTGCCCAGGCCGCGCACCTCGCCGCGGTACCAGAGCGAGGCGGCGAGCCACAGGCGCGGCAGCGTCTCGCGGATGTAGTCGGGGTCGCGCTCGTCGAGGTCCGCCGGCGGGACGCGCCCGGCGAGCGCGCGGGGGAACGCGGTCAGCGCCGAGGTGGCGGACGCGGCGAGGCCGCGCAGGCTCGCGCTGAGCCCGCCGCCGGCGTCGCGCGGCGGCTCGTCGCCCGGCGCCGTCGCCGAGCCGCCCACCGGCGCCGCATCTCCGGCCCGGAACGCACGCCGCGCCTCCGACGCCTGCCCGTGCCCGTTGCTGGTCGTGGCGCTCACGCGGCCTTCTCCGCCCCGCCGGCCGCGCCGAGCGCGTCCACCCGCGCGAAGAACCGCGACAGCAGCCCGTTGGTCCGCTCCGGCCGCTCGACCTGCGGCACGTGGCCGGTGCCGTCGAGCACGACCTGCTCGGCCTGCGGCAGCGCGCGCTCGACGTGCGTGCGGAAGCGCTCCGGGATCAGCCGGTCGTGCGAGGACCAGACGAACAGCGCCGGCGGCTCGAGCGCCGACAGCCGCTCATAGAACCCGCCGCGCCCGTACGCGCGCTCCAGGTAGATCGCCCGCGCGTTGGCCATGAACGCCAGCCGCGCGCCCGGGGAGCGGTAGATGCGCTCGAACTCGTCGACCACCACGTCGGCGACCGCCGGGTCGACCTGGTCGCGATCGGCGAACAGCGCCCAGAACGTGCGCTCGATCCGCCCGCGCCCGAGCGAGTGGGGGAGCATGGCCAGCTCCGGCCGCGCGAACCTGACGACCCAGTGCCAGTCGCGCTTGACGAACGCGACCGCCGGGCACAGCAGCGCGAGCCCGCCGACGCGGTCCGGGCGCGTCAGCCCGACCTCCAGCGCGATCCGCCCGCCCATCGAGTTGCCGACGATGTGGGCGCGCGCGACCCCGAGCGCGTCCATCGTCCCGAGCACCGCGCGGGCGGCGTACGCGGCGCCGTGGGGCGCCGTGGCCGGCTTGCTGGAGCCGCCGAAGCCCGGCAGGTCGAGCGCGTGCACGCGATAGTTGCGGCTCAGCGCCGCCGCGGTCTCGAAGAACGACGCCTTGGTGCTTCCCAGTCCGTGCAGGAGCAGCAGATCAGGCCCCTCGCCCATCGTCAGCGCGGAGATCCTCAGCTTCCCCACCGGCACGTGGTGGATGCGCAGCAGCGGCGGGCGGCCGTTGGGGAGCCGGAACAGCCCCTCGAAGCCGACCGCGAGGTCCAGGTCGCCGCGCGCGTACAGGCGGCGCTGGGAGAACGCCTCGACGCCGGAGAGCCGCCCCTCGCGCAGATCCAGCCAGGTCTGCGCGTCGGTCCCGATCACCACGTCGGGCTCGCGCCGCGTAGCGCCCGCGCGTACGCGCGCGCCGTGAGCGGTGCACCGGATCTCCCAGGAGCGCCCGATGTCTCCGAGCCGGATGCAGTACGTCGCGTCGAACCCCGGGGCAGCGCCGAGATAGCGCTTCGGGAGCGAGCGGAACGCCTCAGCGGCCCGGAACCCCAGGTCGTCCATTCCCTGACCATACCCCGGAATGCGGCGGGTACAGTCCCCTGCGTGCCCGACGTCACGCTCTATGACACCCGGACGCGCCGAATTGCGCCGCTTAAGCCAAGGGATCCGCACAACGTCGGAATCTACGCGTGCGGGCCGACCGTCTACTCCCGCGTGCACGTCGGCAACGCCCGGCCGTTCGTCGTCTTCTCCCAGCTGAAGCGCTTTCTCGAGCACGAGGGCTACGGCGTGAGGTTCGTGGCAAATGTCACGGATATCAACGACAAGATCTACGACGCGGCCGCGAAGGCGGGCCGGCCCTCGGCCGAGCTCGCGGAGGAGATGGCCGGCCACTACATCCAGGACACCGACCGCATCGGGATCGGCCGGCCGGACCTCGAGCCGTACGCGTCGGAGTTCATCGGGCCGATCGTCGAGCTGATCCAGGCGCTGATCGACTCCGGCCACGCCTACGCGGTCCAGGGCGACGTCTACTTCCGCGTGCGCACGCTGCCGGACTACGGCGCGCTGTCGCGCCGCGACGTCGATCAGATGGACCAGGGCGAGGGGGTCGAGGGCGCCGACCTGAAGGAGGATCCGCTCGACTTCGCGCTCTGGAAGGCGCACAAGCCCGGCGAGGACACGTTCTGGCATGCGCCCTGGGGCGACGGGCGGCCCGGCTGGCACATCGAGTGCTCGGCGATGGCCGAGAAGGAGCTCGGCGTCGACTTCGACATTCACGGCGGCGGCGTGGACCTCGTGTTCCCGCACCACGAGAACGAGATCGCCCAGACCCAGGCGGCGCGCGGCAGGCCGCTCGCCCGGATCTGGATGCACAACGGCCTTCTCGAGCTGACCGGCGAGAAGATGGCGAAGTCGGTCGGCAACATCCGCACGCTCGCGGACGTGCTCGACCAGTACGGCGGCGACGCCCTGCTGATGTACTTCAGCGGCGGCCACTACCGCCAGCCGATCGCGTTCTCGGACGAGCGCATGCAGGAGGCGGTGCGCGCCAACGAGCGCATCAAAGACGCGGGGCGGCGCCTGCTCGCGGGGCCGTCGCCGGCCGAGCTGCGGCGGTACCGGGACGCGTTCTTCGAGGCGCTGCGCAACGACTTCAACACGCCCGAGGCGCTCGCCGCGCTGTTCAACTGGGTGCGTGAGGCGAATCGCTCCGAGGAGGCCGTCGGGAACGAGGACCTGGTCGAGATGCTGAGCGTGCTCGGGCTCGAGTCGCTGCTGGCGCGCGAGGAGGGCGCGCCGCCGGAGGCGCTCGCGCTGGCCGACCGCCGCGAGGCGGCCCGCGGCGAGCGCGACTGGGCCGAGGCCGACCGCCTGCGCGACGAGCTGCGCGAGCGCGGCTGGGAGGTCCGCGACGGCCCGGGCGGCCCCGAGCTGGTCCGGGTGTGACACCACGTCAGGGCGCCCGGGAGAATCGCCCCCCGGGCGACTACTCCCAGCGAAGCGAGCCCTCTGGGCGAGCCTTCGCCCGTCAGGTCATTTACGGCCGCAACCCGGTTCACGAGGCGCTGCGGGGGCGCCGCCGCGTGCATCGCGTGTGGGCGACGCAGGCGGCGGCGCGCGAGGACTGGCGCGGCGCGCGGGTGAGTGTCGTCTCCGAGAAGGAGATCGCCGAGCGCGCCGGCTCGGACGCGCACCAGGGCGTGGCCGCGCTCGTGGACCCGTATCCCTACGCCGACGCCGACGAGCTGCTGGCCGAGCCGGACCCGCTGATCGTCGGGCTCGACGAGGTCACCGACCCGCAGAACCTCGGCGCCATCGCCCGCACGGCGGAGGCGGCCGGCGCGACCGGGATCGTGATCCCCGAGCGCCGCTCGGCCGAGGTCACGCCCGCCGTCGCCAAGGCGAGCGCGGGCGCCGTCGAGCACCTGCGGATCGCGCAGGTCCGCAACCTCGCCGACTTCCTCAAGAACGCCAAGGAGCGCGGCGCGTGGGTCTACGGCGCAGCCGCCGGCGCCCGCACCCGGTACGACCAGCCGGACTACCGCGGCGGTGTCGTGCTCGTGCTCGGAGCCGAGGGGAAAGGGCTCCGTCCGCGCGTCGCCTCGATGTGCGACGAGCTGGTCTCGCTGCCCCTGCGCGGGCGCATCGAGTCGCTCAATGTGAGCGCGACCGCGGCGGTCCTGCTGTACGAGATGTTGCAGCAGCGGCTTGACGCCTCGACATAAGCGTGCCACTCTAGGCCACATCAAGGTGAGCTTGAGGGTGAGCGATGGTCATCCTCGGCTCGGTCAATACCGGCGCCGGGGGAGGTGTGCGCCACGACGAGAATGCCCTGGAAAGGCGGAACGTTCGTGGCTAGATTGTCTCCCACAAAAGCTCAAGCTCAACTTCAGCTTGATGATGGTTACCTCCTCGCTTTGGCGAAACAGGGGAGCCCAGACGCGTATGACCGCCTCATGCGCCGCTACGCGTCCTTCGTCCGCCTAAAGGCGTCCTCGTACTTCCTCGTCGGCGGCGATGGCGAGGACCTGATCCAGGAGGGCCTGGTCGGCCTCTACAAGGCGATCCGCGACTACCGCTCCGACCGCGAGTCCTCCTTCCGCAACTTCGCGGAGCTGTGCATCACCCGCCAGATCATCACCGCGGTCAAGACGGCGACCCGCAACAAGCACACGCCGCTGAACGGCTACGTATCGTTCTCGGCGACGCCGGCGGGCAGCTCGGACTCCGAGCCGACGCTGGACGAGATGCTCCCGGGCTCGACCGTGCACGACCCGGTCAACCAGGTGATCTCCTCCGAGGAGCTGCGCTCGCTCGTCGCCTGCCTGTCGACGGTGCTCTCGGAGCTTGAGTCGCGCGTCCTCTCGCTCTATCTGGACGGTCACTCCTACACGACGATCGGCGAGCGGCTGACCTGCGACTGCAAGACGGTGGACAATGCCCTGCAGCGGGTCAAGCGCAAGGTCGGCGCCCATCTCGCGTCGCGAGCCGTCCCCGCCTAATTACCCTCTCATCTCGTGCCCACCTGGCTGATCATCGTCATCGTCGCTCTGATCGTGCTCGCCGCCGGCGGGATCATCGCCCGCTCGCAGCAGCTCAAGCGATCCCGCCCCGCGTTCGAGCGAAACCTCGCGCAGGTCCAGCGCGACCTGGTCGCCGCGGCCGCCGCCGACCGCGGCTGGGACCGCGAGCACCTCGAGGCCGCCGCGCGCCGCATCGGCGCCGAGCAGCTCGGCTCCGAGCCCGACGAGCTGACGCTGCTGGAGGTGCTCGACCGCCCCGGCACCGACCAGGACGAAGCCGTCTTCGAGGTGCGCGCCGGCGGGCAGCGCCACCGGCTCGTGCTCGGCCGCCGCGACGGCGAGTGGGTCGCGGCGCCCCGTTAGGCGGCGCGGCGCCGCGACGTCCGCGGGCGCCGGTGCTCGACCGCCTCCAGGGACTCCAGCACCTGGTCGGTGCCGTCGGCCAATACGAGCGACTCCACGTCGGCGGGGCTGATGTTGCCCTCGCCCTGCACGGTGTCTCGCAGCCAATCGAGCAGCCCGCGCCAGTATCCGGAGCCGACGAGCACAACGGGGAAGTGGCGGATCTTCTCCGTCTGGCGCAGGGTCGCCGCCTCGAACATCTCGTCGAGCGTGCCGAAGCCGCCCGGGAAGACCACGAAGCCGCTCGCGTAGCGGATGAACATGACCTTGCGAGCGAAGAAGTAGTGGAACTTCAGCGACACGTCGACGTACTCGTTCAGCGACTGCTCGTGCGGGAGGTCGATGCCGAGCCCGATCGACGGCGCGCCCGCCTCGCGGGCGCCGCGGTTGGCCGCCTCCATGATCCCCGGACCGCCGCCGGTGATGATCGCGTAGCCCTCCTCGCCGAGCCGCCGCGCGAGCGCGCGAGCGGCGGCGTAGCGAGGGTGGTCGGCCGACGTGCGGGCAGAGCCGAAGATCGACACCGCCTTGCCGATGTGGGAGAGCTGCGCGAAGCCGGAGCCCAGCTCGTCCTGGATCCGCAGCAGGCGCTGGGCGTCCGTGAGCTCGCTGTAGATCGCGTAGCTCTCGGCCTCCAGCAGCTCTTCGTCGGGCGAGGTGGGGTGGCGTGGCTCGGACAACCTTCCAAGAGTAGGCGCGTTCAGCGCGCATCCGCCCCCGCCTCCCGCAGATCCGGCGTCGCGCGCGGGCGCACGCGTTGCCAGGAGAAGCCGCCGGCCAGCAGCAGCAGACCCATGCCGACGAGCGAACCGACGCGCGCCATCGAGTCCAGCGACGCGAGGTCGTAGACGAACACCTTGCCCGCCGTGAGCGCGAGCAGGGCGAGCGCGCCGTGGCGCAGCCGCGGCTGGTCGGCGACCAGGCCGGCGATCAGCGTGCCGACCCCGGCGGCGGCCCACAGCACGCTGAGCGCGGTCTGGCCGGCCTCGCCCGCGAACGTCACGACCTCGACCGAGGCCAGGTAGAGCGCGACGACGGCGGTCAGCGCCTCCAACCAGCCGCGCATGCGCCGGTCGGAGAACGGCCCGCGCGAGGCGGCCAGCAGCCCCGCGCCCGCGACGAGCAGCGCGCCGCACGCGGCCGCGGGCGCCGCCAGGCCGTCGATCAGCGCCGACGGCGGCGCGAGCACGGTGAGCGCGTAGGTGAGCGCCAGGCCGCCCATCACCGTCGCGCCGATCGCGGCGGCCTCGTCGCGTACGCGGACGGCCACCGCGGCGAGGACCGCGGCCTCGAGCGAGAGCGCGAGGGTCAGCGCAAGGCCGTCGAGGGTCAGCGCGGCGAGATAGGCGACCGCGGCGACCGAGAGCCCGCGCAGGGCGATCGCGGGGGCGGTCCCGCCGGGGAGCGGCGCGCGGCTCACGACCGCGGCCGCGGCGGCGATCGCGACGAGCGCCGCGATCGCCTCGCCGGGATGCGTGACGCCGCTGCGCAGCAGCTCGAGCGGCACGACGACGGCCAGCGCGTGGGTCGCCGCGAGCCCCACGAACGCGAGCGCGCCGTAGATCGCGACCGGGTCGCGGTCGCGGCGGGCCAGCGCCGCGAGGCCGGCGGCCTGGCCCGCGAGCGCGGCGGTGAGGGCGACGCCGTCGAGCGTGAGCGCGCTCGCATAGGCGAGCGCGGCCAGCGCGAGCGCGTCGAGCCCGAACCGGAAGCGCGGCGCGAGACGGCCCGACACGGCGGCGCTCGCGCCGACGGCGGCGATCGCGGCGATCGCGGTCAGGTCCGCGGCCCCGCCGCCGCCGAGCTGCTGCGACGGCACGTCGACGAGCAGCGCGTGCATCAGCGCCGACGCGAGGTGTCCGCCCAGGCCGGCCATCGCCAGCGAGCGCTCCTCGCCGGTCTTCGCCCGGCGCAGCAGCCAGCCGAACCCGATGGCGCTGAGCGCCCAGCCGAGCGTCAGCGGCAGTCCGCTCACCAGCGCGGCGAACGCGATGTCGGCGAGGATCACGCCGAGACCGAGCGACACGAGCGAGAGCTCGCGGCTGACGCGCGGGATGCGCGTGCCGGCGAGGCCGACGGCGAGGTGGGCGGCCGCGACCGCGGCGAGCCACGGGCCGGCGGGGTGCAGCGTGAGCGCGCCGGCGACGTCGAGCACGAACGCGTTGAGCACCAGCAGCACGACGGCCTCGGTGTGCACGGTGCTGTCGCGCCGGCGGATCTCGAAGCCGACGGCGGCGGCGGCGGTCAGCGCGCCGAAGACGATCAGCACGAGCACGGTCAGCGGCGGCGACGGCTCCGGGCTGGCCAAGGTGAGGGCCCACTGCGGCGTGACGACCGCGAACGCGGTGAACATCAGCGCCGTCCAGCGCTCGCGCACGAGCACGGCGACGGTCGCGCCGTAGGCGACGGCGAGGAAGGCGATGCTGCCGTGATCGCCCAGCACGGCGGGGGCGAGCAGCGCGCCGAGCAGGCCGAGCCAGCCCATCACCTGCGCGCGCCAGCGGATCGCCAGCGCGGTCGCGGCGGCGCCGACCGCGAACGAGAGCGGGAGCGCGAGCGTCAGCGGGATCAGGTCATAGACCTGGCCGGCGACGACGAGCGTGCCGAACAGGCCGGCGACACCGGCCGCCGCGGCGGCGAGCGCGGCGTCGTTGCGGACCCGCTTCTCGCGGGCGCGAGCGCCGAAGACCAGCAGCGCGGTGGAGATCGCGGCGGCGAGCGCGGTGCGCCCGCTCTCGCCGATCCAGCCGCGCGAGATCGCGACGGTGAGCAGGAACGCGAGCCCGGCGATCACCGCGATGCCGCCGAGCCACGCGAGCACGCGGCCGCCGAGGAAGTCCTCGAGCTCGATCGGCTCGCGCCGGGGCCTCGGCTTCGGCGGGGTGGGCGCCGCGGCGGCGGGGTCGAGGCGCCGGGATGACAGGCGGCGCAGGGAGTGGCGCGGGCCGCTCCGGCGCGGCAGTCCGGTCCGGGCGAGGGAGCTTCGCGCCCTCCAACCGCAGTACGCGTTGCTCCAGCGCGGCGATCCGGTCCTCCAGCAACATGGTCCTCTCCTTGCGCTTGCTGACCATCGGTAGACAAGCGTACTGCGTATCGACCATCGGTCAATAGCGGAGTTGACCATCGGTCAGTTAGGGTGTGTTGCGATGAGCGGCCCCGCCTACACGCGCCTGGACGTCGACGAGCGCCGCCGCCGGCTGCTCGAGCTGGGGGCGGACCTGTTCACGCGCTTCAGCTACGACGAGCTGTCGATGTCGCGGATCGCCCGCGAGGCGGGGATCTCCAAGGCGCTGCTGTACCACTACTTCCCCTCCAAGGAGGCGTACTTCGTCGCCACGCTGGAGAAGGCGGCGGCGGAGCTCGAGGAGCGGACGCGGCCCGACCCGTCGCTGGAGCCGCTCGAGCAGCTCTCACATTCGCTGGACGCCTACCTCGGCTGGGTCGAGGAGTACGAGGACAGCTACGCGAAGATGATCCAGTCCGCGGGCGCGGTCCCGGAGGTGCGGACGATGCTCGACCGCGTGCGCGGCGACACCGCGCAGCGCATCATCGACGGCGTCCGCGGCGACAAGCCGGCCACGCCGGTGCTGCGGACTGCGGTCAGCGGCTGGCTGTGGTTCATGGACGGGGCGATCCTCGACTGGGTCGAGCACCGCGACCTGGACCGGCAGACGCTCCACGGCCTCCTGCTCGGCACCCTCTTGGGCGCCGTGCTGACGGCCGGCGAGAGCGGCCTGGGCTAGCCCTTCTCGACCTTCTCGAGGTCGACGACGAAGACCAGCGTCGAGCCGCCGGGGATCGTCGGGGGCGACCCCTGCGCGCCGTAGCCCAGGTCGGGCGGGATCACCAGCTCGCGGCGGCCGCCGACCTTCATGCCCTCGACGCCCTGGTCCCAGCCCTTGATCACCTGGCCCTGGCCGAGCGGGAACGAGAACGGCTGGCCCTTGTCCCACGAGTTGTCGAAGACCACGTTGTTGTGGTAGAGCGAGCCGACGTACTGCACGCTCACCGTGTCGCCGGCCTTGGCCGCCTTGCCGGTGCCCTTCTTGATGTCCTTGACCACCATCTCGGCGGGCGGCGTGGGGTTGTCCGGCGTGACCTTGATCGTCGGCTTCTTCCCGAGGTCGCCGGTCACCGTGACGGTGCCCTCCACGTCGGACTCCTGCGTCGCCTGGGGCGTCGCCGCGGATTCGTTGGACTTGTCGTCCCCGCCGCACGCGGGGAGCGCGACCGCGAGCAGGAGCGCGGGCAGGATCAGAAGTCGATAGCGGACCATGGCGGTCGGCAAGGGTAGTGGGTACCCCTAACGATCGGTCCCGAAGATGCGGTCACCCGCATCGCCGAGGCCGGGGCGGATGTAGCCGGTGTCGTCGAGCTCGCGGTCGATCGTCGCAGTGGTCACGTGCACGTCCGGGTGCGCCTCGGCCAGCGCCATCAGGCCCTCCGGGGCGGCGACCAGGCAGACGAAGTGGATGCGCTGCGCGCCCGCGCGCTTGAGCCGCGCGATCGCCTGGATTCCGCTGCCGCCGGTCGCGAGCATAGGGTCGACCACGAAGACCTCGGCGGACTCGACGCCGCTCGGGATGTTCTCGTAGTAGCCGACCGGGCGCAGCGCCTCCTCGTCGCGGTACATGCCGAGATGGCCGACCCGGGCGTCGGGGACCAGGCGCAGGAATCCGTCGACCAGGCCGAGCCCGGCGCGCAGGATCGCCACGACGAAGACCTCGTCGGCGAGCATGATGCCGCGCGCTGTCTCCAGCGGCGTCTGGACCTGGATCTCCGTGGGCCGCAGCGAGCGCATCGACTCGTAGCCGAGGATCAGCGCCGCGTCGGTCATCGTCTCGCGGAACACGCGGTTCGGCGTGTCCTTGTCGCGCAGGATCGACAACAGGCGCCCGAGCAGGACGTGGTCGACGACCGTGACTCCCTCCATCGCGCGGAAGGTACTAGTGTCGGCGCCATGCCCGCGCCGCGCCGAAACGTGGAGCTCAAGGCGACCGACCCGGATCCCGAGCGCTCGCTGCAGGTGGTCCGGGGCCTGGGTGCCGAGGACCGCGGCGTGCTGCACCAGCGCGACACCTATTTCCGCGTTCCTTCCGGGCGGCTCAAGCTGCGCGAGGAGGAGCCCGGGGGCGCGTCGCTCGTGCAGTACGACCGCGTCGACGCGGCGGAGGCGCGCGAGAGCCGGTACCGGCTGGTGCCGATCTCCGATCCGCTCGAGACGCGGCTCGCGCTGGAGGCGAGCCTCGGCACGCTGGCGGTCGTGGAGAAGGACCGCCACCTGCTGATGTGGAACGGCGTGCGCATCCACCTCGACGACGTCGTCGGCCTGGGGAGCTTCATCGAGCTCGAGGGCGTCGCCCACGACGGCTCCAACCTGCTCGGCGAGCTCGAGCGGGTGACGCAGCTCACCGAGGCGCTGGAGATCGCGCCGGAGCGGATCCTGCGCACCTCCTACTCCGACCAGGTGCTCGGCTTCGACGCCCTGATCGACGCCGCGCGCGGTGTGATGGAGCGCGCGCACGCTCCGTACTCGAACTTCCAGGTCGGCGCCGCGCTGCGCGCCGAGGACGGCTCGATCCACGCGGGCGCGAACGTCGAGAACGCGGCGTACCCGCAGGGCCAGTGCGCGGAGGCGTCGGCGATCGGCGCGCTCGTCGCGGCGGGTCGCAAGCGCGTGACCGAGGCGGCGGTGATCGCCGGCGGCGACGTGGTCTGCGTGCCGTGCGGCGGCTGCCGCCAGCGGCTGCGCGAGTTCATGGACCTCGACGGCATCGTGCATCTGTGCTCCGCCTCGGGAGCGCACGAGGAGGTCACGCTGCGGTCGCTGCTGCCGCGCTCGTTCGGGCCGGAGTTCCTGCCCGAATGACGGCGGCGGAGACGCTTGCCGCGCGCGGCGCCGAGCCTCGCCTCGGGATCGTGCTCGGCTCCGGCCTCGGGGGGCTGGTCGACTCGCTCTCCGATGCGGTCTCGGTGCCCTACGGCGAGCTCGAGGGCTTCCCGCAGATCGGCGTCGGCGGCCACGCCGGCGCGGTCGTCTTCGGGCGGTTGAACGGCCTGCCGGTGGCGTGTCTCGCGGGCCGCAAGCACGCCTACGAGGGCGACCCGGCGGCGATGAAGGTTCCGATCCGCACGCTCAAGGCGCTCGGCGCCGAGGCGCTGCTGGTGACCAACGCCGCGGGCTCGCTGCGCGCCGAAGTCGGCCCCGGCCGGCTGATGCTGATCGCCGACCACATCAACATGCTCGGCTCCAACCCGCTGACCGGCGCCAACGACGAGGAGATCGGCCCGCGCTTCCCGTCGCTGCGCGACGCGTACGACCTCGAGCTGCGCGCCGCGCTGCACGGCTGCGCTTCGGCTCTGGGGATCGATCTCGCCGAGGGTGTGTATCTCGCGACGGCGGGGCCTTCCTTCGAGACGCCCGCCGAGATCCGCGCGTTCCGCGTGCTCGGCGCCGACGCGGTGGGGATGTCGACGGTGCCGGAGGTGATCCTCGCCCGCCACGCCGGGCTGCGGGTCGCCGGCGTGTCGGCGATCACCAACCTCGCCGAGGGTATGGGCGGCGAGGAGCTCTCGCACGAGCAGACGCTGCGCAACGCGGACGTCGCCGCGCGCGACCTCGTCCGCCTGGTCGAGCGTTTCGCCGCCAACCAGGTGGGTACGGGCGGCCTCGGATGATTCCTTCCGAGGTCATCCGCCGCAAGCGCGACGGCAACGCGCTTTCAGCGGAGGAGATCGGCTTCCTGGTCGCCGGGATAACCGACGGCGGCCTGTCGGACGCGCAGGTCGGCGCGCTGGCGATGGCGCTCTTCCTGCGCGGGATGGAGGGCGGCGAGCGCGTCGCGCTGACCACCGCGATGCGCGACTCGGGCACGGTCCTGTCCTGGGACCTCGACCGCCCGGTGGCCGACAAGCACTCGACCGGCGGGGTGGGGGACAAGGTGTCCTTGATCCTGGCGCCGGTGCTGGCGGCGTGCGGGGCGGCGGTGCCGATGATCTCGGGCCGCGGCCTCGGCCACACCGGCGGCACGCTGGACAAGCTCGACTCGATCCCGGGCTACGTCTCGACGCCCTCGACCGAGGTGCTGCGCCGAGTCGTGCGCCATGCCGGCTGCGCGATCGTCGGCCAGACCGGCGACCTCGCGCCCGCCGACCGGCGGCTGTACGCGGTCCGCGACGCGACCGGCACGGTCGAGTCGATCCCGCTGATCGTCGCCTCGATCCTGTCGAAGAAGCTCGCCGCCGGGCTGGACTCGCTCGTGCTCGACGTCAAGTCCGGGTCGGGCGCGTTCATGGCCGCGCGGGAGGACGCCGAGGCGCTCGCTCGCGCGCTGGTGGAGGTCGCGGTCGGCGCGGGCCTGCCGACCGTGGCGCTGCTGACCGACATGGACGAGGTGCTCGGGACCACGGCGGGCAACGCGCTCGAGGTCGCCGAGTCGATCGACGTGCTGACCGGCGCGGCGCGCGAGCCGCGGCTGCTCGAGGCGACGGTCGCCCTCGCCGCGGTGGCGCTCGTGCAGGCCGGGCTGGCGGCGGACGCCCCGAGCGCGCGCGAGGACGTCGCCCGCGTGCTCGACGACGGCTCGGCCGCGGAGCGCTTCGGCGCCATGGTCGCCGAGCTCGGCGGCCCGGCCGGACTCCTGGAGTCGCCCGCCCACCACCTGCCCGCCGCCCCGGTCTCGCGGCCGGTCGCGCCGGAGCGGCCGGGCTACGTGTCCGCCGTCGACGCGCGCGCGGTCGGTCTCGTGGTGACGGGGCTGGGCGGCAACCGGCGCCGCGAGGACGACACGATCGACCCCGCCGTCGGGCTCTCGCACGTCGCGCCGATCGGCGCCCAGGTCGGCCCGGATCGCCCGCTGGCGATGGTGCACGCGCGCGGCGACGCGTCGGCCGAGGAGGCCGCGACCGCGCTGCTCGCCGCCGTGCACGTGGCCGAGGAGCCGCCGGACGAGCGTCCGGTCGTGCTCGCGCGCATCGGCTGAGCGGGCGGCGCTCGGTCGGCGCTTGCCTCGCGGCCCGGTGCCTGGGAGGGAGCGCTCGGATGAGGTCCGGCGTGGTCGTGCGCTACTCGTGCCGCAACGCCTGCGACGTGCGCGTGACGTTGACGATCCCGCGCTCGGTCGCGCGCAAGCTGCGCGTCAAGCCGACGCTCGCGACGGCCGCCGCGCACCTCGCGGGCCCGGCGCAGACCACGCTCAAGCTTCAGCTCGCGAGCGCGGCGATGCGGCGCCTGCGGACCAAGAAGCACATCCAGGCGACGCTCGACGTGACGCTCGCCAACGGCGCGATCAGCGAGAGCTACAGCGACGACGTCACGCTGCGGCGCTAGCCTCGTCGGCCGTCATGCCCGCTCTCGCCGAGCTGCACGTCCACCTCGAGGGCACCGCTCCGCCCGACCTGATCCGCCGCCTCGCGCAGCGCAACCGCACCCCCGTCCCCGAGGGCGTGTTCGACGGCCCGGATCGCTTCAAGTGGGTCGACTTCCTCGACTTCCTGCGCACCTACGACCGCGCGGCGACCGTGATCAAGACCACCGAGGACTACCGCGACGTCACGTACGAGTACCTCGTCTCCTGCGCGAGCGAGGGCGCGATCTACGTCGAGCTGCTCGTCAGCCCCGACCACGCGCAGTCGGTCGGCCTCCCGCCGAGAGAGCAGCAGATCGGCGTCGCCCAGGGCATCGACGACGCGCGGCGCGACACCGGCATCGAGGCCCGCATGCTGCTCGTCGCGGTACGCAACTTCGGCGTCCAGGCCGCGGTCGAGATCGCCCGCGACGCCGAGCACCGCCACCCGTACGTCGTCGGCTTCAACCTCGCCGGCGACGAGGCCGGCTACCCGCCCGCGCAGTTCGCCGAGGCCTACGAGATCGCGACCGCGGAAGGCCTCGGCTGCACCTGCCACGCCGGCGAGCACGCCGGCGCCGAATCCGTCAGGGAAGCCCTCACGCTCCCGATCACGAGACTCAGCCACGGAGTCCGCGCGATCGAGGATCCAAACCTGGTAAAGGAGATCGCCGATCGAGGCATCGTGCTCGAGGCCTGCCCGACCTCCAACATCGCGACGTACGTCTTTCCCAGCTACGAGGCCCATCCGCTGCGCGCGCTCTACGAAGCCGGTGTGAAGCTGACATTGGGCTCTGACGATCCGCCGTACTTCGCCTGTAGCATCGGCGGCGAATATGCCGTGGCGCGCGAGCGCTTCGGCATGGGAGAGGGTGACTTGGAGAGCATCACGCGGACCGCCATCGAGGCGTCCTTTGCGGACGATGCGCTTAAAACCGCCTTGCTCAATCGTATGACGGCTAAGGACGGCCGCTCGAACCTTTAGGCTCGCGGCGAGCGCGGTCCCCAACAGGGAAGGAGTCCGGCCTGTGCGCCGATCTCTTCATCTCATAGGTCTCACTGGTCTGATCGCGACGATGCTCGTCGTCGCCGCCTGCGGCTCGGACGACAACAGCTCGTCGTCCACTCCGGCCGCCGGCGCCGCAACGAGCACCCCGGCCGCCAAGAAGATCAAGGTCGGTCTGGTGACCGACATCGGCGGTCTGAACGACCGCTCGTTCAACCAGCTCGCGAACGCCGGCCTCGAGAAGGCCAAGACCGATCTCGGGATCGAGGGGCGCGTGCTCACCTCGAAGTCGAACTCGGACTACGTGCCGAACCTCTCCAGCCTCGCGCAGCAGAAGGAGGACCTCGTGGTCGGGGTCGGCTTCCTGATGGCCGACGCGATGAACACCGTGGCGAAGAAGTTCCCGGACACCAAGTTCGCGATCATCGACGTCGACGCGACCACGCTCAAGGACAAGCCGGCCAACGTCACCGGCCTGCTGTTCAAGGAGCAGCAGGCGGGCTACCTCGTCGGCTACATGGCGGGGCTGTGGGCGAAGGACAACAACGCCGACACGGTCAGCTCGGTCGGCGGCCAGAAGATCCCGCCGGTCGACCACTACATCGCCGGCTTCCAGGCCGGCGCCAAGGCCGCGAACCCGAGCATCAAGACGCTCAACGGGTACTCGCAGGACTTCGTCGACCAGGCGAAGTGCAAGGAGATCGCGCTGGACCAGATCTCCAAGGGCTCGAAGGTCGTCTTCCAGGTCGCCGGCCAGTGCGGCCTCGGCGCGCTCGACGCGGCCAAGGAGAAGGGCGGTCAGGGCATCGGCGTGGACGCCGACCAGGGCTACCTGGGCGACCACATCATGACCTCGGCCGAGAAGAAGGTCGACGTCGCGGTCGAGACCGCGATCAAGGCCGCGCAGGACGGCTCGATCAAGGGCGGCACGAACACCACCTTCGACCTCACGAACGACGGCGTCGGCTACGGCAAGCCCAACGCCGAGGGCGCGAAGTACGAAGACCAGGTCAAGGCCGTCGCCGAAAAGATCAAGTCCGGCGAGATCACGGACATCCCCGACACGGTCAAGTGAGCGAAGCGCCCGCGCTGGAGCTCCGTCACATCACCAAGCGGTTCGGGACCCTGGTCGCGAACCGCTCGGTCGACTTCGACGTGAACAAGGGCGAGATCCACGCCCTGCTGGGGGAGAACGGCGCGGGCAAATCGACCCTGATGAACGTCCTCTACGGGCTCCACCAGCCCGACGAGGGCGAGATCCGCCTCGACGGGGAGCCGGTGAAGATCGACTCCCCGAGGCGGGCCATCGGGCTTGGCATCGGCATGGTCCACCAGCACTTCATGCTCGTGCCGGTGATGACCGTGGCCGAGAACCTGGTGCTCGGCGCCGAGCCGCGCAGCGGCATCCTGCTCGACTACAAGACGGCGTCCGCGCGCGTGCGCGAGCTGTCGGAGCGCTTCGGCCTCGCGGTCGATCCCGAGGCCAGGGTCCAGGACCTCGGCGTCGGCGCCCAGCAGCGCGTGGAGATCCTGCGCGCGCTGTTCCGCGGCGCCAAGGTGCTCGTGCTCGACGAGCCGACCGCCGTGCTCACCGCCCAGGAGTCGCAGGACCTGTTCGAGGTGCTGCGCACGCTGAAGGCCGAGGGCACGGCGATCGTCTTCATCTCGCACAAGCTCAACGAGGTGCTCGACGTGGCCGACCGGATCACCGTCCTGCGCCGCGGCGAGAAGATCGACACGGTGCCGGGCGAGGGCGCCACCGAGCGCTCGCTCGCCCGGCTGATGGTCGGCCGCGACGTGCTCCTGCACGTCGAGAAGTCCGAGACGACGGCCGGCGAGCCGCTGCTCGAGGTGCGCGGGCTGTCGGCCCGCGACGATCGCGGCCTGCCCGCGGTCAGGGACGTCAGCTTCGAGGTCCGCGCCGGCGAGATCGTCGGCCTCGCGGGCGTCGACGCGAACGGCCAGAGCGAGCTGATCGAGACGATCGTGGGGCTGCGCCGCCCCGACGCCGGCCGGATCATGGTCGCCGGCACCGACGTGACCAACGCCAGCCCGCGCCAGACGCTGGAGGCGGGCGTCAGCCACATCGCCGAGGACCGCCGCCGCCGCGGCCTCGTGCTCGAGTTCGACCTCGCGGAGAACATCTGCCTGCGCGAGTACCGCAAGCCCTCGATGTCGCGCCACGGCTGGCTGTCGCCGAAGAAGATGGCCGATCGCGCGCGCGGGCTGCTGAAGGAGTTCGACGTCCGCGGCGGGGACTGCGACACCCGCGCCGGCAGCCTCTCCGGCGGCAACCAGCAGAAGGTCGTGATCGCGCGCGAGATCGCCGCCGAGCCTCGCGTGATGATCGCCGCGCAGCCGACGCGCGGCCTCGACGTCGGCGCGATCGAGTTCGTGCACCGCCGCCTGGTGGAGGAACGCGACCAGGGCCGCGCGGTGCTGCTCGTCTCGCTCGAGATGGAGGAGATCCGCTCGCTCTCGGATCGCGTGCTGGTGATCTACGAGGGCGAGATCGTGGCCGAGATGCCGCCGTCGGCCTCGGAGGAGGACTTCGGTCTCGTGATGACCGGTGGTGGAAGGAAGCAGGCGGCATGAGCCAGCCCGACGAGGAGCTCGAGCTCCCGCCCGACGCGACCGTCGCCGCGCGGCTGGCGACGTACCTGCGCGGCGGCGGCGTCATCACCCCGCTGATCACCGTCCTGCTCGCGTTCTTCGTCGCCGGCCTGGTCGTGCTGATCACCGGCCACGACCCGATCTCGACGTACAAGGCGATCTTCAACGGCACCGGCCTGAACTGGTTCTTCCCGTGGGTCAGCGGCTCGGATCGCACCGTCGCCGCGCTGAACCTGCAGCAGACGCTGATCCAGACGACGCCGCTGATCCTCGTCGGCCTCGCGGTCGCGTTCGCGTTCCGCTGCGGTCTGTTCAACATCGGCGGCCAGGGCCAGTACCTGGTCGGCTCGTTCCTGGCGATCTGGATCGGCACCTCCTTCAAGGGGATGCCCGGGTTCGTCCACATCGTGCTCGCGCTCGCCGGCGGCTGCGCCGCCGGCGCCGCGTGGGCGGCGATCGCCGGCGCGCTGAAGGCGTTCGCCGGCACCAACGAGGTGATCACGACGATCATGCTCAACTGGATCGCGATCTGGGTCGGCTCGTACCTGTTCAACCTCGGCGGCCCGCTGCAGAACACAGATCCGACGGCGCAGGACGTGCCGAAGTCCAACGACATCGTGCAGAGCGCCCACCTGCCCGTGTTCTGGGGCGACCCGGAGCTGCAGGGCCTGCACGTCGGGCTGTTCATCGCGCTCGCCGCGCTGCTGGTCTTCTGGGTGATCCTCAATCGCACGACGCTCGGCTACGAGGTCCGCGCGGTCGGCTTCAACCCGGAGGCGGCGGCCGCGTCCGGCATCTCAGTGCGCGCCAACTACATCCGCGTGATGGCGATCTGCGGCCTGTTCGCCGGCCTCGCCGGAGCGATCGACATCCTCGGCTGGCAGTTCCGGCTCGCGACGAACGACATCCAGGCCAACGCGTTCGGCTTCACCGGCATCGCGGTCGCGCTGCTCGGCCGCAACACAGCGGTCGGCATCTTTTTCTCGGCGCTGCTGTTCGGCGCGATGAACACCGGCACGTCGGTGCGCAACCTCGATCCGTCGGTCTTCGAGCCCGCGCTGGCGACGAACCTCACCTACGTGATCCAGGGCCTGGTGGTGCTGTTCGTGTCGACCGACGTGATCGTCCTCTACCTGTGGCGGCTGCGCCGCCGGCGCCGCAGCGCGCCGCAGACCGAGGCAGTGGTCGCATGACTCGCGCTGCGCGCTCGCATGCTTCGGCGGGAGCTCGCCCGGGGGCTCGCTCCCGCGGCGCGAGGAATGGGAGGGCCGCGTGAGCGCCGTGGCCACGCGGATGCCCACCGCACTCACCGCCAGGCACGTCGGCTGGTCCGGCGTGGCGCTCGGCGTGCTCGCGTTCTTCATCGCCGTCCCGCCGCTGCTCGTGCGCTCGTGGGTGCCGGTGATCATCCTCGGCCTGGCCGCGATCGCCTGCGGCGCGTACGCGGTCGGCGCCGGCGAGAAGCGACATGGCTGGGGCGCGATCGTGGCCGGCTGCGTCGGCATCGCCGGCGGCTACGCGTCGACGCTCTCGGGCGAGACGAACCTCAAGAGCGTCGTCGTCTGGGGCGCGCTGCTGGCGGCCACGCTGCGCTACGCGACGCCGCTCGCGTTCGGCGCGCTCGGCGGCCTGTTCTCGGAGCGCAGCGGCGTGATCAACATCGCGCTCGAGGGGATGATGCTCGCGGGCGCGTTCTTCGGCGCCTGGGGCGCGGACATCACGGACTCGTGGATCGGGGGCATCGTCATCGCGCTCGCCGCTGGCGCCGTCTTCGGCTTGATCCACGTGGTGTTCGCGGTCAACCTCAACGCCGACCAGATCGTGTCCGGCACCGCGATCAACCTGCTCGCGCTTGGCATCACCGGCTACCTGTATATCGACATCTACGGCAACGAGGGCACGCCCGACAACCTGCCCGCCGTGCCCAACGTGCACCTGCCGATCAAATCGGTGCCGCTGCTGGGCGACGTCTTCGGCCAGCTCAACCTGCTCGTCTGGGTCGCGCTCGCGCTCGTCCTGGTCGTGTGGGTCGTGGTCTTCCGCACGCCCGCAGGCCTGCGCCTGCGCTCCGCGGGCGAGAACCCGCTGGCCGCGGAGACCGCCGGCCTCTCGGTCGTGCGCACGCGCTACATCGCGGTCATGACCTCGGGCGCGCTTGCCGCGCTCGGCGGCGCGTTCCTGTCGATCGGGTTCGTGCACTCGTTCACGCAGAACATGGTCGCGGGGCGAGGGTTCATCGCGCTGGCCGCGCTGATCTTCGGCCGCTGGCGGCCGGGCGCCGCGTTCGCGGGCACGCTGCTGTTCGGCTTCGGCTCCGCGCTGGCCCAGCGGCTTCCGACGTTCTCGCAGTCCGGGGCCGTGCTCTTCCAGGCGCTGCCCTACGTCCTGACGCTGATCGCGGTCACCGGCCTGGTCGGCCGGTCGATCCCGCCGGCAGCGCTCGGGCGCCCGCTTGAACGTCCGTAGAGTTTTCAACTCGCCCGCGCGGTGCCATCATCGGGCCCATGAGGTTCTCGTGGGGGCTCGTCGTGATCGCAGTGGTCCTCGCGGGATGCGGGAGCAAGCCGGCCAACCGGATGACGCTCCACACGCCCGACACCGACACCGGGCATCCGATGACGAGCTTCCCGGTGACGAACCCGACGCCGACGCCGACGCCGACCCCGGAGCCGACGCCCAAGCCGCAGGGCGGGCCGGTCACGCGTGACGAGCGGCGCGTGATCCAGGGCTGGGCCGACGAGCTGCGCCACAGCCACGTCAACGCCGCGTCGCGCTACTTCACGGTCCCGAGCTTCGTCTCGGACTCGGGCCTCAGCTCAAGCACGCTCGTCACCCTCCACGACGTGCGGCAGTTCAACGCCGGCTTCCCGTGCGGGGCCAAGCTCGTGAAGGTGCGCCGGTCCGTCAAGCACTTCGTGATCGGCACGTTCACGCTCACCGGGCGCCCCGGCAAGACGTGCGACGGCCCGGGGAACCTGGTCGAGGTCGCGTTCCTGATCCACCGTCATCACATCCAGACGTGGGTACGCGCCCCCGACCCGGAGCCCGAGCCGACACCGACGCCGAAGCCGACCGAAGCCGGCTCGGCCTAGCGCACGCGTGTGCGCTTGATGCGCACCACCTGGGTCACGCTGCCCTTGGCGACGGTCGCCGAGCCGCCGTAGGAGTAGCGGATGCGGTAGACGCCGAGCTTGCGCAGCCGGAAGCGCAGCTTGAACACGCCCTTGCTGTTGACCTTTGCGCGCCCGAGCCTGCGGTAGCGCCCGCCCTTCTTGCCCTTGGCCGCCGAGACGGTCACGCGCCCGCCGGCGCTCGTCTCGCCGACGATGCCGCGCACCTGGTAGGTCGGGCCGATCGTGTCCGGGAACGACGTGCCCGAGAGGTCGAACGGGGCGATCAGGTGGATCGTGACCGGCGCGCTCCACGGCGACGCGTAGCTGCCCGAGACCGCGCGCGCGACCATCAGATACGTCCCGGGCGTGCGCTCGATCAGCTGGACCTTGCCGGTGGTCGAGTCCACGAACGCGTCCTTGACGGGGCCGGAGATGCTGCCGTCGGGGGCGAGGACGCCGCCGAGCGCGTACTTGATCTCATAGTGGCCCGCGCCGGGGTTGCCGGCGAAGTCGATCGCCTGCGTGATGGTGGTGAACGAGTTCGGCGCCCGGGTGAGGAGGGCGCCCGCGGGCTGGCCGAGGCCGACGCCGGCGCCCACCGTCCACGAGTACACGTACGTCTTCGGAGCCGCCGTGCAGTCCGTGTCCGAGTACGTCGTGAGCGTCAGCTTGTAGGTGCCGTTGCCGTGGTAGTCGACGAAGCGCTTGTCGTCGGTCGTGAATTTGCTGATCCAGCACGGGCTCGCCGTCGAGGCGCCGACGCCGGCGGCGTCGGTCACCACCGCCTTGAACGAGCGCGCGTCGGCCGCGTCGTCCACGTGGCTGAGCGCCTGCACATCCATGTTGCGGATCGCCGTCGCCGCGCCGTTGGCCGCGAGCGCGACCGGCGTGCCCGCGTCGCCGGTCACCGAGCCGGTGATCGCGGCGCTCGCCGCTGCCGGCGCGCCCGCCGCGCACACGATTGCCGCGCCCGCGATAGCGAGCGTCTTCATCCCTGCGTTCATTGAGGTGAGTCCTCCCGTGTCCGTCCAAAAGCTCCGCCATCCTGCCGGATGAGAGCGCAATGCGAAAGTCCCAAGCGCCAAGATGGGTCTAGCGACTCATGGCCGTTCTCGTCGACCCGCTGCGCGAGTACCCCCACGTCCCGTACAGCGTGCGGCACTGGTGCCACATGGCCGTCGACGGCCCGTTCGAGGAGCTGCACGTCTTCGCGGCCCAGCTCGGCATCCCGCGCCACCGCTTCCAGGGCGACCACTACGACCTGCCGCCGTGGGTGCGCGAGCGGGCCGTGGCGCTCGGCGCGCTCGAGGTCTCGACGCGCGAGCTGCTCGAGCGGATGGCGGGGCCGCGCGGCGACCGCGCGCGCCGCAGGGTGGCGGCCCGTGGCTGAGCTCTGCCGAGCGCGAGTTGTCTTCAGGAAGCGCGGAGCCTTCCGATCACCTCGGGTATGCAGATCCCGCGTGAATTCGTCGACCTGCTGTACGCGTTCTTCGACGTCGCGCACGAGCGCGGCGTCCTGACCTCCGAGCAGTCGGTGTTCGAGCTGCGCACCGCCGCCGGCCGGGCCGCCGGTGACGCCGTCGCCCTTGCCGCCGAGCACTGCGAGGACCCGCAGCCCGAGGACGCGCTGGCGCGCTTCTCGGCGTCGTTCGCGCGCGAGGCGCTGCGCGACTGCGTGATCGACATCGACCAGCTGGAGCCGATGCGCAGGCTGCTCGACGAGATGGCGCGCGCCGTAATTCCGGGGTCGCTCCCCGAGTGACAGGGGGCCGGCGGCCCGCCAGGCTTCCGGCGCATGAAGAAGCTCGTCGCCGCCGTCGTGCTCGCCGGCTCGTTCCTCCTGCTCGCGGTCGCCGCCCAGGGCGACGACGAGGCCGTGACCAGCGGCGCCGTGACGGCGACGCTGAGCTGGAACGGCGACTCCTTCTCCACGCAGGGCGCGAAGCTGACGATCACTCGCAGCGGCGCGGTGGCGTTCTCCCAGCCGATCCCGAAGGTCGTCTGCGACGGCTGCGTGCTGGTCGGCTCCGGCGCCGACGACATCCGGATCAACGACCTCGACGGCGACGGCGAGCCCGAGGTGATCGGAATCGCGTCCACGGGCGGCTCCGGCTGCTGCATCCTGGCCGGCGTGTGGGACTTCGTGCCCGCCACCGGCAGCTATCGCGAGCTTGACCTCGACATGGTGACCGCGGGCTTCAACCTCGACGATCTCGACGGCGACGGCGCGGATGAGATCGTCAGCCAGGACGTGCGCTTCAACGTGTTCTTCGACAACCGCGCCGACCAGCTCTATCCGCCGCAGATCCTGCACTACCTGCACCAGGACGACGTGCCGATCGTCGTCGACGTCACCGACCGGAAGTTCGCGGCGCCGTTTCGCACGAACGCGGCCGACGCCAAGCGCCGCTTCGCGCGCCTGCGGCGCGCGAACCGGAGCGCGCGGGGCTGGGTGGCGACCTATGTGGCCGACCAGATCGTGCTCGGGCACCGGTCGACGGGCCTGCGCGAGCTCGACCGCCAGGTCAAGCGCGGGATCGTCACGCGCTCGTTCAAGTCATCGCTGCTGCGGCGGCTCAAGAGCTGGGGCTATCGCTAGCCGGGCGACACGCGGGGCCGCCGGCCTCGACGAGTCCGGGCATCGTCGCCAGGCTTGGTTGACAGATGCCGACGCCGCGCACGATCCAGCGGACGTACCTGCTGCTCATGCTCGGCAACACGCTGGCCGCGTCGCTGATCTGGGGCATCAACACGATCTTCCTGCTCGACGCCGGGCTCTCGAATCTCGAGGCGTTCGCCGCGAACGCGTTCTTCACCGCCGGGATGGTGCTCTTCGAGGTGCCGACGGGGATCGTCGCCGACACGGTCGGACGCCGCGCCTCGTATCTGCTCGGGACCGTCACGCTCGCCGTGTCGACGCTGTTGTACGTGCTTCTGTGGCACCTCGAGGCGCCGTTCTGGGCGTGGGCTCTCGTGTCGATCGTGCTCGGACTCGGCTTTACGTTCTTCTCCGGAGCCGTCGAGGCGTGGCTCGTGGACGCGCTCACGGCGACCGGCTACACGGGCGACATGGAGACGGTGTTCGGGCGCGGCCAGGTGGTGAGCGGCGTGGCGATGCTGACCGGCTCGGTCGCCGGCGGCTTCATCGCTGCGCAGAGCAGCCTCGGCGCGCCGTTCGTGCTCCGCGGGGTGATCCTCGTCGTGATGTTCGCGGTCGCGTTCGCGCTGATGCACGACGTGGGGTTCACGCCGGAGAAGGGCGGCCGCCCCTTGGCGGAGATGCGCAAGATCGCCGTGGCGTCGATCGACTACGGCTGGCGCGTCCCGGCGGTGAAGTGGCTGATGGTCGAGTCCCTGTTCACCGGCGGCGTCGGCATCTACGGCTTCTATGCGCTGCAGCCCTACCTGCTCGAGCTCTACGGCGACCCGGACGCCTACCAGATCGCCGGCCTGTCGGCCGCGATCGTCGCGGGCGCGCAGATCCTCGGCGGGATGTCGGCACCCCGGATCCGGCGGCGGTTCCGGCGGCGCACGTCGGCGCTGCTCGCGACCGCGGGGCTGAGCACGATCGCGATCGGGCTGATGGGGCTGGTCGAGAGCTTCTGGCCGGTGATCGCGTTCACGGTCGTCTGGGGGCTGCTGTTCGCGGCCACGATGCCGATCCGCCAGGCCTACATGAATGGGCTGATCCCCTCCCGCCAGCGAGCGACGATCCTCTCGTTCGACTCGCTGATGAGCTCGAGCGGCGGCGTCTGGGCCCAGCCGGCGCTCGGCCGTGCTGCGGACGTGTGGGGCTACGCGCCGTCGTACCTGCTCGCGGCGGGAATCTCGGCGCTGGCGTTGCCGGCGCTGGCCCTGTCGCGGCGCCAGAACGCGGCCGCCGACACGATCACGCCGCGTACCCCGTCGCCTTCTCAACCGTCATCCGCACGATCAACCTGACCGCACCGGGCGGGTCGGGATCGGGGTCATGCCCGTCGTACGTCCACGACAGCCCGATGTCGAATGCCCGCCCGACGTCGGGCTCGATCGTCACGCGACCGCGCAGCTCGACGTAGTTGTAGGGGTCGTCGGAGTCGAGAATGGTGACGCTCGCCCGCGGGTCGCGCTCGAGGTTGCGGTGCTTGCGCCGTCCCGCCAGCGTGGAGAACAGCACGTCGTCGCCGTCGCGCCCGACCCACATCGCCGACGTCTGCGGCCCGCCGTCAGGGTTCAGCGTCGCGAGCACGGCGAAGTGACGGCCGTCGAGCAGCCTGCGGATCTCGTCGTTGAGTGCGATGCCCATGTCCGGAGCCTACGAAGAGGGCCGCCGCAAGTGGCCAACCTTTCTCCAAACCGGCGGGTCTACACATGCGCATCCCTCCCCGACCGAAAGGTGCCCATGCCCCGCTCACTCCTCAGAACCAGCGATCGCGACTCCGGCGCGTCGAAGCGCAATGTCCGCCGCCGGCTCGCGCTTCCCGCCGTCGTCGTCCTCACCGCGCTGGCCGGGTCGGCACCGGCGATGGCGACTCCGGCGCCGACGGTGACCGGTCCTACGCCGATCGTCGCTCCCGCCCCGACGACGACGACGGGGATCATCATGCGCGACGGCGGCATCTGCGATCCCATTCGCCACATGGGCTGCTGACCGTCTTAGATCGACGCACATCACGCGGGGCGGCGCCGCCGGCCGCCCCGCGACGTGCTCAGGCCGGCACCGTGAGGACCGCTTGGATCAGTCGCGCGCGGTCCTCGGCGAGGTTGCGCACGAGGTTTGCCACCTTCGCTGGGAAGTCCGGGACGAAGACGTGCAGTCCAAGCGGCGATTGGCGGCCGGCGAAAAGTTGCCGCATGGCGGTCTCGGCCGGTTCCGTGAGGTCGTTCCAGTGCGCGGTCGCGAAACCGGCCTCGCGGAGCAGCTCGGCGAGCCGCTCAGGGGTGACGAGGTGGCTCTGCTCGGGCGACGTCGCCCAGGGGACGGGCAGATGCAGCGAGCCGCCGGAGCTCGCGGTCACATCCCAGAGGGCGAGGCGACCGCCGGGCGCGAGGACGCGACGCGCCTCGGCATAGAGGCGGCGCTTGTCCGCGACGTTCATCTGGACGTGCTGGCTGACGACGACATCGAAGGAGGCCGCGTCGAACGGCAGCTGGGTGACGTCGGCGGCGCGGACCTCGATCATGTCGCCGAGGCCGACCGCCTCATTGAGCCATGCGGCGACCTCGCAGTACTCGGGTATCAGGTCCACGGCGGTGACGCGGGCACCGCGCTCGGCGGCGATCAGGCGCGCGGTGCCGCCGATTCCGGAGCCGGCGTCGAGGACGCGATCGGCCTGGCCGACCTGCGCCAACTCGATCAGGGCGGCGGTGGCGAGGCGACCGAGGCTATGGAAGTCCTCGAGCATCGCAAGGTCGGACGCCTCGAGCGCGTCGATCCGCTTTCCCGCGTCGGCCAGCGCCCGTTCGATGTGCGCGCGGGTCCGGCCCGTCGCGTAGGGCTGATCGCTCGTTGTCGTCATGCTGTCTCTTCCGATTTGTGGACACTGTCCACCATAGGCACAGATTGTGGACGCTGTCCACTAAAGTGCCGCGGGGTGGCAGGCGATCCAAGCCGACGGCGTGCTCGTGGGGCGGTTCGGTCCGCGCTCGTCGAGGCCGGTCTCGAGCTGGCGCGAGCCGGCGGCCCGGACGCCGTCGTGCTTCGCGAGGTGACTCGCATGGTCGGAGTCGTCCCGAATGCCGCCTACCGGCATTTCCCCGATCGTGACGGGCTCCTCGCGGCCGTCCGCGACCAAGCGGTCCGCGAGCTCGCGCAACGCATGGCCGATCGCGTGGCCCAGGTACGTCCGGGACCGCACACGCCGACCGGCGCGCGGCTCCGGCTTCGCGCGGTCGGCCAGGCCTATCTCGCGTTCGCGCGTGAAGAGCCGGGCCTCTTCGACACCGCGTTCGCGACCACCGAGCATCCCCATCCCGATCGGCGAGCCGGCGAGCCCGGACCGTTCGATCACCTGCGATCCGCCCTCGACAACCTGGTCTGCGCCGGAATCCTGGCGCCCGCTCGGCGCCCCGACATCGAGTACCCCACGTGGGCCGCCGTCCATGGACTCGCCGTCCTCCTGCGCGGACCCCTCCGCTCGGTCCCCGAGCGCGAGAAGTTGCGGCTTGAGGCGCAACTGCTCGCGTTCATCGCGGCGGCGGCGCTCGCAGGCCGTCAATGAGCAGCCCGACCATCCGCACGCTGTAGGCGGGTCCTGTGTCGGGCGCGGGATGGCAGAGGAGCGCGACGGCGGTCAGCAGGTCGCTGGCGCTGACGTCGGCGCGGATCTCGCCGGATGCTGCCGCGGCGCCGAGCAGATCCTCGAGCACGGGCCCGAGCCGCTCCCAGAAGTAGCCGGGAAGCGCGTCGAAGGCGGGGTCGCCCGAGTGCAGCGCCGTGGCGAGCCCGCGCTTGGTGGCGACGAACCTGGTGTACCGGTGCAGCCATTGCGTGAGGGCGTCGGTGGGCTCGTGCGCCGCGCTGAGCTCCGGGCCTGCGTCGGCGCAGGCATCGATCTCGCGCTCGAGCACGGCCACGACCAGGTCCGAGCGCCGTGGGAAATGCCGGTAGAGCGTGCCGACTCCGACGCCGGCGAGCGCGGCGATCTCCTTTGCCGGCACGTCGACGCCGGAGGTCGCGAACGCGGTCTTCGCCGCCTCGAGCAGAGAGCCGGTGTTGCGTCGGGCGTCGACGCGCTGTCGTCGTTGTCCCGTCATCTTGTTATCCGGAACGTCGTTCCGTATATTGTTCCGGAACGGCATTCCGCATCTGCAGTCTAACCAGGAGAACGACATGCAGTACCGACCCCTCGGCCGCACCGGCATCAAGGTCAGCCCGTACGCGCTCGGCACGCTGATGTTCGCCTCATCCGTCGGCAACCCCGACCACGAGGACTCGATCCGCATCATCCACAAGGCGCTCGACGCCGGGATCAACTTCGTCGACACCGCCGACGCCTACGGCGACTCCGAAGAGGTCGTCGGCAAAGCGCTCAAGGGCCGCCGCGACGACGTCGTGCTCGCCACCAAGGTGAGCCGCCCGATGGGCGCCGATCCCAACCACCAAGGCGCCTCACGGCGCTGGATCGTCAGGGCAGTCGAGAACTCGCTGCGGCGGCTGCAGACCGACTACATCGACCTCTACCAGATCCATCGACCGGACCCTGACACCGACGTCGAAGAGACGCTCTCCGCGCTCTCGGACCTCATCCACGGCGGCAAGGTCCGGGCCATCGGGTCTTCGACGCTGCCCGCGTCCGAGATCGTCGAGGCCCACTGGGTCGCCGAGCGCCGCGGTCTTGAGCGGCTCCACACCGAGCAGCCGCCCTACTCGATCCTCAACCGCGGCATCGAGCGCGAAGTCCTCCCGACCGCGCAGCGCCACGGCATGGGCATCCTCGTATGGGGACCGCTCGGGCAGGGCATGCTCACGGGCCGCGTCCGCAAGGGCCAGACGACCGACGTCGTGCGCGCGCGCTTCTTGAGCGCCTTCAGCGACGAGCGTCGCCTGGACGCCGTCGAGCAGCTCATCCCGCTCGCCGCGGAAGCGGGACTTCCGATGACCCACCTCGCGATGGCCTTCGCGATCACCCACCCCGCCGTGACCAGCGCGCTCATCGGACCGCGCACGATGAGCCATCTCGACGACCTGCTCGGCGGCATCGAGGTCACGCTCGGCGACGACACCCTCGACCGCATCGACGACATCGTCCCGCCCGGCACCGATATCGGCACGCTCGACCAGGCCTACGTCCCGCCGGCCATCCAGCTCCCCAGCCTGCGCCGCCGACACGCCGAGCACCGCGCTGCCGCCTGACCCGCGACGCGGGGCTCGCACTAGCCGGCTGCCCTCGGTGCCCGGCACCGAGGGTCCCGGCATGCGTGGTAGGTCACGTGGCGTATTGCGGGCGCCCGGCGGGCCGGTAGACCTGGAGCGTCACGCCCTTCGGGAAGGCGCGCGAGTCGACCAGGTCAAGCGCGAAGTCCAGGCCCGCGTCAGGGAATAGCCGCGTGCCCTGGCCGACGATCACGGGGACGATCAGCAGGTTGATCTCGTCGACAAGCTCGTTCTCGAGCAGCCACCGGGTAAGGGCGCCGCTCCCGTGCACCTGCAGCTCGCCGCCGGGCCTGGCCTTCAGCTCGCCGATGGCCGCCGCGACGTCACCGGACAGGACGGTCGTGTTCGCCCAGCCCGGTTCGGTGAGCGTGTTCGACGCCACGTACTTGGGCTGCGTGTTCAAGGCACCGACGATGGGATCCTCCAGATCTTCCCGCACGCCCCAGTAGCCGGCGAAGAGATCGTAGGTCCGCCGGCCGAACAGGAACGCGTCGGCACGCTGATAGATCTCGCGGACACACGTCATCGCCTCGTCGTCGAACTGCGTCCTGGCCCATCCGCCGCGCTCGAATCCGCCGCTGCGATTCTCGTCCCGCGCGCCGTTTCCCTGCACCACTCCGTCGACGGAGACCTGCGTGGTGGTCGTCAGTTTCATGGTCACAGGCCCTTCCCGTTGCGTTGTCCATGGCCACGACCGTACGTCGCGGACGGCGCCAGGGTTAGAACGAAGCGGCCATCGTGCTCGGTGGTGGTCGTTCGGCACGACCTGACCGCCACGCTCGGCATCCGCGCCTGCGTCCCCGGCGCTGACCGCCTAAGCCCCTCGGCCTCTCGCCCGATCAGCTGCGTTTCGGCACGAATCGCGGGGGTTTAGGCACGTTTGGGCACAAGCCCGGAGGAGACCATCAGCGTCACGCCCTACAGCAACGGCGCGTTATCCAAGCTTAGGGAATAGCCTTGGATAACGGATGTGGAGCCCCAGCCTTTGCGTGGCCATGGCGCTATCCAAGCTTATTCGCTAACCTTGGATAGCGGTGTCGGATACCCAAGCAACCGAGTCGCGATATCGGCTGGAGGAGGTCGTCTGGCAACCGGAGTTGGACAGCTTCGGTCCGCGCCGCGCGCGCACGCCGGTCCGGATCCAGGCATACGTCCCGGCGAAGTTGAGCACGCAGCATTGGCGCTTCTCCTCGGAGGTCACCGCCGCACTCGGTGACGCGCAGGCGGCGATTACGTCGGCACAGCAGCACGCGGAGCACATCGGCTTGAACACCGTCGCGCAGCAGCTGCTGCGCTCGGAATCGATGGCCTCGAGCCAAATGGAAGGGCTCGTCGTGCCATCCCACCGGTCGCTGGCCAAGGCCGAGATCGGCAAACAGCACAAGGAAACCGCCCGAGCGGCGCTGGCGAACATCGCCGCGGTCAAGTGGGCGTACGCATGGGCGCTGGACTCGGACCAGCCGTTCTCGCCGGATGCCATCAAGGCAATCCACCAGCGGATCGCCGCCGCCGACCGCTGGCTCGCACCCCACGCCGGCCGACTCCGGGAGCGCCAGAACTGGATCGGGAGCGACTCATACTCGCCCGTCGGCGCGGAATTCATCCCTCCGCCCTCAGCGTACGTCCCGGAGCTGATCGAGGATCTGTGCGCCTTTCTGAACCGTGTCGCCCTCCCTCCGGTGGCGCAAGCGGCGATCGCGCACGTCCAGTTCGAGACGATCCACCCCTTCCCCGACGGCAACGGACGGGTCGGCCGCGCGCTGATCGGCACGAGCCTGAGCCGCAGCGGCGTCTGCCGTGACGTCGTGCCACCCATCAGCCTCGTCCTTTCCGGACGCAAGGACGACTACATCGCCGCGCTCAGCGCATTCCGTCACGGCGACGACGACGCGTGGCTCCTGCTGCTGGCCGAATCTGCCGAGCATGCGGCGCATGCGTCGATCGAGCTAGCGGACCAGATCGCCGAACTGCAGCAGCGGTGGCGGGAACAGGCGGGCCATCCACGCGCCGACTCCGCTGCAGAGCAGATCATTCAGCTGCTTCCGGCCGAGCCGGTGCTCAACATCGAACGTGCGGCTGAATTGCTGAAACGAAGTCAAGAAGCGATCCGCCAGGCATTGAACCGGCTAGAGGAGGCAGGGGTCGTCCAGCTGACCACCGTGAGCAAGCGGGACCGTGCCTGGGAAAGCATCGGCGTCTTCGCACTGGTCGACGAGATGGAGCGGTCCCTGAGCGGCGGCGCGCGAGGTGGCGCCGCCACGCAGTAAGGAGCGTTCAGTGCGCGTTGGCGCACCCGAGCTCAGACGCGCCATCACGTCCTCTGCGAAGGAGTTCAGTGCGCTCCGCGAGCGTTGCGCAGACTCGTCCAGCATCCCGGGACAGGGACCGCGAGGTCCGCGGCGCAGCCAGTCCGGTCGTCGAGAGCCGGTCGGCTGGCGGGACGCGCCGTCCGGTTCAGCGGCCGGCGGCGCGGCGAGCCGCGCACCTACGTCCCGGGCGACGACGCTCGGGCGGTCGACGAGCTCGGCGACGGTCGACTCGGTTCGCGAACGCCGGCGCCCCCCGCTCCGCCCCGCGGTCGCGGCTTCGGACTCCGCGACTCCCGCCACGGGTCGCGACGCCACCGGCCATCGTGCTCCGGCAGCCGCGGCTTGCCACGCTCTGACGGGTCGTACTTCAACCCGACCGAGTATGCGTCCGTCGCGGTCGAGGCGAAAGCGGGGCACGAGGATGACCGGCGTCGCAACCACTAGGAGCACGGCTTCTCGCAGAGCCGGAGGACGGACTCGAACCGACGACCTATCGCTTACAAGGCAGTAGCGTCACCCGCTCGTTGAGTGGGATTCGCCTGCAGATCACCAAGATCTGCGGCCCTGGACCGTCGCGGATTGATGTCCGCAAATTGCGGAGGATTCCGTGGAGTTTGGTCCGGGAATTGTCCGGATCGCAGAAGCCTGCGCGACGTCCGCCTAGGCACTCCTGGCCCGCCGCGGCGGCGGCTGGGTCGAACGAGTCGGCTGCGCCGGGACCTGGTCGGAGCGGGCAGCCGATCGTGTTGCCGGTGCGCGTGGTCCGGGCCAGAACGCCGCGCAGGCGGCCATGTGCCGTTGACAGCGCCAGTGCAGACGAAAGGGATGTGGCGATGGAGAATCAGGACTGGCAAGAGATCGTGGAAGCGCTCGTTGACGCGAAGCGCTGCCTCGCCACCGCATGGCGAATCCTCGACGGCACGGACGGCGCCGCCTCCGGCGTAGAACACGCGCTCAACGCCGCGCCATCATGGCCGCGCCGGGGCACACCCCCGGCAGCGTCGCGGTCTTCTTCGAGGACGCGGGCGTGCTCGTCGCCGGCGACGCGATGGCCTCCCACGACGACGTCCCCATGGTCTGCGTCTTCAACGCCGACGTGCCGCAAGGTCGCGACGTTCCGCCGCATCGCGACCCTGGACGTCGAGCTCGCGTGCTTCGGGCACGGGGCGCCGCTCGTCGGCGACGCGGCGCGCGATTACAGTGGGTCGCTGCTGCGCTATGAGGTGCCGGGCGGGATGTTCTGGTTGAGCCGGAACACGTTGTCGGGGTCGTAGGTCGCCTTCACCGCGGCCAGGCGCTCGAACGTCGCGCCGGGGTATGCCGCGCGGACGCGCTCCTCGCTCTCGTCCGCGAGGAAGCCCGCGTAGGCGCCGGCAGTGCTGTCGGCGAGCTCGGCCGAGAGCCGACGGGCCCACGCGGCGTGCTCGGAGCGCTCGGAGGAGGACGGGTCGTAGATCGCCGCCACGTTGATCATGATCCGGCTGTGGCGGTGGGCGAAGGCCGTGGCGCCCGCGGGCACGCGCGCCATCGCGCCGCCGAGAACGCGTATCTCGCAGGCGGCCATCGTCGCCGACGACTCGCCGATCCGCTCGAGGATCTTCTCCGCCTGCCGTGTGCCGACGCTGCCGGTGAACATCGTGCGTGTCACGGCGACGATGCCTTGGCGCCCCTCGTCGGGGAACATCTCGGTGTACCGCATCGGACGCAGGAGGTCGGCGATCGGCTCGGCCAGCGCGCGGAAGGGTGCGACGGCGCGCCGGCCCGCCTCGATGTCGCCCGCGTAGACCATCCTCGCCATCATCACGTGGCTGCCGTGGGCCTCTTCCGGCAGGAAGGGCAGCGGCGGCGCGGCCATGACGTTGGCGATCGTGCTCAGCTCGTCGGGAGCCGCCTCGGCCTGCGCGGCGAAGCCGGCGATCACCTCAGGCGTCGCGGGGAGGACGAGGAGACCGCCGATGACCGTGTCGACCGGGTGGAGCCGGTATTGCAAGTGCGTGACGACGCCGAAGTTGCCGCCGCCGCCGCGCAGGGCCCAGAACAGCTCCGGCTCGGTCTGCGCGTCGACGCGACGCAGCTGCCCGTCCGCGGTGATGATCTCCGCCGCGAGCAGGTTGTCGATGGTCAATCCGTGCTTGCGCACGAGGAAGCCGATGCCGCCGACGAGCGTGATGCCGCCGATCCCGACGGACCCGGTGTCGCCGAAGCCCGTCGCGAGCCCGTGCTCGCCCGCCGCGGCAGTGAACGCGCCGGCGGTCAGGCCCGCGCCGGCCCAGGCGGTGCGCCCGGCGGCGTCCAGCTCGAATGAGCGCAGCGCCGCGAGGTCGATCACGATGCCGCCGTCGGAGACGCCGTGGCCGGCGGGGCTGTGGCCGCCGTTGCGGACCGCGAGCTCGCACCCGGTCTCGCGGGCGACGGCGATGATCCGGGCGATGTCGTCGGGGCCCGCGACGCGGGCGACGAGAGCGGGGCGGCGGTCGATGTGCGCGGCGAAGACCGTCCGCGCCTCGTCGTAGGCGGCGTCCTTCGGGGTGAGGCCCTCGCCCTTGAGGTCGAGGGCCAGCTGGGGAGTGGAGCGCATCGTTCGAGAGTCCTCTTCTGAGTTGGTGTCTGGGGGTCATTGGACGGCGAGGCCCGGCGGGCGCGTCGTCGCTCACCCGGCCGCCCCGTGACATGGCCGGTACCGCCGGTGCCGAGGACTTCATGTCGCTCGGACGGGACGGCGGCCCGGCCTGTGATGCGTCACGCCGCCTGCTGGAGCGCGACCTCCGCGTCGACCACGCTTGGGGCGGCCTTTGGCTTGGGCTCGACGAAGACGGCGGCGATCGCCGCGCCCACGAGCGCTACACCGATCAGCGTGTAGAACGCTGCCTGGAAGCCGTGCGTCAGCGCCGGGACGCTGGAGGCGAGCACCGCGTGGCTGTCGGCGTAGTTGCCCGCCGCCGTCGAGGCGATCGTGGTCACGGCGGCCAGCCCGATCGCGCCGCCGATCTGCCGGCTGGTGTTCAG
This sequence comes from uncultured Solirubrobacteraceae bacterium, assembly GCA_963837485.1. GTDB lineage: Bacteria > Actinomycetota > Thermoleophilia > Solirubrobacterales > Solirubrobacteraceae > Solirubrobacter. Next base: position 198,703 of record CAWINP010000008.1, on the reverse strand, counting down.
CAGGCCCGAGGCGACTCCCGCGTCGGCCGGCTGGACGCCGGTCAGGCCGGCGATCGTCACCGGCACGAACGTCAACGCGAGCCCGACCCCGCTGACGAGCAGCCCGGGGAACACGTCCCAGAAGTAGTGGCCGCCGGCGGGCATCTGGGCGTACAGCGCTGCGCCGGCCGCGGTGAGCAGCAGCCCGGCGGACAGCACCGGTCGCGCGCCCAGGCGGGTGGTCAGCGACTGGGCGAGGTTCGAGAGGAGGACGAGCGTGGTGGTGATCGCGATGAACGAGACGCCGGTCTTGATCGCCGAGTAGCCCAGGACCTGCTGCAGGTAGAGCGCGAGCAGGAAGAACTGCCCGAAGGCGGCCGCTCCGACCATCGCAGAGGTCGCGTTGGCGGCTGAGAGCGTCCGTCCCCGGAAGATTCGCAGCGGCAGCAGCGGCGCCGGCGAGCGGGCCTCGATCGCCACGAACGCCACAATCAGGGCGGCGGCGGCCGCGAGCAGGCCGACCGTGACGCCGTTGCCCCAGCCGTGCTCGGTGGCCCGGGTGATCGCGTAGACCAGCAGCATCATGCCGGCGGTGATCGAGACGGCGCCGGCGACGTCGAAGTGCCGGTGCGACAGCTCGGCGCGGCTCTCGCTTAGCAGCCACGGGCTCACGGCGAGGACGGTCATGCCTACGGGCAGGTTCACGAAGAAGATCCACGACCAGCTCAGGTCCGAGGTGAGGATGCCGCCGAGCAGCACACCGACGGCGCCACCGCTGCCGGAGGCGGCGCCCATCACGCCGAGCGCCCGGTTGCGGTCGCGCCCCTCGCGGAACGTGGTGACGATGATCGAGAGGGCGGCCGGGGCGAGCAGCGCGCCTCCCAGTCCCTGCAGCGCACGGGTGACGATCAGCGCGCCCGCCGACCAGGCGAGCCCGGAAAGCAGCGAGCCGACGGTGAACACCGCCACGCCGGCCATGAACAGCCGCCTGCGGCCGAGCAGATCGGCGAGGCGGCCGCCCAGCAGCAGCGTGCCGCCGAACAGGACCGCGTAGGCGGTGATCACCCACTGCAGGTTGTCCTGGGAGAAGTGCAGGTCGTGCTTGATCGCGGGCAGGGCCACGTTCACGACCGACACGTCGACGATGACCATGAACTGCGCGGCCACGGTCACCGCGAGCACCAGCCATTTCCTTCGTTCGTTGATGTTCATCGGGGCCTCCTTTGGTGTTCGGTTCTGGGGAGGCGACGAACGGGCGGCGCCGGAGGGGACAGCTGCGTGTCCCCTCGCGCGGGTCACGTTCGTCGCGTCTGCGAGAACATGCGAACGAAGGAGCACCCATGAGGTACTTGCTGCAGATCTACTCGGCGGGGATGGTCGATGCGTTCGAGCGGTTGCCCGCCGACGAGCAGGAGGCGATTCGCGACGAGCTCCGAGAGCTCGAGCGGTTCCCGGGAGTCGTGAGTGCTGCGCGGCTGCAGCCGGCCGAGACCGCGACGACCGTGCGCGTCGAGAACGGGCAGGCGCTGCTCACCGACGGCCCGTTCATCGATGCCAAGGAGCACGTCGGCGGCTTCGCGGTGGTCGAGGCTGACGATCTCGACGGGGCGCTGGAGATCGCCGCGCGAATCCCGGTCGCGCGGCTGGGCGGCGCGATCGAGGTGCGCCCGTTGGCGGAGAGGTAGCCCTGCTCGAGCAGGTTTTCCGCGACGAGTGGGGGCGCGTCCTCGCCAACCTGGTCGGCTTCCTGCGTGACATCGACCTCGCCGAGGAAGCGGCGCAGGAGGCGTTCGCGGCCGCCGCCGAGCGCTGGCCGCGCGACGGCACTCCGCCTAATCCGGGCGCCTGGCTGACGGTCACGGCCCGCAACCGCGCGGTCGACCGCCTGCGCCGCGACAGGGTGCTCGCGGAGAAGATCCGCCTGCTCGAGATGCCCGAGCCCGTGGAGGACGCCATGGAGGAGACGATCTTTCGCGACGAGCGGCTGGAGCTGATCTTCACCTGCTGCCATCCCGCGCTGGGCGTAGAGGCGCAGGTCGCGCTCACGTTGCGTGCGCTCGGCGGGCTGACCACCGAGGAGATCGCCCGTGCCTTCCTGGTCGCCGAGGAGACGATGAAGCGGCGGCTCTCGCGGGCGAAACGCAAGATCCGCGATGCCGGTATCCCCTTCCGCGTTCCCGCCGATCATCTGCTGCCCGAGCGGCTGGCGGCGGTGCTCGCGGTCGTCTATCTGATCTTCAACGAGGGCTACGGCGGCCGCGTCGACCTGGCCGCGGAGGCGCTGCGGCTCGGCGCAGCACTGACGGAGTTGATGCCGGACGAGCCCGAGGTGCACGGCCTTGTCGCGCTGATGCTTCTGAACGATGCGCGCCGCGCGGCCCGCTTCGCCGAGGGCGAGCTGGTGCTGCTGGCGGACCAGGATCGCTCGCGCTGGGACGCGGGGAAGATCGCCCGTGGGCGCGCGGCGCTCGACCGCTCGCTCGCGCTGCGCGGCGGCGGGCCGTACGTCGTCCAGGCGGCGATCGCGTCGCTGCACCTGGACGAGCCGCACGACTGGGCCCAGATCGCGGCGCTCTACGGCGAGCTGGCCCGGCTGACCGGCTCACCGATCGTGGAGCTCAACCGGGCGATCGCCGTGGCCGAGGCGCAGGGTCCGGAGGCGGGGCTCGCCCTCGTCGACCGCCTCGGGCTCGACAGCTACCAGTACTTCCACTCGACGCGCGCCGATCTGCTGCGCCGGCTTGGCCGGGCCGGCGAGGCGCGCAGCGAGTACGAGCGCGCTCTCGAGCTCGCGCACGCCGAGCACGAGCGCCGCTTCCTGCGGCGGCGCATCGCGGAAGTCAGCGCGTAGCTGTCCCCATCTGTCTCGCCCGTTCGTCGTCGGTCATGCACACATCGATCGACACCGGCCGCTTCACCGTCGTGCCCGGCGACGAGACGCTCGCGGCGACCGTCGCCGCACTCGAGGCGCGTGGGTTCGGGACCGAGGTCTACCGCTACGTGCTGCAGCGGCGGCAGCGTGGCGAGATCGGGCGTCGCCGGCAGCTGGCGATGCGCGAGTCGGCCGCGGGCGTCGGCTGGCCGGAGCACTCATCGACTGGCGCAAGAGCGCATTGAGGCTCTTTCGTTCGGCGGGTCTTGCCTCCAGGAACCGGTGTGATGCCGCGACGGCGGCGAGTGTGCAGGCGTACGTGTTCGCTTTGCAGACACACCGACTGAGTCCGATGCCACGGCTTGCCGGGTACCGTCGTCATTGCCCTTGCGGCCGGGCCGGTTCAAGCGGCGACCGAGGCCGCGTTTCCACTTATCCCGAGCCGCGAGCATCGCCCCGTGAGCGCCTGGTTTCGCAGCAGTCCGGTTCGCCGATCGTTGTTGGCGCTGGTGGTTGTGGCGGTCGGCGCGGTCGTCGTGATCCTGCTGGCGGTGGGCTCGCGCAAGGAGCCGAGCCGGATGCCCGAGCGCTTTGTGGCGACGAAGCTTCCGGCGTCGCCAGCCGGGCGGCAGATGCGCTGGCTGCTGGCGGCGCCGGCCCGGCTGCCGCTCTCCGAGCGAGAATGGCGAGCGCATCTGGCCGGTGGGCTGTTGTCGCCGACCGGCGGATCGCCGGCACGGCTGAACAAGGGCCTGCAGACGGCGACCGGCGGGGAGGCCGTGCGCCTGCTCGGTCTCAGTGTCGTGCAACCCGACGCGCTGGTCGCGATCGTGAGCGGCCGCGACGCTCGTGAGTTCGTGGTGCTGGTGACCGTGGACCGCGCGGGGATGATCAAGCTCCTGTCGTTTGAGCCCTCTGCGTCCGGTCCGGCGGTGACGCTGCCCGCGCCCACCGGCGGTTCGCCGGTCGGCACGGACGTCGTGGCGCTCGCCGATGCGGCTCGCAACGGGAGGCGTCTGATGGTGAGCCTCTGGTATCCGGCCACGAGCGCGAGCGGCCGGCCCCTCGCCGCGTATGCCAGCCCGCGGCTGACCGCGACGTTGGGGCTGCCGGTTGTGCGCGTCGACGCCCGCTACCGCGCCCCCGCCCGCCGAGCGCGCCTGCCCGTGGTCCTATTCTCGCCGGCTAGAGGAGCGCCGCGGATCCTGTACCAGGCACTCGCCGAGGATCTCGCCAGCCATGGCTACCTGGTGATAGCCGTCGATCACACCGGTGAAACGGTGGTCGAGTTCCCCGACGGCGACATCCAGTTGCCATCCACCGACGTGCCGTCACTCGCTGCCCTCAGCGCCGCCCGGCTCCACGACCTGCGGCTGATCCTGGATCGACTGATCCTGCATGGAATGGGCGGGACGTCGAACGGGCCACGGCCCGACCCCGGGCGCATCGCCGTGGTCGGCCACTCGCTCGGCGGATCCGCCGCCGCTGCCGTGATGCGAGCAGAGCGACGGGTCGACGTCGGCGTTGACATCGACGGATCGATCCTGGGCAGCGCCAGCCGCCGCGGAGTCACCAGGCCCTTCATGGTCATGGCAGCCCGTAGCGGGCCCGACGCCACCGTTCGGGAAATGCTCAGACGCTCCAGCGGGCCGCGACTGGCGCTGCGGTTCGCGGACCTCGACCACCTGGCCTTCAGTGACCTCCCGGCGATCGGTCCGACTGCCCTGAGCCCCGGCAGGCCACGGTCGGTTCGAGCCATCGCCGTCCAGCGCGCGTACCTACGCGCGTTTCTGGACCGTTTCATGCTCAATCGCCGCTCCGCGCTGCTCACCGGTCCGTCCCCCCGCTGGCCGCAGGTGAGCTTCCATTACCGCCGGCGTTGCTGCGCGTAGGCCACAGAGCCCGGCCCTCGGCCCCCCGATCCGCCGATCCAGTGGGGGTCGCCGGCCCGACCGCGGCGCTGAGAGCGCGCTAGCCCCGCCCGAGCCGTGAGAGCCACCGGCGGCGTCCGGAGGCGTTCATCGCACCCAATTCTGGTGAGACGCGGCTTTTCGGTTCAGTCAGTCGCGTCCAATGCGCGGATGGCGGCCGCGAGCCGCTGGGTCGCACCCCGTCTAACAAGGAGGGCTGCCGGGTGGTGGCAGTTCGGTCGGGGGCTGCATGAGGTTCAGGTTGTCTTCGGGATCGCGGGCAAGGTGTAGGTCCCGTGCTGCTGGCGTCAGTGCCGGCTGGGCCGGCGCGACCCGGCGACGTACATCCCCGACAGCGCGGTCAGCTTCGGCGGCTCCTCGTTCGGGCACTCGTCCTCGAACAGCGCACCGCCCACGACGTCCCCGGCCGTGTCGCCGTAGCCCAGGGCGCTGCAGCGGTCGCAGGCGCAGACCACCTCGTCGCCGTCGCGCAGCATGACCGACGGCTCATGACCAAGATCAACGGCCAGCGGAGCGACGCGCGAGAGCAGCCGCTGGAAACGATGCATCTCCGCGCGCTGCACGGGCTGCTCACGGCGCATGCCCAGCGCCCAGACGAGGCCGCTGTCGACGCCGGTACGCACGGTGATCTTGTCGGCTCGCGCCTGGCGGCGGATCTCCTCCCGCCACGCGTCAACATCGACGACGTCCTCGACACGATGCAGCACCTGGCCGGACGCCAGCAGCTGGCCGTAGTCGTCGCGTCGATCGACGCGAGCGACGAGGCGGTCGATGCGGCGGCGGATGTCGACGGGGTCGTGCACGTGGCCTCCATGACGCCCGAAACGGGCGCTGAAAAGGCCGGAAAAGGCCGGCGGGAGCGCCTGGGCCGATGTGGCGTCCGACGCCACCTCTTGCCGACACCGCGCCTTTGCAGGCCTTTCGTGGATGGCGAGACCCGGACTCGAACCGGGGACACCACGATTTTCAGGCAGATGTTCGGGACACTCGAACGGCGCTGAAATGCCTGCATACATGCGGGTTCGCGCGCGATGCCCGCGCGGGCTGGTGTCGCGCAAATAGCGCAAGGATGTATCCCTGATCAGGACACGAGACGGGGCTCGTGTCCGAATGGCCTACGCCCCGTGCTCGCACCGATGGCGACCGGCCCAACGGGCCTACCGACGGCGCCGGTAATGGCGGCCATCTGGCCGATCCGGGCGACATGTGAGCCCTGCCGCCGGTCACCGCGACGTTCGGACCGGATCTTGACGGCGCGCTCGATGGCCAGGCGCACCGAGTCGGATGCGTCGCGGGTGGGACGCCTCAGGCGCGCGCTCGCGCGCCAGGGACCGCGCCTTGATCCCGCCGCGAAGGTCCCTCGCGATGGCAGCCCAATGTTCTCGGGTCGGCGGTGAGCAGCGCGTCGGCGCCGTCGGCCATCGGCTCGAGCCACGCGGTGTCGTGGTCGAGGATCGCGTCGAACGCCTCTCCCCGGCCAGCGCGAGGCGGACGCGGGCGGTGCGACGCACGGGGGCGAAGACCTGGGGTCGTAGCGAGCGAGGAGCGTGGAGCGCGCGGGGGCTGCCATCGGCCGGAAGGATGCCGCGCCAGGGCCCGAGGAAGATCCTGACGCGTCTCGGTCGGCGAGCCGCGATGATGGCGTCATGACTTCAGCAGGGCACTTCACCGCCGAGCAGGCTCGTGAGGTCGGCGAGGCCATCGGCATCGACTGGGGCACCGCGCGCTTCAGCGTCGAGCAGTTCCGCGCCGGCATGGAGGTCGAGCTCGAGCACGGCGACCGCGATCCGGCCACCGACGTGACCGCCTCTGACCCGGTCGTCACGGGCAAGATCGCCCTGGCGCATCTCAACGAGTTCCCCGACTACTACACGCGCCTAGCGAGAATGGAGGCGGGGGCCGAGGAGCACTGGCGGGGCATGCCGGCGTCCGAGTCACCCGTTCCGGGCCTGACCGCGCGCGACGTCGCGCTGATCCTCGGCGCCGTCGGAGCCACCGCCGGGATCGGCGCCGCGGCAACCACGCCGGTGCTCGAGAGCCGGTGGTATCGCCGGCTGCGCAAGCCGCCGTGGCAGCCGCCGGGACCCGTCTTCGGGCCCGTGTGGACAGTGATCTACGCGCTGATCGCGACGTCGATGCTCGTGGTTCGCCGCCGTGGCGGGGATGCCCAGCGCCCCGTGTTCGTCCTCTTCGGGACCAACCTGGCGCTGAACCTTGCGTGGACGCTGATCTTCTTTCGCGGGCGCAGCCCGTTCGCCGCCGGCGTGGAGATCCTGGTTCTGGAGGGCACCACGGTGGCGCTCGTCGTCCGGACGCGGCCCGTCTCGCGGCTGGCATCGCTGCTGCTCGTCCCCTACGCAGTCTGGATCGTCTTCGCCACCGCGCTGACGTGGGCCATCTGGGCCCGCAACGCGAGGCCCCACCGGTCCGTCGCGCGTATCGCGATCTGGTGGGCGCGCCGGCGCTGGGTCGCCTCATGAGCGGCTGACGGGGCACGAGCACGCGGGTGGAGGGCAGCGTGCGCGACCCCTGGCAGGACGCAACCCTCTAAAGCCCCCACCTACGCTTGTGGCCGCTCCGTTGATGCGCAACTGTCGCGCGCATCAGCCTTAGCGATGGTTCCAGCCGACTGCTCAGTCGACCTTCCGCCTGGCGCCGGGAATGCGGTTGTGGCGTGCTCGGCCACGATCGCCGCAAGGTGCTGCCGCGAGTAGCGCTTGCAGGGCGTCGCGGTTCGGACTGCGCGGGGTGAGGCTCGGGTCAGAAGCGTGGCACGCGCCTCGGCGCGGCTTGTGCTCTTGGGTGGTCGCGGTATGGTGCGGGGTTCAAGGGAGGCTTGACCTCGGCTCGGCGGCTCGCGGTGCGGACTGTATGCGCTGAGGCTGATTCTTTCGCCCAGAACTGGAAACTCCTGTCGGTGGTCGTCGTTGGCGGCTGGCTGAACCGGGGGGTCCGAGGAGGCGACGCCTCATGCGGTCCGAGCAGGCGGTTTCAACCAACGGGGGGCGCTCGCTCTCGGTGGATCCGTCCGTTCGTCCCGAGCTGGAGGCGTTGCGGACGACGTGCCGGCGGCAGGGCGTGGTGATCGACACGTTGCGCGAGGCGGTCTCGAACGTCCATCGCGGAGCGAAGGCACTCAAGGCCGAAAACGCTGAACCACGGGCCAACTGCGACCGCATGCGCGTTCAGCGGCGCGGCCATGCGCGGGGCGACGCCGGCGGTGAGATGGGTGAGCGGCTGGAAGTCGTGCTCGCGGCGGACGTGCAGGCGCCGGGCGCCGCGCGGAGCATCGTTGCGCGGCATCTCGGCGGCGTGGTCGCGCCGTCGGTGCTTGACAGCGCGCAGTTGCTGATCTCCGAGTTGGTCACCAACAGCGTGCGCCATAGCGGTGCCGCTGCCGGTGAGCCGTTGCTGGTCCGTGTCTGCGTCGGGCAGAGCGTCTGCCGGCTGGAGGTCGAGGATCGCGGCCGTGACGGTGTCATCGCGCCCGGGCCGATGGACCGGGTCAACGGCGGCGGGATGGGTTTGAACCTCGTGCAGATGCTCAGCGAGCGCTGGGGGCTCGAGCGCGTTTTCGCGGGCGGTACCCGTGTCTGGGTGCAGCTGGCCTGCGCACCACCGCTCGCGCCGGGTCCCGCCGGGGCGCCCGGCGTGGGACGCGTGCGATCGTCCCCGAACGGCAAGCCAAACAGTGGGCTCGCCGCGGCGACGCGCCGGCGGGCGCCCGTGAAAGGAAGCCCATGACCGAAGTGCACGTCATTGCCGACGAGCGGACCACGTGGGGGGTCTATGGCCCCGACGCGACGGCGCCGATCTCAGAGCACGCCAGCGCTACCGAGGCCGAGTTGGCCGCGCGAGCGCTCGCGCAGGACCGAGACGCAGACCGGGTCGTGCTTCACGACCGTTACTACCGCACGCACGACGCCGCGCCGACGCCGGCGGGGGTGTCGGCAGGCCAGCAGCGCGCCCGCGCACGTAAGCTGGCCCTCGTCCGGGAAAGCGCGCACCAGCTGGTCCGTGACCGCGCGCGATAGCTCACGACCACGCAAGCGGCCACCGGCCGGCTGCACGTTCAAGCGCTCACCCTTGGAGGCGTCGATCACCGGCCGCGAGGCGGATTCGATGAGCCTCGTCGCGCGCAGCGTGACCGCGAACCGAGCCGGCATTGACATCGGCGACGAACGCGAGGAGAGTCAGAACTCTCTCGTTGGGAGTGTCCCGGTCGGAACGGCCGAGGGACGCCCAGGAAAGGGGGCTCGCATGACCCCCGTCGGCAGTCCCCGGTCGGCGTCGTCGCCGGACAGCGCGGCCGGCTCGACCCCGGGCATCGCCGCTCTCGCTCCGAGCGAACGCGCGCTCCGACCGGCGTTCGAGGTGCGCTGCGCGGACGTACACCCTGGGGGCTGCGGCACCGCGCTACGCGCGGAACGCTCCAGCGACGTCGTCGCGCTCGCGTGCGAGCATGGCGCGCTCGTGCACGGCTTAACTCCTGTCTGGTATAGCGCCGAGCGGCTTGCCGCGATTGCCGCGGTGGTGGCGGGGACGCGAGGATGATCGTGCAGCCCCGATCGCCCCGCGACCGGAACGACTGCGCGTCGCGGGACAGTAGTCGCCGCCGATGTCGGCGCCCCGCGGTGACGCTCGCGTCACCGCGGCCATGACGGATCTCACCTTGTCCGCGCATCACGCCACCGCGTCGGCCGCCCGGCCCGGCGACAGTCGCCGGCGCACGCCGTGCCCGAGTCTCATCTCCCGGCAAGTCCGCGCCAGCGAGAGCTCGCTAGCGAAAGCGTCTGGAGGGCAGCGATGAGCAGCGACGGCCAATGGCACGACGGGGAGCTCGCCGCGAGGATCTCCACCACGGTCGTCAGGGCGCTTGCGCGCACGACCGGGCGCGGCCCGACGAAGGCGAAGACGACGCTCGGCGATAACGGCGTCTTCGTGGTGCTCCAGGACAGCCTGACGCGCGGCGAGCAGACGCTCGTAGACGCCGGCGAGAGCGTGGCCGTGCTCGATCTGCGCCGGCGCTGGCAACGCGTCATGCAGGCCGATGTCAGCCGGGAGATCGAGGAGTTGACCGGGCGCAAGGTGATCGGCTTCATGAGCGACAACCACATCGACCCCGACATCGCCGTCGAGGTCTTCGTGCTCGAGCCGCTGTCCCACGCCGGCGCATAGCTCCCCGGCTGACGGGCTGACGCAGGGGCCTGTGCCCCGGCGGCCGAACAGGCGAACCCGGCGAGGCACGAAGCGACCGCCGCGCACACGCGTCCGGGAACGACAATCCCCAGACCTCACCGGCGCTGCACCGGCGGCCAAGCAGGCGTCATCGACATCTCCAGCCACGGTGCGCCTTTCGCCTGCCGGCGCGAAACCTCATGCACCTCTCACGCCCTCGCTGCACGAGCGCGCGAGTGTCCCGGCCGGCGTCGGCGCCGTTCGTCGGCTCAAACTACGCGCCGAGAGCCGTGTTTCCTACGCTTGCAGGCGTCCCATCGTGGCTCAATATGCGGTTAACGGCCCGTCTCAAAGGGGGAAGCCCCCGGTCGGAGAGGAAACGGGCCGCAGACCACCGCAGAGCCCGTTCGAAGTGAGCGGGCTCTCGGCGCTTGCGGGGCTGCGGGCAGCGCGAGCCGTCTGACGCGGCGCGGGTCCTTCTGGCGCCCGCGATGCCGGGTCGTGGCCGCCTGATCGTCGATGACACTGCCGGACCCGGGCGAAGTCGGCGGCCCCTCCGACCGGGAGATCGGCAAGGACGAGCGCAGCGCGCTGGATCAGCGCTCCCGCTTCGCCGTCGGCGGCGAGGACTCGACACGATTGATCAGGCATCCTCGAAGTCCGTCATGTCGGTGCGTTCGTCGGCGAGCAGGAACGTCTCGACGGACACGTCCAGATCGACGTTCGTCTCCGACAGGAACACCCTGACCTTGCGGCCGGTCGCCTGCTCCACGACGCTCGTGAAATCGTCGGCCATCTGCTGCTGGAACCGCCGGCGGATGTGCTCGATCGCATCCTTCTCGCCGCGCTCGGCGAGCGTCTTCTCCGCGCGCGTGAACGACTCCTCCAACACCACGACCACGAGGTCCTCGACGATGTAGGTCTTCGCCCTCGTCGGCCCCTTGCCGTAGTACTCGGCCTGGAGACGCACGATCTCCTTGGAGATCGTCGCTCGCATCTCACCCAGCGAACTTCGATCGCCTTCAGCCATCGCTCAGCGGCCCCTCTCTGCACCTCGCCGTCAAGTACCCGCCGGGACGGTCGCTGGGACCTCCCGAGCGGTGAGAGCCGCCCCACGTCACCCTCGGCTACGCCGGTTGCTGGAGAGTCGACGACGCCGCAGCCTACACGGGCGCGCGCGGGCTAAGCTTCCGAGCGGCGCGGTGCAGTCGCGTTTAGGGATGGGCCCCGGAAGGCTGGAGCCGAAGACTAGAGCCGGAGGCGCTGCGCCCCCTCACTTGCACGACGGAGAAACGACGCTCCCGCCGTCGGGCTCACCCGCGGACAGCTGCGGACTCCTCGGGAGCTGTGGCGGACGAGCAGTGTGAAACCCCGGTCGATCACGCGCCGCGCGTGCGTTTCATGCCTACCCGGTGACGACGGACTCCTCAGGCCGTCGTGGCCCGAAGGCAGCTGATCGCGGTGTGCTCGTCGCGGAGCGTTCCGGCGCCACCGGCCCACCGCCGCCGAGGCTGAGCACGAGCCCAGGAAGCAGACGAAAGCAGCAGCAGAAGCCCGTGACGCAGCGGTCAATCGACGTTATTCTCTTGCCCTAGGTCTGAGCGGCGTGCGACCCGACGCGAGGGCTTAAGGACAGAACCGAGACAGACTCCGCCTCCGATTCGGCGATGGGGGACAGACCGCGAGCGAGGCAACCCCCAGCCCGAAGGGCGCGGAGATGGGACACAACGGTCGCGTGCACGTCGCCATCGTGGATGACGAGGCGATCTTCAGGGACGCCGCACGACAATGGCTCACGGCGCGCGGCTACCGCGTGGTCGCGGAGGCGGGCTGTGCCGCCAGTGCGGTGGAGGCCGTACAGCGCCATGAGCCGGACGCCATGTTGGTCGACGTCCATCTTGGGGACGACGACGGCTTCGCGGTCTGTGACGCCGTGACCCGCCTCCGTCCCCACCTTGTGATTGTCCTCACCAGTGAGGAGAACTACGAGCACTTTCCGAAGCGGATCGAGTCCTGCGGCGCGCGAGGATTCATCCGGAAGGAGCATCTAGCCCTGGTGGATTTGGGCCGGTTCTGGCCGTCTGCTTGAGCCCGCGGCGCGCGGGCGGACGTCGTCGCTTCTCCTTCGAGGCGTCTGCGATAGCGCGGGGCCGTCGTCGCGTGCCTTGCGAAGCGCGTCCATGAAGCGCATCGGGCTTGTCCGTCGCGGAGCTCCGCCTCCCGGGCCGCCGGTGGCCGTGGTGTGCGACGAGAAGCCCTCCACGAGCGGGCCGGCGACCATAGGCGATCAGCAGGGTTCGTGAGCGGGAACGGTCGGAGCACGTTCGTCGCCGCCGCGAGCCCGTTGTGCGCCGGCGCTGAGCCGAGCGCGTCGGATCGCCGTATCAGCGTGATCGTCATTGCCGCGCGCGTTCCTGGACGAGCGTGGTGACGCGCGCGGCCTCGGCGATCGGGTCACCGGACAGTTCGAGGACGCCGCTGGGCTCCAGCGCGCCGTTCGCAGCCGCGCCGCCGCCGAGTGCGAGTTGGTGGCGGCCGGCGAGCGCACGCAGCTGCGCGAGGACCGGCTGCACGCGGTCGTTATTGACGGCGACCAGGACGACGAGACTCGGGTCGAGACGGCGGCTCACCTCCTCGACCGTCTCGATCGGTGTGTCGGTGCCGAGATAGACGATGCGCCAGCCACGTGCACGCAGGGCGAGCCCGAACGTGATCAGGCCGAGGTCGTGCTGCTCCCCCGGCAGGCAGGCGAGCACCGCCGCCGGGCCCAGTCCCTGCCCCCACCCGCGGGCCAGGCCGAGCAGCCGCCCGCGCAGCACGCTGGAGGCGAAGTGCTCCTGGGCGATGGACGCGTCACCGCGCGTCCAGCGCTCTCCCAGTTCGTGCAGATACGGCAGGACGACGTCCCTGAGCAGCGTGTCGACGGTCGTCACGGCGAGCAGCCGGTCGAGGATCGACTGCGCGCGCGGCTCGTCGAACCGGTCGAGCGCGTCGGCGAGATCGTCGCTTAGCACCGCCGGATGCAGCGCGGCCGGGGCCGCTGCTTCGCCGACGACGGCGCGCGACGCGAGGGACGCCGCCTCGGCCGCGGCCAGTCCTTCGGCGAGGTGCTCTCGCATGAGTCGGACACGCTCGACGTCTGCGGGCGAGTAGAGGCGCAGGCCGCCGGCTGAGCGATTGGGGCGAACGAGCCCGTAGCGGCGCTCCCACGCCCGCAGCAGGGCGGGGCTGACCCCGGCGCGCTTGCTCAGCTCGCCGATCCGCAGGCCTCCATCGTCGGTCATGCAGAAATTATACAACAGTTAGACAACACCTTGACAGACCAAGGGCATGGCAGCTACGGTACGGACATGAACAGAACTAAGACAGAAGTTGGACAACGGAGGACGCTGGACGTGGTTGCTGCTGCCCTGGTCATCGTCGGCGGCCTCAACTGGGGCCTGGTCGCGATCGCCGAGTTCGACCTCGTGGCCTGGCTCTTCGGCGAGGACTTCGGCACGACGAACGCGGCGACGCGGATCGTCTACGGACTCGTGGGCCTCGCCGCCGTCTATGGCATCGCCGCCCTGCTCGGCCGGCGCCAGTCCGCCGGCGCCCATCGCCCGGCGGCTGCTGCTCCGCGCTAGGCGAGCAGCGGTCAATCACGTCCAACCACCGCGGGCTGCTCTCGCAGCCCGCCCACCCAGACAGGACTGACGAATATGAGCACCAAGCGCACCATCTGCACCCTCGCCGCGGTCACGGCCGTTGCGGTCGCAGCGGTCGGGCCAGCGTCCGCGAGCGCCCGCCCTCTGGGGAACGCCGTTGCGGCGAGCGCGAAGCAGGACATCGTCGAGACCGCCGTCGCGGCCGGCCAGTTCAAGACGCTGACGAGCCTGGTGAAGCAGGCCGGGCTCGCCGGCACGCTGCAGGGCACGGGACCCTTCACCGTGTTCGCGCCGACCGACAAGGCGTTCTCGAAGGTGCCGAAGGCGACCCTCGACGCACTCGCCAAGGACAAGGCGAAGCTGCGCGCGGTGCTGCTCTATCACGTGGCCAAGGGCAAACTGACCGCGGCGAAGGTCGTCAAGCGCAACTCGATCAAGACGCTCAACGGCCAGCGGGTCCGCGTTCGCGTCCGCGACGGCAACGTGTTCGTCGGCGGCGCACGCGTGACCACGCCCAACATCGCCGCGTCCAACGGCGTCATCCACGTCATCAACAAGGTGCTGATCCCCCGCTAACCAGCGCCGAGCTGCCTCGCTCTCGCCCGGCGTGGTCCGCCACGCCGGGCGGGCGAGAGCACGTGACGCCATGACGAACGCCTCCGTATCCACCCCGCCGGTTCGCCCCAGCCTGCACACGACGATGGGCGGACTGGGACGCGTCAACGCCGGCCTGGGCATCCTGCACCTGGTCCAGGGGATCGCGATGCTGGCACTCGCGAGCACGTTCTCGCTGCCGGTCACCAGCTCGTTCCTGCAACTGGATCCAGCGAACGAGAAGCTCGTCGCCGTTCCCGACGAGTTGTTCCGGGTGCAGATCGGCCCGCTCGTCGCGGGCTTTCTGTTCCTGTCCGCCGCCGCGCACCTCGCGCTGGCCTCGCCGGCGCTGCACGGCTGGTACGAGCGCCACGTCTTGCGCGGCATCAACCCGGCCCGCTGGCTCGAGTACGCGTTCTCGTCGTCGCTGATGATCGTCGTGATCGCGATGCTGGCCGGCATCTACGACATCGCCAGCCTGCTGGCGATCTTCGCGCTGAACGCGACGATGATCCTCTTCGGCTGGCTGATGGAGCTGCACAACCAGACCACAGCGCGGACGAACTGGACCGCCTACTGGTTCGGCTGCCTCGCCGGCGCGGTCCCGTGGATCGCGATCGCCATCTACCTGATCGGCGCCGCCGACCCGCCCGCCTTCGTGTACGCGATCTTCGCCTCCCTGTTCGTCTTCTTCAACGTGTTCGCGCTCAACATGCTGCTGCAGTACCAGCGCGTCGGTCGCTGGCGTGACTACCTGTTCGGGGAGCGCGTCTACATGCTGTTGAGCCTGCTCGCGAAGTCAGCGCTCGCCTGGCAGGTCTTCGCCGGAACGCTCCAGCCGGTATAGCCATGATCAGACTGCGCGACACGCTGGACAACGTGCTCGACCGAGGCCTCGACGCCGCCGTGCTCCCGGCCTACACGAACCTCGGCTATCGGCTGCGCCGGCACGCCTGGGACGACGCCGAGCTCGAGCCGATGGACGGTCGCGTCGCGATCGTGACCGGCGCGACCTCGGGCCTCGGTCTGGCCGCGGCCACGGGACTCGCGGGCCTCGGTGCGAGCGTCCGGCTGCTGGCCCGCGGCGCCGAGCGCGGCGAGGAGGCGCGCGCGCAGGTTGTCGAGCGCACCGGCAACAGCGACGTCGAAGTCGTGCGGTGCGACCTCAGCGACCTCGGCGACGTGCGCCGGTTCGGCCGAGTTCCTGGCACGCGAGCCTCGGCTCGACGTGCTGGTCAACAACGCCGGCGTGCTGCCGGCGCAGCGGACCGTGACGGCCGACGGGCTCGAGCTGACGTTCGCCACCAACGTCGCCGCGCCGTTTCTGTTGACGAAGCTGCTGCTCGGGCGGCTGCGCAGCAGTGCGCCGTCGCGGATCGTCAACGTCACGTCGGGCGGGATGTATACGCAGCGCCTGCACGTCGACGACCTGCAGATGGAGCGCGGCACGTTCGACGGCACCGTCGCGTACGCGCGCACGAAGCGCGCCGAGGTCGTGCTCACGCGGCTGTGGGCGCAGCGCCTGGCGGGCTCGGGCGTCGTCGTGCACGCCATGCACCCCGGCTGGGCCGACACGCCGGGAGTGCGGACGTCGCTGCCCACCTTTTACCGGCTCACCCGGCCGCTGTTGCGGACCCCCGAGCAGGGGCGCGCGATGGTGGCGCTTCCAGCTCCGGATCGGCACCTGAAGCCCGGGGCGCGTATCGCGTTCCGTGACTTCGCGCTCGCGACTACACGCGCTCGCCGGGACAAAACCGCCGCCGGCTTCCTATCCGTGCCTACGACACGCGAGCTCGGCTCCATTCCGGAGCGTTCGCCCCGGCCTCGGTCCAGAGGTCGTCTCGAATCGCCTCCGCGGCGAGTGCGTCGACTTGCGCGAGGACACTCTCAGCGGGCTGGTCCAGTGCGAGCGGGCGGACGCCGAGGATCTTGTACACAGCGCGGACGCGCCGGTTGCTGTGTGCTCCGGTGGCCGAGACGAGGAAGCCCGATCGCGGGCCGAACTCGAGGAGGTAGGCGAGCAGCTGGTAGGCGTCTCGGCCGAGATCCTGCTCGAGGCGCTTGAACTTCGCATCAAGGACGGTGACGGTCTGACCGTCGCGAACGGCGACGAAGTCGGGCTCGAGCCCGAGCGTCCGCTGATAGTCGAGCGAGCGTCCCTTGGGCTGCCGGACGAGCTGCGCGCCCCGGCGGCGGAGCGCCGCGCGGAGAGCCACCTCGAGGAAGTCCTCGAACACGCGGTGCAGCTCGAAGGCGAAGGTCACCGAGCGCCTCGCGCCCGGGCGGCTGCTCACCGACGTCCCGCGGAGCACGAGGTCGGCGAGGACTAGCGCGGGTTCGTAGTGGCGATTCAGGCGCGTGATCGGCGGTGGGCGAAGGGAGCGCACGTCGCGGACGGGCGTGACCTCGCCGAGGAGCTCCGCGATGCGGCGCAGCCGTGGGCGTACCGGCGGGGCGACGAGGGGTAGCCGGTGAGGGGTGTGAGGGTGAGGTAGCGGGGCTGGGGTCGCAGGAGTCGGAGTGTCGTCGCGTGTGCGGTCAGGGGGTAGGCGGGTTGTGCGCGAGCTCTGACGTGTAGCTCGTCGTCTCGGCGCTTGTTCGGCCCCCCGTTGCGTGCGTGTCGCGGGCTGCCTAATCGGATCGGCTCGCGCTTCGCCGGCGCCGTACCCGGCGTGCCGACGGTCGCGGCCGCGTGCACCCGGTCGTGCGCACGGATGGACGCGGCGGGTCTCGACGGTCGGCAGCCGCGCGGAGTGGATCCCGGAGCGAGCTAGGGGCCAGATTCGATGCTCGTCCCTCTTGGTTGGCAGAGACGCATGTCACCGACTCGTTCGTCGAAGCCCTCCTCCTCCGGCTCCTTCGCAGGATCGCGCTGTCGCTTGGGGACGGTCGCGAGCGTGCGGCTTGTGGGTTCTTGCTCTCGTCCCGGGACACGGTGCCGTCGGGGAGGTGCGAGTTCGGTCAGGTGGTTGGTGTCCGCGGCCACGTCGCGGGCAGGAGCGTGTGGCTGCCATCGGCTGCATGGTCGGCGCCTGCGGGACTGCGCGCAAGCCGCTCGCTTCGCTCGGGCTCGGCCTGGCGGCCGCCCTGCGGGTGCGCTTCGTCCGCGCTGGTGGCGCCGGTAGCCGCCTTGTCAGCCACACGATCCGCCCCGGGAAGCGGGGCAAGGAGGACACCATGAACCGCTGGACCGGCACCGGCCATCTGACGAAGGATCCGAAGTTCCTGGAGACCGAGAGCGGGACCGCGATCTGCACGCTGCGGATCGCGGTCAAGCGCGCCGGCAAGCAGGGCCACGACGGCTACTTCGATGTGAAGTGCTTCGACGGCCAGGCGCACGCGTGCGTGCAGTACCTGAAGGCCGGACGCGAGATCGCGATCGACGGGCGGCTGCTGTTCGACGAGTTCCAGACCCAGGACGGCGCCTACGCCTCGCGGATCTACATCGTCGCCGAGCGCGTCGAGTTCCTCGCCACCCGCAAGCCTTCCAACGGTCAGGCCAGCGACGACTCCGCCGATCAGCCCGCCGGCGACGGCGCGGCGCGCGGAGCCGAGCAGGCCGCCTGACCACCATCGCGGGCCCGCGGGGCAGCACCGCCCGCGGGCCCGACGACTTCCCAGGTGATCGCGATGACCACCACGACCCTCACCCGCCACCAGACCGCGACGCGGTTCCTGGCCGTGCTCGCCGGCAGCGCCGGTCGCGGCGAGCTGCTCGAGCTGCGCTACCGGCTCGACGATGGGCAACGGATGGGGCAGATCTTCGAACGCCCCACCCGCGTGCGCGCCCTGGCGACCCGCGCGATCGCGCTCGGCCGGCACCGCGACGTGTACGTCGGCTGCGCGCCGCGCACGCGCCGGCACGGCGGCCGCGACGCGGTCGAGCGCGCGTTCGTGCTGTGGGCGGACTGCGACGGCGAGGACGCCGTCGCCGCGCTGGCCGAGTTCGAGCCCGCACCCTCGATCGTGATCGGCTCGGGCACAGCGTCGAACTGCCACGCCTACTGGCCGCTGACCGAGCCGCTCGCGCGCGACGAGCTCGAGGGCGCGAACCGGCGGCTCGCGTACGCGCTGGGCGCCGACCTGGCGTCCGCCGACGCCGCGCGGATCCTCCGCGTCCCCGGAACTTTCTCGCATAAGCACCAGCCACCCACGCCGGTCGACACGATCCGGCTCGAGCCCGAGCGGCAGCTGCATGCGGGCGACGTCGTCGGCGCGTTGCCCGATCCCCCAGCATCGGCACGCGCCGCATTCGCGCCCGCGGAGGCGCGCGCGGACGATCCACTGCTGGCGATCGCTCCGGACGTGTACGTGCGCCGGCTGCTGGGCGTTGAGGTTCCGCGCCATCGCAAGGTGCCGTGTCCGTTTCATGCGGATCGGCATGCAAGCCTGCATGTCTACGAGACGGCGGAGCGCGGCTGGTACTGCTTCGGCGCCTGCCGCCGGGGCGGCACGATCTACGACCTCGCCGCGCCGCTGTACGGCTACCCCGCTCGCGGCGAGGGCTTCCTTCGGTTGCGTGCCGAGCTGCGCCGGCTGTTCGGGTTCGAGGCTGCCTGATGACCGACTCGCCGGGTCGGCACGACTTCGTCTACGTGGACACCGATATCCCCACGGGAATGACGATCCGCGAATGGCACGCCGAGCGTTCTGCTGAACGCATCGCGATGCGCGCAGCCGCGCGAGCGGCCCGCCGCCGGCGGCGGGCGCGCAACCTGCGGCGCTGGCTCGGCGTGTCCCACGTGTCGGCGCCGCGGCTGCGCCCTCGCAGCCGCGAGGCCGTTGGATGAGCCGTCGGCTGCTCGCCACAGTGCTGGTGTTGCTGTTCGCGTGCGTCGCGGTGACGCTGTTCGAGGGCCGCCCGCGCCAGCTGCCCGGCGTCGCGCTCGGCTCAGCGGTCTTGCTGCACGCCGAACGGAGCCTCGCGCTGGTCGCCGTACTGGTCGCGATGCTGAGCGTCGGCGTGCGGGCGGCTCGCGGCCGGCTGCCGATCGAGCTGTCGACCTCCGGGCTGCGCTACGAAGCCGAGGCGACCGATGAGGCGGCCGCGGCCGTAGCGCAGCTGCAGGAGCAGTTCGATGAGCTCGTGGCGCTCGTCGACGCGCTCGCCGATCGGCTCGACGCCCCGCAACGACACCCCTAACCTGTGAAGACCGCGATGGCCAGCCAGCCGACTACCGCACCACCGCCGCCGGGCTCCGCCCGCGCGCTCGTCACGGCCATGCGGGAACGCAACGCGCCGCGCCGCGCCGAGGTCCAGCGCTGCGTCGCCTCGCTGCGCCGGATCGCCGAGCAGCTGCGCGCCGCCAGTCGATAACCGCATCGGTCGCCGTTCACGCAGGGCGGTGAGAGCGTGCGGGTGGCGATCGGTCCTGTCCGCCAGGCGTAGCACGGCGCGCATCGGGGTCGGTCAAGCCCTGCCCTGCGGGTCGCTGCGCGAGTCCTGACGGACCAGGGCTTGACCGCCCGCGCGCCGCGCCGGAACGCGGCCATGACCGATCACCACCCACAACCCGCCGGACCGCCGCCGACCGCGCGCCAGCAGCGCTACCTGCGCCAACTCGCCATCCAGCGCGGCGTCACATTCGTCCCACCCCGCACCCGCTTGGAGGCGTCGCGCGTGATCGAGCGGCTCAAGCGCCGCGCCCCGGACCCTGTCGCCGACCGCCGGCGCGAGATCCGCGCCGTGCAGGACGACATGGCCCGCGGCCGCGGGGACGCCGCCCGCGTGATCGAGGGGCTTGAGACCACCGGCTACGGCAGCAGCGCGACCTGGAGCGGAGGCCGCCGATGACCGCGACCGCCTCCGCGCACGCCGAACGCGCGACCAACGAGCGCGTCGAGCTCGCCCGCTACAGGGTCAGCGCGGGCGAGCGCGTCATCTACGGTCAACGGGTCCTCGGCGTCGTGCGCCTCGTCGACCACCCCGCCGACGGGCGCGGCCGCCGCTACGTGATCGAGCGCGAGCTGACCGTGATGGCCGAGCTGGAAGCGATCGTCGCCGACTACGTGCACCAGGCATCGACTTGGGACGCGATCCCCGCAGCAGGCTCGTGCTACCTGCTCGCCGAGCTCTCCGAGCGGGACCGATGACCGACCGCGGCAATCCTGACCCAGGCGGGCGCGAGCGGCTCAGCGAGCAGGACCTCGCGGTCGCCGCGCTCGTGGGGCGCTACATCGAGCGCCGCGAGTGCGACGAGACGCCATGCGTGCACGACCTGCTCGCCGCCGCGGCCGAGTTCGGCGACACCGCGGTCGACGTACTGCGCACCGTGCTCGCCTGCTACGAGGCCATGCGCGCCTACGGCGACGACCCAGCACGCGTCGAAGCCGACGCCGGCTGACGTGCGCACCGCACTTCCACGCGACCCCAGACAAGCTCACGACGGAAGGTCACCATGCACGAACCACACCAACCCGAGCGCACGAGTAGTGTCGACCCTGTGGGCAGCTCGCAACCGAGCCCGACAGTCACGGAGGTCCTGCGATTCGAGGATCTTCCGCTCGGGTCGCGCGGCACACGCCGCGCCGTGGTGCGCTGGAGCGACGGCTCCGAGGGCGAAGCGCTGACCTGGTACGCCGACGAGATCCTCGTCTGCGAAGGCGACCTGATCGGCAAGACGCGCGAGCAGCTGCGGTCGCTGCATTTCCGCAGGGACCGCGACTGGCTGCAGTCCTAGCGGACGGCGCCCGCCCGGCGGGCCGACTCGCCACCCGATGGTGGCACGCCCTGGCGGGCGTGCGGGTGGCGGCGGAGCGGCCCGCCAGCGGGGCGGGCCCCGAGTCCGAAGAGGAGGACCACGTGTCCACGACCATCCCCGACGCCCGGCGCCATGTCGCGCTCGAGCAGATCCGGGTACCCGAGAACGTGCGCGCGCTCGATGAGAGCCACGTCCACGCGCTCGCCGGCTCGATCTCGCTGCAGGGCATCATCGTCCCGGTCGTCGTGCGCGAGGACGGCGACGGGTTCGAGCTGGTCGCCGGCTTCCATCGCATCGCCGCCGCCGCCGCCCCGCTCGCTCGGCCTGGCCGAGGTGCCGGTCGTCGTGCGCGACGCAGTGACCGAGGACGCCGACCGCGCGGTCGAGAACATCACGCGCAAGCAGCTGAACCCCTACGAGGAGGCCAAGGCGGTGCGGGCGATGCTCGATCGCGGCCTGACCGAGGACGGCGCCGCGCAGGCGCTCGGCTGGCCGAAGAGCCGCGTGACCGCGCGCGTGAAGATCCTCGAACTGCCCGAGCGCGCCCAGCAGCTGATCGGCGAGGGCGTCATCCACCTCTCGGCGGTCGATCAGCTGCGCGCGATCGGCGCCGTCGCCCCAGACCTGCTCGACGCCGTCATCGCCTACCTCGACGACGGCAACGCCTGGGCCGCCGAGCGCCTGAACCGCGAACCCGGCTGGGTGCTCGACGCCGCCATGACCCACACCGGCGGCAAGACGTTCGCCGCCTACCTGCACTCCGCCGGCCCGCACGAGATCGCCGAGCTGCGGCTGGGCAAGAAGACCGAGCAGCTCTACGCGGACGCCGAACGGCTGCACAAGCAGCTCGACCGCTACGCCTACGGCCCACCGCCGGTGCGCTTCACCGACGCCGACGTCGATCAGGCACGCGCAGCCGGCGTGCTGATCGAGTTCGACGGACCGGGTCGGCCGATCATCGTCGACCGCCCGATCTACCGCGAGCTCGTCAAGGCCGCGATCAAGCGCACCCACGCCGAGCTCGAGACCAAGGCCAGCGCGCTCGCGCGCGAGAAGCAGTCCGCCCGTGCCGCCAAGACGCCCAGCGACCCCGTGACCACCGCCAAGCGCGAGCGCGACGCGCAGCTGCGCGAGCTGACCGACCAGGCGCACGGCGCCAACCTCGACCTCGGCCACGCGCTCATCCACGGCCTCGCGACCGTCGACCCCGGCGACATCGACGTCGCACGGTTCTTCACATACGCGCTGCTCGGCGCCGACCACGACAACTCGCCCTACACCCAGACCGGCGAGCGGATCGCCCGGATCGCCGCCGGCGGCATCCGGCTCGTGATCGACGAGCTGCGCACCGACGTCACCAAGACGCGCAAGGACGGCAGCCGCGGCCGCCTGCGCATCGACTACGGCGACTACCGCGACCCGCAGGCCGCGCTCGCGTGGCTATGGAAGTTCATCGATGGCGCCAAGACCGCCGGCGAGCTCTACGGCCGCGCCCTGGTCGTGATCGCCGCCGAGCAGCACGCGACCCGCCTCGTCGTCGCGTCGAGCCAGCGGATGCCCGCCACGCGCTGGAGCTCGCACAAGGACATCGCCGCCAAGGCGCTCCGCAAACTCGCCGGCCCGCACGTCCCCACGTCGCTGGCCAAGCTCGAGCGGGCCGTCAAGCGCGCCCACGACGCCTACGACAAGGCCGAGACCGCGACTCGCGAGCAGCAGCGCCCCGAGCGCGAGCCGGTCGAGCCCGACGCCGACGACGGCATCGCCGCGGAGCTCGACGAGGCCGCATAGCGAGCGCCGCCCGCTGACGGGCCGACTCGCCACCCGACGGTGGCACGCCCTGGCGGGCGTGCGGGTGGCGGGGGATCGGCCCGCCAGCGGGGCGGGCCCCGAGCCCCAAGCAGGAGCCGAGCATGGCCCGCCGCTCTGATATGGCGTGACGTTTGTCAAGGGCGGTCGTCTTTCTGTGGGCCCCGGTTGGGGCCCACGGTCGTTTGGAGCGGGCGCGGGGCTCCCGGGGTCCGACGTCCGGGGAACCAGGTTGCGCGACTGTTGATGGTCAGCCTGATATCGGTTATGAACAAGGGGTCGTTGTCCTCGGTCGCGAAGTAGGTGCGACCGGAACAGGGGCAGCGGGGAACTCAGGCTGAGGGCAGGCCGCCGCGCATATGGGCCGTGGAGCCCGTGCTGATATCTGGTCGCCCCTTCGACTTGTCCGGTTGCGCCTGTCGAGCGCGAATCCGTAGGTGTCGTGTTGCCCGGCCTCCCCGCGAAGTGGTCTCGTCGATGTCGAAGGAGGTTTGTCGGTCGTGGTGGTGGTGCGCACGGTCGCGCTTGACGTGCATAAGCGCTTCGCCGAGGTCGCGGTCCACGAGGACGGCGCGCTGCGGCGACTGGGGAGGATCGAAACCAGCCAGCTGGGGCTGTTTGCGGAGTCGTTGGGTCCCGGCGATCACGTGGTGTTGGAGTCGACGGCGATGACGTGGGCGATCGCGGAGCTGCTGGCTGAGCATGCGGGGCGCGTGACGGTGTCGAATCCGATGCGCACGCGCGCGATCGCGTCGGCGAAGGTCAAGACCGACAAGATCGACGCGAAGGTGCTCGCGCAGCTCGGCGCGGCGGACTTCTTGCCCGAGGTGTGGGCGCCGGACGAGGTCACGCGCGCGTTGCGGCGGCGAGTCGCGCATCGCTCGAGCCTGGTGCGACAGCGCACGCGGCTGCGCAACCAGGTGCATGCGGTGCTGGCGCGCAATCTGATCGAGGCGCCGGTGACCGACGTCTTCGGCCAGGGCGGCCGGCGCTGGCTCGCCGAGGTCGATCTTCCCGCGCACGAGCGCGAGCAGGTCGACAGCAACCTGCGCCTGCACGACGCCCTCGACGTCGAGGTCGAGCTCGTCGAACGCCAGCTGGCCGAGCAGGCGCTCGCCCGCCCCGACGTCCGTCGTCTGATCACGATCCCGGGCGTGGGCGCGATCACCGCGCTGGCGCTGGCGGCCGTGATCGGCGACGTGACCCGGTTCCCCAGCCCGCGCCAGCTGGTCGGCTACCTGGGCCTCGATCCGCGGGTCCGCCAGTCCGGGGAGAAGGCCGCCCGCCACGGGCACATCTCCAGGGCCGGCCAGGCCCACGCCCGCGGCCTGCTCGTCGAGGCGGCCCACACCGCGATCCGCACCCCCGGCCCGCTGCGCGCCTTCCACGCCCGGATCGCCGCCCGCCGCGGCACGCAGATCGCGCTGTGCGCGACCGCCCGCAAGCTCACCGTGCTCGCCTGGCATCTGCTCAGCAAGGACGAGGACTACCGCTACGGCGCGCCGACGATCACCCAGCGCAAGCTGCGCACGCTCCAGCGCAAGGCCGGCGACCCGGGTCCCCTGATCAGCCTCGCCGGCGAGACCAAGCGCAAGACGCTCGAGCGCCGCTTCCTCGAGGAGGCCGAACGCAATTACCGCCACTACGTCGCGACCAAAGCGAGAAGCGGCGCGGGCGCCGCCACCGGGGACACGACTGTTCAGGCCGTCAAAGCGGCAGACGACGCGCGGCAGGCTCCACAGTCCCCAGACGCCTGCTCTTCTCGTTCGGGGTCACCCGCGCCGAAAGGAATTCTTGCACCCAGCCCTTGACGTTTTCATCCGTATGCGGGGACTTCACCCCATGACCGTGGGTTCGCCGCTGGTCGCTGTCTAAGAACGGGCGCGCCAGACGCTTGGGGGGCGTCGGTGGTGCCCATAGAGCGGTCGCGACCGTGTCGGGTGCGGCGCGTGCTGGCCCTGTGGTGGACGTCGGACCCCGGCAGCGTCGCGCCGCCGGGGGTTGGGGCGTGGTGGGATCGGGTTCAGTCCAGGGTGGCGGCCTCCCAGCAAAAACAGGCGAGCTCGCGGGCGTTGGCGATCGTGATCACGCCGGCGGGCTTGTTGCGGGCCTTCATCTGCGTGTAGCGCTGGTGCAGGCGCACCTGAGCGCGCCACGCGATCGCGATTACGCGGGGGTCGATCCCTTGCTGGCGGCGGGCCAGGGTGGTGCCGGTGGCCGGCAGGCGGCGGTAGTGCCAGGCGGCCTCGACCAGCAGCCGGCGGGCGTGGCTGGAGCCGGCCTTGGTGATCGCGCCGAGCCGGCGTTTGCTGTCGGAGGTGTACTCGGCCGGGACCAGGCCGAGGAACGCGCCCAGCCGCGAGGGCTTGCTAAAGCGGGCGAAGTCGCCGATCTCGCAACACAACCCGACCGCCGAGAGCGTCGCCAGGCCACGGAAGCAACGCAACCGATAGGCGGTCTGAGCGAACGGCGCCTCCGGCAGCAGTTGCTCGATCGTCTGCTCGAGGTCCTTGCGGCGCTGGTTGAGCTGCTGGACAGCGTTGACGTACTCGCCGACAACCATCCGAGACGCCAGGTCCTCGAAGGGCAGCCGCACGATCCAGTCGATGTGGCGATCGCTCCAGCTCGACCCGGCGTCGTAGCGCAGCCCGCGTCGGAGCAGCATCTTGCTCAGCCGATGCCGTGCGCGCGCGAGGTCCTGGCGGACATCCTCGCGGGCGCGGACGAGATCGCGCAGCGCCTCCTCCTGCTCGCTCGGGACCCGGACAAACGACAGGCCACCGGCGGCAAGCTGGCGAGCGAGCCGCTCGGCGTCACGCGCGTCGGTCTTGATCCGATCGCTCGGCTTGCGCGGGATCAGTCCGGGCGCGCAGACGCGCACATCGATGCCCGCTCGCGCGCCACCCGCGCGAGCGTCATGCCGGTCGGCCCGGCCTCATAGACCGCGAGCACTCGGCCATCAAAGCCGGCCAAGAACTCGACCACGACCCGATCCGGCGAGCCGCGCAACTTCGCGCGCGTCAGCTCACCGCTCTCGCGATCCAGGACCGCGACCGTCGTCTGCGCCGCGTGCACGTCGAGCCCAACCCAACGGGTAGCGTCCCCCAAGGTCAGCACCTCCCAGCTATGTGTCGGCCCACGCCGCCGCCACAGGCCGCGTGAGGCGTCCGCCCACGCGGCGGGTACCAGCCGCCGCCCAGGCCCCCACAGGTTGCGCGGGGTGCTGACCACTGTCCTACGACAACCGGACGGACCTCAGCGGCCGGGCTCACCCGCCATACGGTCTAACCAGAAGACGCGCACCGACGCCGAGCGCGATGCGCGCCGCAAGGCCGACCGCGAGCGAGTCGAGCAGGCCGCCCGCGCGCTGTTGACCACCGAGGGCTGGCGGCGCTGGATCAAGGTCCGCGCCAGCAACGGTCTCTCGCGCTACAGCCTGCGTAACCAGTGGCTGATTGCGATCGACTGCCACGCGCGCGGGGTCACCCCGACCTACGTCGCCGGCTTCCGCGCGTTCCTCGATCTCAATCGCTGCGTGCGAAAGGGCGAGCAGGCGATCCGCATCCTCGCCCCGCTCGCCGTCAAGCAGCGCGACGAGCACGGACAGGAGACCGGGGAAAAGAAGGTCTTCTTCCGCACCGTACCGGTCTTCGACACGTTATCTCGTGATCGACGGTCGGGCTATCCGAGAGCGCGATGGCGCGGTTCGTGACGCTCGAGGACGGCGACGAGCGAGCAGGGTCGCGGCGGCGCGCGTGAGGAGCCCTTAGGGCGACGACCGCGTGCCGCCGCGCGACCGCGGCCGCTCGTGGGTGGCTATGACTGCTCCGGTGGAGCGAGCGCGTCGGCGTCGGTCACCACGAGGTTGTAGCCGTCAGGGTCGTCGATGCTGAACTGGCGGTCAGGGCCGGGCGCGCCGGACTCGATGGGGCCGGGTGCAAGTCCGGCCTGTGCGAGTCGTTCGTGAAGGTCTTCGACAACGTGCGCGTAGATGTAGAAGAGCACGAACTGCTGCGCGGCGGGAACGGGCGCCTCAGCGTCGGCCAGCATGAGCCGGGCTTGGTTTCGCTCCAGCCAACACCACACGCGTCGACCGTCGACGTCGTGGGTGTTGCGTACCTCAAAACCGAAGCGCTCGTAGAAGGCGATCGACCTCGTGATGTCGTGGACGTGGACGAACGGCACGAGACCTTCAACCACCGTGGTGTTGACGTTCATCGCAGGAACGTATCTACCAGCGTGTCGGCGGTTCCTGGGCGACGACGGCGCGGTGGAGGCGGTCAAGCGGCTTCCTGCCTAGTCACGCTGTGAACGGCCGACCGAAGACCGTCCAGACCCCCCTGGCGTAGGACGCCCAGGCATCCACAGGGTCATCCATGGGTTCGGGCTGAGAGCGTCACTCGGCCTTCCGCCGCCGTTGCAAAGATATGAGCCGAACGACGGCGGGCACGCCTGACTCGCACGATCTGTTGTCCAGGCAGCAGAGCGCGCAGATCATCTTGGGCATCGGGTCCGGGATGCTGTACGACTCGCGTGGCCGTCGGCGACGCCATCGTGACCGTCTTGGCGCCGCGAAGAAACTCCGCGGCGATCGAAGCGACCAAATGGCCGCCCGATCGCCGGAGCATCACGCGTATCTAGCCGCGCTTCTCAGTTGGTCCTACGACGCGACCGTCGCCGTCGATCCATTCCACGGTACCGGCGACCGGCAACGGCGGACCGGGGATCATCGACGGGCCGTCGTAACCCTTAGGCGCCTTGATGAGGTGCTCAGGCTGCAACTCCGGCACGGTGGTCGTGACGAAGTTGGAGCTCACTGCTATGTCGACCGGCTGTCCGCCGTCTGGAGTGAAACGGACCGTCGCGACTCCATCCGGAACCAGGCTGGTGAGTCGGGTCCCGTCCGGGCCAGCGCTCGTGATGGTGATGCCGTTCTTGATGGCCGTCGCCGCCGGCCCGCATCCGATGAACTGGCCATTGGTGATGCAAAGCCCGTCGCCATCAGTCCGGGTCGGTCCCGTCTGGTACGCAGTGACAGGGACGAGCGCCCAGCCGGGCGCGATGGAACGAATGGAGTCGGTCTGAACTCCAATGACTTGCCTTCCCACAGCGCTCAGCAACGGCTCGACCTCTCGCCGATCAGTGGCCGTCTGCGCTCGCCGAAGAACAGCAAAGTGGTCCTGTGCGGCGGCAATGACGGGCTGATCCGCGATCGACGCTGGCTCGTCGACGCCGGGCCGCCCAAGCACTGGCTCCCACGGCTGAACGACTGCAAGTGCCGGCGCCGCGATCACGAGCCCGACCAGCGTCACGAGTCCGCCACGCCGGAGACGACGCCTGCGAGCGGAA
The DNA here is from genome assembly GCA_963837485.1 of uncultured Solirubrobacteraceae bacterium. GTDB lineage: Bacteria > Actinomycetota > Thermoleophilia > Solirubrobacterales > Solirubrobacteraceae > Solirubrobacter. The sequence continues at coordinate 170,646 of CAWINP010000008.1, read as the reverse complement.
TCGCGGCGCTGCTGAGCGACAACGGCAGCACGGAAGTCTTCACCGAGGCGGTCGAGGAAATCAGCTTCAGGCATCACCGTCTCCAATCATTGTTCGGACGTCTGCAACCGCGCGGCTGAGCCGCTTGCGAACCACAGCCTCGGAGCACTCCAGCCGACGCGCGATCTGCAAATACGGCTCTTCTTCCATCAGTCGCGCACGAAGCACGTCCCAAGCGTCAGGAGCCAGCGCGGCCCGGACGTCCTGGAGAAGATCAGCCGCCTCCGCGATCTCGAGTATGCGCTCGATGTCGTCGTCATCGAGCACGAGTCGCGGCATCCCGAGCTTGCGTCTCGCCGCAGCCTCGGCGCGACCTCGGCGAGCACTGTCCACAAGCAAGTTCCGCGCAGCAGTGAACAGCCATGCCACCGGCGCCTCCGGCAACGGGCGAGACGACAGTGTTTCGACGAGCAATCGGGCGAACAGCTCCGCCATGAGATCCGCAGCGAGCTCCGGCTGATCGACCCGCCGGGCGAAGTACGCCAGGATCCCTTCGCGATAACGGCCGTAGAAGACTCCGAACGAGTCGGCATCTCCATCACGCGCGGCCTGAAGCAGATCGTGATCGCTCGCTGCAGCGAAGTCGCCCATCATTGGTTAAGACGTTCGGCGCTGCCCCCTTGTGACCAGAGCGTCCAACCAGGCGGCAAGATGCATCCTTCGAACGCGCGGCGATCCTGAGGTTAGCTCAGCGACACCCGGAATCTCGCGGCGAACGGGGCTCACGTGGCACCACCCTGGCCTGCCGGTTTGAACTCCGGCGCGGATAACGGCGGTTCTTCAGCCCCCACGCCGCGATCCTGGTTCCACGCGCTAGTGCTCCAGAAATCTGCAACCTCAGCTCGCTTGACAAACACTGATCGGCCAATCATTCTCTCACGCCGCTGCCTGGTACTTCAGCGAAGGAGGGATCGCATGCGTTGGTTGCGCAGAGGTCGTCACTGCGGTTGGGTCGCGGCGTTGGCGACGTGCGGGGCACTGCTGATGCCCCAGGCATCACTCGCCGGGCAGGACACCATCTTCAACGGCTACATGGACTACGGCGGCATGTTTGGGCCTCGCCACACGCTGACCAGCGTTTGGACCACTTGGTACAACTATGAGCAAAGCTGCATCAATGCGTGGGATGAAACCGCAAACTACTGGGCGGGCGCGACCGTCTGCGCGTGGTCGGGCGACGTCAACGTGGTTCACGGCTACTGCGCGTGCAACCTCAAGTACGGATACGGCCAATCCAAGTACGCCAGCACGGTCACCTACGCGTACACACGTCAGTTCTGGTAGTCCGCGGGAAGCTTCTATGGCGGCGGCGATATCGTCGGTGAGCGCGTCGGCGCGGCGCAGGGCGCTGGTGATGCGCTGGACCTCGAGCTCGCGGGCGGTGATCTGTCCGGCCGGTTCACCTCTGGTTCGCGCGCGGCCGAGCCTGCTCATGGCTGGCACGCTATCTCGGGATCGACGGTGGGGCCAGCCGGCGAGCGGCGATGGCGCGGTTCGTGACGCTCGAGGGCAGCGACGAGCGGGAAGGGTCGCGGCGACGCGCGGGAGGAGCCCGGACGGCGACGAGCGCGTCCCGTCGCGCGGCGCCTCGGCGCGTGCTGCCGTCACGATTGCTGGCCCCCAGGCGAAGCGGAGATGCAGTCGTTCGCCGCGGCTGCGGGCGGTGATGTCGAGCGTGGTCTCGCCGGCGCGTTCGAGCTGTTGCCATTGGGTGAGGAGCTCGTCGAGCTCGGTAGCCGCGTCATCGCCGGCATAGGACTCCAGTCGCCAGCGCGCTCGGGGCCGTGGGCTTGTCGCCTGTGTCTCGCCCGGGGCTGCGCAGCGACACGATCGCCGCGCTTTGCCTTGCGCAGTCGACGAGCCCGATGCCGAACCGTCCGGCGCCTGGTGCAGCGAGACTCGGCGCTTGGCGGGAAGGTTGAGGTGAGGTAGAGCAACAGTCCTGGAGGCTGCATGCTGTTCAGGGCCGTGACGCCGCGCCGCCGCGGGTGGTCCGGCGTGCTCAGCAGCGAGGTAAGCAGTCGCTGAGCTGCCTTCGCTGAAAGCCGGCCGATCCCGTCGCCGCTGAGCGAGGTGAGGCCGAAGTGTCGCCCGTGGCTGGTGTGGACGGCGCTGAGGCTCGACGAGGGCGCCTGCGATCCGCAGTCGCCCCCGTGCAGCGGCATGAACTCGCCCCAGGTCAGGTCGACCGACCGCATTGACATGTCGTGGCGCTCGAGCGCAGGGATGACCTGGATCGCGCTGCGCTCGGGGTCCAGGCGCAGCGGCAACACGAGCCGTCCCGCCTCGCGCAGCTGCTCCAGCCAGGCCGCGGGGAACTCTCCAGCTGAGGCGGTCACGATGATCCGGATCAAACGGAGCGCCGGCGGCATAGCCGTCGCGCCCGTCCCCTGCCACGATCCTCGCGTGCGCGCCGGCGTCGCGCAGGGCTCGGCGTGCCTTGCGCGCCAGTTCGGGGTCGATGCTGACCACCCGTCCCGACGGGCCGGCGAGGTGGGCTAGCAGCGCGGCGTTGTAGCCGGTCCCCGCGCCGATCTCCAGCACTCGATCACCCGGCTGCACATCGAGCAGCTCGAGCATCCGGGCCATGACGGCCGGCTGCGAGGAGGACGACAGCGGCATGCCCTGCGCGCTGCGCATGGTCAGGATCGCCTCGTCGCGATAGACGGCTTCCAGGCCGCCATCGGCGATCGTCTCGGGGAGGAAGTGCTCGCGCGCGACGGCCTCGAACGCTTCCTCCACTCGACGGTCGCTGAGGGCGCCCTTCGCGCGTAGCGCGGCCGTCAGGCTGCGGCGGTGACGCTCGCTGGCTGTCAGGGGCATCGAGCTATCCCGTTCCCGCGCGCGTCAGGCGGCTTCTCATCCACGATCGCTTACCGGATCGAGAGTGTGACGCCTCTGGCGTCGTCCGAGCGCGTCGGGCTCGCCGGGGCAAGCCGCACCCTTCGCGATGGTGGCATGCCTTCGGCGTGCGCCGGGGTGCGGACGGCGCGCACCCGGCGTGCCCCTGCGCTGGATCGCGGGCTACGGTGATGCCGATGCATACGTCGCTGAGGTCGATCGAGCAGGCGATCCGCGCTGGGTGGTGTCTGTGGACGAGCGACCCGGTCGATCAGCCGGGATGGTCGCCGTCGAACCCGGCGTCGGGGCAGTGCGCGTCGACGGCTCTGGTGGTCCAGGACCTGCTCGGCGGCGATCTGCTGATGGCCGACGTGCATGAAGCGGACGGGACGCGGCAGGGCGTGCACTACTGGAATCGGCTGCCGGGCGACGTAGAGCTCGATCTGACGCGCGAGCAGTTCCATCGTGGCGAGGTGGTGGGCGAGCCGCGCGAGGTCGAGCGCCCCCGCGACGTCACTCGCGGGCGTCTGCCCGGGCAGTATCACCTCCTGGCCGCTCGGATCGCTCGCGGACTGACTGGTGCGGCGCCCGAGTCTCGCGCGGTCACCGTCAAGGCTGTCTGTCGTCAGCCCGACAGACGCGTGCTCTTGTGTCGCAACCACCGGGACCAGTGGGAGCTGCCAGGGGGCAGGCCGGACGTCGGTGAGCTCTTCCCCGACTGCCTGCGGCGTGAGCTCCGAGAGGAGACCGGGATCGAGGTCACCGTGGACAACGTCCTGGGGGCTCGCGCGCTGGAGGTCCTTCCCGGCACTTGGATCGATGTCGTGGCGTACGAGTGCATCCCGCTCGGCGATTCGCTCGCCGACCGGCTCAGACCGAGCGCCGAGCACGCAGCCGTGGCGTTTGTGGAGACGAGCACGCTCGAAGCGCACGAGCTGCCGCCCGTGTACGCGCACCTGATCGCCGGCGACGAATCGCATCGGGGTCCCGCGCCGAGTCCGTCAGATTCGCCCGCGACAGGGCTGTGACGTTGTCGTGGTCGCCGGTTGCAGCGTGACCCCGGAGCGTCAGGCGGCTTCGATGGCCGCCGCCACGTCGTCGGCCAGGGCGTCCGCGCGCGTCAGCGCGCCGGTGATGCGTTGGACCTCGAGCTCGCGTGCGGCGATCTGGCCGGCCGGCTCGCCGGCGGTGCGCGCGTGGTCGAGTGCGTGCTCGTGGCTGGTCAGCATCTTGCGAAAGATCGGAGCGGCGCTCTTCTTGGGTTGCGCCGAGTTGCAGCCAAGGCAGACCAGGCCGCGAGAGCAGTGCTCGCCGGCGGGCAATGCGCAGAGATGGGTGCCCATGTCGCGCAGCTCGAGCGTTTCGCTGAAGCGCTGCCACTCGCCGGCGCTCGGCACGCGGCCGCTGTCAGGACCGTGGAAGTCGAGGTAGGTCGCGCGGACCGCTTTGCGGTATTCGTCGATCAGCGTCGCGGGGTAGAGCTTGGCGTAGACCATCACCGTGTCGGGCGTGGCGTGCCCGAGCAGCGCCTGGATGACGTGGATCGGCGTGTTGTTGTTGAGGTGCTCGGAGGCGAACACCCGCCGGCAGTCGTGTGGGCGCAGCAGCAGCTCGCTGCCGTCCAGGCGTCGCGCTCCGGCCTCGCGCGACAATCGCGTCAGCCGGCTGCGGATCTTGCCGTAGGCGATCTGGCTGGGATGCCCGGCTCCTTGGAGCAGGTAGGGAGCGTGCGGGCCGGCGGTCTTCTCGCGGCTGTCCCAGCCGTCGCAGGCGGGCACCTCGCGAGCGCCGTAGAAGGCCTTGACGTGGCGGATGATCTGCCCGATGACGCGGCCGAGGCCGTCGCCGATCGGGATCACGCGGGCGCGGTCGAACTTCGACGGCTTGACGTGCAGCAGGTAATAGGTGCGTCCGTCGCGGTGGCGGCGCTTGAGGATGTCCAGCGTGGTCAGCTCGCAGGCCTCCTCGATCCGTAGCCCCGACTGCAGCAGCAGCTCCAGCAGCGCCCAGTCCCAGAAGCGGTCCATCTCGGTCTGCTGCGTCGCCGGGTCATCGGGTGCGGTGTCGAGTGCGGCGGTCGCGTCGTGCCAGCGGCGGGTGGCCAGGGCGCGCAGCTTGGGCACCTCGCGCTCGAGGTCGAGGATCGCGGCGGCTTGGCGCTTGGTCTGCCGGCGGCGCGCCTTCTCAAAGCCGACGCCGACGAGGTCGTGGCGCTCCAGCGGCACGGCCGGGGGCGCCCACTGCGCGAACGGTGAGCCGTCCTCGCCGGCCCAGCTGCAAACGTCGGCGAAGAAGCAGCGGACGTTGATCAGCCACTGGTGGGCGGTCAGCCGGTCCTCGTCGGCGACCAGGCGCGGCTGCTGGCGCTGCACCGCGCGGGCGCGCTCGATCGCGTGCGGGATGAAGGCGAGCATGTGCGCTCGGCGCACCTGCGCCGAGCTGGCGACCTCCGGGTGCTCGGCGTCCAGGAACGCCCACAGCTTCTCGAGCGAGTTGTGCTTGTGTCGGGTGGTCGCGTAGACGTCACTGATGCGCTGCTGATAGGCCTCCAGGTAGCGCTGGTGGACCTCGCGGAAGCGCTCGGGGATCTGCGAGCCGGCGATCAGCTCCGCGGGCGTGAGCCGTCCGGTGCGCAGCCGCCGCTGCGAGCCGCGCTGCGGGCTTCGCCGCAGCACCCCGGCCTCACACAACGCGGCGTCGAGCGCGTCCATCCCGCGATACAGGCGGTCGGGCACCGCGCGCAGATCGGCGTCGGTGATCTCGCGTGCGCTCGTGTAGCCGCGATGGAGCACGATCCGCAGCCCCAGCAAGTGGCCGCGGCGGCGGCCCTCTTCGCTCTCCCACTCGATCCGTCCGGCGCGGTCGCGCAGCCATGCGAGCTCGCGCGCGAGCGGGTCGTCGACGGGCAGCCAGGCCAGCCACTGCGACAGCCGCGCGCGCGACAGCAGCTCCCAGCCGGGGCAGACGGCACGACTGAGGACCAGCGCAGCCGGCCCCCAGGTCCACTGCCGGTCCGGCGCCAGCCGCTGCTCGCCGGCCTCCCAGCGCGCCCACCGGTCCTGCTCGATCGCGCTCCAGCGCTGCTGGAGTGTCGCGCCGGGCGTGGCGTCCAGCAGTTCGACGACCGACCCGATGGCCCGCTCCATCCAGCGCGCCTTCTCGCCGCGCAGGCTCAGCCGTGCCCGCAGCGCCTCAAGCTCGCGCTCGAGCGCGCGGCGGTCAAACGGCGCGTCGGCGAGCGGCGCGCTCATCGCGACGGCCCGCCCGCCGCCTGCTCGAGCTCCAACAGGGTCGCCGGGTCATAGGCGAACACGAAACCGCCGCTCGTCGCGGCGGGGCCGTCGCCCGTTGGCGTCTGGGGGCGGTCGAGGATCTCGCCGGCGGCGGCCAGGGCGCTGACCATCGCGCTCTCGTCGACGCGCGCGTAGCTGCGCGCCGTCGTGGACACGTTCGCGTGGCCGAGGATCTCCTGCGCGGTCTTCAATCCGGCGGTGTCGACCAGCGCCTGAGCCAGCGCATGGCGGAACATGTGCGCCGTCACACGGACCCCCGCGCGCCGCCCGAGCTCGCGCAGCTGCGTCTCGAACGTCGCGTAGCCCAACGGGCGGCCGTGCCCGCGGCGCAGCGCGACCCACGCCGGATCCTCGGGCGCGCCGAGGCCGCGCTCGTCGCGGACGTAGGCCGCGAACAGCGGCCAGAAGTCCGCGGTGACCGGCACCCGATGCTCGTCACGGGCGCCCTTCAGCGACACAACGATCGCGCTCGAGGCTCGGTCCAGGTCGCCCAGGCGCATGCCGAGCACGCCGTGGCGGCCATGCTCGTCTGACCAGTCGCCGATCCGCTGCCCGCAGCGCCACAGCAGCGTCAACAACGCCCGGTCGCGCGCCGACTGCGCGGCGCCCATCAGCGCCGCGACCGCCGCCGGTTCGGCCCGCGCCGGCAGCCGGTGCGGAACCCGGCGACGCAGCTCGCCGCGTCGCCCGCGCCGCGGCGCGTCGCGACCAGGCATCCCGTGCCCGCCGCCCATGCCCGCCGATCCCGGCGGCACCGGGCTCATCCGGTCCCGCCACGCCCCGTGGCCCGCGATCTGATCGCGCTCGATCAGCCACGCACACAACGACGCGAGCACGCTGACGCGATGGTTGACCGTCGCCGCCGCGCGGCTCGCGGCCACGCCGTCGACCTCGTTGCGCGCGAACTCAGCGACGTAGGCGACCACGTCGCCACGCCCGATCTCATCGAGCCGAGTGGCCCGGGCGGACAGCCACTCGAGGAAGTGGGCGAGCCCCAGCGCGTAGGTCCGCAACGTGTACGAGCTGCAACCGCGGCTCGCCAGCGCCTGCAGAAAGGCGACTGCCTCGTCGCCGTCATCGAGCGCTTCCAGGCGTCCTACCGCAGCACTTGACAACCCACCTGCCATCAGCAGCGCGGAACGTATGTGGTGTTCCGGACGAATCACGAGACAAGACGTCGGCATGACCGACCCACTGCCCGGCACGGAGCCCGTCCCGCTCGCGCCGCCGTCGCAGCCGATCACCGGCGACAGCCACCACCACCTGATCGCCCCGCTGATCGCCCACGCCGCCGCACTCGGCTACAGCGTCGAGATCCGCGAACTGCCAGCGGACGGCCCGGGCGGCTGGTGCGACCCGAAGCGCAAGCACATCGTCGTCGCCGCTGGCCCCGGGAACCGCCAGCTCCGCACCCTCGTACACGAGATCGCCCACGCCCACGGCCTCGGCTACGCCGAGTACGGCCGCGAGCGCTGCGAGGTCCTCGTCGACTGCGTGACGTACTGCGTGCTCGGCTCAGTCGGCCTCGACGTCGCCGGCGAGTCGATCCCCTACATCGCCGGCTGGGGCGAAGACGGGGCCCTCGAAGCGATCCGTGAGTACGCGCAGACGATCGACACGATCGCGCGCCGCATCGAGGACGCACTGGCTTCCCAGAGTGACCCCAACAGCGACTCGACGGTTTCGGAAGCCGTCGCGGCGTAGTCCGTCGGTTCGGTCGGGGCTGCTCGCCCCGAATGATCGGGCGAGGCCGGCCGGTAGACCCGCAGAACGCACAGTCCGACGGCGAGTCCGCCGGCCGGCCTCACCCGGGCCGGGGCGCATGCAGACCCCGACCCAACCCACGCCGGCAGGTCCACGTGGTGACGAAGCCGAGCTCTATCGCCAATACCACCGCGCCCTGCACCGGGCCGTGGCCCACGCGGTGAGAGCGCCGCAGGAACTGATCGAGGACGCCTGTCAGACGGCGTGGACCACCCTGCTGCGCGTCCAACCCGACCGACTTGCGGTGTTCGCCTGGCTGCGCGTCGTGGCAATCCACGAGGCATATCGCCTATCGGCGATCGACCGCCGCGAGGCGAGATTCCAGCTTCTCCGGCCGCGACACGCCGACCGGCGCGCGGTCGCAGTCGATTCCAGACCGCTCGACGACGCCGTCGAAGCGCTCGAGGCGCTTCGGGTTCTCGCATCGCTTCCCGAGCGCCAGCGGATCGACCTCACTCTCAAGCTCGCCGGCTACACCCACGAGGAGATCCGCGCACGCACATCGGGACGCACGAGGACCAACGTCGACAAGTCCCTCCGCAAGGCGCGGGCGCGCGTTCGCCGTTCGCGATCGTGAGCTGGCCGACCCGATTTCGGACGACAGGAGGGGCCAACTCCGGCTCGTGTTCCTCTTGTGGATTGAGATGGCCAGCTGGACGCCAACTGCGGAGCGCGCCCGATGGGGATGCTGGGGATCGACCTGGACCTGCTGACGCCGGCCGAGCGGCGCGACCTCGCCAACGCCCTGCTTCGCGCGGCATGGAGCGCCACACTCACCGAGACCCGCATTCTCCTGCTCGATCTGCTCATCGAGGTCGACGACGCCGCGATCGGGGGCAGGGGATGAGGCAGCGCGACGGCGACACCGGCGAGGACCGCCTCATCGTCCTCGCCGAGGCACTCACCCTCGTGCCCTTCTCGGAATCACGCTTCGTCGGGCGATCGCCAAGGGCGAACTCAAGGCCTCGCGGCCGAACCGAGACGCCAAGGTTGTCGTGTGGCACAACAGGCTCATCGCGGGTCTCCGGGTGCCCGTGGACGGCGCGGTCACGGCAGCCCCGCCGCATCCGTGGCAGACACCCCGGCTCCTGAATGTGCCCATATTCCACATAAGCGCATCAGTCCGTGTAGTGGTTCATCGAGCGTAGTCATGCGCCGTTGCGGTGTGGCGGGAGCTCGCTCGACGCCGCCGTAGAGACAGCGATCACCACAGTCGGCAGAGACGTCTCGTCGAACCGCGAACTGAGGTTGTCCGAGATCTCGTAGAACTTTGAGCGGCGGTCCTTCCGGCCCCGTCCGCTGCCGTTGGCAGCGTTCTGGGTGCTTGAAGTCCATCCGGGACAGGAGGAACCGCCGTGAAGAAGGTACCTGCGCCGAAGGTCGTCACGACTGTGCAGGCGGCCGAGATGCCGCTGCCAGCGGAGATCCAGGAGGCGCTCGGTGAGCTCGTCGGGGCAGCGAGGGAGGGTCTGCTGGCGCTGAGCGTGGGCGTCGGGCTGAGCGTGGTGCACGAGCTGATGGAACTTGAGGTCGCCGAGGTCGTGGGCCCGAAGGGCAAGCACAACCCCGGTCGCGGCGCGAAGCGTCACGGCCACGAGGACGGGTCGATGACGCTGGGCGGGCGGCGCGTGCGGGTGCGCCGGCCGCGGATGCGCACGGCCGACGACGAGCACGAGCTGGCGGTCGGGACGTATGCGTTCTTTGCCGACCGTGATCCGCTGACGCGGGCGGTGATGGACCGGATGCTCGCGGGCGTCTCGACGCGTAAGTTCGCTCGCGTCGGTGAGCCCGTCGGGCTCGGTGTCGAGACCGAGGCCTCGGCGACGGGCAAGTCGTCGGTCTCGGAGATGTTCGTCGAGCGCACCCGGACCGCGCTGGAGGAGCTCATGTCCAGGCGCTTGGACGATGTCCGCTTGGCGGTGGTGATGCTCGACGGGATGGAGGTCGCCGAGGCCACGCACGTCGTCGCGCTGGGCATCACGACCGAAGGCGTCAAGCTCCCGCTCGGGCTTTGGGAGGGCTCGACCGAGAACGCCACCCTGGCCAGGACGCTGCTGGCCGATCTCGTCGACCGCGGCCTGGACCCTGGGCAGGCGATCCTGTTCGTGATCGACGGCGGCAAGGCGCTGCGGCGGGCGATCCGCGACGTCTTCGGCGAGCACGCGCTGGTCCATCGCTGCCAGCGGCACAAGGAAAGGAATGTGATCGACTTGCTGCCCGAGCGTGACCGCGACGCGGTCCAGGGCCGGCTGCGCGCAGCCTGGTCGCTGGCCGACGCCGACCTGGCCGAGCAGCGCCTGCAGCTGTTGGCCGGCGAGCTGGATCGCACGTGGCCGGACGCCGCCGCCTCGTTGCGCGAGGGGATGCACGAGACGCTGACGCTGATGCGGCTCGGGATCACCGGCCAGCTCGCCAAGACGCTGTCCTCGACGAACCCGTGCGAGTCGATGATCGAGATCGTCCGCCACACCCAGCGCAACGTCAAACGCTGGCAAGGCGGCGACATGCGAAAGCGCTGGACCGCCGCCGGCATGCTCGTCGCCGAGCAACAGTTCCGACGCATCATCGGCTACCGCGACCTCGCCACGCTCGTGATCGCCGTCGAACGCCACGCGATGACCGTCACGCGCACCGCTCAGCTCACACCCGCGACCCCGACAACGAAGACGCCGATCACCGCAACGGTATAATTAGTCACAGATCGCACAAACTGGACCGCCGCGAAATCCCACGACGATCCGGACATCCTCCGCGAACTCGGTCCGCCGCTTAGCTGCGTAGCGTTGCTGGCGTGACACGGCGTCTCACCAAACCTCTTGCAGGCTGGTCGCTCGACGACGTCAAAGCGATCATCGACGAGCGAGTTCCCGAAGGTCAGCGCCTTGAGTACAAGGAGGTCCTCGGACTGGACCGCGAAAAGGACCGCGCCGAGGTCGCCAAAGACGTGAGCGGATTGGCGAACGCTCAAGGGGGGCTGATAATCGTTGGCGTTTCCGAAGACCAATCAGACGAACCCCGACCGGAAGCGATTGCACCCGTCCCTCGGGCCGGTCAGCAGACGCGGATCGAGGACATCCTTGATAGCGCCGTCCAGCCGAGACTCGACTACGAAATCCGTGGACTCGACGTCGACGACGACGGGCTGGTTCTTCTGATCCGCGTCGCGCCCAGGGCAGGCGGGCCACATATGGTCCAGGGGTACAAGCAGCATCGCTATTTCGTTCGGCGCGGTACCCGCACTGTCCCGATGTCCGAAGATGAAGTGCGCGCGGCTTACGAGGCGGCGCGGGTCCGGGCCGACAAGCTGTCGGAGTTGCTCGCCACTTTGCCGCTCCTCCCGCGGATCGGTCGGAACCGCAACATGGACAGGGTCCGTCTGATCGCAGATGGGCTGACACCGCCCGATTCCTGGCCGCCGGTTGTGAGCGTCGTTGTTGCTCCATTCGATGCTCCGCCAGAGCTTGCGTCCCCGATGCAGCTCGCTCAAGGGTTCCCCGAAGAACCAGCAGGTCGCTACATCGCACCGGACAGACGGATCCTCGGATTCGCGTCACACCGGCTCGATGCACTCGGCTTGACGACCGAGGTCCTGAGCGGCGACTCGGACGCGAAGCAGGTGGACTACCGGCTGCGCCTATACCGTGCCGGCGTGTTGGAGTGGGCTTACAGGTATCCAGTCCCGGAACCGAATGCGATTCCGTCGACCTCCTTCGCCGAGGACGTCTACAACGTCCTGACGTATTTTGCGTCGATCTACGAAGGCTTGGGCTACGGTGGCCGAGTTGCCGTTTTCGTGCGAATCGACAACGCCGAGTCTGCGGTCCTAGACGTCAACCAGCGCGTCGTCGATTGGCCCAAGCGCACGCCGACCGGCATGGAGATGATCAACGCCTACCGAGAGACCACAGTCGACGCGCTGCTAACCGACCCAATGCCCACGGTTCGAAGTGCCATGGACCTCATCTGGCAAGCCTTCGGCTATCAGACCTGGCCTGCTCTTTGACCCTTCGGGGCAGTGGCGCCGGATCTCCTAACGGCATCCGCCGCAGTGAGCGCGACGTGGAATCGGCACTTCTCCGCAGAGCCCAAGCACTGCTTGTCGACGAACAGCGCCACTCGGCCGGGTCTTAGTCGCGGAACGAAGCGGTGGGTTCAGGCCTCGTCTGGGCGATCCAGTCGCTCGACGTTCTCGGGCCGAGCTTGCCACTTCGGCCGTCCCTCAACGTCGCTGCCATCTCGCAAGACCCTCCACATTGCGCGGGCTCGGTAACTCGATCGAGCATCTCTGTACTGCACGATCAACACAAGACTGTCTCCCGAGCGGGCCTCGTGGACCATTGCGTTGTCATGAAACTCCACCCGGACAGCGGTGCGCGGAGCGACCTCTACTGGACCCGTGAGCCCGATGTACTCGACGGACAGGTTCCGTATCACCGCTGACTCGACGATGGCATCACCCGGTCCCATGTTCATCACCTCGGCCCGCATTCGACCGCTCTCGACAAGTACTAGATGCGCACCGCCTTTACTTACGAGTTCCATGGTCGGCGCGATCTCGGCGATCGCGCGATAGCGCTCCGGCGCAGCCCTCTCACGATCGAGCGCTAACGCGGCGCGCGCCGTCTCGACCGCATGCTCCTGAGCGTCAGCGGCACGTTCCGTGGCCGTCGCAGAGCGCTGCGCAGCCCGGGCGCTCTCTCGCGCCCAGACCGCGGCCGCCACCGCGGCCGCCGCTGAGACCAAAGAGATGACGATCGCCGAGCTCACCGAGAGCTGCACGCTAAACGTTCCCGACGACGTAGCGCTCTTCGACGTTTTCGATACCGCCGAGGTCGGTCTCGAGCGCTCAGGCGCGATTCTTCCGAATCAGACCAGACGCGTTCGCTCGAGCGCAGGGTCCAGCGAGTCGCCCTCGTAGCGCCATCGACCGGCTTGGGCGTCGTCGTCGATCAAGTGGGCATCCATGGCGTCGATCCACCACCGCACCATCTGGCCTAGGCTCGGCGCGCGCTCATGCGGCGGGCTCGTTCCGACCTCGGGCTCGGTGTAGTAGACGGGCGTCGCCGGCGTGTCGAGCGAATTGAGCCAGGCCGGGTTTGACGGAGTCCTCCAAGCCAGGATTTCATCCTGGGGAGAGGAACCATTTCAGCGATGCCTGCCCCGAAGAAGTACCCGGAGGAGTTGCGCGAGCGCGCGGTGCGCCTCGTGGTTGAGAGCGGCCGCCCGATCGCGCATATCGCGAAGGATCTCGGCATCCACCGTGAGGCGCTGTGAACCGCCCCAGTCCAGCAGCATCGGCGGCGACGCCAGCAACGCGAGTCGACCACCGGTGCGGAGACGGCCACGCCTACCGCGAGCACTCGAGCTCGGTCGACGTCCCCCGTCGCGAGCAGATCGGCTGTGCTCCGAGCCAGCTGATCCAGTGACGCTGCCGGTTCGTGGTCGACGTCGAGGAAGTGGCGCTGCCGCATCAGCACGGTCCCGTCCAGGGACGTGAGCACCACCCGCAGGTCGGCGTGGCCAAGATGGATCCCGACCAGCGATCCTGCTCGGGCTGCCAGACCGAGGGCCACTGCCGCCCGGCCGCCCGCGCCCGACGCCTTGGTGCCGAGTCCGACCAGCACCTCGGCCTCGATCAGGTCGGCCACGAGCGTCGAGACGGCCGAGGTGGACAGGCCGGTCACCCGAGCTACGTCGGCCCGGCTGCACCGTGGTCTCGACTACACCGCAGCGACGACGGCTTGCCCGTTGCGACTTCGCAGCGACTCCCGACGTCCCGTGGTCACGGAAGCAAACTAGTGGACCCAGTTCGTCCGTCAAGGGACAAACTGACAAAACATCGCCAGTTCGTCCTTGACGGGGACAATGTCCGGTCGTACCGTCTGAGAGCCACGCCACAGTCATCTGGGTCCATCGGGAGGGGCTTATGAAGAAGTTGCGATCTGTTCTGTTGGCGTCCGTGGGGTCGTTCGTCCTCGCGGGCTCTCTCTACACAGCCCAGGCCCAGCAAGTAGCGAGCGGCAACCAGCCCGCAGGAAGCGCGATTTCCGCGTCGGCTCCGGGGGCAAAGTCGCTAACGGGCCTGGCAGCGCCATCGGGAACGCTGCCGGTAGTCCCATCGGGAACGTCGGTCGTACAGAACCCAACTACGTACACGAATCCCATTGCGCTTACTCAGGGTTCGGAGAGAATTCTGACAGCCGGCGAGCCTGTTATCAAAATCATCGGTGGTGACTACTACCTATTCACACGTGGGAGGCGTGGCTATTGGTGGTCATCTGACTTCGCGAACTGGAACTATGTCAATGCGCCCAACCTCCTGGGCGGGATCGTTGGCATGACGGAAATTGACGGCAAACTGTACAACTACGCCGGCAATACAGATAACCGAGTGAGGACGACTGACGATCCGAAATCGGGAATCTGGTACGACGCCGGTACGTTCTCGAGCAACAACTATGGCGACGCCAGCATGCTTTACGATGAAGACACTGGCCGGCTGTTCATGTACTACGGATGGTCGCAGGTTCTGGGCATTCGAGTCGTCGAGTTGGACAAGCACACCTTTAAGGAAATCAGTAAGCCACAGGTTGTCCTTTGGGGCGACCCCCATAAGCATGGCTGGGAAACCAGATATTCAAGCGATCTGATCTTCCCATTTTTCACCGACAGGCAATACCGTCCTCAGGAATATGGATGGACTGAAGGCCCCCATCCGCTCAAGTACAACGGCAAGTACTATCTGTTGTACTCATCCATCGGTCTCGAATTTGCCTCTTACGCGCAGGGTGTAATGGTAGCAGACGATCCGATGGGTCCATATGTCTATGATGAGCACAACCCGCTGACCCGGATGGTGTCGGGCTCAGCGCCGGGCGCAGGCCACGGCAGCTTCTTCGTGGACAAGCAGGGTAAGCTCTGGACCATCTGCATGGTGGCGTTCACCCAGAATGGTGGTAACGGTAACACGCTCATGTCCCTCTTCCCCACGGATGTGGACAAGCAGGGTGTGATGCACGGAAATGTCGAATACGGCGACTACCCGCAGTATCTGCCCGGCGTCAAGAAGGATCCCATCACTGATAACTTCACGGGATGGACGCTTCTGTCCTGGAACAAGAAGGTCCAAACATCTTCCACGCAGGCCCCCGGTGCCCAGACGGGCAATTACTGGCCGGCATTGGCGGTGGATCAGAACGGGAAGACATTCTGGAGCGCTCAAACGGGCAATCCGGGCGAATACATGACTGTCGACCTCGGCAAGACGAGTGATATTCGCGGGATCCAGATTCAATTCGACAGGGCTGGTGCCACCGGAAGCCAGGCACTCACCCGCTATGAATCATATACTGTCGAAGTATCCAACGATAACCAGAACTGGACCCAAGTTATTGACAAGAGCAATAACCCCCAGGACTTGCGGTCTGATTACATCGAACTCCCCACGGCCGTAACAGGTCGGTATGTGAGGCTGACCAATGTCTTCACACCCGACAATGGAAAGTTCGCCGTAAAGGAGTTCCGTGTCTTCGGCAATCCGGATGCGTCGAAGTTCACAGTGGTGCCTTCGGGTCACCTCATGGCTGTTCGCAACCAAGTGGACCGCCGCCAGGCCGACTTGCTGTGGGAACCGGTGGATGGCGCCGATGGCTACGTGGTCCGCTACGGCATTGAACGAAACAAGCTGTACCAGAGCGAAATGGTTTATGGGAAGAACTCCCTGAACATCAATAGCCTGAACGTCGATCCGGAGTACTACTTTGAAGTAGAGGCTTTCTCCAGCGGCACACCTCGATACGTGGAGAACCCGTTTGAAACGCGGGGCAGAGGCGCTGAGCTCGATTTGATCAAGCGGCCAACAGGAGGCGCGCAAAGTACGTCAAGGCAGATGACGTATGAAACCTACGGTAAGGACGAGGTGTATGTCTTTGACGGCATCACGCCCGGTACTTACACTTTGAATCACACGTACGGTGTTGGAATCTGGGGTCCGCAACAACTGACGGCAGATCAACTCATTGGGACAGACACCACCAAGCCTACGGTCACTGCACTCGACCTGACGCAGTTTGGCAATGGTTCGACTCAATGGGGTACCGTTGAAGTCCGGGTGTATCCGGGTGAGACAAGTGGACGAATTGAGGTGACCTTCCACTATACGGAACACCGGGTGGATCAGGCAATCACCTTTGAGCCCCTGACGGACAAGCTCGTCGGCGCTCCGCCCTTCAAGCTGAGTGCGACCGCGAGCTCAGGCCTGCCCGTGCGCTACAGCGCCTTGGGCTCCTGCACCGTCTCCGACGACACCGTCACGCTCACCGGTCCCGGCACTTGCACCATCACCGCCTCGCAGTCCGGCGGTGCGGACTACTACTCCGCGCCCGACGTGTCGCGGAGCTTCCAGGTCATCGGCGCTTCGCAGGAGGGCAGCGTGGGCGGCACCGTGCCCGCGACCCTGGCGCTGACGCTGGGGGCGCCCGCGTCGCTTGGGGTCTTCGCGCCGGGGGTCAGTCGCAGTTATGAGACGACCACCACGGCGACGGTGACCTCAACGGCGGGCGACGCAATGCTGTCGGTCACCGATCCGAGCCAGTCCGCGACCGGGCGGCTCGTGAACGGGTCCTTCGCGCTCGGCGAGCGGTTGCAGGTGCGGGCCAACGCAAACGCGTTTGCGCCGCTGAGTGCGACGGCGGGCAGCCCGCTGGCGCTGTTGAGCTACGGGGGGCCGGTGAGCAACGACTCGGCGTCGATCGCCTTCCGTCAGGAGATCGGCGGCGGCCAGGCGCTGCGTACGGGCGCCTACGGCAAGTCGCTGACGTTCACGCTGACGACGACCACGCCCTGAGTCAGGTCCCGGGCCGCCCCGAAGGTCGGGGCGGCCCGCGGCGCCCACAGCTGCACTTCGGGGTCTCCGCTCGATCTCGTGGTGAACCGCGTGGCGTGATCGCCGCGTGAGCGGGTCTTTCGCGGCTGGATGGTTTCGCTCGGAGGTTGCGCGAGTTGCAGCGACGCGCGCCGCGCTCAACGGAAGGCTGCTGGCTGTCGAAGGTGACCGTCAGAGGGCGCGGTGTGCTCGATGATCTGGAGACGACGGATTGCGGAGCCCCGGCGCGCCAAGGCAGCAAGGACCTGACCCCACTGCTCGAGACGTCGCTCATGCTCGGCCGGAGGGAGCAGGGCTGACGGCGCGTGCGTGCAAGACGACGACGGCCGTGTACGCGCCCAGCTCTGGGTCCTGGAGCATTCCCAGCTCGCTGCCGTCGGCGAGATGGGCGCTGAGCAGGCGGCAGCCGCGCAGCACCGGCGGCATCGCCTGCGGTCGCTTGAGGGCCTCGCCGTAGAGAGCGCTCGTGAAGCCCTGGCTTGCTCGCCGCGCCCGATACCTGTGCTCGCCTCGCAGACGCGCGGTGAACGTGCGGCGACGACTGGGAGCCACTCGTCGGGGGTCCGGCCGCTGATTGGCAGGATTGCGGCCGCGCCGGCGATCAGCAGCACGAGGACCGCGGCGGGCATGGCCTGTGAGCCATCTGTATCCCGAGTGGCAGGCTGAGAACGACCCGCACTCGCACTTTGAGTTCGGTGCGGAGCGAGACGCTTGCTCTCGGCTTTGGAGGAATGCACGACCTCGTCTGGCGAGCGGCATCGGTTCAGTGGAGCACCGGACACCGCCACGAAGCGGTCCTCGCGGCCGCTAAAGCCGCCAACTCTCGGCTTCAGGAAAAGCTTGGGCGACGCGACTGTCGGAAGTCAAGCTCGTACGGGAAGCGTTCAGCGACAAGGCGGCCGAGCCTGGCTGTCAAGGCCGCGTCTTCGGTTTCCGCACATCTCTGACGATCAGACGCGCGAGTCGATGCGCCAGGGAGTCATGGGCTTCGGCGCAGGCTGCTTCCTAGCCATACGAAATCCCGTCGGGCATCTTCCGAACGACGAGCATGAACTCGAAGAGCATTCTGCGCTCGAGCGCCTCGCTGAGAGGATGTCCCGCTCGTCGTGGAACTTCGTTGACGGCGGTCCTTGAGTGAATTCTCTCAGCCGGTGGCAGCGGCGACCTCCGGCGCCGCGGTCGGTGAGGCGTTGGACGGCTGGCGGGTGAAGGCGGCGGCACGCTTGGCGGCGACGTCGTGCTCGACGGCGATGGCGAGCTTGGCGAGGTCGCTGAAGCCGATGATCTTGCGGAACTGCTGCTCGGCTTCGAGCATGCCGGCGGCGGTCCAGCGGAGGCACATGTCGCCGTTCTTCCAGCGCTTGACGTTGCGGCTGGTGCGGCGGACGGTCTCGATCATCGACTCGCACGGGTTCGTCGATGCGAGCGTGCGCTTGAGCTGGCCGCTCACGCCGAGTCTGGTGATGGTCAGCGTCTCGGCCATGCCCTCGCGCAGCGACGCGGCGGCGCCCGGATCGGTGCGGGCGAGCTCGTCGGCGAGCACGCGCAGCCGTTCCAGCGCGGCGTCATGATCGTCGAGCGCCCAGGCTCCGCGCAGCCGGCGGCGGACGGTGTCGCGCTGATGCTCTGGCAGGTGATCGAGCACGTTGCGTTCCTTGTGGCGGACGCAGCGCTGGACGGGTGTGTGGACGCCGAAGACGTCATTGACGGCCTTCCTGAGCGCCTTGCCGCCGTCGAGGACGACCAGCACGCCCTGGTCGACATCCAGGCCGCGGCCGGTGAGGTTAGAGAGCAGCGTTCTCGCGACGGTGGCGTTCTCGGTGGACCCGTCCCAGAGCCCCAAGGGGTGCTTGATGCCGTCGGTGTCGATGCCGAGGCAGACGACGCAGCAGCGGCCCTTGAGCTCGATGCCGTCGAGCATCACCACCGCGAGGCGCAGGTCCTCGAGCGGCCGCGACATGAGATCGATGAGGTGCTCGCGCGTGCGCGAGACGAACTCGCGGCTGACCGCCGACTTGCTCGTCGACCGGGCGAGTTCGTCGATGTCGCTGCCGACCGGCTCCCCGGTCCGGGCGTAACGGCGCGTCGAGACGCCGGCCAGCATCCGCTCGAGCATCACGTCGGCGAGCTGGTCACGCGCCGCGAAGTGCGCATACGTCCCGAGCTCGACCTCGCGCTCGCCGTCGGCCGTCCGGGCGCGCGGCCGGCTGACCGGCACCCGGCGGCCCCCGAGCGTGACCTCGCCACTCTCGTGACCGTGGCGGACCGCGACGCGGTCGCGATCGTGTCTGCCCTTCGGGCCGACGACCTCATCGACCTCGGCTTCCATGATCTCGTGCAGCACGCCCAGCCCGACGCCGACGCTCAGCGCCAGCAGCCCTTCCCTCGCCGCGCCAGCCAGCTCACCCAGCGCGTCCTGGACCCGTTGCGGCAGCCGCTCGATGCGGCCCGCGCCGACAACCTCGTCGGCGACGTGATCTACGGTTCCCATGGCGGTCCTCCTGTCTCGATGGACTTGTTCGCACTCGCCACGCTGCCAGCGGCAGCGGACGAGGCGGGAGGACCGCCGTCCATCAAGTTCTACGAGCTACGGGACAACCTCCCTCGCTGCGCTGTCTCTGTTCCTTCGTTGGATCGACGAAGCCGTTCTCGAAACGGCCGAGTAGCCCCCTCGACGGGCGCCGGCGGCCACTCGCTGGCTGCCTGTCCTATTCAGGCCGCGGAGGCCACCTCCGAAGCCGTTCCTTGCCGAGAAGTGCTCAGTCTCGACGACTGGATCCATCCTGACCCGTTGACCTGCGAAGAGCCGGCCGGCGCTGAGGGTCCGCCCACGAGTGGTCGTGTGTTCAGGCAGTCGTGTGGTGCCGTCGCGCGAGGCGTTCGAGACGCTCAAGCGAGATCGCGTTCGCCGAGGGCCCGGCCGACCAGGTCTGGTTTGAGAACCACGAGCTCCGAAGTCCGCGCGGATGTTCTTCGATCCGGATCACGCAGGCTCGTTCAGTCTTGCCGACCGCGACATCAGCGAGCGAGTCGGCGAATGGGCCACGGGACCATCGGATGCGCATGTGACCAGGAGGATGCGCTTCTTCAACCGCGGCATGCCCGGAGAGCCTGAGAGGACCTCCCCGGTAGTTGAAGGCGAACACGGCGCCCGCAGCCGGCCAGCTGTCGTCGAGGTCCGTGACGTCGATCGCCCCGGAGACCCACTGGCCGTATGCCTTCGGGTCTGCCAATACGGCCCAGACCGCCTCGCGCTCAACATCAACGACACGCTCGAAAGTCGCCACGATGGGCGCTGTACCCGCCGCAGGCCACGCGGACGCTTCCACGGTCGCGAGGGATCCATTTCGACGAACTCGCACTCCTCGGTAGCGTCAAGCGAATGCACCAATTGGTCCTCCAGCTCCCGGCCGACGGCATCGACGACTACGACACCATGGTCAAGATCGAGGACCTGCTGATCGACAAGCTCAGCGACAGGAGTGACGTCGACGGTCACGACCTCGGCCACGGCAAGATGAACATCTTCATCTGGACCGACGACGCCGAGCGGACGTTCGCAGCCGTGCGAGACATCCTTGTCGACGACGTCCTGGTGCGGGCGCTCGCCGCCGGCTATCGCGAAGAGGGCGGCAACGACTACACGCCTCTCTGGCCCGCTCGCAGCGAGCACTTCGAAGTCGCCTAGACCCACCGGTTGCGTCGCACGATCGCTGCATCCCGCCGACACACGCGCGTACCGCTTCTCGACGATCGTGTCCGTTCTCGGGGCTGGCGGGCAGGATCTCGGCATGGCTGAACCGCGCGTTGTTCGTCTGACGCTAGAGAACTTGTCGACGTTGACGAAGAGCTTCTCGCTGGAGCCGTACGGCGATTACTCCAATCTGCCGCCAGGTACCACGGTTCACGCGACGTGGGAGCTATCAGCCAGTGGTGATCTCGAGCTTGAGATCACCGTGACGAACGATGGCGTCATCGTGGGCGACGCGTCACTCATGGCCGGGCTCCGGCCGAGCCGGGATGAGCCTGGCGGGCAACTGTGGGGTGACCGTAGGAGTCGATTCAGCGTAAGAAGCTTCGCCACACGAGTCTCGTGACGCAACGGTGCCGTTCTTCGACGAAACCGCTACTCGGCCACGTTCGATCCTGTCAGTCCCGCGAGAACATGATGTAGCCGCATTGCTCGTAGATCCGTCGCGCAGCAGGAAACGAGAACATGACCGTGCCGCGTTCGGGTTGGAGCAACCGCTCGAGCGGGTGGACCAACTCGTGCCAGAGCGCGGAAACCGCGATCAGACGGCTCGGGCTGATCACGGAAGAGGACGGCGATCTGCGGCCGGCGCGAGAGTTCGACGCCGTCAAGTACTTCGACGCAGGTGCGCAACCTGACTTGGGTGACCTCCTCTCGTGGCGCCACGATCGCGGCGACGTTACGAACCAGATCTGCAGCCGGAACGGCGGGCGGGTCTTCGTAGATCTGCCGAAAGGAGGGTTCGTCGTCGGCCATCGTCTGATCGTGCCACGTGCCCGCGACAAGCGGCCCCAGCGAACGCCCGCAGCGAGCATCAATCTCGATGCGCCCCGCTGCCACAGAGTCTCTTTCGTCGACGATCAGGGCACTCTCGCAGCAGCACGCGCCGTCGTCCGCGACGTCCGCCACGATCCAGCGGCTTGCCTGCAGTGATCCGTATCGCGCAAAGGAGCAGCGGGGCCGGTGGCGCCAAGGGGAGCGATCCTGCTCGTCAACTCCCTGGCGCCCTCCGGCCGGGCCGCGCTTCCGCTTGTGTCTCATGGAAGGACCGCCCAGCGCATGGCGCCCATGACGAAGGCGAACCGCTGCGCCCGGTGGCGCATCGGGATCGCTCGCCTGATGCGGCGCCCCCGAGGCCATGGATCGGGATCATGTCCACGTGGGAATCGAGGACCTACGCCAGCGCTCGGAACGCTACGGGGCCGATGGTGACTACAGCGACGAGGCGATTCAAACGCATCGATCGCTGCTGGAGCTTGTGCTCGGCGATGTGCCCACGACGAACCGGCTCGGGATCGCCCTGCTCAACCAGGGCGAACTCGATGAGGCTGAGGCCGTCTTTCGCACACAGCCGGAGAACCGCATCGCGCGCAGCCGGCTGACGGAGATCGAGGCCCTGCGGCGGCCGAAGCTCGCGCCGGTGAAGGGCCCCAGGCCTACCGGACGCCCGCCGGACAGCGACGACCACGAGGATTGGCCGGAGTATGTCGAGCATGACCGCGACGCCATCCGCAAGCTCTTCGACGATGGGACGGACAACTGGCGGGACGGGCTGCGGCTGATCGCCGAAGTCGCCCCGAACCGCTTGACATATGCGGAGATCGAGACCGCGCTCGGCTGGCCGCCACGACGATGGGGATCGGTGATCGGGGGAACGCGATCCGCCGACGGCGAGGCGACGCGTCCGTACCACCTGTGCGCGGACTACAACTCGCCCAGCGGCGAGTTCGAAACGTGGATGGACGAACACCAGGCGGCGGCGCTCGGGTTCCGCGGCAAGGACTGAGTGAGGCCGTGCGGTTCCTCGGTGTCGACCTGGCCTGGGGGGAGGGCTCCGAGGATCGGCCCGCCAACTACAGCGGGGTCGTCGCACTGAGCGAGACAGGCGCGATCCACGAGGCGGGATGGACGATCGGCCTCGACGAGACCCAAGCCTGGATCGAATGTCACGCCGTGGACGACACGCTTCTGTTCGTCGACGCGCCGTTGGTTATCACCAACCTGACGCGGCAGCGCCTCGCCGATAAGCGCGTGGGCAATTGCTATGGCCGCTGGTGGGTGTCCGCCAACTCGGTCAATCTGAGCTCCCCGAGGCAGGCGGGGGTGCGGCTCAGGGAACGCCTCGAACGGTCGGGCTGGTCGTACAGCGACGGGCTGAAGGGACCACCCCGTCACGGGCGCAGTGTGAGCGAGTGCTACCCCTACGCGACGATCGTCGGCGCGCAGGAACTCGGCTACGACGACAAGCGCCCTGCATACAAGCGCAGACCGAAGGGGATGCGGGCGGCCCAGTTCTTTCCGATGCGGAACGCCGCGTGTGACAAGCTGATTCGTCGGGTCGCCGGCCTCGCGGCGGCTGATCCACCGATCGACCTCGTCTCGCACCCGAGCACGCGAGCGCTTCTCGAAGAACCATCGCCGCGGAACTCGACGTTGTACAAGAAGCGCGAGGACCTTCTAGACGCTGCGATCTGCGCCTGGACCGCCGCCGTCTGGCACCGTCACGGCGACCAACGCTGCCAGGCACTCGGAGGCGTCGAACACGACGGAGCCGGCGGCCCCATCGCCACGATCATCGCGCCCGCCCGTCCCGAGCAGCGCCGGTAGCGGACTACGCGCGCCGGGCAGCGCGCGCAGCAGTTCGCCCGCACGAACAGGTCGTCACGGGTACGGGAGGTGCCATACCCAACGGTGTCGACCAGACTTCAGGCGCCTGAGCATGGCCTGCGCGCTCTACAGACAGCGCTAGTCCCATCGCCGACGGGCTCGGCGCTGAGATTCGCGCAAGGCGGTATCGGCTCCCCAACCGAGCCCGGTATCGACAACGCCCTCTGAGATCGTCAGCCCGACGGCACACGACGCCGCCCAGGCAGTCCGGACGGCCGCCTTGGAGCGCGAGTGCTCGAACTTGCAGTAGCTAACTTGATGCGCTGTGCGCTTCAAGATCACGTGGGCGGCCGATCAGCACAGCGAGATCGACTTCGTAGGCGGCGGAGATGTGGTGGCTGTCTCCCGTGCCGTTGGCCTGACGGATGACGACCTTGATTCCCTGCCAGACGACCGATTCACCGTCGAGGAAGGCTCCATCGGCAAGGGTGCGGCCGGAACCGGCATTGGGCTTGTCCTCGAAGTGGCAGAGCACGTCATCAACGACGCGGCGAGCCTCGCCGCGCTAGGCGCACTCCTGCGAGCGGCCATCAAGCGAGTTTCGGCGCGGCGGCAGCGCGAGCCTGCCGTTGCGAACCCGGACGCCCTGGCCGCGTTAGCCGCCGATCACGTCCGAGAATCGCTGCCCGGGGAGGCGCGCTGCGTCAAGACGGTGCTCCTCAACGGTGACGCAGGCACCGGAACGGATCAGCGCGAACGTATGGGCCGTCTGCTTCGCCGAGGATTTCCAGCTCGCGCACGTCATCTTCATGTCACCCACGGGTCTGGCGCTCGGCTACGTCCGGGTGCCTACAGAGTGGTACTTCGAAGACGGTGACTTAAAGACGCGACACGAGGCGGACATCGCCGCGTGGTGGGACCGCTGAACCGGCTCCCGCCGGGCGGAGCATTGGCGCCATCGCGCGCTAGCGCTTTCGCGTGATAGGAGCGGTGGGACGCGTCGCCGCTCTCGCCGCTCCGCTCGTAGAGGGGGGCGCCCAATGCTCGCGAAGCGCGCGACGCCGTGAGGAACCCGCCGTGTCGGCGCGGCTTCCGCCCTATGGCGCTGGCCTAACCGTTGCACCCCGCCTGTTGGCGAGTTCAGCGCCTAGAGGGATCGGGCCAAACAATTGACGGCTGGGCAAGCCCACGCGTTAGCTGTTGGCGACGCACTGCCGCGCGCGCCGGCAAAGCCGACGTCTCGCAAGACGGCTCGCGGGCCACGTGCTCGCCTCGCAAGGAGAGGGCCAATTCCAGCGCTGGTCCCTCTTGTTGTCCGAGATGCCGTCAGCGCTGGCGGCGGACGCACGAAATGAGCTCCCTTCAGATCGACCTCGACCCGCTGACGCCTGGTGAGCGCCGCGATCTCGCGAACGCCTTGCTCCGCGCCGCCTGGAGCGCGGCCCTCGAGGAGACGCGCGTCCTGCTCCTTGATCTACTCGTCGAAGTCGACGACGCGGTTCTCGGAGGTGCCGGATGAGCAGGGTGGTGGCCGACCGGATTCAGGCCATCGTCGCGTGGCCGCGCGAGTGCTGCCGACCTGCGGACAGCAGACACTACGGTCGCAAACTCCTTGATGCGCACGCGCGAGACCGGGCGATGGGACGCTTCGCGTCTCTGACCAGTCTGTCCGCCGATCCTTCCCGGACTCGCAGCGGGAGGTCCTCGCACGGCTCTTGGCCCGCACGATTCAATCCTCGGGAGCGAGTCGGCTGTGAGGCTTGATGCTGACGACATCGAAGCGGTCGCGACTCGGGTCGTCGCCCTGCTCCGCGACGAAACGAAAGGGGACCGGCATTACGTCGACGCCGCCACGCTCGCGCAGATCCTCGGCGTGCGTCGGGGCTGGGTCTACTCCCGCGCACGCGAATTGGGCGGCGTGAGGCTCGGCGATGGACCAAGGGCGCCGCTTCGCTTCGACATCGAACGCGTTCGCGCGGCACTCGGCGAAGCCGATCCCGGCGAGCCTCCGCCGCACGACGCGCGACGTCGGCGCCGCCGCCGCCCGCACAGACAGACGGGCGGCGCAGACGTGCCGCTCATTCGCGGAAGGTCCGGCCGGTGAGTCCCTGGCGCGGAGATTGTCACGAATCGACGTGTCGTAAATGGATCCCTCATGCCGGGCGGGACCGCCGCCGCTCGTCAATTGCAGACGCGTGGCAGCTGGCAGACCGAAGACTCCCGCTGCTTGCGCCACGCCGGTCCCGCGACCGCACCGACCGGGTCGTTCGGTGACAGCACCCGCGCCCGGGGGTACGCTGGCGGCCGTGGCCAGGCCTGCCGTCGGCACCATCCTTCGGGATCCCACGCAGCGCGGGATCAGCTACGCGCTGAAGGTCACCTTTCAGGGGCAGCGACACCGGGTGACGCTCGGCGGGTCATGGGAGGGCTGGGACGAGGCGCGCGTCCAAGAGGAACGCGAACTGATCGCCAAGCTGATCGCACGTGGTGAGTGGGTCCCGCCGCGCCGCGACCGCGCCGCTCGCGCCGTAACGGTCGCCGGCGACCCGCCAACCTTCCAGGTCTTCGCGTCCGAGCACGCTGAGCGCCGCCGCCGCCGGCTCTCCGAGAACGCCTACAAGGACCTCGTCTGGCGGCTGCGGTGTGGCATGGACCATTTCGGGCCGTACGAGCTCGAGAAGATCGACGAGGTCGTCATCGAGGACTTCGTGCAGGACATGCTCGCCGAGCGCGAGGAGATCCGCGCCGCGGCCGCCGCCGGCCGGCCGTTGATGCAGACGATTTGCCTCCCGAATGGCCGCACTTATGAGCGTCGCCGGAAGGCGCTGTCCAACGACTCGATCAACAAGGCGATCGCGGCAGTCCGGCAGGTCCTCAAGGACGCCTCGCACCGCTACCCGCGGCACGTCGTGCGCAACCCCGCGGCCGATCGTGACGTCTATCTCGCGAGGCCGCCTGCGAAGCGCTCCTACCTGGAGGCGCACCACATCGAGGCGCTTCTCGATGGCGCTGCGCAGCTCGACGGCCGCCACGGCACGCTCGACTGGGACAAGGTGCAGTACATCCGTGCGTCCGACAAGAGCGCGGTGAAGCTCGCGCGCGACCTCGGCGTCTCCGATGTGCTGATCGGCAAGGTCCGTCGCGGGCTGATATGGGTCGACGCGCCATCTGGGAACCGGCCGCAGCGCCGCGCGATCATTGGCACGCTCGTGCTCGCCGGCCTGCGTATCGGCGAGCTCTGCGGCCTGCCGCTGGATCGGCTCGACCTTGCGGGGGGCCGGATTCTGATCCCGGCTCGCGACGTGGAAATGACCGGCCCGCAGACCAAGACGGCAGCCGGCGAGCGCGTCATCCCGATGGTCCCGGCGCTGCACGGTCTCCTCCTCGACGCGCGGGCAGTGGGGGGAACCGGGGCGTTCTCGCGGTCGGGCTCGATGCCGCACGCGCCCGCGTTCTGCACGCGTAAGGGCACGCCCCAGACGCCGTCGAACGTCGCGGACCACGTGCTTTCGCCCGCCGTCGCCGTCGCCGACGAGCTGGTCCGCCAGCGCGGCCAGACGCCGATGCCCCGGGTGACGCCGCATACGCTGCGCCGCACTTTTGCGTCGATCCTCGCCGAGTGCGACGTCCCGGCGCGCCGCGCGATGTATCTCCTCGGTCACCGCGACGCGAAGCTGACGCTCTCCGTCTACCAGCAGGTGCTGGACATGGGCGGCGACGCTGTCGAGACTCTCGAGCGGGTCCTCGGCGCGCCGCTGGACAACGTCGGCGAGTTCCTCAGGGGCCGTGCGCCGCGACGGCCCGCACCGGTGGTCGACGTGGGCCGGGCGCTCCACGACCTCATCGACGCCGACCGATGACCGCAGGCGTCGCCGACCGCCGTCCAGCCAGCGCCTGACGCGCGCCGTTTCGTGCCGGACGATCCGCAATCGTGGGATCGAACCGGGTCCATACCGTGCGGACTCGGTGCTCGTTGGCGCCCGCTCGATGACGTCCCGGTGGCCGGGCCGAGCGCTTCGTCAGGCTTGCTGTCCGGCGGCTGAATCGTCCGGGAAGCGTCCGGACGGTGCCAATCCCCTCGCGCGGCGCGGACGGACAAACGACTGCCGTCGGCGAAAACGGCCGGACAACGCCGATTTGTCGAGAGCCGGAGGACGGACTCGAACCGACGACCTATCGCTTACAAGGCGATTGCTCTACCAGCTGAGCTACTCCGGCGCGGCTCGTCAGTGTATGAGGCTAAAGCGGTCAAGTTCTTCGCCGACTAGGGAGGACGTGACAAGTCAGACGCGCCCGCAGGCCTCGGCGCTCGAAGCGTTGGTCGACGCTGCGGCGGGGATCCTCGCCGCCGACTCCCTCCAGGGGACGCTCGGGCGGATCTCGCATCATCTCGGCGCGCTGCTGGAGTACGACGACCTGACGGTCTATGAGATCGATGAGGAGGCCGGGTTGCTGAGGCCCGTGTTCGCGGTCGGGAACTGGGTCGAGGAGATCATGGCCAGCGTGATCCCCGTCGATCGCGGGACGACCGGGTGGGTCGTGAGCAACCGCCGTACGCGCAACGTCCCCGACACCACCAAGGACCCGCTATGCAGCGTCGTGGCCGGGACGCCCGACGAGCCGGAGGCGTTCGTGTGCGTGCCGCTGCTCGCCGAGGAGCGCGTCGTCGGCGCGTTGAACGTGTATCGCGGCGGCGCCGACAAAGCGTTCAGCGACGCCGAGGTCGAGTTGGTCGAGCGCTTCGCGACGATGGCCGCGCTGGCGTATGACTCCGCGCGCCAGCGCGAGACGCTGCGGGAGCAGGTGCGCACCGACGGCCTGACCGGGCTGCTCAACCACCGCGCCTCCCAGGAGCGCCTGCAGGCCGAGCTCAACCGCGCGCTGCTCGCGGACCAGAGCGTCGGCGTCGTGCTGATCGACCTCGACCATTTCAAGGTCATCAACGACGTCCACGGGCACGCCGAGGGAGATCGGGTGCTCGCGGCGGCCGCGACGCGTCTGAAGAGCGTCGTCCGCGACACCGACGCCGTCGGCCGTCTCGGCGGCGAGGAGTTCGTGCTGATCCTGCCCGGCGTCGACGCCGACGGCGCCGAGGATGCGGCCGAGCGCGCCCGCGCCGCGCTTGCCGAGCTGAGCGTCAAGGGACGCCCGCTTGCGTCCAGCGCGGGCGTGGCGGTCGCGCCCGCGGACGGCGCCGACGGACCCGCGCTGCTGGAGGCGGGCGATGCCGCGCTGTACTGGGCCAAGCGATCGGGCCGCGGGCAGACGCGCCGCTACGGCACCGGCGCCGCCCGGCCGGAGACCGAGCAGCGCGCCGAGGTCGCGAACCTGCTCGAGCGCCGCGCGATCCGGATCGTCTTCCAGCCCGTCGTCGAGCTCGCCACCGGCCGCCCGGCCGGCTACGAAGCGCTCGCGCGCTTCGACGCCGAGCCGCACCGCGGCCCGGACGAGTGGCTCGCGCAGGCGCACCGGGCCGGCCTCGGCGCCGAGCTCGAGGCGCTCGCGATCGAGGCCGCGCTGCACGCTCCCGGCCGCCCCGAGAACGCGTTCCTCGCGCTCAACGTCTCGCCGCGCGCGCTCCTGTCCGCGCCCGTCCGAGCCGCGCTCCCGCAGGACCTCAGGGGCATCGTGATCGAGCTGACCGAGCATGAGGTGTTCGGCGGCGAGGGCGAGCTCGAGCTCCAGATCGCGGGACTGCGCGCCCGCGGCGCGCGCATCGCGCTCGACGACGCCGGCGCCGGCTACGCCGGCCTGCAGCAGCTGATCCGCGTCGCGCCCGACATCCTCAAGCTCGACCGCGCGCTCGTGCACGGCGCGCACGCCGATCCGAGCCGCCGCGCGCTGCTGGAGGCGCTGATCGGCTTCGCCGCCGATACCGGCGCCGCCGTCTGCGGCGAGGGCGTGGAGGATCTCGAGGACCTGCGCGCGCTCGTCGCGCTCGACGTCACCTACGCCCAGGGCTACGGCATCGCCCGCCCCGCCGCCGACTGGCCGGCGCCCAAGCCGGAGGCGACCGCGGCATCGGCCGCCGACATCGTCGCGGGCCTGCGCGTGGCCGGCACGCGCGGCGGCGCATTCGCGTCAGCGCTGGCCGGGCTCGCCGACGAGCTGTCCGGCGTCCGGACCATGTCCGGGCTGCGCGAGGCCGCGCGCCGCGCCGCCGTGCTGCTGCGCGCCGACGACATGGCGCTGCTGCGCATCGACCGCGAGCGCGGCCGGCTCGTGCTGCTGACCGACCACGCCGAGTACGGCCGCGACGACTGGTGGCCGCTGGCCGACTTCCCGGCCACCGACCACGTGCTGCGCAACCGCATGCCGGGCCAGATCGTGGCCGGCGATACGGAGGGAGACCCCGCCGAGTTGGAGGCGCTCAAGGACGCCGGCTTCGCGGCGATGCTGATGCTGCCGGTGCTACCGGCCGGCCGGGAGCTCGCCGTGCTCGAGGTCTACCGCGCGCTGCCGCAGGCGTTCACCGGCGCCGAGGTCGACCGTGCGCGCGTCGTCGCGATGCTGTTCGGTGCGGCGCTGGACCGGCTCACCGTGTGAGCCGCCAGTAGTCGACGGTGTCGGCGAGCGTCCGCTCGAGCGGGATCGACGGCTCCCAGCCCGTCGCCGCGCGCAGGCGCTCGAACGAGCCGCGCACCTCCATCACCTCGTTGGGCCGCACGAGCGCCGGGTCGACCTCGGAGACGACCTCGGCGCCGATCACGCGACCGAGTGCGGCCAGGAGCTCGCGCGCGGAGTGCGAGACGCCGGAGCAGACGTTGAAGATGCCCGGCTCGCCGCGCGCCGCGAGCAGCCGGTACGCGCGCACGACGTCGCGCACGTCGGTGAAGTCGCGCCGCGTGTCCGGGTTCCCGGTCACCACGCGCACCGGGTCGTCGCCGGCGTCGAGGCCCGCCGCGACCTGGCGGGCGAAGTTCGCGATCGCATAGACCGGCTCCTGCCCGGGGCCGGAGTGGTTGAACGCGCGCGCGCGGATCACCCGCAAGCCGTGCGCGCCCGCGTAGAGCCCGCCGAGCAGGTCGCACGCCGCCTTGGAGACCGCGTACGGGTTGGCGGGTCGCAGCATCGCGTCCTCGGTCGTCGGGACGTGCTCGGGCGGGCCGTACTCCTCGCTCGAGCAGGCAAGCACGAAGACGGCGGACGGCGCCTCCGCGCGCACCGCCTCGAGCAGGTTCAGCGTCATCGCCAGGTTCCCGTGCAGCGTCGAAGCCGGGTCCTCCCACGAGCGCCCGACGTGCGCCTGCGCGGCCAGGTGGTAGACGACCTGCGGCCGCGCCGCCGCGACCACGCCGACGGCGGCCGCCGCGTCGCGCAGGTCGGCGACCTTCGAGGGCGGCGCCGCGATCACCTCGTCACCGTCTGCCTCGCACGCCGCGACGAGATGGCGCCCCGCGAAGCCGGAGGCGCCGGTGACCAGGACGCGGCTCAATTGGGAGAGATCGAGACCAGGTGCTCGGCGGAGCCGTGACCGTTGGAGGCCGCGGCGGCCGCGTCCACGGGGCGCGGCTCGGAGTCCGGCGGGTTCAGCCGCCGCTCGACCTCGCCGAGCACGGCGCCGAACAGCAGGTGCCGCCAGGTCCCTTGCGCGAACGCGCGACTGGAGCCCCACAGCTGCGGGACGTCCGGGTTCACGCGCGCGAGCGCGAGCGTGCCCGGCCAGGTGGCCACGTGCTCCGCGAGCCCGGCGAGCGGGCCGCGCAGCGCGGCGGGCGCCGGCAGCGAGGAGCGGACGTTCGCGTAGACCGCGCCGAAGACCGCGCCGTTGAGCAGATGCAGAGCGACCCCGATCGGGTACGCCGCGCGGCCTCGCGCCACCAGGCGGCCTAGGAGCTCGGCATCGTCGTACTCGACACCGAACACTCGGCGGTCGAGCGGCTGCTGCGCCGCCCACACGGCGGCGGCGGTGACGCCGGCCAGGGCGCCGCGCAAGGTCCTCGTTCGGTCGACGGCCATGCGCGCCACTGTAACGCCCACAAGAGGCCCGGTGTACGAACCCCCGAGGGAGCGAACGGGAGTTGACTGTGGACCTAGCGCACTATCACGAGCGCACGCGCACGCGCGGCGTCAATCCCATCGTCTACTGGATCTCGCGCGCGCTGCTGCAGCCGTTCTCGCACCTGTACTGGCGCCTGTCGCGTATCGGCCGCGAGCACATCCCCGAGAGCGGTCCGGTGATCCTCGCCTCCAACCACCGCTCCTTCCTGGACCCCTTCATCATCGGCCTGATGACGCGGCGGCCGGTGTACTACGTCGCCAAGGAAGAGCTGTTCCGGCACCGGCTGTTCGCCTGGTTCATCAACTCGCTCGGCGCCTTCCCGGTCCGCCGCGGCGCCGCCGACGCCGAGATGGTGGCGACCGCCAAGGCGATCCTCGCGCGCGGCGGCGTGCTGTTGATCTTCCCCGAGGGCACGCGCATCCGCCCGGGCGCGCTCGGTCAGCCCAAGCGCGGCGTCGGCCGCCTCGTGCTGGAGACCGGCGCGCAGGTCGTGCCGATCGCGCTGATCGGCACGGAGGCGATCCGCAAGGGCTGGCGCATCCGCCCGCACAAGGTCCGCATCCGTGCGGGCAGCCCGCTGCGCTTCCCCCACCTGGAGCAGGCGACCGGCCCGCTGGCCGCACGCGTGACCGACCGCATCTGGCCGAACGTGATGCTCCAGTGGGAGTGGCTGGGCGGCCTGCCGCCGCTGCGCCGCGCGGCGGTGATCGGCGGCGGCGCTTGGGGCACCGCCGTGTCGGTGATGCTCGCGCGCGCGGGCATCGAGGTCGACCTCGGCTGCCGCACGGGTGCGCAGGCGGAGCTGGTGGCCGGCGCGCGCGCGAACGAGCGCTATCTTCCGGACGTCGACCTGCCCAAGCGTGTGCACCCGGTGCGCGCCTCCGAGCTCAAGCTCGGTCGCTACGACCTCGTCGCGTTTGCCGTGCCGGCGTCCGATCTGCCTGCCGCGGTGGCCGAGCACGCCCCGAGCATCGCGCCGCGCACCGGCGTGCTGATGCTGTCCAAGGGGCTCGTGCCGCCGCTCGGCTCGCTGCCGAGCGCGTACGTGGCCGAGCGCACGCGCGCCTGGGCGCTCGGCGCGCTCGGCGGCCCCGGCCACGCGAGCGCCTCGCTCGCCGCCGGCGCCTCGCTCGTGCTCGCCACCCCGAACGCCTCCTTCGCCCGCCAGATCGGCGACGCGCTCGCCGCCGCGGGGCTGGACGTGAGCCACACCGCCGACGTCGTCGGCGTCGAGCTCGCCGGCTGCGCGAAGAACGCGGCCGCGCTCGCCGCCGCCGCAGCCGGAGGCGCCGGGCCGAACGCTGCGGGCGCGGCCGCCGGCAAGGTGTTCGCGGAGATCGACGCGTTCGCTCGCCGGTCGGGCTCGCGGCCGGAGACGTTCGCGGGCCTCGCCGGCACCGGCGACCTGGTCGCCACGGTGCTGGCCGAAGGCTCGCGCAACCGCCGCGCCGGAGAGCTGCTGGCGCAGGGCGTGCCGGCGTCCGACATCGCCGGCGCGCTCGGGCAGACGGCCGAGGCGGTCGGCGCGGTGCCGCTGCTCGCCGCCCGCCTGGCCCAGGCCGGAGTCGACGCTCCCGTGCTGCGCGGGCTGGCCGGGATCATCGACGGCAGCGTCGATCCCGACGACTGGACGCAGTCGCTCACCGCCCCGAAGGCCTCCCGCAAGCCGGTAAAGGTGTCGGCGGCCTAGCCACCGCTGCTAGACCAGGGGTAGTGTCCGTGACCGATGTCCGCCGCACCCGAATCTGCGCGCCGGGACAAGGCGGCGCTCGACGCCGCGTTCGCGGAGCTCTACAAGGCGCATCTGCGCGACGTCTACTCGTACGCGTACTACCGGGTGGGCAACCATCACGACGCCGAGGACCTCACGGAGCAGACCTTCCTGCAGGCCTACCGGCACTTCGAGCGCGCCCAACAGGAGTCGCAGGGGCGCCCGCTGCGCCCGTGGCTGATCCGCATCGCGCACAACCTGGCGGCGAACTACTACCGCGACCGCTCGCGCCGTCCGCAGACGAACATCGACGACGCGGGCGCGATCTCGACGCCGCACACGACCGAGGGGCTGGTCCAGGACCGCGACGACCTGGCGCGCATCCTGCGTGGCGTGCAGCTGCTCCCGGACGATCGCCGCGAGGCGCTGATCATGCGCTTCGCGCTGGGCATGGACAACCGCGAGATCGCGCGGGCGCTGGGCCGCACCGACGGGGCGACGAAGGTGCTGCTGCACCGCGCCATCCGGCAGCTCGAGGAGATCGTGGCGAAGGACGCCAACGGAGCAGGGCCCAGTGAGTGAGACGCTGAGCGACCTCGAGGCGGCGCTCAAGCGCGCGCTGGCGCCCGTGGACCCGCCGGTCGAGCTGGAGAAGCGGCTGGAGCTCACGCTGGACTCGATCGTCGAGCTGGCCGTCGAGGAGCTCGACGGCTGGGAGCTGACCGGCCTGCGCGACCCGCGCAACTGGCCGCGGGCAGCGATCGGCCCGGCCGCCGCGGTCGTCGTCGGCACCGGTGCCGCCGCCGGGCTCGTACTCCTGCGCACCCAGCGCCGGCGGCACAAGCGGCGCGCCGCGTCGCACAGCGCGCTGGACCTCGCGAGTCGCACGATGCGCGACGTCGCGCGCGAGGCGCTGCGCGTGTTCGACGACTTGGCACCCGGCCGCTGATCCAATTGCGCGCCTCGCGCGCAGAAGGGTCTGTGGATGTGCGGGCGCTCGCCGACGAGGACCTCGTGCCGTTGATGGCGAGGGGCGACGCGCGCGCGTTCGAGGCCATCTACGAGCGCCACTCGGGCGCGGCGTACTCGCTCGCCTACCGGATGGTGGGCGCGCGGGCGAGCGCCGAGGACGTCACGCAGGAGGCGTTCATGAACCTCTGGCGCTCCGGCGCGCACTACGACCGCCGGCGGGGCTCTGTCCGCACGTGGGTGCTCGGCATCGTCCACCACCGCGCGATCGACGCGCTGCGGCGCGCGTCGGTCCACTCGCGGCGGCGCTCGGACGACGAGACCGCGGCCGAGCGGCTGGAGGCGCCCGAGCGCGTCGACGAGGACGTCGCCCGCAGCGACGAGGCGGCGACCGTCCGGGCCGCGATCGACCACCTGCCGCCGGACCAGGTGAAGGTGATCGAGCTCGCATACTTCGGGGGGTTCACTCATGTGGAGATCGCGGAGATGCTCGGCACGCCGGTGGGCACCGTGAAGGGACGCATGCGACTGGGACTGAAGAAGCTGCACGAGGCGCTCGGGCACGGGGCGGTGGGAAATTGAGCACGGGACCGGGACACGAGCATTGGGCCGACGCCGCCGGGGCGTACGTCCTCGGCGCGCTGCCGCAGGACGAGCGCGCGGGCTTCGAGGCGCACGTCACGGCGTGCGAGGCGTGCCGCGCGGAGGTCGACGAGCTCGCCGGCGCCGCCGACGCGCTGCCGGCCTCGGCGCCCGCCATGGTGCCGCCGCCGGCGCTGAAGGCGCGCCTCATGGCCGAGGTCAATCGCGAGGCCGCGCTGCTGGCCGCGGCGGGCTCGGGCGCGGACCGGCCGGAAGCGGCCAAGCCCCGGGAACGCCGGCGCTGGTTCGGCTTGCCGTCGATCGCGCTCGCCTGCGCGACGCTGCTGGCCGGGATCGGCGTGGGCGCGGCCGTGTTCGCGGGCACAGGCGGAACGACGCTGCCGGTGGCCGCGACCGGCGCGGCGGCGAAGACCGTCGCGGAGCTCGATGTGTCCGGCGACAAGGCCGTGCTCGTCGCGCACAACATGCCGGGCCCTGGGCAGGGGAAGACCTACCAGGTCTGGCTCAAGCGCCCGGGCGAGGCGCCGCAGCCCACGGCGGCGCTGTTCACGCCGCGCAGCGACGGCTCGGCCACCGCGACGGTGACCGGCAAGCTGCACGACGGCGACCAGGTTCTGGTCACCGCGGAGCCCGACGGCGGCTCGCCGATGCCGACGTCGAACCCGGTGCTCGCAGCGCGCCTGACCTGAACTTAAAGGCGCGCTGCTAATTTCGCGGCCGAATGGCCACCTGCTACCGCCACCCCAATCGCGAGACCGGCGTCTCGTGCTCGAACTGCGGCAAACCGATCTGCCCGGACTGCATGACCGCGACGCCGGTCGGCATGCGCTGCCCGGACTGCGCGCGCCAGAAGACGCGGGTGCGCACGGCGCGCACGCTCGCCGTCGACCCGATCGTCACGTACGCGCTGATCGCGATCAACGTGCTGCTCTACGTCGGGGCGAGCTCGAGCGGATCTGCGCTGGGCGGCTCGCAGAGCGGCTCGATCTACAGGGACTTCGCGCTCAACGGCCCGGCGGTCGCGGACGGCGACTGGTGGCGCCTGGTCACGTCGGGCTTCCTGCACTACGGGCTGCTGCACATCGCCCTGAACATGTACGTGCTGTGGTGGCTGGGACGCGAGCTCGAGCCTTCCCTCGGGCACGTGCGCTTCGCGGCGATCTACTTCGCGTCGATGCTGTGCGGCTCGTTCGGCGCGCTGCTGGTCACGCCGAACGCGCTCACCGCCGGCGCCTCGGGTGCGATCTTCGGCCTCTTCGGCGCGGCGTTCATGATCGGGCGGGCGCGCGGGATCGACGTGATGGCGAACGGCATCGGCCCGCTGATCCTGTTCAACCTGATCTTCACGTTCCTGGTGGGCGGGATCTCGATCGGCGGCCATATCGGCGGGCTGATCGGCGGCGGGATCGCCGGCTGGATCATGGAGTACTTCGCCCAGCGGCGCGGCTCGACGCTGCCCGGGATCGCGGCCTGCGTCGTGCTCGGCGTCGTCGCGGTGATCGGCTCGTTCGCGGTCGCCTAAAGCTCGCGTACGCCGCCGGGCGGTTCGGGCGTCCGGCCCGGGTGCAGCGCGTGGGCGAGCCACTCCAGGCCGTCGACGAGCCGCGGGCCGGGGCGCGAGAACCAGGCGGCGGCGTCGGCGATGACGATCCGCGCGCCGAGCTGATGCAGCTCGTCGGCGTAGCGCCGCGCCTCGTCGTGGGCGCGCTCGACGTCGTAGCCGCACGGCATCACCACGACGACCTCGGGCCGCGCCGCCTTGACCTCCTCCCACGTGCGCTGCTCGGACGGCTCGCCCGGCAGGCCGAGCAGATCCTCGCCGCCGGCGTAGTCGATCAGCTGGGGCACCCAGTGGCCGCCGACGAAGACGGGATCGAGCCACTCCAGCGCGGCCACGCGCACCCGCTCGACGCCGCCCAGCGCCACGCGCACGCGGTCGATCCGCACGGCGGCCTGCTGGATCAGGTCCACGCCGGCGTCCTTGGCGTCGGTCGCCTGGGCCAGCGTACGCACGTCCCCGAGCACCTCGCCGAGCGTGTGCGGGTCCAGTGAGACGATCTCCGGCGCCGGGTCCATCCGCTCGGCGATCACCCGCACGTCGTCGACGGAGACCGCGCAGACGCTGCACAGCGCCTGCGTGACGATCAGGTCCGGGCGAAGGTCGCGCAGCTCCGCCTCGTCGAGCGCATAGATCGAGCGGCCCTGCGCCGTCAGCTCCTTGACCGCGCGATCGATCTCATCCGGCGCCAGCCCGGGACCAATTACGTCGCGGGTGACCTTGGGTAGATTCAGCACATCTGGCGGGTAGTCGCACTCGTGGGTGACGGCCGCCACGTCGGCACCTACCCCGAGCGCGAACAGCATCTCGGTGGCGGATGGAACAAGGGAGACGATTCGCATTGGCGGACGAAGGAGTATGGCGGCAGGAGGCCGGCAGGCTGATCGAGAACGATCACGCGTTGGTCGAGCGCATCGACGGGCTACCATTGCGCTCGTCGCCTTGATGAACGACGACGACTCCTCCCGAAGTAGCTGGGGGGACCATTGATCGCGCTGCTCCTGCTCGCGGTCCTGGTCCTCGTCCTCTTGAACGCGTTCTTCGTGGCCGCCGAGTTCGCCCTGGTGCGCTCGCGCAAGGCCCACCTGCAGCAGGACGCCGACGAGGGTCAAAAGGGCGCCGCGACGGCGGTCGCGATGATGGACGACCTTTCGCGCTACCTGTCGGCGGCGCAGGTCGGGATCACGCTCACCTCGCTGGGCCTCGGCTTCCTGGGCGAGCCGGCGATCGGCCGGCTGATCGAAGACCTGTTCGGCGAGGACGTGCCGCACTGGGTCTCGACGACGATCTCGGTGACGCTCGCCTACCTGATCACGACGTCGATCCACATCACGTTCGGCGAGCAGGTCCCGAAGATCTACGCGATCCAGAAGTCGGAGGGCGTCGCCCGCCGCGTCGCGCGGCCGCTGGCGATCTTCACGAGGATCTTCAGCCCGTTCATCGGGCTGCTCAACAGCGCGGCGAACGCGATCCTGCGGCTGATGGGCGTGCGCACGTCCGGCCAGCTCGACGAGGGCGAGTCGCCTGAGGAGCTGCGCGTGCTGATCCAGGAGTCGGTCATCGGCGGCAAGCTCGACCCCGGCGAGGCCGGCATGCTCACCGGCGTCTTCCACCTGCACGAGCAGCAGGCCCGCCAGGTGATGACGCCCGCCCCCGCCGTGATCACCGTCGACCTCTCGGAGGACGTCGAGACCGCCATGCGCCGCTGCGTCTCCTCGGGCCACACGCGCCTGGTCGTCACCGAGGACGACAACCGCGACCGCGTGAAGGGCATCGTGCACACCAACGCGCTCGCGCAGCTGCTGCTCGTCGAGGGCCCGCACGCGTCGATCGACGGGCTCGTGCGCGAGGTGCCGTTCGTGCCCGAGACCAAGCCGCTGGACGACCTGCTGGCCGACCTGCAGCGCCAGCGCTCCTCGCTGGCCGTGGTGATCGACGAGTACGGCCGCACCGCCGGGATCGTCACGGTGGAGGACATCATCGAGGAGGTCGTCGGCGAGATCGACGACGAGACCGATCCCCAGGGCGGTGAGGTCCGCCGGCTGGCCAACGGCGACTGGTTCGTGCGCGGCCACGTCGCGATCACCGACCTCGTCGACTACGGGCTGGACCTGCCGGTCGACTCCGACGCGTACAACTCGGTCGGCGGGTTCGTGTTCGGCGAGCTCGGGCGGCTGCCCAAGCGCGGCGACGTCGTCACCCACAACGGCTACTCCATACGCGTCGAGTCCGTGCGCGAGAACCGCATCGAGGCCGTCCGGATACGGGAGCGCCGCCTGCCTACGACATAAAAATGCTGTTTCGGCCTCCGTCCTCGCAGGCTCGGACTGCGGACGACGTTAGATCAGGTTTCGATCTGCAACTCTGTGATGAATTGCACATTGGGTCCCAACGCGCTACCTTGCCGCAAGCCAACTTGCCGCTCCGGCGGTTGAGGAGGAGAGAGAGGGAGATCCTGGGGAGGATCGACCGAGTAAGCACGAAGCGCCCGGCTCAGGGGAGCGAGCCGGGCGTCTCGTGTTTAAGGGGTCTGCGACCCCGCCACACGCGTCTGCGGCCGTTCGGGCCCTTAACGCACTCGCGCCCGGCTCAGGGGAGCGAGCCGGGCGCAAATGACTGGAGGAGGGGTGCGATGAGAAATCGTCGCGGATGCGATGTTTCCAACCGCATCTCAATCCTAGCTAAACATTCGCCCGTTGTCCTTAATAGATGTGGAATCCGCGCCCGGTCTTGCGCCCGAGCGCTCCCTCGGCCACGAGCTCGCGCACGGTGGACGGCACCGTGGCGCCGATCGTCTCGCCGATCGCGGCCGACACGTCGAGCCCCACGAGGTCCAGCAGCGCCAGCGGCCCCATCGGGTGGCCGGCGCCCAGACGCATGCACGTGTCGATCGACTCGGCGTCCAGGCCGGTGCGCTCCATCAGTTGCACGGCGTCGAACAGGTACGGGAACAGCAGCCGGTTCACGACGAAGCCCGGCGTGTCCGGGACCTCGACCGCGGTCTTGCCGAGCTCCACGCACAGCGCGCGGGCGCGCTCGCGCGTCTCCGGCGTCGCCTCCTCCGGGAACGCCAGCTCGACGAGGTCCATCTTCGGCACCGGATTGAAGACGTGCAGGCCGACGAAGCGCTCCGGATGGCCGCTCGCGCGCGCGAGCGCGCCGATCGGAAGCGACGAGGTGGTGGTGGCCAGCACGGTCTGCTCGCCGACGTGGCCGTTGAGAGAGCGCCAGACGGACGCCTTGGCCTCGGCGTCCTCGACCACTGCCTCGACGATGAACGTGGCGCCGATCAGCACGTCCGGATCGCGGCTGATCGTGACGTCCGGCTCGGTGCCGAGCTTCTCGCACAGCGCCTGCACCTTGGCGTTCGCGCGCTCGCACGAGCCGTTGGAGCGGGCCCATACGGACACCGGGCCCCGGCCCGCGGCTACCGCCGCCAGGCCGCATGCGATGGCCCCGGATCCCGCAATAGCCAGCTGCTCCGACACGACTGTCCTCCGATTGATTGACTAGCCAGTCAACTCCTACACTACTCGCCGGAACCACTCGAGGAGCAGCTATGCCGCAGTCCGGTCGTGAAGTCGTGATCGTGGAAGCCGCTCGCACCCCGGTCGGGCGCGGGCATCCGGAGAAGGGCTACTACAAGGACGTCCACCCGAACGCGCTCCTGGGGCGCACGTTCAGCGAGCTGATCTCGCGCGCGGGGGTCGATCCCTCGGTGGTCGAGGACGTGATCGGCGGCTGTGTGCAGCAGTACGGCGAGCAGATGTTCAACGTCACGCGCAACGCGTGGCTGCAGGCCGGGCTGCCGATGGAGACGCCGGCGACGACCGTCGACCGCCAGTGCGGCTCCGCCCAGCAGGCGGTCAACTTCGCGGCCGCGCTGATCGCCGCCGGCGTGCACGACGTCGCGATCGGCGGCGGCGTCGAGCACATGGGCCACATCCCGATGGGCGTCGGCTTCCAGTGGGCCGAGACCGTCGGCATGCCGTGGCCGCAGGAGCTGCTCGATCGCTACGCGCTTGTGCCCCAGGGCCTGTCCGCGGAGATGATCGCCGACAAGTGGGAGCTGCCCCGGCATGAGCTCGACGAGCTCGCCCTGCGCTCGCACCAGCTCGCGCACCGGGCGACCGAGGAGGGCCGCTTCGAGCGCGAGACGATCCCGTTCGCGGTCAACGGCGACACGTACGTCTCCGACCAGGGCATCCGCCCCGAGACCACGCTGGAGGCACTCGCCGGGCTCAAGCCGGCGTTCAAGCCCGACGGGAAGGTGACGGCGGGCAACTCTTCGCAGATCTCCGACGGCGCGGCCGCCGTGCTGCTGATGACGCCCGAGAAGGCGAGCGAGCTGGGCGTCACGCCGCGGGCGAGGATCGTCGACCAGACGACGGTCGGCGTGGACCCGGTGATGATGCTCACCGGCCCGATCCCGGCGACCCGCAAGCTGCTCGAGCGCAACGGGATGACGATCGGCGACATCGACCTGTTCGAGGTCAACGAGGCGTTCGCGCCGGTCGTGCTGGCCTGGATGCGCGAGCTCAAGCCCGACATGGACCGCGTCAACGTCAACGGCGGCGC
Organism: uncultured Solirubrobacteraceae bacterium; assembly: GCA_963837485.1. Taxonomy (GTDB): domain Bacteria; phylum Actinomycetota; class Thermoleophilia; order Solirubrobacterales; family Solirubrobacteraceae; genus Solirubrobacter. The sequence continues at coordinate 130,046 of CAWINP010000008.1, read as the reverse complement.
GATGGCGATCGGACACCCGCTCGGCTCGACCGGCGCGCGGCTGATCACCACGCTGCTGCACGAGCTCGAGCGCACCGACAAGGAGACCGGGCTGGTGACCATGTGCTGCGGCGGCGGCCTCGGCACCGGCACGATCATTCAGCGCGTCTAGCCGCAACCGACGCGTTCTCGATCGGGTTCTCCCCGCGCCCGGCAGGCCCTCCGACTTGCTCGGAGGGCCCGCGCGGCGTAGGGTCCTTCCGGCTCATGGAGTCCCCTGTCACGCTTGGAAGCCAGACACCGGAAGAGCTCGAGGAGCGCCGCGCCGCGCTCGAGAAGGGTCTGCCGTTCCTGCTCTATCGCGACGGCGACGGCCGCCAGCAGCTGTTCACCCTCGACGAGGACGCCGACGCGATCACCCTCGGCCGACGTTACGAGGCCGACATCTCGCTGCCGTGGGATCCCGAGGCCTCCCGGCTGCACGCCGAGCTGTCGCTGCGCGCCGGCGAGTGGACGATCGTCGACGACGGCTGGTCGCAGAACGGCACCTGGGTGAACGGGCTGCGGCTCGCGGGGCGGCGGCGGCTCGCCGACGGCGACCTCGTGAAGATCGGCCGCACGATCCTCGGCTTCCACCAGCCGGGTGCGACGGGCCCGGGGCCGACGATGGTGCAGGGCGAGCTCAGCGCCACGCCGCGCTTCTCCGACCAGCAGCAGCGGATCCTGCGCGCGCTGTGCAAGCCGTTGTTCGCCGACGGCGACGGCTTCAACCCGGCTTCCGACCTCGAGGTCGCCGACGCGACCGCGATCGCGCCCGAGGTCGTCACACAGGAGCTGGACCTGCTCGCCCGGCTGTTCGGGCTCGAGGACATGCCGCGGCCCGAGCGGCGCGCCGAGGTCGCTTTACTGGCCGTGCGCTCCGGGCTCGTCGGCGCGGACGACGGCACCCAGGCGTAGTCTCCGCGCTCTCTTGCGCGCGTTCGTAGCGGAGAAGACCGATGACGGCGGAGTCTCGCGCGGCGTGCGCGAGCTCGAGCTCGACTCCGACGGCGATGTGCTGATCCGGGTGCAGTGGTCGTCGGTGAACTACAAGGACGCGCTGGCGACCGTGCCTCGCGGCGGCGTCGCGCGCATCTCTCCCCTGGTGCCGGGGATCGACCTCGCCGGCGTCGTCGAGGAGGGCAGCGGATTCCGGGTTCTCCGTCGGCGACGAGGTGCTCGCGCACGGCTACGAGCTGGGTATGTCGCACCACGGCGGCTTCGCCGAGTACGCGCGCGTGCCCTCCGACTGGGTCGTGCCGCTGCGCTTCGGGCTCTCGCCGCGCGACGCGATGGCGATCGGCACGGCCGGCTACACGGCCGCGCTGTCCGTCCAGGCCCTGGAGCGTCGCGGCCTGACGCCCGCGGACGGGCCGGTGCTGGTGACGGGTGCCACCGGCGGGGTCGGCTCGATGGCGGTCGACATCCTGGCCGGGCGCGGCTACGAGGTCGTGGCGTCGACCGGCAAGCGCGCCGCGGACTTCCTGCTGGGGCTTGGAGCGTCCTCGGTCGTCTCGCGCGAGGACGTGATCGGCGACGCCTCGCGGCCGCTTGCGCGCACGCAGTGGGCGGGCGCGGTCGACTGCGTCGGCGGGGCGGTGCTGCCGGGCATCCTGCGGGGTCTTCGGTACGGCGGGGCGGTGGCCGCATCGGGCAACACGGGCGGGATCTCGATGGGGGAAGCGACCGTCCTGCCGTTCATCCTGCGCGGCGTCGCGCTGCTGGGGATCGACTCGGCGCAGACGCCGATCGGCGACCGGATCGAGACCTGGGCCCGGCTCGCGGGCGACCTGCGCCCCAGGCGCGCGGACGCACGAGAGATCGCGCTCGACGAGCTCGACGACGCCCTGACGGCGATCCTTCGCGGCGAGAGCCGCGGCCGCACGATCGTGCGCGTCGGCGACTAGCGCTGGGCCTGCCCGGCTTCGAGCCGTTCGACCAGCTCGTCGAGCCGCAGCTCCTCCAGCCCCTTCCCGACCGCCTCGAGCTCACCGGCGCAGAACTCCACCAGCGCCCGTCCCTCGCGGCACAGCTCGAGCGTCTCCCGCAGCCCGGCCTCCCCGGAGTCCAGCCGCGCGATGATCGCCTCCAGCCGTGCGCTCGCGGCCTCGTAGGTGGGCGTCTCCTCGATCTGGGCCATCGATTGAGGGTACGCGTCACGCGGACGGATTCGCCCCCTACGATTCGGTGCGATGCACGGAGGCCGGTGGTGGGGAGTGTTGCTGGTGGTGAGCGGGCTGCTGGTCTTCGCGAGCACCGCGCACGCCGGTTCGTATCGCGTCTGGACGTGCCGCGCCCCTGACGGCAGCGTCGCGCCGATCCGGGACGCCTCGTCGGGCTGGGGGCCGAGCCTTCGCGGCGACTCGCAGTTCGTCACGCTCGAGGATCGCTGCGCCAACAGCGGCGGGATCTATGCGCACATGGGCGGCCAGCCGGCCAAGGGCTGGGGCGGCTTCTGGATCTGCACGCCGCCCAGCGGGACGTCCCTGGGCGGCTTCAGCATCACGTGGAGCGGCACGGTCGGCGGCGGCGGTGAGGCGACGCTCGGGCGCTCGGATCAGGTCGATCCGGACTATGTCGAGCGCACGGGGGCGACGGCGCGGTGATGACGCGGACGGGGCACTACCGCGTCACGACGTCCTTCGGGAAGCGCCGGCTGCTGCTGCGCGGGACGCTGATGCGCGCCGGGGCGCCGGTGAACGCCGCGGTGGTCGACGTGCTCGCGAAGGACGATGTCGCCGGCGCGCGGTTCGCCAAGATCGCGGAGGGCCGCACGGACGCCGCCGGGCAGTTCCGCATCCGCGCGCCGGGCGGTCCCTCGCGGACGCTGCGCGTCGCCTACCGCGCCTACCTCGGCGACCCCGGGTACGCCGCACAGACCGGCGTGTCGCAGCGCGTGCGGGCGCGGGTCGAGCTGACCGCGAGGAGGCGGCACGTGTCGCTGCGCGGCACCGCGCGCTTCTCCGGCGCGGTGCGCGGCGGCTACGTGCCCAGGGGCGGGAAGCTGATCGAGCTGCAGGCGTTCGACGCCGGGCGCTGGCGCACGTTCACGACGGTGCGCACGAACCGCAAGGGCCGCTTCAGCGCGCGCTACTCGTTCAAGCACATCACGTTCGCGCGCACGTACCGCTTCCGCGCGCGCTCGCGCTACGAGCCGGGCTATCCGTTCCTGCTCGGGGTCAGCGGATCGGTCCGCGTCGCCGTCGGCTGAACGTCGACGCGGCCGTCGTGCAGCCGGATCGCGAGCGAGGGCTGCGCGCGGGCGGCGGCGGCCGTCGTGACCGGCTCGCCGTCCGCGTCCTCGACGAGCGCGTAGCCGCGCTCGAGCGTCCGCTGGGGATCGTGCGCGTCCAGCGTCGCGAGCAGCCGCGCGAGCTCGCGCCGGCGGCGCTCGACCGCGGCGGCGCCCGCGCGCTCGAGCGCGGCGCCGGGGACCGACGCGCGCCTGACGCGGGTGGAGGCTGCCCGGCCCTTGCGCGCCAGCGCCGCCGCGGACGCCGCGTTGGCGCGCGAGCCCTCCGCGACCGCCCGGCGAGAGACCGCGCGGAGCTCGCGAAGGAGCTGATGAAGGCGCGTGCGATGCCGGGCGACGTGATGCGCGGGCGCGCGCGAGAGCTGTGCGAGCGTGCGGGCGCGCTCCAGCACGGCGCGCCGGCCGAGGCGGTCGAGCCGAGTGATGGCGGCCGCGAGCGAGGTCCGCGCCGCGGGGACGCGCCTGGCCTCGCGGCGCATCGCGGCGGCGGCGCGCGCCGTCGACGCCCGGGCGACCGCGACACGCCGATGCTCTCGCTGCAGCCGCACGCTCGCGCGCGCGAGGGCGGCACGTGCCGCCGTGCAGTCCAGCGGGACGGCGGCCTCGGCGGCGTGCGTCGGCGTCGAGCACGCGACGGCGGCGACGTCGTCGATCAGCGTGCGGTCGGTGTGGTGGCCGACCGACGCGATCACCGGGACGCGCAGGAGCGCGACGGTGCGGCACAGCGTCTCGTCGCAGAACGCGAACAGGTCGGCGAGCGAGCCTCCGCCGCGCGCGACGACGACCACGTCGACGGCGGCGCACGCCGCGAGATCCTGTAGCGCGCGGGTGAGCGCCGGCGCGGCATGGCGATCCTGGACCGGCGCGAACGCCCACACGACGCGCCCGCCCCAGCCGCGCCGGCGCAGCCCGGCCAGCACGTCGTCGCGCGCCTTGCCCGACTCGCCGGTGACGACGCCGATGCAGCGCGGGACCAGTGGGCGCGGGAGCGCCTTCTGCGGCTCGAACAGGCCCTCGGCGTACAGCCGCCTGCGCAGCTTCTCGAGCTGGGCCAGCAGATCGCCCTCGCCGGCCACGCGCAGGCTCTCCACCGCGAACGAGAACGACGGAGAGGCCGTGCGCGAGCCCGGGTAGTAGTCGCACCCGCCCGCGACCACGACCTGCGCGCCGTCCGGCAGGGGCCCGATCCCCAGCGCCTCGAAGTCCCCGCGCCACATCGAGCACGGCAGCGCGCCGTTGGCGTCGCGCAGCTCGAACCACACCTTCGCCCGGCCCGCCTTGAAGCCGAAGAGCTCGCCGAAGACCTGGACGCGGGCGAACTCGCGAAGCCGCTCGCGCAGGCGCGCGGCGTACTGACCGACCGCCCACGGGCCGGTCAGCTCAGAGCCCGGGATCCCCTGCGGCCGCTCCAGCATCGCGTGGACGCTAGCCGCGGCGCAGGACGGCTAGATGAGGTTCGGCGCGCTGTTCTCGGTCCAGGCCACGGCCTCGCGGTACGCGCGGCCGACCTCGGCGAGCGCGAGACCGGCGCGCGCGCAGACCTCGAAGTGCCCGTTCTCGTACGCGAGCACGGCGTCGAGCAGCCGGCCCTCCGGGCCGTCGTGCGCCAGGAGGGCGCCGGCGGTCCGGTCGTCGAACGGGAGGTCGGAGAGCAGCTCGTCCATCGGCGTGTCCAGGAGCGCGTCGACGACCGAGAACAGGCCGATGGTGAACGCGCGCTCGGGCTCCACCGGAGCCTTCGCCAGGAGCTCGCACAAACGCGCGCGCAGCAGCCCGAGGCCGAGCAGGTGGTGCGGCCGGTCGCTGAGTCCCGCGAGCACGAGCAGCATCGCCCAGCGGCGGACGGCGACCGTCCCCAGAAGCATCAGCGCCTGGCGGACCGAGGAGACCTCCTGGCGCACGCCGATGAAGGCGGAGTTCGAGAGCCGGACGAGCTTGTGCGCGAGGCCGGCGTCCTGGGAGATCATCCGCTCGAGCTGCTCGAAGCCGGTCCGCGCGCCCGGAGCCACGAGCGCCGACAGCGTGCCGAGCCTGTGCGTCGGGCCTGAGCGGCCCTCCACCAGCGCCGGCTGCGCGAAGAAGAGACCCTGGAACTGGTCGAAGCCCAGCGCGCGGCAGACGTCGTAGTCCTCGCGCGTGTCGACGCCGCGCGCGATCAGCGTCAGGTCGCGCGGCCGCAGCCACTCGAGCGTGCTCAGCAGCGAGGAGCCGGCAACGTCGCGGATGTCGAGCTTGACCGCCGTCGCGTGCTCGGACAGCGTCTGCCAGGCCGTGCCGGTGCGGAACCCGTCCAGCGCCACGGCGAACCCCGTCTCGCGCAGCTCGGCCAGCACGTCCACCAGCGCGGCGTCGGCCGCGTGGCTGCCGTCGAGCCCGATGACCACGCGTCCCGGCGGCAGCGGCAGGGGCCGGACGGCGACCAGCACCTCGCGCGTGAGCTTGACGTGCGCGGGATGCCCGCCCGAGACGTGATCGAGCCCCACGTCGGCGACGGACTGCACGAGCACGCGCGCGGTCGCGTCGTGCGCGTGCGCAGCGGTGGGGCGGCCGGTGGACGCCGAGAAGAGCAGCTCGTAGCCGGCGATCTCCTCATTGCGGTCGAGGATCGGCTGGCGGGCCACCACCACCTCGGAGGCGGCGGCTTCGAGTGCAGGGGCGGTCACAAGTACGACATCGGCCGCAGACCCTGAGCGGTTGAGCGCGGATCAGCCGCGGGGACGGCGCCCTGACAAAGTGTCGCGATGCGGCAGGCGGTCGCGCCTCGGCGGGTCGTGCCGCGGGGCGCGCCGGGCGGCGTGGGGAGGCCCTTCGTGATCGGCCCCGGCGAGCAGTTGCGCGAACAGGATCGCGAGCACGAGGTTGCGCGCGGCCTCGGCGTGCGCGCCGCGACGCGACGATTCCCTCAGCGCGAAGACGAGCAGCGCGCGGAGGTCACTCACGGCCGCGCTCTCCGTCAACCCTTGGTTGCCCCCGGGACGTAGCGCGGCTGTTCGCCCTCGTTGACGCTGGCCAGCCCGTGCACGCCGGGCTGCGCGGGCTCGCCGCGCACCTCGCCGGTGAAGCCGAGCCGCTCCAGCCGCGCGATCTCGCCCTCGCCCAGCACGCGCGCCGGGTCGTCAGGCGGCAGCGGCGCGATCAGCTTGCGGATCCGGTTGCGGAGCTGCAGTGCAAAGTGCGGTGTCGAGCTGCCCATCAGCTGGCGCACGTCGTCCACGGTGACGGGACGTCCCAGGCGCTCAGGCTGCTCGGCTTCGGCCATGCTCACTTCGCTCCGGTGTCGACGGGCTGGATCTCCAGGAGGGTATCGATGCGCGCCTGCACGCCGGCCGCGATCGCCGTCTCGTCGCCGATGATCCAGCCGTGGTTGTAGACGCCGCGCACCGGGTCGTCGGTGTAGCCGGGCTGGATGTCCAGCAGGTAGTCCTGCAGCGGCTGCGGGAGCGCGCCGGCGTCGGTGAGCAGCAGCAACGGCCCGTAAGCGCCGGTCCCCGACAGCGGCGCGGCCGCCGCGGCGTCCTGCGGCCGGCGCGCGTTCGCGAACACCAGGCCGTGGCCGGGGTCGACGACGTTCCAGCCGAAGCCGGCGTCCGAGTAGCGAGCGAACGTGATCGCCGTCGACACCGGGTCGGCGCCGGCGATGCGCTTGGCCTTGCCGAGCTTGCCCAGCTGCTCGAGCACGGCGTCCGACACCGCGTCCGCCGGGCCGAGCACGTAGATGCGCGCCTTGCGATGGGTCTTGAGCGCCGCGTCGGTCTCCGGCGGGATCGCGTTCTGGGTGACCCAGAGGATCGGATCGCCGGCCTTGGCCGCCCAGCCCGCCAGCGGCATCGCGTACTCCGGACGATCCGACGAGGCGACCAGCACGACGTCGGACGGCGCCCCGGCCGCCGCCGACTGCAGGCGGTCGACCGCCGCGGCCACCGCCGCCGGCGAGCCGGGCGGGATGTCGGTCGTGCGAAAGCCGGCGACGGGCGCTCGGGTGCCGACCCGGATCACCTGCGCGCCGCCCGCTGCCTTGGCGCCCTTCGGCGCGAGCCGGTCCAGCGCGGCCGCCGTCGCGTCGGGCACCTTGTCGCCGCTGGCGAACAGGATCGGCGCCCGGATCGGGGCGCTGAACAGCACCGACGCGACGAGCCCCGTCCGCCAGTCGTTGACGTCGGCAAGCACGACCGCGTCCGGCTTGGCCTCGGGGAACGCGGCGAGCGCGACGCCGGCGGCGTCGGCGATCGCGTCCCCGCCTGCGACGCGCGTCGTGTTGCGGCTGGCGACCACGGGGTAGCCCAGCGGCGGCCCCTGCTGGGGGACCTCGTTGCCCTTCTGGCCGATCACCGGCGCCGTCGTCTGCGCGTCCGGCTTGTCGCCTCCACCGCCGCCGCAGCCGGCCAGCGCAAGCGCGCTCGCCAGCGCGAGGACTCCCAGGGTTCGCACGGCGACGAGGCTAGTCGACCGCCTGATAAATCGCCGCGGAGGGCCACGATCGGGACGCACCGCGAGCGCGTACGCGCCAGCTTTGGGAAACCGCTAAAGCCCCGTGATGTCAGGACCGATGGACATGCGAAGCGACACTCGACCCTTTTCGGGTGTCAGCGACTGGACATAAGACCGCGGCTTCGTATAAGTTGCCGCGCACGCCGAGCCCCGGTTGGTCGCCGGGGGCGGGGGACCCAGGTTGTTTGGGGCGAATCGCATCGACCGATGCGAAGCGCACGCTCTTTCAGCGCTAGCCCGTCAGCTAACCCCGCAGGCCGACGAAAGAGGAATACGGCTTGTTCTCCCTGCGGGCGCTTGCGCTCACCCTGACATCGATGTCTTTTTGCGTTCTGCCTGCTTCTGCGATGGCGCAGGCGCCTGCGCCGAGCGCGTCCGGTGGAGCGCAGTATCCGCCGCCTCCGCCGCCGATGGTCGACATGACCACGCCCGGCGCGGTCGCCGAGCTGCTGCCCGACGGCACCGCCGCGGCTCCCGCCGACGCGCCGCCGCAGGTGCAGACGGCGGTCTGGGCGGCGAACAAGATCCAGACCAAGCCGTACCGCTACGGCGGCGGCCACAAGGACTTCGAGGACGACGCCTACGACTGCTCCGGCACCGTCTCCTACGCGCTCCACGGCGGCGGCCTGCTCGACAGCCCGCTCGACTCGAGCTCGTTCATGAAGTGGGGCGAGTCCGGCAAGGGCCAGTGGATCACGATCTTCACGAACCGCGGCCACGCCTACGCGGTGATCGCCGGCCTGCGGCTCGACACGAGCGCGGTGGCGGTCCGCGCGACCAAGTCGGCGCGGTTCAAGCACGCAACCGAGCGGGGCCCGCGCTGGCGGCCGACCGAGCGCTCCTCGCGCGGCTTCAAGAAGCGTCACCCCGTCGGGTTCTAAGCGTCTGCACCCCCTCCGCATCCGACGTTAGCGCGTCACCTAGGTACCCTTGTCGGACTCGCAAGTTCGACAAATAGGGAGGTGCCGTGGCCGGCATGTCCGGACGGTTCTCCACCGTAATCAAGGCGAAGATCAACAAGCTGCTCGATCGGGCAGAAGACCCGAGCGAGACGCTGGAGTACAGCTACCAGAAGCAGATGGAGCTGCTCCAGAACGTCAAGAAGGGCATCGCCGACGTCGTCACCTCCAAGAAGCGCCTGCAGCTGCAGCAGCAGAAGCTCGAGCAGCAGGTGGTCAAGCTCGACACGCAGGCGCGCCAGGCGCTCTCGCAGAACCGCGAGGACCTCGCACGCGTCGCGCTGGAGCGCAAGCAGTTCGCCCAGGGCGAGCTGCAGTCGCTCGACGGCCAGGTGCAGGAGCTCGAGAGCCAGCAGCAGCAGCTCGTCGCCAAGGAGCAGACGCTGCGTACGCGGATCGACCAGTTCCGCACCAAGAAGGAGGTCATCAAGGCGCAGTACTCCGCCGCCGAGGCCTCCGTGAAGATCTCCGAGGCCGCGTCCGGCGTGGGCGAGGAGATGGCCGACGTGGGCATGGCGATGCAACGCGCGGTCGACAAGACCGAGAACATGCGTGCCCGCGCGAACGCGATGGACGAGCTCGAGGCCTCCGGGGCGTTCGACGACCAGCTCTCGCTCACCGCGGGGCAGGACGACATCGACCGCCAGCTGCACGAGCTGACGTCGCAGTCTGTCGTCGACGACGACCTGGCGAAGCTCAAGGCCGAGCTCGGCCAGGGCCCGCCTCCGCAGGCGCTCGAGGCCGGCGAGGCCGGCAAGGCCAGGCCCAGCCACAGCAGGAAGAGCGACCCGCATGATCGTACGCATCTCGACTGAGGGCCAGTACCGGCTGCCGGACGAGTTTGCGGACCGCCTCAACGACCTCGACAATGACGTCGTGGCCGCCGTCGAGGCGGGAGACGAGGAGCGCTTCGGGGAGGTGTTCGCGCAGCTGCTCGAGCTCGTGCGCTCGGACGGCTCTCCGCTGGCCGAGGACGAGCTGGAGGAGTCCGACGTGATCCTGCCCCCGCCGGACCTCACGTTCGACGAGGCCGGGCACCAGTTCACCGGGGACGGCCTGATCCCCGACTAGCCGTCTCTGGCTAGCCCCCGGCGCAACCAACGTGGTGGCTCGCCCGCCGGAACCCTCCGGCGGGCATACCGTGTGTGTCGTGGTCAGCTCGGCTCTCCAACGGCGCACCGTCTCCTTCCCCAGCGACACCTGGGGAGCGACGGCCTACGTCGCGCTCAGCGGCACGATCGGGACGTTCTCGTTCATCTTCACGCTCGTCGGGCTGTGCCTCGGCGTGCCGCTGCTGATCGTCGCGCTCGATCGGCCTGCCGATCGTCTGGCTCGTGCTGGCGTTCGACCACGTGCTCGCGAAGGTCGAGCGCAACCGGGCGGCCGCGCTGATGGGGGCGGAGTTCCCGGTCCGGCGCTTCCCGAGCGACGGGCCGCTGCCGCGCCGCCTGATCGACTGGGCGACCTCGCGCGGCTGCTGGCTCGAGCTCGCCTACGCGCTCGTGGCGCTTCCGCTGCTCGGCTGGCTCGGCGCGTTCCTGACGTTCTGCGCCTGGGGCGGCGGGCTCGCGTTCGTCAGCTACCCGCTGTGGGGCTGGGCGACCGCGGGCGAGGGCAGCCTGTTCGGCGCCGACGTGGGCTTCGCGGTCTCCTCGATCGCCCACGTGGCCGGCGGGGTCGCGCTGCTGTTCGCGGCCCCCTGGGTCACGCGCGGCCTTGCCGCCGTCCAGATCGCCATGGCCCGCCTGCTGCTGGAGCCGAGCGACCGCGAGATGCTCAGCGCGCGCGTCGACACGCTCGAGCAGACGCGCGCCGGCATGGTCGCCGCCGCCGACGACGAGCGGCGCCGGATCGAGCGCGACCTGCACGACGGCGCGCAGCAGCGGCTCGTGGCGCTCGCGATGACGCTCGGGCGCGCGAAGGCGACCGAGGATCCCGACGTCACGCGCGAGCTGCTCGACGAGGCGCACCGCGAGTCCAAGGAGGCGCTGGTGGAGCTGCGCAACCTCGCGCGCGGCATCCATCCGGCCGTGCTGACCGACCGCGGGCTCGACGCCGCCGTCTCCGCCCTGGCCGCGCGCTGCCCGGTGCCGGTCGCCGTCGACGTCGACCTTCCGCAGCGCGCGGCGCCCTCGGTCGAGGCGATCGCCTACTTCGTCGTGGCCGAGGCGCTGACCAACGTGGCCAAGCACTCGCGCGCCACCCGCGCGCGGCTGGAGGTCCGGATCGCGGGCGGCGAGCTGACGATCGAGGTGTCCGACAACGGGCGCGGCGGGGCGGACGTCAACCGCAACGGGCTGCGCGGGTTGCGCGACCGCGTGCAGGCCGTGGACGGCATCCTGATGGTCGTAAGCCCTCCAGGCGAGGGCACGACCCTGCGAGTGGAGTTGCCATGCGAGCCGTGATCGCCGAAGACGCCGTCCTGTTGCGCGAGGGCCTGACGCGCCTGCTGCGCGAGGGCGGGTTCGACGTGCTCGAGGCCGTCGACAATCCGGAGGCGCTGCTGCGCGCCGTCGAGCGCCACCGTCCCGACATCTGCGTGATCGACGTGCGGATGCCGCCGACGTTCAATGACGAGGGCGTGCGCGCCGCGCTGGTGATCCGCCGCTCGTGGCCGGAGGTCAATCTGCTGATGCTCTCCCAGTACGTGGAGGAGCGCTACGCGGTCGACCTGCTGGCCGGCGACAGCCGCGGCATCGGCTACCTGCTCAAGGACCGCGTGGCCGACGTCGGCGACTTCCTGGACACGCTGCGGCGGGTCGCGTCCGGCGGCGCCGCGCTCGATCCCGAGGTCGTCACCCAGCTGCTCGTCCGCAGCGGCCGCCAGGACCCGCTGGAGCGGCTCTCGCCGCGCGAGCGCGAGGTGCTCGAGCTGATGGCCGAAGGCCGCACGAACAGCTCGATCGCAGGGCAGCTCGTGGTCACCGAGGGCGCGGTCGAGAAGCACGTGACCAACATCTTCGGCAAGCTCGGCCTGCCGCCGGCCGACCAAGCGCACCGCCGCGTGCTGGCCGTCCTGCGCTTCCTGGAGGCCGTCGACCGATGACGACCGCGTCCCCCTCACGGGCGCTCTGGCTCGCGGCCGGCGGGCTGCTCGCCGTGATCTTCACGATCTGGGCGGGCGTCGCGCTGGCCGGGCGCACGGTCGGCTCGGTCACCCGCGACGAGCACCACGTCGTGCGCGGCGCGGTGTCGGAGGTGACGATCGACGGCGCCAACGCCGACGTCACGCTCGTGCCGTCCGCGGGCCGCGAGGTCATCGTCGACACGCACGCCAAGGGCACGCTGTGGCTGCCCAAGCTCAGGACCGAGATCGACGGCGGTCACCTGTCGCTGCGCGGCGCCTGCCACGACATCGTCCTGGGGCACTGCGAGTCGAGCTTCGTCGTCCGCATCCCTGCGGGCATGCCGGTCTCGGTCGACACGCACTCCGGCGACGTGCGGGCGAGCGACCTCAGCGGCTCGGTCACGATCGACGCCGGCTCCGGCGACCTGGCGCTGTCCGGGCTCAGCGGCGGCACGAACGCGAAGGTCTCCTCGGGCGACATCGAGGCGAGCCGCCTCGGCGGCCGGCTCGTGCTCGAGACCTCGTCCGGCGACGTCGACGCCGCGGAGGTGACATCGCAGACGATCGACGCCCGCGCGACCTCGGGCGACGTCTTCCTCGACGTCGCCACCGTCCCCAAGCGCGTCAGCGTCGCCTCCTCCTCGGGCGACGTGACGATCTCCGTCCCCCGCAACGGCCACGAGGGTTACGACGCCCAGGTCGCGACGTCCTCCGGCGACCCCCAGCTCGGCGTCGACCAGAACCCGGACTCGTCCCGCAGCCTCAACGCGGTCACGAGCTCCGGCGACGCGACGATCCGCTACCGCTGACGCGCGATCCTTTGGACACTCGCAGCAACCGAGTGCTGAGGGAGGACACGCCGTCATGAAGACCCCGCCGATCGTGTCGCCGCAGGAGTGGCAGGCCGCGCGCGAGACGCTGCTCGTCAAGGAGAAGGAGGTGACCCGCGCCCGCGATGCACTGGCGGCCGAGCGCCGGCGGATGCCGTGGATGGCCGTCGAGAAGGACTACCGCTTCGAGGGCCCAGACGGGCCGGCGAGCCTGCAGGACCTGTTCGCGGGCCGCAGGCAGCTGATCGTCTACCGCGCCTTCTATGCGCCGGACGTCACCACCTATCCGGAGTCGGGCGGCGCCTACCCCGAGCGGGCCTGTGCCGGCTGCTCCTTCGGCGCCGACCAGGTCGCGCATCCGGCCCACCTGAACGCGCGGGACACGACGCTCGTGTGGGTCTCGCGCGCCCCGCAGGCCGAGATCCAGGGCTTGAAGGAGCGCATGGGCTGGGGGCTCATCCCCTGGTACACCCTCAAGGACGATTTCGACAAGGACTTCGGGGTCGACGAGTGGCACGGGCACAACGCCTTCATCCGCGAGGGCGACCGGATCTTCCGCACCTACTTCGTCGACGCCCGCGGCGACGAGCACATGGGCACGACGTGGAGCTATCTCGACATCACCGCGCTCGGGCGCCAGGAGGCATGGGAGGACTCGCCCGAGGGCTACCCCCAGACCCCGCCATACCAGTGGTGGAACTACCACGACGCGTACGGGGCTTAGAGCCGTTAGCCGTCGACCCAGGGGCCACGATGCTGCCGGGCACGGCGGCGCTTGCCACGGGCGTTGATCTGGGGCCTGCTTGGCATTCGAATGCCACGGAAGCGTGACCGACGCGGAGGTCGTCACGCGCGCCGTCGCCCGCGGCGCTTGACTGCCCGGCGTTGAGAGCTCGGCTCGAGTTGTGGTCGTACGGGCAACTGCTGGCGGGTGAGGAGGGGGTGCGGATTGGAATCGATCATCCGCGGACGACGGTCAGGGAATCTGGCGTGGAGTTTGTCGGCTCTAGCACCACTAACTCGACGCGTACAGGTAGCCTGTCTATCTGGGATGGTCGCTCGTGAGCGTTTGCCGTCCCTGGGTGATCGTTTCTGGTAAGCCCGCCCTCCCTAATGCCGCAGTTGACGTTCGCCGGAACCCGTCCGCGCCATTGACGCTCGCCGGCGCCGTCGGCGCGGCGGTCCACCCAGCTCGAGCGGCTGCTAGGCGCTAGAGCGGCGCGCCCCAGAGCGGGAACCAGCGCTCGAGCTCGGCCTCGACCGGGAGGTCGGCGCCGATCTGGGCCTTGAGCCGCAGCTCTCGCTCGTTGTCGCGCTGCTGGTCGCCGCCGGCGGGCACGAACGGATAGAACGCGCCGCGCTTGAAGTTGTAGATCCAGTAGGCCTTGCGGTTCTTCTCGTCGCGGAACGAGAAGACCGCGGCGAGCAGTCGGTCGCCGTACCCGCCGCCCTGGATCTCGGTGGAGACCGCGTTCAGCCCGACGACGAGGTCCTCCATGTCCGGGTCCGAGAGCACCATCCAGCGGTAGCCGAACTCGTCGTCGCGCGCGGCGATCGTCGTGCCGGTCTCCTCGCCGGTGCCCATGAGGATCTCCTCCATGTCCTTGACGATCCCCTCGAAGTCGGCCGTGGCGAGCGGCTGAAAGACGATCGCCGCCTCGCCCGAGGACGTCAGGCCCATGCCGGTCTGCATCGTCTCGTACGCCGTGGACATAGCGAACAGGCGGTCCGTCGCCGGCTGCTTGATCTCGCGCTTGCCGCGGAGGATGTCGAAGAGCCCCATGGGCGCTTAAGGTCGGATGATCGGGGTGGGGCGGAGGGCCTGCACGCCCTTAACCCTAAACCGCGGTGCCCTGCAGCTGCGACTCGAGCCGCATCAGGCGCTCGATCCGCTTCTCCATCGGCGGGTGCGTCGCGAACAGGTTCGAGAGCGACTTGCCGGCGCCGGTGGGGAAGATGAAGAACGCCTGCAGCTCCGACGCCGCGCGCAGGTCCTGCTGCGGGATCCGGTGCATGCCCGACGAGATCTTCTGCAGCGCGCTGGCCAGGGCGGAGGGCCGCCCCGTGATCAGCGCCGAGCCGCGGTCGGCCGCGAACTCGCGATAGCGCGACAGCGCCTGCATGAGGAAGAACGAGACCACATAGACGGCGAGCGAGACCAGCAGCAGCACCATGAAGCTCGGGCCGTCGTCGTCATCCGAAGAGGAGCCGCCGAAGAAGAACCCGAACTGGACGATGTAGGCCGCGATCGTCGCGAAGAAGCCGGCAAGCGTCATCACCATCACGTCGCGGTTGGCGACGTGCGTGAGCTCGTGCGCCATTACGCCCTCGAGCTCGGCCGGGGAGAGCAGCTCCATGATCCCGGTGGTCGCGCACACGGTCGCCGACTTGGGTGAGCGGCCGAGCGCGAACGCGTTCGGCATGCGCGTGTTGGCGACGGCCACCTTGGGCTTCGGGAGGTCGGCCTGCACGCACAGGCGCTCGATCATCGCGTGCAGCTGCGGTGCCTCCTGCGGGGAGACCACGCGCGCACCCATCGCGGCGAGCGCGAGCTTGTCCGAGGCGAACAGATTCAGTGCGGCAAGGCCGCCGGCGATGAGCGCCACGATGATCCCGCTCGCACCGACGGCGATCAGCACGACAACCAGCGCGACGTAGATCGCGCCGAGCAGGAACAGGGTCACGGCCATCCGGAACTGGAGTCCGGTGTCCTTGCCAAAGGAGGTGGGTCTAGGCATCTCATAAAGGAGGATGGCAGACCTGCGCGAAGCCTTATCAACATTTACCGCCGTGCGAAAGCCCTGCACTCTGCACGATTCGCTGCAGGTCGGTTCGGCCCACCTCGTAGGATGCGCCGTCGCATGCGCTTGCGCCTGCTCCTACTCGCCGTGGTTGCGCCGGTCGCCCTCTGGGCGGTCCTGCCCGTGCTGTCGTCCGCCGACGACCCCAGCCCGGGGCAGATCCAGAAGCAGATCGACCGCAAGCAGTCGCTGATCGGCGGCCACAAGGCGCACGAGCGCGTCCTCACCAGCGACATCTCGCAGTACACGGACCGCATCCACGCGCTCGAGGACGACATCGGCCGGCTCGCGGACCGCCAGCACAAGCTGCAGACGAGCCTCGACTCCAAGCGCGCGGAGCTCGCCGCGGTCCAGGCCAAGCTGCGCTCCGAGCGCGCGCGCCTGGCGCGGCTGCGCGCACGGCTGCTGGTCGTCCGCCGCACGCTCGCGAACCGGCTGATCGAGCTCTACAAGGCCGACCGGCCCGACATCGTGACCGTGGTCCTGAACTCCAACGGCTTCGAGGACCTACTGGAGCGGACGGAGTTCATGCACCGCATCTCCCAGCAGGACTCGCACATCATGGACGTCGTGCGGACGGCCAAGGCCGACGCGACGTCGACGGAGGCGAGGCTCTCGGGACTCGAGCAGACCGAGGCGCGCGTGGCGGCGCAGATCCAGCGCCAGCGCGACGAGGTCTCGACCGTGCGCGTCGGCCTCGTCGAGCGCCAGGACAACGTGCAGACGGCCCGCCAGCGCAAGACCGCGCTGCTGCACTCGTCGCGCGACCGCCGCCAGGAGCTCGAGGACGACGTCCAGACGCTGAGGGCGACGCAGCGCAAGATCGAGGCCACGCTGGCCGGCTTCAGCGGCTCGCTGCCCGCGGGGCCGATCCGCGGCGGCTCGGGCGGCCTGATCTGGCCGGTCAACGGCCCGATCACGTCGCCGTTCTGCGAGTCGCGCGCGTGGGAGTCGTGCCACCCGGGCATCGACATCGGCGTCCCCTCCGGCACGCCGATCCGCGCCGCCGCGAACGGCAAGGTCGTCCTCATGCAGCCCGAGTCGGCCTCCGGCGGCTACGGCAACTTCACCTGCGTCCAGCACACCGCCTCGCTGTCGACGTGCTACGCGCACCAGTCGCGCTTCGGCACGTCCGTGGGCGCGAGCGTCAGCCAGGGCCAGGTGATCGGCTACACCGGCTGCACGGGCCGCTGCTTCGGGCCGCACCTGCATTTCGAGACGCGCATCAACGGGCGCGTCGTGAACCCGATGAACTACCTGTAAGTCCGGTGACATGCGGATGAGCGCGGGCGTAGCGTCGCGCTCGTGCGACGCGCGCTGATCCTGATCTGGATCGTCTTCCTCAGCGCGTCGCTCAGCGCCTGCGACCCGCGCGAGTGGTTCGTCTGCTCGCTCGGGGCCTGCGGCGCCGACTACGACCTCTCCAAGCCGCTGCAGCCCAAGCTGGTGCGGGCGGCCGGGTTCAGCCACGGCGTCGCGCTCGACTGGGCGCCGAGCCCCGACGCCGACCTGCTCGAGTACCGCGTGCTGCGCTCGGCCTCGCCGCGCGGGCCGTTCACGGAGGTCGCCCAGCCGCGCGAGCCGAGCTTCCGCGACACCGGCCTCGCCAACGGCACGACGTACTTCTACGTCGTGCGCGCGATCGACGGGCAGCTTCGCGCCGGCCCCGACTCCGAGACCGTGCACGCCGCCGCGCGGGCCGACCTCGCTCCCGCGCCGCCCGCGGGCCTGACGGCGGTCGCGCGCGACGGCTCGGTCGACCTGATGTGGGCCGCGAGCTTCACCGCGGCGACCTACCGCGTCTACCGCGGGACGGCCGCCGGCGGCCCGTACCCGACGCTCGTCGGCTCCACGAGCGCCACCGCGCTGACCGACGCCAACGCGCCCGGCCCGGCGACGTACCACTACGTCGTCACCGCCGTCAACGGCGACGGCGCCGAGAGCGCGCCGTCGCTGGAGGCCTCCGCGACGCCCGGCGGCCTCGCCGGCGCCGGCTTCGTGCGCGAGTGGGGGAACGAAGGCCGCGACCCGGGCGAGTTCGACGGGGTCGCGGACGTCGCCGTCAACAGCGCGGGGACGGCCGTCTACGTGCTCGAGGAGTTCCCGGGCAGCCGGGTGCAGCAGTTCACGCCCTCCGGCGTCTTCGTGCGCGAGTGGGACGTCTCCGGCGCGCCGACGGGGATCGCCGTCGACGACCTCGGCAGCGTGTACGTCGCCGACCCGTTCTTCGACCACGTCACGAAGTACTCGGGCACCGGCGCGCTGATCACCGACTGGGGCACCGCGGGCACCGGTCCCGGCCAGTTCGACGGCGCGACCGACGTGGTGGCGAATTCGGAGGCGGGCGTGCTGGTCACCGATCGCGGCAACGACCGCGTCCAGCGCTTCACCACCGGCGGCGTCTACCAGAGCCAGTTCGGCCTCGGCCCCGGCTCCGGCGACCGCCAGTTCGACGCGCCGGCCGGGATCGCACTCGACCGCTTCTTCGCCGTCTACGTCGTCGACGCCGGCAACGGGCGGATCCAGAAGCTCAACATCGACGGCACGGCGCTGCTCGCCAAGTGGGGAAGCCCGGGAACCGGGCTCGGCCAGCTCTCGTCGCCGTGGGGGATCGCCGCCGACGGCGCCGCCGTCTGGGTCAGCGAGCGGGGCACCGACCGTGTCCAGGTGTTCGGCCCGACCGGCGTCTGGCGCGCCTGGTTCGGCGGCGAGGGCCGCGATGCGGGCCGGTTCCGCGACCCGTGGGGGCTGGCCGTGGATTGCGGCGGGAACGTCTACGTCGCCGATCACGACAACGACCGGGTGCAGATGTTCGGCCCGCAGTCCGCGGCGCCGTGCGCGGGCCTGGCCGGCGCGTTTGCCGGCCGCGCGTTCAGCGGCAGCTTCGCCGCGACCAAGAGCGTGCAGGGCACGGCGACGCTCGGCGCGGCCTACCTGGAGAAGGGCGCGCGCCAGCAGGGCACGTTCAAGCTGCCCGGCGCCGGGAAGCTGGCGAGCGGGCGCTGGTACGCGCTGTTCGACGTCAACGCCGACCCGCTGAAGCGGACCGCGCGTGCGACCGGGAAGCTGCTGGCGGTCGGAAAGGGCCGGCGGGCCTGCCTGGCCTTCACCGTCGACGTCAAGGACGGCACGGTCAGCGGGCGCTTCAGCGGCGGCGCGCGCGGCGCCTTCAGGCAGAAGCGGGGCTCAGGCAAGGCCTGGAAGGTGACCGGCTCGGGCTCCCCCGGGCGCTCCTCCACGACCGCCTGCCGCGCGGTACGCAAGGCCTTCAAGCTGCGTTAGTGGTTCCGTCCGTGGGCCCGCGTGCCGTCCAGGCGGCCGCTGGCGCCGGCTGGCAAGGACGCAGCCGGCGATGCGTGGCTTTGCCACGTGAGCCATGCGAGGACGCCGCCAGGCGGTGATCAGCGGCCGTCTGGCGGTGCGTGTGTCCACGGACGGGACCACTAGGTCATCATGCCGCGGGATGGTCACCGCGGTCGGCACCCTGTACCCCGAGTTCTCGGAGGTCCGCGACGGCCGCCTGAGCGTCGGCGGCTGCGACGCGATCGAGCTCGCGCGGCGCTTCGGCACGCCGTTGTACGTCGTCTCCGAGGACGACCTGCGGGCGCGGGCGCGGGAGTTCACCGCGGCGATGCCCGGCGAGGTCGTGTTCGCGTCCAAGGCGTTCCCGTGCACGGCCGTGCTGCGCGTGTTCTACGAGGAGGGCCTGTCGGTCGACGTCGCCTCCGGAGGCGAGCTCGCGCTCGCGCAGCGGGCCGGGTTCGAGGGGCCGCGCATCATTCTCCACGGCAACGCGAAGTCCGAGCGAGAGCTGCGCGCGGCCACTCGCGCCGGCGCGCGGATCGTGATCGACAACTTCGACGAGCTCGACAAGCTCGAACGCATCGAGGCGCCGTGCGAGGTGATGCTGCGCGTCACTCCCGGCGTCGTCGCCGACACCCACGCGAAGATCCTCACCGGCCACGCGGGCTCGAAGTTCGGCTTCTCGCTCGCGGACGCCCCGAGCGCCATCGAGCGCCTGCGCGCGTCCGGCTGGGCGGAGGTGCGCGGCCTGCACATCCACATCGGCTCGCAGCTGTTCGACCTCGCGCCGTGGCGTGCCGCGGTGGAGGCGATCGCCGGACTCGGCGACTTCGAGGCCTACGACCTCGGCGGCGGGCTCGCCGTCGCCTACACGCCTGACCGCCGCCCGCCGAGCGTCGCCGAGTACGTGAACGCCATGGTCGCGACCGCCGACGAGGTGCTCGGCGCGGGCAAGGCGCTCTCGATCGAGCCCGGCCGCGCGCTGACCGCGGCGGCCGGCGTGACGCTCTACACCGTCGAGTCGGTCAAGGACGTCCGGCTCGCCGACGGCGACGTCCGCTTCGTCGCCGTCGACGGGGGCATGTCGGACAACCTGCGCCCGATGCTCTACGACGCGCCCTACGAGGCCGACCTCGCCGACCGCGCAGGCGCGGCGGGAACGCCGTGCACGGTCGTCGGAAAGCACTGCGAGTCCGGCGACGTGCTGATCCGCGAGACGAGCCTGCCCGAGCCGCGCCCCGGCGACATCCTCGTGACGCCGGTCACCGGCGCGTATGTGTACGCGATGGCCAACAACTACAACGGCGTCCCGCGCCCGCCGGTCGTGTTCTGCTCGGGCGGGCGGGCGCGCGAGGTCGTGCGCCGCGAGACCTTCGAGGACCTCTATGCCAGAGACGTTTAGGGTCGGGCTGCTGGGTCACGGGACGGTCGGGGCGGCGTTCGAGGCGCTGCTGGCCGAGCGGGCGGACGCGATCGCCGCGGTCACGGGCCTCAAGCCCGAGCTGACCGGCGTGCTCACCCGCTCCCGCGGAAGCTTCGAGACCATCGCAAACCGCTCAGATCTCGTCGTCGAGCTGATCGGCGGGATCGACCCGGCGCGCGACTACGTGCTCTCCGCGATGCGCGCCGGCAAGCACGTCGTCTCCGCCAACAAGCTGCTGCTCGCCCAGTACGGCGAGGAGCTGTGGTCGTGTGCCCGCGAGCACGACGTCCAGCTGCGCTTCGAGGGCGCGGTGGCCGGCGTCGTGCCGGTGATCCGCGTGCTCCAGGAGACGCTCGCAGCCGCGCACGTGGAGCGCATCCACGGGATCGTCAACGGCACCACGAACTTCATCCTCACCGAGATGGCGCGCGGCGGGATGTCGTACGCCGACGCGCTCGCCCGTGCGCAGGAGCTGGGGTACGCGGAGGCGGATCCCACCGATGACGTGACCGGCCGCGACGCCGCGGCCAAGATGGCGATCCTCGCCCGGCTGGCGTTCTCGACGCCGGTCCACCTCGACCAGGTCACATACGAGGGGATCGAGCAGATCACCGCCGAGGACATGGCGTTCGCGCGCGACCTCGGGCTCGGCCTGAAGCTGATCGGGACCGCCGAGCGCGTCGACGCCGGCATCTCAGTCCGCGTGCACCCGGCCTTCCTGTACCCGGGGCATCCGCTGGCCAGCGTGAGCGGCCCGTACAACGCCGTCACCGTCGAGTCCGACGCGATCACCGAGATCACGCTCTCGGGCCCCGGCGCCGGCGGGCCGCAGACCGCCAGCGCCGTCCTCGGCGACGTCATCTCGGCGATGATCCCGCCCGCCTGCACGCCGGAGACGACCGCGTCGCTGCCGGTGGTGAGCGACGTGAAGTCCGCCTTCTACCTCGCCATGGAGGTCGACGACGAGCCCGGCGTGCTCGCCCAGGTCGCCGAGGTGCTGGGGATGCAGGGCGCGTCGATCAAGTCGGTCGTGCAGAAGGGCCTCGGCCGCCAGGCGCGGCTGGTGATGGTCCTGCACCCGCTGCTGGAGTCGCGCTTCTACGCCGCCGTGCGGCTGATCTCGCAGATGGCGTTCGTCCGCGCCGCGCCGCGCGCGATCCGGGTGATCGACGAGGAGTTCTCGTAATGGGTCTGATCGCGCGCTACCGCGAGCGGCTGCCGTTCGGCCCCGGCGACCCGGTGGTCTCGCTCGAGGAGGGCTCGACGCCGCTGGTGCTGGCCGAGCGCGTGTCCGAGCGCGCCGGCGTCGAGGTATGGCTCAAGCTCGAGGGCGCGAACCCGACCGGCTCGTTCAAGGACCGCGGGATGACCTGCGCGGTCTCGGCCGCCGTCCGCGAGGGCGCGGAGACGGTGATCTGCGCCTCCACCGGCAACACCGCGGCGAGCGCGGCCGCGTACGCGGCGCGGGCGGGGCTGACCGGCGCGGTGATCGTGCCCGAGGGCAAGATCGCGACCGGAAAGCTCGCCCAGGCGCTGATGCACGGCGCGCGGGTGATCGCGCTGCGCGGCAACTTCGACCAGGCGCTGGCGCTCGTGCGCGAGCTCGTCCAGCGCCACCCGATCGCGCTCGTGAACTCGGTCAACCCGTACCGGCTGGAGGGCCAGAAGACGGCGGCCTTCGAGGTGCTCGACGCGCTCGGCGAGCTCGACGCGCTGTGCATCCCCGTCGGCAACGCCGGCAACGTGACCGCGTACTGGAAGGGCTTCCGGGAGATGGACGCGCGGCCGAGGCTGTTCGGCTTCCAGGCCGAGGGCGCGGCGCCGCTGGTGATCGGCAAGCGGGTCGAGCAGCCGGAGACGATCGCGTCCGCGATCCGGATCGGCAACCCCGCGCGCTGGGAGGAGGCGATGGAGGCGTTCACGGGCTCCCACGGCGGCGTCGCCGCGGTCAGTGACGCGCAGATCCTCGAGGCCTACCGCTTCCTGGCCGCGCACGAGGGCGTCTTCTGCGAGCCGGCGAGCGCCGCCAGCGTGGCCGGCGTGCTCGCCCATGGCGCGGGCGACGCCGAGCGCGTCGTCTGCGTGCTCACCGGCCACGGGCTCAAGGACCCGCAGACCGCGCTCGCCCACGCCGGCGCGGTCGTGCCCTGCGAGCCCGACATCGCGGCGGTGGAGAAGGCCGTACTTGCATAGACGGCGCCTGGTGCGGGTCCCGGCGTCCTCGGCCAACCTCGGCCCGGGGTTCGACGTGATGGGCGCCGCGCTGGACCTGCACATGGAGCTCGAGGTGGTGGAGACCGGGAGGTTCGCGGTCCACACCGACCTGGCGATCGCCACCGATCGCCGCAACCTCGCGGTGCGCGGCTTCGCCGCCCTGCACCCGGTCGACGACTTCGAGTTCACGATCCGCTCCGACATCCCGCTCGCCGGCGGGTTCGGCACCAGCGCGGCCGCGCTCGTCGCCGGGCTGCTGGCCGCGGACTCGATCTTCGAGCTCGGCGCCGACGTGCTCGCGGAGGCGACGCGGATCGAGGGCCACCCGGACAACGTCGCCGCGGCTCTGCGCGGCGGCTTCGTCTTGTGCTGCGACGGAGCCGTCGAGCGCTTCGATCCGCCGCCGGGCCTGGAGGCGCTGCTGGTCGTGCCCGAGCAGACGGTGCGTACGGTCAAGGCGCGCGCGGCGCTGCCGGACCGGGTGCCGATCTCCGACGCCGTCTTCAACGTCGCGCACGCGTCGATGCTCGTGCTCGGCCTCGCCCGCGGGGACCTGGGGCTGGTCGCGCGCGGGCTCGGCGACCGGCTGCACCAGCCGCGGCGCGCGCACCTGTACCCGCGCTCGTGGGCGCTGATCGAGCGCTCGCGCGAGCTCGGGGCGCTCGGCGCGACGATCTCCGGCGCCGGGCCGAGCGTGCTCGTCTGGTGCGACTTCGAGTCCACCGGGTCGGTCGCGGCGCGGCTGCGCGCCGAGGTCGCGGAGTGGGCGGAGGTCCTGCGCGTGCCGTTTACGGGCGCCGGCGCGGCGGTCGCGTAGCGACCTCGCGGATCAGCGCGACGAGCGCCGCGTCGTCGTCGCCCTTGGCGAGGTAGGCGTCGGCCGGCTCGCCGAGCGCGTCCTCGCGCATCAGCCGCACGTAGCCCGAGTAGACGATCACGTACGCGTCGGGGGCGGCGGCCCGGATCGAGGAGAGCAGCTCGCCGTCGCCGGGGCGGCCCATGGTGTCGAGCAGGATCACGTCCGCGCGGGCAGCCGGAAGCGCCGCGAGAGCGGCTTCCGCCGTCCGGGCATCCCCGACGTGCTCGATGTCCGGGTGCTCAGCCAACCAGAACGCCACCAGCCGCGTGAATGCGTCCGAGTCATCGCAGTGGAAGACGCGGATCCCCATGCGCGGCCGGGAGTCTATGTCCTGACGTTTTACGGCCGCAAGGCCTGCAGCTTCTTGCGCGCGGACACAGAGCCGATCCGCGCGAGAACCTCGTCTGCGAGCAACACGTAATCCGCCCCGAGGTCGGGCCGGTAGTCGAGGATCGAGGTCGCGCGCTCGGCCGACTCGGCGTAGGCGATCGAGGAGCGGATCACCGTCTCGAAGACCTTCTCGCCGAACGCCTCCTTGAGCTGCGCGAAGGCGTCGCGCGAGTGGACCGTACGCATGTCGGCGATGTTCATGAGCACGCCGAGGAACTCGAGGTCGGCGTTGTAGTACTCCTTCGCCTGGCCGATCACCTCGAGCGCCCCCTGGACGCCCTGGAGAGCGAAGTACTGCGCCTCGGAGGAGATCAGTGCCCAGTCGGCGGCGACGAGGCCGTTGATCGTCAGCAGCCCGAGCGCCGGCGGGCAGTCGATCAGCAGCACGTCGTGCTGCTTGCGGGCGTCCTTGAGCGCCTTCTTGAGCACCAGCTCGCGCCCCATCTTGCCCGACAGCGAGCGCTCGACCTCGGCGAGGATCGGCGACGCGGGGACGATCCCGCCGTCGTACGCCGCGTCCTTGATCTTTACGTCGCCGGACATGACGTCGGCGATCGTCGGCGAGGCGTCGGCCGGGACGTCGAAGTAGTCCGACAGGTTGCCCTGGGGATCGAGGTCGATCGCCAGGACGTCGAGTCCGACCCGGCGCAGCACGTCGGCCAGGGTGCGGACGGTCGTGGTCTTGCCCGTGCCGCCCTTGAGCGACAGGACCGCGATCGTGTCGGCCATGCGGCCAGCACGATAGCTATTCGACGATCGAGGCCGGGGCCGTCCCGGCGGGCGCCGCTTCCGGCACGGTGTCGAGGAAGTACAGGACGTGGCGCCCGACGATGAGCTGGTCGCCGTCGGCCAGCGGGCTCCACTCGACGCGCCGGCCGTTGACCTGGATCCCGTTCAGCGAGCGGTCGTCGAGCACGCGCACGCCGCTCTCCTCGCTGGCGAGCAGGGCATGGCGGCGCGAGACCGTGGCGTCGTCGAAGCGGATGTCGGCGGCAAGCGACCGGCCGATCCGCGTCCATTCGCGCGAGAGCGGGATGACGACCTGGCGGCCGTCCTGCTCGAACGCGAGGTAGCGGCCCGGTGTGGTGAGCCCGGACCGCGTCTCGGCGACCCACGCAGGGGCCGGAGGCCGCGTTGGAACGGCTCCCGGGGTGAGCCCCGGCAGGGTGCCGGTCTGCGCGTCGTTCTCGAAAGGTGGGTCCATCGAAACAGCTTCCTCCCTGGGTCCGGCGACCCCTCCGCGCGCACAGCATAGGGGTCTCTCGATCGGTGCGCGACCCCAATTTGGGTCATTCGTTGCAGCGGCAGGACGCGGCTTCAGCTCGCCGAATTCCGGCTCTATGCCCGTTCTGGCCCGGCCCCGAACCGTTTTCGAGATCAACCTGGTCCGGCCCAGCATGCGGGCGCTTCGGGAGCAGCGAAACGGGTGCGTTCACTGCCATCGCACTCCGCTGATCGGCGAACTGGTGTTCTACTACGGCGAGCGGATGGTCTGCGAGCTCTGCCGGCCGCTGCGGCGCGATCGCCCCACCCACGAGGAAGTGGTCCACTCGGGCGAGCACACGCTGAGCGTCCGCCGGCTGTGAGTATTCTGCGCGGGCGATGGATCCCGTCACCGCGAGCGTCAGCATCGACCGCCCCCGCGAGGAGGTCTTCGAGTACCTCGCGGACATCGCCAACCATCCCGAGTTCTCCGACCACTACCTGAAGGAGTGGCGCCTCACGCGCGTCGACTCCTACGGCCGCGGGGCGGGCGCGCGCTTCAAGATCGACGCGCCGCTCGACCGCTTCGGATGGGGCGACATGACGTTCATCGACGTCGAGCGCCCGCACCGGATCGTCGCCGCGGGCCGGGCGGGGAAGTTCAACCGCAACCGGACCTGGACGGAGTGGACGCTCGAGCCCCAGGGGCCGCGCTCCACGCGCGTCGAGGTGACGACCGAGAGCGAGCCGGCGCTGCCCACCGATCGCCTCATGGAGGCGGTCACGCGCCGGCGCGGGTGGTCCAAGCGCAGCCTCAAGCGCTCGCTGCGGCGCCTGCAGTCGATCCTCGAGGAGGATTACGACCGCGGTGCGCGCGCGACCGTCGGCGGGTTGTAATCTGCGGCTCCCCATGCGTCGTGTCGCGTTCATGCTGCTCTGCGCCGCCGTGCTGCTGGTGGCCGGGTGCGGCGACAAGCAGTCCACGGTCACCGAGGCCGAGACCGAGGGCGTCACCGTCGACGTCGGCGGCCTGAAGTACCAGGTCCAGATCTCGCGTTTCCTGAACCCGAAGGACATCGAGGACTCGTACTACCTGCGCGGGCTGCCCGAGTCGACCGATCTCGATCCCGGCAAGGACGCGGTCTGGTTCGCGATCTTCATGCGCGTCAAGAACGAGAGCGGCGAGACGCTGACGCCGACCACGAACTTCACGATCACCGACACCCAGGACAACAAGTTCCAGCCGGTGCCGGTCGACGCCAAGCAGAACCCGTTCCTGTTCGTTCCGCGGCCGATCCCGCACGCCGGCGTGCTGCCCGATTCCAACGAGCCCGCCGGCAGCGGCCCGATCCAGGGCTCGCTGATCCTCTTCCGCATCCCCGCCGACTCGCTTCCGAACCGCCCGCTGATCCTCCACATCCAGGGCTCGGGCGAGGATGAGGCGACGGTGCACTTGGATTTGTAACGTCGCCGCAGCGGAGCAAGGCCGGTTGGGCCCGGCGGGCGATGTCGCGATGCGACGGCCGGTTTGTAACGTCGCCGGAGCGGAGCAAGGCCGGTCGGGCCCAGCGGGCGATGTCGAGCCGCGACGGCCGCGCAGCGGAGGCGAAACCGTATTTCAATCCGGCCGTCAGGACGACGCGCGCGGCCGGGGCCGCGGTGTCGCCGCCCGCGCCCTGGCCGACCAGCAGCACCGCCACCGCCACGCGCGGCTTGCCGAGCGGCGCGAACGCGGTGAACCAGGCGTCGGTGTCGGACTTCGCTTCCTCCGCCTGCTGCTGGAGTTGCTCGGGCGTCAGCTCGGTCTGGTCCGGCGGCGGCTCCTCCTTGACCGTCGTGCGCAGCTCGGCGGTGCCGGTCTTGCCGGCCACCTTGACGCCCGGAACCGCGGCGGCCGCGCCGGTGCCGGACGTCACCACGCTGCGCATGTAGCGCCCGATCGTGCGCGCGACCGCCTTCGTCGTCGCCTGCACGTGCGTGGTGTCGCCGCCCTTGAGCAGCGTCGGCAGCGGGCGCTTTCCGTCCTCGGCGATCGTGGCCGCGATCAGCGACATCTGCAGCGGCGTGGTGAGCACCCGGCCCTGGCCGATCGCCGACGAGCCGACCGCGAGGTCGTCGCCGATCTCGTCGGCCGACGGGATCGTCGAGCGCGCCGCGCCGGCCAGGCCCTGTGTCCTCGTTGAAGCCGAAGCGCTCGGCGGTCGCGACCAGCCGGCGAGCGCCGAGCTTGGCGCCCAGCGGCGCGAAGACGCTGTTGCAGGAGTGGGCGAAGGAGGACTCCAGCGAGCCGCCGCAGGACTCGCCGTTGGCGTTCTGGACCTCGACGCCTTCGAGCTTGGTCGAGGTCTGGTAAGGGAAGGTGTCGCTGCGCTTGGCCACGTGCTGCTGCAGCACGCCGGCGAGCGTCACGATCTTGAACGTGCTGCCGGGCGGCTGCGGCGCCGACTGCGCGATCCCGGCCAGCGCCAGGATCTCGCCGGTCTCCGGGCGCACGGCGGCGATCCCGCCGTAACGGCCGGCGAGCGCTTCGACGGCCGCGCGCTGCACGGCGGGGTCGATGCTGGTGCGCACCGACTGCCCGGCCACCGGCGCTCGGCGGGCGATCACCCGGTCGCCGGCGTAGAGCGTCCCGCCGGGCTTGCCGGTCAGGCGGTCGTCGAACTCGCGCTCCAGCCCGGTGAGGCCGACCGCGGCGCCGTCCGGCACGCCGCGGGCGCGCAGCTCGGCGGCGCGCGCGGGCGGGGCGGGGCCGATGCTTCCGGCGATCTCCGACGCGAGCTGGCCGAAGTCCGCGTCGGGGAGACGATCGGGCCCGCGTGCGATCACGGTCCCGTCGCGCGCCTCGATCGTCCCGCGCGCCGGCAGCTCGGTCTTGCGCCGCAGCCTCTCGCCGCGGCGCAGGCCGGGGAAGGCGAGCTCGGCCCGCCAGTCGACGCCGGCGCCGCCCGCCTCGCGGTCGCCGGTCGGGACGACGAGCGTGCCGTGCAGCCGGCCGAAGATGCGCGTGTCCATCGTCACCGGGACGCGCACGGCGTCGCCGTCCTCGCGCACCTGGCCGGTCGTGAGCTTGGTGAGCGTGAGCACCGAGGCGGCCTGCTGGTAGGTGCGCTCCAGGCGGCCCCGGGACGTGCGCTTGCGCGCCGCGTCGGACAGGCCGGCGTACATGCCGTCATAGTCGGCGCGCTGCCAGTCGGCGGCGAACTGCGCGACGACCTTGCGCTGCGACGGGACGTGGCGCGCCCCGACCACGAGTCCGGCGACGAGCGCCGCCAGCGCGGTGAGCGCGATCGGCGCGAAGCGTCGCGGATCGGCGATCGCGCGCCGCCGCCGCTTGCGCGGGCGGCGTGACGAGGGGTGCGTGGTCATTGTGGGGCCACCAGGGAATGTAGGCCCCGCGGAGTTACCCAGGGAGGGTTCTTGGACTCCACTACGCTCGGAGCGGATGACGGGCGTCGACTGGCTGATCGTGGGCATCGTGCTTCTTCTCGCCCTGTTCGGCTGGGCTCAAGGCTTCGTCGCGGGCGCTCTGGCGCTGGTCGGCTTCGCGCTCGGCGCGTGGCTCGGGATCAAGCTCGGCCCGCTCGTGCTGGCCGAGGGGAAGCGCTCGCCGTGGGCGCCGGCGTTCGCGCTGATCGGCGCGCTGCTCGCCGGCGCGGTGTTCGCGCTGGGACTCGAAGGCGTCGGGTCGCGATTGCGCAGCCGCGTGCGCTCGCCCGCCGCGACCGCCGTCGACGGCTTCCTGGGGGCCGTGCTGACCGCGTGCGTCGGGATCGGCATCGCCTGGGTGCTCGGCGCGCTTGCGCTCGCCAACGGCGGCGACGCGCGGCGCGAGGTGCAGCGCTCGGCGATCCTCAGCCGGCTCAACGAAGCCCTGCCGCCGTCCAGCGGCCTGCTGGCCACGCTCTCGCGCCTGGACCCGTTCCCCCGCATCGACGGCCCGGAGGCGCGCGTCGCCCCGCCGCGCGCCTCGATCGCCCGCGCCGGCGGCGTCAAGACCGCGGCCGAGAGCGTGGTGAAGATCCTCGGCACCGCGTGCGGGCTCGGCGTCGAAGGATTCCGGCTGGGTCGCGGGCGACGGGCTCGTGGTCACCAACGCGCACGTGGTGGCGGGCCAGAAGGACACCGAGGTGCTGCTGCGCGGCCGCCCGCCGGCGATGGACGCGGTCGCGGTCGCGTTCGACTCGCGCAACGACATCGCGGTCCTGCGCGTGAGCGGGCTCCAGGCGCCCGCGCTCCAGCTCTCCTCGGACCCCCGCTCCGGCACCGCGGCGGCGATCCTCGGCTTCCCCGGCAACGGTCCGTACGACGTGCGCGCCGGCCGCCTGGGCGAGACGCGCGAGGTGATCACGCAGGACGCCTACGGCAACGGCCCGGTGCGGCGCTCGATCACGTCCCTGCGCGGCGCGGTCCGCTCCGGCAACTCCGGCGGCCCGATGGTCGACGCCCAGGGGCACGTCGTCGGAACGGTCTTCGCGGCGACCACTTCAGGGCCTCGCGGGGGATTCGCCGTACCCAACGCGATCGTGCGCTCCAGGCTCGCTCAGGCGGGTTCCACTAACGGTGTGTCAACGGGACCTTGCGCCGGATGATCGCCCAGGGGGCGATCATCCTGTCGAGTTCGGCGGACGCTTCGCGGTCCGGCCGGACTCGCGGGCATCACCGGGACAAGCGCTAGGCTGCGCCGTCGTTCATGGGCAAGACGCTGATCATCGCCGAGAAGCCGTCCGTCGGGCGTGACCTCACACGCGCGCTGCCGGGCCAGTTCACCAAGCACGAGGGATTCCTCGAGTCCGACGCGCACGTCGTCACGTGGGCGGTCGGCCATCTCGTGCAGCTCGCGGAGCCCGACGAGTACGACCCGAAGTACAAGAAGTGGCGCATGGCCGATCTGCCGATCGTGCCCGACCAGTTCCGTCTGGAGGTGCGCGACGAGCGCTCGCGCAAGCAGTTCACGGTCATCAACCGGCTGCTGAAGCGCGACGACGTCGAGGACGTCATCAACGCCTGTGACGCCGGCCGCGAGGGCGAGCTGATCTTCGCGTGGACCTACGAGAAGTCGGGCGCGAAGAAGCCGGTCCGGCGCCTGTGGCTGTCTTCGATGACCGCGAGGGCGATCAAGGACGCGTTCGCCGCGCTGCGGCCCGGCTCGGAGTTCGAGCTGCTCGAGGAGGCGGCGCGCTCGCGCTCGGAGGCGGACTGGATCGTCGGCATGAACGCGACGCGGGCGGCGACGATCCGCCTGCGCAGCTCCTTCGACGGCGCCGTCTCACTCGGGCGCGTGCAGACGCCGACGCTGGCGATCGTGGCGCGCCGCGAGGAGGAGATCCGCGCGTTCAAGCCCGAGCCGTACTGGCTCGTGGATGCCACGTTCCAGCCGGTGGGAGGCGAAGCCGGGCGCAAGTACGCCGGTCGCTTCCACGCCGGCGCCAATCCGCGGCTCGCGACCGCCGCGGAGGCGGAGGCGATCGTCGAGGCGGTCCGCGGGCGCCAGGGCGAGATCGCCAAGCTCGAGACGACGACGCGGCGCGAGAAGGCTCCGCTCCTCTACGACCTCACCTCGCTCCAGCGCGACGCCAACACGCGCTTCGGCTTCTCCGCCCGGCGCACGCTGGCCGCCGCGCAGCGGCTCTACGAGGAGCACAAGGCGCTCACCTACCCGCGCACCAGCTCGCGCTTCCTGTCGAGCGACATGATCCCGGAGATCAAGCCGATCGCCGAGCTGGTGGGCACGGCGCGCGAGTACGCCGCCGCCGGCCGCTACGTCACCGGGCTCGACGTGCTGCCGCTCGGCCGCGTGATCAACGACGCGAAGGTCACCGACCACCACGCGATCATCCCGACGCGCTCACAGCACCGCGTCGACAAGATGAGCGACGACGACAAGCGGATCTACGACATGGTCGCGCGCCGCTTCCTCGCCGTCTTCCACCCCGACGCGGTGTGGGAGAACACGCGGCTGGAGACCGTCGTCTCCGAGCACGTGTTCAGGACGCGCGGCCGCGTGCTGCTGGAGGCCGGCTGGCGCGGGGTCTACGGCGAGATCGCCGACGAGCGCGGCGAGGGCGAGGACGACGAGGGCGCCAACCAGACGTTGCCCAAGCTCTCGAAGGACGAGACGGTGGACACCTTGGAGGTCGCCTCCGAGGAGAAGATCACCCAGCCGCCGCGCCGCTACTCCGACGCGTCGCTGCTGGCGGCGATGGAGACCGCCGGCAAGCTCGTCGACGACGACGAGCTACGCGAGGCGATGAAGGACTCCGGGATCGGCACGCCGGCGACGCGGGCGGCGATCATCGAGCGCCTGATCGACGTGCTCTATATCGAGCGCGACGGCCGCGCGCTGGTCTGCACCGAGAAGGGCCTGAACGTGATCCGGCTGCTGCAGGACCACAAGCTCACCTCGCCGTCGCTGACCGGCGACTGGGAGCACCGGCTCGCCCGGATCGAGCACGGGGAGGAGCTGCGCGCCGACTTCATGCGCGACATCGCGCTGTTCGCCGGCGAGACGGTCGTCGACCTCGACGCCAAGCTCAAGGAGGTGCGCATCCCGCGCGCCAACCTCGGGCCGTGCCCGGTCTGCGGGCACGACATCGTCGAGAACCGCAAGGGCTTCTCCTGCTGGTCGCGCGAGGATCCGGGCTGCGGGTTCGTGATCTGGAAGTCGAAGGCCGGCAAGACGCTTCCGGCCGCGATCGCCCGCGAGCTGATCGCCAACGGGCGCACCGAGAAGCCGGTGACCGGCTTCAAGGGGCGTTCGGGACGCTCGTTCCGGGCCCGGCTCGCGCTCATGCAGAGCGATGAGGGCCGCTGGCGCGTCGAGTTCGACGAGCCGTGGGCGCGCGAGGGCGCCAAGCCGCCCGACGAGCCTGCGGCGGGGGCGGCGGCGACGGCGAGGCCGCCGCCACCGAGGCCGCCAGCACCGAGGCCGCTTAGGGTTCGTTGAAGCATGGTCGGTCCGTCCGATGGGGTGCAGCCGTGGATGCCTCGGGCCGCGCGCGACAAGTGATGCGTGCCTCTGGCACGTGAGCGTCGTGGGTGGGGGGCAGGGCGAAGCCCGGTGATGAGCCCGCAGGGCGAGGCCAGGCCGCGGATGTGCCGCAGCGGGCGTACCGGAATGCTTCAACGGGCCCTTAGGCGCTCGACTCCTCGGTCGTGCGCGGGAGCTTGCCCGGATCGCGAGGCGCGGGCAGCGCCGCGCGCGTGGACGGCGGGTGGAGGATCGCGTTCCAGAGCGCCGCGATGCCCTGGACCATCGCGACGACGACCTCGCCGAACGGAGACAGCGGGGTCTGCTGCGGCTCCTCGTGCACGATCGCCTGGATCTCGGGCGGGAGGCCGGGGCCTTCGCCGTGCGTCCACGTCACGTAGAGCTCGTGACTGCCGACCACGGCCGCGAGCTCGGCGGCGAGCGCGATGTCGGTGTCGGTGTGGGCGGCGGGGAGGTGCAGCGTCGGCATCACGGCCTCCGGGGAGGGTGCTTGAAGGAGGGGCCCTCTTTGTCTTGGATTGACGTCCATCAGCGTCGCAACTTGAGCGAGCCGGAGCGCCCGTACATTCGTCCAGACGTCGTTTCATGACCCACGCCCGCGGGTAGCGCCGGCGGCCGCCGCTCATTCCAGCCGGTCCACGCGCGACCCTGTGAGGTCGCTCATGCCGCTCACGCTGATCACCGGTCCGGCCAACGCCGCCAAGGCGGGCGAGGTCTTCTCGCGCCTGCGCGCGGTGGTGGCGCGGGATCCCGTGCTCGTCGTGCCGACGTCGGCGGACGCCGGCCACTACGCCCGCGAGCTGGCGGGCGCGGGGATCGTGTTCGGCGCCGGGGTCTGGACCTTCGGGCGTCTGATGGCGGACATCGCACGCCTTTGTGGAGTGAGCGCGCGGCCGCTCGGCCGGCTCGCCCGCGCCCGGGTGGTGGCCGCCTGCGTGGCCGACGTGCGGCTGCGGGCGCTGGCGCCGTCGGCACGGGGCCCGGGGTTCGCCGCCGCCCTGGGGGACCTGTTCTCGGAGCTGCAGAACGCGCTGGCCGGGCCGGGCCGGTTCGGCGCCGCGGTCCGCGCCTGGGCCGACGCCCCTGCGCACGCGTCCGAGCTGGCCGCGCTGTACTCCGCCTACCACCGGCGCCTCGAGGCGCTGGGGGCGGTCGACGCGGACGGCGTCGCGCACGCGGCGCTCGACGCGCTGCGGGCCGGCTCGGGGGCCTGGGACGGGCGGCCGGTGTTCTTCTACGGCTTCGACGAGTTCACCCGCGCGCAGCTGGACGCGGTGGAGACGCTGATGCGGGTCGCCGACGTGTGCGTCGCGCTGCCGTACGAGCCGGGCCGCGCGGCTCTGGCCGGGAGCGCGTCCACGGTCGAGCTCTTGAAGCCGCTGGCGCGCGAGCACGTGGTTCTGGAGGCGCGGTCGACCCACTACGCGGAGCCGGCCCGGGGTGCGCTGCACGCGCTGGAGCGCGGGCTGTTCGAGGACTTCGTGGAGCGTCGCGTCGCGCCGAATGGGGCCGTGCGGCTGCTGGAGGCGGGCGGCGAGCGAGCGGAGGCGGAGCTGGTAGGCGCGTCGGTCCTTGAGCTGTGGCGGGACGGGATGGCGTTCGAGGACGTCGCGGTGCTCGTGCGCGGTCGCGAGGCGACGGAGCTGACCGCGCAGGTGTTCGCCGACTACGGGATCCCGGTCGCGCACGAGCAGCGCACGCCGCTGGCCGCCACGCGTCTGGGGACGGGGCTGCTCGCGTTCGCGCGCGCCGCGCTCGGCTCCGGGTCCGCGCAGGACGTGGTGACGTGGCTGCGGACGCCGGGCAAGCTCGCGTCCGATGCCGCCGACCGCCTCGAGGCCGCGGTGCTCCGCCACGAGGCGCGCACCGCGGCGGAGGCGCGTCGCCTGTGGGAACGGGGGGGCGGGCGGCCGCTGGCCGAGCTCGAAGCGCTGGCCGCCGCCGAGGGCGCGGCCGCGTTTCTCGCCGCCCTGCATGCCGAGGCGGAGGCGATCTGGACGGCGCCCCACGTCCGGCGCGGCGCCGTGCTCTCCCCCGAGGCCGAGGCCGATGCCCGCGCGGCGGCGGCGCTGCGCGGCGCGGTCGGCGAGCTCACGCGGCTGGCCGAGGCCGACGAGGCGCTGGCCGGCGGGCCGGCCGAGCTGCTGGAGGCGCTGGCCTCTGTCGAGGTGCGCGAGGGGCCGGGGGCGGCCGAGGGCGCGCCGGGCGTCCTGCTCGCCGATCCGCTGGCGATCCGCGCGCGCCGCTTTCGCGCGGTGTTCGTGTGCGGGCTGCAGGACGGCGAGCTGCCGCGCCGCCCGCAGCCGGAGCCGTTCCTCGACGATGACGCGCGTGGCGCGCTGGCCGCCGCCTCAGGGCTTGTGCTCCCGCGCCATGAGGACACGCTGGCGCGCGAGCGGTCGCTCTTCTACGCCGCCGTGTCGCGCCCGGAGGAGGCGCTGTTCCTCTCGTTCCGGACATCGGACGAGGAGGGTGGGCCGCTGCAGCCGTCGCCGTTCGTCGACGACGTGCGCGCGCTGTTCACCGAGGAGCTGTGGACCGGCCGCGGGCGGCGCATGCTCGCCGAGGTCACCTGGCCGCCGGCCGAGGCGCCGACGCCGCACGAGCTGCGGCGCGCGCAGGCGTTCGTCGAGCAGCGTCCCGATCCGGAGCCGCTGGCGGCGCCGACGGCGCCGCCCGTGCTCGCGGCCCTGGCCGGGCGCGACCGCGAGTCCGCGCGCGGCCTGGAGGCGTTCGCCGCCTGCGGCGTCCGCTGGGTGGTCGAGCAGTTGCTGCGGCCCGACGCGGTGGAGCCGGATCCCGAGCCGATGCGGCGCGGCTCGCTCATCCACGCGGTGCTGGAGCGGACCCTGCGCGGGCTCAAGGCGCGGACCGGCTCGGGGCGCGTGACGCCGGAGACGCTGGACGCCGCGTTGCGCGAGATGCACGAGGCGATCGCGGAGGTGGGGACGCTCGGCGGCGGAGGCGCCCGGGCGCGCGCGGCGGCGCGCGCGCTGGAGGTCGACCTCGAGCGCTATCTGCGCCACGAGGCCGAGTGCGGCGCGGGCTATGAGCCGGAGCGGCTCGAATGGGGCTTCGGCGGCGACCGCGACGAGGCGCCGGCGCTGGAGCTCGAGGGCGTCGCGGTCAGCGGGCGCGTGGACCGGATCGACGCCGGCCCGTCAGGCGCGGTGGTGACCGACTACAAGGGCAAGACCGTCCACGCCGGCGCGCGCTGGGGCGAGGACGGGCGGTTGCAGGCGGCGCTGTATGCGCTCGCGGTGCACGAGCGGCTCGGGCTCGAGGTCGCGGCGGCGCTCTACCAGCCGATCGGCCGCGCCGACCAGCGCCCGCGCGGGCTCGTCCGCGACGACGTGCCGGGGCGCTACGTGAACGGCGACGTCGTCGATGCCGAGGCGTTTGCGGCGGGGCTGGAGGAGGCCCGGGCCGCGGCGGTGCGTGCCGCCGCCTCGCTGCGCGCGGGCGACATCCGCCCCTGCCCGGAGCGCTGCGGCTGGGGCGGCGCCTGCTCGTATCCGGGGATCTGCCGCTCGTGAGCCTGCTCCGCTTCGCGGCCTCCGCGCTGCTCCCGCGCGTGTTCGTGGCCGGCTCCCGGCGGGATTCCGCGCCCACGCCGGTGCTCATCACCGCCCGGGACCTCCGTGCCGCGGTCGCGGCTAACGCAGCGCTGATCACGTTCGCGGGGGCGGACGAGGCGACGCGCGCGCTTGCCGGCGACGACCCGTTCGCGGCGCCCGCCGCGCCGGCCGCCGCCGCAAGGTCGGCGGGCGCCACGCCTGCCGCTGCCGCCGCTATGCCGCCGGCCGCCGCCGCAACGTCGGCGGGCGCCTCGCCGGCCGCCGCCGCGTCGCCACCGGCCGCCTCGCCGGCCGCCGCCGCCGCGTCGCCACCGGCCGCCTCGCCTGGCGCTGCCCCCGACGATCCCCTGTCCCCCGGGCGCGAGCTCGCCGCGTGAGCCGCCCCGCCTTCACCCCCGAGCAGTGGGCGGCGATCCGGTCGCGGACGGGCGCGTCGCTGCTCGCCGCCAACGCCGGCTCCGGCAAGACCGCGGTGATGGTCGAGCGGTTCGCCGCCGCCGTCCGCGAGGACGGCGTGCCGGTGAGCGGGATTCTCGCGCTCACGTTCACCGAGAAGGCCGCGGGCGAGTTCGCCGAGCGGCTCAAGCGACGGCTCGCGGAGCTGGGCGAGGCCGAGCACGCTCGCGCGGTCGACGCCGCCTGGATCGGCACGATCCACAGCTTCTGCGCGCGCGTCCTGCGCACGCAGCCGCTTGCTGCGGGCCTCGATCCCCGCTTCGACGTGCTCGACGAGCCTGCCGCGACCCGCATCGCGGCGACCGCGTTCGAGGACGCGCTGAACGCCTGGGGCCGCAGCGCCGCCGCGATCGACCTCGCCGCCTCCTACGGTCCCGCGCTGCGCGATCTCGTGCTCGGGGCCTACGCCTCACTGCGCGCCCGCGGCCACGCCCGTCCGCGCCTGGCGATCCCGGGCGAGAAGCCGCCGCCCGACCCCGCCGCGCTGCTCGCTGCCGCCGAGGCCGCGCTGGCCGACCTCAAGCTGGCCGGCGCCGGCGTCCGCGTCTGCGCCGCCCGCGACGCGCTGGAGGCGTGCCGCGCCCTGCTCGCGCCGCGCGCCTCCGGCCCGCCCTCGCCTGGCGCCGCCGCAACGCCCGGGCCGGGCTCCGCCGGCCCGCCCTCGCTGGCCGCCGCTGGCACGCCCTCGCCGGTCTCCGGCGGCGCGTCGGCGTCCGCCGGCGCGGCTCCGCGCGTCCCCTTCCCGGGTGAGCTCGGCGCCGCCGAGCTCAAGCGCGGCGCGAAGGCGCTGGAGAGCGCGGCGTGCGAGGCGTACCGGGACGCGTGGGCCGCCTACCGGGCGGCGTGCGGCGAGCACCATGCCCGGTCGGCGCTGCAGCTGATCGATCGGCTCCTGGACCGCTTCGGCGAGCTCTACGAGGCCGCCAAGGCCGCGCGCGCGGCGGTCGACTTCGAGGACCTCGAGCTGCGCACGCGCGACCTGCTCGTCGATCCGGCGACGCGCCGCCGCTGGGCTGAGCGGTTCTCGCTGATCATGGTCGACGAGTTCCAGGACACCAACGGGGTCCAGCTGGAGATCCTGGAGGCGCTCGAGCGCGACAACCTGTTCGCGGTCGGCGACGAGTTCCAGTCGATCTACCGGTTCCGCCACGCCGACGTCGGCATCTTCCGCGGCCGCGCGGAGACCCTCGGCGCCGACCGCGTCCGCGGGCTCGCCGTCAACTTCCGCTCCCGCGAGGAGCTGCTCGACGTGCTCAACGCGGCCTTCTCGCCCGAGCTGGGGGAGCGGTTCGCGCCGCTGCGGGCCGGGCGCGTCGAGACGTCGCCCGACGGCGTGATGCGCCTGTTCGACCTCGCGCCCCCGAGCGGAGCGCCGCCTGTCGAGCTGCTCGTGACCGACACGAAGGCCTGGGACGAGCTCGACGAGCCGCTCGGCCTGGCCGGCGGCGGCGACCAGGCGTGGCGGCGCGCGGAGGCGCGCCTGGTCGCGCACCGCCTGCGCGAGGAGGTCGACGCGGGCCGCCGGCCAGGCGACTGCGTTGTGCTCGTGCGCGCGACCGGGTCGCTGCGGCTGCTCGAGCAGGCGCTCGAGGAGCAGGGCCTGCCCACGTACGTCGTCGGCGGCCGCGGCTACTGGTCGCAGGAGCAGGTCCGGGACGGGCTGGCCTGGCTGCGCGCGCTCGCGAACCCGCACGACGAGACCGCGCTGCTCACCGTGCTCGCCTCCCCGTTCTGCGGCGCCGGCGCCGACGCCCTGATCCTGCTCGCCGGAGCCGGCCGCGAGGAGGGCCGCGGCCTGTGGGGAGCGCTGCAGGAGCTCGCCGCGGAGGCCAACGGCGACCCGGGCGGAGAGATCGTCGCGTCGCGCAGCGAGATCACGGCGTGGCGAGGCGGCGAGATCGCGTCGCACGGCGAAATAACGGCGTCGCGAGGCGGCGAGATCGTCGCGTCGCGCGGCGAAATCACGGCGTCGCGCGGCGACGGGTCGATGCTCGCGCGGCTCTCCCCGGTCGCCGGCGAGGAGGTCGCGCGGATCGTCGCCGTCGCGCGGCTGCTCGCGGCCGAGCGCGGGCGGGCCGAGCGGGCTCCGCTGGAGGTCCTGCTCGAGCGCGCGATCGCGGCGACGGGCTACGACCTGGCGGTGCTCGCGCGGCCGAGCGGCGACCGCCGGCTCGCGAACCTGCGCAAGCTGATGCGCCTCGCCCGCGAGTTCGAGCGCGCCGAGGGGCGCGACCTGCGCGGCTTCCTCGCCGACGCCGCGGCCCGCGACCTGGCGGAGGCGCGCGAGGGCGAGGCGGCGCTCGAGTCCGAGGGGCTCGACGCCGTGCGGCTGATGACGATCCACCGCGCCAAGGGGCTCGAGTTCCCGGTCGTGTGCGTCGCGGACCTCGGGCGCCAATCCGGCGGTCGCCGGTCGCCGCTGCTCGTCGGCCGCGACGGGTCGCCCGGGCTGCGCCTGTACGCGCTCGGCGGCGGCGACAGCGTGCCCACGCCGGCGTGGGAGCGGCTCGCCGCCGCGGAGGCGCAGGCGGACGCGGAGGAGGAGCGGCGCCTGTTCTACGTGGCGATGACGCGCGCCCAGGAGCTGCTGATCCTCGCCGGCGGCACCGACACCGGGAAATGGCCCGCCCCGCGCCCCGGTGGCCCGCCGATCGACTGGATCGCCCGCGCGGTGGGCGGCGACGGCGCCGCGGCGCCGGGCGCGGCGATCGTGGCGCGCGACTGGGACGGGCGGCCGGCACGGGTGCTGTGCCGCCTGAACACGCCGGAGACGCTGCCGGCGCAGGCCCTGAGCCCGCGCCCGCCCGCGCGCTCGGCCCCGAGCACCGCGCTCCCCGCCAAGCCCGCCAGCGTGCCGCGCTCGCCGCAGCGGCCGCGGCCTGCGCCTCAGCGGCTCTCCTACAGCCAGGTCGCCGACTACGCCAAGTGCGGCTACCGCTTCTACCTGCGCCGGATCCTGCGCCTGCCGCCCGTCGAGCCGCCGCCGCTCGACGCGCAGCCCGAGGGCGAGCCTGTCGTCGCCGCCGGCCTCGATGCCCGCACGCGCGGCTCGATCGTCCACGCGGCGCTGGAGGCGCTCGACCTCGCCGATCCGGTCCCACCGGCGCCCGAGGCCGTCGCCGAGCTCGCCGGCCGTCGCTTCGGAGCCCAGCTCGCCTCCGAGGAGGTCGAGGACATCAGGCAGCTCGTCGCCGCCTTCGCCGCCTCGCCTCTGCGCGCCCGCCTCGCCAACGCGTCAGCCATCCGCCGCGAGGCCGGATTCGCGTTCACGCTGGAGCCGGACGGCGCCGGCCCGCTCGTCAACGGCTTCGTCGACGCGATCGCCTCCGAGCCCGACGGCACGACGCTCGTCGTCGACTACAAGTCCGACCGCCTGAACGAGAACGAGACGCCGGAGCAGCTCGTGAGCCGCGACTACGCCACCCAGCGGCTCGTGTACGCGCTCGCCGCCCTCCGCGACGGCGCGCCGCGAGTCGAGGTCGTCCACCTCCTGCTCGAGCGCCCCGACGAGCCCGTGGCCGTCGCGTACGACCAGTCTCAGGCGCCCGAGCTGGCCGCCCGGCTGCAGCGGCTGGCGACCGGGATCCTCGAGCACCGCTATCCGGTGACCCCGAACCCCCACCGCGACCTGTGCGCCGAGTGCCCGGGAAGAGCCGCGCTCTGCAGCCACCCCGAGTCGCTCACGCTTCGGCCGGCTCCTTCTCCGGCAGCACCGGCCCCTCGTCGTTGACGCCGCGCGAGGGCGAGCGCCGCAGGTCGACCACCGCGTTGAGCTCGGCCCCGAACAGCATCACCGTGTTCGTGAGCCAGAGCCAGATGAGCAACACCACCACCGCCGCGAACGCGCCGTAGGTCGCCGAGTACGACGAGAAGTTCGACACGTACTCGAAGAAGCCGAACGACGCGACGATCCACAGGAACACGCCGACCACCGCGCCCGGCGTGATCCAGCGGAAGCGCGGCACCTCGACGTTCGGGGCCGCGTAATAGACGATCGCGTAGATCGTCATCGCCACCAGCACCGCCGCGGGCCAGCGCGCGATGTGCCAGACCGTCGACACGGCGTCCCCGGTCAGGCCGATCTTGCCCAGGACGTCGGAAGCGAGCCCCCCGCCCAGGAACACGAGGATGAACGTGACCAGCGCGAGCGCGGCGACGGTCAGCGTCCACAGCAGGTTCGTCAGCTTGTGGCGCACGAACCCGCGCCCCTCCTCGACGCGGAAGATCCGGTTCAGCGCGCGGCCCGCCGCGCCGAACGCTCCCGAGGCGCCGTAGAGCGACGTCCCGAGGCCGACGAGCAGCGCCGCGGTCGCGGTCCCGCGCTGCCGCTGCGCCGACGACAGCGCGGAGGTGACGGCGTCGACCGTCGAAGGCGGTGCCCCCGCATCCTTCAGATACGAGGCCGCCTGGGTGATCAGCGCCTCCTGCCCGAACACGCCCAGGAGCGCGGCGCAGAACAGAAGCATCGGGAACAGCGACAGCAGCGAGTAGTACGTCAGCGCCGCGGCGTAGTCGGTGACCTGGTCCTTGCGGAAGCGCTTGAAGGCGCGCTTGAAGTCACCGAGCGCAAGCGCCGGTCCGGGCCGGCGGCCGCCCTCAGCGGCCGCCCCGTCACCGGCGCGGGCGGTCAGATGCCGCGCCTTCCACCCCAGCGGGAGCCGATGCCGTATCCGCCGGACGGGATGCCGGCCAGCAGGACGAGCACGGCGGCGACGATCGCCACGATGGCCGGAAGACCCAGCGCGACGCACAGGAAGTAGACGAGCGCCGCAAGCAGGACGGCGATGAGAATTCCGATCACGAGAGCTTCCCCTTCTCGCAGATTGACGTTACGTCATACATTCCCTGCGTGCGACCGCGCCAATCGTCACCCGGCGACCTGGCGGTCGCCGTGGCCGCCGTGCAGGCCGCCGCCCAGGCTGCTCAGCAGGCGCGCTCCAGGCCGCTGAAACCGCGCGCCAAGAGCGTCGCCGCCGACCTCGTCACAGAAGCGGACGCGCAGGCCGAGCACGCCGCCGCGGACGTCATCCGCGGCCACCGCCCGCAGGACGCGATCCTCGGTGAGGAGGGGACCGACACCAGCGTCGCCGGGTCCCACCGCCGCTGGCTGATCGACGGGATCGACGGCACCGTGGCGTTCGCCAGCGGGCTCGGCGGCTGGTGCAGCGCCGTCGCGCTCGAGGACTCCGACGGTGCCGTGGTCGCAGCCGTGCTCGACCCGACGACGGGGGAGCTCCACACCGCGCAACGCGGCGCGACGGCGTTCACCGTCCGGTCGCCGCGCCCGCTCGATCAGGCCCATGTCGCCACGTTCCTGCGCCAGGATCGGCTCGTCCTGCCCGGGGTGCGCGAGACCGCACATCGCCTCTTGGACGCCACCGGCCTGATCCGCCACGCCGGCCCGGGCACGCTCGAGCTCGCGTGGGTCGCCGCGGGCCGCCTGGACGCCTGGATCCAGCCGCAGGTCGATCCCTGGGACTGGCTGCCCGGGGCGCTGCTGGTGACTCAGGCGGGCGGCACCGTCCGCGTCATCGAGAAGGGCGCCCGCTGGCACATCGCGGGCCCGGAGCCGCTTGTGGACGAGTTAGCGGGGCTGCTTCGGTAGCAGCGCGTGGCCGTCGAGCACGGCCTGCGCCACGTCGACCACGCGCCGGCCGCCGGAGCGGGCGTGCTCGCGCAGCCGCTGGAAGGCCTCCTGATCGCCGATCTGGTGACGCTCCATCAGCACGCCCTTGGCGCGCTCGATCACGGTCCGGCGCTCCAGGGCGGTCTGCAGCTGCTCGACCTTCTCGTTCAGCCGCGCCTCCTCGCGATGGCGCCGCAGCGCCACCTCGATCGCCGCCTGGACGTCGTGCGGCGCCCACGAGTCCACGTAGCCGGAGATGCCCATGTCGGCGGCGCGGGCGATCACCGTCGGGTCCTTGGCCTGGCGTACGCTGACCAGCACGGGGCCGGACGCGAACTCGACGGTCTCGGAGATCAGCGCCAGCGCGTGCTCGTCGTCGGTGTCGATCACCACGAACGCGAGATCGGGGTCCTCGCGGGCGATCAGCTCGATCGCCTCGGCCACGGAGACCGCGAACGGCGTCACCTCGTGACCCAGCGCGTCCAGCACGTCTCCGAGCAGCCGCAGGTCTTCCTCGCGCTCGTTGGCCAGCAGGATCCGCAGGCTGCGCTCGCTCGTGGTCGATGTCATCCGTTCTACACTTGTCCTGTCGCGGCCGTGCACCCCGCCGCGGACGCCTTCTATCGCGCCCCTGCAACCCGGCGCCCGATCCATTTGGAGCCAGGGCTTGCAGGACGTCGACGAACGAGCATATCCCCAGGGGCCCGACAGCCGGGCGACCCGGACCCGCGCGGATCGGCGCCTGCTGGAGCGCGCGCGCGCCGGCGATCAGGAGGCTCGGGCCGCGCTCGTGGAGCGCTTCCTACCGCTCGCGCGCCAACTCGCGCGCCGCTACCAGCGCGGGGGAGAGCTGCTCGACGACCTCAACCAGGTCGCCTCCGTGGGCCTGCTGAAGGCGATCGACCGCTTCGACCCGTCGCGCGAGACCGCGTTCTCCAGCTTCGCCGTCCCGACGATCCTCGGCGAGCTCAAGCGCCACTTCCGCGACAAGGGCTGGTCGGTGCGTGTCCCGCGCGACCTGCAGGAGCTCGCGGTCAAGCTCGAGCCGACCGGTGAGACGCTGCTGCGAGAGCTCGGCCGCGCGCCGACGCTGGCCGAGGTCGCGGAGCGGCTCGACACCAGCGTCGAGATCGTGCTCGAGGCGCGCGAGGCGGCCGCGGCCTACCGCGCGGTCTCGCTCGACCGGCCGCGCGACGGCGAGGACGAGGAGGCCGGCGACCCGCTCGGCCAGACGGTCGGGATCGACGATCCCGGGTTCGGCGTGGCCGAGGACGCCGCGACGGTCGAGCAGCTGATGCGCGTGCTGACCGACCGCGAGCGCGAGGTGCTGCGGCTGCGCTTCGCCGAGGACCTGACGCAGGCGGAGATCGGCGTCCGCGTGGGCGTCTCCCAGATGCACGTGTCGCGCATCCTGCGCCAGGCGATCGCCCGGCTGCGCGCCGCCGCCGAGGAGGCGTAGGCTGCCGGGCCATGGAGCACTGGGATCTGCGCACGCTCGATGTCGAGCCCCGTCATCCACGCATCCTGCACTCGGCCCGCGGCGAGGCGCGTTCGATCCTGATCGCGCTCCCCGCCGGGGAGCAGCTCAACGAGCACCAGGTGCACGAGCGCGCCTATGTCGTCGTCGTCGACGGGGAGGCCGAGCTCGCGGGCAACGCGGGCGGCCCGGGAACCGCGGCCGTGTTCGAGCCCAACGAGCGCCACGCGGTGCGCGCGGTCAGCGACGTCAGGCTGCTGCTGGTGCTCGCCCCGTGGCCCGGGGACGGTCACCCGGGCGCACGGGACTGACGAAGCCTCGCCCTGCGGGCTCGTCTCCGCGGCTCCTAGGAGTTGAACCTCTCTGAGGCGAGCGCGCGCGGCTCGGGATCCGGCGCCGGCGTGCCGGGCGTGTGCAGGAGGTTCTGCACGCCGTGGATGCCGCTCACGTGGCCGGCCTCGTCGCCGAGCCGGTCGATCCACCGCTGCTCGCTGACCACGCCGCGCAGCGTCGCGACGCCGGCCTGGACGTCGACCGACACGGTGCTCTTCGGCGCGTCGTGCGCGCGGAAGATCTCGGTCTCGACCTTGCGCGCGAGCGTGACGTCGTCCGGGCTCTCCAGGCGCGTGCCGCTCGGGGTGACGGCATGCGCCGCGCCCTTGGCCTGATGGGCGGCGTGGACGGCGTGCGACTGGACCGCCGAGGCGGCGTCGCTCGCCTTCGACCACGCCTGGTCGCGCATCGCCTTGCGGCGGTCGCGGCCGCCGAGGAAGTGGGCTGCTGCGGCCCCAGCCACGAGCCCCAGCGCGAAGCTGATGGGGGTTCTCATACTTCTCGGCTACCCAACCGCGCGGCGTCTAATACGGCCATCGCCGCGGGCGGCGCGGCGGCAGTCGGTGGCGCCGCCGGGAGCGCTTGTGCTCCTCCCGCCGGAGCTCCTCGACGACCTCGTCGGACCACTCGTGCGTGCGCAGGAGCAGGTAGCGGTCGGCGGCCACGCGCAGGTAGGCGTCGGTCTCGGTCTCGCCGCGCTCGACCAGATCGCCGGACGCGATCAGCTCCGAGACCGGGACGTACTCCTCGTCGAACCAGGTCCGCGCCACCTCGGCGCGCTT
Organism: uncultured Solirubrobacteraceae bacterium; assembly: GCA_963837485.1. Taxonomy (GTDB): domain Bacteria; phylum Actinomycetota; class Thermoleophilia; order Solirubrobacterales; family Solirubrobacteraceae; genus Solirubrobacter. Next base: position 85,998 of record CAWINP010000008.1, on the reverse strand, counting down.
GTGGTAGTGGCCGCGCTCCTGCATCAGCCGGAAGCCCCACGCCTCGACCGCCTCGGCGAGCACGCCGAAGTCCCACGGGTCGGACAGCTTGATGCGCCGCCGCCGCTCGGCGTCCAGCGGCACCCGCTCGCGGAACAGCCGCTCGTGGTCCTTCAGCGGCAGCTGGGAGACGCGCAGGTCCGCGCCGAGCTTCAGCCGCGTCGTGACCTCGGTCACGTAGGCGTCGATGTCCTCGCGCCCGAGCGACTTCGCGACCGACACCCGATGGTGGCCGTCGCGTACGAAGAACAGGTCGCCGATCTGGAAGAGCGAGATCGGCGGCAGCGCCTCGCCGCGCCGCTGGGCGGCGGCGATCCGCTCCCAGCGCGAGCGCAGGCGCGCCGAGGTGGGGCGGAAGCCGCGGTCGAAGTCGACCGCGCGGTCGACGGTGCCCACGATCATGTCCAGCGGCACGACCTGCAGCCCGCGGTCCACCTGGCCCGTGCGCCCGAGCGCCTCGACGACCTCCTCGAACGGCAGGATCAGGCCGACGTCGTCCGGTTCGCGGCGCAGCCGGCGGGCGACGTCGGACAGCAACCGCGCCCGGCGGGCGCGGGCGAAGTCGTGCTGGGCGTCGGAGGCGGAGAACCCGGAGCTCACCGCCAGACGACGTTAGCTGCCTGCGCCGACCGCGTCGCCGTTCACGGCCTCCTCCAGGGACCCGACGATCGTGAAGACGCTGTCCAGGCCGGTGATGCGGAACGTCTTTGCGATCGCGTCACTGGTGCAGACGATCACAAGCCGCCCTTCCGCGCGACGCAGCCGCCGGTGCGCGCCGATCAGGACGCCGAGCGAGGACGAGTCGATGAACGTCGTCGCCGACAGGTCGACGACGACGTGCAGCCGGCCGGCGTCGATCGGCGCCGCCACGCGCTGCTTGAACTCGGGTGCGGTGAAGAGGTCGATCTCGCCGGTGACCGCGACCACGTGCGTGCCGCCGGCCACAACGTGATCGTCGATAGCGAAGTCGATGGCCATGCGGAGGAGGTCATCCCCCGTCGCGGCGCATCTCAATCACTTACGCCGCGCCGGCGTACTCCAAGCGCACGTGCAGGTACTCCTGCTCACCCTCCGGCGACACGCGCAACTCGTCGGCCAGCTGCTCGATCACGTTGCCGACGCCGGGGACCGCGGCGTCCACCACCAGCGCGTCGCCGCCGCCCGGGCGCAGCGGGCCGACGCGGAGCGAGAGCGTGCGCGGCCCGGGCTCGAAGGCGACGTCGACCGTCCCGTGCAGCACGTGCGCGGGTGCGCGTGCGGCGATCAGGTCGGCGACCAGCACGGCGTCGTCGAGCCGGTCCAGCGGCAGGTCCGCGCGCGCGGCGAGCATCCCCACCACGCGGCGCAGGATCGGGCCCACGAGCGGGCCTGCGGCGATCGACACCGTCGTCGGCGCGTCGTTGTCGCGAAGCTCCGACGTCACGCGGCAGTCCCTGGATCCCGCCCGCCCCGCCGCGTGAACGTCATCGCGACGCGGCTGCCCCCGCCCGGAGCGGACTGCAGATCGACGGCGTCGGCGATGGCGGCGATGAGCGGGAGGCCCAGCCCCGGGCCCGACGTGTCGGAGCTCGTGCCGATGCCGCGGCCGGTGTCGGCCACGACGATGCGCACGCGCTCCTCGCGCGGCTCGATGCTGATCTCCACGGCGCCCGGTTCTCCGGCCGCGTACGCGTGGCGCACGACGTTCGTGCACGCCTCGGTGACCGCGAGCCGGAGGTCTTCGATGAGCTCGTCGGGCAGTCGCAGCGACTCCGCGAACGCGCCGAGCACGTGCCGCACCACGGCCACGTTCTCCGGACGCGCCGGAAGCGTCAGCCTGACGTCGGTACGCGGCGTCAAGGGTATCTCCGCTCGTTCGAGGGAGAACAGTTGCTGAGATGCGCTGCTGCCCATGATTCTCGCGTCCTGATACCCGAGCCCGTCCGGCGCCTAACCGCGACGGGGACGCCATCGCTCGCGGTCCGCAGCATGACACGTCGGGCGCCGCGACGGGCGCATCAGATCGGGCGTGGATTCGGGTCGGGCGGCAGCGGGATCGGATCCGGCGTCGGCGACGGCGGCACGGGGTCGGGAACCGGCGGCCGAGGGTCGGGCGTGGGACCGGGTCCGGGAGCGGTGAGACGGTCGGTCATGCCTCAGGTCTACCCGTTAACGCAAGACGGGGCGCCGCTCTGGCGCCCCGTCCGCTGAGGAGGAGGGTTTGGCGCGCCAGCCGGAGAGTGGAGGGCATCCGTTCGACGCGACATCCAGTATGTGCCCTCGGTAGTTCAGGTTCAAACCAACACGAACTCAATCTGCGCTCAAGGCGTCCAAAATGTCTGCAAGGAGACCTAAATAGAGCGTCTGGCCTCGCCTTCGCCCCCGACGACGGGGCGGGCGACGTCCGGCCGGTCGTCGTGCTCGGGCATCTCGCCCTGCCCGTCGGGCTCCGCATGCTCGCTCGTGTCGCCCAGCGGGGTCCGGTCGTCGGGAGCGCCGATCGAGCGCGGATCGGGGTCCTGGGCGTCTGAGACGTTGCTGCGCTTGGTGGCGCCGCGAACGAGCAGTCCGACGAACGCGGCGACGAGCGCGACGACGATGATGGCGGCGATCACGTATCCCATAACTCGCGGCCTACCCGGGTAGCGGTGACCGTATGGGCACCGCGATCCTCGACGTCGACGGAACGCTGGTCGACACGAACTACCACCACGCGATCGCGTGGTACCGCGCGTTCCGCCAACACGGCTTCGTCCTGCCGCTGTGGAGGATCCACCGCCACATCGGGATGGGCGGCGACCAGCTCGTCGCCGCGCTCGCCGGCGAAGGCTTCGAGCGCGAGCAGGGCGACGCCGTGCGCGCCGCCGAGACCGTCCTCTATATGCAGCTGATCGCCGAGGTCGAGCCGCTCGCGGGCGCGCGCAGCGTGCTCGAGGACCTCAAGAGCTCCGGCCACGCCGTCGTGCTCGCCTCCTCCGCCAAGCCCCAGGAGCTCGAGCACTATCTGCAGCTGCTCGACGCGCATTCGCTCGTGGACGGCTGGACCGACGCCGCCGACGTGGCCCGCACCAAGCCGGAGCCGGACCTCGTCCTGGCGGCGCTGGAGAAGGCCGGCGCCGAGCCCGGCGACGCCGTGATGATCGGCGACTCGATCTGGGATTGCCGCGCGGCGGAGGCCGCCGGAACCCGCTCGATCGGCGTGCTCACCGGTGGGTTCTCCGAGCCGGAGCTGATCGAGGCGGGCGCCTCGAAGGTGTTCACGTCGGTCGAGAACCTGCGCGAACATCTCGCGGAGACGCCCCTGCGTGTTTGAACGCGGGCTGTGCGGGAAATGACAACGTCCGACGAGACCGGCCTCTGGAGGCGTCCGGCTCGTGACCACGCCGGACGCTGCTATGGATACTCTCGAAGCTACCCCGCCGGTACTCGCACCGAAGCCCAGGCTCCCGGGGCGCGTCTCGGCGCGAGAGGAGACGCCCACCCCGATGACATCGGCCCAGCCGGCACCCGCCGAGGACGGTCCGAGCCGGGCGGAAGAGGACCGGCGGCTGCTGATCCGTTATCACCGCCATGGTGATCAGGCCGCGCGCGAGCAGCTGGTCCAGCGGCTGCTGCCGCTGGCGCGCCGGATGGCGCGGCGCTACCGCCGGTCCGATGAGCCGCTGGACGACCTGATTCAGGTCGCCACGCTCGGGCTGATCAAGGCGATCGATCGCTTCGACCCGGCGCGCGAGACCGCGTTCTCCTCCTACGCGGTGCCGACCATGCTCGGCGAGCTCAAGCGCTACTTCCGCGACAACGGCTGGGCCGTGCACGTGCCACGCGGCATGCAGGAGCGCGTGATGCAGGTCGACAACACGATGAAGGACCTGTCGCGCCGGCTCGGGCGCTCGCCGTCGGCCAAGGAGGTCGGCAGCGCGCTGCAGCTCACGACCGAGCAGGTGCTCGAGGCGATGGAGGCGGCGTCCGCCTACGACGCCGTGTCGCTGGAGTCCTTCCGCTTCGGCGACGAGGGCGACGGCGAGACCTACGCGGAGTCGATCGGCGAGATCGACGACCGCTTCGAGCTCGTGGAGTACGGCGCCACGATCGCGCCCACGCTGCAGGCGCTGCCCGCGCGCGACCGCATCGTCCTGCACCTGCGCTTCGTCGAGGACATGACGCAGGCCGAGATCGCCGAGCGCGTCGGCGTCTCCCAGATGCACGTGTCGCGGCTGATCCGGCGCGCGCTCGAGCGCCTGCGCACGGTCGCCGAGCACTCTGGCTGAAGCTCTACCTGAGGGTTACATGTAGTGCGAGCGGCCGTCTTGGGTAGGCCCTGCGCATGAGCATCAAGGACAAGATCACCGGCCGCGCCAAGAAGGCCGCGGGCGACCTCGCCGACGACGCGTCGCTGCGACGCGAGGGCCGGCGCGAGGAGCGCAAGGGCGAAGCCAAGGAGGAGCGCGAGGACCTGCGCGAGCGGGCCGACGCCAAGTCCGAGGAGATCGCCAACCTCGAGCGCAAGACCTGACGCTGCGGCGGCGGCGGGCCTAAGCGCCCGCCGCCAGCCACTCGAGCAGGGCCGCGCGCGAGAACCGCCACGCGCCGCCGATCCGGCGGCCCGGCAGCTCGCCGCGGTCCGCGAGCTCGACGATCGCCGTCTCCTCGACGGCGAGCAGCTCCGCGGCCTGGGCCGTGTCGAGCACCTCCAGCGGCGCGAGCGGGCGGAACTCGGCGTGTCCGACGACGGGTTCCGCCGCGCCGGCGTCCACGATCACGCGCCTCTGGGAGCGTGAGCCGGTCAGCCTGCGCAGCGCGTCGAGGCCGGCGGGGGTCGAGGGATCGACGTATGTCTCCACGAGGCCTCCGATCAGGTCCTTCTTGTGTGCGGACAGCGCGCTCGCCGCCCGGTCCAGGCGCTCGGCCTGTGCCGCGGTGAGGCGGACGAAGAGCGCGGTCCGTTCTTGCGCGGTCATCTCGGATATCCAAGAGATATCCGATATCCACGTCAAGTCGGGAGCATGCGCTTCGGTCCGATCTCGAACCACACGTGCGTCGAACCCTCGTGGACGCCCCAGCGTTTGGCGACGCGGTCGACGAGGTGGAGCCCCCACCCGCCGTCCAGTGAAGGCTCCGGCTGCATTTCGACCTTCGCCCGCTCGCCGTCGCCCTGGTCGATCACCTCGCCGCGCACGCGGCCGTAGGCCTCGATCTGCAGCGAGAGCGTGATCGAGCGCTTCGGCCCGAACTTGACGCTGTTGGTCACCAGCTCGGAAACGACGAGTTGGAGATCTTCCAGGACCTCTGGGGAGAGGATCTGATCGAAGACCTCGAGCGCGGCGCGCGCCTGGGCGGGCGCGTCGTCGGCCGGTGGGAATTGGAAGCTGAACTGCATGGGCCGGCGGCCCCTCCTGACCAGCAACCAGAGTACGCCGTTCGCTCAGGGGATGCGGAGGTCGCGGTCCGGGGTACGACCGTCCCCATGGAGACCACAGAATCCGACGTCGGATATCCGGAGGAGCAGCCGCCGGAGGTCGGGGACGAGACGACGCGTCCGGACCGGCCTCGCAAGAAGGGTCACGGCGAAGGATCCTCGCCCGAGACCGAGAGCGGCGACGGCAAGGCGACCGGCAATCCGGACGACTGAGCGCGGCGGTCAGGCCGCGTCGGGATCGTCGTCGTCGCCCGGCTCCTCGGCGCGCCGGCGCTCAAGCAGCTCGCGCAGCTGGCCGGGCTCGAGCGCCTCGCGCAAGCGATCGATCGCGGCGATCACCTCGCCGCTGGAGGCCGGCCCGCCGCTCTCGCGGTCGAACCGGCGGGCCGGGCGCAGCAGGTCCTGCGCGCGCGCCGCGGTGGCGCCGGAGGAAGGCTTGCGGGCCAGCGACTCTGCGTCCGGCGGGTCGCCGCGCAGCAACCACGAGCCGTCGGGCCTGCGCACGAGCTCCTCGCGCTCGGCGAGCTCCGACAGCGCGGTCGAGACCGTGGGCCGACGGGCGCCCACGAGCTGCCCGAGAATCCGGTGCGTGAGCGCCAGCGGGACGATCACGCCGTCGCCGGAGACCCGGCCCCAGCGCTCCGCCAGATGCCAGAAGAGCGCCTTCAGGCGCCGGTCCACGCGCGTGAGCTGGGAGATCGCCTGCGTGGTGGCGAGCCGCAGCGAGCGCTCGGACAGGCGATCGAACAGCGCTGCGGTGATCTCCGGATAGCGCGTGACCTCGGCGGCGAAGCGGCGGTCCAGCACGGCGACGGTCAGCGGCGACAGGACGGTCCACACGGCGTCGACCGGCAGCAGGCCGGTACGGCTTGCCGGCTGCCAGGGGCGTACGAGGTCGCCCGGGCCGAGCAACTCGGCGCTTACGTGATCCGCGACGACCAGTTCGCGTGAGAGAATCCCATCAATGATGAGAAGGCCGACATGATCGGCCGTCGCACCGGCCAGGCGCGACACGTCCCACGGGCCCACCGGCAAGCGGTGGCTGCGGACGACCAACTCCCTCTCCGCCTGGTCTCGGCGGCTGTCGCTGAGCAGCGAGCCCAGGTCGGGGTCGGCGTCCAGCAGGCGGACCATGTCCGGCGTCCGTGGCAATGCGATTGCGCCTCCTCTCACGACTCTGGCTTACCCAGGCGAGTCGGATTCCAGACGTCGGTCTCGATGCTGGCGCCCGCCAGTGCGCACCGGCGCCCCGCGCGGCACCGGTTTCCGACTGGTTTATCACGGGCACTGAGCGGTGAGTCAATGGTGCAGGCATGAGCACGGACCGCGATGCGTTGAATGGGCCTCTGGCCGCCCTCATCGACAGAGGCGAGGAGCGTGGTTGCGTGGACCTCAGCGAAGTCGCCGAACTCGCTCAAGCCCTGGAGCTTGAGGACGAAGACCTGGGTGCACTGTACGAACAACTTCACCTGCGCCATATAGAGCTGCGCGACGACTGCACCCGCGACAACGCCCCCGAGGCGCCGCTCGACGACGCCCAGTTCGCGACGGTCACGACGGACACGCTGCAGCTGTTCCTGAACGAGATCGGGCGCCACCGCCTGCTCACGCCGTCCGAGGAGATCGACCTCGCGAAGCGGATCGAGCGCGGCGACCTGGACGCCAAGGACCGCATGATCAACGCGAACCTGCGCCTGGTCGTGTCGATCGCCAAGAAGTACCAGGGGTCTGAGTTGACGCTGCTGGATCTGATCCAGGAGGGCATCCTGGGGCTGATCCGTGCCGTCGAGAAGTTCGACTGGCGCCGCGGCTACCGCTTTTCCACGTACGCCACGTGGTGGATCCGCCAGGCCGTCGAGCGCGGGATGGACGCCAAGGCGCGCACGATCAAGCTGCCGATCAACCTCGTCCGCGCGCAGCGCAAGGTCGCGCGCGCCGAGAACGCGCTGTCGCTCAAGCTCGACCGCGCGCCGACCGACGAGGAGATCGCCGACGAGGCTGAGATCAAGGTCGAAGACCTGCTGGCGCTACGCGACGCCGCACGCACCGTGACGTCGCTGGATCGCCCGCTGGGCGAGGGCGAGGACGCCGCGTTCGGCGACCTGCTGCCGTCCGAGGGGCCCGCGCCGGAGGACGTCGTGCACGTCTCGCTGCGCGAGGAGATGCTGCGCCGGGCGCTGGACGAGCTGCCCGAGCGCGAGCGCACGGTCGTCGCCATGCGCTACGGGATCGACGGCGGCGAGCCTACGCCGCTGCGCGAGATCGGCCGCCAGCTCGGGATCACGCCCGAGCGGGTGCGCCAGATCGAGTCCAAGGCGCTCGGGCGCCTCGGGCGCATGCGCGAGCTCGCGGCGCTCCGCCAAGCCGCTTGAGGGCGCATTTCGCCGGCGGTGCGGCGGGTCCCGGCGAACGTCAACGGCCGCGGGTGAGCGCGGCGGCCGCCGACGAACGTCAACGGCGGCAGGTAAGGGGGTCGGATCTACCACGAACGATCACCCAGGGACGGGAAACGGTCGTGGTCGACCACGCCCAATTGACAGGCTGCCTGTACGCGTCGAGTTTGTGGTGCTATCGCCGACAAACTCCACGCCGGATTCCCTGACCGTCGCCCGCGGATGATCGATTCCGATCCGCACCCCTCCTCACCCGCCCGCCGTTGCCGTACGACCACAACCCGAACCGAGCTCTCAACGCCGGGCAGTCAAGCGCCGCGGGCCGGCGACCGCGACGGCGCCGGCAGTGGTTGAGCTAGACGCCGGCGGCCAGCGCTTCGCCTCGCGTTCTCGTGCCGAGCCGGCAGGCGACCCGCCGGCGCCGACGAACGCGCCGCCGCCTAACCGGCGCCTTCGGGGTCCCAGCGGCCGTCGACCCCGACCGAGCCGGGGATCTGGCTGGGGTCGCCGCTGCGGGCGTAGGCGAACGTCATCCGCACCTCGGTGCCCTGACCGGCGCTGCCGCGAAGCTCGAACGAGTCCGACAGCGCGGCGATCAGCGGGAGGCCGAGGCCGAGCGCGGGCGGCTCCGAGCGCGCCGGGCGCGGCTGGATGCCGCTGCCGTGGTCGCGCACCACGATCGTGAGGCCGGCCTCGTCGGCGAGCATCTCGACCTCGAGCACGCCGGCGTCCTCCTCGTAGGCGTGCACGACCACGTTCGTGCACGCTTCCGTCACGGCCATCTTCATGTCGGCCAGGACCGAGGCGTCGAAGTCCAGCGCGTCCGCCATCCCCGCGAGCGCCTGCCGCACCACCCCGACGCCCTCCGGGCGGGCGGGCATGGTGAGCAGCACTTCGGGGGCGGGCTCGGTCATGCCCCGGTGCCGTTCGGCGAGCGCGCGGCTTCGATCGCCTCCTCGCGACCGCGCAGGACCGGGAGCACGGGCACGAGGCCGGTGATGTCGAGGATCCGCTGGACCCCCGGCTCGACGGTCTCGCCGACACAGACGACGTACCCCTGACCCGCCTCGATCGCCCGCCGGCGAGCATCCAGGAGCGCCCCGAGCACCGACGAATCCACGAACGTGGCGGCGGTCAGGTCGACGACGATGCCGCCACCGCGCGAAAGGGCCTCCTCGAGCCGTTCGCGCAGCGTCGGCGCGGTGTAGATGTCGTGCTCACCCTCGACCACGACGACGACGACATCGTCCGCGGTCTCGTCGAGCACGATGGGGTTGGCGTCCATACGGCCGTGCACGATACCCAAGGGTTCGCTATCAAGGTGCCGATGGCCGACCGCCTGCAGCGCTATCGGGACAAGCGCGACTTCGACAGGACTCCGGAGCCGGGTGGGAGCGACGACGCGCCGGAAATCAGTCGGCGGTTCGTGGTGCAGGAACACTCCGCGCGATCGATGCACTGGGACCTGCGCCTGGAGCACGAGGGAACGCTCGCGTCATGGGCGGTCCCGCGCGGGATCCCGCCGGATCCGAAGCGCAACCATCTGGCCGTGCGGACTGAGGATCACCCGCTCGAATATCTCGAGTTCCACGGGGAGATCCCGGAGGGCGAGTACGGCGCCGGCACGATGCGGATCTACGACCGCGGCACCTACGAGCTCGAGAAGTGGCGCAAGGACGAGGTGATGGTGGTCTTCCACGGCGAGCGCGTGCGCGGGCGCTACGTGCTGTTCCGCACCGACGAGAAGAACTGGATGATCCACCGGATGGATCCGCCCGAGGATCCGGATCGCGAGCCGATGCCGGAGCGGATCGCGCCGATGCTCGCGAAGTCCGGCCCGCTGCCCAAGGGCGGCGACTGGGCGTACGAGATCAAGTGGGACGGGGTGCGGGCGATCGGCTACGCGGGCGGCGGCCGGCTGCGGCTGGAGAGCCGCAACTCGAAGAACATCACGCCGCGGTACCCCGAGCTGCGCCCGCTCGGTCGCGCCCTCGGAACCCACGAGGCGATCCTCGACGGCGAGATCGTCGCGTTCGGCGACGACGGCCGCCCGAGCTTCGAGCGCCTCCAGGGCCGCATGCACCTCACCTCCGAGTCGCAGGTGCGCCGCCTGTCGCAGTCGCGCCCGGTCGCCTACGTGATCTTCGACCTGCTGTTCCTCGACGGGCGCTCGCTGCTCGACCTGCCGTACCTGGAGCGGCGCGAGAGGCTCTCCGAGCTGCAACTCGGCGGTCCCACCTGGCAGGTCCCGGCCTACCACCGGGGCGACGGCGCGGCGCTGCTGGAGGCCTCGCGCGCGCAGAGGCTCGAGGGGATCGTGGCCAAGCGCGTCGACTGCCCGTACACGCCCGGACGGCGCTCCAGCGGCTGGGTGAAGGTCAAGAACGTGCGGCGGACCGACGTGGTGATCGGCGGCTGGCTGAAGGGCGACGGCGGCCGCGCCGGTCGTCTCGGCGCGCTCGCGATGGGCGCGTACGAGGAGGGCGAGCTGCGCTTCGTCGGCAAGGTCGGCACCGGGTTCACGGACGCCGAGCTCAAGCGCCTGCAGGGCCTGCTGGAGCCGCTGGAGCGCGACGCGAGCCCGTTCACCGGCACCCAGCCGCCCAAGCTCACGCGCTTCGTCGAGCCGGTGCTGGTCGCCTCCGTCGAATACACCGACATCACCCGCATCGGCACGATCCGTCACCCCTCTTACAAGGGGCTGCGCGACGACGTGGACCCGCACGAGGTCGCAATTGACCGTGCGGACGTTGGTTGACCGCCGCGCGATCTATCAGAATGGAGGGATGGCGCGATCGATCTGGAGCGGCGCGATCTCCTTCGGGCTGGTCAACGTGCCGATCAAGCTGTACTCGGCCGTCTCGAAGAAGACGGTCCGGTTCCATCAGCTCAACGGCACGACCGGCAATCGGATCCAGCAGAAGCGCGTGGATCCCGACACCGGGGACGAGGTCAACTACGAGGACATCGTCAAGGGCTACGAGCTGACGCGCGACCGGTACGTGATCATCACGCCCGAGGAGCTCGAGACGCTGGACCCGGAGAAGACGCGCTCGATCGACATCGAGGACTTCGTGGACGAGTCCGAGATCGACCCGATCTTCTATGACCACCCGTACTACCTCGTGCCCGACAAGGGCGCCGCGAAGGCCTACGGGCTGCTGCTGAACGCGATGGCGGACGCCGACAAGGTCGCGATCGCGCGCGTGGTGATCCGCTCCAAGGAGCAATTGGTGGCGATCCGCCCGCACCGCGACGGCGACCTGCTGGTGATGGAGACGATGGTGTTCGCCGACGAGGTGGTCGGCACCGAGGACATCGACGATCTGCCGGACGCCAAGGATCTGAAGGTGTCAGACCGTGAGCTCAAGATGGCGCGCCAGCTGATCGAGTCGCTCACCGACACGTTCGATCCCGGCAAGTACAAGGACTCCTATCGCGAGAAGGTGCTCGAGCTGATCGAGGCCAAGGCCGAGGGCCAGGAGATCGCGGTCCAGCCCGAGGCGCCCGAGCCGGCCAAGGTGCCCGACCTGATGGCGGCGCTGGAGGCGAGCCTGGCGGCGGTGCGCGGCGACGACGACGGCGAGAAGCCGAAGCGCAAGTCCTCCGCGAAGTCGTCCAAGGCGAAGGAAACGGCCAAGTCGTAGTAAGGCATGCAGCCCCTCCGCCCCACCCCGATCATCCGACCTTAAGGTGCCTAGCGGTGGACGTGCTCCGGCGCGTCCACGAACTCCAGCCGGTCGGTCATGCGCGTGATCTCGAACACGCGCTGGACCGGCTGCGGGCCGCGCACGAGCACGAGCCGGCGGCCGGCGTCGCGCAGGCGGCGCTCCACCAGCACGACGAGCCGCAGCCCGCTCGAGTCCAGGAACTCCAGGTCGCGCAGGTCGATCGCCACGACGTCGACGCCCGGCTCCTCGGCGAGCCGCTCCAGCTCCGGCTCCAGGTCCGCCGTCGAGAGCAGGTCGAGCTCGCCGCGCAGGGCGACGACCGCAACCGGACCACGCTCCTCGGACTCGAAGCCGAACCTCGACACGGCGCAAGCCTAAACCGGACGCGGGCCGGGAAGAGCAAATCAATGTCCAGGTTGCGCCGCTCCGACTGCTCCGGCCCGGGCATCGCCCGCCGCCGGGCCGGGCGCGGGTTCGCCTATCTCGACGACGGCGAGCGCGTCGACGACGCGGAGGTGCTCGCCCGGATCGGCGCCCTCGGCATCCCGCCGGCGTGGCGCGACGTGTGGATCTGCCCCGATCCGCGCGGCCACCTGCAGGCGACGGGGATCGACGCCGCGGGCCGCAAGCAGTACCTCTACCACGACGCGTGGCGGACGCGGCGCGACGCCGAGAAGTTCGACGACATGACGCGCTTCGCCTGCGCGCTGCCGGCGCTGCGCGAGCGCGCGGAGGCCGACCTCGCGGCGAGCGACGAGCTCACGCGCCGGCGCGTCCTGGCCGCCGCCGTACGGCTCCTGGACCGCGGCTTCTTCCGCATCGGCAGCGAGGCCTACGCGGTCACCAACGAGTCCTACGGCCTGGCGACGATGCGCAAGGAGCACGTGAGGCTCGAACGCGACGGCACGATGGTCTTCGACTACCCCGCCAAGAGCGGCAAGCGGCGCGTGCAGGCCGTCGTCGACCCGCTGGTGACCGAGATCGTCGCGACGCTCAAGCGGCGCCGGGGCGGCGGCCCGGAGCTGCTCGCCTACCGCGAGGGGCGGCGCTGGAAGGACGTGCGCTCGCCCGACGTCAACGCCTACCTCAAGGACGCGACCGGCGACGACTTCTCGGCCAAGGACTTCCGCACCTGGAACGCGACCGTGCTGGCCGCAGTCGCGCTCGCGGTCTCCGGGCCCGCGGCGGCGGCCAGGACCTCGCGCGACCGGGCGATCACGCGCGCGATCAGGGAGACCGCGCACTACCTCGGTAACACGCCGGCGGTCTGCCGCGCCTCGTACATCGACCCGCGCGTGTTCGACGCCTACCGGGGCGGGCGCGTGCTCGACCACGACGTGCTCGAGCACGCGGTCGGCGCCGGCGGCGAGCTGCCGATCCACCGGCGCGAGATCGAGGAGGCGGTGCTGGACCTGCTCAACGAGCGCGAGCGCGCCCCGGGCGTCGCCCAGATCGCGGCCTAGCGAAGTCCAGGTGCGTGTCCCCGCGCGCCAGGATGTGCGCGGCGTTGCCGCCCTCCCAGGGCACGTTCGAGCGCGCGTTGCAATAGTGCGCCACGAACGCGCGCCGCGACCGCGTGGCGCTGCGGTTGGCATGCGAGCGGTGCAGTACGTGCCCGCCGAAGAACACGGCATCGCCGGGCTCCAGCACGGCGGGGGCCTCCCGGCCCGCGTACTTCGCGGCCACGGGCGTCAGCCCGTTGCGCGCCTCGTCGGGGTCGTCGGCGCCGGCGACCTCGAAGACGTCTGCCAGGTGCGTGTCGCCGCCGTGCCCGCGTGTGTGGTCGGCGTCGGGATAGACCGGCTCGTGCTGGCTGCCGGAGGTGATCCACACGCAGCCGTTCTCCTCGTCGGCACGATCGAGCGCGACCCAGGCGCCGATCAGCGTGTCCGGCTCGGTGATGATGTGGTAGCTGTCCTGGTGGTAGCCCTGGCCGGGACTCCCCGGGGCCTTGACGAACAGCATCGTCTGCAGCGCGAGCACGTCGGGACCGATCAGGCCGGCGACCACATCGACGATGCGCGGGTGCAGCAGATAGCGCTCGTGCACGGGATCGCTGCGGTGGAGCATGTGGACGCGCAACGCGTCCTCGTCGCCGATGTGGTCGAGCAGCTCCCGCACCTCGTCGCCCGCGAGCACCCCGGGGACGATCAGATAGCCGTGCTCTCGGTAGTGAACGTATTGATCGACAGTGATCTCCATCTCGCGACGCTACGCAGTTTCGGTTGGCCACAATACGCGTCGTGTTGTCCGAGATTGATCATCTGAGCGTGGGGGAGGTCGTCTATCCACCCGGCGGGACGCTCGGCCCGCGCTGGCAGCGCGACACGCAGCTCGTCCTCGTACACGCGGGCGCCGCGCGAGTCTGGGTCGGCGACGCGCCGCCGCTCTCGCTGCCGGCCGGCTGGGTTGGGCTGCTGCGGCCGGGGCATCGCGAGCGCTTCGCCTTCGCCGAGCGCGAGCCGACGCGGCACTCGTGGGTCCAGCTCCCGCTCGCGCTGCCCGACGGGCTGCCGCCGGCGCAGCCGGCCTCGCGTGCGCTGATCGGCCTCGTGGCCGGCGCGGTGGCGGCGGACGGCGAGCTCTCCGCCGCGCTGTCGGCGGCCGCGCTGTGGCGCTACGCGGCCGACGCCGGGCGCCCCGAGAGCGTCGTCGAGCGCGCGCGGGCGTTCATCGACGCCGGCCTCGCCGACCGCGACATCGACCTCGAGCGCATCGCCCGCGCCGTCCACGTCACGCCGGCCCACCTCGTCCGCCGCTTCCGCGCCGAGACCGGTACGACGCCGATGGCGTACCTGTGGGAGCGCCGCGTGGCGGCCGGGATCGATCTGCTGGCGGACACCGGCCTTCCGGTCGCGACGATCGCGGCGCGGACCGGCTTCAAATCGGTCCAGCACTTCTCGCGCCGTGTGCGGGCGGCAGCAGGGAAGCCGCCCGCACAGGTTCGGCGCGAGGCCTACCTCTCGGGATGAGGGACGTCCGGGCCGGCGGGCTGCGGCGGGCTCGGATCGTCGGGCGGCGGCGCCTCGCGGTCGGGCGTCGGATCGGCGGGGACGGCCGGCTCGTCGGGCACGACCGGCGTCGCCGGCTCGTCCGGGACGGCGGGCTGCGCGGGCTCCACCGGCCCGGGAACCTCCAGCACACAACGTCCAGTTCGCCCGGCCCGGGAGAATCGCCCCTTGGGCGATTGCTCCCAGCGACGTGAGCCCTTTGGGCGAGCCGTCGCCTTCATGAATCCACCTTGATCCCGTTGCCATAGGCGCCCAGCTTCTCCAGCGAGGCGCGGATGATGCGCGAGATGTGCATCTGCGAGCAGCCGACGAGCTCGGCGATCTCGGACTGCAGCAGATCGTCGTGGAAGCGCAGGCGCAGGATCTCGCGGGCGCGCTCGTCGAGCACGCTCGTCAGCCGCTCCAGCGTCACGCCGGCCTCGACGCGCTCGAATTCGTCGTCGGGGCCGCCGATCAGGTCGCCGGCCGACGCGGAGTCGTTGTCCTCGTCGTGCACGGGCGCGTCGAGCGAGCGCACCGAGCGTCCCTCGGTGGCCTGCAGCGCCTCGACGATCTCCTCCTCGTTGCGCTCCAGTCGCCGCGCCAGGTCGGACACGGTCGGCGAGCGCCCGAGCTCGCCCCACAGCGTCTCGCGCGCCTCCTCGACGGCGAGACAGAGCTCCTGCAGGTCGCGCGCCGGGCGCACGTCCCAGGTGGAGTCGCGGAAGTAGCGGCGCAGCTCGCCGAGGATGGTCGGCACCGCATAGGAGGAGAACGCGAGCCCGCGCTCGGGATCCCAGCGGTCGACGGCCTTTACCAGGCCGACCGACGCGACCTGCACGAGGTCGTCGAGCGGCTCGCTGGCGCGCCGGTAGCGCAGCGCGAGCGAGCGGGCAAGCGGCATGTAGCGCTCGATCAGATCGTCGCGCGCGTGATCGTCGCCGCCTTGGACGAGGCGCATGAGGCGCTGGTCCTCTCGCTGGCGCCGAGCGCGGTCCAGCGGAGCGGCCGGCGCCGTTGCTGCACGGCTGGCCATCGCAATTGCCGTACCCCAGGTGCCGGAAATCAGCCATTTCCGGTCAAATTCCCGACACGCCGTCAGGCTCGTGACGCGGCCGGCGACGGCCATACTCTCCGTCCGTGCCCGCGAAGCGCCTCGAAGTGAGCATCGACGATCGCCGCCTGTCGCTGTCGAACCTCGACAAGCTCCTCTATCCGCAGGCCGGGTTCACGAAGGGGCACGTGATCGACTACTACACGCGGATCGCGCCCGTCCTGCTCTCGCACCTGCGCGACCGCCCGCTGACGCTCAAGCGCTATCCGGACGGCGTCGACGGCGGCCACTTCTACGAGAAGCGCTGCCCGTCGCACCGGCCGGAGTGGGTGCGCGTGGCGCCGGTCTGGTCAGGCCGCAACGAGGGCGACATCAACTACTGCGTCGCCGACGACCTGGCGACGCTCGTGTGGCTGGCCAACCTCGCCGATCTCGAGATGCACACGCCGCTGGCGCGCGCCTCGGACATCGAGACGCCCACGCTGGTCGCGTTCGACCTCGACCCGGGCGCGCCGGCCACGATCGTGGAGTGCGCGCGCGTCGCGCTCGACCTGCGCGAGGCGTTCGACCACCTCGGCCTGGAGGCGTTCCCCAAGACGTCGGGCTCGAAGGGCATGCAGGTCTACCTCCCGCTCAACACGCCGGCCGTGACGTGGGACGAGACCAAGACGTTCGCCATGCACCTCGCGCAGCTGCTGGAGCGCCGCGACCGCGACCACGTGGTCTCGGACATGAGCAAGGCCAAGCGCGGCGGCAAGGTGTTCGTCGACTGGAGCCAGAACGACCGTCACAAGACGACGGTCAACGTGTACTCGCTGCGCGCCATGGAGCGGCCCACGGTGTCGACGCCGCTGAGCTGGGACGAGGTCGAGGAGATGGCGGAATCGGGGGAGCCGCTCGCGTTCACCGCGCCGGAGGTGCTGGCGCGCGTGGAGGAGCTGGGAGACCTGTTCAGCGGAGTGCAGACGCTGGAGCAGGAGCTCCCGCGGTAGCCATCGAGTCGCGCGCCGTCAGCCGCTTGCCGCACGCGCCGCAGACGCGGTGGGAGTCGATCTCGCCGCCGCAGCCGCGGTGGAGCAGCACGACCGGCGGGCCGTCGGGCGCGTAGTAGCGGTCGCCGTACTGCAGCAGCGCGACGATGACCGGCCACAGGTCCAGGCCCTTCTCGGTCAGCCGGTACTCGTAGCGCTCTGGGCGCTCCTGGTAGCGGACCTTCTGCAGCACGCCCTGCTCGACCAGCAGCGTCAGCCGCGCGGTGAGGACGTTGCGCGCGATGTCGAGGCGCTCGGTGAACCCCTCGAAGCGGCGCGTACCGAGGAACGCCTCGCGGATAACCAGCAGCGTCCAGCGCTCGCCGAGTACCTCGAGCGTGCGCGCGATCGAGCAGTTCTGGCCGTCATAGGTGCGCGGGAGCACAATGGGAGAGTAGCGTGACGCAACGTTCTCGTGTAGGGTCCGTTGCATGATGCAACTCGAGCGTCGCTGGAAGGTCCTGCTCGTCACCGCTGCGGCCGTGTTCATGGCCTTCCTCGACGTGACGATCGTCAACGTCGCGTTCCCGAGCATCGAGCACGCGTTCCCGGACGCCTCGGTCGCGGGGCTCTCGTGGGTGCTGAACGCGTACAACATCGTGTTCGCCGCGCTGCTCGTGCCTGCGGGGCGGCTTGCCGACCTGGTCGGGCGCCGGCGCCTGTTCTTCATCGGCCTGTGGGTCTTCATGCTCGCCTCCGCGGCCTGCGGGCTGGCCCCGTCGGTCGAGGTGCTGATCGCCGCGCGCGCCGTGCAGGCGGTCGGGGCCGCGCTGCTCGTGCCCACGTCGCTGGCGCTGCTGCTGCCCGAGTTCCCGCCGCAGCGGCGCGCGACGGCGACCGCGCTGTGGGGAGCGGTCGGCGCCGTCGCCGCGGCCACCGGCCCGTCTCTGGGCGGCGTGCTGATCGAGTGGACCGACTGGCGGCTCGTGTTCTTCGTGAACCTGCTGATCGGCGCTGCGGCGCTCATCCCCGCGCGGCGGCTGCTGCACGAGATCCGCGATCCGGACCGCGGCGTGGTCCCTGACACGCTCGGGATCGTCCTGCTGGCGGGGTCGATCGGCCTGCTCTCGCTCGGCATCGTCCAGGCCTCCGACTGGGGCTGGGACAGCGCACGAGTCCTCGGCGCGTTCGCGGGCGCCGCGGCGCTCGCCGCGGCGTTCGTGCGGCGCTCGATCTCTCACCACCATCCGGTGCTCGAGCTGCACCTGTTCCGCGTGCGCTCGTTTGCCGTCGCCTGCGCCGGCGTCGGAGTCTTCTCGCTCGGCTTCTACGCGCTGCTGCTCTCGAACATCCTCTTCCTCACCAGCGTCTGGCACTACTCGATCCTCAAGGCCGGCTTCGCCGTGACGCCCGGGCCGCTGATGGCGGCGGTCTCGGCGGCGGTGTCGGGGCGAATCGCTGACCGCTTCGGCTCCGGCGCCGTCGCGTTCCCGGGCGGGGTCCTCTTCGCGGCCGGCACGCTGTACATCTCGCTCGTAATCGGCGCCGAGCCGCACTACCTCGCCTACCTGCCGGGCATGATCCTGACCGGCCTCGGCGTCGGCGCCTCGTTCGCCGGCTTCGGCTCGGCGGCCGTCGCCGAGCTGCCGCCCATGCGCTACGCGACCGGGTCGGCGATCAACGCGACCTGTCGCCAGATCGGCGCCGTACTCGGCATCGCGGTGCTGATCGCGCTGCTCGGCGACAACCCCGGATTGAGCGATTTCCAGGAGGGCTGGGCGATGATGGTCGGCACCGGCACCGTCGCGGCGCTCGCCGGACTCTCGCTCGGCCGCGTACGCGCTACCGTCCCTGCATGGACCTCGAAGAGCGCACCCTCGACGACACCATCGCCCGAAAGTGCGCCGTCTGCGGCGCGAAGCTGACCACGCCGGAGATCGAGGCCGCGCGCGAGGCCGGGGGCCCCTTCCTGTGCACCGTGCACGCGATGGAAGAGGCCCCCGCGGACGAGCTGGTCGACGAGCCCTAGAGCTCGACTCCCGCCGGCACCTGCTGCGTGATGCAGTGGATGTCGCCGCCGCCGAGCAGGATCTCGTGCGCCGGCACCCCGACGATCTCGCGCCCCGGGAAGCAGCCGGCGAGGATCGCGGCCGCCTCGTCGTCGTGGCGCGGGTCCAGCAGCGGGTAGACGATCCGCGTCGTGCCGAGGTAGAAGTTCACGTACGACGCGGCCAGCCGGTCGCCGGGGCGGCGCGGCATCGTGCCGTCGATCGCGTCGACGCCGTGCGCCTCCTGCTCGCCGATCAGGACGGGGCCGGGCGAGGGGAGGCAGACGACCTCGAGCCCGTGGCGGTCGAGCACGTCCAGCGCCTCGCACGAGATCTCGTGCTGCGGGTCCGACGGGTCGTCGGTCCACGTGAGCGCCACCACGCCGGGCTTCACGAAGCAGGCGAGGTTGTCGACGTGCCCGCTCGTCTCGTCGTGGTAGACGCCGCGCGGCAGCCAGACCACGGTCTGGGCGCCCAGGTAGTCGCACAGCACGTGCTCGATCTCCAGGCGCGAGAGCCCGGGGTTGCGGTTGTGGTTGAGCAGGCACTCCTCGGTCGTGAGCACGGTGCCCTCGCCGTCGACGTGGATCGAGCCGCCCTCGAGCACGATCGGCGCCGGGTAGCGGTCCAGGCCCTCGATCTCGAGCACCTTGCGCGCCGCGCGCTCGTCGTGCTCCCACGGGAAGTACAGCCCGCCCTCGAGCCCGCCCCACGCATTGAAGTGCCAGTCGATGCCGCGGCAGCGACCGTGCCGGTCGATCACGAACGTCGGGCCGATGTCGCGCATCCACGAGTCGTCGGTGGTGAGCTCGACGACCCGGATGCCGGGCGAGAGCATCGAGCGGGCGTGCTCGAACTGGTGGTCGGAGACGGCCATGGTCACCGGATCGCTCGGGTGGATCGCCTCGGCGACCGCGGCGAACGCCTCCTGCGCCGGCTTGGCGCCCCAGCGCCAGTTGTCGGTGCGCTCGGGCCAGGCCATCCAGCAGCCGGCGTGGCGAGCGAACTCGCCCGGCATGAAGAACCCGTCGGCCGCGGGCGTGGAGAGGATCGTGGCGCTCACGGCTTCGCCCCGGTCACCGGACGGTGCAGGCGCGGCAGGCGCGGCGCAGGCCCGGTCCGCGGGTGTGCCATGCGCCAGAGGATCAGCTCGCCGGCGACCAGCGCGGCGGCGACGATCGCGAGCAGCGGCCCGGTGTAGGACCAGTCCTCAGGGGCGTTCGGGACCTCCGGCCACAGGAACAGGACGATGCCGGCCGCGATGCAGAGGCTCGTGATCGCGCCGAGCGCCGCCGCGACGCGCGTGCCGCCGGGAATCCGGAACGGCCGCTCCGTGTCGGGGTCCTTTCGGCGCAGGATCGCCGCCGCGGGCAGCATCAGCAGGTACGGCAGCAGGAACACGACCGAGGACGCGGCGAACACCGCGTAGAACAGCGAGTCCTGCGTGTCGATGAAGAGTGCCGCGACGAGCAGCACCGCGGTCGAGATGACGCCGGTGGCGACGAACGCGGCGACGGGGGTGCCGCGGACCGGGTGCTCGCGCGCGAGCAGCCCGGGGAGCTCGCCGTCGGCGGCCGCTTCGGCGGCCGCGCGGTTCGCGCCCATGCTCCATGTGGTCATGTTCGTGAAGAACGTGTAGAGCGCGCCGATCCCGAGCGCGTAGACGACCACTTCGCCGGCGCCAGAGGTGCCGAAGATCGCCCTGAACGTGTCGACCAGTCCCTGCACGAGGCCGAGCTTGTCGAGCGAGAGCGCGAGCAGGATCCCGATGGTCGCGAACACATACAGGAACGCGATCGCCGCGCCGGAGGTCGCCAGCGCGCGCGGGATTCGCTTCTCGGGATGCTTGACCTCGCCGGCCATGCTCGACACGAGCTCGAACCCGAGCAGCATGAAGACGATCACCGGCAGGAACTCCTTGGCGACGTCGAACGACGGCACGAAGCTCGAGCCGTTGATCGTGTTCGCCGCGCCGTGGCGGATCGCGAACACGATGCCGCCGGCGCCGATCGCGAAGATGATGATGGCCTTCAGCGCGGCGCCGATGTTGTTGACCCACTTGCCGATCTCCAGGCGCGCGACGCCGACGCCGACGACCGCCCACGTGAGCCCGACCGCGAGGATGATCTGCGGCCACTTGCCGGCGGGCCAGTCGGTCCAGCGGTCGACGAACAGCTGCATGAACATCCCGGCGAACAGCAGGAACACCGCCGGCATCCACATCGCCACGTTGACCCAGTACCAGTAGGTCGTGCGCGCGGCCCAGCGCGGGCCGAACGCGCGCTTGATCCAGACGTAGATGCCGCCCTGGTCGGGGTAGGTCGTCGCGAGCTCGGCGGTGATGAGCCCGTACGGGATGAGGAAGACGACGATGGCCAGGATCCACCAGCCGATGACCTTGGTGCCGATCGCCGCGGAGGCAGTCAGCTGGTCGACGACGAGCATCGCCGAGACGGTGAACAGCGTGATGTCGAGCAGGCCGAGGACGCGGCGGCGGGCCGGCCTCCCTGCGACGGCGTCATTGGTCATGACGAGACTCCTTCAGGACCGGACGTGCACGGGCTGGTCCCAGCCGGCGTGGCTGAGGTACGCCTGCACCCGTCCTTCGTGATAGCGGCGCAGGTCGTCGCTCGGATGGTGCTTGATCGTCGGGTAGGCGAGCCAGACGAGGATCCCCTTCTCGGCGTGAAGCCGGTTCTCCGCTTGGTCGAAGACGATCGAGCGCTCGTGGTCGATCACCTCGTCGGTGACCTCGACGCCGCGCGACGCCGGCAGGCAGTGCATGAAGCGCGCGTGGGCCGGAGCGCGGGCGAACAGCTCGGCGTTGACCTGATAGCGGGGCATGAACGCGGCGCGGCGGTCGGGGATCTCGTCCTCCTGGTCGACCCACCACCACAGGTCCGTGTAGACGAAGTCGGCCTCGGCGATCGCGGCCTCGACGTCGGCGGTCACCTCGACCGAGCCGCCGGACAGCGCGGCGTTCGCCTCGGCGACCGCGACCCACTCCGGCGGAGCCTGGTAGGCGGGCGGCGCGGCGTGGATGAACCGCATCCCGAACTGCGTGGTCAGGAACATCGTCGAGCTGCAGACGTTCGTGCGATCGCCGACGAAGACCACGGTGCAGTCCTCCAGCTCGCGTCCTGGAGGCAGGTGCTCGGTCATCGTGAACAGGTCGCAGACGGCCTGCGTCGGGTGGTTGAAGTCCGTCAGGCCGTTGATGACCGGGACGGTGGCGGCCTCGGCGAGCCGCATGACGGTCTCGTGCGCCAGCGTGCGCGCCTCGATCACGTCGCACATGCGCGAGAGCACCTTGGCCGTGTCGTAGAGCGACTCACGCCGGCCGAGGTGGATCTCGCCGGGCTTGAGGTAGAGCGCGTGGCCGCCGAGCTTGGCCATCGCGACCTCGAACGACACGCGTGTGCGCGTCGACGGCTCCTCGAAGATCATTCCGAGCGAGCGGTTGCGCAGCAGCTGGGGGACGGCGCCGTCGTAGTCGGCGTCCTTCAGGAGCCTGATCAGCTCGAGCAACTCCTGCAGCTCGAGCCGGGAGAAGTCCTGGGTATCGAGGAAGTGCTTCATAGGCACTCCCGATGGTGAGGACTGGTGCGTCCGCTTACATCCGCACGTTGCCGCCGGGGGGCCGGTGCGGTCTACGGATTTCCGGCGGCTTGGCGCCCGGGCTCAGGTCCGGGCGCCGGCGAGCCTCCTCGCCGCATCGGCGATCGCGGCGGCGTCGATCTGCGCCTCGCGCAGCAGCTCCTCGGGCGTCCCCGACGTCGGCATCTCGCGCACCGCGAGCTTGACCACGTGCGCGTGGTCGTCGCCGGACGCGAGCGCCTCCAGCACGGCGTCGCCGAGGCCGCCCTCCGCCCAGTGGTCCTCGACGGTGACCAGCGCGCCGCACTCGCGCGCCGCCGCGCGCACGGCCTCGGCGTCGATCGGCTTGATCGAGTAGGCGTCGAGCACGCGTGCGCGCACGCCCTGCTCGGCGAGCCGCTCGGCGGCCGCGATCGCCTCCTCGACGGTGATCCCGCACGCGACGATCGCCACGTCGTCGCCCTCGTGCGCGACCCGGCTGCCGCCGATGTGCACCCGCTCGTGCGGCCCGGTCCGCACCGGCGTCTTGCCGCGCAGCGTGCGGATGAACTGGATGCCCTTGCGATCGGCCATCTCGGCGACGAGCCTCGCGGTC
Source organism: uncultured Solirubrobacteraceae bacterium (assembly GCA_963837485.1). GTDB lineage: Bacteria > Actinomycetota > Thermoleophilia > Solirubrobacterales > Solirubrobacteraceae > Solirubrobacter. The sequence goes on along the minus strand of CAWINP010000008.1, from coordinate 63,245 downwards.
TGGTTGGCATCCGACGGATGCAGCACCGTGGAGCCGTGGATCGCCCGGAAGGACGCGATGTCCTCGAGCGCCATCTGCGACGGCCCGTCCTCGCCGATCGAGACGCCGGCGTGCGAGCCCGACAGGCGGAGGTTCGCCCGCGAGATCGCGCTCATGCGGATGAAGTCGTACGCGCGCGACCAGAACGCCGCGAACGTCGAGGCGAACGGCACCCAGCCGCGCGCCTGGAACCCGATCGCCGCCGACGCGAGCTGCTGCTCGGCGATGAACATCTCGAAGTAGCGGTCCGGGTGGGCCTCGCGGAAGTCCTCGGAGTGCGTCGAGTTCGACACCTCGCCGTCGAGCGCCACCACATCGCCGCGGATCGACCCGAGCGCGGCGATCGCCTCGCCGTAGGCCTTGCGCGTCGCGACCTCGGCGCCGAGCTCGTACGACGGCATCCCGCCGCCCGGGACCGGGAAGCGGTGCGGCTCGCCGGCCGGCGGCTTGGCGACGTCGACGCGCAGGTCGCGGACGCCGCCCAGCTCGGAGATCGCGTCGTCGGGGTCGTCGAGCGGCTTGCCGTGCTTGCCCGGCAGGTCCTCGACCGCCTTGACGCCCTTGCCCTTCTTGGTGCGGGCGACGATCGCGGTCGGCCGGCCCTGGGTCGCCTCCGCCTCGCGGTAGGCCTCCTCGATCGCCTCGACGTCGTGGCCGTCGATCGCGATCGCGTTCCACCCGAAGGCTTCGATCCGGCGCACGTAGCCGTTGACGTCCCAACCGAGCATCGTCTCGCGCGTCTGCCCGAGGCGGTTGACGTCGATGATCGCGGTGACGTTGTCCAGCCCCTCCCAGCCCGCGTGCTGGAAGGCCTCCCACATCGAGCCCTCGGCCATCTCGGAATCGCCGCACAGGACCCAGACGCGGTACGGCAGCTTGTCCAGATCGCGGCCCGCGATCCCGATGCCGACGCCGATCGGCAGGCCCTGGCCGAGCGAGCCGGTCGCCACGTCGGTCGGCGGGATGCGCGGCGTGGGGTGGCCCTCGAGCCGGCTGTGGAGCCGGCGGAACGTCAGCAGCTCCTCGTCGTCGATGTAGGAGACCGCCTTGAGGATCGAGTAATACAGCGGCGACGCGTGGCCCTTGGAGAAGATCAGATGGTCGTTGGCGGGGTTGTGCGGGTTCTCATAGTCGAGCTTGAGATGGCCGTCGATCAGCACCGCCATCAGGTCCGCCGCCGACATCGACGAGGTCGGATGGCCCGACCCCGCCGCCGCCGACGCGCGAACGGAGTCCACCCGGAGCTGCTGGCCGAGCTCCCGGCGGAACTGTGCATCGTGCGCCATGGCGATTAGGCGGCCACCAGGGCCTTCAGCTTGCTCTCGAGCCCTCCGATGAGGTCGGCGAAGGACTTCTCGAACTTCTCGACGCCCTCCTTCTCGAGCACGGCCACGACGTCGTCGTAGTCGATCCCGGCGTCGGCGAACTGCTTGAAGATCGCCTTCGCGCCCTCGACGTCCTCGACGATCGTGTCGCCGCGGAGGACGCCGTGGTCGTTGAACGAGTCGGCGGTCTCGCGCGGCATCGTGTTGACCGTGTCAGGACCGATCAGCTCCTCGACGTACATGACGTCGCGGTAGGCCGGGTTCTTGGTCGAGGTGGAGGCCCACAGCGGCCGCTGCGGCGTCGCGCCCTTGGCGAGCAGCTCCTGCCAGCCGGCGTCCTTGGACTCCTCCAGGAAGACGTCGTAGGCCAGCTTGGCGTTGGCGATCGCGAGCGTGCCCTTGAGCTCGTCGTGGCCGCCGATCTGGTCGAGCCGCTTGTCGGCCTCGGTGTCGACGCGGCTGACGAAGAACGAGGCGACCGACGCGAGCTCCGACGGGTCGCCGCCGCCGTCCGCGAAGCGCTTGACGCCGCGCGCGTAGGCGCGGATGACCTCGCGATGGCGCTCGAGCGAGAAGATCAGCGTGACGTTGACCGGGATGCCGATCGCGATCGTCTCCTCGATCGCCTCCAGGCCGTCCTTCGTCGCCGGGATCTTGATGAAGAGGTTCGGGCGGTCCACGAGGTCGTGCAGGCGCTTGGCCTCCGACGCGGTCTGCTTGGCGTCATAGGCGAGCCGCGGATCGACCTCGAGCGAGACCCAGCCGTCCTTGCCGTTGCCTTCGTCCCATACGGAACGCAGGACGTCGCAGGCGTCGCGGATGTCGTCCCGGGCGAGCAGCCAGAAGATCTCGTAGGGGTCGTCGTGCTCGGCGCTCAGCTCGCGGATCTGCTCGTCGTACGCGTCGCCCTCGGCGATCGCGCCCTGGAAGATGGTCGGATTCGAGGTGACGCCGACGACGCCCTTCTCGACCAGCGCGGCCAGCTCGCCGTCCTTCACGAAACGACGTGAGAGGTAGTCGATCCAGACGCTCGTCCCGTGCTCGCCGAGCTGCTGGAGCGGGGTCATGTGGTCTCCTTTGGAAGCGGGGGGCTCATCAGATGTTGACACCCCGTCTCAGGGGACGGTTCCCGGCGTGTGAAGGGGAAAAACACGGGACGCCGCGGGCGCGCGCGGCGTCCCGCGCTTAACGGGGTCGCGCTGCGAGCTCGCGCAACCAGTTCGACACGGCCTGCTCGTCGCGACGGGCCTCCCGCCGCTGCGCTGCACGGGCTTGAGAGGCCGTGATGGTGTTCGGCTCGGACGAACGACCGAAGCGCCGGGAGGGCTCCACGGGCGACCGATCCGAGCGCGGCTGCTGATCCGCCTCGGGGGCAATCATCCCCTGAAACGTATCGCTCGCGTTGAGGTGTGTCCACGCCTCTTTGGCGAACTGTGAACCCGGGTCTTATCCCGGACGTCCAACCGGAATCAGGCCATCAGGCAGGCGAACGGGACCAGGAGATACTCCAGGAAAAAGAGCGCCCAGACCCGCATGTAGAAGCGCGTGAAGGAAACGCGATCTCCAGGGTCCGCCGAGTTTGCCATATAGAGCAAAACCCCGGCGGCGGCGAGATGCCCGGCCACCAGGATCGCCGGTTGCACGTGGCCGTGGAGCAGCCATGGGCCGAGCAGGATCATGCCCGCGTAGGCAAGTCCGAGCGCTGACAATCCGATTGCGAACACCCGCTGCGGGCCGAGCCGTACGGTGAACGTGCGGATGCTGTACGCGCGGTCGCCCTCGATGTCCGGGACGTCCTTGAGCACCGCGATCGCGAAGCTGAACGGAAGCACGAACAGGCACAGCGCCCAGACGGGCGGCGCGATGTCGTGCGCGAAGTGGAAGTAGACGCCGAGGTTGACCACGAGGCTGCGCACGCCGGTGATGCAGAGGCTGGCGGCGATCGCGAAGCGCTTCAGGCGGATCGGCGGAAGGCTGTAGAGCGCGCCGACGGCAAGGCCGGCTGCGACCGCGACGGTCTCGGCCGCGCCCTGGGTGAGCGCCATCGCCAGCGGGACGAGCGTGCAGCCGATGACGATGGCCGTCGCGTTGCGGGCGCTCAGGTCTCCGGCCGCGATCGGGAGGTAGGGCTTGTTGACGCGGTCGATCTCGACGTCGGTCAGCTGGTTGACGCCGACGATCGCGACGTTGACGGCGAGGCCGGCGATCAGGACGGCGACGAGGTCCAGCGCGTTCGTCGCATGGCCCTCGGCGGCGGCGATCGCGTACAGGCCGGCGACGGAGAGCGCGGTCCCGATGATCGTGTGCGGGCGGGCGAAGCGCCACAGCACGTTGACGGCGCGGACGCCGGGGAGCGCGACTCCGACCGCGGTCACGGCGCCGGGCGCTCCCGGGTGTCGGTCATCTCCGCGCGCCCCTGCGTCGCAGTGTGAGCGCGATCGCGACCGGCACGAACGCCAGCCCCGCCAGGGAGCCGGCGACGAAGCGGGCGGCGAAGCGCAGCGGACCGGTCGGCGGGTCCTCGACGCGCTCGGTGGCGAGCGGCTTGCCGGGCGCCGGCTTGACGCCGCTGACCGCGAGCGCGTACGGCCCGCGCTCGTCGCGGTACCAGTCGGGCGCGAGCGGCACCGCGCGCACGTCGCGAAAGCCGGCCCGCCGGAACCAGCGCTCGTACTCGTCGGCGCCGGGGAAGAGCATCCACGTCTCGGCGAGATAGCGGGCGATCCGGTTCGCCGGGCGGACCGGGCCGATCACCGTGGCGACGCCGCCCTGCTTCGTGACCCGGTAGGCCTCGGAGATGCCTCGCTGCGGATCGGGCCAGTACTCGATCGAGCCGGCGCTGACATAGCGGTCGAACGCGTCGTCGCCGAACGGGAGCTGCTCGGCGTCGCCGAGCACCTTCGGGCAGTCTTCGAGTGCCTGCTTGGCGCGGGCGCGCGCCAGCTGGTGGGGACTCTGGTCCAACATCGTCACGCTCGATGCGTGGACGCGCTGCACGATCCCCTCGGTGGTGAAGCCGGTGCCGGCGCCGGCGTCGAGCACCTGCAGGTGCGGGTCGTCCAGGCGCGCCGGCTCGAGCGCCTGCTCACGCATCGCGGGCGTCCAGAACAGCGGGTTCACCCAGCGGTCGTACCCGAGCGAGAGGAAGCGGTAGAACCAGTACGCCTCCCGCTTGTGCTGGATCAAGCCCACGTCTCGGGCACGATACGCAGGTGACCGGCGAGAGGCTCGACACCTGGATCCCCGACGCGGCCGTGCGGACCGTGCAGCGGCGGTCGGCGTCCGCGTCGCCGGACGCGCTGTGGGCCGCCGCGGGCGAGATCCGGCTGGCCGACACGCGCCGGCTCGGGCGAATGGTGCGCTGGCGGATCCCCGGCCTGGACGGCTCGCTCCGCTACCACGAGCTGTTCCGCAGCTACCCCTTCGTGGTCCTCGAGGAGTCCGACCACGGGCTGGTCAGCGGGCTGTGCGGGCGCATCTGGACGCTCACCCGCGACTACCCGCCGCTCGCCGCCGCCGACGAGTTCGCCCGCTGGCGCGAGCCCGGCACGGTGCGAGTCGCGTTCCACCACCACGCGGTCGCGGTCGACGGCGGGGCCGAGATCGTGTCCGAGGCGCGAGTCGAGCCCGTCGACACACGCGCCCGGCTGCGGCTGAAGGCGGTCTGGGCCGTGCTCGGGCCGTTCGCGCACCTGGTCGCCAGCGAGCCGCTCGCGATCGCCGCACGGCGTGCCGAGGCGGGGTGATGCGCGCACGCGCCGGGCGCCGCGCGCGATCTCGTGTTGCGCGCGGCGCCCGGGCGAACGTCAACTGCGGCAGGTAAGGGGGGCGGTCTCCCAGAAGCGATCGCGGCGGCCCTCGTCCACAACGCACCACTTTCACGTGTGGCGGCTAAGTTGCGCATACCGCGACTTAGCCGCCACACCAGATCTCGGTGTGAGCGAAACCGTCGCTATTCGACAGCAAACAACCACACCGCAATCCGGCGTAGCGCAACTCGCGAATAGCGCGAGTTAGCCGCCACATGACCGGCGAGCCCATCCGACCCGCCTCCTTCGTGCCCGCCGTTCGCCGGGCGCCGCCGGCGGATGACCCGCGCCGCCGGCGGACGACCCGCGCCGCCGATCCTTCACCGCCTTCACCTGCCGCCGTTGACGTTCGCCCCGCGCCCTCCGCGGCGCCCGCGGACGACCTGCGCCGCCCGGGCGCGACCCGCGCCACCCCGGGGAAGACCCGCGCCGCCGATCCCCTCGCCGCCCTCACCTGCCGCCGTTGACGTTCGCCCGCGCCGCCCGGGGCGCCCGCGGACGACCCGCGCCGCCGGTCCCCTCGCCGCCCTCACCTGCCGCCGTTGACGTTCGCCCGCGCCGCCCGGGGCGCCCGCGAACGACCCGCGCCGCCGATCCCCTCGCCGCCCTCACCTGCCGCCGTTGACGTTCGCCCCGCGCCCTCCGCGGCGCAAACGGCCCGCGCGGTCGGCCCGCGTGAACGGCCCGCGCGGTCGGCCCGCGTGAACGGCCCGCGCGGTCGGCCCGCGTGAACGGCCCGCGCGGCGCGCGCGGACGGGCCGCGCGGCCCGCGGACGACCGGAGCCGCCGATCCCTCGCCACCCTCACCCGCCGCCGTTGACGTTCGCCGGTGCCACCCGCCCCACCCGCGCCAGCCGCGACCGCCCTACGCAGCACGAGCGGCGAACGCGAACCTGGCCGCCGCGTACTGCGTGTCCATGTACTCACGCACCGCGACGATCCGGCCGTCGCGGACCGTGAACACCCCGGCGCACTGGTTCTCGTAGTCGTCGCCCGCGACCGTCCGCGCGCGCGACGTCCATTCCAGCGCGACGGTGTCGCCCTCGGCGATCAGGCTCGTGACCTCCAGCGAGATCGTGCCGGTCTGGTAGAGGCGGGGGATGGAGCCGAGGAAGTCGCCGAGGATCGCATCGCGGCCGCGCCAGGTGCCGGACAGCGGCAGCTCGCCGCCGAGCCACCACGTGGCGTCCTCGGCGAAGAGGTCGCGGACTGCGTCCATGTCGCGGGCCTCCACGGCGGCGACGTAGCGTTCGATCACGGTTCGGGGAGTCATGCCCCGACCGTAGGCGCGGCCGCCCGCAAACGGAAAGACCGGCCCGGCATCGCTTCAGACCCATCCGAGCTCGCCGGCGGCGGCAAGCGCGGCGGCGGCGAACGCGCCGTCGGCGAGCAGGTGCACGTCGAGCGTGGCCGGCGGTGTCAGGGGCCGCCACGCAAGCGACGGCAGGCGGCCGGAGACGCCGGTGATCATCACCGCCCGGCCCTCGGCCACCGGCGTCAGCGCGAGGTCGAACGTGACGCGCCGTTCCAGAAGCCGCGGGGTGAAGTCCAGCAGCCCGAGCAGCGCGTCGTAGTGGCCCGGGTTCTCGGCGCGCGGGTGGATGAGCACGAGCTCGTCCCGCAGCTCCTCCCGCGCGACCGACTCGAGCGCGGCAAGCCGGTGATCCGGGTGCACCAGCACGCCCTGCGGCTCGCGCCGCAGTACGTGCCCGTGCGGGGCGCAGCGCACGATCCCGGCGTCGAGCGTGCCGCCCGCGACCCCCGCGAGGATCGCCTGCGCCGCCAGCACCTGCGTCACGATCTCCAGCTCGGGCAGCCGCTCGGCCAGAGCGGCGAGCAGCTTGGGCGCGGTCTCGTAGCCCGCGCTGGCGCCGTAGGCGAGCCGGATCGTGCCGCGCTCTCCCGCCGCGACCCGCACGACCGCCCGCCACAGCGCGTCCGCGTCGCCGAGCAGCCGAGCGCCCTCCGAGAGCAGCAGCGCGCCCGCCTCGGTGAGCTCGACGTCGTGCGTCGTGCGGCGCAGAAGCTCGACGCCGAGCTCGTTCTCGAGCATCCGGACCTGCCGGCTCAGGGCCGGCTGCGCGATGTGCAGGCGCGCCGCCGCCCGCGTGAAGTTGCGCTCCTCGGCGACGGCGATGAAGTAGCCGAGTCGCCGCAGGTCGGGCACGGCTCGATGCTAGTCCTCGACGATCACCGCATCGCCGACCGCGACGCGGCCCGGCTCGACGACGCTCCCGTACACGCCGAGACAGCCGCCGCGCGTGCGGCCGAGCTCCTTGAGGATCGACGGGTCGCGCACGCCCGTGTCGGGGTCGGTGGTGATGATCGCGCAGCGCGAGTCGGGCCGGTCGACGCGCATCCGCAGCCCGCCGATCCGCAGCGTGTGGCCGATCCACGCGTCCTCGGCGAACCGGCCGGGCGCGTCGATCAGAAGGTTCGGGCGGAAGCGGCGCGGGTCGAGGCCGTCGATCGAGCCGACGCTGATCAGCGACAGCGGCGCGGTGTCGAACGCGCCGCAGTGAAGCTTGATCGGGTTCGCCTCCAAGCGGGTCGCCAGCTCCTCGATGCCGAGCTCCTCGCCGTCGGGCGTGCGGACCGCCACGCGCGAGTCGTCGGGCCGCTCCGGCGTGAGCAGTCGCGGCTTATAGCCGACGAGCTCGGCCCGCTCGCGGATCGTCAGCCACGGGAAGTCGCTGTGCGTGAGCTCCGGCTGGACGAGCGCATAGCGGCGATCGCCGCGGATGCCGTGCCAGTACACGTCCGCCTCGTCGAGCGGCTCGCCGGCCATCGACTTGACGGGGTAGCGCCACAGTTGCGTGACTCGGGCCATCTCAGCCTCCGTTGATTCGCAAAGGCGCCCTTGGTGCCGAACCGTCACCGAGCGTGGCGGGAAGGTCCCGTCGCAGCGCCCCTCGGCGGCGGCGCCGTCAATCCTAGGGCCTGCCGTCCTCGAGCCCCGCCAGCCCGGATTCGCCGCGCAGGAGCAGCCGGCTCCCACGGCGGACGGTGACCGAGAGGCGGCCGGCGAGGCGGTGCTCGGAGCGGACCTCGAGCCGGCGCTCGGCGGGAATCGGGACGGGGAGCCGGAGCGGCGGCCCGGTCGCCTCGCCGCGGATCTCGATCGCATGGCGCGCCGAGCGGGCGCGGATGTGCCACTCGCCGCCGGACGCGCGGGCGACGGTGCGGGCGAGCGGTGGGGCGAGCGCAACCAGCCCGTCGGGCGTCCACGCGACCACCGAGGTCGGCGCGACCCCGTGGACCCGGCCCCCGGCGAACGCGACGCCCGCGCCGTCGTCGAGCGACGCCTGGCCCCACCACCAGTGCGGCGCGAACGCGGTGCCCCAGTTCTTCTCGGCATAGACGCGCGAGCCGTCGAGCGCGAGCGTGCGGTCGCCGAGCGTTGCGCGGCCGCTGACCGTCGCCGAGAGCAGGTGCGGCGTCCAGTACTGCCCGAGCCACGGGACGACCTGGGCCGGGCCGAGCGCGCCGAACGCCCGCCGCGGCCAGTCGCGCCGGGCTGAGAAGCGCGCGTTGAGGCTCGCGCCCGCGAGCACCACATCGAGGGAGTGCGGCGTCGCGCGCAGGAGCGGCGCGGCCACCACGCCAAGCCGGCGCGGGTCCGTCCACGCCGCCTGCGCGACCTCCGTGCGCTCGAAGTCCCCCGGTTGCGCGCACAGCGTGACCATCGCCCACTCGCCGCCCGCGTCGCGGCCGACGCCGGCGATCGCGGCGACGCTCCAGCCGGCGCCGGTGAAGCGCCAGTAGTAGCCCTCGAACCCGATGCCGTGCGCACGGCGCGGGTCTCCGAACGGCGGGTCGGCTCCGGTGGCGCGGTAGCTCAGTGCGAGATCAGGGCGTGGGTGACGGGGATGCCCCAGCGGGACTCCGCGTCGGCGAGGCCCTCGTCCTCGCGGTAATCGCGTTCGCCTTCGGGGTGGGAGAAGATCACGATACGGTCGGCGTCGAAGGTGGCCAGCGCGTCCTCGATGGCCACGGCAGGCTCGGATTCTCCCACCTGGCCCGCGGCGTCGACGCCCGCCTCCTCCAAGCGCTCCACGCTGTCGACCTGCGCGGTCTCGGCCTCGTCGATCGCGTCGTCGGCGTCGGAGACCCAGAACGCGAGCTTGGATTCGTGGGTGGCGGGCGAGACGACGAGCACTTCGGCTCCGCGCACCTCGTCGCCGAGGGTGTTGCGGAGGAACGCGGCGTCGATCGGCTCAGGGGTGACGACGAGCAGCTTCATAGGACCGGAGCTACCCAGGCCCGGCGGGCGAGAACCCGCCCGGCAGGTCGAGCACGAGCGCGGACATCCCGAACCGGTGCTCGCCGTGGCCGGCGCCTGTGCGCGGGTGGTAGTACTCGCGCAGCCCGGACCGCTCGACCGCGTCGAGCACGCCCTGCGCCAAGCGGTCGGCCTCGTCGGCGGCGCCCAGCGCGCGCAGCCCGCCGGCCAACAGCCATGCCGTGCACGTCCACGCCGGCCCGCGCCAGGTGCGGAACGCGTTGAAGCCGGGGCGAAACGACGGCTCGTCCATCGAGACCGAGGGCACGCCGAAGCGGGCGAGATACCTTCGCGGATTCAGCAGGTGCTCCTCAGCGATCCGCTCGCGCACCTCGCGCGGAATCGCGTCGCCCAGCGCGAGCGGCGCCAGCGACGACCACGTCGACACCTCGACGCGCCGCTCGCCCCGCCCGGCCAGATCGAAGAACAGCCCGCGCCGCTCATCCCAGCAGCGCTCCATCAGCGCCGCCTCGACGCGCTCGGCGCGCGTGGCCCACTCGGGCGCGCCGGACAGCCGTCCCAGCGCCCGCAGCGACAGCGCGTGCGCGACGTTGACCAGCACGTCCTCCACGTGCTCGTCGAAGCGCGCGGCGAACCCGCGGGCGTTCCAGCGCGCCCGCCGGCAGCGCTGCACGAGCCGCGCATACCCCGGCCGCCAGTGCGCGAGCTTCCCGTAGACCTGGTCGTACTTGGGCGAGTCGTCGAGTCCCGACTCGTCGGGCAGCAGGATCGTGATCAGCCCGTCGTCGTCCGGGTCGCGCTCGCGGCACAGCCAGCGCGAATGCGCGGCCAGCGGCTCCAGACCCTCCGCCGCGAACGCCGGATCGCCGACGGCGGCGCGCTCCCACGCGACCGCCAGCAACGGCGTCTGGATCGACGCGGTCGCCGCGTCGCCCAACACCCGCGACGTCGCATACAGCGGCGCCCGCCGCCAGCGTGGCGACGCCTGCCAGAACGCGGTGTGCGGCACGAAGCCGTCCGAGCGCCCGGCGCGCAGCAGCGTGCGCAGCTCCTCGCGCGCTCGCGCCGGGTCGACATGCGACCAGGCGACCGCGTGGAAGCACGAGTCCCAGTACCACTGGTGCTTGTAGCGCCGCGGCGCCGGGCAGGTGAACGCGAAGCGTGTCCCGTCGCGCCGCGCGCCCTGGCGCCAGTTGGCTTCGAGGACGTCCTCAGCAGAGATCGTCATACGTGACCGCGGTGCGCTTGTGCGCGCGCCGCAGCACGGCCTCGACGGCGTGCACGTGGCCCGGGTGCTCGAAGTCGGCCGGGTGCAGGTCAAGCCGCAGCAGCCTGCCTGACAGCGCCGCGGCGGCGCGCAGAAGCGCGGGGGAGGTCGCGCGCTTGAACGCCGTCGTGGTGCCGAGGCAGAGCGCGGGGGAGACCGCCGAGCGCGGGCGCACGCCGAACAGCGTCGCCCACCAGTCGAAGCGGCCCTCGAGGTGCTCGCGCAGCGCGCCGGTGTACGCGTAGCCGGGCGCGACGAACCCGCGCGGGGGCACGCCGGCGATCTCGAGCACCCGCCGCCCTGCGTCGAGGCACGCGACCGTGGCGTCCTCGTCGAGCCCGGGGAACTCCGTCGCCTCGCCGCCCTGGAACTCGCGCACCGGCCGGGCCAGAGGATGGGGCCGGCGCGTGCGCCGGTGCTGGAGCCCGTGCATCGCGATCGCGTCGCCGCCGTCGCGGCGGTCGAGCAGCCACGCCGCGAGCTCCGGCGAGCGCTGGAAGAAGGGGTGCAGCTCGGGCGCGGGGATGACGAGCAGCGTGACCTTGTCGACGCCGAGGTCGTAGAGCCAGTCGCGGATCAGCGCCGAGCGCTCGAAGGTGGCCGGCTGGACGTCGTGCAGCGCGACGGCGAGCGTGCCGTGGGTGGCGCGCGCGGCAACCGGCGCCTCGCGCGCCAGAGCCGTCATCGCGAGCGCCTCGGCGTCACCGGACCGCGCCGGCCTCCACCAGCCGCTCCAGGTCCGCGAGCTCGGCCTTGAACGCGGAGTCCCACTGATGGTGGGAGGCGAAGCGAAGCGCGCCGTCGAGGTCGGGCTCGCTCGCTCGCGCCGCTGCGATCGCTGCGGTCAGCCCGTCGACGTCGCCGGGCTCGAAGGTGCGCACGAGGTCGCCGAGCAGCCTCGTGGAAGGCGCGCTCGAGCACGCGACCGTCGCCGCCCCGCTCGCGGCCGCCTCGTAGGCGACCAGCCCGAACGTCTCCAGCTCGCCCGGCATCACCACGCAGCGTGCTCGCTGGTAGGCGCGGGCCATCGCGTCGCGGCCGTTGAGGTACGGCAGGAAGCGCACGCGGTCGCGCAAGCCGAGCCGGCGCGCCAGCGCGGCGACCTCCCGCTCGGCCGGCCCGGCGCCCATGAGCCAGAGCGGCCATGGTTCGTCAGAGCGCCGGGCCGCCTCGAGCAGCGCGAACACGCCCTTCTCGCGGCCCAGCCGGCCGGCGTAGAGGACGTGCTCGCCGCGGCGCACTCCCGCGCGAGGCCGGAAGGCGCGATCGAGGCCGAAGCGCAGCGGCAGCGTCGCGTCGCGCCCGGTGTCGGCGTGCGGGTCGCAGGCCGCCATCACGCCGTCGGCGTGCGCGTAGCTGCGCCGCAGCCAGGCGCGGAAGCCGGCCGTATAGAGGCCCTGCGGGCCGCGGAAGGCGGCGGCGTCGAGCGCGACCGAGCCGTGGTGGACCATCACGACGCGCCCGGCGCTCGCGCGCGGCGCCCAGAACGGGTCGTGCAGCAGCAGCACGTCGGGGCTCAGATCGTCCAGCAGCGTGGTCAGCGGGCGCGAGCCGAGCGGCCAGCGGTAGCCGTTGGACGCCGCCACCCGCACCGCCGGCAACTCGTGGATCGCGCCCGCGGCGTGCTCGCGCCGCACGGCGCGCCTGCCCGGCACGATCAGGTGGTGCTCGAACGCGCCGGTGCGGATCGCGTGCTCGACCTTGGCGTCCAGGTACGTGCGGATGCCGCCCGAGCGCTCGCCGTAGAAGAGCGCGACGTCGGCGACGCGCAGCGGGCGCGACGTGACGACGCGCAGAAGGGGAGCTCCCGGCACACCACCGCTGGGACGAGCGGGGCGCGCCTGCGAGGGACGACGCCGGCGTGCCGGGAGCGTCGGATCGCCCGGCGGGCGATCCTGGGGCGGGTTCGACACGCGCCCCACGGGGTGAGGGTCGCGGGTGAGCTCGCGGGCATTCATGCGGCGCGGACCTCGAGCTCACAGCGCGCGGCCAGGGCTCGCCGCCAGCCGTTGCCGAGCGCGGCGAGCGAGGCCTCCCAGGTGCGTTCGCGAACCGCGGCCAAGCCGCCGCGGGCGAGCCGGTCGCGCGCGGCGCGCGAGCCGGCGAGGCCGGTGATGGCGTCGGCCAGCGCGCTCGGGCGCGGCGCGCAGAGCAGGCCCGAGCGGCCGTCGGCGATCAGCTCCGACGGGCCGCCCGCGTCGACCGCGACCACGGGGAGCCCCGAGGCCTGCGCCTCGAGCACGACCTGGCCGAACGTGTCGGTCTGCGAGCAGAAGAGGAAGATGTCGGCGTCCGCGTAGGCGCGCGCCAGCGCGTCGCCTTCCAGCCAGCCGAGGAACGTCGCCGCCGAGCCGAGCCGGGCGCGCAGCGCCTCCTCCTCGGGGCCGCCGCCGGCGAGCACCAGCTCCAGGCGCGGATCGCGCGCCCGCGCGGCGAGGAACGCGTCGGCGAGCAGGTCGGCGCCCTTCTCCTTGGTCAGCCGCCCGGCGTACAGCACCCGCACGCGCCCGTCGGAGGGCCGGCTGCGCAGCGCGGGCGAGAAGCGCGCCACGTCGACCCCGCGGTCCCAGCGGTCTGCGTCGTGAATGCCGAGCCCCGCGAGCCGCTCGTCGGAGGCGGCCGACGGCGACAGCACGACGTCGCAGCCGCCGTAGAACGCGGCGAGCGCCGCCTCGACGGCGAGCCCGAGCCGCGCGTCGCCGGAGCGCAGGCCGGCGTAGGCGGCCAGCTCGGTGTGATACGAGCCGACCACCGGCAGCCCGAGCACGCGGCCGATCAGCGCGGCGGCGACGCCGGCGGGGCCGGGCGAGCAGAGATGCAGGACGCCGTAGCGGCCCTCGGCCAGCGCCTCGACCACCGCGGGCAGCGACGGGACGCCGACGCGCAGGCCGGGATAGAACGGGATGTCGACCTCGGCGACCGCGCTCAGGCGGCGGTCGACGTTCGCGTCGGTGCCGATCACCTCGACCTCGAAGCCCGGCACGCCGCGCTCGCGGATCTCGTCGAGCGTATGCGTGACGCCGTGCATGCCGCCGATGCCGTCGGCGACGATCGCGACGCGCACCGGCTCGTGGTCGCGCGTGGCGAGCTTGCCCTTCTCGCGGCCGAGAAACGCCGCCGCGGGCGCGTAGGGGATCGCCGCGACGCAGGCCGTGAAGAGGTCCGACGCGGCCTCGCCCAGCATGTCGAACGACGGCGCGCCGAGCGCCCGGCCGACCGCGCCCTGCAGCCGCCGCTCGTGGCAGCGGCGCGCGCGGCGCTCGAGGTCGGCGTGCGAGAAGCCGTCGGACTGCAGCAGCGTCAGCAGCTCGCGCTCGTCCATCCGCAGGTCGACGGCATCGAGCCAGGCGCGCAGCAGCGCCCGGGCGTCGTCGGGGCCGAGGTCGCAGCCGATCGCGCCCGAGCGCGCGTCGCCTTCGGTCATCACGCGCTCGACCATCCGCAGGACCGCCTCGGGGTCCGGAGCGGCGTCCGAGCTGCCGCGGCCGAGTGCGCGCACGGCCAGCGCCATCGCCGAGTGTGCCCACTTGGCTGCGGAGCCCTGCTCGCCGTGCGCGCTGACCCGGCCCGCCCGGATGTGGGCGAGGAACTCGGCGGGGGATGCACAGCCGGGGGTTTGCGACCAGGTGCGGCCGATGTCGACGCCCGCGTGATCGTCGGAGCCGCCGACGCCGATCCCGCCGTGCGTGTCGACGTAGATCGCCGCGGGATGGTTGAGCTCGCGAGCGCGCGAGCCGTTGCGGACCTCCCAGATCTCGAAGAGCTGCGCGAGCCGGCGACGGTGGCGCGGCTGCAGCGGCGCCTCGACGGCGTAGAACGGGTGCGCGAGCGCACACGTGATCTCGCGCTCGTGCAGGTAGGCGGCCACGACCTCGACGTCGCCGGCGTGCGCCTGCAGCCACTCGTGGTCGTCGGGCGTGATCCCGTAGCAGAGGATGTGCACGGCCTGGGCCTCGCCGCGGAAGCGCGCCGTGAGCTCCTCGGACACGAACACGCCGGGCCGGTCGGCGATCGCCAGTACACCGTCGATCGTGTCGTGATCGGTGATCGTCACGAAGTCCATCCCCCGGCGCTTGGCCAGGTCGTAGACCTCCTCGGGCGGCGTCGCGCACTCCGGCAGTCCGAGCGCTCGCTGGACGCCCAGCTTGGACACTTCGGATGCCGTGGAGTGGCAGTGCAGGTCCGCGCGGCTCATGAGTACAGATTCGGGCTGCAAACCGGCGCCTTTGTGATCATCGAGGCATCAAGTGGTGACCAAGATGTGAACCGGCGTGCGCAAACGGACCCGGCCGTCGAAGCTCGCACGGTGCGCGTCTCCGTCGACATCTCCCCGCACCCGCTCTCGCTGACCGTGCGCCGCGACGGCCGCCGCCTGCTCGGACCGGCCACGATCCGCGCCTGGACGGGAAGTGCAGACGATCAGTTCATCGGCCTCACCGAAGGGCTCGTCGCGATGGAGGAGCTCGACGATCCGGTCGACGCGGTCGAGCTCGCCGGCGACGAGCTGATCTTCGCCGACGGCTCGCGCGGCACGCTCGACGTCGCCGTCGAGGACGACCACGTGCTGATCGAGGTCACCGTCCCCGAACCGTTCCACCGCGTCGCGCTCGTCGCCCCCGGCCACCCCGAGCAGCGCTTCAGTGGCCTCGGCGCGCGTCACGGCCTGCACGTCGACCAGGCCGGCCGCTCGCTGCAGCTCGGCGCCGATCGACGATATACCGGCCCCGACTGCCCGCCCGACATGCTCGAGCTCGGCGGCATCCCGCAAGGCGACTACGCCCCGGTGCCGTGGCTGCTGGCCTCGCGCGGCTGGGCGGCGTGGGTGCAGACCGACGGGCACGGTGCGCGCTTCGAGCTCGGCGACGAGCTGCAGCTCTCGACGCGCCGGGTGGCCGGGCCGCTGCGCGTCCACCTGCTGACGCATGCGACGCCCGCGGCGCGGCTGCGCGCGTTCCTGCGCATGACCGGCATGCCCGCCGTGCTGCCGGAATGGGCCTACGGCCACTGGAAGAGCCGCGACGTCTACGAGCACCAGCGCGACGTCGAGGACGACTTCGACGGCTACCTACGCAATCGCCTCCCGCTCGACGCGATCGTGCTCGACTCGCCGTGGGAGACGCAATACAACACCTGGGAGTTCAACCCGCACCAGTTCCCGAACGCGCCGGGGCTGATCCGGCGGATGCGATCCGAGGGCGTGCGCACCGTCGTGTGGGTGACGCCGTGGGTCAACGTCGAGTCCAACGACGGCCAGCGCCCGCCCGACACCGAATCCGCGCGCCTGCACGCCGAGCCCGCCTCCAATTACGACGCCGGCCGCGCGCACTACGTGACCAACGACGGCGAGCCGTACGTCGGCAAGTGGTGGATGGGCACCGGCTCGCCGGTGGACTTCACGAGCGGCGCCGCGGAGGCGTGGTGGCGCGAGCAGGCCAAGCGGGTCCTGCAATTGGGGGTCGCCGGGATCAAGGCCGACGACGGCGAGGGCTGGTACCTGCCCGACCACGTGCGCTTCTCCGACGGGCGGACCGGCGCCGACTTCGCGTGGGGGCACGGCCTGGAGTACCGGCGCTCGATGCAGCGCGCGCTCGACGAGGTCCACCCCGGCGAAGGGGTGCTGTTCGCGCGCCCCGGCTGGACCGGCCATCAGGCGATCGGCGTGACCTGGGGAGGCGACCAGCCGTCGGACTTCTGGTCGCTGCGGACGCTGGTGGCCGCGACTCTCACAGCTGCGGCGTCGGGGATCTCGAACTGGTCGCACGACGTCGGCGGCTACCTCGGCGAGCGGCTGATGGCGCGCTGCCCGAAGGAGCTGCTTCTGCGCTGGGTGCAGTTCGGCTGCTTCACGCCGCTGATGCAGGCGCACGCGCGCTTCCAGCAGGAGCCGTGGACCTACGACGCCGAGACGTTGCGCGTGTACCGCGAGCATGTGCTGCTCCACGAGCGGCTCGTGCCCTACGTGCGCGCCGCCGCCGCCACGGCCGCGCGCGCCGGGCTGCCGATCGTCCGCCCGCTGCTGCTCACCGACCCGGGCGACGCCCGCGGCTGGGCGATCGCCGACGCCTACGGCTACGGGCCGTCGCTGTGGGTGGCGCCGGTGCTGGAGGCCGGCGCGCGCGAGGTCGAGGTCGACCTGCCGCGCGGCGACTGGATCGACATGTGGACCGGCGCACGATGCGCCGGCGGGGGCACGGTCGTCGCGGCGGCGCCGCTGGAGCGCACGCCGGTGTGGGTCCGCGACGGCTCGCTGATCGTCACCTACCCGGAGGCGCACGTGGCCGCCGGGCTCGGCGACACGCCCGAGCGCGAGCGCCCGCTGGAGGCCACGCTGTGGGGATCGCCGCCGTCCGGCCGCGCCACGGCCCGCCTCGCGGACGGGACCGTGGTGCGGTGGATCCGCGGGAAGTGGTCGGTGACGCCGGAGCGCGAGATCCGCTACGTCAGCGGCACGTAGAACTCGCGCTTGCGGTCCTCCAGGCGCGGGATCGCGTCGCCGAAGCCGAGCCGCTTGAAGTGCTCGGTCTCCGTGTGCGCCGTGTAGGCGTCCGCGTCGACGTAGTGCTCGAAGATGTAGAAGCGGCGCGGATCCTCGGGGTCGCGGTGGGGGATGTAGTGGATGACGCCCGGCTCGGCGAGCGACGGCTCGACGAGCTGCTGCAGGGCGGAGGCGACGGCGTCCTCCTCGCCCTCCTTGGCGATCCAGGTCACGGACACGGTGTAGGGCATCAATGCTCTCCTAGTCGGTAGATGCGGCGGGCGGTGTGCTCGAGCGCCTCCTGCGGCAGGACGTCGCGCCAGGCCTCGACCAGCGCGGGCAGGTTCGTCCAGAGGCTCTCGATCGGGAAGTTGGAGCCGAACATGCAGCGGCCGGCGCCGAAGAGCTCGAGCGTCGTGCGGGCGACGAGGCCGATCAGGTCCGGGTCGACGCGGTGGACGAAGGTCCCCTGGCCGCTCAGCTTGACCGCGAGGTTGGCGTGCTCGGCCAGCGGCTCCAGCGCGGCGCGCCAGGCGTCCAGGTCCCCCTCCGGCATGCCGGCGTGGATCAGCACGAACTGCACGCCGGGGTGGTCGGCAACGAGCCTTGATGCATCGTGCATCTGAGCGGCGAAGACCTGCAGCTCGAACACCCAGCCGAGGTCGCCGAGGCGGGCGATGTTCTCGCGGAAGACCGGATCGTGCATCCGGTCGGGCGCGCTCGCGTAGCGGTACTGCTCGTTCTCGTGCCAGTGCAGCTGCAGGCGCGTGCCGCGCATCAGCGGGCTCGCGTCCGCCTGCGCCTGCAACGTCTCGAACGCGTTCGGGTCGAAGAGGTCGGCGCTGCCCACGATCGCGTGCGGCCAGCCGGTCGTGTCGTGCACCGACTGGACCCAGCGCACCTCGTCGAGCGAGCGGTCCAGCGGCCAGTTCGCCTGCACGTAGACAGACTGGCCGATGCCGGCCTTCGTCGCCTCGGCGATGTACTCCTGCGCCAGGAAGTCGCGCTGCAGCGGCTCGTACGGGCCGAAGATGCGCGGCAGCATCGGGCCGTTGAGCCAGGCGAGCTCGGCGCGGCGCCAGATGTGGTGGTGGGCGTCGACGATCACGCGCAGATCACCGGCAGCGTAAGGACCTCCTCGCGCAGCGTCTTCAGGTCGTGCGCGCCGGCGAGGCGGTCGAGGTCCCCCAGGATCGCGGCCATCGCGCGAGTGACCGGGCGGTAAGCGGGGTCGCGGCCGAGCGGCGTCCACCAGATCAGGCGGTGGCCGAGCCTTGACAGGCGGTGGACGGCTTGCGCCATCTCGGCCGGGTCGCCGCGCTCGAGGCCGTCGGAGAGCACGATGATCACGGCCCCGCGCGCTCTGGACACGTTACGGCCGTCGGCGAGGAACTGGCGCAGCGACGCGCCGATGCGGGTGCCGCCGTCGGCGTCGCGGACGGTGTGCGAGAGCGCGTCGAGCGCCTGGTCGACGTCGCGGCGCTTGAGCTGCGGGGTGACGCGGGTCAGGCGAGTGCCGAACGTGAACGCCTCGGCGCGCGGCGCCTCGGCGACGACCGCGTGGGCGAAGCGCAGGAAGTCCGGCGAGTGCGCGCGCAGCGAGCCCGAGACGTCGATCAGCAACAGGATCGGCCTGGCGCGTGGCGGGCGGCGGTGGTAGGCGAACGCGACGATCTCGCCGGCGCGGGCGCGGCGCAGCGTCCGGCGAACGTCGAGCCGCCCGCGGCGGGCCGCCTTGCGGCGGCGCGAGTCGATCACCGGGAGCGCCCGGCGCAGCGCGCGGCGGAGCTCGATCGGCGGCGGCCCGTGCGGAAAGTCACGCCGCCGCACGAGCTCGAGCTGCGACGCGCTCCGGCCACTGCCCTCGCGCACGACGATCGGCTCCAGCTCGCCGCGTTCGCCCGGCTGCGGCGCCTGCGTCTCGGAGGCATCGGCGAGCGGCGCGCTCGCGCTCCGCCCTCGGAACCACTCGTCGAAGATCGCGTCGAAGCGCGGCAGCTCGCGTACGTCGGCGACGAGCGTCACGCGGGCGGTCCAGTACAGGCGGGTGATGTCGGGCGGAGCGGCGTCCGCAACCGCGCGCAGGAAGACGATGCGGCGGGCGGGGTCGGCGCCGAGCGCGCGCACGAAGCCGTGCAGGAGCCGCGAGGCCGCGTCAACGCCGAGGCCGCCCGCGTCAACGCCGCGGCGCCATGCGTCGCCGCCCGCCATCAAGCGAGCCCCAGCAACTCGGCGTGCTCCAGCGCGGTCTCCATGTCGTCCTGCTCCTTGAGCAGCAGCCCGAGCGAGCGGCGCAGCGCGTCCGGCCACGCGGCGCCCTCCTCGGCGAGCACGCGCGCGCCCTGCGCCCACTCGATCGACTCGGCGATCCCCGGCCGC
Source organism: uncultured Solirubrobacteraceae bacterium (assembly GCA_963837485.1). Taxonomy (GTDB): domain Bacteria; phylum Actinomycetota; class Thermoleophilia; order Solirubrobacterales; family Solirubrobacteraceae; genus Solirubrobacter. Next base: position 43,708 of record CAWINP010000008.1, on the reverse strand, counting down.
TTGAGCAGCTTCAGCCCGCGCGCGTTCGTGACCGCGTCGACGAGCGCCGCGGCCGCCTCCTCGTCCAGCCCCGGCGCTCGCGTGCGCACGATCCGCCGCTCGCGCTCGGCCTCCGGGAACGGGATCCAGTGATAGAGGCAGCGGCGCTTGAGCGCGTCGTGCAGCTCGCGCGTACGGTTCGACGTCATCACCACCACCGGCGGCTCGGGCGCGCTCACCGTCCCCAGCTCCGGGATCGTGATCTGGAAGTCGCTCAGGAACTCGAGCAGGAACGCCTCGAACTCGCTGTCGGCGCGGTCGATCTCGTCGATCAGCAGCACCACCGGCCGGCGCAGCGCGCGCAGCAGCGGCCGCTCGAGCAGGAACGCCTCGTCGTAGAGCGAGCCGACCGGCCGCCCCTCGGCCTCGCACGCGCGCACGTGCAGGAGCTGGCGCGGGTAGTCCCACTCGTAGAGCGCCTGCGCCGCGTCGAGCCCCTCGTAGCACTGCAGCCGCACGAGCTCGCGATCGAGCACGCGCGCGAGCACCTTGCCCACCTCGGTCTTGCCGACCCCGGGCTCGCCCTCCAGCGCCAGCGGGCGCCCGAGGGTCAGCGCGAGGTGGACCGCGGTGAGCAGCCCCTCGTCGGCGAAGTAGCGCTCGCGCGCGAAGCGCTCGCCGAGTTGCGCGACCGGATCCGTCAACGCGCGGAGTCCAATGCGCGCAGCACGCGCTCGGGGGTGAACGGCATCTGCGTCAGCCGCGCGCCGCACGCGTCATAGATCGCGTTGGCGATCGCCGGGATCGGCGCGTTGGCGGTCATCTCGCCGATGCCCTTGGCGCCGTACGGGCCGTTGGCGGAGGGGCGCTCGATGATCACGCTCTCCATCTCGGGGCTGTCGGCCGGCCCCGGCATCAGATACTCGTTGAAGTCCTTGGGGCCGTGCGAGCGGTCCGGGTAGTAGGGCTCGGTCGTCTCGAACAGCGCGTGCGAGAGCCCCATCCAGGCGCCGCCCTCGATCTGCTGCTGGGCCATCCGCGGGTTGATCGCGCGCCCGACCTCGTAGACGTTGTAGAGCTTGAGCACCTCAACGACGCCGGTCTCGTCGTCGACCTCGACCTCGGCGACCGTGCACGCGTGCGCCTGGCAGGAGTCAGGGTCCATCTCGCCCGTCTCGGGCACGACCGTGCTCATCTCCTTCAGGAACATCCCGCGCCCCGAGATCGTGCGGCCGTGCTTGAAGTGCGCGGCCAGCGCGAGGTCGGTGATGTGGATCTTCTTCTCCTCGGAGCCCTTGAGCTTCACGAAGCCGCTGCCGTCGGTCTCCAGGTCCTCGGCGTCGACCTCCAGCTCGTCGGCCGCGACCTGCAGCATCGCCTCGCGCGCCTCGCGCGCGGCCATCACCACCGCGTTGCCGATCCGGTGCGTCCCGCGGCTGGCGAACGTGCCCATGCAGTGCGGGCCGGTGTCGGTGTCGGCGGTGTCGACGAGCACGTAGTCGATCGGCAGCCCGAGCGCCTCGGCGGCGCACTGCGCGGCGATCGTCTTGATGCCCTGGCCGAGGTCGACGCTCGAGAGCGTGATCACGAACGTGCCGGTCGTGGTCGCGTGGATCAGCGCCTGCGACGGGTCGCCGCCCAGGTTCATGCCGGTCGGGTAGTTGACCGCGGCGTAGCCGCGGCCGCGTCGCTTGGCCATCAGCGCCCCTCCGTCGATGACATCTGCCGGTACTCGGCGGGCAGCTCGTGCCCGGACAGCTCGGCCGCACGCTGGATCACCTCGATCAGCGCCGTTCCGGACGCGATCTTGCGGTGCGCCTTCATGTCGCCGTCGCGATAGGCGTTGATCAACCGCAGCTGCAGCGGGTCGATGCCCAGCTCGCGGGCGATCCGGTCCATCTGCGACTCCAGCGCGAAGTCCCCGATCGTCACGCCGAACCCGCGCATCGCGCTCGACGGCGTCCGGTTGGTGTAGACGCAGTGGGCGTCCACGTAGACGTTCGGGATCGTGTAAGGGCCGGGCATGTGCGCGGCCGCCTTCGTCGTCCCGTACGGGGTGTGCCGCGAGTAGGCGCCGGAGTCGACGTAGAGACGGACCTGGCGGGCGACGATCCGCCCGTCGCTCATCACGCCGTCCTTGATGTAGATGCGCTCGCTCGCGCGCGGGGAGGAGACCTGCATCTCTTCGGCGCGGTCGTAGACGTACTTCACCGGCCGGTTGGTCGCCATCGCGGCGATGCAGGCGATCGGCTCGACGATCACGTCGACCTTGCCGCCGAAGCCGCCGCCGACCGTCCCGCCGACGACGCGCAGCTTGTTGAACGGCGCGTCGAGGATCAGCGCCGTGTTGTCGAGCGTGAAGAAGCAGGCCTGCGTGTCGGAGTGGATCTTCAGCCGCCCGTCGGGCTGTGGGATCACGATGCACCCGGTCGTCTCGGCCGGCGCGTGCTCGATCGGCGAGGAGTCGTAGCGCCACTCGAATACGCGGTCGGCCTCAGCGAAGCCCTGCTCGACATCGCCGAAGCGGATGCGGCGGCAGTGGTGGCCCTCGTAGACGAAGTGGTTGGTGCCGTGCGGCTTGATCACCGGCGCGCCGGGCGCGAGCGCCTCCTCGACGTCGAACACGGCCGGCAGGTCCTCGTAGGTGACCTTGACGGCCGCGGCGCCCTCGCGGGCGGCGCGCTCGGACGTCGCGACGACGGCGCAGACCTGCTCGCCCTTAAAGAGGACGCGGTCCTCGGGCAGGACCGGCTCGTCGTCGGGCTCGACGCCGATCAGCTTGAGGATCGTGTACCAGTTGCTCGGCACGTCTTCGTGGGTGAGCACGCGCACGACGCCCGGCACCGCCAGCGCGGCCGATGTGTCGAGGCCCTTGATCAGCGCGTGATGGCGGTCGCTGCGGTGCATCTTCAGGTGCAGCAGCCCGGTGGTCGGGGTGTCCTCGAAGAACTGGGTGCGGCCGGTGACGTGGCCGAGCGCGTCCGAGCGCTGGACGGCGGTGCCGACGACGTGGTAGGCGTCGCCGTTGCGCTCGGCGGCGAAGTAGGAGGTGTCGATCTTCATCGGCGGGCGGCGGCGTCGAGGATCGCGGCCACGATGCTCTCGTAGCCCGTGCAGCGGCAGACGTTGCCGGAGATCGCGCGGATGACGTCCTCGCGCGACGGGTCGGGGTTGCGCTCCAGCAGCGCCTCGGCGGCCATGATCATGCCGGCGGTGCAGAAGCCGCACTGGGTCGCGAAGCCGTCGAGGAACGCCTGCTGGACCTCGTCCAGCGCGCCGTCTTTGCCCACACCCTCGAGCGTGGTGACGCGCGCCCCCTCGATCGTCTCGACCGGGACGAGGCAGCTCATCACCGCCTCGCCGTCGAGCAGGCACGTACACGTTCCGCACGTGCCCTGCTCGCAGCCGCGCTTGGTCGCGGTCAGCCCGAGCTGGTCGCGCAGCGCGTTCAGGAGCGTGGTCCCGGGCGGGACCAGGAACTCGCGCTCCTCGTCGTTGACGGTCAGCTCGATCACGCTCGAGCGCATCAGGCCTCCTCTCCGAGCAGCGCGCGGCGGACGTACACGGGCATGACGCGGCGGCGGTACCACGCGCTCGCGTACGCGTCGTCGAACGGGTCGATGTCGTTCAGCGCGGCCTGCGCCGCCGCCTCGACGCCCTGGGGCAGCGCCGCCTCGGCGTGGCGGGCCCGCACCGGTTTGGGCGCCACGCCGCCGAGCGCGATGCGCGGCGCCTCGAGCACGGCCGCGACCGTGACGATCGAGGCCGAGTTGAGCCTGCGCCGCATCGCCTTCAGGAAGCGCCACTGCTCCGGGAGCGCGAACGTGACCGCGGTCACCAGCCCTTCATGCAGCTCGTCGACGCCGGCCGTGGTGCCGTCGGCGTACTCGACCTGCGCGCCGAGCGCGAGCAGGCAGACGGCGAGGTCGCCGTACGGGTGGCCGACGAACAGGTTGCCGCCGACGGTGGCCAGGTTGCGGATCGTGGGGGAGGCGAACGCGTCCAGCGCGCCGTGCAGGAACGCGAGCTCCGGCACGGCGCCGAGCGCGGTGAGCGTGGTCGCGGCGCCGACACGCGCGACCCCGTCCTCAATCTCGACGCCCGCGAGCCCGGCGCGGCGCAGGCTGACGAGCGCGGACACGTCGCGCGCGCCGGTGTTCAGCCACGGCATCACGTAGGTGCCGCCGGCGATCACCAGCCCGCCGTCGTCCAAGACGGCGAGCACTCCGGGTACGGAATCGGGCGTGTGCACGGCCAGCGACACGGTGGCTCTCCTCCCGCTAGTGGACGGTACGGCGTTGGACGTTCTCCAGGTGGCGCAGCATCGCCTCGGCGGCCGCCTCGCCGTCGCGCTCCTGGAGCGCGGCGACGATCGCCCGGTGATCCTCGGCGCTCTGCTCGCGCAGGCCTGGCAGCGGATTCGTACGGCGGCGGCTGGCGATGCCCATGCCGCTGATCGAGCCGATCACGTGCCAGAGGATCGAGTTCGACGCCGCCCGCGCGATCAGCCCGTGCAGCTCGAGGTCGGCGCGCATGAACGCCTCCTCGTCGCCGACCGCGGCGGCCGAGTCGCGCACGCACCGCCGCAGATCCTCCAGCGTCTCGTCGTCGATCCGCTCGGCGGCCAGCGCCGCGAGCCCCGGCTCGATCACCCGGCGCGCCTCGAACAGCTCCTGCATCTGGCCGTCGCTCAGCGCCAGCACGAGCCCGAACGGCCGCATCAGCGCCTCCGGGTCGAGCGCGGTCAGGTAGGTCCCGTCGCCCTGGCGCATCTCGGTCACCCCGAGCAGCGACAGCGCCCGCAGCGCCTCGCGCAGGCTCGAGCGGCTCACGCCCATCGCCTGCGCGAGCTCGCGTTCCGGCGGGAGCCGGTCGCCCGGCTTCAGATGCCGCTCGCCGACCAGCGCGATCACCCGAGCGGCGATCTGATCCGGGAGCGCGTCGCGCGTGACCGTCCCGAAGGGAATTGGCCGGACCATTCGGCCAATATACGCGCCTCGGCGGCGCGCCGCTACGTCGCCGGCGTGGCCGTGTAGATCACGCGCACGCGCGCCTCGAACTCCTGCGTCCCGGGCTCGACCTGCGTCGCCGGGCTCTTCGCGCTGCCGCTCTCGCCGCCGGCCGCCGAGTCTCCCTCGAACGCGGGCTCGGTCTGCGGGTCGACGTCGACCGTGCGCACGCCGGTGATCCGCAGGCCGGTCTGGGCGGCGGCGTCCTCGGCGCGCTTGCGGGCGTCGGCGAGCGCGGCGCGGGTGGCGAGCAGGCGGCCCTGGGATGGATCGGCGAAGCCGAATTCGGGCGCGTTCACGTCGTCGGCGCCCGCGTTGGCGACGGCGTCGAGCATGGCGCCGAGGCCCTTGACGTCGCGCACGCGCACGCTCAGCTCCTGCTCGGCCGCGTAGCGCACGCGCCGGTGGCCGCGCCGGCCGACGCGCTCGCGCGAGATCCGCAGGCCCGTCGTCTGGATGTCGGCGTCGGCGACGCCGCGCGCCTTCACGACCTTCAGGATCGCCGCGACGCGCGCGTTGGCCGAGCGCCGCGCGGCGGCGGACGTCGGCGCGCGCCGCAGCACGCCCGCGCTGAAGTCGGCGATGTCCGGCACGAGCGTCGCCGTGCCGCGGCCGTCGGCGGCGATCGTCGGCGTGGTGTCCGTCTGGGCCGCGGCGGGCGCGGCGACCACGAGGCAGGCGGCGATGGCCGCGGCGAGAACGATGCGCATGCAGGTACTACTTCCCCGAAGTGCCACGCGTCACAGCTAAAGGGGTCAGGCACGTTTACTAAAGGTGCCTGACCCCTTTAGGTTTCGATCTGGAGGAGGTCGCCGCCCTCGTGGTCGACCTGCAGCGTCGTGTGCTCGATCTCGTAGGTGTCGTGCAGGAGGCGCTCGAGGTCGCGGCGGGCGGCGTGGCAGTCGTTGTCGCGGCCCACGCGGACGTGGGCGGACAGGGCCACGAAGCCCGAGCTGACCTCCCACACGTGCAGGTCGTGGACCTCGGTCACGCCCGGCTGGGACACCATCGCCTTCCCGATCGCGTCGACGTCGACCCCGCGCGGCGCCGCCTCCAGGAAGATCCGGCCCGAGTCGCGCAGCAGCCGCCACGCCGCGCGCAGCATCACCGCGGCGACGAACAGGGAGGCGATGCCGTCCGCGCGGTCGAAGCCGGTCAGCAGGATCACGAAGCCCGCGATCGCGGTGGCGATGAACGCGACCAGGTCGGTCAGCACGTGCTGGAACGCGCCCTCGACGTTCAAGGAACTGCGGTCGGCGCCGTGGAGCACGGCCGTCGCCACCAGATTCACGGCGACGCCGACCAGCGCGACGACCAGGACGACGCCGCCCTCCACCGACGGCGGCTCGACCAGGCGCCGGATGCCCTCGGCCACGATCAGCAGCCCGAGCACGAGCAGCGTCGCGCCGTTGACCTGCGCGGAGAGGATCTCGGTCCGGCGCAGGCCGTAGGTCATCGCGCCGGCCGGCGGTCGCTTGGCGAGCCGGATCGCCACCAGCGCCAGCGCGAGCGCCCCCGCGTCGGTGAGCATGTGCGCGGCGTCCGAGAGCAGCGCGAGCGAGGAGGCGGCGATGCCTGCCGCGACCTCGAGCGCCATCAGGCCGAGCAGCAGCCCGAGCGCGATCCGCAGCCGCGCCGCGCTCGCATCCGCCGGCGCGTGCGAGTGCCCGTGGTGGTGATCGTGATCGTGGCTCATCGCCGCCGCGCCACCCATATCCGGAGGGACCATAGCGTCCGCTACGACGCAAGATCGTTGCGTCAGAGACCCGGTTCGACCCTCTGACTGCTGCGTTTCGCGAAACGCCTTTCCGGTCGGCGATTTGGGCTCCGCCCGACCCATTGCTACCTTTTCGCTCCCCTCTCTCGCCCGGGAGGGGCGCCTCCCCCTACCCCTGAGCCTGCCCATGCCTGCACGTCCAAGTGGCCGGATCGGCCTCTACGACCCGTCCTACGAGCACGATGCGTGCGGCGTCGCCATGGTCGCGAAACTGGACGGCGAGCCGAGCCACGAGACGGTACGGCGGGCGATCGTCGCGCTCGAGAACCTCGAGCACCGCGGCGCGGCGGGCGCGGACCCGAACACCGGCGACGGCGCGGGCATGCTGCTGCAGCTGCCCGACGAGTTCCTGCGCGCGGCGATGGACGAGGATCTTCCACCGCCCGGCGCCTACGGCGTGTGCGTGTGCTTCCTCCCGCGCGAGCCGCAGCGCCGCGCCGAGCTGGAGCGGCTGCTCGCCGACACGGTGCAGGCCGAGGGCCAGCGGGTCGTCGGCTGGCGCGACGTGCCGGTCGACAAGGACTACGTCGGCATCACCGCCAACCTGTACGCGCCCTACGTCAAGCAGCTCGTCGTCGCCGCCTCGGACGAGCTCGCGGCCGACCAGGACGCGTTCGAGCGCAAGCTGTACGTGATCCGCCGCGTGGCGGAGATCGCCGCCGGCCCTGAGCTGGTGATCCCGAGCTTCAGCAGCCGGACGATCGTCTACAAGGGCATGCTGACCAGCCCGCAGCTGCTCGGCTACTACCCGGACCTGCAGGACCCGCGCACCAAGAGCTCGATGGCGCTGGTCCACAGCCGCTTCTCCACCAACACGTTCCCGAGCTGGGAGCTCGCGCACCCGTACCGGATGATCGCCCACAACGGCGAGATCAACACCGTGCGCGGAAACATCAACTGGATGCGCGCGCGCGAGTCGCAGCTGGCGAGCGAGCTGTTCGGCGACGACCTCCAGAAGGTGCTGCCGATCGTCCGCCCGGGCGGCAGCGACAGCGCCACCTTCGACAACGTGCTCGAGCTGCTCGTGCTGGCCGGCCGCAGCCTCCCGCACGCGGTGATGATGATGATCCCGGAGGCCTACGAGGGTCGCGACGACCTTCCCGAGGATCTGAAGGGCTTCTACGCGTTCCACTCGTGCCTGATGGAGCCGTGGGACGGCCCCGCCGCGGTCGCGTTCACCGACGGGCGCGTGATCGGCGCGACGCTGGACCGCAACGGCCTGCGCCCCGGCCGCTGGCTGGAGACCACCGACGGGTGGGTGGTGCTCGGCTCCGAGACCGGCGTGATGGACGTCCCGCCCGAGAACGTCAGGCGCAAGGGCCGCCTGCAGCCCGGCAAGCTCTTCCTGGTCGACCTCGACCGCGGCCGCATCGTCGAGGACGGCGAGGTCAAGCGCGAGGTGGCCGGCGCCAAGCCGTACGGCGAGTGGTTCGAGCAGGGCATCGTTCACCTCGGCGACCTGCCGGAGGCGCCGGAGCTCGAGCAGGACCCCGGCTCGCTGTTCCAACGCCAGTTGTCCTTCGGCTTCACGCAGGAGGACCTGCGCGTCCTGCTCGCCCCGACGGCCGCCAACGCCGAGGAGCCGATCGGCTCGATGGGCAACGACGCCGCGCTGGCCGTGCTCAGCGACCGCCAGCCCCCGCTGTTCAACTACTTCAAGCAGCTCTTCGCGCAGGTCACCAACCCGCCGATCGACTCGACCCGCGAGTCGATCGTGATGAGCACCGGCACGGGCGTGGGGTCCGAGCGCAACCTGCTCGGCTCCTCGCCCGAGCACGCGCACCAGCTCTCGATGCAGACGCCGATCCTGTTCGACCGCGAGCTGGCCAAGCTGCGCCACGTCGACAGCTCGATCTTCTCCGCGCGCACGATCGACATCACGTGGCCGGTGGCCGAGGGGCCCGACGGCATGGCGCGCGCACTCGCGCGCGTGTGCGACGAGGCCGACGCTGCGCTCGCCCACGGGGTCAACATCCTGATCCTGTCCGACCGCGCGGTCAGCGCCGAGCGCGTCGGCATCCCGTCGCTGCTCGCCGTCGCCGGCGTGCACCACCACCTCGTGCGCGAGGGCACGCGACTGCAGACCGGGCTCGTGCTCGAGTCCGGCGAGCCGCGGGAGGTGCACCACTTCGCGACGCTGATCGGCTACGGGGCGAGCGCGATCAACCCGTACCTGATGTTCGAGTCGCTCGGGCAGCTCGTCGCCGACGGGCGAGTGCCCGGCGTCGACGACGTCGAGACCGCGCAGTGGAACGTCATCAAGGGCGTCGCCAAGGGCCTGCTGAAGACGATCTCCAAGATGGGCATCTCGACGATCCAGTCCTACAACGGGGCGCAGATCTTCGAGGCCGTCGGCCTGGCCGAGGAGCTGGTGGAGCGCCACTTCACCGGCACCGCGTCGCGCATCGGCGGCATCGGCGAGGAGGTGCTCGCGGTCGAGACGCTCGAGCGCCACGCGCGCGGGTTCGGCCTCCTCACGGACGACCTGTTGCCGGTCGGCGGCGTCTACGCCTGGCGCCGTGAGGGCGAGCATCACATGTGGAACCCGGAGACGATCGCGCTGCTCCAGCACGCGGTCCGCCACGGCGGCCGGCCGACCTACGACGAGTACGCCAAGCTCGTCAACGAGGACGCGGCGCGGCGTGCGACGCTGCGCGGGCTGCTGAAGTTCCGCGAGCTGCCCGAGGACGAGTGGCTGCCGTTGGAGGAGATCGAGCCGGTGAGCGAGATCGTCAGGCGCTTCGCGACCGGCGCGATGTCGCTCGGCTCGCTCTCGCGCGAGGCGCACGAGACGCTCGCGATCGCCATGAACCGGATCGGCGGCAAGTCGAACACCGGCGAGGGCGGGGAGGACCCGGTCCGCTACACGCCCGACGCCAACGGCGACCTGCGCCGGTCGGCGATCAAGCAGGTCGCCTCCGGCCGCTTCGGCGTGAACATCAACTACCTCGTCAACGCCGACGAGCTGCAGATCAAGATGGCCCAGGGCGCCAAGCCCGGCGAAGGCGGCCAGCTGCCAGGCCACAAGGTCGACCGCTACATCGGCTCGATCCGCTTCACGACGGCGGGCGTCGGCCTGATCTCGCCGCCGCCGCATCACGACATCTATTCGATCGAGGACCTCAAGCAGCTGATCTACGACCTGCGCTGCGCGAACCCCCGCGCGCGGATCAGCGTGAAGCTCGTGTCCGAGGTGGGCGTCGGCACCGTGGCCGCCGGCGTGGCGAAGGCGAACGCCGACCACGTGCTGATCTCCGGCCACGACGGCGGGACCGGCGCGTCGCCGCTGAGCTCGATCCAAGCGGCGGGGGTGCCGTGGGAGATCGGGCTGGCCGAGACCCAGCAGACGCTCGTCCTCAACGACCTGCGCTCGCGCATCTGGGTGCAGACCGACGGGCAGCTCAAGACCGGGCGCGACGTCGCGATCGCCGCGCTGCTGGGCGCCGACGAATGCGGCTTCAGCACCGCGCCGCTGATCGCCACGGGCTGCATCATGATGCGCGCCTGCCACCTGAACACGTGCCCGGTCGGCATTGCGACGCAGGACCCGGAGCTGCGCAAGCGCTTCAACGGCCTGCCCGAGCACGTCGTCAACTTCTTCTTCTACGTCGCCGAGGACGTGCGCGAGATCATGCGCCGGCTCGGCGTGCGGCGCTACGAGGACCTGGTCGGCCGGGTGGACCTGCTCGAGGCCGACGCGGCGGTCGAGCACTGGAAGGCGAAGGGCATCGACCTCACGCACGTGCTCACCGCGCCCGACGTCGCCGACCCCGAGGCCCCGCGCCGGCGCGTGCGCCCGCAGGACTCGCCGCTGCCCCAGGCGCTCGACTGGAAGCTGATCGAGCGCTCACGCGACGCGATCGACCACCGGATGCCGGTGACCGGGGAGTTCCAGGTCCGCAACGTCAACCGCACGGTCGGCGGGCTGCTCTCCAGCGCGGTGACGCAGGTGCACGGCGCGGCCGGGCTGCCGCCGGAGACGATCCGGTTCACGCTGCGCGGCTCGGCCGGGCAGTCGTTCGGCGCATGGCTGGCGCCGGGCGTGGAGCTGACGCTGATCGGCGACGCGAACGACTACACGGGCAAGGGCCTGTCCGGCGGCGTGCTGTCCGTCCGCCCGCCCGACGGCTCGCGTTTCGCGGCCGAGGAGAACGTCGTCATCGGCAACACGGTGCTCTACGGCGCCACCGCCGGCCGCGCGTTCTTCCGCGGGCTCGCCGGCGAGCGGTTCGCGGTGCGCAACTCGGGCGCCTCCGCCGTCGTTGAGGGCGTCGGCGACCACGGCTGCGAGTACATGACCGGCGGGCGCGCGGTGATCCTCGGGCGCACCGGGCGCAACTTCGCGGCGGGGATGAGCGGCGGGATCGCCTACGTCCTGGACGAGGATGGGAGCTTCCCGGAGCGGTGCAACATGGGCCTGGTCGGGTTCGAGGAGAACTCGGAGTCCGAGGCGATCGAGCTGCACGAGCTGATCGAGGAGCACCACCTGCGCACGCAGTCGCCCGTCGCCGGCCGGATCCTGCGCGAGTGGGCGACGTACCTGCCGCAGTTCGTGAAGGTCATGCCGCACGACTACAAGCGGGCGCTGCGGGAGCTGGCCGAGGCCGAGGCGGCCGAGGCGCGCGTGGCGGAGCGGGTGCGCTGATGGGCAAGCTCGGCGGCTTCCTCGAGATCACGCGCATCGAGCAGCCCGAGCGCGATCCGCGCACGCGCACGCGCGACTTCAACGAGTTCGTCGGCACGCTCGACGTCGAAGGCCTGCGCGCGCAGGGCGCGCGCTGCATGGAGTGCGGCGTCCCGTTCTGCCACAACGGCTGCCCGCTGGGCAACCTGATCCCGGACTGGAACGACTTCGTGTACCGCGACCGCTGGCGCGAGGCGATCGACCAGCTGCACGCGACCAACAACTTCCCGGAGTTCACCGGCAAGCTCTGCCCGGCGCCGTGTGAGGCGGCGTGCGTGCTGGAGATCCGCCAGGGCGACGCGGTCTCGATCAAGCAGATCGAGGTCTCGATCATCAACCGCGCGTGGGACGAGGGCTGGGTGGTGCCCAAGCCGCCCTCCGTCGAGTCGGGCCGGACGGTCGCGGTGATCGGGAGCGGCCCGGCGGGCCTGGCCGCGGCGCAGCAGCTGCGGCGCGCGGGACACGCGGTGACCGTGTACGAGCGCGACGAGGCCGGCGGCGGCCTGGTGCGCTTCGGCGTGCCGCACTTCAAGATCGAGAAGTGGGTCGTCGAGCGGCGGCTCGACCAGCTGCGGGCCGAGGGCGTGGAGTTCAAGTTCGGCGTCGACGTGGGTGTGGATGTGGACGCCGCGGAACTGCGCGCGGCGCATGACGCCGTGGTGATCGCCACCGGCTCGCGCGTGCCGCGCGACCTGCCGGTGCCGGGCCGCGAGCTCGGCGGCGTGCACTACGCGATGGAGTACCTGTACGACCGCGCCCGCGTGCTCGACGGCGTGGACGTGCCCGGTGCGATCAGCGCCGCCGGCAAGCACGTGCTGGTCGTCGGCGGCGGCGACACCGGCGCCGACTGCGTCGGCCACGCGCACCGCGAGAGCGCGGCGTCGGTGACGCAGATCGAGCTGCTCGGCGAGCCGCCCGAGCGGCGCCCCGACGACCTCACGCCGTGGCCGCTGTGGCCGGTGAAGCTGCGGACCTCGTACGCGCTCAAGGAGGGCGGCGAGCGCGACTTCGCGATCTCGACGACGTCGCTGACCGGCAACGGGCGCGTGCAGGAGGTCCACTGGGTGCAGAACAGCGGCAAGCCGCCGTTCGACGCGATCCCGGGGACCGAGGAGACGCGCCCGGCCGAGCTCGTCCTGCTCGCGATGGGCTTCCTGTATCCGGAGCAGCCGCTGCTGGAGGCGCTCGGCGTCGAGCGCGACGCTCGCGGAAACGCGAAGGCGGGCACGTACGCGACGTCGGCCGACGGCGTGTTCGCGGCCGGCGACGCGCGCCGCGGCCAGTCGCTGATCGTGTGGGCGATCAACGAGGGCCGCCAGTGCGCCCGCGTCGTCGACCGGTACCTTCGTCGGTAAGCGGACCGCCGCCTCTTTCCGGCCTCGCGCCGTCGACGACGTTCCACTACCGCATCGTCGCCTCCACCGCGCTCGGGTGCGCGGCGGGCGAGGACCGCGCGTTCACGACCGCGGCGCTGCCCGCGAAGCCGAAGGTCACGATCTCGCTGGGCTCCGACAAGAAGTGCCTGCGGTCGCGCTCGACCTCCGTCACGAACGCAGCGGACATCAAGCGGGCGATCAAGGTGTCCAAGTTGCCCAAGCGGGCCTATACGCTTGAGGTGCGAGTCAAGACGAAGGACGGTCGCACCGTGAAGCCACCGAAGAGGTACCGCACATGCTCGTCGCACTGATCGTCGCCGCGATCGTGGGCCTGTTCACCGGCGCGCTGGCGCGGCTGGCGCTGCCCGGCAAGGACCCGCTGTCGCTGATCCAGACGATGCTCGTCGGCATCGGCGGGTCGGTCATCGCCACGCTGATCGTCGCGCTCGCCACAGGCGGCACGTACGGCGCGGGCTGGTTCCTCGGCTTCTGCTGCTCGGTCGCGATCATGTACCTGATCCGCCGCCGGCGCGGAGGCGGGCTGCTCGACCCGGGCGCTCCTGGAAGGCGCTGATGGCGGCCGCCCGGAGCGTCCTGATCACGGGCTGCTCGACGGGCATCGGCCGCGCGACGGCACTGCGGCTCGCGTCGGCCGGCTGGACGGTCTACGCGACCGCGCGGCAGCCTTCGAGCCTGACGGAGCTGGAGGCCGCGGGCTGCAGGATCATGGCGCTCGACGTCACCGACGAGGCGTCGATGGAGGCGGCCGTCGCCGCGGTCGAGAAGCCGCTGGGCGCGCTGGTCAACAACGCGGGCTACAGCCAGTCGGGAGCGTTGGAGACGCTCCCGATGGAGTCGGTGCGGCGCCAGTTCGAGACCAACGTGTTCGGGCTCCTGCGGCTGACCCAGCTCGTGCTGCCGCAGATGCGCGAGGCCGGCGCCGGGCGGATCGTCAACCTCTCCTCCATGGGCGGCCGGCTGACGTTCCCGGGAGGCGGCGCGTACCACGCGACCAAGTACGCCGTCGAGGCGCTGAGCGATGCGCTGCGCGTCGAGGTCGCGCCGTTCGGGATCGACGTGATCGTCGTCGAGCCGGGCCTGATCAAGACCGAGTTCGGCGAGACGGCGGCGTCGCAGGTGGGCGACGGCGAGGGTCCGTATGCGGCGTTCAACGCGTCGGTCGCCTCCGCCACGCGCGGCGTCTACGAAGGACCGGCGGCGCGGCTCGGCGGGGGACCGGACGATGTCGCGGGCGCCATCCAGCGCGCCCTGGAGCGCCGCCGCGCCCCGACGCGCGTGCCGGTGACGGCGTCGGCGCGCCTGCTGATGGGGCTCCACGCCGTGCTCCCCGACCGCCTCTGGGATCGCGCGGTCCGGGGCTCGTTCGAGCTGTAACGCCGCGAACGCGTCAGGGACGCTCGCCCACGAGCTCGCGGGCGAGGGCGCTGAGGAGACGGTCGACCTCGGGGTCCCGCTCCGCGTCCGCGTCGTCGAGCACCTCGCACAGGACCTCGCGGCGGGCGCTGAGGAGCTGGTCGGTGTACGCGAGACCGCGCGCCGTCGGGCCGTCGGAGTCCAGCAGGCCGTCGCGGCGCAGCTCGCCCACGACCTTGCCGATCCGGTCCTCGCTCACGCCCCGCGCCCGCGCCTCGGCGGCCGCGTCGGACAGCCCGTCGCGCCCGATCCGGACCAGCGCCCAGACCGCGCCGGGCGAGACGTCGAGCCCCGCGCGATCCGCGACCGCGCGCCGGAACTCGCGCCGCTGCTCCAGCGTCGTCGCCATCGAGAGCGCGCGCTCGATCTCGGCCAGCGAGTCCGAGGCCTTCGGCGCCGCGAGCCCGTCCTCGAGCCCGGTGCTCGTCGCCGCCGTCGCGCGCAGCGGGCGCTCCGGCAGCAGCCAGCTCAGCACGAACCCGAGCGCGGCGACCGCGCCGGCGACCAGGAACACGGGCGACAGCGCGTGCACGTAGGCCTGCTCGTACGCGAGCCTCGCCGCCGCCGGGAGCCGGTCGACCTGCTCCCCGGTCAGCCGCCCGCCGCCGGACACGATCCTCTGCAGCTCCGGCGGCAGCCCGCCTCCGGTGAGCCGCTCGGCCAGGCGGTTCGTGAAGATCGAGCCGAACACGGCCGTCCCCAGCGACCCGCCGATCCCGCGCATCAGCGTCACGCCCGACGTCGCCGCCCCGAGCACCGCGAACGGGACCGCGTTCTGCACGGCCAGGATCAGCACCTGCATGACGAGCCCCAGCCCGAGCCCGAGCACGAGCAGGTACACCGACGCGACCAGCGTGCTCGTCCCCACGTCCAGGCGCGACAGCAGCACGAGCCCCACCGCCATCACCAGCGTGCCGACGACGGGGAACGCCTTGTAGCGCCCCAACCGCGTGATCAGCTGTCCCGAGCCGACCGAGGTGAGCAGCACGCCCAGCATCATCGGGACCAGGCGCAGGCCGGACTCGCTCGGCGACGCCGCGTCGACGGTCTGGAAGTACAGCGGCAGGAACGTGACCGAGCCGAACAGCGCGAACCCGACGATCAGCGACAGCGCGCCGGCGACGGCGAACACGCGCTCGCGCCACAGCGCCGGCGGGAGCACCGGCTCGGCGGCCCGGCGCTCGACGAACGCGAACGCGACCAGCGCCGCCGCGCCCAGGCACGCGGTGAGCACCGCGGTCGCCGAGCCCCACGCCCACGTCGTCCCGCCCAGCGACGTGACGAGCACGATCGCCGCGAGCCCGGCGGCGAGGAGTCCGGCGCCGAGGTAGTCGATCACCGGCCGCGCCCGCGACACGCCGGCGGGGAGCGTCGCAGCCAGCACGAACAGCGCGACGAGCCCGACCGGAAGGTTGACGTAGAACACCCAGCGCCAGGAGACGTGCTCGACGATCAGTCCGCCGATCAGCGGCCCGGCCACGCTCGAGATCCCGAACACGCCTCCGAAGATGCCCTGGTAGCGGCCGCGCTCGCGCGGCGGCACGACGTCGCCGATCGTCGCCTGCGTAAGCACGATCAGCCCGCCAGCGCCCAGGCCCTGCACGGCCCGGAACACGATCAGCATCGTCATGCTCTGCGCCAGTCCGCACAGCGCGGAGCCGATCAGGAAGAGCACGACGGCGAACTGCAGGACGCGCTTGCGCCCATACAGATCGCCGAGCTTGCCGTACAGCGGCGTGACGACCGTCTGCGCGAGCAGGTACGCGCTGGTGATCCACGAGATGTGCTCGAGCCCGCCGAGCTCGCCGACGATCGTCGGCAGGGCGGTCGCGACGATCGTCCCGTCCAGCGCGGCCAGCAGCATGACGAGCACCAGGCCGGAGAAGACCAGCCCGACGCGCACCGGCTGCTGGGGGCTCATCGCATCAGGCTAGCTCCGCAACCGCCGCGAGCAGGCGCTCGGCGTCCGCCGCGTCGTTGTAGTGCAGGAACCCGGCGCGTACGGCGCCATGCGGCGCCAGCCCGAGGTGCTGCTCGAGCTCCCAGGCGTAGTAGTTGCCGTCCCAGACCGCGATCTCGCGCGCGGCCAGCGCCTGCGCCGTCTCGCGCGCCGAGCGGCCCGCGACGTTGAACATGAGCGTCGGCGCACGGTCCGCGGCCGCGCCGTACAGCGTCACGTGCGGCATGCCGGAGAGCCCCTCCAGAGCAGCCGAGAGCAGCGCGTCCTCGTACGCGCGCAGCGCCTCGGGGTCGAGCTCGAGCATGTACTCGGCCGCGGCCCGGACGCCGGCAAGCGCCTCGAACGGCAGCGTGCCCAGCTCCCACCGGTCCGGCGCCTCGTCGGGCGACGGGTTGAGCTTGTCGGGCCGGTACTCGCTCAGGATCTCCGGCCGCGCGCACAGCACGCCGACGTGCGGCCCGAACCACTTGTAGGCCGAGCACCCGAGCACGTCGATGTCGAGCCCGGCGACGTCGCTGCGCCGGTGCGGCGTGGCGTGCACCGCGTCCACGTACACGCGCGCCCCGCGGCGGTGAGCGGCGGCGACGATCCCCGCGACGTCGGGCACCGTCCCGATCGCGTTCGACGCGGCCGTGACCGCCACCCAGCGCGTGCGCTCGCTGAGCACGGCCTCGACCGCGCTCGCCGGCAGCTCCAGCGTGTCCGGCGACGGCTCGGCGAAGCGCACGTTGACGCCCGCCCGCTTGGCCGCGATCGCCCACGGCCGCACGTTGGAGTCGTGGTCCAGGCGCGTGCAGACGATCTCGTCGCCGGGGTCCAGCGCGCGCACCACGGTCGCCGCGAAGCGCATCGTCAGCGCAGTGAAGCTCGGCCCGAAGACCACGCCGGAGGGCTCACCGCCGAGCAGCGCCGCGCACGCGGCGCGGGTTCCCGAGACGAGCTCGTCGGTCTCGTGCGCGTGCTTGAAGACCCCGCCGTGGTTGGCATTGCTGCCGGAGCGCATCCAGTCCGCCATCGCCTCGATCGCGCTGTCGACGACCTGGCTGCCCGCGGGGCCGTCGAGGCGCGCCCAGCCGTCGCGCAGCGCGGGGAAGCGATCGCGGTTCATGAAACCTCCTGTGCAAGCTCTCGGTCGCGGGGATAGGTGAGCATCGCGGCGGCGTCGGCGGGCGTCAGCCAGCGCAGCTCGTCGACCTCGTCGTTGGGCTCGAACTCGCCCCCGACGGGGTCCATCAGCCAGTAGCGCACGAGCTTCGAGCGGCCCTTGCGATCCAGGTACGTGGCCGAGGACAGCTCGCGACCCAGGGCGCACTCCAGGCCCGTCTCCTCGCGCACCTCGCGCAGCGCAGCTTCCTCCCAGGTCTCGCCCGGGTCGAGCTTGCCCTTGGGCAGCGACCAGTCGTCGTAGCGCGGCCGATGCACGACCGCGATGCGGCCGTCACGGCGCACGACGCCTCCCGCCGCCCTCACCTCCGGCTCGTCCATAGGCGCGCAAGGGTAACGTCGGGGCCGTGAAGGCATGCGTGATCGGCGCCGGCTCGTCCGGCATCGCCGCCGCGAAGGCGCTCAACGCCCGCGGCCTCGACTTCGACTGCTTCGAGAAGTCCGACCGCGTCGGCGGCAACTGGGTCTTCCAGAACCGCAACGGCGTCTCGTCCTGCTACCGCTCGCTGCACATCAACACGTCGCGCAAGCGGATGGAGTACTCGGACTTCCCGATGCCCGATTCCTATCCGCAGTTCCCGCACCACACGCACATCGCGGCGTACTTCGATGCCTACGTCGATCACTTCGGGCTGCGCGACAGGATCACGTTCAACACGGGCGTCGAGCACGCTTCCAAGGACGGCGGCGAGTGGGTCGTGAGGCTCGACACCGGCGAGCAGCGCCGCTACGACGCGCTGCTGGTCGCCAACGGCCATCACTGGGACCCGCGCTGGCCGGAGCCGGCGTTCGAAGGCAGCGACGAGTTCGCCGGCGTGCAGATGCACTCGCATCACTACACCGGCGAGGACGCCGCGTTCTTCCGCGACAAGCGCGTGGTCGTGCTCGGGATGGGGAACTCGGCGATGGACATCGCGGTCGAGGCGTCGTTCTCGGCCGAGAAGGTGTTCCTCGCCGCCCGCCGCGGCGCCTACGTGATCCCGAAGTGGGTGTTCGGCCGCCCGCTGGACCAGATCGGCACCAAGCCGAAGATCCCGTTCAAGGTCCGTCAGCTGATCGCCGCGGGGCTGTTGCGCGCGGCCGTGGGGGACATGGAGCGCTATGGGCTGCCCAAGCCCGACCACGCGATCCTGGAAGCGCACCCGACCGTGTCCGACGACATCCTCTCGCGCATCGGCCACGGCGAGATCACGCCGAAGCCGAACATCGCGCGGCTGACCGAGCGCACCGTGGTGTTCGCGGACGGCAGCGAGGAGGCGGCCGACATCGTCGTCTACTGCACCGGCTACAAGGTCAGCTTCCCGTTCTTTGACCCCGGCTTCGTCTCGGCGCCCGACAACGACCTGCCGTTGTTCCGGCGCGTGTTCCACCCCGACATCGAGGCTCTCTACTTCATCGCGCTGCTGCAGCCGCTGGGCGCGACGATGCCGCTTGCCGAGGCGCAGTCGGAGTGGGTGTGCGACCACCTGAGCGGCGCGTACACGCTTCCCCCGCGCGCGGAGATGCTCGCCGACATGGAGCGCGAGCGCGCGGCCATGAAGCGCCGCTACGTCGCGTCCAAGCGCCACACGATGCAGGTCGACTACGACGACTACATGTTCGACCTCAAACGCGAGCGCAAACGCGGAGCGTCCCGGACGTCGGCTAGCCTGGCGTGATGCGTTTCCGCCTGGTCCTGCTGTCCGCCTGCCTGCTCGCCCTCGCCGTTCCCGCCGCGAAAGCCTCTGCCGCGCCGATCGTCGGCATCTCCGAGAACCAACCGACGATGTTCTCGGATCCGCTGTTCACATCGCTGGGCGCCAAGCACGCCCGGATCGTCGTGGGCTGGGACGTGATCGCCCGCGGCGGCTATGACCTCACGCGCGTGACGCAGTACATCCAGGCGGCGGACGGGGTCGGCGTGGAGCCGCTCGTCGCGTTCGAGCACACGCGCGGGGACGCGTCGAAGTGCAACCTCAAGAAGAACTACAGGACCACGATGTGCAAGCTGCCGAGCGCCAAGCAGTACGAGGCGGCGCTGCGCGCGTTCTTCGCGGCCTTCCCGTCGGTGAAGGTGATCGCGCCGTGGAACGAGGCCAACCACTTCACCCAGCCGACGTCGCGCAACCCGAAGGCCGCCGCGAAGTTCACGGACATCGCCGCCAAGGTCTGCCCGAGCTGCAAGATCGTCGTCGCCGACGTGCTCGACCAGGCCGACGACCCGTCCGCGAAGAACCCGACCTTCAAGAACACGGCGAAGTACATCAAGACGTTCCGCAAGGCCCTCAAGACCAAGCGCACCGTCTGCGGGATCCACAACTACTCGGACGTCAACCGCTTCCGCACCACGGGCACGAAGGCGCTGATGAGCGCGCTCGGCTGCAAGGAGTACTGGCTGACGGAGACCGGCGGCCTGTACAAGTTCGGATCCTTCTGGTCCAAGAAGACCTTCAAGGGCTGCAAGTCCGCGACGGCGTGCCAGCTGAAGGCGACCAAGTACCTCTTCAGCACCGCGGCCAAGAACAAGAAGATCAAGCGGATCTACGTCTACACCTGGTTCGGCGGAGTTGGCACGAAGTTCGACGCCGGGCTCGTCTCAGGCGGCAGCGCCCGCCCCGCCTACGACGAGGTCGCCAAGCACGTGCAGTGAACTAGGCGCATGTCGGGTTTCCGGCGCCCGAGGGGTCCAGTAGCCTCGCGCCATGGGATCTTGGAGGGCGCCGGCGGCGCTCATGCTGCTGGCGCTCGCCGCTCCCTCGACGGCACGGGCTGACGACAAGCCGTACGTCGATGCGACACAGGGTGATCGCCCGGCGAAGGTGCGCGCTGACAGTGGCGCGCTGACGCGGCGGCTCGGCGCCCAGGCGGTCGTCGATGTCGACGAGGCCACTGGCACACCGCGCGTACTGGCACGGCTGAACGGCACGCTGACCGGGCCGTCGTCCGGCTCTCCTGAGGACGTCGCGGACGCGTACGTGCGCTCGCACCTGTCCGACCTCGGGCTCACGACCGCCGATCTGGAGACGCTGGGACAGCCGGAGACGGCGACCGCGCCGAGCGGCGTCACCGAGGTCCGCTGGCCGCAGTCGTTCGACGGGATTCCGTCCGCCAACACCGAGCTGCGCGTCAACGTCACGCACGACGGGCGCGTGCTCAACGTGCTCGGCTCGCCGGCGCACGGGATGGAGGTCGACTCGACCGCGCCGGCGCTCGACGCGGGCGAGGCGATCCGGGCGGTGCAAGACGATGTCGGCGCGTTCAAGTCGCTGCCGAAGACGAAGGGGCCGACGGGTACGACCCAGTCCACGGAGTTCCGGGGCGGCTCGTCGGCGTCGTTGCAGGTGCTCCAGCGCTCCGACGGGACCGTGCTCGTGTGGCGCGTCTACTACGACGCCGCGCCGGGCGCGTTCTACGACGCGATTATCGACGCGCGAACAGGCGACGTGCTCAAGCGCGCCAACATCTCCAAGTCCGACAACGCCGCTGTCGTGTGGGAGCGCTACGCGAACAACTCGCCGCACGCGCTCGCGGACCTCAGCAACGGCGGCAACTGGCTCGCGGCGGCGGCGACGACGCTGAACGGGCCCAACGTGCATGCCTGGTCGGACGTCAACGATGCCGGCGGCGACACGGCCGACCCGGGCGAGGAGGTCAACCGCAACGCCGGCCTCGACTGGGAGTACCCCTTCCACGCGGCGGCCGGCGCGAACTGCACGAACGCCCATCAGTGCGCGTGGACCGGCAGCGGCACCACGTGGACGGACAACCGCGAGCAGACGACCGTGCAGGCCTTCTACTTCGCGAACAAGTTCCACGATCATCTCGCGGCCGCGCCGATCGGCTTCAACGGGTTCCAGAACGGCGACAAGCTGCTGTTGCAGACCGACGACGGCGCCTCGCTGACCACGCCTCAGCAGATCGCCGCGCATCGCAACAACGCGAACATGTCGACGTTGCCCGAGGGCCAGTCGCCGACGATGCAGATGTACCTGTTCACCGGCCAGGGGTTCCGCAACGTCAGCGGCGCCGACGACGCGGCGATCGTCTACCACGAGTACACGCACGGGCTCTCGAACCGGCTCATCACCGAGGGCGGCTCGGGCGCGCTGAACACCGCGCAGGCCGGCGCGATGGGCGAGGCCTGGAGCGACTGGTACGCGATGGACTTCCTCGTCGCCCAGGGCGCCGAGACCGACACGGCGGCCGCCGGCGAGCTCGACATGGGCGAGGGCACCGACGTCACCGCGCACAACTTGCGCAGCGAGGCGATCGACTGCCCCCTCAGCAGCGCCGCCCCCGCGTGCCCGGGCACGCGCGACGCCGGCGCCGGCGGCTACACGTACGGCGACTTCGGCAAGATCCTCAGCACGGGCCCGGAGGTGCACGCCGACGGCGAGATCTGGGCGCAGACGCTGTGGGACCTGCGCGATGCGCTCGGGTCGGCGCTGGCCGAGCAGCTGGTCACCGACGGGATGCGTAACACGCCACCCGAGCCGTCGTTCCTCGACGCGCGCAACGGGATCCTCCAGGCCGATGTCAATCTCGGCGGACAGCACCTGACGCAGATCTGGACGGTCTTCGCCAATCGCGGCATGGGCTACTTCGCCGGGGCCTTCGACGGCAGCGACACGTCGCCGACCGAGGACTTCGCGATGCCGCCGGCCGCAAACGCACCAACCGGCTCGATCACCGGCACGGTCACGAACGCCGATACGAACGGGCCGCTGGCGAACGCGACCGTCGGCGTCGCCGGGCTCACGTCGGGCACGCCGTTCAACTTCTCCGCGAAGACCGACGCGAACGGGAGCTACACGATCTCCGGCGTGCCGGAGGGCGACTACCCGCGGCTGAACTTCACGTTCGACGGCTTCGACCCGGTGTCGCGGGGGCCGGCGATGGGCGATCCACCGCTGAAGATCCTCGGTGGGCAGACGACGACGCGTTCCGCGGTCCTGAGGCGCAACTGGGCGTCTTTGCGAGGCGGCGTCGCGTTCGGGAGCAACCACGACGAGTACGCGGACTTCGGCTGCGGGCCGCAGGGCGCGATCGACCAGTCGCTCGGGACGGGCTGGTCGTCGGACAACACGGGCGCGGCGCCGTTCCTGATCCTGCGGCTGCCGCAGGCGGTCACGGTCAGCACGTTCGGCGTCGATCCGAAGTACACGTGCGGCGACGGCGCCCCGGATTCGACCCGCCAGCTGCAGGTGGCGACGTCGACGACGACCGACGCGAACTGCAACGGGACGTTCGTGACCGCGCGCACGATGACGTTCGGTTCCGACGCCTGGGGCACGCTGAACGAGTTCACGCCGCTGGCGGGTACCGCGAGCGCGCGCTGCGTGCGCCTGACGCTGCAGAGCTCGTTCATCGACGGCAGCGACTTCCGCGACCTGTCTGAGTTCGGCGTCTACACGGCTCCCGCTCCAACGCAGCCGGCCGCCGCCAACCCGACGCCGACCCCGGTGCCGAGCGCGACCGCGATCCCGACGGTCTCGCCGACCCCCGCGCCGAGGCCGGCGCCGACGCCCACGCCGGTCGCGAAGGTGACGTTCAAGCTGCCCACGAGCGGACGCAAGAGCTCGGCGGTGGTGAACGTCAACTGCCCCGCCACCTGCACCGCCCGAGTCGCGTTGACGGCTGACAAGGCGACCGCGAAGAAGCTCAAGCTCACGACGCTCGGCAAGGGCGCCAAGGCGGGCGACGGCGCGCTGAAGTTCACGGTCAAGCTGTCCTCGAAGGCGCGCACGGCCTTGAAGAAGCGGCATCTGAAGTCGGTAACCGTGACCTTGAAGCTCTCGGTGAAGATGAACGGCGCGACGACGACGTCGTCGAAGCGCGTGAAGATCAGGCTCTAGGGATCCGGGTAGGGCTGGAGCTCGACGGCGTTGGTGAACTCGCGGCCGCCGAGCTCGTACGCGCCGCCGGCCGCGGTGGCGAGCTCCAGCGTGGGGCGGCCCGTGCGGCGGACGTTGAGGTGGACCTCCGCCAGCCCGGCGTGCAGCACCTCGCGCTCGCCGGTCGCCGAGTCGGCGCCGACGCCCGCGTAGCGGAAGCCCGCGGTCTCGGCGAGGTCGGCGTGGACGGCCACGCGGATGTTCGCGCGCTCGCCGGGCACGATCGCCTCCAGCCGCCCGGGCGCCGCGACGACGCGCACGCCGGAGATCCGGCCGAGCCCGCCGAGCTGGAAGCGCTCGCGGCCGACCGAGACGGCGCCGTTGGCGACCCAGGGCGTCGTCCAGCCGCCGATGCGCACGCGCCCGAGCGTCAGCTCCAGCCACGCCTCCGGCTCGTCCTCGAACCCGGCGGCGTGCAGCCAGACCCAGCGCTCGGCGTGCTCGGCGCCCCAGTTGTGACCGGCTGTGGCGCGCCAGCCGACGACCTCCAGCACCCGCCCGTCGAGTACGACGCGCCCGGACGCGATGCCGTCCGGCAGCGGCGCCTCGAGCTTGGTGCGCGGGAGCGGGAGCCGGTACAGCGCGCCCGGGCGCAGGTGACGCAGCGGCGCCTCCTCCCCGGACAGGGTCAGCTCCCATGACGCCATCCGCCCGCGCGCGCGGGCCTCACCGCGGAAGCCGCGCGGACCGGCGTCGGCGCCCGCGGGAAACTCGCTCAGCGACTGCTTGACGGCCTGCGGCGCGCCCTGGTCGAACAGCGTGCACCACAGCGCGGCGGACCCCTGCTCGGCGCCGGCCGCCCGATGGCGCGTGTGGCGGATCCACAGCGCGCGCGGCCGGCGGCCGTCGTCGGCGTCGCGCGCGCTCAGAAACCAGGACTCGTAACGGCCGGCCATCGTCGCCCATTGTGCCGTCCGACACACCGCGTACCGTGAACCACGTCGTCATCCCCCGGCTTCGAGGACCCGGACCGATGCCACTCTGCTTCATCGAACCCCAAGACGCCATCCGCGTGATCGCCGAGTCCGTGGGTCGCGAAGCGCGCCGGCAGCTGCTCGGTGAGCTGGTGCGCGCCTGGGTGGACGAGATCCCTGAGGGCGAGCTCGCGTCGCACTACGCCAAGGCGGTCGCGGACCTCGACGAGCACGACCTCTCGATGCTCGCGGCCTGGCACGCCTCGATGGAAGTCGGGATGCCGGTGGCGAACAAGGAGTTCCTCATGGGCGCCTTCCAGGGTCTGGGCGACAACCGGCGCGAGGCGCTGCGGATCGCCGCGGGCCTGCGCGGCGAGGACGCCTTCGCGGCCGGCGTCGCCGAGGAGCAGGCGCTGGAGTCCGTCCTGCCCTGGCTCTCGCGCGAGCGCGCGCTGGAGCTCGCGGCCGAGTGCCTCGAGCTCTACTGCTGGGACCGCTTGGGCTCGGACAACTAGCGGCCGCGACCATCGCGGAGTTACCGGTTCGTCGGCGTCGACGGTCCCAAGCCAGTAACGCAGCGAGGCTGGGTCGGAGCGTCGACTTGCGCCTAGGCAAGACGCCCGCCGAGCTGCTGCATCAGGATCGTCAGATCCCCAAGGGCGGCGGCGGAAATCGCGCCTCCGTGACTCCCGCGCGGGTCCCGGTGGCGCGGTAGGCCGCGCGCTGGCGTGCTGCTCAGGAGGCGGGCTCGCCCGGCTGGACCAGCCCGGTCTCGTAGGCGAGCACGACTGCCTGCACGCGGTCGCGCAGGTCGAGCTTGCGGAGGATGTGGGTGACGTGCGTCTTCACCGTGGCTTCGGAGAGGACCAGGTGGTCGGCGATCTCGCGGTTGGAGCGTCCGCGGGCCACGAGCGCGAGGACCTCGAGCTCGCGTTCGGTGAGCTCGGCGAAGCGTTCGCGTTGCGCCGCCGCGCCGGTTGGCGGGGTACGGACGAAGCGCTCGATCATTCGGCGCGTCACGGCGGCGTCGAGCAGCGCCTCCCCGGCCGCGATGGTCCGCACCGCCTCGACGAACCGGCGCGGTGGCGCGTCCTTGAGCATGAACCCGCCCGCGCCGGCACGCAGCGCCTCCCACACGTACTCGTCGAGGTCGAAGGTGGTGAGCACGAGGACGCGCGCTGGGCTTCCCTGCGCCAGCAGGCGGCGGGTGGCCTCGATGCCGTCCAGCCGTGGCATCCGGATGTCCATGATCACCACGGCGGGGCGGAGGCGGATCGCTTCCTCGATCGCTTCGGCGCCGTCGGCCGCTTCGCCGACGACCTCCATGTCGTCCTGCGCGTCGAGCATGCCGCGCAGCCCGCTGCGGAGCATCTCGTGGTCGTCGGCGATGAGGATCCGGATCATTCGCGCGGCAGCTTCGCACGGACGGCGAACCCGCCGCCGGGCATCGGATCGGCCACGAGGGTCCCGTTGTAAAGCCGCACGCGTTCGTGCATGCCGATCAGACCGTGGCCGGTGCCGGGCCCGATCTCGCCGTCGCGAGTTCCGGAGTCGTTGATCACCTCGACGCCCACGTGGTCACTGGCGTACTCGATCCGAACGAACGTCGGGGCGACGCCCGCGTGGCGGCGCACGTTGGTGAGCGCCTCCTGGCAAATGCGGTACGCCGCGAGGTCGATCCCCGGCGACAGCCACCCGCGCTCGCCCTCCAACTGAAGCTCCACCGGCAGTCCTGCGCCGCGCGATTGGGCGACGAGGTCAAGAAGCCGGCTCAGCCCCGGCTGTTCGCCGAGCTCGTCGTCCTCCTCGCGCAGCACTCCTACCAGCCGGCGCAGCTCCACCAAGGCCTCGCGGGCGGCGCGCTGCACGGCCTCCAGGTAAGGGCGCGCCCGTTTCGCGTCGCGATCCAGAATCGCCTCGGCGGCACCCGCCTGCACCGAGATGGCGGTGAGCGAGTGTGCGATCACGTCGTGCAACTCGCGCGCGATCCGTCTGCGCTCAGCCGCGACGGCTTCGCGGGCGAGCTCGGGTGCGCGGGCACGCTCGCGCACCGCCTGGTCGGCGCGCGCGCGCACGACCCAGCCCGCCGCCCAGGCCCCCACGGTGAGCGCCACCAGGACCGCGATGTCGATCGCGCCGTGCGCAGCGAAGTCATCGGCCCGCTCGGCGATCACGACGGTCGGTACCGCCAGCGGGAGCGCGAGCACGCCGAGCGCGCGCGGGCGGGCGTAAAGCGCCGCAGAGAACGTCGCGAGCAGCAGCGCGGGGAACGGCATCGACCCGTCCTGCTGGACGTCGAGCACGGGCGCACGCACCACCGTCAGCGCGCAGACGACCGCGAGCGCGGGCAACGGCCACCGACGGCGAACCAGCATCGGCGCGGCGATGCCGAGCGCGAGCAGAACGCGGACGATCTGCGACCCGGATCCCGACGCCGCCAGCGCCTCGATCAGCCCCCATACGAGTAGCCCCGCAGCGATCGCGACGTCGGCGCGCGGGATGCCATTCGGGACGCGCGCGAGCTCTACGAGCGGCCTCGTCGGCGCTGGCTCCTCCGGGTCGGCGGCGATCTTGTCGGCGGCCAGCGGCAGCACCGCGCGCACGGCGAAGCCGCCGCCCGGCGCCGGGCCGGCATCGAGAGTCCCTCCGTACAGGCGCGCCCGCTCGTGCATCCCGATGAGCTCCTCGGAGCCACCAGGTCGCGCCCGTGCGTTGGCGATCTCAAGCTCGATCCGCTCAGGCACGTATCGCACGGTGACCCGCGTGGGCGCGACCGCGGCGTGCTGGCGCGCGTCGGCGAGAGCCTCCTGGCAGATCCGATACGCCGCGAGGTCGACGCCCGTCG
This sequence comes from uncultured Solirubrobacteraceae bacterium, assembly GCA_963837485.1. Classification (GTDB taxonomy): domain Bacteria; phylum Actinomycetota; class Thermoleophilia; order Solirubrobacterales; family Solirubrobacteraceae; genus Solirubrobacter. The sequence goes on along the minus strand of CAWINP010000008.1, from coordinate 16,693 downwards.
GTATCACGTCGCGTGTGCCCTCGACGCGCAGCTCGACCCACAGCCCGGCTGCGCGAGCCTCGTCCGCGAGCTCGTCGAGCCGGTCGAGCCCCGGCTGCGGCGCGTAGGTCGGCTCGTCCTCTCGCAGCACGTCCACGAGCCGGCGCAGCTCGACCAGCGCGTCATGAGCACCGTGCCTGACGTTCTCGATGTGTCCGAGCGCGCGGCCGGGGTCGCGGTCGAGCAGCGCATCGGCGGCGCCCGCCTGCGCCGAGATCCCCATCACGGAATGGGTGACCACCGCGTGCAGCTCGCGTGCAAGCCGAGCGCGCTCGGCCTCGAGGGCCTCGCGAGCGCGCTCCGGCGCCCGCGCCCGCTCGCGCTCGACGTGCTGGACTCGGCGATGGACGAGGAAGCCGGCGGTCCACGCCGCCAGCGAGAGGAAGATCAGCGGCCCGTAGTCGAGGCTGCCGTCGTAGCCGGCCAGCGGCATCGTCACGGCCGGGACGGGCGCGGCGGCGTACGCCAGCGCGCGCGGCTGCGCGTAAAGCGCGGCGGAGAAGCTCGCGAGCAGCAGCGTGGGGAACGGCATGGCCCCCACCTCCGGCGACCCGTCGAGCAGGCCGCGAGTCACGGCGCAGCAAGCGATCGCGAGCAGGACGATGACCGGGTGGCTGCGCCGCGCCAATAGCGGGACGCTGAATCCCACCGCGAGCAGCAGGCGCACCGCGGGCGTGCCGGGCCCATCGGCGAGCAGCGCTTCGAGCGCCGCCCACACCAGCGCGGCGGCGGTGATCGCGACATCCACGCGCGGGATTGCCTTCGACATGAGCACTGCACGGTAGGCGCGGGCGCCCGCTCGCGCATCGAACGCTGCTCTTAGGCGCCTCATCCTGAAGTCGTAGATGCGCCACGACCCCGCGGTGAGCAGGTCGGAACCGCGGGGCGACGACGCGCGAGCGCCTGCCCCCGAAGCTTTGCCGCCATGACCAAGCTCACTCACATCCGCACCGCCGCCCCGGCGGCGATGGCCGCCGGCGTCGTGATCGCCGTCGGCGGCTTCATCCAGCTCACCGACAGCCAGTCCGGCCCGACCAGCGTGGTCGGGATCGAGCACGTCGGCCTCGCCACGCTCACCGCGTACCTCGTGCTCCTGATCCCGGTCTTCGCGTTCCTCGCTCGGCTCGCGGGCCGGACGCGGCTGCCCGCCGCGGCGATCGCGGGGCTGGGCGGCCTCGCGCTCATCACCATCACGTCGAACGTCCGCGGCGAGGACCTCGGGATCTTCCCGCTCATCGCGATCCCGACCAACTTGATGATCTTCGCCGGCCTCATCGTCCTGGGCGTCGCGCTCAAGCGCAACGGCGCCTTTCCGCGCGCGATGGCGATCGCGCTGCCGCTGACGTGGATCCTCACCCTGCCCCTGTCGAACTTCGGCGGGATGGTCGTGGCCGGCGCCTACTGGTTCGCGCTCGGCTGGATGCTCGACCGCGGCGAGCTGCCCCGCGCTGCAATCGCTGCCCACGCCTGACCCTCACGAAACGGCAGGAGCAACGACGAGATCCCGAATCACAAGCGCGGACGTCCCGACGTTCGGCCGCTCCACGAGTCGCCGCAGGTCGCCTGGAAAGCAGTCGCTCGGCTGCCGGGTTAGGGCGCAGCGACGACGAGGAAGGAGTTGCCGTCGGGATCGCGCAGGCGGAACTGCGTGGGGACACCGGCCAGCGGGGCGCCGCTCCACCACACCACTTCCCCCTCACGAAGTGGCTGCTCGTCCATGTCGAGCCCTTGGGCGCGGAGCGCGGCGAGGTCCGCGAGCACGTCAGCGCTGAAGAGCACCACGCCTGTCTCGATCCCCGCCGGCCGCTCAGGCCGGCTGACGACCAGGCAGAGGTTGGAGCTGCCCTCCGCCGGCGAGACTTCAAGCCAGCGCTCTCCGGTCGGGTACGTGAAGTCGTTGACCTTCTTCATGCCGAGAACTTGGATGTAGAAGGCGAGGGCCGCGTCTTGGTCCGTGACCGGGACGGTGATCGTCGCCACCCGCCCGATGTGCGTTCCGCTTTGGGTCATGCTCGTTCAGACTCCGCGTCGGGCGGAAGATCATCGGCCAGGCCCCGACTCCAAATCTCGCAGGAGATTACGCCTGTTGACTGTCGCTTTCGACGATCAGCGATGTCGCCGCAACGGGCCCGTCACGTGCAGCCGCGCTGCCGCATCGAGGCTTGCTGTTTGGATTCGCGGCGTCGTCGGTGACGTCCGACGCGAAGGAGATGGTCCCGACCGGGCGGCGAGCGCGTGCGAGCGCTGGAGGATCACGTCGCGGGCTCCTTTGAGCGCTTCCTGATCGCCCGCGGAGAGCTCGTGCTGCGCGTTCCGACCGAGCTGATGGCTGACGCTCGCCGCGGTCTCGCCAGCGCGGGAAGTCCGACAGGCCGTTGGCAGTCGCGGGCGACGCTGAGATCAAGACGCGTGCAGCCCGCCGCATTACGCTGCCGCGAGCATGCGCCCCCGTTTGCCGGATGAGGCCGATCAGCATTTGAACTTCGATCAGCTGGTTGAGACGCTCGACGAGTTGAGCGGGGACGACGTGTGCGTTGACCTCGACGTTGGAGGCGCGGAGTCTCGCAGCCGGTTCGCCGCGTCCGGACCACTTCGACGAGGATCTGGTCCGCGCGGCCTGCCAACGTTCACGGTCGGCGCTCGGTTCGTCCTCGTGCTCGACGCAACCGACTTCCGCGACGCCCATCTCCGGACGCTCGATGGCCACTCCCACTACGTGGTCTCGCTGAGCTTCGGGACGGCACGCCTGACCGTCGCGGACGTCGGGTTAGCGGGCATGGACTATCAGGTCTACTGAGGAGGACCGCCGCGTTGAGCGGGGCAGCATCGCGGGCATCAGCGGCGAGCGCCTCAAGGCACGAGGGCACCGCTGCCAACATGGGCGTGGCGCGGTCCCGGTTGTCGTCTCCTCACCGGCACACATCACCGAACCAGCGTGACGGCACACCGCCCTCGGCCAGTGCTCTCGGGGCGGGCTCCACGCGACGGGGTGCCGGCACCGGTTCCTTTCCGTACGGAGCATCTGCTTGGCGTCGTGGTCAACTGGCCCTCGGTGGGCCTGACCGATGATTCTTGCGCGCCGTGCTGGTCTGTACGCCGAATACCGACTCACGGGAGGCTGACGCCATGCGGAAACTGACCTTCGGCATGAACCTGAGCCTGGACGGCTTCATCGCCGCGCCCGGCGACGACCTCGGCTGGAGCGTGCCGAGCGACGAACTGTTCCAGTGGTGGTCCGACCGGGTGGGGGCGACAGGCCTGGCGCTGTACGGGCGCAAGCTGTGGGAGACGATGAGCTCCCACTGGCCGACCGCCGACAAGCAGCCGGGCGCCACACCGGCGGCGATCGAGTTCGCCAGCCGCTGGCGGGACATGCCGAAGGTGGTGTTCTCCTCGACGACCAGCACGGTCGACTGGAACACCCGTCTGGTCACCGGCGACGCGGTCACCGAGATCACCAGGCTCAAGGCCGACGACGGCGGCCCGATGGACATCGGCGGTGCCACACTCGCCGCGGCGGCCATGCGGGCCGGGCTGATCGACGAGTACGCGATCGTCACCCATCCGGTCCTGGTGGGCGGCGGCACGCCGTTCTTCACCGCCCTGGACAACTGGGTGAACCTGAGCCTGGTGGAGACCCGGACGTTTCCCGGCGGCGTGGTGCTGACCAGGTACGAGACCAGGCGCTGAGTGCCCGACGTCGGGTCAGCGCGGGCTTCGAGCCACCCAAGGATCTCGTGGCGCTGTGTTCCGAGGCGATCGTGACGTCCCCGTGCATAGGCACAATGAGGGCGCGCGTGAGCTGCCGATCGGATGGAGGTCGAGCACCATCGCTGTCGCCTTGAGGCGCGAGGGGCTCGGCGAGCTCGCGATCGTCGCCAGGACACCGGCAAGCCGCTCGTGGGTGCGGTGGCGCATGGGTTCCGACTGGGCGAACGACTTCCGATCGAGTGGTTTCGTTATTGTGCACCGATCGGTGCACCATAACCCGTTGTCAGCCGAGGAGGAGCGCATGGCTTCGACGGTTCTCCACATGTCAATCTCGGTCGATGGGTTCATCGCCGGTCCGAACGAAAGCTGGGACGACAATCCGCTCGGCGACGACGGCGGCCACTCGAACGGCTGGTTCCCCGCCGGCGGCTGGTGCGGCGATCACCACGACGGCGCGCCGAGCTTCATCTACAGCCGCCACGAGCCCCGGATCGACATCAGCCCCCGGCCGCTCGTGACGTATGTCACCGCCGTCGAGACCGCCAGGACGGGCGCCGAGCAGTTCGACGGCCTCGATCCTGCGCACATCGAGCTCGAGCGGGTCCGGTCCTCGAGGGCGGGCACGGCGTGACGCACCTGCGCTACCGCGCTCGCCGCCCACGCGGCGCATGAGCTCAATGCCGGCCGCTCGACAGAACCTGCGCGTGCTGCCGGGCCGCTTCGTCCTCACGCGCGTGACCGACGTACGCACGGTCGCCTTCGAGGCCGATCTACTCGCGCTCGTGCTCGGTCCGGATGGGGGTGCCACGATGCGGCGCGACGACAAGGCCGAGGACGCGTGGGCGGCACTTTGGAACGGAGATGACGCGCACGACCCCGAGGCGACGGGCATGCTCAGCGCCATCGTGGCGCCGCTCGCCGCCGCCGAGCTCCCCGTCTGGACCGCTGCGAGCTACGACGGAGACCTCGTCCTCGTCCCGGCCGGCCGACTGGAAGAAGCAGCCGACGTGCTGCGCCGTGCCGGGCACCACGTGGCGGTGTGAGCAGTGGCCGCGGCATCCCCTTGCACGCTGGCCGCCACCTGCGTCTAGGCCTGCCGGCCGCGATCAAGCGCCTCGACGTCGTTGGCGAGCTCGCGGCCGGGACCCGAACGCCCCGCACCAGTTGCCTTTCACTCAGGGATCGCCTAGTGAGGCGAACGTTCAGTCGTCGTCGACCGGGGTTCCCTCTACGACACGGCTCGGTGGCGTGCCAAGTGAGCCTGAGCCGACCGTCCTGCGTGCGTGTCGTCATGCATAGGCACGATGTCGACGACGCGCGAGTTGTCGCTCCGACCGAGCTCGAAGTCGTCGCGATGAGCAGAACGGCTCTCCACCCAGAAGGCGACTCCACCCCGTGACTCGTCGACCACCTCGCGCGTCAACGTGTGAACCGTGCCCTCCGCGAACCCAGCGCGATGGGCGTCCACAATCGCCGATCGGCCTAGGTCCCGCGCCGGCGATCGACGCCAGAATCAGTAGCCGAGCGCGAACTTCGCGTCCTCGGACATCTTGTCTGCTTTGTGACCTCGATTTAGCTCAGATACGCCGCTGTACTGATCAGCAGGGAGGCGGTTCGCGGGGTCAGATCTGCTGACTGGGGGACACGATTCGGGACACGCGCTCCCGTCTCCCACCCTGGTTGCCGGTGGCTCGCGCAGGGAGAGATCTGTGGTTGCACCACGAACGTGCGGCACGGGCCAAGGCTAGCTCCGCATTCGACGGACGCCCACGCCTCGGGTGCGAAGGAGGTTTGAATGACTTGAGTTGGTCCCCCGCGCGGGTCTACGCGGGCGTATCGAGCCGCGACGACGGGCTTGCGCATCCAGGCGATAGCACAAGCGCCGGCGTTGAACCTCTGTTCCGTTGCGGCCTCAAGCCGTGCCCACGTCCCGCTTATGCACTGCTTCTGCTCCGGCCCCCCGGCGAGCCGCGCCCCTGCGGTCGTCGGACGTGGGCGTCGCGATAGCTGAGCGCGCGCGCTCCGATAGCGGAGCGCGCGCGCTCGCCAGGTCATGATGCGCCGTCGTCCCGAAACGCGGGTCCGACACGTAGCGCGTGCGTGACCGACGTCAGAGAAGGGCGCCGATCTCGCGGCGCCCCGACTCCGTTCTCGCTTACGGCGTGCAACGCGTCCCGAGAAACCGTGCGACGCAGCAGCGCGAACCTCCGCGTGGTGCCGTCCGGGCGCGGAACGCATGTCCGGGAAGGGGCATTCTCGGATGTGTCCAGGCGTCCCGCATAGCGCCCCGTCAGCCCGACACATCACCGAACGGGTCTTACGGCGCAGCTCTCGCCGCGCCGCGACAAACCCCTGCTCAGCGAGCCGTCTGTGTCGGCTTACGGGACACGCATCTCGGTTTGTGCCGCGATCCCGCTCGCGGGCGTTTACTCGTTTCAGACCGCGTTGTCGGTGACATACGGCAGGAGCCGCGCAGACGAGGCCCTGCGCGGATCGTCGTGCCGGTGTGTAACGCATCGTCGCGCCAGGTCACTGATTGCCGATGACCGCCACAGCGCCACGCCTGTTGAGTATCTCCAACCAAGGCGAGGCCCGGCGAGGCGATACGCGCTGAAGGGTCGCCGCAGGCGGCTCGCGATGGCGCGTCATCGATCGCTCCCCATCCCCATCGGACACGAGGTTCGTTTCTCATGCCACGCTCCCCCTCACCGCGCCGCGGCGCGGGCACACTCGCCGTGCCGCTGCTCGTTTCGGCCGCGGTGCTCGCGCTCACCCCGGGCGCCGCCTCGGCTGCGCTGCCCGGTCGCGTTCCCCATTCGCAGACGTTCGCCTACACCGGCTCGGCGCAGGACTTCGTCGTGCCCCAGGGCGTGACGTCACTGTCGTTGACGGTCGACGGCGCGTCAGGCGGCGACGGCGAGGGCACGTCGGTCAACACGCCGGGCGGGGCCGGCGGGCATGGCGGCCGGATCGTCGAGACGGTCGTCGTTCACGGCGGCCAGCACCTGCGGATCGAGCCCGGCGGCGTCGGCCAGGCGGCTGCGGCGCCGGCGGGAGCCGGTTCCGGCGGTCGCGCGTCCGGTGGCGCCTCCAATGGCGGCAGCGGCGGCTTCGGCGATGGCAACGACACCACCACCGGCGGCAGCGGCGGCGGCGGCGGCGCGGCGACCGAGGTCGACCTGCTGGGCAATCCCGCCGTCGGCATCGACGACCAGGTTCTCGCCGTTGCCGGAGGCGGCGGGGGCGGCGGCGGCACCGGAGCGATCGTCCTCTACTACGGCGGGTCTGCCGGCGACGGCGGGCGGCCGGCCGGCGGAGGCGTTGGCGGAACGGGGCCCGGCGCGGGCGGCGGCGGGCTCGGCGGCGTCGGCACGCATCCGTACGGCGACAACGGCGGCAGTTCGCCCACGTTCAGCCAGGGCGGCGGCGGCGGCGGGGGCGGGGGCGGCTATGACCAGGCGACCAACGCCGGCGCCGGCACCGGTGGCGCGGCCGGCGGCGCGGGCGCAGGCGCGGGCGGCGGAGGCGGCGGCGGACGCTCGTTCGCGAACACCGTCAATGCGGTCTACAGCACCGCGCCGTCCACCGGCAACGGCTCGGTCACCGTCGGTTGGGCGACGCCCGGCGTGAGCCAGATGCTCACGCTGACGCCTCACCCCGTGCTGGCCGGCACGATGCAGACCGTGACGGACGTCGTCACCTCGAGCGAGCCGAACGGCCCGGCACCGACGGGCGCGGTCACGGTCAAGGGCGCCGGGCTCACCGGCACGGCCACGCTCACCGCGACCAGCGCGAACACCTCTCGTGCCGTCGTCTCGCTCCCGTTCAAGGCGAGCGTGATCTCGTACGGATTCGGGCTGTCGGCGACGTATTCGGGCGACGCCGTCTACCCGAGCGACACGACCCCGAACATCACCGACGACGTGACCGGAGTGAAGACGCTGACGGTCGTCGGCGACCCGCTGCCCGAGGCGGCGACCGGCAAGCTGTACACGCAGAAGCTGACCGCCGTGGCGGGCGTCGGCACGCTCAAGTGGCGCCTTGCGAGCGGGACGCTGCCAAAGGGCCTCTTGCTGACCCGCGCCGGGACGATCACCGGGACCCCGGTGATCGCCGGCACGAACAGCTTCAAGGTCCAGGTCACCGACTCCGCGAGTCCGACGCCGCACAAGACCGCCGCGCAGTTCACCCTCACCGTCAACCCGCAGGTCCAATCCGCCGTCTACGTCGTCAACGGCGGCAACAGCGCCGTGCACTCGTTCGCGCTCGGCGCCACAGGCAACGCCGCGCCGCTCACGACGCTGAGCGGCGCCGCGACCGGCCTCAACGGCACCTCGGCCGTCACGATCGGCACAGACGGGCGGGTGTTCGTGGCCAGCGCCAACAACAACTCCATCCGCGAGTACCCCTACGGAGCGGCCGGCAACGCCACGCCCGACGCCGTGATCGCCGGCCCGACAACCGGCCTGACCAACCCGCAGGCTCTCGCGCTCGACGAGCAGGATCGCCTGTACGTCGCCAACGCGGCGGGCAACTCGATCACGGTCTACGCGCCGGAGGCGACGGGCGACGCCAAGCCGGTCGCCGTCATCAGCGGCGCCCACACCGGGCTCGGCAACCCGTCCGCGCTGACCATCGACGAAGGCGGGCGCCTGTGGGTCGCCAACCTCGCCACGAGCAGCCTGACGGTCTACCCGGCCGGAGCTAACGGGGATATCGCGCCCGTCGCCACGGTGCAGGGCGGCGCGACCGGGCTCAACGGCCCCGAGGGCCTCGCGACCGACGCCGCCGGCAACGTGCTCGTGGCGAACACCTACGGCGAGTCGATCGCCGAGTTCGCCAAGACGGCCACCGGCAACGTCGCGCCGCTGCGGACGATCTTCGGCGCGGCGACCGGGCTGTCGTTCCCGGTTGGCGTCGATGTCGACGCCGCCGGCAATCTCTATGTCGCCAACCAGTTCGCCGGAGTCAGCGAGTTCAGCGCTGCCGCCAGCGGCAACGCCGCGCCGGTCGCGACCATCTCTGGCGCGGCGACCGGCCTCTCGGCACCGGGGCATCTGGCCGTCGCCCCGCCGCTGGCAGTGCGGACGCGCGCGCTGCCGCACGCCCGCCTGCACCGCCGCTACCGCGCCCGGCTGCGCGCGAGCCTCGGCACGACCCCCTACCACTGGGAGGTGACCAAGGGCCATCTCCCGCGCGGGCTGCGCCTACGCCACGGGCGCATCAGCGGCCGCCCGCAGCAGCGCGGAACCCACCGCTTCAGCGTGCGCGTCAAGGACAGCTCGCATCCCGCCATGCGCGCGACGCGCAGCCTGACGATCACCGTCGGCCGCTGATGACGCAGGCGGAGCCCCGCCCGCCGCGGGGCTCCGCCTGTCCGGAACCCCTGCTGCGCCCGTCAACGGAGACAAGATGAAGAGGCTGCTGAAAGCCAACCGCGCGCCGGCGATTGTGCTGGGAGTGCTGGCGCTGACTGTCGCGGCGGCAGGCGGCGCGCTTGCCGCCACCAGTGGCGGCACGACGATCACCGTCTGCGTAAAGCAGCACGGCAACACGCTCTACCGCGCCAAGCGCTGCAAGGGCGGCGACAAGCAGCTGCGGTGGAACACACACGGGCTGCCGGGGCCGCAGGGGCGGACCGGGCCGCAGGGCCCGACGGGCTCACCGGGCCAGACCGGACCGCACGGGCCCAAGGGCGATACCGGACCGGCCGGACCGTTTCCCGACGGCAACCTGCCGAGCGGCAACACGGTACGCGGGAACTTCTTCATGAGCGGCGATGCGGTGAGCTCGGACGCCGAGGCCGTGGGCAGCCTGTCGTTCATCTACACACTCGCCGCCGCGCCCACTCCGCACTTCATCACTGCGGGGAGCGCCTCACCGCCCGGCTGCCCAGGTACCGCTGACGACCCGCAGGCGGCCCCCGGCCAACTGTGCGTCTACGAAAGAGCGGCCATCGGGCCGGTCGGAGCCCGCGGCATCTGCGGGCTCGGCATCGCCGGCTCGACCTGCCCGGGGTCCAACCGCTGGGGGGCCGGCGCGTATGAGCTGTCCACCGGACCGGGTCGGTTTCAGAGCGTCGGTAGCTGGGCGGTGACGGCGGCCTAGCCTGAGGCGTTGCGCACTCCGGCTTTCATGTGGGGATCGCCGGCGCCCCGTACCCTTGGCGCGATGGCGGTCGGCGACGACGCGGAGCTGCTGGGCCGGCTGCGGGCGGGCGACGAGCGGGCGTTCGGCGAGATCGTGCGCGCGTGGTCGCCATTGCTGCTGCGTGTCGCCGGTTCGTTCGTATCCACGCACGCGTCGGCAGAGGAGTGCGTGCAGGAGGCGTGGCTTGCGGTCATCCGCGGGCTGGACCGCTTCGAGGGCCGCTCGCGGCTGCGTACCTGGGTGGTCGGGATCCTGGTCAACGTGGCCCGCCGCCGCGCGGAGCGCGACGGCCGCGTGATCCCCTGGGCGGCTTTCGTCGAGGAGAGCGACCCGACCGTCGATCCGCGCCGCTTCCGCGGGCCGGGCGAGCGCTGGGCGGGCGGCTGGACCGAGCAGGGCGCGCCGCGCGCGTGGGAGCCCGAGGCGGCGCTCCTGGCCGGCGAGGCGATGGCGCTGCTGTTGCGCGGGCTGGAGGAGCTGCCGCCGCGCCAGCGGGCGGTGGTCACGCTGCATGACGTGCACGGCCTGAGCGCCGAAGAGGTGTGCACGGTGCTCGAGCTCAGTCCGGGCAACCAGCGGGTCCTGTTGCACCGGGGCCGCGCGCGGCTGCGGCAGCTGCTCGAGGACTACCATCGCCCAACCGTGGAGATGGTGGCGTCATGACCGCGCCGGGCCTGCCCTGCGTCGAGGTGGTCGAGCTGGTCAGCGACTACCTCGACGGCGAGCTCGACGACCAGACGCGCCGGCGCGTGCAGGAGCACCTGGCGCTGTGCCCGTACTGCCGGGTCTACGTCGAGCAGGTGCGCGACACGGTGCGCGCGCTCGGCCGGCTGCCGGAGGACGAGCTGCCCGAGCACGCGGTCACGGAGCTGGAGGCGGCCTTCGCCGCCTTCCGCCGCGGCGCGCCGTAACTCTTCGCGGCGCCGCCGCACTCAGGCGGTATGACTGCGACGATCCTTCCCGCCGGCTACGCGCTGGACCCCGCCTGGCACGCGGAGCGCGACCGGCTCGACAGCCTCACCTCGCTCTACGACGGCCGAACCCTGGCGCTGTGCGAGCGGCTCGGCCTGGCTCCCGGCTGGCACTGCCTGGACGCCGGCGCGGGCACCGGCAGCCTCGCCGTCGCGCTGGCCGAGCGGGTCGGCCCGGCCGGCAGCGTCACGGCACTCGACGCCGACACGCGCTTCCTCGCCCCGCTCGCCTCGGAGCGCCTGACCGTGGTCGAGTCCGACCTGGCCAGGGCGACCCGCCGGCCGGGCGGTTCGATCTCGTGCACGCCCGGCTGGTGCTCGAGCACCTGCCCGAGCGCGACAGCGTGCTGGCCTCCCTGACGGCGGCCGTCCGGCCGGGCGGCTGGCTGCTGATTGAGGACTTCGACTGGTCGACCGCCATGGTCGTCGACCCGCCGAGCCCGCTGCACGAGCGCGTGGCGGGCGCCTGCCTGGCGCTGTTCGCCGCCCACGCCTACGACCCGTACTACGGCCGCCGGCTTCCGCGCCGGCTCGAGGCCGCCGGCTTGGTCGAGCTCGGCACCCACGCCGAGGCCATCCAGGTCCGCGCCGACGGGGTGCACGGGCTGCCGCAATGGGAACTGCTGGTCGACCAGCTCGCCCCCGGCCTGCTCGCCCAGGGACTGCTGGACAAGGCCGACCTCGAGCGCTTCAAGACGCTCTGCCACGACGGCGAGACGATCTGCTTCGCGCCGCTGATGGTCAGCGCTTGGGGACGGCGCCCGGTCTGCTGAGCCGAGGCGACTTCCTCCACGCCGCCGTCTTGGATCCCGCGACGACGATCTCCACGCGCATACGCGCGTACATCAACAACCCCACCATCGACGGCTCGCGGGCTGAGCGGCCGTAACCGTCCACACGATAGGAAACCCGGAGTGCTCCTCGACCATGACGGCCGCGAGCTGCCGATGCTCCTGTCCGTATAGGGATCCCCTGTGAGACACCGTGAGGCGGATCCGAGAAGGACAACTCTCGGACGTGCCCGCTGCTCCCGCTTCGTCGGCGGGGTCGTCTTCTCGGACGGCCACGGGATCGGCGGCGGCACTCCACCTGGTGCCCGCGGTGCATAGGCACGCATGCAAGGTCGCGGCGGGCTGGAGCCGCGCACCGTCGCCTGCCCTTCGCGCGAATCCCGACAGCGGTAAGCGCAGCCGAGGTCCCCGCGGACGCGCTGCTCCTTCGAGGCAAAGGGAGACGCGGCGATCCGTGCTGCTTCAGGACGGGTGGGTCACGCCGCAGGAGCATCGTGGAGCCGACGCTCGCCGCTCCGTTCAGGCGAAGGGAGCACCGCGTCGGGCGACCTGTCGTGCTGGCGCCTGGATGCCCGGTCGCGTGCTGCGGAGCAGCCCGCCAGGCCTGAGAGCTGCTCCGGTTCGGCCGAATGGAGCAAGGCCGGGGCGACGACCTGCGACCATCGCCACTCGGGTCTCGAGTTCACGCAATCTGCGGCGCGCCAGGAATCGCCGTGCCGAAAACGAGCAGCTCAACCGGCTCGTCACCGGCACGGATCGTGACCGGCGCGTCCCCCGCCCCGCGGTAGCTCACGCAGGCCGGGTCCACCGGAGTGTCCCGGCCGTCGGCGGCAAGTATTCCGCTGCCACGAACGACGACGTACACCTCCTCCGCCCGCGCAACCCAGCCCGCAGTCACCGACCGGCTGGGAGGGATCCCGAGCCAGTCCAGACCAGCGACCGCACTGTTGAGCTTCACGCCGATCGAGCGCGTCCACCCACGTGACTCGACTTCTGAGATGTGCGCGCACGCCAGGGCCGAGGCCGTCTCCACCGAAGCGGGATGGGACAACAGCCAGAATTGGGAGTGGTCGTTCGCCACGGCCTTCAGCGGCCGATCGTCGACCGCTCGCATGCAGCTTCCAGGACGTAGAAGGCACGGGCGCTCCTGCGAACCGACACCGATCTCGCCGAACCGGGGGACGTACGCGAAGCTCTCGAATCGCCCGCAGCCAGCGAGAAACTCGCATTCGTCGGCGTCAGATACGAATGCCCATATCAGCCCGATCCGTTCGCAGCCGAGCCCAATGCCTGCGTCCACGAACGCGGATTCGCCCTGTTCGAGGCGCTCGAACTCATCCCACCGCACCGTCCGCATGCCACGCCAACGCTACTCGAGAGAACAGGCGCCGGCCGGCTCGGGCTTCCGCGAAGGAGTAGCGCATGTCGCGTCCGCGTCCGAACGGCTCAGAGTGTCGCTCTCGCAGTGAGCGAGCAGCGGCAGCTCGGGGCGCGGAGCCAGAGCCGAGGTCGCCGCGCTGCCGCTCTGAGGCACGAGCGAGAGCCGCGCTGCGTCGTCGCCGCGCGTGAACCGGTGTCGGCCGCCGCGTCAGAGCTTGCGCATCCGTGGATCGGCCCATGCGGAGAACGACGCCGAACGCGAAACGCGCAGAAGCGCGACAAGCTCCGGGATCGTGAAGATGCCGTCGCCGTCGACGTCGGCAAGCGCGGGCACATCGCAATAGAAGAAGCTCGAGGAGGTCGGCTACGGCGGCGAGCTTGCCGCCGCGATAGCTGATCGTGTCGATGCGGAACGCCCCGATGGTGTGCGCCACGTACGCCGTCGCTGGTTGCTCCAGGACCACATCCTTAGGCGGAACGTTGACGTCGACAGAGACGCCGTCCACGTTGGCAACGGCTTCTTCCAGATCGGCGGCCGAAGGCGCTCGATGCTGCGCGACAAAGACGAATACATCAGACGACACGACGACGGATGATCGCGCACTGGCGGCAAGCACGCTCCCGGCAGCCCGTGCCGCCGCGCCCAAGCCCGCAGCGCCACTCCGAAGTCGGCTTTGCGCTCCCGCGGTCAGCTGTAGCGCCGAGACGCGCCGAGTCACGCGGAGCTAGCTCTCGCATCGAGGCAGACGGGGCAGCGACCGTGGCCCGTCGGCGCGCCGCTCCCTGCAGGCGAAGGGCAGCGCGATTGTCGGCTCGTCGCTGCCGAACCGCGGTAGCCCGTCATGGAAGCGGGCGAGCGCGGTCAAGAGTGTCCAGTTCTCCTGAAGAACCGCACTGCGCCGGGCTATGCGGACCCGAAATCCGTCTCGCCGATGATTGCTCCGTTGGAGTCGCGGCCGGTCAGCGTCGAGGTGGGGCCAGCTACGACGACGACCCACGCCCCGTTCCACGGCGTGATTGCCACATCGCGAGGACGTCCGTCCGGCGTCGTCACCGAGAGCCGAGCGGTCCCGGCGGGAGCGACCCCAAAGTAGGAATGCCGCTCGCGTGGTTCTTCCTCCCAGACTGAGGAGCCGCCGTGAGAGCCCCACTCGATCCAGTCGCCCGTGACGGGGCGCTCGAACGGCGTGGACGTCGTGGTGTTGTCGTGCGACCCACCTGCGGGATGCCAGTGGCCATCACTGCGGCGGAACTGCTCGACCATGCACCACCAGCCGCGGTCGATGTCCGGGTACACACCCAGCGCGGCGAACGACACCGCGGCAATCTCGTCGCACACGTCGAACGCGAGCGGGTACGCCTCGCTGACCTTGAACGGGGGCGAAGGCGGGCCGGGCACCCGCTGCGCGGTGAGCACAGCCGTGCCGAGGGTCTTAAGGCGTCGCGGATAGTGCGGGTCCAGGGTGTGGTGCCAGTTCACCCACACGCTCGTTTCGGCTCTCCGTGAGCCCGAGAAGTCTCGAGCGCGAGCACGAGCGTCCCGCGATCCGTGCCGACCACGGAGAGCTCGACTGCGCCGCCCGCCGCCGAGCGCAGGATCGACTCGAAGCCGGCTGCGTCGACCTCGGGCGCGTTGGGGAAGGACCAATCGGTGTCAGGCGAGTAGTCGTACGCGAGCACGCGCACGCGCTTCGCCGGCTCCGAGCCCAGCCACGCTTCGAACGCGCGAATCTCGTCCACGAAGCTCCGTCCGGAGCGGTTCAAGGTCACGGCGCGCGAGAATATGCCGTACTGCGCCCCGCCGCTGCATAGCTCGCCTGGCGCCCGGAGCTGCGGTACGCCGGACTCCCCGTTGCCCAGGTGGTGCAATCGACGAGTTCCGCCTGCAACCGGCTGCAGCATCGCGCGCCGGCGAGAGGAACGGCAGGAGCCGGCATCGATCTCAGTGAGCTGCCGGACTTCGACGAGCGGAACCGGTGGCCCGGCGGCGGCTGGGTGCTCTTCTTTGCCGATTGTGGAGTCGGTCGAGGCAGGCTGATGGACGGCGGGCGAGAGGAGGAACTTAGAGATTGGAGGTGGCGGGATCGAGCGGCGGTGGTGCGGCCAGGATCGGAGAGAGAAGAGAGATGGCCGAGCCGAGAGGCAGTGGAGATGGCAGGCGTCGGTCTAGGCATGTGGCGCCTGGGGAACGTGCGTGGCCACATGGTGTCGCGGGGCGCTTGACGTATGCGGGGCGTCGGTAGTGACCTCGACGGCGGTGCGAGCGAACGTGTGTTTGACACCATGATCGACACCGACACCGACACCGGGTGCGAGGAGCCGGACCGCGTGAACTGGCAGACGACTCTCGCTACACCGCGAAGGCGGCGGCGACCTTGTCGGCGAGCTCGTTCCGCGGCTTGTAGTGCAGGTAGCGCTCGGTCGTCGTGATCGACGCATGGCCCATCATCTCGCGCAGCTCAAGTAGGTCGACGTGCCCGACCATGCGGGTGCCGAACGTATGCCGCAGGTCGTGGAACCGGAGACGACGCAGTCCGGCTTGGTCTAGGGCGCGAACGTAGCGGCGGCCGAGCAAGCGGGCGACCTGGAACTCGCCGGTTGGCCCAGGGAAGACGAGCGACGACGGGTGCGGGCTCCCCTGCGCGGCGTGCAACGCGCGCAGGCGAGCGGCAACGTCAGGCGCGAGCGGCACCGCTCGGGGCTTGTTGCTCTTCGGCGTCGTCAGCGCGCCATGCGTGTACGCACGCGTGACACGGACGGTCGCCGCGGCGAAGTCGAGGTCTTGCCAGCGCAACGCGATCAGCTCGCCCTGGCGGAGGCCCGTGAACGCGGCGGTCGCGTACAACGCGGCGTCGGACGCGGACTCGGCCGCGTCGACCAAAAGCAGGACCTCGGCCGGCGAGAGCACGTCGATCTCCAGCCTGGTTGCAGGCCTTGGCGTGTCCAGACCCGTGAGCGGGTTGATGGGCAGCTTCCAGCGCTTGCGTGCGCGCTCGAAGACGCCGTGGAGGATCACCGCGGCCTTCTGCATCGAGCGGTTCGACAGCTCGCCCGCCTCGCGCATCCCTGCCATCCAGCGCTCGGCGTCCTCGCTGGTCACGCTCTCGATCGCCCGCGAACCGAAGACCGGCCGGACGTGGCGGCGCAGGGTCGTGCGGTAGTCGGACACCGTCGACGCCTTGCGCCCGCGGTCGTGCTCGACCCAGCGCAGGTACTCGTCGCATGCGTCATCGACCGTCGCGCCGGTGCGGACCAGACCGGGGAGGGTGCCGCGGCGCGCCTGGTCGAGGATGTCGCGGAGCGCTGCTTCGGCGGTCCGCTTGGTCAGGTACCCGGCGGGCGGGCGTCCGCGATCGGTCCAGGCGGGACCGAGGTGTTTCTGCACCTGGCGGCCGTCGGGCAGCCGGTACTTCGCGTACCACTGGGGCCCGCGCTGGCGATCGACGCGGAAGACGTGCCCGCTGGGCTCTCGGACTGGACGCGTCATGCGTCCCTGTTATCGGCAGGCAACCACGGCAGGAGCGACGTCATGTCCCCGAAACTACCGCCGATCTTGGGACATATCTGGGACACGCGTGGCACGCAGACGCTCATCCCGAGACTCATCTCGGAGACGAAAGGCTCCGATTTGCAGGCGCTAAGCCAGAATCA
>CAWINP010000007.1:0-669432 GCA_963837485.1 uncultured Solirubrobacteraceae bacterium | reverse complement strand
TCCCGGGCCGGCGGGCTCGCTCAGTCCTGGATCACGACGTTGTCGCCGGTGCCGCCGTCGAGCGTGTCCTGGCCCGGGCCGCCGATGAGCACGTCGTCGCCCGCCTCGCCGAGCAGCGCGTCGTTGCCGGCGCTTCCGATCAGCAGGTCGTTCCCGTCGCCGCCGGCCAGCGTGAGCTTGAGCACGGTGGCCGCCAGGTCGCTCGCGTTGCCGACGTCGTCGCCACCCAGCAGGTCGACCCGCAACGCGTCGTTGCCCGGCTCGGCGCCGGTGAGCGTCACCCGTGCCGGCAGTCCCTCGACCGCGGCGGCACCCGCCGACCCCGAGACGGTGGCGACGTCTCCGGCGCTCGTCGCCCGCACGGTCACGCGATCGGCCGCGCCGTCGCTGCCGAGGTCGTCGTCGACCGCCTTGACGTCGGTCGGAGACAGGTCGCCGACCACGACGTCGTCCGCGCCGCCGAGCAGGCGGTGGTCGATCCGCTCGACGTCGTCGAGGTCCAGCGCCACGTTCCCCGGGCTGCGGAGGAAGCGGACCCGGCCCGCGTTGGCCGAGATGTCGACGCTCTCGTCGGCGTTGGCGCCGTTGAACCGCAGGGCGTCGGTACCGGCCTGACCGTCGACCGTGTCGCTGCCCTCGCCGGGATCCCAGGTGAACGTGTCGTCGCCGGCGCCCATGAGCGCGGCGTCGTTGCCGAGGCCGCCGTCGATCGCGTCGTTGCCGTCGCCGCCGAGCAGCCGGTCGGCGCCCTGGCCGCCGAGCAGCGCGTCGTTGCCGGCTCCGCCGTCGGCGGTGAGCCGCAGCGCCGGCGCCGTGACCGCCGTCGCGTCGAGCGCGTCGTCGCCGCCGCCCAGCGCGAGGGCGAGGTCGTCGCTCGCGTCGGCGTGCTCGATGCGCAGCCGCGCGGCGAGTCCGGCGACCGACGCGATGCCGGGCTGACCGGTGGCCTGCACGGCGTCGCGGGCGCCGGAGCCGTCGGCGGTGACGGCGTCGTGCGCGCCGTCGGCGCCGATCCCGCCGAGCGAGCCGGTGAGATCGACCTGCGTGTCGGTCAGCGCCGTCCCGCGCGTGTCGTGCAGGTTCAGCGTGTCGGCGCCGCCGAGCGGGTTCGCGCGCAGCAGCTCGATGTCGCCGAGATCCATCGCGACCGCGCCGACGTTGCGCGTCAGGCGCAGGCGCGACCCGCGCGCGGCGAGGTCGAGCACCTCCGAGTCGGCGCTGCCGTTGAACACGAGCGCGTCGGCGCCGGTCTCGCCCTCGACGCGATCGCTGCCGTCGCCGGGGTTCCAGGTGAACACGTCGCCGCCGGCGCCCAGCAGCGCGACGTCGTTTCCCCGGCCGCCGTCGACGACGTCGGTGCCGTCGCCGCCGGCCAGCGTCTCGGCGGCCGCGCCGCCGTCGATCCGATCGTCGCCCGCGCCGCCGGCCAGCGTGGTCGGGAAGCGGAACGCGACGCCGCGGTCATCGACGCGAATCGCGTCGTCGCCGCCGCCCGCGTCGGCGACCAGCGACCGGAAGGCGGCCAGCTCGACGGCGAAGTCCGGGCGCCCGTCGTCGCCGGCGTCGACGCGCAGCCTGCCGCCCGCGACGCTGAGGACGAGCGACTGCGGACGCGCGTCACCGGTGATCGTGAGGACGCGCTTGCGGATGCTGACCTTGACGCCGAGCGTGTGCGCGTCGGCGCGGTCCGCGGCGAGCGAGACGGCGGTGGCGAGAACTGCCGAGCCCGCCGCGAGGCGGGCGATGCGCCCTGAAGACATGTCGAGCGGCTCCTCGGCCTAGAAGGGGCAGTTGCCCGGTCGCGGAGCCGGCACGTCGGGGTCGACGCCGTGCTCGAGCCCGAGGTAGGTGACCAGGACCGTGACGGTCTGGTGGGTCTCGTTGCGGGCGAGGTGAACGTGGTCGGGCTGCTCGGTGAAGCCGCGTCCGGCGGGGACGCGCTGCGGCGTGCAGCGCGCGTCCGTGCTGTCGTAGAGCGTGAGCGTGCCCGAGCGCACGACCACGACGACGGCCGCGCGGTGCGAGTGCCAGCCGAAGCTTGCGCCGGGAGGGACGGTGGCCTTGGCCACGACCACGTCGGCGGGCTTGGCGACGTCGATGGCGTACGGCTGCGCGACGCCGCCGGCGGCGAGGACCTTCTCGGTGATCTTCGGGTGCGTCGATGCGACAGCCGCCGCGCCGGTGCCGAGACCGGCGACCAGCGCGACGATGATCAAGAGGCGTTTCATGGCGCCGACGCTATGGCGCCCTCGCTCGCGGCGAAATCATGGAAACCCTCGCTTTGTGAGTGCGCAATGAGAGCAACAAAGGTCAGGGGCGGTCACCGATTGCCCGGTCAGAAGCGCGCGACTTAGCATCGCCGGATGAGCATCGTCGGGCGCGACCGTGAGCTGGCGCTCGTGCGCGAGGCGATCGACGGGCTCGCCGGGGGCGGGCGGGCGCTGCTGATCGAGGGCGACGCGGGGATCGGCAAGACCGCGGTCTGGCGCGCCGCCTACGAGCTGGCCGGCCGGGCGCTCGTGTGCGTCGCCGACGAGGCGGACGCGCGGCTGTCGTTCGCCGGCCTGGCGGACCTGCTGCGCGACGTCGCGGACGAGGTCCTGCCGGCGCTGCCTGGGCCGCAGCGCGAGGCGCTGGAGGTGGCGATCGTGCGCCGCGCAAGCGCCTCGGGGCGCCCGCCGGACCCGATGGCGGCCGGCTTCGCGCTGCGTACGGTGCTGGCGGAGCTCGCGAGCGACGGCCCGCTGGTGATCGCCGTCGACGACGCCCAGTGGCTCGACGCCGCGACGGCGCGCGCGCTGGCGTTCGCGACGCGGCGGCTGCAGGATCGGCCGGTCGGCGTGGTGGCCACCGTACGCTCGCCACTCGCCGCGGCCGACCCGCTGGGGCTGGAGCGCGCGTTCGGCGAGCGCCTGCAGCGCGTGCGCCTGGGCGGGCTCGGCATGGCCCCGCTGGGCGCCATCCTCGCGGCGCGGCACGGGCGACCGTGTTCTCGGCCCACGCTCCGGCGGATCGTGCGAGCCTCGGGCGGCAATCCGCTGTACGCGCTCGAGATCGCCCGCGCGCTGGGCCCGTCTCCGGCGCTCGCGCCGGGCGCGCCGCTCCCCATCCCGGACAGCCTGACGGAGCTCGTCGCCGCGCGCGTGGCGGGGGTCGGGCCCGCGGCCCGCGGGGCGCTCCTGGCGGCCGCCGCGCTGTCGCATCCGCGCGTGGCGCTGGTGGAGCGCGCCGCGTCCGCCGCGGGACTGCTCGCCGCCGAGGACGCCGGGCTGGTGCGGGTCACCGCCGATCGCGTGCGCTTCCTGCACCCGCTGTACGCGTCGGCGATCTATACCGCGGCGGCGAGCGGCCGGCGGCGCGAGCTGCACGCGCGGCTCGCCGAATTGGTCGAGGACACGGAGGAGCGCGTGCGCCATCTCGCGCTCGCCGCAGCCGCGCCCGACGAAGCGGTCGCCGCCGCGCTCGTGGACGCGGCGGCCGGCGCTCGCGCGCGCAGCGCATGGGATGCCGCAGGCGAACTGCTCGAGCAGGCGAGCACGCTCACGCCGCTCGAGGACCGCGCACGCGAGCGCGCCGTCCGCGCCGCCGAGCACCACATCCACGCCGGCGACCGCCCACGCGCCCGCGCCCTGTTGGAGCGCCTGCTCGAGCGCGAGCCTGCGGGGCCGCGGCGCGCCGACGCGCTGCGCCTGCTGAGCAGCATCCGCTACCACGAGGACAGCTTCGCCGACGCCGCGCGGCTGCTCGACGAGGCGCTCGACCACGCGTCCGATCCCAGCCAGGCGGTCCCGATCGAGCTCGGGGCGTGCCACCTGCGCTGCCACCTCGGGGACCTGGAGGCCGCCGACGCGCACGCCGCGCGCGCGGTGGCGCTCGCCCGCCGGCTCGGCGGCGGACCGCGGCTCGGCGAGGCGCTGGCCGTCCGCACGTTCGTCGACCTCGTGCTGGCGCGCGTGCCGGACTGGAGCGACGTGGAGCGCGCGCTCGCGCTCGAGGACGGAACCCGGCTGCTGCCGCTGGAGCTGCGCCCGAGCATGCTGGCGGCGCAGCTCGCCGCCTACAGCGGCCGTCCGGAGGAGGCGCGCCGCCGGCTGGAGTCCGTGCGCGCCGGCGCGGCCGCCACGGGAGACGAGAGCGACCTCGCGCACATCCTCTGCTGGCTCGTGTGGGTCGAGACGCTCGACGGCGAGCTCGCTCGCGCGTGCGCCCTGGCCGACGAGGCGCTCGGACACGCCGTCCTCACCGGCAGCGAAGCCAACCGCGCGTGGGTGCTCGCGCACCGGTCGCTCGCGCGCGCGCATCGCGGAGACGCCGGCGCGGCGCTGGCTGACGCCGCGGACGCGGCCGCGATCGCCGCAGGCCTCGGGTACCCGCTGCCGCTCGTGTGGACCGCGACCGCGGTCGCGGTGCTCGAGCTCTCGCGCGGGAACCCCGCCGCGGCGTGGGATGCCGCCGGCCCGTTCGTGGACCGGCTCGGCGGCGACGAGACGATCACCGCGTACCTGCTGCCGCCGGCGGTCGACGCCTTGATCGAGCTGGGCGAGCTGGAGCGCGCGGAGCGACTGCTCGCACGCCTCGAGCGCTGCGCGTGCGGCATGGCGTGGGGCGCGGCCGCGGTCGCGCGGCTCGGCGCGACGCTGGCCGCCGCGCGCGGCGACCTCGACGCCGCCGAGGCGCAGCTTACGCGCGCGCACGCAGCGGCGACGCTTCCGTTCGAGCGCGCCCTGATGCTGCTGGTGGAGGCCCGCGTCCGCCGCCGCCGGCGCCGCAAGCGCGCGGCCCGCGAGTCGCTCTCGCGGGCGCTCGCGCTGCTGGAGGGCATGGACGCGCGGCTGTGGGCCGGCCGCGCCCGCGACGAGCTCGCCCGCGTCAGTCCGGGCCGCGCGCCCGGGGAGCTGACCGTCTCGGAGCGCCGCGTCGCGCAGCTCGCCGCCGAGGGCCGCTCGAACAAGCAGATCGCGAGCGCGCTGTCGATGGCCGTCCACACGGTCGAGGTGCACCTGTCGCGCACCTACGCGAAGCTCGGCGTCGGCTCGCGCGCCCAGCTCGCCCATCTGCTCGCGCGACTTGAGGTTTCCGTGATTTCGCCCGAGGCGGAGCCCACCTAGCCTCGGCCGGGTGCCCCAGCGTGCCCGCGCCGACATCGCTCCGCTCCACGCCCCGCGCCCGCCGCGACCGCAGCCGGACGCCCTGCTCGAGCTCCAGCGCGGCGCCGGCAACGCGGCGGTGAGCAGGCTGCTGGCGCGCCAGCCGGCCGCGCTCCAGCTCCCGCCCGAGCAGCGCCGCGACAACGCGTCGCACGCCGGCGACGACCCGCTCGAGCAACTCCGCTCGATGCCTCCGGCCGAGCCGACGCCGGTCGAGCGCGAGCTGCTCGCCGAGCTGCGCGGCAAGACCCGCTTCCGGGCCGGCATGTGCTTCACCAAATACGTCGAGGCGGTCGCCGAGCTCAAGCAGGAGCACGCCGCCGCGGAAGCGGCCCCGAACTTCATGGACACGCTGATCGACCTCGCGGTCGGCGCGCTCGCTCCCGGGCTCGTCGGGCTGGTGCTCAAGCC
This sequence comes from uncultured Solirubrobacteraceae bacterium, assembly GCA_963837485.1. Taxonomy (GTDB): domain Bacteria; phylum Actinomycetota; class Thermoleophilia; order Solirubrobacterales; family Solirubrobacteraceae; genus Solirubrobacter. Next base: position 663,874 of record CAWINP010000007.1, on the reverse strand, counting down.
GCTGCGCGAGGAGCTCAAGACGTTCGCGAGCGCGGCGATCGAGCGCATGGTCAAGGACGGCGACCGCCAGGTCCAGGCGTACATGGCCGCCGATTCGCTGGTCGAGAAGCTTCTCTCCGACGAGGCTCGCGCGGCCAACGCGTGGCAGGGGCTGAAGCAGGCCTGGGGAAAGTCGAACATGCCTCCCGGCATGGCCGTGGGGCCGATGCTCGACGCGTTCGTAGAGGAGTTCTCCGTCTACCTCGACGGGCTCAGCGACCACCTCGCGGGCATGCCGGCGCCCGACCAGGTCGGCGCCTACGCGATGTTCGACCCGCACAAGGCGACCAAGCACATCTACAAGCTGCAGATCTCCAACCTCGTCCGCCAGCACCAGGAGATCGCCGGCGACGAGGTGGTCTGGCTCGACGCGTTCGGCGTCAAGCCTCGCCTCGCGATCGTGCACGTCGCCAGCTACGAGGCCCACTTCGTGCGCTGGGTCTCCGACGAGACCTGGGACGCCGCGCTGGCGCAGGGTCGCGCGCAGCACTCCGGGCGCGCTCCCAACCCACTCGCTCCGGAGGGCATCCCGGTGTATGGCACGCACGAGGACTTCGACTCGCGCCGGCATCTGGGCGAGGTCAACGGCGTCAAGGCGCCGTGGGAGGGCGAGCGCTACGCCGAGATCATGGTGCGCGGCCGCCCTCACATGGCGAAGGTGCGGGCAGGCTTCGCGGCCGGATACACGTTCCTCTCCTGGGTGGATCCGGCCGAAGAGATCTTCGCCCGCTCACAGGCCGGCCTTCAGTACGGCGGGATCACGAGGATCAAAGAGGGCGAGCTCCCCGCGCTTCCCGCACCTCCGGCCGGAGGAGGGCAGCCGGAGTGAGCCTGCACATTCTCGCCGTCCTGCTCGCCGCGCTCTGCCTTCCCGCCGCGGCGCGTGCCCAGGCCGCGAACAGCTACGAGCTCGTCCGCGGCACGACCGGCCACGGGAGCGTCGTCATCCAGGGCACGCCTGGCGACCAGTGCACGACGCCGGCGACGACCAAGACCGGCGATGCGGCCGACTGCCCGGCGATCAGCGTGTTCAGGTTCCACACGTGCCAGCGGGCTCCATTCTGCCTGGGCGGCGGACCCGCGAACGGCTCCGTCGCGTGCACCAGCCCGGACGTCCGCGCCGGCCTCCCCGACGGCATCCACAACCTCCGCGTCAGCGCGACCGACCCGTCGGGGCATGCGAGCCCCAGTGCACCGTGCATCGCCTGGCGGCAGGAGACGACGCCGACGGCGAGGCTGCTCACCGCCCCGACGCTGACGTTCTCCGCCGGCGAGCCGGCCACGTTCACCTGCCGGGTCGACGCAGGCGCCGCCGCGCCGTGCGCGTCGCCGTTCACCACGCCGGCGCTCACCGCCAGGCCGCACCGGATCGAGCACCCCGGGTTCGTCGCCCGCATCATCCGCTTCGCGATCAAGCGCTACGGCGACGTGCCGGTTCGCACGACGCTGTGCCAGGCGCCCGGCACGAAGCGCCCAGGACGCTGCTGATGGACAGCCGGCTGGTGCTGCTGCACGGTCTCGGGATGTCCGCGCGCGTGTGGGACGACGTGCTGCCGTTGCTCGAGCCCCACCACGAGGTCGTCGCCTTGACCACCTTGGGTCACCGAGGCGGCGTGACGGCGACGCGCCGGCCGGTGTCGGTGCGCGACCTGGTCGACGACGTCGAGCGGGCGCTCGACGCGCGCGGGCTGGAGCGCCCGCACGTCGCCGGAAACTCGCTGGGAGGCTGGATGGCGATCGAGCTCGCCCGCCGCGGCCGCGCGCGAACGGTCTGCGCGTTCTCGCCGGCCGGGTCGTGGACGGCCGGAACCTCCGAGCAGGCCGCCGGCGTGCGCAAGATCCGCAGGGCCGTCCGGCTCGCGCGCCTGGGCCGGGCGCTGCCGATGACGCTGCTGATGCGATCCGGCGCGGTCCGCCGGTTGACGTTGCGCGACGTGGCGCGCCACGGCGATCGCCTGACCCCGGAGCAGGCGATCGAGAGAACCAGGGACCTGCTGGCGTGCGCCGTCCTCGACGACCTCCTCTCCACCGGCGACGAGATCGCGCCGCTGGACCCGCTGCCCTGCCCGGTCACGCTGACCTGGTCGGGCGAGGACGCGATCCTCCCGCCCGCCGTCAACGGCGCGGTCGCGGCCGCGCGGCTCCCGCGGGCCCGTTTCGAGGTCCTCCCCGGCGTCGGGCACGTCCCGATGATCGACGACCCGGCGGGCGTCGCGCGGGCGATCCTGCGGACGACCCGCCTCGCCTGAGCCGCGTTCGCGGCCGCCGCTCGGGCGGTCAGCGCAGCCTGGTGATCATCGCGACGAGCTCGTCGCCGGCCGTCTCGCTCGTCCGCCGCACCCCGACCTGGCGCCCGCGGCGCAGGACGCACACCCGGTCCGACAGGCGCAGGACCTGGTCCAGCGAGTGGCTGACGAGCAGGATCGCGCGGCCGCGCTCGCGCAGGCGCCGGATCAGCTCCTCCACGCGCGCGGTCTCGGCGATCCCGAGCGCCGCGGTCGGCTCGTCCATCGGTACCAGCCGCTGCGCCCAGTGCACGGCGCGCGCGATCGCCACCGCCTGGCGCTGGCCGCCGGACAGGTCGCGGATCGGCCGCGCGGGGGAGTCGAGGTGGACGTCGAGCTCTGCAAGCAGCGCGCTGGTCTGCGCGGCCATCGCCGGGCGGTCCAGCCGCCGCAGCGGCCCCTTGATCAGCTCGCGGCCGAGGAAGACGTTCATGTACACGGGCTGGGCGGCCGCCAGCGCCAGGTCCTGCGGCACGACGTCGATCTCCCGCACAGGGCGCCGGCGACGCTGCCCTCGCCGCCGAACAGGCGCGTGCCGCCGATGACGACCGCGGCGATGACGACCAGCAGGTCCTGCTCTCCGAGCGAGTACGTCGCCCCCTGGAGCCGACCGGTGTAGAGGATGCCCGCGAGCGCCGCCGCGCCGCCGCTGAGCACGAGCACCGCGAAGCGCACGCGGCCGACGTGGATGCCGCTGATCCGCGCGGCGCGCTCGTCGTCGCCGGTCGCCAGCACGTGCGCGCCGAAGCGCCGGTGGCGCAGCGCGACATGGCCGAGCGCGACGGCGCCCAGGCCCCATAGGGCGAGGCCGGGGACCGGCCCGGCGTCGCCGGTGCCGAAGACCGCGGCGAAGTCCGCGTCGGCGACCGCGACCGATCGCAGGTCGGTGATCGAGCGCGCCAGGCCCGCCACGAGCCCTGTCGAGGCCAGCGTGACCAGGAACGACGGCAGGTGCAGCAGCGTGAGGAACGCGCCGTTGAGCGCGCCGACGGCGAGGCCGACGCCCAGCCCCGCGGCGACCCCGAGGACGATGCCCTGGTCGCGCAGGATTTCGGCGGTCACGAGCGCCGACAGCGCGACGACCGACCCGATCGACAGCGCGAACGTGTTGCCGCCCTTGGCGAGGTCCAGCGCCATCGGCTCGGACAGGTCGAGCGTGACGAGATGGGCGCGCGTGTTGCCGCCGGCGCGCAGCGCCGCGAGCACGCCCTCCCCGGGCGCTGGGAGAACGTGACGTAGACGCCGTCGAGGTCGGGGTGCTGGGCCGGCACCGGCGTGGCCTGCTCCTGCGCGCGCTCCGGGTCGGCGATGCCCACCTTCGCGACGACTTTGATGCCAGGGTAGGTCGCGGTGAGCGTCTTCAGGAACGCCTGGTCGCGCTGGTTGGTGACGTAGGAGTCGTCGTCGCGGTAGAAGTACGCGACCTTGCCGTCGGCATCACGTCCACGGTCGGGATCCCGATCGCGGTCGCGGGGCGGCTGTGGGGGGCGATGATCGTCTCCAGCGACGGCTCGGACCCGCTGCCCGCCGGCACCGAGTCGCACCTGACGGACTTCACCGAGCTGGTCGCCACGGCGATCGCCAACAGCGAGGCGCGCGCCGAGCTCGACCTGCTGGCGTCAGAGCAGGCGGCGCTGCGGCGCGTGGCGACGCTGGTGGCGGAGGAGCGCACGCCGGACGAGATGTTCGCGAAGGTCCTCGAGGAGGTCGGCACGCTGCTGGACGACGTCGACGCCGCGATGATGCGCTTCGAGAGCGACGGGACGGCGACGGTTCTCGGCGTGCGCAGCCAGGCCAACCCTCCGGGCGGGATGGGATCCGTATCCCGCTCGGGGCGAGAACGTCACGTCGGTGATCCACCGCACCGGCCGCCCGGCGCGGATCGACGACTTCGCGACCTCCTCCGGCGAGGTCGGGCGGCGCGCCGGCCGCCACCTGATCCGCTCGGCGGTCGGCGTCCCGATCGTGGTCCACGGCCGCCTGCCGGTCACCACCGAGCTGCCGGAGACGCGCTTCGCGCCCGAGCTCGAGGCCAGCGCGTACTTCGTGATCGCCGAGGCGCTCACGAACGTCGTCAAGCACTCGCAGGCGAGCGTACTGAGCTACGTCGTCGCGATCAGCTCGATCAGGCGGATGTCGGGCGCGCCGGCCAGCAGATCCGCCGCGACCTGCCCGAGCGCGCGCGGGATCTCCCCGTCGAGATGCGCCTGACGCGCGTCCTCGGTCTCGAACGTGTCGAAGATGCCGAACGTCGTGTCGCCGGCGCGGAACGCGTACCAGGTCACGGTGCCCGGCTCGGCGGCGGCGAGCTCGCGGCCCGCCTGCAGGAACGCGCCGAGCTCATCGCTCTTGCCGGGCTTGGCCTCCAGCAGCGCGAGCACTCCGAACTTCAGCTGTGCGGTCATGCACGAATGGTGACCGACAACGGGTGTTTCTCACCCTCGGCGTAACGCGGGACGCACCGGACGGACAGCGTGAGGTGAGAACCCCGCCGCGGGAGACACCGACGGATCATGAAGCTGCTGCATCCTGGAGACGCCTTTCCCTCACTCTCGGTGGCGCTGCCGGGCGGAGATCCGCTCGAGCTGCCCGACGCCCTCGCGGGCGGCCACGCCGTGGTCCTGCTGTTCCGGGGATCGTGGTGCCCGTATTGCAACGCCCAGCTGCGCGCGTTCCAGCGCGCGCAGGACCAGCTCGCCGAGCTCGGTGTGCGCGTCGTCGCGCTCTCGGTGGACGACGAGGGCACCACGCGCGCGCTCGTCGACAAGCACGGGCTGACATTCCCCGTCGGTCACAGCGCCGACCCCGCCACGTTGCGCGAGGCGGTCGGCGCGTTCGTGAGCGGCGAGCCGCCGTATCTGGAGTCGACCGGGTTCGTCCTCGATCCGGGCGGCCGCGTCCTGGTCTCGGTGTACTCCTCCGGCGCGATCGGCCGGCTGGTGCCCGACGACGTCGCCGGCCTGATGCGCTACCTGCGCGACCAGTCGCCGCAGGCGGCGGCCTGACTCGCGTGGCGCCGCTCGCCGTAAGTCCGCTCGACCCCGAGTCCGCCGGGTGGCTGCGCGCGCTCGGCGCACCCGGAGCCGAGCGCGAGGCGGCCTACGCGCAACTGCACGCGCGGCTGCTGCGGGTCGCGCGCGCCGAGCTTTCGCGGCGGGCGGCGTCGATCGCGGGACCGGAGCTCGACGACCTCGCGCATCAGGCGGCGGCCGACGCGCTCGTCTCGGTCCGCCGGCGGCTGCCCGACTTTCGCGGCGAGAGCCGGTTCACGACATGGGCGTTCGCCTTCGTCGTCTTCGAGGTGTCGTCGAAGCTCGGGCGCCACTTCTGGCGCGCCCCGCGCGCGACGCTCGGCGCGGAGGACTGGGACCAGCTTCCGGATCGCTTCGGCCTGGACCCGGCCCGCGAGAGCGAGTGGCGCGAGCTCGTCGCCGAGTTGCGGTGCGGCGTCGATCAGGTGCTGAGCGCGCGCCAGCGGCGCGTGTTCGTGGCGATCGTGCTGAACGGGATCCCGCTCGACGCGCTCGTGCACGAGCTCGGCTCGAACCGCAACGCGATCTACAAGACCCTCTACGACGCGCGCCGCAAGCTGCGGGCGCGTCTGGTTTCGACCGGACACCTGGAGGCCGCATGACCGCGCTCGAGTACTTCCTGTCGACCGATCCGAGCGATGCGGGCTGCGCGGAGACGATGCGGCTGCTCGCCGTCTATGTCGACGCGATACTGGCCGGGGACGAGCCCGAGCGGCGGTTTCCCGGAGTCGCCGCGCACCTGCGGGCCTGCCCGCCGTGCGACGAGGACCGGCGCGGCCTGCTCGCCGCGCAGCTCACGTGACGTGCGCGTGCGCGAGCTCACGAACGAGCGCAGCGGACGCCGAGACCCTGGCGGGATTCCAGGCGAGTGCGGTCGGCAAGCGCGCGTTGGTGCCGCCGAGCGCGATCAGGCGGACGCCGGAGCGCTCGAGCGTCCCGACCAGCGAGCGCGCGACGAACGCCCACCCGAGACCCGACGCGACGAGCCCGAGCAGCGCCTGGAGCGAAACGACCTCCTGCGCGATCCGCGCCGCGAACCCGGCGTCGGCGCAGGCCTGCAGGTACAGCGCCTGCGTGTCCGCCTCGGCCTCGACGCGCTGCACGACCAGCGGGTCGGCGCGCAGCTCGCGCAGCTTGAGCAGCTTGCGGTGGGCAAGGCGGTGGTCGGCCGGCAACGCGACGGCGAGCGGCTCGCTGCGCAGCGGCATCGTCGCCAGTCCGGCGGGCGGGAGGGCGGCGTGAAGGATTCCGAGATCGAGCCGTCCGGCACGCAGGTCGGCGACCTGCTCGGCGCCGACCGCCTCGCGGATCTCGAGCGCGATGCCGGGGCGCCGCTCGCGCACGGCGCGCACGAGCCCCGGGAGCAGCTCGAGCATCGCGCTGCCGACCACGCCGAGCCGGACCGCGCCTTCCTCGCCGCGGGCCACGCGGCCCACCAGGTCGACGGCGTCGGCGGCCTGATCCAGCAGCGCGCGGGCACGCGGCAGGAGCGCCGCGCCGGCCGGCGTGAGCGCCACGCGGCGGCTCGAGCGCTCGAAGAGCTGCGCGCCCAGCCGCGACTCCAGCCGCGCGAGCGCCTGCGTGAACGCGGGCTGCGACAGGTGCACGCGCTCGGCCGCCCGGCCGAAGTGCAGCTCCTCGCTCAGCGCGAGGACGAGCTCGAGGTCGCGCAGCTCCACGGCATTGATCATTTAGATCAATCGTTCAGCCGTCAAGTTCGATTGGAGCAATCGATCACCGGCGCCTACGGTCGGCCCATGGAACCTGATCCTGATATCGCAGTGCTCGGCCTCGGCGCGATGGGCCGCCGCGTCGCGATGCGGCTGCTGGCTGCCGGTCATGGCGTCACGGCGTGGAACCGCAGCGCGACCCTGCTCGACGGGGCGGTCATGCAGCGCGACCCGGCGCAGGCGGCCGCCACCGCCGGCGTCGTGCTCGTGTGCGTTCGCGACGACGAGGCCTCGGAGTCGGTCTGGTCGGACGCCTCCGCAGGCCTGCGGCCCGACGCCACGCTGATCGACCTCAGCACGATCACGCCCAAGCATGCACGCAGGCTGGCCGCGCGCTTCGGCGAGCGCTTCCTCGCGGCGCCGATGCTCGGATCGCGTCCGCAGATCGAGGCCGGCAGGCTGGCGCTGCTGGTCGGTGGCGCTGGCGAGACGCTCGAGCGGGTACGCCCGCTCCTCGACGCCGTCGCCGGGTCGGTTGTCCACGTGGGCGACGCGGGCGCCGCCGCCTGTCTGAAGCTCGCCGCCAACGGCCTGCTCGTGGCGCAGCTCGCGGCCGCCGGCGAGCTGCTCGAGATGCTCCGTGACGGCGGCGTCGACGTGTACGCCGCGGCGGGCGTGCTGGGCTCGCTTCCCGTGACCTCGCCGGTGCTGGCGGCCGCGCTGGTGCGCGTCGGCGGCGGCGACCTCCCGCCGAACTTCCCGCTCGACCTCGTGGACAAGGACCTCGGCTACCTGCTCGCGCAGACGGCCGAGGCGCCGGTGCTCGAGGCGGCCCGGCGGCGCGTGCGCGCCCGCGATCCGCGCGCCGACGTCCTCTCCCTCGCGTTGGCCGGCCCCTAGCGTGCGGCTCGAACGTGCCGTGCGCCGGCGGCGAGTACTGGCGCTGACCTCGCTGGCCGCCGTGCTCGCGAACTCGACCTGGTTCAGCGCGACGGCGGTGATCCCGGCGCTGAAGCGCGACTGGGGCCTGGAGCCGTCGGGCGCCGCGTGGCTCGTCGTGGCCGTGCAGGTCGGGTTCATCGCCGGCAACGTCGGCTCGGCGATGCTGAACCTCTCCGACCGGATCGAGCCGCGGCGGCTGATCGCCGCCGCGGCGGTCGCCGCGGCCTCGGCCAACGCCGGGCTGCTCGGCGCGCACGGCCTGGCGGCCGCGCTGCCCGCGCGCTTCCTCGTCGGCGTCGCGCTCGCCGGGGTCTACGCGCCGTGCGTTCGCCTGGTGGCCTCGCACTTCGAGCGTTCGCGGGGGGTCGCCACCGGCCTCGTGGTCGGTGCGCTCACGCTCGGCTCCGGGGCGCCGCATCTCGTCCGCGGCGTGGGGGATGTCCCCTGGCAGGCGACGATCGGCGTCACGTCGCTGCTTGCGCTCCTTGCCGCCGCGGCGATCCTGCCGGTGCACCCCGGGCCGGCCGTGGCGCGCGGCGCTCCGCCGCTGGACCTGCGCGCGGCCGCGCGCGCCCTGCGGCGGCGCCCGGTGCGACTGACCACGCTGGGTTACATGGGGCACATGTGGGAGCTCTACGGGTTCTGGGCGTGGCTGCCGGCGTTCTTCGCGGCCGCGCGCCCGGAATCCGGTCGCGCGCTGGCGGGCGCGGTGGCGTTCGCCGCGATCGGCGCCGCCGGGCTGGTGGGGGCGGTCGCCGCCGGTCGCGTCGCCGATCGCGTCGGGCGTACGGCGACGATCTCCGCGGCGATGCTCGCGAGCTCGGCGTGCTGCCTCGCGAGCCCGCTCGCGTTTGACGCGCCGGAGCCGGTCCTCGTCGTGCTGCTGCTCGCCTGGGGCGCCGCGGTGATCGCCGACTCCGCGCAGTTCTCGGCGGCCACCACCGAGCTGGCCGAGCCGCGCTACGCGGGCTCGGCGCTGACGCTCCAGCTCGCGCTGGGGTTCGCGCTCACCGTCGCGAGCATCCGGCTCGTGCCGGTCGTCGCGGGCGAGGTCGGGTGGCGCTTCGCGTTCCTCCCGCTCGCGGCCGGCCCGCTGCTCGGCTTCGCCGCGATCGTGCGGCGGCCTCGACCCGCGACGTAACGCGTCGGCCTGTGGCGGGACCACAGACGCCATGAACGAGAACGCCGTGTATGTCCAGACCAACGACGCCGGCCGCAATGAGGTGCTCGCCTTCGGGCGCGCGGCCGACGGGACGCTCGCTCCTCTCGCCGCCGTCGCGACCGGCGGCCGCGGAACCGGCACGCCGCACCTTGCTTCGCAGAGCTCCGTCGCACTCAGCGGCGACGGGCGCCACGTGCTCGTCTCCAACACGGGCAGCGACGACGTCTCGCTGCTCGCGGTCGAGCGCGATGGGCTTCGCCTCGCCGACCGGGTCGCGTCGGGCGGGATGGCGCCGACGAGCGTCGCCGTCTCGGGCTCGCTCGTCTATGTCCTCAACAACGGCAGCGCGAGCATCGCCGGCTTCCAGATCGAGGGCGACCGGCTCGTCGCGCTCGCCGGCTCGCGCCGCCCGCTCAGCACGCCCGAGGCCGATCCCGCACAGATCGCGTTCAGCCCCGACGGGCGGACGCTGGCGGTCACGGAGCGGCGGACCGACAGCATCAGCACGTTCGCGGTCGACGCGCGCGGATACGCCGACGGCCCCGCCACGATCCGATCCAACGGCAAGACTCCGTACGGGTTCGACTTCACCCGCGGGGCGATGATCGTCACCGAGGCGTTCGGCGGCGCGACCGGCAAGGCGGCCGCCTCCTCGTACGCGCTCGCCGGCTCGGCGCTGGAGCCGATCAGCGGCTCGGTCGGCGACACGCGCAGCGAGGTCTGCTGGGCGGTCGTGACCGCGGACGGGAGGTTCGCGTATGTGACGAACTTCGGCGACGGCACGATCTCCAGCTACCAGATCGCCGGCGACGGCAGCCTGATGCTGCGCGACGCCGTGGCGGGCTCGACGCGGCTGGGGGAGAAGGGCGTGCGCGACGAGGCGATCACGCGCGACGGCCGCTACCTGTACGCGATCGACGCCGACTCGCGCCAGCTGTTCGGCTGGACGATCGGCGCAGGCGGCGAGCTGGACCCGGTCGGCGCGATCGACGGCCTGCCCGCCACCGTCGCGGGGCTCGCGGCGAGCTGATGCAGCTCCGCGTCGCCCGGCACACCGCGTGCCTCGACGAGGTCGTCGCGTTCTACCGCGACGGGCTCGGGCTGCGAGAGGCCGGCGGGTTCCGCGATCACGCCGGCTACGACGGCGTGTTCCTCGAGCTGCCGGGGACGGGCGCGCACCTGGAGCTGACCGCGGGTGGCGGCGCCGAGCCGCCGGCGCCCCACCCTGAGTCGCTGCTCGTGCTCTACCTCGGCGACGACGCAGCGGTGCAGGCGGTTGCGCGGCGCCTCGGAAGCGCGCCGCTGGCGCCGGCGAACCCGTACTGGGCCGAGCACGGGCTGACGTTCGAGGACCCGGACGGGTTCCGCGTCGTGCTCGTGCCCGAGCGCTGGGAGGGCTGAGCGCGGCCCTGCGGCCGCGCTCAGCCGTGGGGCTCAGGAGGCGGCGATCCCCTCGCCGCCGGCCGCGCCCGGAACGGTGACCGAGCCGGCCGCGGTCAGCGAGCCGTCCGCGTTCACGCGGAACGCGTCGACGCCGCCGTCGGCGCCGGTCTGCACGTAGAGGAAGCGGCCGTCCGGAGAGGCGGTCGCGTCCACCGTGCCGCCGCGCGTGCTCGTGTTGCCGAGCGGCCGCAGCGCGGCGTCGAACGCGGACACGGTGGCGCTGCCTGCGTTGGAGACGTAGTAGCGGCCGTTGACGTTGACGATCCAGCACGTCGCCGCCCCGCCGGTCGGGGCCTGGGCGACCGGCGTCAGGGTGCCGCGGCGGTCGAGACCGAACGTGGCGATCGCGTTCGGGCCGGCCTCGGCGAGCGCGACCTGACCGCGGGCGCCGAAGGCGAGCGCGAACGGGACCGCCCCGTCAAGCACGGTCGTGACCGGCCGCAACGAGGGACCGCCGAGACGGTCGATGCCGAAGGCCTGCACCGCGTTCGTGTTCGCCTTGGTGGTGACCAGCAGGCGATCGCCGTCGGGCGTGAACGTGACCTGGCCCGGCGTATGCGTGAACTCGGGCGCGGCATTCGGATCCAGGCCGAGGCCGCGGTGCCAGAGCGGGATCGGGACGAGGATGCCGCCGAGCCGGGCGTAGCCCTGGATCGAGCCGCCGCGGCGGGCGTTGAGCACGTACACGAGGTTGCCGTGGACGGCGACGCTGACCGGGAAGTCGCCGAAGCTCGGCAGGACCTGGCGGCGGACGAGCCGGTCGCCGTCGACGCCGAACACGGTGATCGTGTTGCTTCCGGCATTGACCGCGTACAGCAGCCCGTCGTCGAGCTGCAGCGAGCCCTGGGAGGCGAGGTGGTCGACGACCGAGCCGGCCAGCACGCCGCCGAGGCCGCCGGTGCGGTAGCTGCCGGCCTGCTGGAGGCTGCCGTCGGGCTTGCGATCGTAGGCGACGATCGTGTTGCCGGCGGGGTCGTCGTTCTGGACGAACAGCGCGCCGCCCGGCCTGGGCGGCTGCGCGGACGCCGGAGCGGCGAAGAGCGCCGCCGCGACGAGCGCGGCGCCGGCGAGTCGGAAGATCTTCAAGTTGACTCCTGGGACGTAGGGTCGGACGCCCCATCTGTATGCGCGCCGCGCCCGTGTATTACCTGGCGCGCGGCGCTGTTCACCGCGCCGTAAGGCCGGATGAGCCGCTCAGGAGCCCGCCTCGTAGCGGTCCCACGGCCACGGCTGCGCGCTGCCGTAGCGCTCGATCGTCGGCCCGCACGGAGGCGGGACGCGGCCCAGCAGCCCGGCGTCCACGCGCAGCAGGCGCGCGGGAAACACGCGCGCGAACGGGTCGTCGCGCAGCAGCAGCGCGTCGCCGCGGCGGACGGTGATCGCGCCCTCGAAGTGCGACGCGTCGCTGAGCAGCGTCGAGAGCGCGTCCGGCGGTGGCTCGGCGAGCACGCGGCGGCGAGCCTGCTGGACGGCGAGGTCGTCGAACGGCAGCTGCACCCCGGCGGGCGGCCGGACGAGCGAGATCCAGGCGGCCTCGCCGTCCGGATCGACGATGCGGTCGTCGACCCGGCGCGCGCCACGGGTCGGACGCCCGCGGCGGCGCCAGGCGGCGAGCCATCCGGCGGGACGTCCGTCCGCGTCGTGCGCCTCCGCCGCGGCGGTCGCGCCCTCGGGCCGGGCGTCGAGCAGGTCCAGCCAGCACCAGGTCATGCCGTCGGCGCGCTCCAGTCGCTGCGGATCGTGCGCGCGATCGCGCGCAGGTCGGCGCGCAACTCCTCCAGCGTCGGCCGGCCGAGGAACCAGTAGCCGTCGTACGCGCGGTGGATGGTCAGGTCCGGGAACAGCGTGAAGACGGCGGGGGCGTACGGGTCGTGGACCGTGTCGGTCGTCTCCCGCAGCCCCAACCGGGCCTGCACCGCACGGTCGGAGTCCGACAGGAACGTCCAGCGCGCGCCGATCCCGGCGCGGAACGCCGCGGCGACCTCGGGCGCGTCGACGCTGGTCGAGATCATCCGCGCGTAGGCGACCTCCAGCTCCTCCTGGAGCGCGACCAGCCGGCGGAAGAAGGCCTGCTCCTTCGGGCACCACCAGCCGCGATAGAACTGCAGCACGGCGGGATCGCTGCCGACGAGCTCCGACAGCCGCCGCCGGTTGCCCGCGTGATCGGTGAGCTCGACGTCCGGGAAGGTCGTCCCGGGCGCGAGGCGTTCGAGTGCAGTGGTCACGCCTACGCAGTCTCGCGCGGGCGCCGAACGTAACGCGCGCTCAGAGATCGAGGGTGAGCTCTGAGCCGGGGCGCGTGCAGCACGCGAGGATGCGGCCGTCAGGCGGGGGCTCGAGCGGCTCGGTGTCGTAGGTGACGTCGCCGCTGAGCAGGCCGCTCTCGCAGTTGTGGCAGACGCCGTGGCGGCAGCCGAAGCCGACGGGGACGTCGCACGCCTCGGCGAAGTCGAGCAGGCTCGGATAGCGGTCGTCCCACGGCACCGTGAGGCTGCTGCGCGAGAACGTGACGACCGGGCCGGTGCCGGGCGCGCCGTCCGGGGCGTGGGGCGGCCGGTCGCCGGCCTTGACGATCCCCGACGCGTAGACCGGGACGGCGCCGAAGGCCTCGGTGGCGACGCGCTCGGGCGCGACGCCGTGCGCGGTCAGCGCGGCGCCGGTCGCGCGCATGAAGGCGTCGGGCCCGCAGACGTAGTAGTCGGCGTCGCGGGGCAGCTCGAGCGCGGCGAGGTCGAGCCGCCCGCGGACGTCGTAGCCGGTGTCGGCGGCGCCGGGGCGGCTGTAGGCGAGGACGCGATGCGCGCCCGGGAGCGCGGCCAGCAGCGCGTCGACCTCGGCGCCGAACGCGTGCTCGGCGCGATTGCGCGCGCCGTGCAGCCACCAGATCGCGCGCCCGCTGCCGCCCAGCGCGTGCAGCATCGCGAGCACGGGAGTGGCGCCGACTCCGGCGCTGATCAGCACGACGGGACCGGTGCCCTCGCGCAGCACGAAGCTGCCGCGCGGCGCGGCGACGTCGAGCACGTCGCCGACCTTGACGCGGTCGTGCAGGAAGCGGCTGCCGGCGCCCTCGCGCTTGACGCTGATCCGGTATCCGCGCGCGTCGGGGACGTCGGAGAGCGAGTAGCTGCGGACGAGCCCGGGGCGCAGCCGCAGCGTCAGGTATTGGCCGGCGCGCGCGGCCGGCACCGCGCCATCGGCGCCGGCGAGCCGGAACGAGCTGATCGTCGCGCTCTCGCGGCGGATCTCCGCGACCCGCAGCGCCTGGAAGCCGGGCCACGCGGGCGCGGCCGGGCGCCCGTCGGAGGCGAGCAGCTCGCGGAAGCTTCCCTTCCAGCCCTCGCTCAGCGCCGGCACGCGCAGCGCGCGCTCGAGCAGCGCCCTCGACTTGCCGGGGAGATAGAGCAGCGCGTCGACGTCCGCGACGGTCAGCCGCTCCGGGCCGTCGGCGACCTTGACGATCTCGTCGCCGGCCTGCACCGGTCCCTCCTCGAGCACGCGCAGGTAGAAGCCCGGGCGGTGGTGGGCGACCAGCAGCGACGGCATCGCCGGGTCATTCATCCGGATCCCGACGCGGTAGCAGGTCACGCGCGGCTGGGTCACCTCGAACACCGCGGCCCCGATGCGGTAGCGGTCGCCGATGCAGACCTCGGCGTCGGCGAGCCCCTCGACGGTGAAGTTCTCGCCGAACTGCCCGTACGTGAAGTCGTCGCGCCCGAGCTCGCGCTCCCAGTAGCGGTAGGACTCGATCTGGTAGACGAAGACCGCGCGGTGCTCCCCGCCGTGCGCGAGGCGATCGGCCTGGTCGTCGCCGTCGATGTTGATCCGACGCACCATCCGCGGCCCCTCGACGGCGTCCTTGAAGATCGCGGTGCGGACCGTCTTGCCCTCCCACTCGACCTCCCGCGGGCCGCCGACGTTGACCGAGAGCAGTCGCGCCGCCATCGCGCCCACGTTAGACCAGGGGGTACACGGGCGCGAGCCGCTCGGCGCGGTGAGAGGCTGTACGCCATGAGCCTCATCGAACGCCTGCATATGCCGTCGCTCGCCGGGGCGACCGGGTGGCTGAACTCCGAGCCGCTCGACCCCGACGCGCTGCGCGGCCATGTCGTGCTGGTGAACTTCTGGACGCTCACCTGCATCAACTGGCTGCGCCAGGAGCCGTACGTGCGCGCGTGGTCGCGCGCCTACCGCGACGACGGGCTGATCGTGATCGGCGTCCACACGCCGGAGTTCGGCTTCGAGCACGCGAGCGCGCTGGTGCGCGAGGCGGTGAAGGCGCGCGAGATCGACTACCCGGTCGCGCTGGACAACGACTACGCGGTCTGGAGCGCGTTCGCCAACCACTACTGGCCGGCGCTGTACTTCATCGACGCCGAGGGCAGGATCCGCGAGCAGCACTTCGGCGAGGGGCGCTACGAGAAGTCCGAGCGCACGATCCAGCGCCTGCTCGGAATCGACCGCGAGCCCGCCGCGGTCCGCGGCGAGGGCGTGGAGGCGCCGGCCGACTGGGACCATCTGCGCACGCCGGAGACCTATCTAGGCGCCGCGCGCGGCGAGCGGCTGTCCTCGCCCGGCGAGCTGCGCGTCAACCACTGGGCGCTGCAGGGCCAGTGGACGATCGGCCGCGAGAACGTCACGCTCGACGAGGACGGCGGCAGCATCGCGTTCCGCTTCCACGCGCGCGACGCGCACCTGGTGCTCTCGCCCGGCGTGCACGCGCCGATCCCGTTCCGCGTCCGCCTCGACGGCGAGGCGCCCGGCCCGGCGCACGGAGACGACGTCGACGCCACCGGCGACGGCGTGCTGCGCGAGGGGCGCCTCCACCAGCTCGTGCGCGAGCCCGGCGCGGTCCGCGAGCGCACGTTGGAGATCGAGTTCGCGAAGCCCGGGGCCGAGGCCTACGCGTTCACGTTCGGTTAGAGCGAGAGCCCGTTGAACGTGATGTCGCGCGCCCGCAGCTCCTCGCCCAGGGCGCCCAGGATGTCGTCGCAGTCGGAGGCGTCGACGATCCCGCCGCCGGTTCGCAGCCGCCGCGCGGCCTGCCGGTAGACGACGGCGGGGCCGCGCTCGGCGGCGTGCACGAGCACGTCGGCGCCTCCGAACGCGGCCGCCGTCTCGTCGAACAGGCGCTCGACGTCGAGCTCGTCGGCGAGATCGGCGCGCACGGCGAGCGCGCTGCCGCTCTCGCGCAGGATCTGCTCGACGGCGGCCTCGGCCTCGCCCTGGTCGCGCAGGTACACCACGACGACGGCGTACCCGCGGCTGGCGAGCCTGCGCGCGATCTCGCGGCCGGTCCCGTGCGAGGCGCCGGTGACGATCGCCACGGCATATTCGGGTGCGGCCACACCGGGAGTCTGTCCCCGCGCCGCCGCGGTCGCGCCCGGGGGTATCCGGGGCGCCGTCCCTGGTTCGCGCAGGCGGGGGCGTTCTACGGACCAGGTCGGGGGATGGGCACGGATGAGCCGTCCGGCGGCCGCGCCGATGCTCTCCACGTGTCTGGACTGCATGGAAACGAGCTGCGCGAGATCGCGCGCCTGAGAGGGCAGCTGGACGCGCTCCAGCAGGACATTGGCGACGCCGAGGCGAAGGCGCGCCGCGTGGCGAGCGGAGGGCTCGACCTCCACCACGACGAGCCGGAGCTCGCGATGCCGGAGCCGCGCGGAGAGCTGGTGCGGCTGCGCGACGGGACCGAGATCCGGATCCGTCCGATCGAGCCCGCCGACGCGGCGCAGCTCAAGCTCGGCTTCGACCGGCTCGGCGCGCTGTCGCGCTACCGCAGCTTCCTCGATCGGATCGACTATCTGACGCCGCGCGACCTCGACTACCTGACGAACATCGACCACGCGTCCCACGAGGAGCTCGTCGCCCAGGACGTCGCCACCGGCGCCGGCGTCGGCAGCGCGCGCTACGCGTGCGACCCGCGCGATCCGAAGAAGGCGTACGTGCTCATCATCGTGCCCGACCAGTGGCAGCACCGCGGCGTCGGCACCGCGCTCGCCCGCCAGCTGACCGCGCACGCGCGCGCCGCCGGCGTGGAGCGCTTCAGCGCCCGCACGATCGTCGGTCACATCGCCGCGCGCCGGCTCCTCTCGCACCTGGGCAGGATCACCAGCGAGACGCGCAAGGACGGCGTCGCCGATTTCGCGATCGACCTCATGGCGTGGTCGTGAGCGTCCGCAGCTGATCGAGCGACTCGCGTACGAGCTCCCCGAAGCTGCGCTCCTCGCCTTCGGCGATCCAGCGCTCGAACGCGACCCGGAAGACCGCCAGCGCGACCTCGGCGGTCAGGCTCGCCGCCGGCTCCTCGACGCCGCGCCCGCGCAGCCCGCCGGCCAGCGCGGCGGAGAGCGAGGCGAACTTGATCAGCTCGCGCTCCCGCAGCTCCGCGTTGCCGGCGATGATGACCTGCCGGTGCCGCGCCGTCTCGCGGCGCTCGGGCAGCACGGTGCCCGCGGCCTCTAGGCCGGCCGCCGCCGCCTCGATCGGCGCGTGCGACGCCGGCGCCGCGGCGACCGCGGCGACGAGCCGTTCCTGCATCTCCTCCGAGCCGGCGAACAGCACCTCTCGCTTGTCGGCGAAGTGGCGGAAGAACGTGCGCTCGGTCAGGCCGGCCCGCCTGGCGATCTCCGCGACGGTCGTGTCCTCGAATCCGCGCTCGCCGTAGAGCGCGAGCGCGGCTTCGCGGAGCCGGCCGCGGCTGTCGGGCTCCCATCTCGCCATGCTGCGATTCTAGGTGATGTCAGCGACTGTCATCAGATGCTACATTGATGACAGTGACTGACATCGACTTCCTTGGAGGATCTGCCATGCGCGTATTCGTCACCGGCGCGACCGGGTTCATCGGCTCCGCCACGGTCCGCGAGCTTCTTGCCGCCGGCCACCAGGTCGCCGGGCTCGCCCGCTCTGACGAGGCCGCCGCCGCGCTCGCCGCCGCCGGCGCCGACGTCCACCGCGGCGACCTGCACGACCTCGACAGCCTGCGCGCCGGCGCCGCCGCCGCGGACGGCGTGATCCACACCGCGTTCGTCCACGACTTCGCGCAGCTCGCGAGCTCCGGGCGCACCGACCTGCAGGCCGTGGAGGCGATGGGCGGCGCGCTCGAGGGCACCGGGCGGCCGCTGATCATCGCCTCCGGCACCGCGCTGGTCGCGTCCGGCCGCCTGGCGACCGAGCGCGACGCGAGCGACCCGGCGTCGCCCGGCTCGCACCGCGCGCCGTCCGAGCGGGCGGCGCTCTCGCTGGCCGGGCGCGGCGTGCGCTCGGCGATCGTCCGCTTCCCGCCCACGGTCCACGGCGAGGGCGACCACGGGTTCGTGGCCGCCCTGATCGCGATCGCCCGCGACCGCGGCGTCTCCGCCTACGTCGGCGACGGCGCCAACCGCTGGGCGGCGGTCCACCGCCTGGACGCCGCCCGCCTCGTCCGGCTCGCCGCCGAGGCGGCGCCCGCGGGCTCGGTGCTCCACGGCGTCGGCGAGGAGGGCGTGCCGGCCCGCGAGATCGCCGAGGCCATCGGCCGCGGGCTCGGCGTGCCGGTCGTCTCGGTCGCCTCCGAGGAGGCCGGCGAGCACTTCGGCTGGCTCGGCCGCTTCTTCGCCGCCGACGTCCCGGCCTCGAGCGCGCTGACCCGGGAGCGGCTGGGCTGGACGCCCGGGCACCAGGGTGTGATCGCGGACCTCGAGCAGGGGCACTACTTCGGCGCGGCGCAGCCGGCCGCCGCGTGACCGGGACGGCGCCGTCGAACTACCCGGTGTCGAAGCGATGCGGGACTCCGCCGGCCGTCCAGTAGACGACGGTGCCGGAGGAGGCCAGCGCGTCGCCCGCCGGCGCGAGCTCGGCCGGCGCGGCGTCGCCGGGAGAGCCGACGAGCAGCCGGCCGCCCTGCTCGATCCAGGCGAGCGTGCCGTCGGCGAGCAGGGTCGCGCTGCGGGGAGCCGCGAGCTTGAGCACCGTGCGGCGAGCCTTGAGGTCGATCACGCTCGTGCCGGTGTAGACCCAGCGCCCGCGGGCGATCCGCACGTCGGCGGGACGCGTCGCGGCCGGTAGAGCGACCGCGCGGGCGCTGTCGAGGCACGCGAGCAGCGTGCCCCTTCGGCGCACTACGCGGGCGAGGCCCGAGTGGGCGACGGTCGTGCCCGGGCGGCGGTCGCAGGCGGTGGGCTCGAAGGGGATCACGGGCGCTTCGATGGTGTCGGTCGCGTCCGCCGGCGCGCGGCCCGCCAGCGTGTACGTGCGAGCCTCGCCGTTCTCGCTCCAGTAGACCGTGGTGCCCGAGATCGCGGCGCCGGACGCGCTCACGCCCGCGGTCGACAGCGCCACGCCCTTCTTGGCCCCGGGCGCGAACAGCTCGATCGCCTGCTGGTCGTCGGTGAAGATCGCGTCGCCGGTCGCGCTCAGGCGCAGCGGAGGCAGCTCGTCGGGGACCTCGCCGGTCTCGATCGTGGTCACGGTCCGGCGCGCACGCAGGTCGATGACGTCATAGCCCGCGTTCTCGAGGCCGCCCTCGCCGCTCTCGAACGAGCCCACGGCGAGGTAGCGCCCGCCGCCGAACACGAGCACCGGCGTGCCGCCGTCCGAGTCGCCGGTGATCGAGCCCCAGGCACTGTCGCCGAGCCGCAGCGGCCGTGCGCTCGCGTCGAGGCACGCGTACTGGTGGAAGCCGGTGAGGCCAAACGACCCGCGATCGCGGTAGTGGATCGAGAAC
This sequence comes from uncultured Solirubrobacteraceae bacterium, assembly GCA_963837485.1. GTDB lineage: Bacteria > Actinomycetota > Thermoleophilia > Solirubrobacterales > Solirubrobacteraceae > Solirubrobacter. The sequence goes on along the minus strand of CAWINP010000007.1, from coordinate 644,600 downwards.
ACGCGCAGGGCGCCGGTGGCGAGCTCGGCGGCGCCGGAGTCGCAGCGCACGGGCTTGGCCTGCGCGGTGGGCGCGACCACCAGGGCACCGGCGAGCGCCGCGAGGATCGTTGCGCGCAGGCGAGTCATTGCGCACCATCGTCCACGGGCGCTCGGAGTGCGTCAATCGGTGGGCGACCCCCAGATGGGAGGCGCACCCGTGAGTACACTCGCGGCCGGCGAGCCGTGGGACGGGAGCGAGCGCAAGATGAGCTGCAGGCGCTGATCGATTCGTCGCCGCTCGCGCTCGTGGAGTTCGGCCTCGACACGCGGATCCGGCTGTGGAACCCGGCGGCGGAGCGGATCTTCGGCTGGACGGGCGAGGAGATGCTGGGCCGCGGCGGCCTCCCGCTGGCCCCGCCGCACCGGCGCGCCGAGGCCGAGGACCTGTTCGCGCGCGTCGCGGCCGGCGAGTCGGTCAACGACCTCGAGACGGTGCGGATGCGCAAGGACGGCAGCCTCGTCGCGGTCTCGATCGCCGCGGCGCCGGTCCGCGACGCCTCGGGCAGCGTCACCGGCAACATGGTCGCCTACACCGACATCAGCGAGCGCCGGGCGCAGGAGCTGCGCCAGCAGGCGCTGATCGACGCGTCTCCCGTGGCGCTCGTGGAGTTCGACGTCGATACGCGGATCCGGCTGTGGAACCCTGCGGCGGAGCGGATCTTCGGCTGGACGGAGGCGGAGATGCTCGGGCGCGGCGGGCTGCCGATGGCGCCGCCGCACAAGCGTGCCGAGAGCGAGGACCTGTGGGCTCGGGTGGTGGCGGGCGAGTCGGTCAACGACCTCGAGACGGTGCGGATGGGCAAGGACGGCAGCCTGGTCGCCGTGTCGATCGCCGCCGCCCCCGTCCGCGACGCGTCCGGGGCGGTGGCCGGCACCATGGTCGCCTACACCGACATCGGCGAGCGCAAGGCGCAGGAGGCGGAGGTGCACCGGCTCAACGCCGAGCTGCACGACCGGCTCGAGGACCTCGCCGCCTCGCGCGCGCGGATCGTGACCGCCGGCGACGTCGAGCGCCGCCGCCTGGAGCGCAACCTCCACGACGGCGCCCAGCAGCGGCTCGTCACGCTCGCGCTGTCCCTGCGGCTCGCGCTCGCGAAGCTCGACGCCGATCCCGACGCCGCGCGCGACCGGCTCGCCGCCGCCGCCGAGGAGCTGACGCTCGCGCTGCAGGAGCTGCGCGAGCTCGCGCGCGGCCTGCACCCGGCGGTGCTCAGCGACCACGGCCTGCGCGCCGCCGTCGAGATGCTCGCGGGCCGCGCGCCGGTGCCGGTGGAGATCGGCGAGCTGCCGGGCGAGCGGCTGCCGGAGCCGGTCGAGGCCGCCGCCTACTACCTGATCGCCGAGGCGCTCACCAACGTGGCCAAGTACGCGCACGCGTCGAGCGCGCGCGTGCGGGTGGCGGTGGACGAGGAGCGCGTCGTCGTCGAGGTCTCCGACGACGGCGTCGGCGGCGCCGACCCGGCGACCGGATCGGGGCTGCGCGGGCTCGCCGACCGGGTCGAGGCGCTCGGCGGCTCGCTCGAGGTCACGAGCCCCGGGGGCGCGGGGACGACGCTGCGGGCCGAGATCCCGGCCGCGTGTAACGCCGGGGCGTCACGATGGACCACCAATCACCCGGGCGATTCCCCGCTCGGGCGATGACGCCCCGAGATGCCTACGACATGACCTGCCAGGAGCTCGTGGAGCTGGTGACCGAGTACTTCGACGGCGCCCTCGACGAGCAGACGCGCGCCGAGTTCGAGGCGCATGTCGAGGTCTGCCCGGGCTGCGACGCCTACGTCGAGCAGATGCGCATGACGGTGCGGATCGCTCGCGACGTCAAGGCGCTCGAGCAGGCGCCGGAGGTCACCGCGCTGCTCGAGGCGTTCCGGAACTGGCCGCCGGCGTAACGCCCGCGGTCCTCGGCGGACCTTGGGCCATGCCTGCCTTCAGCGGTTTGTTGATCGTCTCGGCCGTCGCGTTCGGCGCGCCGTTCGTGCTCGGCCTCTTCCCGCGGGCGCGACTGCCCTCGGTCGTGCTCGAGATCGTCGCCGGGATCGTCGTCGGCCCGAGCGTGTTGGGGTGGGTCGAGGTCGATCAGACGATCGCGGTCGTCTCCACGCTCGGCCTCGCGTTCCTGCTCTTCCTGGCAGGGCTGGAGATCGACCTCGCGCGCCTGCGCGGGCCGGTGCTGCGGCTGACCGCGCTCGGCTTCGCGGCCTCGTTCGCGATCGCGCTGGTCGTCGCCGGGGGCCTGAAGGCGGCCGGGCTCGTGGATGCGCCGCTGCTGGTGGCGATCACGCTGGTGGCGACGTCGCTCGGGGTGCTGATCCCCGTGCTCAAGGACGCGGGGGAGAGCGGCTCGACGCTCGGGCAGGTGGTGATCGCCGCCGGCTCGATCGCCGACTTCGGCGCGATCATCCTGCTGTCGGTCTTCTTCACCGGCGAGGGCGGGACCGGCGCGACGCTGCTGCTGATCGGCTCGCTGTTCGCGCTCGTCGCGGCGGTGCTGATCGTCGTCCGCGGCGCCGGGCGCTCGCGCCGCATCGGCGCCGACCTGAGGCGATTGCAGGACACCACCGCGCAGATCCGCGTGCGCGGCGCGATGGTGCTGCTGGTCGGGTTCGCGGCGATCGCCGAGGCGCTCGGGCTGGAGGCGATCCTCGGCGCGTTCGCGGCCGGCGCGCTGCTGACGCTGCTGGACGCCGATCGCGCGATGACCCACCCGCAGTTCCGGCTCAAGCTCGAGGCGATCGGCTTCGGCTTCTTCATCCCCGCGTTCTTCGTCACCACCGGCGTGCGCTACGACCTCGGCGCGCTGGCCGGCAGCGCCTCGACGATCCTCATGGTCCCGATCTTCCTCGCCGCGCTGCTCGCGGTCCGCGGCGTTCCGGCCGTGCTCTACCGGCGCCTGCTCGGAGGCCGGCAGGCGGCGCTCGCCGGGCTGTTGCAGGCGACCTCGCTCCCCTTCATCGTCGCCGCCACCGCGATCGGGCTCGATCTCGGCGTGATCGACGCCGCCACCAGCGCCGCGCTGATCGCCGCCGGGCTGCTGTCGGTCGTGATCTTCCCGGTCGCCGGGCTCGCCCTCCTGCGGGCTCGCACGGCGGATGTCGCCGTCTCTGTGTAACGCCCGCGCCGCTCGCCGGACTTCTCCCACCATTCCTCCCCCGATCTCCTAAGGAGACCCGATGCGTTCCCGCTGGTTGGCCGTACTCGCTTCACTGTTCGCCGTCCTCGCCGGCGCCTCGACGGCACAGGCGCACTTCGCCCCCGGGGCCGTCTACACCGAGACCAACGCCGCGCCGAACGCGGTACAGAAGTTCGATCGCCTGGCCGACGGCTCGCTGCGGCCCGCCGGCACCTTCGCCACCGGCGGCGACGGCTCCTCGACGCCGGGCGGCCGCCAGGGCGCGGTGGCGCTGAGCGAGGACGGCCGCACGGTCTACGCCGTCAACTCCGCCTCGGACTCGGTGACCGCGTTCGCGGTCACGCGCGGCGGGCTCGTCTCGCTCGGCAGCGTGCCCTCGGGCGGCGCCGCGCCGGTCAGCGTCGCGGTGCGCGACGACCGCGTGTACGTGCTCAACTCGGGCGACAACCCCTCGCGCGGCGACGCCAACGTGGCCTCCTTCGCGGCGCTCCCGTTCGGCCGCCTGCTGCGGCTGCCGGGCGGCACCGAGGCGCTCGCCCCCGGCGCGTCCGGCGCCACGCAGGTGTCGGTCAGCCCCGACGGGCGCAGGCTGCTGGTCAGCGAGCGCGTCTCGAACCGGCTCGAGACGCTGTCGCTGGATCGCCTCGGCCGCCCGTACGCGCCGGTCGTCTCGGCCTCCGCCGGCACGACGCCGTTCGGCTTCGCGTTCGACCCCCACGGCAACGCGATCGTCTCCGAGGCCGGCACCAGCTCGGTCTCGTCGTACCGGATCGGCTTCTCGGGCTCGCTCTCGCCGATCACCGGCGCGCTGCCGATCGGGCTCGGCGGCGTCTGCTGGGTCGCCGTCTCGCCGGACGGCCGCTTCGCCTACACCGGCAACGCGTCCGGGAGCATCAGCGGCTTCGCGATCGGCCGCGGCGGCGCGCTGACCCCGGTCACGCCGGGCAACGTCACGGCGTCGCTGCCGGCGCCGCTGACGCCGCGTGACCTCGCGTTCAGCCGTGACGGCCGCTTCCTGTACGCGGTCAGCCCGGGCGGCGCGGTGTTCGGCTTCCGGGTCGGCCACGACGGCGCGCTCGCGCCCGCCGGCTCCGTGCCCGCCGCCGCGGGCCTCACCGGCGCCGCCGCCGAGTAGCGGCGACCACGACGGGGCGGGGGCCGCGCGCTCCCGCCCCGTTCGCGCGCTCACGCCCCGCTGAACGCGCGCTCGAACGCCTTCGGGTCGGCCCACCACATGCCGGCCATGGCGCGCGCGTTGGGGTCCGGGAAGATGTCCTCCTCGCCGGCCGCGAGGCCGTCGAGCAGCCCGTCGGCCACCTCCCGCGGGGGCGTCTTGGGCGCGTCGATGCCGGCCAGCATGTCGGTGTCGATTCCGGCGGGATAGACGCCGTGGACGGCGATGCCCTTCTCGCGCAGCACCGGCCGCAGCGCCTGGGTGAGCGAGTGCGCGGCGGCCTTGGACGCCGAGTACCCGGCCATCGGCGGCGTGCTCGCGAGCGAGAGCAGCGACAGCACGTTGACGATCGCGCCGCCGCCGTTGCGCTCGAGCACCGGCACGAACGCGCGCACGACCTCGAATGTCCCGTCGTAGTTGACCGCCATCTCGGCGCGCACGGCGTCCGGCTCGGCGTCGAGCGGGGCCGCGAACGCCGCGGTTCCGGCGTTGTTGATCACGATCGTGGCGTCGCTCGCGGCGCGGGCGGCGGCGGCGATCGTGTCCCGACGGGTCAGGTCGAGCTCGAGCGCGACGACGTGCGCGTCGGCCGGCGCGGACGGGGTGCGCGAGGCGGCGTAGACCTTCGCGGCGCCGCGCTCGAGCAGCGCGTCCAGCAGGCTGCGGCCGAGCCCGCGATTGGCGCCGGTGACGACGACGGTGCTTCCTTTGATGTCCATGACTCGCACGCTATGGCCGGACCGTGAGTCGACCAATGACTGCAAGGCGCGGGTTCTTGCTCGGACGTCTCAATGCGCGTACAGTGACGATCGTGGACCCGCTCGCCGACGTGCTCGACCTCAGCCGCGTGCGCGGCGCGCTGCTGGGCAACGTGCGCGCTGCCGCGCCGTGGGGCCTGGACCTCCCGCGGTCCGGCGGCGCCGCCTTCCACGCGATCACGTCCGGCACGGCGTGGCTGCGCGTCGAGGGCTCCGAGCCGCGGCAGCTGATGCCGGGCGACCTGCTGCTGCTGCCGACCGGCGTGCGGCACCGGCTCTCCTCGGCGCCGGACGCGCGCTGCCGGCCGTTCGACCGCGGCCTCAAGGAGCGCGAGATGACGCCGGAGGGCGATCTCGTGCTCGACGGCCGGGGGGCGACGACGACGTTCGTGTGCGCGGGCTACGACTACGACCATGACGTCGCGCAGCCGCTGCTGTCGCTCCTGCCGCCGGTCCTGCACGTGCCGGCCGACCCGGTGGGCGGGGGGAAGGTCGCCGCGCTGGTCACGCTGCTCGCCGGGGAGCTCGGGACCCGCGACGCCGGCGCCCGGGCCGCGGTCGCGCGGCTGATCGACCTGCTGCTGATCCACGCGGTGCGCGCCTGGAGCGCGACTGCGGGCGAGCAGCCCTCGTGGCTGCACGCGCTCAATGACCCGGTGATCGCGCGGGCGCTCGCCGTGCTGCACGAGCGCCCCGCGGAGCCGTGGACGATCGAGCGCCTGGCGGCGGAGGTGCACCTCTCGCGCGCCACGCTCGCCCGGCGCTTCGCCGAGCTGGTCGGCGAGCCGCCGCTGACGTACCTGACCCGGTGGCGCATGGACCTCGCCGCGCGCCGCCTGCGCGACACGACCGAGCCGGTCGAGACGATCGCCCGCGGCGTCGGCTACACGTCGGAGTACGCGTTCAACCGCGCGTTCAGCCGCCATCGCGGGCAGCCGCCCGGTCGCTGGCGGCGCGCCGCGTAACGCCGCGGCCCCTACGCCGTGACGCGGTACTCCGGGTTCGGGTGGTCCGGGTGCTCGAGGTCCCAGTCGCGCGTGTCGTTGCCGTAGGCGGGGATGCCGCCCGCGTCCTTGAGCATGCGCGCGAGGTGCAACAGGTTCCAGGTCATGAAGACGGTGTTACGCGTCGTCCACGCGTTGCGCTCGCCGCCCGCCTCGGGGTCGAGGTAGGAGGGTCCGGGGCCGGCCTCGCCGTTCCAGTAGGCGTCGGACTGCGGGGGGATCGTGAGGCCGATGTGCTGAAGCGCATAGAGCACCTGCGCGCTGACGTGCTTGCCGCCGTCCTCGTTGCCGGTCGTGAGCACGCCGCCGACCTTGCCGTAATAGGACCACTGGCCGGCCTCGTTGACGTCGCCGGAGTAGGCGTACAGGCGCTCGATGATCTTGCGCGTGAGCGAGCTCTGGTCGCCGAGCCAGATCGGGCCGGCGATCAGGACGATGTCGGCGGGGAGGACAAGGTCGCGGTACAGCGCGGGGAAATCATCGCGCTCGTAGCCCTGCGCGGTCATGTCCGGCCACACGCCGGCGGGGATCTCGTGGTCGGCGGTGCGGACCTCGTCGACGCGCACGCCGAGCCGCTCCATCAGGTCCTTCGAGATGGCCAGCAGGCCGTCGGTGTGGCTGCGCTCGGGCGAGCGCTTCAGCGTGCCGTTGAACACGACGGCGCGCAGGTCGGTGTAGACGCCAGGGGACCGGTCGGCCTGGTCGTCGATGAACTTCCGGATGGAGGCGGGGATGGCCATGGGCCATTGTCGTCCCCGCGCGCAGGCCGTTACGCGGGCTCGAGCGTCGCGCGCGCCATCATCGCGGCGAACGCGGCGACCACGCGCGGGTCGAACTGCGTGCCCGAGCAGCGGGCGAGCTCGGCGAGCGCCTCGTCGGGCGGGCGCGCGTCGCGGTAGGCGCGGTCGGTGACGATGGCGTCGTAGGCGTCGCAGACCGAGACGATGCGGGCGCCGAGCGGGATGTCGTCGCCGGCGAGGCCGTCCGGATAGCCGGCGCCGTCCCAGCGCTCGTGGCTGGAGCGGACCATGCCCGCGACGCGGCCGAGGCCGGGGGCGGCGTTGATGATCCGCTCGCCGATGATCGTGTGGCGGCGCATGTACTGCCACTCCTCCTCGGTGAGCGCGCGCGGGGCGTGCAGGATCGCGTCGGGGATCGCGATCTTGCCGATGTCGTGCAGCGTCGCCGCGCGGCACACCTCCTTCAGGGCCTGCTCGTCGAGGTCGAGCTCGCGGGCGACGGCCTCGGCCAGCTCGGCGACGTCGTCGACGTGCTCGCGCAGCTCGCCGTCGTGCTCGGCGGCCACGTGCAGCAGGACGCGGTGGATGAGCTCGTCCGAGCTCGGCCGGCCGTTGCGCTTGTGCGCATACATGCGCTGGTCGGCGAGCCGGAGCGCGTCCGACGGATCCCCCGCCTCGGCGCCGAGCACGACGGTGCCGAACGAGCAGCCGATCGTGAACTGCTCGCCGGACTCGCTCATCGCTCCGGCCACGCGGGCGCCGAGCGCCTCGGGCGGCTCGGCGATCGGGGAGACCAGGACGCAGAACTCATCGCCGCCCATGCGGTAGGCGGCGCCGGCGCGGCCCGCCTCAGCGGCGAGCCGCCGGCCGAGCCGGTTCAGCAGCGCGTCGCCGGCGAGGTGGCCGAAGCGGTCGTTGTAGGACTTGAACCCGTCGAGGTCGAGCAGCACGAGGGCGGCGGACGGCTCCGACAGCGCGTGCTCGAGGTCGCGCAGCAGCGCGCGGCGATTGCCGAGGCCGGTGAGCGCGTCCGTCGACGCCTCTGCCTCGCTGGAGCGAAGCATCTGCAGGTTCTCGCGCAATGTCAGCGCGAAGCGGGCGACGGCGACGACCATCGCACCGCAGGCGAGCCACAGCGCGACGAGGTTGAGCCGGTTGTAGTGATCGACCATCAGCAGGCCGAGCGCGACGAGCGTCATCGCCGCGGGGAACGCCAGCGTGGCGCCGCGCAGGCGGCGCGCGTCCAGGCGGCGGGCCGGCTGCCAGGCCGCCATGCCGATCAGCACGTACGCGGCGGGCCATGCGGCGTCGAGGATCGTGTTCTCGCGATAGGTGCCCATCGCGGTCTGGTAGAGGTACACCGTGTCGGCGACCGCCCAGACCGCGAACGCCAGCGCGAGCAGCCGCCAGGTCGATCCCGCGCGCCATCCGGTGACCGTGATCGCGACGATCACGAACGCGAGCAGCGTGAGGTCGCCGAGCGGGTACGCCAGATTCGTCGCGACCGTCGACAGCGCGCCGTCGGTGCTCGCGACGACGTCGAGCGCGAGCGCGGCGCCGATCGCCGAGACCGCCAGCCCGCAGACGAGGCCGTCGAGCCAGAGCGCGGCCGACGGGTGCCCGCCGCGCGCGCGCAGCAGCAGGACGAGCGCGGCGAACGCCGCGGGGTAGATGCTCAGGTAGAGGGCGTCGGCCGGCGACGGGTACGGCGGAGAGGCGAGATCCTGCAGCGCCACCAGCCAATAGATGTCGGCGGCCGCGAAGCCGAGCAGCCCGAAGGTCAGGACGGCCCACGCCGCGCGCTCGGCGCCTGACACGCGCCGCGCCCGCAGCGCGCACGCGGTCGCGACCAGAAACTCGGTCGCGTAGTAGGCCTTGTCGAACGTGCCCGCGAGGGCGGCAGGCACGAGCCCGAGGTCGAGCAGCACGACCGCGCCCAGGCACACGCCGGCCGCGATCAGCAGAAGCCTTGCGAGACGTGGAGTTCCTGCGACCTGCACTACTCCAATTTGATCGGCACGCGGCGCCGCTGCTGAAGTCGCTCGCGGATGAAGGCGCCCGCCTGCTGGAGCGCGTCGGCCGCCTCGGGCAGAAACGGCCAGAACACGTGAAAGACGTGCGTGTCGGCGCTGTATAGCTCCAGCCGCACGTCGACGCCGTGCGCGGTCGCGCGCTCGACGAACGCCTCCGCGTCGGGCCGGATCAGGTCGCCGACCGCGGCCTGCACGAGCGTCGGCGGGAACCCGCGGAGGTCGGCGACGAGCGCGTTGACCGCCGGGTCGTCGGCCGGATGCCCGGAGAGGTAGGCGTCGGTGGCGCGGTGGAGCTGCTCGACCTGCGCGGGCTCCGGGCTGGGCACCGCGGCGAGGATGGTGCTGCCGGAGGGGTCCACGCCGGGGCACAGGAACACGGCGCCCGCCGGCAGCGGCAGCCCCTGCGCGCGCAGCCTGAGCAGCAGCGAGCATGCGAGCCCGGCGCCGGCCGAGTCGCCGGCGAGCACGATCGCGCCGGCGCCGCGCTGCCCTGCCAGCCAGCGGTAGGCGCTCACCGCGTCCTCCACCGCGGCCGGGAACGGGTGCTCGGGCGCGAGCCGGAAGTCCGGCACCAGCGCTCCCGTGCCGGCTGCGGCGACCAGCGCGCCGACCAGCGGCCGGTAGCCGTAGGCGGAGCCGATCGTGAAGCCGCCGCCGTGCAGGAAGAGGATCGCGGTCCCGGGGTCGCCGCCGGCCGGCGTCAGCGCGAGCGAGGAGACGCCGCCCGCGAGCACCGGCCGGACCGCGATGCCGTCCGGCACGGGGGACTGCGCGAGGAACGTCTCGTAGGCCGTCCGCATCTCCTCGATGTCGCGGCTGGCGGCGACCACCTCGAGCACCGGCGCCCACAGCGTGGCCATGCGGTTGGCCAGCTCGCCGCCGACCGACTGCGTGGTGGAGATCGCCTCGTCGAGGTCGGCGAGCAGGCGGCGCGCGCGGTCCAGCAGCGCGCTCCCGGCCACGGTCAGCTCGACGCGGTGAGTCGAGCGGCGCAGCAGCTCGCAGCCGAGCAGCCGCTCGAGCGCGCGGATCTGGCGGCTGAGCGCGGGCTGGGAGAGGTACAGCCGCGCGGCCGCGCGGTTGAAGTTCAGCTCCTCCGCGACGGCGACGAACGCGCGCAGGTGGCGGATCTCGACGCCGTCGGGCGCCTGGGGGAAGGCGAGCACCTCTCCGCTCATTGTGGCGAGTATGCCGCGGGCGCTTCGACCGGTGATGCGCATCGTGCACGACCGCGATGCAGGATCGGCCTTTCCCTTTCGCGAGGCGGCCCGCGAGCATGGCCGGCGTGCCGACCCCCACCGACGAACACGCCTTCGCCTCCGTGCTCGAGCTCCACCGCGACGAGCTGCACCGCCACTGCATCCGCCTGCTCGGCTCGCCGGCGGACGGCGAGGACGCGCTGCAGGAGACGCTGCTGCGCGCGTGGCGCTCTCGCCGCACCCAGGCGTCGGACTCGCCGCGGGGATGGCTGTACCGGATCGCCACCAACGCCTGCCTGGACATGATGGCCCGGCGCGAGCCGGCGGTCGCGCCGCTCGACGACCGCCCGGAGCCGGCCGACCGGCCCGACGAGCGCCCGGACGAGCTGCTGGTCGCGCGCGAGACGGTCGAGCTCGCGCTGGCGGCCGCGATCGCCCACCTCCCGCCCGCCCAGCACACGGCGCTCGTGATGCGCGACGTCCTCAACTGGACGGCGACCGAGACGGCCACCGCGATGGCTACCTCCGTCCCGGCCAGCAACAGCGCGCTGCAGCGCGCTCGCAGCGGCCTGCGCGCCCGCCTCGCGCCGGGCCGCCTGAGCTGGTCCAGGAGCGAGCCCGGCGAGGCGCAGCGCCGGACGCTCCACCGCTACCTGTCGGCGATCGACGCGCCCAGCACCGAGACGGCCGCCCGGCTCGTCCGCGAGGCGTGAGGCCCGGCGTCAGGTGCCGGCGCTGTGCGAGCGCTTCGGCCTGCGCTTCGGCTAACTCGCGAAGAGCACTAGGGGTTTCCCCTCATGCGAGCCACGGGACGCTGCAATAGCGTCCATTTTTGCGCAGACTACGTCCAGAGGTGCCCCGTCAAGGGGAAGGAGGAGGCATGAACAGGACGCGTTCCCGCCTGGCCGCGGGAGTGGGGGTCGGGATGCTTGCGCTTGCGCTCGCGCCGATGGCGCGTGCGCAGGTACCCGCGGTGGTTTCGCCGGAGGTCACGCATACCGCTGCCGCCCCGACCGGATACACGATCACGTTCCGGATTTATGACCCGACCGCGACGCGCATGCGGATCCGGGGCGAGTGGTTCTTCTCGGGCCTCGGCGACACGACGACCACGAGCTCTGCGGGGCGGACGCCTTCGCAGTGGCTCGTCGGCGACTTCCCGATCGCGAACCCGAACAGCGGCGCGGCGGCGAACTGGCCGGTCGCCGACATGACGCTCGACAGCCAGACCGGCGTGTGGTCGTACACGACGCCGATGCCGTCGGGCAGCTACACGTACGGCTTCTACCGCAACTGCGACGCGGCGGCGCCGCAGCTCTCGGGCTGCACGGAGCTCTCCGATCCGAGCAACCCCCCGTTCAACACGGTCGGCGGCGTCACGAGCGGGGCGGTGGAGCCGACCAGCCAGGTCTACGTTCCGTCGGACCCGGCGTTCGGCACACGCGACCTGTCGCAGGAGGCGCCCAACGCCGTGCACGGCGCGCTCGCCGATCTCACCTACGACGACCCGGAGTCGACGAACCCGGCCGGCCGGCACTACGTGGCCGTGTACACGCCGCCCGGATATGACGCCGGCCGCGCGCTGCCGTATCCGACGCTCTACCTCAGCCACGGCGCCGGCGGCAACGAGGCCGACTGGTTCACCCAGGGCGTCGCCAACCGGATCATCGACAACCTGATCGCCGCGGGGAAGATGCAGCCCGCGGTCGTCGTGGCGACGAACTTCAACGGCCTGCCGGGCGGCAACGCCGGCTATCAGACCGATCTGCTCACCCGGGTCATCCCGTTCGTGGAGTCCAAGTACAACGTCTCCCACAACGCGTCCGACCGGGCCTTCGCGGGCCTGTCGGCCGGCGGCTCGCGCGCCAACCAGCTGATCTTCAACGCGACGACGTCGTTCGGCTACTACGCGACGTGGAGCATCGGCACCGGAGGCGCGCCGCCGGCCGGCGACGCCCGCTACGCCAACCCGGACCTGAAGAAGCTGCTGGCCCTGGTCGTGGGCGGCGGGCGCTTCGACTCGATCACGCTCCCCGGCAAGACGACGTTCGAGCAGCGGCTGGTCGACAACGGCGTGCCGTTCCTCGACGACACGATCGACGGCGGCCACGAGTGGTACACGTGGCGGATCCTGCTCAACCACTACGCCGGCGGCGTGGCGTTCCGCACGACGCGGACGGCGGTGGTCGCGGGCGCGGGAACGCTCGCGGTGACTGTGACGCCCGCCACGGCCGAGCCGGCTGTCCCGACCGGGACGGTGCAGGCGTTCAGCGGCAGCACGGCCCTCGGCGCGCCGGTCGCGCTGTCGGGCGGCAAGGCGACGCTTCCGGTCGCCAACGCGAGCGACGTGCGCGTCGTCTACAGCGGCGACGCGCTCTACAACTCGAGCTCGTCGGACAAGTTCTCCGTCACCACCGTCGGCGGCACGGTGCCGGCGACGCTCTCGCTGACGCTCGGCCCGGCGGCGTCGTTCGGCGCGTTCACGGCCGGCGTCGAGAAGACCTACACGGCGCAGACGCCGGCGAACGTGACCAGCACCGCGGGTGACGCGGCGCTGAGCGTCTCGGACCCCGGTCACCTCACCAACGGCGCGTTCTCGCTCGCCGATCCGCTGCAGGTGACGCTGTCGAAGGCGAGCTGGACCGCACCGGTCTCCAACGACCCGGTCACGATCGGCTTCAGCCAGCACATCGGGGCCAACGAAGCGCTCCGCACCGGCACATACAGCCGGACGCTGACGTTCACGCTCTCCACCACGACGCCGTGAGCATCTGAAAGCAGTTCAGGCATGCTGTCCTCCGTGTCTCGCGGAGGACAGCCTCGCCCCGCCGCGGGGCTCGGCGTCACCGCGCCGAGGCCAGCGCGGTGAACGCGTCGAGCGCGGCGGGGTCCTGCAGCGCGTCACGCGAGGTGACCTGCTCGGGCGGCGTGCCGAGCAGGATCCGCTTGACCGGGGCCTCGAGCTTCTTGCCGGTCAGCGTGCGCGGGATGCCCGGGACGGCGTCGATCCGGTCCGGGACATGGCGCGGGGAGAGGTCGCGACGCAGGGCCGAGCGGATCCGCTCGCGCAGCGGCTCGCCGAGCTCCGCGCCGTCCGCGAGCACGACGAAGAGCCGCAGCTCGCCGGCGCCGCCGCCGGCATCCTCGAGGTGCACGACGAGGCTGTCGAGCACCTCCGGGAGCTCCTCGATGACCGCGTAGAACTCGCCGGTGCCGAGCCGCACGCCGCCGCGGTTCAGCGTCGCGTCCGAGCGCCCGGTGACCACGCACGAGCCGCGTTCGGTGAAGCGGATCCAGTCTCCCTGGCGCCACACGCCGGCGTACGCTCCGAAATACTCGCCGCGGTAACGGCTGCCGTCCTCGTCGCCCCAGAAGCCGAGCGGCATCGACGGCAGCGGGCGCGTGATCACGAGCTCGCCGAGCTCACCGGCCAGCTCGTTGCCGTCGAGGTCGAACGCACGCGCGGCGACGCCGAGGCACGGGCCGGAGATCTCGCCCTCGTAGACGGTCTGCCACGGGCTGCCGCTGACGATCCCGGTGCAGACGTCGGTGCCCCCGCTGCCGTTGATCAGCAGCGTGTCGCTCCCGAGCTGGTCGTACAGCCAGCGGTAGCCCTCGCCGGGCAGCGGCGAGCCGGCCGTGACGAAGACCTGGATCGAGGACAGGTCGTGCGAGGCCCCGGGCTCCAGCCCCGCCTTGCGGCACGCCATCACGTACGCCGGGGCGGCGCCCATGACCGTCGGGCGCAGCTCCTCGGCGAGCGCCCACTGGGCGTCGAGCGACGGCCACGCCGGGTCGCCGTCGAGCATCACGATCGAGGAGCGCACGAGCAGCGCGGAGACGAGCGCGTTCCACATCATCCAGCTCGTCGTCGTGAACCACTGCAGCCGTCCGCCGGGCTTGAGGTCCCAGTGCAGGGCGTTGGACTTCAGCAGCTCGAGCAGGATGCCGCCGTGGCCGTGGACGATCGCCTTCGGCCTGCCGGTGGTGCCCGAGGAGAACAGCACGTGCAGCGGGTGGTCGAACGGCAGGCGGGCGAACTCGAGCGGCGCGGACTGCGCGCTCAACTCGTCCCACGCCAGCGCGCCGGGCAGCGCGGACTCGCCGTACGGGACCTCCACGACGTGCTCGATGCCGGCGACCGCGGCGCGGACCGCGGCCACCTCGTCGCGCCGGTCGACCATCCGGTTGCGGTAGCCGTAGCCGGAGACCGCGAACAGCACCTTCGGCTCGAGCTGCGCGAGCCGGGCCGACACGCTCCGCGCGCCCAGCTCCGGCGCGCAGCTCGCCCAGATCGCGCCGAGCGATGCGGTCGCCGCGAACGCGACCAGCGTCTCCGGGATGTTCGGCAGGTAGCCGGCGACGCGGTCGCCGGGGCCCACGCCGAGCCGCAGCAGCCCGGCGCGCACGCGCGCGACCTGGTCGCGCAGGTCCGCGAACGTCAGCTCGATCGGCCCGCGGGTCTGCGAGCGGGCGACGACCGCCACGCCTTCGCCGCCGAGCAGGTGCTCGACGTAGTTCAGCCGCGCGCCCTCGAACCAGCGCGCATCCGGCATCTCGCCCGACAGCACGCGCTCGTAGCCGCCCTGGAGGCCGAAGAAGTCCCAGATCGACGCCCAGAACCCCTCCTGGTCGGTGACCGACCAGCGCCACAGCTCGTCGTAGCTCGCGAACCCGCGGTCAAGCCACTGCACGTAGCGGCCGATCTCGGTCGTCTCGCACACGTCCGCAGGCGGGGTCCAGAGCGCGGTCATCGCCGCTCCGGGCAGGTCGTACTCGTCAACGGGGGGCGCGTGATGCGCTGAACGCTAGCGCTGCGACGCCTGAACGACCCCCGTCTCGTAGGCCAGGATCACCGCCTGGACGCGGTCGCGCAGGCCGAGCTTGGTGAGGATGCGGCCGACGTGCGTCTTCACGGTCGCCTCGGAGACGACCAGGCGCTCGGCGATCTCCGCGTTCGAGAGCCCGCGCGCGAGCGCCAGCAGCACCTCGCGCTCGCGACCGGTCAGCGGATCCAGGCGAGCCGCGCGCGACTCGGGCACGCGATCGTCGGGCAGCCGGTGCGCGTAGGCGTCCAGCAGCCGGCGCGTGAGGCTCGGCGCGACGACCGCGTCGCCGCCCGCGACGGCGCGGATGCCGGACAGCAGGTCGCCCGGGGGCGCGTCCTTGAGCAGGAAGCCGCTGGCGCCCGCGCGCAACGCCGAGAACGCGTACTCGTCGAGGTCGAATGTGGTGAGGATGAGGATCCGCGCGGCCGATCCCGCGGCGACGATCCGGCGCGTCGCCTCGATGCCGTCGGTGCCCGGCATGCGCACGTCCATGAGCACGACGTCGGGCGCCAGCGCCGCCGTGCGCTCGATCGCCTCCGCGCCGTCGGCCGCCTCTCCCGCGACGGTCATGTCCGCCTGGGCGTCGAGGATCATGCGGAAGCCCATCCGCAGCAGCGGCTGGTCGTCGGCGAGCAGGACCGAGATCGTCATGCCGCCAGCCGGGTGTGCACGCGCCAGCCGCCTCCGGGACGGGGCCCGGCGTCGATCGCGCCGCCGTAGACCGCCGCTCGCTCGCGCATGCCCGAGAGGCCCTGCCCGCCGGCCGCGACGTGCGCGCGGCCGCGGCCGTCGTCGGTCACCTCGACGTCGATGCCCTCGGCCTCGTACCGCAGCCGCACCGTCGCCGACGCGTCCGCGCCCGCGTGCTTGAGCGTGTTGGTGAGCGCCTCCTGCACGAGCCGGTAGACGGTCAGCTCCGCGCCGGCGCCGAGCGCGACCGGCGTCCCCGACGTCTCGAGCGTGACGGGCAGGCCGGTCGCGCGCACCTGCGCGAGCAGCGCGTCGAGGTCGGCGAGGCCCGGCTGCGGCGCCAGCTCGGCCGTCTCGCCCTCGCGCAGCACGCCGAGCAGGCGGCGCATCTCGCCGAGCGCGTGACGCCCGGTGCGCGAGACCTGCTCCATCGCGCCGGACGAGCGCTCCGGGTCGGCGCCGGCCATGAATCCCGCCCCGTCGGCCAGCGCGACCATCACCGACAGGTTGTGGGCGACGATGTCGTGCATCTCGCGGGCGATGCGCGCGCGCTCGCCGGCCGCCGCGAGCCGGCCCTGCTGGTCGCGCTGGTGCTCGAGCTGCGCGGCCCGCTCCTCCAGCGCCGCGAGGTAGGCCCGCCGGGTCTGCATGTTGACGCCGAGCACCGACGCGGCCGTGGCCATGCCGGTGAGGAAGACGAGCACGAGCAGCTCCGCGCTCTCGGCCCAGCGGACGGTCGCGAGCACGATCCCGGTCTCGAGGATCGCCGCGGCGAGCGCGAGCCGGCGGCGCGACTCGTGCGCGGCCACCGTGTAGATCGCCACCAGCAGCGCGATGTCGGCGGTGAGCGCGAAGCCGGCGAGCCACTGCGCGAACGCGATCGCCGCGATCGCGAGGAAGACCGGCAGCGGCGCGCGGCGCCGCCACACGAGCGGCGCCGCCAGAGCGACGGTGAACGCCGCCGACGCGGCCCGGTGCTGGTGGGTCACGCCGATCGCGCTGACCGCGAGCACGGCCAGCGCGAGCAGGGCGTCGGCGGCGAGAGGATGGCGCTTGAGCTGTCGCAGGGAGTCGGTCACACGTCGCGTCGCATCAGCATGATGGCGGCGAGCGCGATCGCGACCGCCACCCAGGCCGCCACCACGGCCAGGCCACCCCACGGCGTCAGCGGCCCGGTGTGATGCCCGACCGAGGCCATCGCCGCTCCGGCGTTGGCCGGCAGGTACGGGCCGACGGCGTCCGCCCAGCGCCGGGGCAGCGAGTCGACGACCACCGGCGCGACGAACAGCAGCCCGGTCAGCGTGGCGATCCCCGCCGCGGTGTTGCGCAGCAGCGTGCCGAGGCCGACGCCGAACGCGCCGATGCCGGCCAGGAAGACGCCGGCGCCGAGCACGGCGCGCGGCACGCCCGGGTCGCCGAGGCTCGCTGCGACCTGCTTGCTCGCGAAGATCTCCTGGGCGGCGAGGAACGCGGCCAGGCAGGCCAGCGTGCCGAGCACGAACGTCACGGCGACGAACACCGCCAGCTTGCCCCACAGCACCGGCAGCCGCCGCGGGACGGCGGCGAAGGTCGCCCGCGCCATGCCGGTCGAGTACTCGCCGCTGACGAGCATCACGCCGAGCACGCCGAAGGCGAGCTGGCCGAAGTAGATGCCGCTGAGGCTGCGCTCGACCGCGTTGTAGGTCGCTCGGTGCGCCTCGTCGACGGCGTCCCAGGTGCCCACGCTCACGAGCGCGATGAGCACGCCGAGCCCGATCACCAGGCCGACGGCGACGATCAGCGTGATCCGGCTCGAGCGCAGCGAGTGCAGCTTCGTCCACTCCGAGCGGACGACGCGCGGCTGGGTGACCACCGCGCTCATGCCACGGCCTCGTACTCGACGGCGTCGCGGGTCAGCTCCATGAACGCGGCCTCCAGCGACGCCTGGTGGCTGGACAGCTCGTGAAGCGTCAGGCCGCCCGCGGCGGCGCGCTCGCCGATCTCGTCGGTCGCGAGTCCGCGGATCTCGAGCACGCCCGGCTCCGCCGCGGAAACCGTCACGCCGTCGCTCAGCAGCAGCTCGCGCAGCCGCGTCGCGTGCGGCGAGCGGACGCGCACGTGCGCCGTCGACGCCTGCGCGATGAACGCCTCGGTCGCCGTGTCGGCGAGCAGGCGGCCGCGGCCGACGACGATCAGGTGGTCGGCGGTCAGCGCCATCTCGCTCATCAGGTGCGACGACACGAGCACGGTGCGTCCCTCGGCGGCGAGCCGGCGCAGCAGCGAGCGGATCCAGTGGATCCCCTCGGGGTCCAGGCCGTTGACCGGCTCGTCGAGCACAAGCGTGTCGGGGTCGCCGAGCAGCGCCGAGGCGATCCCGAGCCGCTGCCCCATCCCGAGCGAGAACGTCCCGGCCCGCCGGCGCGCGACCGGGCGCAGGCCGACGAGATCGATGACCTCCTCGACGCGCCGGCGGGGGATGCCGTGGGTGTGGGCGAGCGCGAGCAGGTGGTTGGTCGCCGAGCGGCCGGTGTGGATCGCCCGCGCCTCCAGCAGCGCCCCGACCTGGTGCAGCGGCGCCGGCAGGTCGCGATAGCGGCGCCCGCCGACGGTGACGTCGCCGGCGGTCGGCGCGTCGAGGCCGAGGATCAGCCGCATCGTGGTCGACTTCCCGGCGCCGTTGGGGCCGAGGAACCCGGTCACGACGCCGGGGCGGACCGTGAACGTGAGCCCGTCCACGGCGGTCTTCGCGCCGTAGCGCTTGGTCAATTCGACGGCTTCGATCATCGCCGGCCAAGCTAGGCGCGCGCCGCCGTCGCGGGCAACCGCCGCGAGGCTGATCTTCGGAGCGCCGGCGCGTACGACCTGAGGCGTACTCAGGTCGCCTGCCCGGCCGGCGCGGACGTCGCGCGCACCGCCGTGACCTGCTCGCCGCGCTTGCGCGGGCGCTTGACCTTCACGTACTCGGCCGCGTAGTAAGAGCCGACGACGAACGCGGCGGCGAGGAACTGGGCGGCGAGCGTCTCCCACACCGGGTAGATCTCAAACCAGGCGCCGAGCCACGTCGGCAAGCTGAACGGCGTGTCGTGGCGCGGCAGCCAGCCGAGCTCCACGAAGCTCAGCGCGGTGCCGCCGATCATCACCACGAGCACGACGCCGACCAGCACGCCGGTGAGGATCAGCATCCGCCGGTAAGGGAGCTTGGCGTGCAGCCAGAACGTGAGCGCGCCGACCACCGCGGTCGCGGCGAGGCCGATCGCCACGCCCTCGAGCACGGTGCCGGAGCCGTCCTGCAGCTGCAGGTTCTGGAGGAAGAGGACGACCTCGAAGCCTTCGCGGTAGACGCTCGTGAAGCCGAGCGCGACGAGGCCGATCACCGCGGCGGCGCCGCCGCGGGCCAGGACCTTGCGGCGCTGGCGGTGATGGCGGGCGATCCAGCCCGACCAGTAGACCTTGTGCACGAACCAGTTGAGCACGACCAGCAGGACGACGATCGCCAGGAAGCCGGTGATCGCCTCCAGCCGCGGGCCGAGGCCCGAGGCGGCGTCGAGCACGGCCTGGACCACGAACCAGGTGGCCACGGCCGCGGCGAACGCGCCCAGCGCGCCGATCACCACCGGGCGCCGGCGCGTGCGGTTGGCGCCGCGGAAGCTGGCGGTCACCGCCGCGAAGATCAGCACCGCCTCCAGGCCCTCGCGGAACACGATCATGCCCGCGTTGAAGACGATCGTCGCGCGGCTCTGCGTGTGGGTCACCTCGGTCGGGTCGACCGGGCCGGTGCTCGCCGTCGCCATCAGGTAGACGAGCCCGGCGACGATCGCCGCAGCGAGCACCCACAGCGGGGCGCGGCGGCGCACGGCGACGGCGCGCGGGGTTCCCGTGGCAACGACAGACATGCTTAGGCCACCCTAACGCAGGAGCCGTTACGTGTGCGTTGCAGTCGTCACGTGGGCAGGTGCAGCTCGACGCGCCCGCCGCGCTGCGGCACCGCGACGACGTCGCCGCCGGCCGCGCGCGCGAGCCGGCGCGCGAGCGGTAGGCCGAGGCCGGCGCTCCCGGCTCCGCTGACGCCCGGCTCGAAGATCCGCTCGGCGTCGCCGGGCGCGATGCCGGCGCCGTCGTCGAGCACGGCGATCACGACGTGGCCGTTCTCGCGCGCGAGCTGGATCTCGACGTCGTGGGCGGCGTGGCGGACCGCGTTCTCGAGCAGCGGCTGGAGCGCGCCCGCGACCACGTCCTCGCCCGCGCCGACCGGCATCGGCTCCTGTTCGGCATGGACGGTCGCGCCGTGCGCCGATGCGGCGCGGCGGGCGGCGGCGACGGCGTCGGAGGAGCCGCGGACGGCGTCGCTGCGCGCGGCGGCCAGCAGCGTCTCGATCACCGCCTCCATCCGCTCGGTGCCGGCCAGCACCGACTCGAGCGCCTCGCGCGGCGCGCTCCCCGCGCGCAGCGCGAGCTCGGCCTCGGCGCGCACGCCGGCCAGCGGCGTGCGCAGCTCGTGCGCCATCTCGGCGGAGAATCGCTGCTCGTGCCGCAGCGCGGCGTCGATGCGGCCGAGCAGGCCGTCGAGCGTGGCGGCCAGCGCGGTCAGCTCGTCGTGCGGCGGGCCGAGCGCGAAGCGCCGGTGCAGGTCGTGCTCGCTCCACTCGGCGGCGCGGTCGGTCATCTCCGCCACCGGCCGCAGCGCGGCGCCGACCGCCCGGCGGGTGACGAGCGCGCCGGCGAGCAGCACGAATCCGCCGAGCACCACGGTGAACACGGCGGCGATCCGCTCCGTGTGGCGATACGGATCCATCGAGAGGCCGACGACCACCACGCGCCCGTCCTCGGCCGGCCGGGCGAGCAGCCGGACGTGCTCGGTCGGGTTGCGTTCGGTCGGGCGATCCACCCGCTTGAGCGCGTCGACGGCGCGCGCGAGCCGCGGCGACGCGGGGGAGCGCTGGATGGCGTTCCCGCGCGCGTCGAAGATCCACGCCGGCTGGTCGAGCGCGTCGTCGTCGGGCCGGTCGAGCCCCGCGGCCTGCGCGTCGGCGCGGCTGGCGAGCACGGCCGACGCATCCGCGCTCAGGCGGCTGGCCAGCAGCAGGTTGAGCGCGATCGAGATGATCGCCAGCCCGGCGCCGAGGACGGCGACCGTGCCGAGCGTGACGCGGTTGCGCAGGCTCACCGCAGCACGTACCCGACCCCGCGCGCGGTCGCGATCTCCACGTCCGCCTCGACCTCGCGCAGCTTGCGCCGGAGCCTGGTGATGTACGCGTCGAGCGTGTTCTCGTGCACGATCGCGCCGTCCGGCCAGGCCGCCGAGACCAGCTCGCGCCGGCGCACCACGTCGCCGGGCCGGGCGGCGAGCGCCCCCAGCAGCCGGAACTCGGTCGGCGTCAGCGGCGTGCTGCGCTCCCCGACCCGGAGCCCGTGCAAGGCGGGATCGAGCTCCAGGGCACCCGGGTGGGCGTCCTCGCGCCGGCGCTTGAGCAGCGCGTGGATGCGGACGATCAGCTCGGTGAGCGCGAACGGCTTGGTCAGATAGTCGTCGCCGCCGGCGTGGAAGCCGGACAGCCGGTCGGTCAGCTGGCCGCGCGCGGTGAGGAAGATCACCGGCGCGTCGACGCCGTGCGCGCGCAGCGCCTGGCAGACGTCGCGCCCGTCGGCGTCCGGCAGCCCGACGTCGAGCACGAGCAGGTCGGGCGGCGCGTCGGAGAACTCCTGCACGGCGACCCGGCCGCCGGCCACCGCGCGCACCTCGAAGCCCTCGTCGGCGAGCGCGCGGGTGAGCACCGAGCGCAGCCCGGCGTCGTCCTCGCAGATGCCGATCTGGATCGCTCTCAACGTCGTCTTAGACCTCGCCGCCCACGATGGTGGCATGAAGCGCACACAGCTCACCGCCGCCGCGGTCCTCGCGGCCGGCGAGTGACGGTGGGAGCATCGTCGGTTGACGATGCGAATCCTGCTCGTCGACGACGATCCGAAGCTGGCCCGGGCGCTCGCGAAGGGCCTGCGCGGGCACGCGTACGCCGTCGACGATCGCGGCGAGGTGGTCACGCGGACGCCCGCCGGCCTTCACCCCGTTGTCGACGACCGGGCGTGCCGGAGGGCGAACGCGAGCGCATCTTCGAGCGTTTCGCGCGTCTCGAGGCCGCACGGGGACGGGGCGGCAGCGGCCTCGGCCTGGCGATCGCCCGCGAGCTGGTCGAGGCGTCGGGCGGCACGCTGTCGGTCCGTGACGACAGCGCGTTCGTGATCAGCGCCCCGGCGGACCGGTCACGTCCATTCAGGTGACGTTCAGGGAACCGCTGCCACGCTCGAGTCGCCGATGACCGCCCAGCTGACCGACAGCGTGCCGCACCTCTAGATGCATCCCATCTCCTACGCACAGGCGATCGTCCTCGGCCTGATCCAGGGCGCTGCCGAGCTGTTCCCGGTCTCCAGCCTGGGCCATTCGGTGATCGTGCCGAAGCTGTTGGGCTGGGACATCCATCAGTCCGACGACTACTTCCTCTCGTTCCTGGTCGCGACGCACCTCGCGACCGCGCTGGTGCTGCTCGGGTTCTTCTGGCGCGATTGGGTGCGGATCGTGCGCGGGCTGGGCCGCTCGATCCGCGACCGCGAGGTCGCCGGCGACGCCGACGCGCAGCTCGGCTGGTTGATCGTGATCGCGACGATTCCCGCAGGGCTGCTCGGGCTCGCGTTCGAGCACGCGCTGCGCAGCGTGTTCGCGTCGCCGACGGCGGCGGCCGCGTTCCTGTTGTGCAACGGGCTGATGCTGTTCGGCGCCGAGCGCCTGCGGGCGGGGGTGCCGGTCCGGGCCGGCGCCGATTACAGCGACGAGCGCATCTCGCGCGACCTGAGCCTCGGCGAGGCCGTCGGGGTCGGCGCCGCCCAGGCGATCGCGCTGCTGCCGGGGTTCTCGCGCTCGGGCGCGGCGATGTCCGGCGGCCTGCTCGCCGGCCTGTCGAACGAGGACAGCGCGCGCTTCGCGTTCCTGCTCGCGACGCCGATCATCGGCGCCGCCGCCGTGCTCAAGCTGCCCGACCTGATGGGAGCGCAGGGCGACGGCGTGCGCGGCCCGGCGCTGGCCGGGGCGCTGTGCGCGGCGGTGACCGCGTACCTGTCCGTGCGCTTCCTCGTGCGGTTCTTCGAGACCAACCGGCTGACGCCGTTCGCGATCTACTGCACGATCGCGGGCGGGCTGTGCTTGATCGCCTTCGCGATCGCGGGATGATGTCCGGCGATGACGATCGTTCCGCGCTGGGAGTGGCGCACGTTCGGCGCGGGCTTCGGGCCGGCTGAGGAGACCCTGGCCGCCGCCGCGCCCGGTCGCGTGGAGGACAGCGACGAGATCTACATGCTCTCGCTGCACAGCGACGCGTCGGTCAAGCTGCGCGGCGGGCTGGTGGACGCCAAGCGGCTGCTGCGGACCGGCGAGCACGGGCTCGAGCAGTGGATGCCGGTCCTCAAGGCCGAGCAGCCGCTCTCGCACGCCGACTCGCGCACGCTGCTCGAGCTGCTCGGGGTCGACGACGCCTCCAGCGAGGATCTGCGCGAGGTCGGCGTGCACAAGCACCGCGTGCACTACACGATCGGCGGCTGCATGGCCGAGCTGACCGAGCTGCGCACCGGCGAGGGGTCCACGCGGACGATCGCCGTCGAGGCCGAGGACCCGGCGCGCGTGATCGCGGTCGTGCGCGAGCTCGGCCTCCAAGACGCGCCGGCGATGGGCGTCGCCCGCGGATTGAAGGCGCTGATCGGGTGGGGCGCGCGCCGCGCCGCGGTGATCGACGTGGGCACGAACTCGGTCAAGTTCCACCTGGCAGAGCACGACGACGACGACGGCGGCTGGCGGCCGGTCGTCGACCGCGCCGAGGTGACGCGGCTGGGCGAAGGGCTCGAGGCGAGCGGGCGGCTCGCCGAGGCGCCGCTCGAGCGCACCGCGGACGCCGTCGCGGCGATGGTCGCCGAGGCCCGCTTCAAGGGCGCCGGCAGCATCGTGGCGGTCGGCACCGCCGGGCTGCGATCGGCGCCCAACCGCGACGACTTCATCGCCGCCGTGCGTGACCGCTGCGGCGTCGAGGTCGAGGTCATCGCCGGCGACGAGGAGGCGCGCCTCGCCTATCTCGGCGCGACGTCGGGGCTCGCGCTGCCGCCCGGCACGCTGGTGGTGTTCGACAGCGGCGGCGGCAGCTCGCAGTTCAGCTTCGGCCGCCCGGGAAAGGTCGAGGAGCGCTTCAGCCTCGACGTCGGCGCCGTGCGCGCGACCGAGCGCTTCGGCCTCGGCGGCCGCGCCGGCGAGGACGTGGTGCGCGCCGCGCGCACGGCGCTCGCCGAGGCGCTCGCCCGGCTGCGCGACCGCCCCGCGCCCGACGCCGTCGTCGGGATGGGCGGCACCGTCACCAATCTCGCCGCCGTCAAGCTCGAGCTCGAGCCCTACGACCCGGGCCGCATCCAGGGAACGACGCTCGACCGCGCGGAGATCGAGCGCCAGATCGGGCTCTATAGCGCCCGCGACGCCGCCGAGCGGCGCGAGCTGGCCGGCCTGCAGCCCGCGCGCGCCGAGGTGATCCTCGGCGGCGCGTGCATCGTGCTGACGGTGCTGGAGCTGCTCGAGGCCGACGTCCTGACCGTCAGCGACCGCGGCCTGCGCCACGGCGTCCTGCTCGAGCGCGCGTGAGCTAGCCGCGCGCCGCCTCGCGGGCCGCGCGCGCCCTCGCGCGCCGGCCGCCGTAGGCCAGCAGCCCGTAGATGACCGTGATGTCGAGCGCCAGGATCGTCATCGCGAGGATCGGATAGGCGGGGATCCAGAGCGTCTGCAGGATCGCGTTGAGGCTCGCGCAGATGACGCCGAACCAGCGGCCCCAGCCCGACCCGCGCCAGACCGCGAACGCCGCGAAGTACTGCGCGATGCCGAGCGCGAGCAGGAACCAGCCCCAGGTGTTGAGCGAGCCGAAGATGTAGCGCGCGTCCTGCGTGAACACGTTGGCCTGATCGATCGCGGCGATGCCCCACAGCGTGTTCAGCGTCGCGATGATGATCAGCATCACCCCGGCGAACGTGACCATCCCATAGCCGGCCTCGTCGTCGAGATAGCTGTAGTCCAGCCCCTGCGATTGGCCGGGGACCGGTGTGTAAGGCGATGAGGACATGTCGGGCCTCCAGTCGGGCTAGGCGCGGCGGCGCAGCACGAACTTCCGGATCTCCGAGACGACGATGATCGACGCCGCCGCGCCGATGCAGAGGAGCCACTGGTTGCCGGTCAGCTCGACGGTGTCGAAGACCCGGTGGAAGACCTGCAGCTCGGTGACGAACACGATCGAGGCGACGGACATCGCCGTCGTGACCAGGAACGTGCGGTCGTTGAAGGTGTCGAGGCTGAACACCGAGCGGACGGCGTCGCGCGCGGTGAAGGAGAAGAGCAGGTTGGCGATCGCGAACGTGGTCATGCCCATCGTGCGCGCGAGCCCGGTGCCGTCGCCCTCGTAGGCGGCGATCACGGCGAGCGTGGCCGTCGCCATCACCAGGCCGGCGATCACGAACCAGATCGTGTCGGCGCGCGTGAGGATCGGCTGCTCGGGCTTGCGCGGCTTGCGCTCCATCAGCCCCTCGCCCGGCTCGCCGTACCCGAGGCCGACCGACTGGAAGACCTGCGTCGTGAAGTTGATCCAGAGCGTCTGCAGCGGCGTGAACGGCACGCCGCTGACGATGTTGAGGATGCTCGCGCCCAGGAACGTCGCGATCAGGCCCGCCAGCACCCCCATCTGGAAGCGGATGTACTTGACGAGGTTGTCGTAGAGCCCGCGCCCGAGCCGGACCGCCTTGACGATCGTCGCGAAGTTGTCGTCGGTGAGGATCATCGCCGCGGCCTCCTTGGAGACCTCGGTGCCGGTGATGCCCATCGCGATGCCGATGTCGGACTGCTTGAGCGCGGGCGCGTCGTTGACGCCGTCGCCGGTCATGGCGACGACGTGGCCCTTGCGCTTGAGGATGTCGACGAGCCGGACCTTCTGCTCGGGCGTCACGCGCGCGATGACGCCGATCTCGTCGATCTGCTCGTACGCCTCGTCCTCGCTGAGGTCGGCGAACTGCGCGCCGGAGATCGCGCGGCCCTGAATCCCGAGCTCGCTCGCGATCGCCGCGGCCGTGACCGCGTGATCGCCGGTGATCATCCGCACCTCGATCCCGGCCGCGTGCGCCTCGGTGATCGCATCCTTGGCGGTCGGCCGCGGCGGGTCGACGATGCCCACCAAGGCGAGCAGCGTCAGGTCCTGCATCAGCGCCAGCAGGTCGGCCTTCGGGTCGAACGTCGCGGGGTCGAAGTCCCTGCGCGCCGTCGCCATCACGCGCAGGCCCTTCTCGCCGAGCCGCGTGTTCTCCTCGAGATAGCGCGCCGTGAACGCGTCGTCGACCGCCGCGACCTCGAGCGCCGGGTTCAGGTGCGAGGAGGCGCGCCCCAGCAGCTGATCGGGCGCGCCCTTGACGAGGCAGCGCACGACGCCGTCCATCTCGTGGAACGTCGCCATCAGCTTGTACTCCGTGTCGAACGGCAGCTCGGCGACGCGCGGGTAGCGCTCGCGCGTGGCGGCCAGGTCCAGGCCGCCCTTCTCGGCCAGCACCACGAGCGCGCCCTCGGTCGGGTCGCCGATCATCTCGCCGGTGGGCGTGATCACGGCGTCGCAGGCCAGCGCGAGCGGCAGCATGAACTGCTCGAGCGGCACGTCGGGGTCGCCGAACGTGTGCTTGATCGTGCCCTCGCTCGAGTAGCCGGTGCCGGAGACCGCGTAGCGCCGGCCCGGGATCGTCAGCTCGACCGCGGTCATCTGGTTGAGCGTGAGCGTGCCGGTCTTGTCCGAGCAGATCGCCGACGTGGCGCCGAGCGTCTCGGTCGAGCGCAGCCGCTTGACGATCGCGCTCGCGTCGGCCAGCAGGCGCGTGCCGCGCGAGAGGATCGTCGTGACCACGGCCGGCAGGCCGGTCGGGATCGCGGCGATCGAGAACGCCACCGCGACCGTGAAGACCTCCTTGAAGCTCTGGCCGCGCGCCATGTTGATCGCGATCGACGCGGCCAGCGCGAGGCCGGCGATCGTGACCAGCTGCTTGGTCAGCTTCTCCAGCTGGACGGTCAGCGGCGACTTGGACTCGTCCTGGCGCTGGAGCATGCCGGAGATGTGGCCGACCTCCGTGCCCATGCCGGTCGAGGCGACCACGAACTCGCCCGTGCCGCGGGTCACGTTCGTGTTCATGTAGACCATGTCGGTGCGGTCGCCGAGCGGCGCGTCGGCCGCCGCCACCGGGTCGACGCCCTTGCCGACCGGCAGGCTCTCGCCGGTCAGCGCGGCCTCGGCGATCTCCAGCGTCGCGGCGGTCAGCACGCGGCCGTCGGCGGGTACGACGTCGCCGGCCTCGATCGCCACGACGTCGCCGGGCACCAGCTGCTCGGCCGGAATCTGCATCAGCTCGCCGTCGCGGCGCACGCGCGCCTTGACGATCATCATCTTCGCCAGCGCCGCGACCGCCGCCGCCGCCTTGCCCTCCTGATTGAGGCCGAGCACGGCGTTGAGCAGCGTCAACAGCAGGATCACCACGCCGGTGGCCGGCTGCTTGACGGGGTAGATCGAGATCAGGCCCGCCGCGAGCAGGACGATCTGCATCGGGTCGCGGTACTGGCGCAGGAACGCGTGCAGGCGCGTCTCGGACTTCGCCTCGGTGAAGCGGTTGGGCCCGTGCTGCGCGAGCCGCTGCGCCGCCTCCTCGCTCGTCAGCCCCTGCGCGGGCTCGACGCGCAGCTTCTCGAGCGCGCTCTCGCGCGTGAGCACGTGCCACGTCGGGGCCTCGGTCGCCGTCGCGGGCGGGGCCACTTCGGTCGCGGCCATCTCACACCTCCCCGAGCCTGCGCAACCGGAAGGCGCGCACCATGTCCGTGACGCCCTTCATCAGGGCCCAGATGCCGGCGAACGCCAGCAGCGCGTACGCGCGTTGCAGGAAGAACTGGCCGGCCGTCCAGAACGCGAGCGCGCACATCGCGATCCCGCTCACGAGCCCGAGCCACCACAGCCGGTTCTCGCGCTGCTCGAGCAGCGCGGTGACGATCCACCAGACGCCGACGATCAGGAACAGGAAGCCGAGGATGTCCGCGAGCCCGGCGAACGTGTTCTCCGGGTTCGCGAAGCAGATGCCGGCGCAGATCAGGAACACGATCCCGACGAGCGCCCACAGCCAGCGCAGCCGCTCGGCCACGAAGGCGAGCGCGAGCTGCTCCGTCCCGTAGACGATGAACATGCAGCCGACGATGATCCCGATCGTCTTCACCGACGCGGTGTCGAACTGGAGGATCACCAGCGCGGCGATCACCCAGAGGATTCCGGTGACCAGCCACAGCCACCAGAACGGGCGCAGCGCGCGTTCGAGGATGATGACGTCGGGCTCGACGACGGTCTCCTGCACGCCCGCATCGTCGATGCGGGATCCGGCCGCGGCAATGGCGCGTGCCGGTGTCCGCGCGGGATGCGCGCATCCCGTCCGCATACGATGCCGCCGGTGAGCGACGGCACGCGGCAGCGCAATCCGGTGACGCGCGCGTTCCGGATCCTCGGGTGGATGGCGGGCGCCGAGGGCGAGCGCTGGGCGCTCGGGGAGATCGCCGCCGGCGTCGGCATGCACCCGGCGACCGTGCACCGCGTGCTCGGCCAGCTGATCGACGACGGGCTGGTGCGCCAGGACCCGGAGACCGGCGCGTATGGATTGGGGCTGGAGTTCCTGCGCCTCGCCTGGCAGGCGTCGGGACGCGCAAGCCTGCGCGACGTCGCCGAGCCGGAGCTGCGCGCGCTGACCACCGACACGGGGGAGACCGCCTGGCTCGGGCTTTACGACCCCGGCCGGCGGCAGATGATCTTCGCCGCCGCGGTCGAGTCGCCGCAGCAGATCCGCCACGTGCGGCCGGTCAACGAGTGGCTGCCGGTCCATGGCGGCGCGAGCGGGCGGGCGCTGCTCGCGTTCCTGCCCGAGTCAGAGCGCGAGGCGGTGCTCGCCGGCCCGCTGGAGCCGGTGACCGAGAACACGGTCACCGACCCGGACGAGCTGCGGCGGCTGCTCGACGAGGTGCGCCGGCGCGGCTACTCGGTCAGCCGCGGCGAGCGCGTGCTCGGCGGCGTCGGCATCGCGGCGCCGATCCTGGCCGGCGACGGCCGCCTGCTCGGGGCGATCGGCATCGGGCTGCCCGCGCAGCGGTTCCGCGCGGCCGACGAGCCGCGCCTCGCCAAGCGCGTGATCGCGGCGGCCGCCGCCGTCGCCCGCGCCGCCGGCGCGTAGTCGCCTGCCGGCAGCGCCTCGCCGCGGGGGCCGTCGACGCATGCCCGCTTGCATTCGCATAACGAAATTGCTATTTCTTATAACGATATGAACTCGTATGCCACTCGGGCGGCCCTCGGGTCGCATGAATACGTCTCGCTCGCCCACCTCGACGCGGCCCACCTGCCGTTCTCGCTCAAGCTGCTGCTCGAGAACGCGCTGCGCACGGGCACGGACGCCGATGTCGAGGCGGTCCTCAACGCCGATCGCCGCGAGATCGCGTTCTCGCCGGCGCGCGTCGTGCTGCAGGACCTCTCCGGCGTGCCCGCGGTCGTCGACCTCGCCGGCCTGCGCGACACCGTCGCCGAGCTCGGCGGCGACCCCGCGCGCGTGAACCCGCGAGTGCCGGTCCAGCTCGTGATCGACCACTCGGTCCAGGTCGACAGCTTCGGGCGGCCGGACTCGCTGCACATCAACGCCGAGCGCGAGTTCGAGCGCAACGCGGAGCGCTACGCGTTCCTGCGCTGGGGGCAAGAGGCGTTCGACGGCTTCGAGGTCGTCCCGCCGGACACCGGCATCGTGCACCAGGTCAACCTCGAGTTCCTCTCGCGCGTCGTCTTCGAGCGCGAGGGCCTGCTGTATCCGGACACGGTCGTCGGCACCGACTCGCACACGACGATGGTCAACGGCCTCGGCGTGCTCGGCTGGGGCGTCGGCGGCATCGAGGCCGAGGCGGTGATGCTCGGGCAGCCGATCTCGATGCTGCTCCCGCGCGTGGTCGGCGTGCGCGTGCGAGGCGCGCTGCCCGAGGGCGCGACGGCGACCGACCTCGTGCTCACGCTGACCGAGCGGCTGCGCGCGCACGGCGTGGTCGGCGCGTTCGTGGAGTTCTTCGGCCCCGGCGTCGCCGGCCTGCCGCTGGCCGACCGCGCGACGATCGGCAACATGAGCCCGGAGTTCGGCTCGACCTGCGCGATCTTCCCGATCGACGCCGAGACGCTGCGCTACCTGCGGCTGTCCGGCCGCACCGCCGAGCACGTCGCGCTCGTGGAGGCGTATGCGCGCGCCCAGGGGCTGTGGCGTGACGCGGACGCGGAGATCGAGTACTCGGAGACGCTCGACTTCGACCTCGGCGACGTCGAGCCGTCGGTCGCCGGCCCGCGGCGCCCGCAGGACCGGGTGCCGCTGAGCGAGGCCAAGGCGTCGGTCCGGCGCGAGGCGCCCGCCGGAAGCGCCGTCGCGATCGCCGCGATCACCTCGTGCACCAACACGTCCAACCCGTCGGTGATGGTCGCCGCCGGGCTGCTCGCCAGGAACGCCGTCGAGCGCGGGCTGACGGTCAAGCCGTGGGTGAAGACGTCGCTCGCGCCCGGCTCGCGGGTGGTGACCGAGTACTTCGAGCGCGCCGGCCTGCTGCCGTACCTCGAGGCGCTCGGGTTCCACGTGGTGGGCTACGGCTGCACGACGTGCATCGGAAACTCAGGGCCGCTGGCGATGGAGCCCAACGGCGAGACGCTGGTCAGCGTGCTGAGCGGCAACCGCAACTTCGAGCGCCGGATCCATCCCGACGTGCAGCTCAACTACCTGATGTCGCCGCCGCTCGTCGTCGCCTACGCGCTGGCGGGGACGATGGACATCGACCTCACGACCGAGCCGCTCGGCGCCGACGTGTACCTGCGCGACATCTGGCCGTCGGCGGCCGACGTCGCGGGCACGGTCGAGGAGGCGGTGCGGCCGGAGCTGTTCGAGGACGCCTACGCGGGCGTGTTCGGCGGCGATCTGCGCTGGAACGCGATCGACGCGCCCGAGGCCGACCGCTTCGCGTGGGAGGACGGCTCCACCTACGTGCGCCGCCCGCCGTTCCTCACCGGCCTGGCGGCCGAGCCCGAGCCGGTGACCGACATCGAGGGCGCGCGCGTGCTCGCCGTGCTCGGCGACAGCGTGACGACCGACCACATCTCGCCGGCGGGCACGATCCGCCGCGGCTCGCCCGCGGCGCGCTGGCTCGAGGAGCACGGCGTCGCGCCGCGCGACTTCAACACCTACGGCGCCCGCCGCGGCAATCACGAGGTGATGCTGCGCGGCACGTTCGCGAACCTGCCCGGCGGGGCGCCGCCGCTCTACGACGCCGCGATCGCGCACGCGGGCACGCCGCTGGTCGTGCTCGCGGGGCGCGAGTACGGCACCGGCTCGTCACGCGACTGGGCGGCGAAGGGCCCGGTGCTGCTGGGCGTGCGCGCGGTGATCGCCCAGTCCTTCGAGCGCATCCATCGCTCCAACCTCGTCGGGATGGGCGTGCTGCCGCTCGAGTTCCCGGACGGCGAGAGCGCCGCCTCGCTCGGGCTGACCGGCGTCCAGGAGCTCTCGATCGCGGGCATCGACGGCGGCGCCGCGCGCACGGTGAGCGTGCGCGCGGGCGACGTCGAGTTCACGGCTCGGGTCAGGATCGACACGCCGACCGAGGCCGAGTATTTCCGCCACGGCGGCATCCTGCCCTACGTCGTGCGCGGGCTCGCCGAGTAGGCGGCGACGCTGAAGTCGCGGGTGGCGGCGGCTCGCGGGCCGTAAAGGATGCGACCGCCGCGTCCGACTACGCGGGTAACCATGTTCGCTCGTCTCGCCGTCGCCGCCGCCGCGATCTCCCTCCTCGCGCCCGCGGCCGCCTCCGCCAAGCCCGCCGCCATCACCGGCACGCTCTCCAAGCCCGGGTACACCGTCGTCGCGCTCGGCTACGACGGCTCCGCCGTCTCGTCGCACGCGCGCAGCTTCAGGCTCGTCCCGCGCGCGGCGCGGGTCACGCTCCAGCTGCGCGACGCGCGCGGCAAGTACGCCGGCCCCGTGGTGGTCGGCGTGCGCGCGGGCAAGGCGGTGCTCGGCGTGAAGCCCGGCGCCAAGCTCGGCAAGGTCACGGTGCTCGGCGGCTACGCGAAGACGGCCAAGCCGCTGGCGGCAAGGTTCGCCGATGGCTCGCGCACGACCTCCGGTCGCGCGGTCCCCGCCGGCAACGGCCGCAACTTCGGCCTCGTGCGGTCGACCGGGCACGGCCCGGCCGGGCGCGGCGGCGACACCGACGGCGACGGCGTGCCGAACGCGTTCGACATCGACGTCGACGGCGACAAGGTGCTCAATCCGCTCGAGCGCGGCGGCGCCCGCGCGGCCCAGCTCAAGCCGCCGCCGGCTCCGGCTCCCAGCGGCTTCAACAACTTCTCGCAGCTCTTCCTCGAGCTCGATCAGACGGTCAACGCCGACGCCGGCCGGACCGACATCGACGCGGCGGTCGCCAACAACCTCGAGGTCGTGCTGCTCCAGGTGCCCGCGGGCACGACGCTCGACTGCGGTGGCCTCGGCTGGTGCTCGCCCGGCGGCACCGGCATGGCGCAGGGCGACCCGCGCATCAACGTCCCGGGCACGCCGTTCACCGGCGGCCTGATGCCGCTCAACGAGCGCGGCGAGTTCCGGCTGCTGCCGCACGCCACGACCGCCGCGATCGGCTCCGGCGACACGATGATCGAGCACACGCCCGACGGTCGCGAGCTGCCCGGCTCGCTCGCGTTCGTGTTCAACACCGTGCCCGCGATCCAGCACTGGTCGGACTCGGCCGGCAACGGCGCCACGATCTCCTACCCGGCGGCGCTCGGCACGCCCGGGACGCGCACCACCCCGCTCGAGATCGCGGCCGGCGCGGACGGCGACTACGTGCTCACGTTCACGTTCTGGCGGCCGCAGCGGCGCGCGATCGCGTCCGCCGGCGAGGGCGACCGCTTCGTCGACATCGGCGGCCTCACATACCAGGTGAACGTGGCGAACTTCAGCCCGGGGCCGGGCGGAGGCTCGCCGCAGTGCCCGGGCACGGTCACCGACACGGCGCCGGACCGCCCGACGGACCCCGCCAACCTGCTGTCCATGACGGTGAACCTGAGCGCGTGCGCGCGTGGGCGCGGCCAGTCGCTGGCCACCGGCCAGAACGTGATCATGGACCTGGCCGCGATGCCCGCGGACCCGCAGGCCTTCGATCACGCCAACCAGATGCTCCACCTGCGCACGCGCTGACCGCAGGGGGTGCACGCCTCATTGCCGGGCTCGCGGCCGCGTGCGACCGTGAGCGTGTGAGCGAGGTGCGTGTGGTGACCGTCGACGACCAGGCCGTCTTCCGTGACGCGGCGCGCGCGATCATCGAGCACACGCCGCAGTTCTGCCTGGTCGGCGAGGCCGCCGAGGGCGAGGCGGCGCTGGACCTGGTGCGGGACGCAGATCCGGACCTGGTCCTGCTCGACGTGCGGCTGCCGGGGCTGGACGGGATCGAGGTCTCGCGCCGGCTCAGCTCCGAGGACCGGGCGCGCGTGATCGTGCTGGTCTCCAGCGCCGACCCGCGCGAGCTGGCGCCGCTGGCGCGGTCGTCCGGCGCCGCCGCGCTGCTGCGCAAGCACTGGCTCACCCCGCGCCTGCTGCGCGGGCTGTGGGTCGCTCACCGCCGCCGCTGAGCGTAGGCTCAAGGTCTGTTGAGCCGTCGCCCCGCGGCACGCACGTGGTTCGCCTTGATTGCCTCACTTTTCGGCGCGGCGTCCGTCGCGCTGGTCGCAAGCGCGGCGCCGGCGGACGAGCGCTTCGCGCGCGCGCTGCTGGAGGCGCTGATCGTCGGGCTGCCGGTGCTCGCCGGCGCGTACGCGCTGCGCTGGCCGCGGACGGTGCGGGTGGGGTACCTGCTCATCGCCACCGGCCTGCTGTGGTCGCTGACGGCGCTGGCCGAGTCCTCCCACAGCCTGCCGTACAGCATCGGCCGCGTCTGCGCCTGGGTACTCTTCCCGCCGCTCGTCTACCTGATGCTGGCGTTCCCGAGCGGCCGCGTCGTCCGCCGGCGCGACCGCCGGCTGTTCGGCGCCGTCACGCTGGTGATCGTCGTCCTCTACCTCGGGTCGGCGCTGTTCGTGGAGGCATACCCGGAGCACACGCCGTGGGCGAGCTGCACCGACGACTGCCCAGCCAACGCGTTCCTGCTCCTCGGCGACGAGCCGGCGTTCATCGGCGACGTGGTCCGCCCGCTGCGCGAGGTCCTGTCGGTTCTCCTGCTCGGCGGCGTGACGCTCTCGATCGCGCAGCGCTGGCGCGCGGCCGGCCCGGTGCGGCGGCGCACGGTCGGGCCGGTGCTCGCGATGTGCGTGGTCTCGACGGTGAGCCTGATGAGCTTCATCGTCGTTCGCTGGGCGGCGCCGGACTCCGCCGCGACCGCCGCGCTCGGCTGGATCTGGGGCGGCAGCATCGCCGGCCTCGCCGGCGGGTTCCTGGCCGGCCTGGCGCGCCGCCGGCTGATGTTCGGGGACATGCTCAACCGCCTCAGCCCGGCGCTCACCGGACGCTTCGACGCCGGCCGGCTGCGCACCGCGCTGCGCGAGACGCTCGGCGATCCCGGGCTCGACATCCTGGCTCCCGGCGAGGCCGGGCTGACCGAGGCGGCGGTCACGCCGATCGCCGACGACGCCGGCGTGGCGGCGGTGCTCGTCCACGATCCGGCGCTGCTCGAGGACGCGGAGCTGATCGAGGCCGTCCGCATGCTCGTGCTGGCCGGCGTGCGGCAGGACCAGCTGCTCAACCAGCTCGCAGAGTCGCGCAAGCGCATCGCGCGCGCCGCGGACCTCGAGCGGTCGCGGATCGAGCGCGACCTGCACGACGGAGCCCAGCAGCGGCTGATCGGCCTGCGGATCAACCTGTCGCTCGCCGAGGAGCTCGCGCGGACCGATCCGGCGGCCGGCTTGAAGGCGATGCACCGCCTCGGCGACGAGGTCGAGCTCGCGCTGGAGGATCTGCGGTCGCTCGCCCACGGCGTCTACCCGTCGTTGCTGAGCGACCGCGGGCTCGGGGACGCGCTGCGCGGGATGGCGGCAAGCGTGCCGCTGACCGTCCACCTCGCCGTCGGCGGCGTCCAGCGCCATCCGCCGGAGATCGAGACCGCCGTCTACTTCACGTGCCTGGAGGCGGCCCAGAACGCGCTCAAGCACGGCGACGGCGCCACCGGCCTGTGGATCGCGCTGCGCGAGGACCGCGGCCTGCGGTTCGAGGTCCGCGACGACGGGCCCGGCTTCGAGCCGCCGACGGGCGAGTTCAACGGCGGGTTGCGCAACATGCGCGATCGCATCGAGGCGGTCGGCGGGCGCCTGGCGATCGACTCCGCGCCCGGCCGCGGGACGCTCGTGCGCGGCGTGGTCCCGCCGGGCTAGCAGGCGCTGAAGGCACCGGAAATTCATCCGGTTGAGGTGAGGCGGGCGCACTCGGGTGAGCCGTAGCGTGACGTCATGACTGCAAGCGACCGCGGCACGCAGGCGCCCATTCTCGTCGCGTTCAGCCCGAGCAAGTCCGGTCGCGCGCCGGTCGAGTTCGGCATCGCGGCGAGCCGGATCACCGGCGCGCCCCTCACCGTCATGTTCATCCACCACGGCGGTCCGTGGGTCGAGCGGCTCGCGGGCGACCTCGACGACTCGGCCGGCGGGGACGCGCTGGCGATCAAGCATCTCCAACAGGACCTCGAGCGCCGCAAGATCGCCGCCGACGTCGTGGTCCGCGAGTCGCGGACGACCGGCGGCGGGCTCAAGGACGCGATGGACGAGCTGTCGCCGCAGATGATCGTGCTCTGCGCATCCAAGCGCGGCGCCGTCGGCGCGGCGGTCATCGGGAGCACGATCGAGCGCGTCGTCCATGAGGCCGTCTGCCCGGTCGCGGTCGTCCCGCACGACTACGAGCGCCCCGAGGCGGGCGTGCAGATCGTCGGTGCCGCGTACGTGCCGACCGACGAGGGCCGCGAGGCGCTGCGCACCGCGGCCGCGCTCGCCCGCGCCGGCTCGGTGCGTCTGCGCGCGATCGCCGTGCTCGACCCCAAGTTCGTCGCCCAGCAGGGCCAGGGGATTCTGTCCGAGCAGCATCGCGACGTCGACCCGGCCCAGGCCGGCGAGACGCGTGAGGGGAGGGCCGCGCGGCTCGGGCTCAAGGAGGCGCTCGCCGACGTCGCCGGCGACCTCGACGCCGAGACCGACGTGCTCCACAACGAGCCGGCCGACGGGCTGATCGCCGCCTCGCGCCACGTCGACATCCTCGTCATGGGCTCGCGCGCCCGCGGCTCGCGCCGCGCCGCCGTCTTCGGCAGCGTGTCGCGCACGGTCGCCGAGGGCTCTTCCTGCCCGGTGCTGATCCTCCCGCGCGGCACCAGCGGCGCGGCCGACGAGCTGATCTCGCACGTCGAGGCGGCCGATCCCTCGTGACCGCCATGGACCCGCAGGCACAGGCCGGCGCCCCTCGCAAGCACCGCGGGCCCTGGCCGTGGATCGCCGCCGCGCTCGCGCTCGTGGCGATCGGCCTGCTGGTCTGGGCGCTGAACACCCAGTCGGACCTCGACAGCGCCAACCAGAAGACCGACGACCTTCAGGCGCAGGTCGACCAGCAGGCGAAGCAGGGCGACACGGCGGCGTCCGCGATCAAGTCGGCGTTCAGCGCGCTCGCCGCGCAGATCGGAGCGACCAACGCGGATCTCGCGGCCGCCGAGCAGCAGGTGCAGACGGCGGTCCAGGACGGCCAGCAGGCGACCAAGGACGCCGCCGACGCGGTGCAGCAGGAGGCCGACGCCAAGGGCTCGGCGGCCAAGGCTAAGGCGCAGGCCGCCAGGGCCGAGGCCCAGCAGCGGATCTCGGACTCCAAGGCCACCGTCGCCGTCAGCTGCGGCAAGGCCTACGTGTCGGCGTTCGGCAGCCTGCTCGAGGGCGACAGCGTGCGCACGCAGGTGCCGAAGGTCATCGACCAGCTGAAGGGGATCACCGCCGACTGCAAGACGGCGTTCTCGGGTTCCTAGACCGTCTCGTACGGCTTGACGCCGGTCTCGGCCAGCAGCATCAGTGTCGCCTTGACGCGCTTGCTCGCGTCGTGCGCGTCGCTCAGCCCGAGCTTGAGGAAGATCGCGTTGATGTGCTTCTCCACGGCGCGCTTGGTGAGAAACAGCGACTCGGCGATCGCGGTGTTGCTTTTGCCTTGGGCGATCTCGCCGAGCACCTCGCGCTCGCGCGCGGTGAGCTCGTTCAGCGGCGAGTACGCCGCGTGGGCGCGCGCGTGGACGAGGCCCTCGACGATCTTGGGGTCGATCATCGAGCCGCCCTCGTGGACGGCCCGGATCGCCGCGGTGAGCTCCGCGCGGTTGTGCAGCCGCTCCTTGAGCAGGTAGGCGCGGCGGTCCGAGCCGCGGTCGAGCAGTGAAAGCGCGTACTGCGGCTCGGAGAACTGGCTCAGCACGACGACGCCCATCTCGGGATGGCGGTCGCGCAGCTCGGTCGCCAGGCGGATCCCGTCGTCGGTGTTGGTCGGCGGCATCCGGATGTCGACCACGACGACGTCGGGCGCCTGGCGATCGCAGACGTCGCGCAGCGCCGGCAGATCGCCGACCGCGGCGACGATCTCCATGTCGGGATCGCCGCCGAGCAGATGGCCAATGCCCTCGCGGACGATCAGGTTGTCGTCGCCGAGCGCGATGCGGATCGGCGTCACTCGGCCGCCTTCACCACGAGGACGGGTCGCGTGGTCTCGCCCAGCAGGCTGCGCGAGGTCGACCCGAACAGCCCGGCCTTGAACGCGCCGAGCCCGCGCGAGCCGACGACGATCGCGTCCGCGTCGAACTGATCGGCGAGCTCCGCGAGCGTCTCGCCGACCTTGCTCTCGTCGGCCACCGGATACGCCTCGGCGTCTGCCCCGAGCTCGCGGGCGAGCCGTGCGCCGGTCTCCGCCGCATCGGTCGCGTGGTCGCGCTGCGCGCGGTCGACGCTCGCCATCTCCTCGGCCGTCGGCGCCACGTAGCCGACGCCGGTGATGTCCCCGGTCGAGGCCATCGCGAACGCGAGCCCGGGCTCCCAGATGCTGACGATGACGAGCCGGCGGCCTGCGAACAGCCTCGCCGCGGCCGCGACCGCGGCCTGCGCGGTCGGCGAGCCGTCGAACGCGACGAGGACGGGATGCGGGTCGTCGGGCATGTCCCGAGGTCACCACGCGGGGCGGTGACGCCGCCTCACCCTCATGGGGTGATGCGACGCAACACCGCGGCTGCCTATCGTCGGCCACCCCGAGATCAAGGAGGCAGCAATGGCGCAGGAGCAGCTCGACGAGCTCGGCCCGATCGACTACGTCGTGCTCGAATGGCCGGCCGGTTCCGCGCCCAGCGGCGAGGCCGCGCCGATGATCATCGACCTGGTCGACCGCGGCATCATCCGCATCATCGACATCGCGTTCGTCGCCAAGGACGAGGACGGCACGGTCGCCGGGCTGGACCTCGGCGCGTTCGGCGAAGGCTTCGAGGCGTTCGAAGGCGCGTCCTCCGGCCTGCTCGCCGACGAGGATCTCGAGGAGGCCGGCGCGGCGCTCGAGCCCGGCACGATCGCCGCCGTGATCGTGTGGGAGAACCACTTCCTCGCGCCGATCGGCGCGGCGCTGCGGCGCTCGGGCGGCCAGCTCGTCGCCAGCGGCCGGATCCCCGTCCAGGACCTCGCGACGCTGCTGGACGTCGTCGAGGCCGCGAGCTGAGAGAGGAGACCCGATGCCCGGACTGATTCGCGGGGTGGCCCGCACCGCCGTCGTCGCCGGGACGGCCACGGCCGTCAGCAACCGCGTGTCCCGCCGCCAGGCGAGGCGCTGGGGCTACGCCGACGAGCCCCAGCAGCAGCAGCAGCCGCAGCAGGAGTACGCGCCGCCGCCGCAGCAGTACGCGCCGCCGCCGGCCCAGGAGGAGGACCCGATCGAGAAGCTGCGCGAGCTTGCGAAGCTGCGCGACGAGGGGATCCTGACCGACGAGGAGTTCGCCGAGCAGAAGCGCAAGCTGCTCGCCTGAGCGCTCACCCCTCGGTGAGCGCGTAGCGCAATGCCTGCGAGAGCTCGGCGCGGATGACCGGCGCGCCGAGCTCGGTCGCGAGCCGGCCGGCGGTCGCGCGGCCGCAGACCACCAGCACAGCCGACGTCCCCGGCGTGAGCGCCTCGCGGACCTGGAGGATGAAGTCGTCGCCGAGGCCGAAGTCCGCCAGGCCGCCGGTCACCGCGCCGGCGGCGGCGCCGAGCGTCGGCCCGGCGAGCGGCGCGAGGAACACCACGCCCAGCAGCACGCCCCATGAGCCGCTCCACAGCGCTCCCGGCCCCACGATCGCGCCGAGCTCGCGCGTCGACGGCATGCGCCGCCCGAGGCGCCAGGAGACCAGCGCGGCGTCGTCGATGATCGCGACGCCCTCGGCGACCAGGCGCTCGAGGCGCGCGAGCATCGCGTCCGCGCCATCCGGATCATCGAAGCGCCAGACGCCGATCGTGTCCACGGTCGGGAGCATCCGCCCGGCGGCGGCCCGCGCCAAGGGGGCTTGCCTCCCGCCGACAGAGAAGCGCGCACCCTTGTCCGACGGGGTGCCGTGAAGTCCCATGGAGGACGCCATGACACAGAGTTTCGACCTCCCGTCCTCGCAAGCTCGGACCTCCGGCCGACGTTACGCATTGGTGCGCGTCGCCCGCGCCCTCACCTACCTCGTCTACGCGTTCGTGCTGATCACGCTGGTCATCCTCGTGCTCGGCTTCTTCCTGCTGCTCTTCGGGGCCAACCCCGACGTGCCGTTCACGGAGTTCGTCTACCGCAGCCTCGATCGCGTGATGGCGCCGTTCCGCGGCATCTTCGAGTCGGTCGAGCTCAACGGCAACTCCGTGCTCGACACCTCGGTGCTGTTCGCGATGATCGTCTACGGCATCGTCGGGATCGCGCTCAGCGCGCTGATCCACTGGCTGACCGACAAGCTGCTCGTGCTGCAGCGCAAGCAGGCGCTGGAGGCGGCGGCCGCCGCGGACGAGCCGCCGCGCGCGCCCGTCGCGGCGTGAATTACGCCGCGACGACGCGGGTGAAGTACTCCAGGGCGCGACGCGTCTTGGTCTGCTGATCGCCCGACAGGTCGATGCCCTTGCTCGTGAGGTACGCGCGGCCTTCGGCGGCGACCTGGAACGCCTCGTTCGGGAGGCACTTGGTGGAGAGCTCGAGGATGCGCGAGTCGTCCGGGTACAGCCACATCTCGGCGTCCAGCCGGCGGCCGAGGTCAGGCGGCTCGAAGCGCAGCTTGAGCACGAAGATCGGGCCGAGGACGGTCAGATCCTCGAAGGTGACGCCCTCCGGCGCGTGCGCCTTGTAGAACGCCCGCTGCTCCTTGGAGAACAGCTTCTTGACCGGCGCCTCGCCGGCGCCCGCCTCCTTCACCAGCCCCGTGTCGGGCCGGCCCTTCAGCGACGCCGAGCAGACGAAGCCGCCGGGGATCGCGTCGAGCTCGACCTTGAACGCGGCGGAGCGGCGCAGCTCCTCCGGCAGCGTCGACGGAACGACGGGCCGCAGCTTGACGACGGAGTCGTCGCCCTTGCCCTGGACGCGGCGGCCGCGCACGACCACCCCGGCCTGATCGAGGGTCAGGTCGGGCGTGTCGAAGAAGTACACCTGGCGGATCTGGGCGTCGAGCGGGTCGATGTCGAGCGCCTTGATCGCGGAGCGCTGGTCGGACTCCGGCACGGTCAGCTTGAGCTCCACGCTGTCGGAGCCCTCGAGCAGCTCCAGCATCTCGGGGAGCTGGTCGTCACCGATGCGGGCCATCAGGGCCTCGGACCTTCGCCGCCGGTGCGTCGCAGGTCGGCCTGCTCGAGGTAGCGGCGCTCGGCGTCACCGGGCGCCGGCGGCCGGATCGCCCAGTAGGCGATCGATCCGAGGAACGGGAAGATCACCACGAGCACGATCCAGCCCGCCGTCTTCCAGCCGCCGTAGTGGCGCTGGACGATGTCCACGATCGTCACGATCGCGAGGATCGCGGCAAGGATGGACACGAAGATCCACAGCAGGGTCATGCGCCGATCCTGCGCCCGCCGCCCGCCCGCGGCAATGGCGCGTGCCGGTGTGCGCCGCGGGTGCGCGCACCCCGGCCGGCGGCCTACTCGAGCAGCCGCAGGATCTCGGCGGCGCCGAGGTCGGCCTTCGGCAGGAAGCCGGCGGCCGGGCAGCGGGCGATGAGGTCGCCGAGGTCGGCCTGGTCGTAGCTGGAGATCAGCACCACGCGCGTCGCCGGCGCCTGCGCGGCGAGCACGTGGCTGAGCTCGATCCCGTCCTCGTCGCCGAGCTCGATGTCGACCAGCGCGACGTCGGGCTCCAGCGAGCCGGCGAGCGCGAGCGCCCGCGCGCCCGACGACGCGGAGCCGACCACGTCGAGCCCCTGCGAGCCGAGCAGCCGCGCGGCGGAGGCGACGAACTCGTCGCTGTCGTCGACGATCATGCAGCGCACGTTGGCCTTCAGCTTCGCGGATGCGGCGGACGAGTGCAATCCATGAGGCGGCGTCGCGCTCACCTGCGCCTCGGCGGCGCCGTCGTCTCGCGGACCACCAGGCGCGTCGTCAGCTCGATCTGGCGCGGCTCGGAGGCGGGCCGCTCGAGCAGCCGCAGCAGCAGGTTGACGGCCGACCGCCCGAGCTCGGCGAGCGGCTGGCGGATGGTCGTGAGCATCGGCCCGACCATCGTGGCGTACGCGATGTCGTCGAAGCCGATCACCGAGAGCTCCGCGGGCACGCGCACCCCGCGCGCGTGGGCCGTCCGCAGCGTGCCGACCGCGATCGCGTCGTTGAACGCGAAGATCGCCGTCGGCGGCTCGGGCAGCGCGAGCAGCGTCGCCGCCGCGCTCGCGCCGGCCGCGCGCTCGAAGTCCGACGCGACCTCCAGCGACGGGTCGAAGGCGATCCCGGCGGA
This sequence comes from uncultured Solirubrobacteraceae bacterium, assembly GCA_963837485.1. Classification (GTDB taxonomy): domain Bacteria; phylum Actinomycetota; class Thermoleophilia; order Solirubrobacterales; family Solirubrobacteraceae; genus Solirubrobacter. Next base: position 602,994 of record CAWINP010000007.1, on the reverse strand, counting down.
GGCGAGCGCGGCCCGGTACGCCCCGCGCCGGGCCTCGGTCGCCACCCAGCCGGGCGGGCCGGTGATCGCGCCGATGCGGCGATGCCCCAGCTCCAGCAGGTGGCGCATCGCGTCGTCGGCCCCCGCGGCGTGGCCGACCGAGACGCACGGGACGCGCTCCCCGAGCGGCAGCAGCGGGTCGACGACCACGATCGGGTGGTCGGCGCGGTGTACGCGCTCGAGCTCGGCGGCCGACTCCTCCGGCAGTACGATCAGCGCGCCGTCGGTGACGTCGCGCGTCAGCCGCTCCAGCAGCGAGGCCTCGCGCGCGTGGTCGTGCTGCGTCGGCGAGAGCAGGAGCCGCAGCTCGTGGTCGTACGCGGCCTCCGCGATGCCGGCGAGGATCGCCGAGAAGTAGAGGTCGTAGATCAGGGGGACGAGCACGGCGACGACGCCGGACCGGCGGACGGTGTCCGGGCGCGCGCTCACAGGCCCGTCGGAAGCTCGATCGCGATCCTGGTTCCGGCTCCGCGCGGGCTGTCGAGCCACAAGCGCCCGCCGAGCGCCTCGACGCGGTCCGACAGGCCGACGATCCCCGAGCCGCGGGCGGCGGCGGCGCCGCCCGCGCCGTCGTCGGCGACCGCCGCGCGCACGGCGCCGGCGCCGGCGCCGACGGCGACGCGCACCGAGGAGGCGCCCGAGTGCTTGACCGCGTTGGTGACCGCCTCCGAGACGAAGTAGTAGACGGCGATCTCGATCGGCCGCGGCGGGCGCGCCGGGAGATCGACGTCGAGCTCGACCGGGATCGGGGAGCGGCGCGCGAGCGTACTGAGCGCCAGCTTCAGGCCGCCGCGCGCGAGCTGCGCCGGGTGCAGGCCGCGGGAGACCTCGCGCACCTCGTCGACGATCGAGGCGATCTCGCCCTCGAGCTGCGCGAGCTCGGCGCCCTCGCCGTGCGGAAGGCCGAGGCGGATGCGCTGGACGTCGAGCCGCAGCGCGAGCAGCCGCTGCTGCGTGCCGTCGTGCAGGTTGCGCTCCAGCCGCCGCCGGGCCTCGTCGCCGGCCGCGACGATGCGCACGCGCGAGGCGATCAGGTCCGCGCGCGCGGTCGCATTGGACACCGCCGTGCCGACCAGCGCGGTGAACTGCGTGAGCCGGTGCTCGACGCGCTCCGGGATCGACTCCGCGGCGCTCGAGAACGCCACGATCGCCCCCACAGCGAGCCGTCGACGACGATCGGCGCGCCGATCGCCGAGCGGAAGCCGGCCGCGCCCGCGGCCTCGGCGATCGTGCCGGGCAGCGCGCTGTAGTCGTCGATCCGCGCCGGCCGGCTCGTCGCGTAGACGCTCGCCATCACGCTCGGGCCGTCGAGCGTCAAGCCGGCGCCCTCCGGGAACGGATGCTGCCCGCAGGCGCCGATCACGGTCGCGGTGCCGTCGTCGGTGTAGCGCACCAGCTCGATCCCCTGCAGCCCGAGGATGCTCGCCACCTCGTCGACGACGGCGGCGAAGATCTCGCCCGGCGGGGCAGCCTCGGCGACGAGCGTGGCGACCCGCCGCAGCGCGGCCTGCTCCTCGGCGAGGCGGCGCAGCTCGTCGCGCGCCTGGGCCTTGGAGATGCCGGTGGCGACGAGCTCGGTGAACGCGGTCAGCCGGGTCTCGATCTCGTGCCTGGTCTCGGTCGCGAGCACGAGCCGGCCGGTGTAGTTGCTGGCGAACGTGGGCAGCGCGGTCCGCCGCGGCTCGCGCCGCACGGCGATCACGCCCCACTCGCTGCCGTCGACGACGATCGGCACGTGCACGCTCTCGTCGTCGAGCGGGAAGTCGGGGGCGTTGAACGAGGCGACGACCACGGGCGCGTCCGGCGGGTCGAAGCGGACGACGCTGACCGACGAGACGTCGAGGATGCGGGCGACCTCCGTGGCCACCGAGGCGAACACGTCGCCGGCCGGCGCGCCCTCCGCGACGAGCGTCGCGACCCGCCGCAGCGCGGCCTGCTGCTCGGCCAGCCGCCGCGGCCGCTCGCGCGACTGGGCGTTGGCGATCGCGATCCCGATCAGCTCCGTGAAGTCGCGCATCTGCGTCTCGACGGTCGCCGGCAGTGGCTCGCTGCCGCTCGTCGCGACCACGATCGAGCCCCAGACGCTCGCGTCGACGATGATCGGCACGCCCACGCCGGATCGCAGGCCGCTCGCGCGGACCCCCTCCGCGAGCGCGCCGGTCAGGTTCGACGCGTCGTTGCGTGCGGGACGGCCGGTCTCCAGGACCTTGGCGGCGACGCTCGGGCCGTCGAGCGGCCAGTGCTTGCCGACCGGGAACGGGGGCATGTTCAGCGACGCGACGACCGTTGCGACGCGCTCCGCCTCGTAGCGCATCAGCACCACCGCCGGCACGTCGAGCACGCGCACGACCTCCTCGACCACGGCGGCGAACAGCTCCTCCGGAGGCGCCGCCTCGGCGACGAGCGCCGCGATCCGGCGCATGGCCGTCTGCTCCTCGGCGAGCCGGCGCAGCTGCTCGGCGGTCTCGACCGCGTATGTCGCCTGAGGACGCGTCATCGGGACACTCGGCCGCCGCCGGAATCGTACCGCCGGGCAGGGCCCCGGCCGGGGGTGTAGCTTCGCCCCATGGACGACGCGCAGTCGTCGCTGCGACGGGTCGCGACGCTGGTCGCGCACGGCGCTGCACCCGCCGACGTATTCGCGGCGGTGGCCGAGGAGGTCTCGAAGGTGCTCAGCCTTCCGCTCGTGGAGATGTGCCGCTACGAGCCGGATGGGACGGCAACGGTGATCGGCGCCACCGGCGAGCATCCGTTCCAGACCGGTACGCGCTGGGCGCTCGACGGGCCGAGCCTGACCGCGCTCGTGCAGCAGACCGAGCGCCCGGCGCGGATCGACGACTACGCGAGCGTGGCGGGCTCGATCGGCGACGCCGCGCGCGCGTCCGGCGTGCACGCGGGCGTCGGCGCGCCGGTCGTGGTCGACGGGCGCGTGTGGGGCGTCGTGTCGGCGGGCGGCGGCGCGCGCGTCCCGCTCCCGCTCGACGCCGAGGTGCGCCTGAACGAGTTCACCGAGCTGGTCGCGACCGCGATCGCCAACACCCAGGCGCGCGAGGAGCTGCGCCGGCTCGCCGACGAGCAGGCCGCGCTGCGGCGCGTCGCCACGCTGGTCGCGCAGGGCGCGGAGCCGGACGTCGTCTTCGACGCGGTGTGCCGCGAGACGGGACGCCTGTTCGGCGTCGCCAGCGTCAACCTCGCGCAGTTCACGCTGGACGGGCTCAACGTCGCCGTGGCGGGGTGGAGCCTGCGCGACGTGCACGTCCCCGCGGGCACCTCGGTGCCGCTGGAGGGCGAGACGATCGACACGCTCGTGCTCGCCACCGGCGCGCCCGGGCGCTTCGACAGCTACCAGGACGCGACGGGCGAGCTGGCGGAGCTGCTGCGCGAGCGCGGCGTGCGCTCGGAGGTCGGCGCGCCGGTCGTCGTCGACGGCCGCGTGTGGGGCGCGCTGATCGCCGGAACCGACGAGCCCGAGCCGCTGCCCGCCGGGCTCGAGACTCGCCTGGCGAGCTTCGCCGAGCTGATCGCCACCGCGGTCTCCAACGCCGCCAGCCAGGCCGAGCTGCTCGCATCGCGCGCGCGCATCGTGGAGGCAGGCGACGAGCAGCGCCGGCGTGTCGTGCGCGACCTCCACGACGGCGCGCAGGCGCGGCTCGTGCACGCGGTGATGACGCTCCAGCTCGGCGACATCGAGGCCGGGATCGAGGACGTGCGCGCGGCGATCTCCGAGCTGCGCGAGCTCGCCCGCGGATTCCATCCCGCGCTCCTGACCGACCACGGTCTCGCCGCCGCCGTCGAGGCGCTCGCCGACCGCGCGCCGCTCCCGGTCGCCGTCGAGATCCCCGAGGCCCGCTTCCCGCCGCGCGTCGAGTCGGCCGCGTACTTCATCTCCGCCGAGGCGCTGACCAACGTCGCCAAGTACGCGCGGGCCCGCCGCGCGCGCGTGCGCGCCGAGGCGGTGAACGGCCGGCTCCGGCTGGAGATCTCCGACGACGGCGTCGGCGGCGCCGAGGCCTCCGCGGGCGGCGGGCTGCGGGGGCTGCAGGACCGTGTCGCGGCGCTGCACGGCTCGGTCGCCATCGAGAGCCCGCGCGGAGCCGGCACGCGCATCCTTGTGGTTCTCCCTATTGCGGACGGCCGCGGCGGCCCTCACGCTGGATGATGTGCCGATCCGAGTCCTGATCGTCGACGACGACCCCCGCTTCCGCGCGACGGTCGCCGGTGCGCTCGCCGACCGCGGCTATGAGGTCGCCGGCGAGGCGGCCACGGTCGCGGAGGCGCGAACGCTCGTCGCCGAGCTGCGGCCGGACGCGGTGCTGTGCGACGTCAACCTGCCCGACGGCAACGGGCTCGCGCTCGCAGGCGAGCTGCGGCCGCTGCGTGTCCTGCTGACCTCGAGCGACGAGCACGCCGCGCCCCCGCGGCTGCTCGCGCGCGTGGGCGCCGCCTTCGTCGCCAAGCCCGACTTCCTGATCACCGACCTGCGACCTCTCCTGGGTTGAGCCGATGCCGATCGCCACGCCGCAGCAGTACGCCGAGATGCTCGACGCCGCCTCGCGGGGCGGCTACGCGCTCGCCGCCGTCAACGTCAGCTCGTCGCAGACCCTGAACGCGGTCATGCGCGGCTTCGCCGAGGCGGGCGCCGACGGCATCGTGCAGATCTCCACCGGCGGCGGAGAGTTCATCTCCGGCGGCGCGGTAGGCGACATGGCGCTCGGCGCGCAGGCGCTGGCGGAGTTCGCGCACGTGCTCGGCCCGCGCTATCCGGTGGCGATCGGACTGCACACCGACCACTGCCCGCCGGACAAGCTGGCGACCTTCGTCGAGCCGCTCGTCGAGACCTCCGAGCGCCGCGGCACGCCGCTGTTCAACTCGCACATGTTCGACGGCTCGTCGATCCCGCTGGAGGACAACCTGCGGATCGCCGTGCCGCTGCTCGAGCGGCTGTCCCGGCTGGGGATCGTGCTCGAGGTCGAGTGCGGCGTGGTCGGCGGCGAGGAGGACGGCGTGGTCGGCCGCGGTGAGCCGTACACGACGACCGCGGACCTGCTGCGCACGGCCGAGGTGCTCGGCACCGGCGAGCGCGGGCGCTACCTGCTCGCCGCCACGTTCGGCAACGTGCACGGCGTCTACTCACATGGGCACGTCAAGCTGCGGCCGGAGATCCTCGGCGAGGGCCAGGCGGCGCTCGCGGGGGCATACCCCGGTGCGCGCTTCCAGTACGTCTTCCACGGCGGCAGCGGCTCCAGCGACTCCGACCTGCGCGCGGCGATCTCCTACGGCGTCGTCAAGCTCAACGTGGATACCGACGGGCAGTACGCGTACACGCGCGCGGTCGCCGGCCACATGCTCCGCAACTACGACGGCGTCCTGAAGGTGGACGGCGGCGTCGGGACCAAGAAGGCCTACGACCCGCGCGCGTGGGGACGCACGGCCGAGGTGGCGCTGGCCGCGCACGTCGCAGGGATCGCCGAGAAGCTCGGCTCTGCGTCGCGCAGCGTGGTCACCGCTTGAGGTACTGCAGCACCGCGAGCACGCGCCGGTGGTCCTCCGGCGTCTGCTGGAGGCCGAGCTTGCTGAAGATGCTCGTGACGTGCCGCTCCACGGCGGCGACGGTCACGATCAGCTCCTCGGCGATGCCGGCGTTGGAGCGGCCCTCGGCCATCAGCCCGAGCACCTGCCGCTCGCGCGGCGTGAGGTCGTCGAGCGGCCCGGTCTCGCGCCGCCGGCCGACCATCCGCTGCACGACCTCGGGGTCGAGCGCCGAGCCGCCGTTGGCGACGCGCCTGACGGCGTCGACGAACAGGTTGAGGTCGCCGAGCCGGTCCTTGAGCAGGTAGCCGACGCCGTCCGCGCGGTCGCCCACGAGGTCGAGCGCGTAGCGGTCCTCGAGGAACTGGGAGAGCACGACGACGCCCACGCCGGGCTGGCGCGCGCGGATCTCGATCGCCGCGCGCAGCCCGTCGTCGCTGTGGTCGGGCGGCATCTGGATGTCGGTCACCACGACGTCGGGGTGGTGGCCGCCGGCCTTGCGGATCAGCTCCGGCGCGTCGCCGGCCACGCCGACGACCTCGAACCCGGCGGACTCGAGCACGCTCACGATCCCCTCCCGCACCAGCGGCTGATCCTCGCCGACGAGCACCCGGGTCACGCCGGGAAAGCTACAGCGCGACTGTGGGGTTCTCCCGCACGCGGACTTGATCTCGCCCGATGGCCGCGGCCCCGCCCCGCGCGGAGCATGGGGTCAACCCATCCGACCAGGAGGACGAGATGCTTTTCAAGAGACTCGCTTACGCAGTGACGCGGCATCCCTGGATCGTGATCGCGATCTGGATCGTCGCCGCGTTCGGGCTCAGCTCCGCCGGTGCGCTGAAGTCGGCCGACGTGACCACCGACGACCAGGCCTCGTTCCTGCCGTCCAAGTACGAGTCGGCCAAGGCGATCGAGTTCGGGCGCGAGGCGTTCGGCGAGGCCAAGGGAACCTCGACGACGACCGTGCTCGTCAAGCGCCGCGACGGCGCGAAGCTGACGCCGGCCGATGCCGAGGTCATCGCCGGCGTGGCCACGGCGTTGTCGCGCTGGGCGCCGGACTGGAAGACCGTCGAGCGCCCGCACGGCGCGGCCGCCGACCCCAACGGCCGGGAGCGCACCACGCGCGTCGTCTCCGCCGCCGCCGGCGGCGTCGACCCCCACGGCTTCGCGCTGATCGGGCTGCGCTTCAAGGGCAACTCGAGCGACCCGTGGGTGCAGGCCGCGTTCAAGCAGCTGCGCGCCGACACCCGCGAGCGGTTCGCGGCCACGGGCATGCGCGCCGGGTTCACCGGCGGCGTGGCCTCGATGACCGACTACACGGACAGCTCGCGCGGGCCGCAGCAGACCGGCCAGTTCCTGCTGTTCGGCGCCGCGATCCTGCTCACCGCGCTGTTCTTCCGCGGCGTGCTCGCCGCGCTCATCCCGCTGATCACGGTACTGGTCGTCGGCGGCGCGGCCTCCGGCGTGGTGACGCTCGGCGCCGCCGCGCTCGGGCTCACGCTCGACACCTCGACGCCGCAGCTGATCACCGTCGTCCTCGTCGGCGTCGGCATCGACTACTTCCTGTTCCTGCTGTTCCGCTTCCGCGAGCGGCTGCGGGCCGGGGACGCTCGCAAGGACGCCGCGCGCCACGCGAGCGAGAAGATCACGCCGGTGATCGCGTCCGCCGCATTCGCCGTCGCGATCGCGTTCGCCACGCTCGTGCTCGCCCAGTTCGGGCAGCTGCGCGCGCTCGGGCCGGCGATCGCCGCCGCCGTCGCCGTGATGCTTCTCGCCGGCGTGACGCTGATGCCGGCCCTGCTGGCGATCACCGGCCGCGGCATGTTCTGGCCCTCCAGGAGCTGGCAGCGCGCTCCGCGCCACGGCTTTGCCGCCCGCCTCGGCGAGTACGTCGCCGGCCATCCCGCCCGCGTCGCCCTCGCCTCGACGGCGGTGCTCGCCGCGCTCGCCTTCGGTGCGCTGGGCGTCAAGCTCAACTACGACCTCGGCGGCGAGGCCAAGGGCACCGAGTCCGCGCGCGTCAGCGCCGAGATCACCCGCGCGCTGCCCCGCGGCGCGGCCGATCCGCAGACCGTCTACGTCAAGAGCGATCACGCGCTGAGCGCCGCCGAGCTGGCGCCGTTCGCGCGCCGCATCGGCCAGGTCCCCGGCGTCGCCCAGGTCGGCGAGCCGCGCCTCAACGCTGACCGCCGCGCCGCCGAGCTGCCGGTCGTGCTCCGCTACGCCTCGGGGAGCGAGAAGGCCGTCCGCCTGGCCTGCGGCCCGCTGCGCGACGCCGCTCACGCGGCCGCACCCGACGGCACGCAGGCGATGGTGGCCGGAACCGCGGCGATCATCTCCGACGTCGGCGACTCGATGCAGCACGACCTGAAGCTGATCTTCCCGGTCGCCGCCGGACTGATCCTGCTCGTGCTGATCGGCCTGCTGCGCTCGATCAAGGCGCCGCTGTATCTGCTCGCCGCCGTTGCGCTCGAGTTCGTCGCGACGCTCGGCGCGACCGTGGCGGTGTTCCAGGGCGCCGGCGGCCAGCCCGGGCTCGTGTTCACGATGCCGCTGGTGCTGTTCCTGTTCGTCGTCGCGCTCGGCACCGACTACAACATGCTCGCCTCCGCGCGCCTGCGCGAGGAACTGGATGCGCGCGGCTCGGTCCGCGATGCGGTCGCCGCCGCGGTGCGCCACACCGCTCCGGCGATCGGCGCGGCGGGCGCCGTGCTGGCCGCCTCGTTCGGGACGCTGATGGTCCTCAACGACCAGGACAGCAAGCAGACCGGGTTCGCGATGGCGTTCGGCATCCTGCTCGCCGCCTTCGTGGTCTCGACGCTGCTGGTGCCGGCGCTCACCGCGCTGGTCTCCCGTCGGCGGTCGCAGTCGGTGCCCGAGCCGGTCGCGCCGGAGCCGGTCACCGGCGAGGCCGAGCCGGCGCTGGTCTCGGCCTAGTCGCCCAGGTCCCACTCGCCCGCCGCAGCCAATAGCCGCGGGCGGTCGCGTGGGCCCGGGGCATGCCGCGCTCCTCGCGCAGCACGGCGCGGAGGTCGCGGGCGACCCGCGACTCGGCCGCGCCCCATGCCTGGCCGGCGCCCTTCGGGAGCTCGAGCTCGCGGACGGCGTCGGCCAGATGCGTCGTGGTGGCCGCCGGGGCGCCGTCGCGATGGACCCAGGTCACGCCCGGCAGGTCGAGCCGCTCGGCGGCGTCGGCAACCTCGACGATCGCGAGCACCTCGGCCACCGGCGGCGCCTCGAGGATCGCCGCGATCGCCGGCAGCCCCGTCTCGTCGCCGCACAGCAGCAGCCATCCGGCGCCCTCGCGCGTCGTCGTCATGTACGGCGCGCGCGACGACATCCTGGCCAACCCGGTGTTCTCGCGCCTGGACGCGGTGCGCGACGACCGGGTGATCTACCTCGACCTCACCGATCAGTTCGCCGGTGCGCTCGGTTTCGCGAGCGCGCTCAGCCTGCCGTACCTGCTCGACGAGGCCGAGGACGTCCTCGCGGCCGCCGTGGACGGCGACCCGAGGACGCCCGTCGGCCAGCCGGACTGATCAGTCGCCGTGGCCGTGGCCGCCGTGGCCATGGCCGTGATCGCCGCCGTGGTCGTCGCCGTGGCCATGACCGTGGTCGTCGCCGTGGTCGTGGCCGTCGCCGTTGTCGTTGCGCGGCAGCCCGGCCACGGTGAACGGCTTCGTGCTCGTGCTGAAGTCCGCGTTGACGACCAGATACAGGTCGCGCGCGCGGGCGATCGTCGACGGGCCCTTCAGCAGCGCGCTGGTGCGTGTGCTCTTGATCTCCCCGCTGCGCGCCCCGTCGTGCAGCTTCACGAACGTCAGCTGCGCCGGCGGGCCGCCCTGAACGACGATCAGCTTCCCGTCGTCGAGCAGGATGCCGTCGCCCCCCGGCACCGACACGCCCTGGACCGGGTCGATCGCCTCGGTCGACGCGCCGTCGCTCCCGAGCTTGATCCGGAACAGCTTGCCGGTGTTCGACTGCACCACGACGAGCTTCCTGGCGCCCTTGGCCACGATGCCGTTGAGGTTGAAGCCGGACTGGAAGCCGACGGCCGAGACGTCGAGCGCCTGCGGCGTCCCGCCGCCCGCGCGCACCTGGTCGGCGGTCACGTGCCACAGCGTCGGGCGCATCGAGTCGGTCACGTAGACGTCTCCGCCGCGAGTGACCACGAGGTCGTTGAGGAACCCGCCCGAGCCGGTCTGGAACGTCGCGACCGCCTGCTTGGAGGCGAGGTCGTAGACGGTGATCGCGCCCGTGGGCCCGCCGGCCACGTAGAGCTTGCCGCGCGAGACCTTCAGGCCCACCGCCGCGCGCCCGGCGGCGCCGGGGATGAACGGCGAGACCGTCGGGCTGTCCAACGTGCCTCGGTAGATCGCGCCGTCGCCGGTGCTCGAGACGAAGAACGCTTTCGTGCGCTCGTCGAACGCGACGCCCTCGGGGTTGCCGGCGGGATCGGGCTGGAGCGTGAACAGCCGCTCGCTCGCCGCGGAGCGATCCCCGCGCGAGCCGTGACCGTGGTGCGCCAGCGCCACGCCGCTGCTCGCCAGGGCGAGCACGGCCGCCGCGGCGGCAGCCTGGATGATGCGTCTCACGACGTCTCCCTTTCGTCGGAATTCGTGATCGTCTTACGTAGACGACACGCCGGAGGCCCGAACGTGACGCTCCGGCGCGACCTAAGTGGCGCGCCGGCGTTCAGCGCGACGGCGAGGCGGGCGCCGGCGCGCCGCGTACGCTTCTGGCGATGCGGCGGGTATCGGTGGACGAGCGGCGAGCGCGGCTCGGGCGGCGCCACGGGCTGGCGGACGGGGCGCGGGCGGGCACGCCGGTGGAGGCCGCCGGCGCCGTCGTGGCGCTGCACGGGACCGACGCCGCGTCGGTGTTCCTGTCCGCCTTGGCGCGGATGCGCGACGGGGACGTGGCCGCGGTCGAGCGCGCGCTCTATGAGGACCGCACGCTGCTGCGCGTGCTGGCCATGCGGCGCACGATGTTCGTCGCGCCGGTCGACACCGCGGCGGTGATGCTCGCCGCGTGCTCGCGCGACGTGGCCGCGCGCGAGCGGCGCAAGCTGATCGGCTTCCTCGAGGCGGCCGGGCTGGGCGCTCCGGACGCCGGCGCCTGGCTGGCGGGCGCCGAGCAGGCCGCGGTGGACGCGCTGGCCGCCCGCGGCGAGGCGACGGCGACCGAGCTGGCCGGCGACGACCCGCGGCTGGGCAGCACGCTGGTGCTCGGCGCCGGCACGAAGTACGAGGCGAAGGTCACCGTCGCCAGCCGCGTGCTGATCGTCCTCGGCGCCCAGGGGCGCGTGATCCGCACGCGCCCGTCGGGAAGCTGGACCTCGACCCAGTTTCGCTGGGCCGCGCTCTCGGCCTGGCATCCCGAGGTCGCCGAGCACTCCGACGCCGAGGCGCGCGTCGAGCTCGCGCGGCGCTGGCTGGCGGCATTCGGGCCCGCGACGGCCGAGGACCTGCGCTGGTGGACCGGCTGGACGGCGACGCAGACGCGGGCTGCCCTATCGGGCGTGGAGACCGTCGAGGTTGAGCTCGACGGCTCACCCGGGCTGGTGCTGGCCGGCGACGAGGCGCCCGTGGAGGCGGGGGAGCCGTGGGCGGCGCTGCTGCCGGCGCTCGACCCCACCACGATGGGCTGGAAGGAACGCGGGTGGTACCTCGGGACGCACCGTGAGCTGCTGTTCGACCGCAACGGCAACGCCGGGCCCACCGTGTGGTGCGACGGGCGCGTGGTCGGCGGCTGGGCGCAGGCGCCGGGCGGCGAGATCCGCACTCGCCTGCTCGAGGACGCCGGCGCCGAGGGCGAGGCGGCGATCGCGCGCGAGGCGATCGCGCTTGCGGCGCGCGTGGGCGCCGCGACGCTGAGCCCGCGCGCGCGGGCGCGCTCGCCACTCGAGCAGGAGCTGCTCAGATGAACTCCATGGCCGCGTCCGCCGTCACGGCCGCGGCCATCCGATCTAGGAGTTCTTGAACTTGTAGCCGGCGGCGACCAGCTCGTTCTGGGCGTCCTGGATCTCTTTGGCGCCGTCGCTGGTGGCGACGTCGGTCAGCGCCTTGGCCACGGCCGTGAGGTCGTTGGACTTGGCGGACTTGGCCGCGGTGCGGAACGTGCCGGCGAGCTTGTGCAGGCCGTCGACGATCTTCACGTGGGCCGTCTTGGCGTTATCGGGCGGCTTGATGTCGTTGAAGTCGTCCGCGGCGGCGTCAAGCGCCTTGCCGCCCTGCTCGAGCGTGGTCGCGACCTGAGCGCCGCTCGAGCTGGAGCCGATGGTGCTGATGCTCGACATTGACTTCTGGAGCGAGGCCTCGGCCTTGTTGACGCTCTGCACGTAGTCGTTCTTGCTGCCGCTGCCGCAACCGGCGAGGGCCACCGCGGCGAGCGCGGGAATGAGAAGGAGATGGCGCACCGCGCGACTATCCGGCGCAACGGGGTCCGGCGGCAATCGGAACCGGACCCTGAGATTTGGCGCTGCCCCCGAAGCGGCGACTGCGATCGCGGCGCCGGGAGAGCGTCACCTGGTGAATGTCGCGTTCTCACTGTTCAGTCGAAATCGCCCTGTGAGTACGCGCTTCATACAAGAACTTCATTACGTTCAAATTGAGCGCGATGGGTCCTCGCGCGGCGCGGCGCCCCGGGCACCGCACGCCGGCCTCGACCGCCTCGGCCCGCGACGTGGCGTATCAGCGGGCCGACGAACCGGGTCTTAGGTTCGAATCGCCGTCCGCCACAAGGAGCACCACGTTGGAAACCGAGGCAGTTACCCCGCCCGAGGCCGAGATCGAGGACCCGGCCGTGGACGAGGTCCCCGACGCTCAGCTTCCCGACGACGACGAGGAGTTCGCCTCGCCGCCGCCGCCGATCGCCGAGAGCGGGGCCGAGACGTCATGAAGACTTCACCTCAGGGCATCGAGTTCATCGCCTCCTTCGAGGGGTTCGTCGATCACCCTTACCGTGACCCCGTCGGGGTCTGGACGATCGGTTACGGTCACACCGGCCCGGGGACGCAGGCGATGGGCACGATCTCGCACGCGAAGGCGCTCGAGCTGCTCGCCGCCGACCTCGCGATCGCCGAGACGGCCGTCAACGGCCTGCGCCTGCAGTTCACCCAGCCGCAGTTCGACGCGCTGGTGTCGATCGCATACAACTGCGGCGGCGGGATCGTGGCCGCGTCGACTTCGCTCGGCCAGGCCCTGCGCACGCAGGGGATGAAGGGCGTGCCGGACGCGCTCAAGCTCTACGTCCACGCCGGCGGCCGGGTCCTGCAGGGTCTCGTCAACCGCCGCAACGCCGAGGCCGTGATGTGGGGCCAGGCGGCCGCTGTCGAGGGGCCCGCGAGCTGGCTGACCAAGGTCGAGCTGCGCCGCTGCCGCGAGCTGGACGCCCTGCGCAAGACGCAGAGCCCGTCCGACGAGCAGCAGCGCCGCATCGGCGTGCTGGTGAGCGTGCTGACCGCGCAGCGCAAGCGCATCTGGCACACCGCGCAGCCCACGCCGCGCGGCGACGGGCAGGGCTGGGACTTCCGCAACCGGCGCCAGCGCTACCGCTCGCTGCTCGCCCGGACGAGCTAGGAGCCGACATGCCCGAGCCCAACCAGAAGCGAGAGCCCGCGTACGCGATGTGGGTCGTGCTCGCGGGCATCGCCTCGGTGGCCGCGGTGACGATCGTCGCGATCCTGCACTACAAGGCCGCGGCCGACCTCGTCACCGCGCTCGGTCCCGTGAGCGCGGTGATCGGCACGCTCGTCGGCGCGTACTTCGGCCTGCGCGGGTCGTCGCTGGCCCAGCAGAACGCGAACACGGCCGAGCTCCAGCGCGCCACGCTGGCCAGCGCGCCGCCGAACACGTCCAACGGATCGGTCCAGGTGCCCCCGAAGCCGCCGGATCCGGCCGCCGGCCCGGTCGCGACGCCCACCGCGTAAACGGGACGGCGAGTGGCCGAGCGCCCGCAACGTCGTCCCGGCGACGAATGCGGGTGGGCGCTCGCCGCCCAAGCCTGCGAGGCGCGCGGCGCGGCGCGCGCGGCGCTGCTCGACGCCGGCGCCGCGCTCGACGACTTCGAGCAGGCCGAGGCGCTGTGGAGCCGGCTCGGCGCGACCGACGGCGTCTGCCGCACCTGGGTCCACGGCGCGATGTTGCAGCTGCGCGGGCTCGGCAACCTGCACGAGGCCGCGTTGCGGCTCGACCAGGCGCGGCGCTCGCAGGGCCCGCGGGGCTCGGATACCTGGGCGCGCGTCACGCTGGCGCGCGCAGAGCTGCTGCACCTGCGCGGCTGGTCGGGCGAGGCGGCCGACCTCGTCGAGGACGCCGCCGCCGCGCTCCAGGAAGCTGTCACGCACGCGCCCGCCCCGGGCGACGGCGCCGCCGCGCCACTCGGGCGAGCGCCCGCCCAGGGCAGCGGCGCCGAGGACGCGGTCGCGCTCGCGGGCGTCGCCGTCCACGGGCTCGCGGTGTCGCGCGGCGCGGCGCAGGACCGCTTCGCGCGATTGCTGTGCGAGCAGCTCGCGCGCGTGACGCCGCCGCCGGACCGCCTGGCGCTGCTCGCCGGGATCGAGCGCTGCGCGCCGCTGTCTGGCGACCGCGCGCTGCGGACGCGGTTGCGGCGGCTCGTGCCGTCGCCCGTCGAGACGCTGGGCTCGCGCGCCGAGCTCGGGCGCGCGGCCCTGCTGGACGCCGAGCTCGATCGGCTGGTCGGCCGGCCCGGCGATGCCGTCATGAAGCTGGAGCGCGCGTGGCGTGCGACCGCTCCGGAGCCGTCGCGCGCGGCGCTGATCGCCGCGGCGGTACGCGCCGGCGCGCGGCGGCTGATCGCGGTGCTCGCGCGCGAGGAGCTGCAGGCGGACGGGAGCGCGCCCGTGCTCGGCGGCGCGGCGCTCGTGCAGGCCGCGGCCGCGCTCGATGACCCCGAGCTGCGCGAACGCGCGCTGGAGCGGGCCGGCGAGCTGCTCGGCGACCGGGGCGCCGAGGCCGGCGCGTGGCCGGCCCGGCGGCTGGAGCTGCTTGCCCGCGACGCCGCCACCGCCGAGCGCGCGCTCGGCCTGCGACGCCGCGCCGCCGCGCTCTACGAGGCGATCGGCGACGACCTTCGCCGGGACCGCGCGCTCGGACGCACCCGCGGCAGCGCGACGCCGGACGGGGCCGGCGAGCCCGAGCTACGTGTGACGGTGCGGCTGAGCCCCGCGACGCCCGCCCGCGCCGGCTGGTGGACCGTGTCGACGGGCGGGAACGGACGGCCAAGCGCGGCGGAACGGGCGTGCGTGGCGGTCCGTTCGCCGGTCGGGCGGATGCTCGGCGACCCGGAGCGACTCGGCCGCGACCTTGGCGCGCTGCTGCTCACTGCCGCGGGCGGCGCTCGTGGCGACCTCGGGCTGTGCGCCGAGGCTCCCGAGGTGTGCGCGCTCCCGTGGGAGCTCGCGGCGCCGGCTCTCGAAGCCGCCGGGCTGCGGCTGTTCCGGCCTGCGCCTCACGCACCCGGGGAGCCGGCCGGCGTGAGCGCGGTGCAGGGGGCCTTGAACCGGCTCGGGCGTGGACCGGTGCCCAGCGACGGCGAGCTCGGCCCGGCCACGCGCGCCGCGCTCGCGGCGTTGCAGGGGGAGCTCGGGCTGCCCGCCACCGGGCTTCCCGACCCGGTGACGGTGCAGCGGTTGCACGGCGCCGTCGCCGGCGGCGCGCGGCCGCGGGTGGCGATCCTCCGCGGGGCGACGAGCGGCGTGCCGGTGGAAGGCGCGTACGCGAGGGCCGGCTTCGGTGCCGAGGCAGTGGACGGCGCTGCCGAGCTCAAGCGCCTGCTGCGCGAGCGTCCAGCGGCCGTTCTGCATCTCGACGCCGGCTTCGCCGACCACCACGGGGTGCCGGCGATCGAGCTGCGCGGCCCGGCGCGGCTCACCGCGATCGCGTTCGGCCGGCTGATCGCGCGCGACGCGCCGTCCCCGCTGGTTGTGCTCGACCCGCCCGCGCCGAGGACGGCGCGCGACGCGGCCGCACAGCTCCTGCTTCGCAACGCGTTCGCCTCCGAGCTGATGGCGGTCGGCACCGTCCGCGCGCTGCTGGCTGCCGGGCTGACCCGTGACTCGCGCCGGCAGCGGGAGGCGCTCGCCGGCGCCCTGCGCGAGGGCGGCGACGCGCACGAGGTCGCGAGCGCGCTGCGCGAGACGGCGCTCGCGTTCGCCGCGACAGCGCTGTTCGCTCGCGCTCCGTCGGTCCGCTTCCCCGTGCCGGGCTGACCTCCTCGCCGCGCCGGCCGCCGTCGCGAGGCGCGCGCCGAGCTGGCCGCGGCGATGGACGAGGCGCACGCCTGTGGGGCCGAGCCGCTCGCCACGCTGGCCGCCGACGAGCTGCGGGCCTCCGGCGCCCGCCCGCGCCGCCGGCCGATCAGCGGCCGCGACGCGCTCACCCCGAGCGAGCACCGGGTCTGCGAGCTCGCGGCGTCCGGCCGCACGAACCGCGAGATCGCGCAGGAGCTGTTCGTCACTCTCGCCACGGTCGAGACCCACCTCATGCGCGCCTACCGCAAGCTCGGCGTCGAGGGCCGTGACGCCTTGGGCGCGGCGCTCGCGTGAGGTGTCTGCCTCACGCGGCTCGCTGGAGCGCCGTCTGCGGCTCCCCCGCAGGGGTTGGGCTGAGCAGGCCGAGCCGCTGGGCCAGGTGTACGGCGGCCGCGCGGTTGGGGACGTCGAGGCGACGGTAGATCAGCGTCGTGTGGTGCTTGACGGTGTCCAGCGAGAGACCGAGCATGTCGGCGATCCGCGGATTCGTCGCGCCCTCGGCCATGAGGTTGAGGATCTGCTGCTGGCGGCGCGAGAGCGGGCCGCGGGCAACCTCCGGGCGCCAGACGAAGCGCGGGTTGGAGTGCGCGACGGCGCGGATGGCGGCGAGCAGGGCGGTCGCCGCGGTGTCCTTCGCGATGAAGCCGGTGGCGCCGGCGACGCGGGCGGCGTGCTGCGTGAGGACGGTCGAGCTGGAGGTCAGCAGCACGCGCGTGTCGGGCGAGCGGTCGCGGATCGCGCGGCAGATGTTGACGCCGTACTCCGAGCCGACGAACAGGTCGATCACGGCGACGCGCGGCCGGTGTCGCTCCGCGAGCAGCACCGCGTCGGCGCCGCGCTTGGCGCTCAGCACGCGCGTCACCCAATCCTGGCGGGCGAGCAGGACGCGCAGTCCGAAGTGGACGATGTCGCGATTGTCGACGAGCAGCACGCCCGCGCGCAGATCGCCGTCGGGCGAGCCGATCGGAGCCGCGGCCGCGGGCCGGATGTGCGAGACGGGCATGCGCGCAGTCTCACCCGGCTGGGCCGGGCCGACCATGGGAGCCGACCGGAGGCCTTTCTCCAGTCGTCCGGACTACCCGGTCGGGCTATCCATACCTCTTCTCATGTACGTTCGGTGTAAGCCGCGATGAGGACGCTCGAGGACGAGAGCACGTCGCACAAGCTCGCACTGCTGGTCGATGAGGACCGCTACGTGGGCTCGCTGCAGGCCTCCGCGCTCGGCGGCGCGCCCGACTCGGCAGTCGCGGGCGGGTTCGCGGAGCGCGGCGAGACAGTGGCGCCGGACGCGCCCGCGGACGTCGCGCGCGAGCGCGCGATGTCGATGGCCTCCAGCCGCCTCCCGGTGGTCGACGCCGACGGCCGCCTGGCCGGGATCATCGCGGTCAACAGCCGCCGCGACGGCTTCTGCGGCACGTAGCGTCGAGGTCCCACGCCGCGCGTCGCCGCTCGTGTGGCGTCTGAGTTGCGCTATGCGCAACATAGCCGCCACGTCCACCCGTGGCCGAGGTCGAGGCGTTCTGCGCGCGGTCGGACCTGGCGGTCGAGTGCACGCCGGTCGAGGGCGCGGCCGTGCTCGTCGTCGAGGGTCCGGCGCTGCCCGTCCAGGGATTCGCCGAGATCACCTCGATGTACCGGCGCTGACGACGAGTCGCAGCGAGCCGGCGTACTCGGGCAGCGACCGCAGATGCCCGTGGCGCGCGTCCCAGGCGCCGGACGCGAGTGCGTCGCGCAATCTGCCGACGCCGCGCGCCTCGGCCTCGGGACCGGCGAAGCCCCACGCCGACTGCCCGCGACGCACCGCGGCGTCGAGGAACGCCTCGGGCCGCGCGTAGTAGGCCTCGGTGAAGCCGTCCACGCAGTCGATCGGGATCGGCACCCGCGTGACGGTCACGTCGCCGCCGAGCACGGCGGCGATGCGGTCGATCGCCGGGTACCGGCGGCGCTCGGCCGCAATCAGCTCGGGCACGTACTCGGCGAGCCAGAACTCGTGCAACGCGTCGCCGTCGAACGTCATGATCGCGACCGCACCACGCGCCACGCGGCGCAGCTCGCGAAGCCCGGCGTCGGCGTCGGGCCACTGGTGGATCGTCACCGTCGCCATCGCGGAGTCGAAGGCCCCGTCGCCGAACGGCAGCCGCTCGGCGGTGGCGTCGACGGCAGGGGAGAGGTGCGCAGGGCGCTGCGCGCGCATCGCCGCTGACGGCTCGACCGCCGTGACGTCGCGGTCCTCCGGCTCGTAGGAGCCGGCGCCCGCGCCGACGTTGACGACCGTGCGCGCGTCGCCGAGCGCCGCGTGGATGAGCGCGGCGATCCGCGGCTCGGTGCGGCGAGTGCGAGCGTAGCCCCGCCCGTGCGCCTCGTAGTCGAAGTCCCCCGCCGGATGGCTCACGCCTTCAGCGTAGGCGCGGGCGCGAGCCGCTCCCGTGCAGCGTCGCCGCCTCGCGACCGTCTCGATCAGAGCGCCGGGCGGTGGTGCCGATCCCGGGTCCGTCGGTCGGGGACCGGGTGACGGTGCGCGTCTCGGGCGGCGTACGCTGCGCGGCATGATGCTGGGTGTCGCGGACTAACTGGGGCGGCAACTACACGTACCGCGCGCGGGCGTGGCACTCGCCCGCGTCGCTGGACGAGCTGCGCGCGATCGCCGCGCGCGCGCCGTCGCTGCGGGCGGTGGGCTCGCGTCACTCGTTCACCGGTATCGGCGACGCCGAGGAGCTGGTGTCGCTGGAGGCGCTGCCGGGCGACGTCGTCGTGGGCGACGGCGTCATCGAGGTCGGCGCCGCGCTGACGTACGCGGCGGTGGCCGGCGCGCTGCGCGGACCGGGGCTCGCGCTGCACAACCTGGCCTCGCTCCCGCACATCTCGGTCGGAGGCGCGATCGCGACCGCCACGCACGGCTCGGGCGCGGGCAACGGGAACCTGGCGACCGCGGTCGCCGGCCTTGAGCTGGTGACGTCGTCGGGCGACGTGGTGCGGGTGTCGCGCGGCGATGCGGACTTCGAGGGGATGGTCGTGGGGCTCGGCGCGCTGGGCGTCGTGACGCGCGTGACGCTCGACGCCGAGCCGGCGTTCGAGGTGCGCCAGGACGTGTTCGAGGGCCTTTCGTGGGACGCGCTGCTCGAGCACTTCGACGAGGTGATGACTGCCGCCTACAGCGTGTCCGTGTTCTCGCGCTTCGGGGACTCGACCGAGCAGGTCTGGCTGAAGTCGCGCGGGCGCGAGGGCTTCGACTCGTTCTTCGACGCGCGGCCCGCGATCGGCGAGCGCCATCCGATCCTCGCGCTGGATCCGGCGAGCACGACCGCGCAGCGCGGCGTCCCCGGCGCCTGGCCCGACCGGCTGCCGCACTTCCGCATCGACAGCACGCCGAGCGCGGGCGAGGAGATCCAGTCCGAGTTCTTCGTCGCCCGCGCCAGCGCCGCGGACGCGGTCCGCGCCGTGCTCGCGATCGGCGACGAGCTGCGCGATGTCCTGCTCGTCTCCGAGCTGCGCGCCGTCGCCGCCGACACGCTCTGGCTCTCGCCACAGTACGGGCAGGACACGATCGCGCTCCACTTCACGTGGCGGCGAGACCAGCCCGCCGTCGAGCGCGCCCTGGCGGTCGTGGAAGCCGCGCTCGCCCCGTTCAACCCGCGCCCGCACTGGGGCAAGGTGTTCCTCACCCCGCCCGTGTACGAGCGGATGGCCGACTTCGCCGCGCTGCGGTCGCGCCTGGATCCGCGCGGCGCGTTCCGGAACCCATGGCTGGACCGGGTCCTGGCGAACGGCGGCAGGTAGGCCGGCTACGAGTCCGGCGACCCGAACGCGAGCCGCTCCAACGCGGCCCGCCGCTCCGGATCGAGCCCCGCGACCTGCCGCGCGAACTCGCTCAGCGCCAGATCTCCGTGCTGCGCGACCAGCGCGCTGACGTCGGCGTGAGCCCTCGAGTGCGCGTAGTCGTCGCGCGAGATCGCCGCGGCGTAGTGGTACACGTTGCCCTCCTGCCGGCGCTCGAGCAGCCCCTTGGCGTGCAGCCGCACGAGCACGGTCATGAACGTCGTGTACGCGCGCTCGCGCGAGGACTCCGCGTTGACCGCCGCCATCACGTCGCGCACGGTCACCTCCGGATGGCTCCAGACCTCCTCCATCACGCGGGCTTCGAGGCCCTCGAGGCGTGGAGGCGGTTCCGGCATCGCCGCAACCCTAGCGCCGCCCGAGCCGGCGGCCGGCTACGTGCGCGTCCAGACGACCGCCTCGGGCTGATCCGGCGTGAGCGCCCGAGGACGCGGCCACGTCGGTGACCGCGGCCGTGTTGTTGTTGGCCGTCGCCGTCTGCAGCAGTGGATGGTCGTGCTCGCGCAGCCCATCGAACGCCTTCGTCTCGTGGTTGGCGGCCTGGTAGGCGTCCGACACCCGGTGCCCGCGCGCATCGACGACGACGCGGTAGATCCACTCGATGTCGGTCGTCCTGCCCCAGCGCGCCATCAGCGCCGGCGTGTTGGTGCCGCCGTCCTCGTTGGACCAGATCGTCGTGTACTCGATCGTGCGGTTGCCGGTGGCGGGATCGGCGGTCGACGTGTGGTACGCGAGCAGCGGCACGTCGGTCGTCGCGTTCTCGTAGCGCCCCGGGATCTCCGGAAGGTCGCGCCCGTACAGCACGGGCGCGAAGCGCGACCCCAGGTCGTCGCTCACCGCGACCCTCAGCCGCCGCACCTCGGCGGACGACACCGGCGACTTCGCGCGGTCCAGCGAGACCGTCACCTCGTGGCGGCCCGCGCGCACGCGTCCCAGCGCCACCCGGTACTCCAGCGGCGCGGCGCCGTTGAACGTGACCACGCTTGTCGCCTCGCGCCCGTCGACGGCAACTGAGAGCACGGCCGACTCGCGGCCGGCCGTGCCCCAGTCGGTCCCCCGCGCCCACGCGGTCAGCGCGAGCTTCGCCTCCCCGGCGTGGCGGGCCTTGAAGGTGAGATGCGAAAGCGGCACTCGGGACATGCCGTCAGGGCGGGATTCCCTGACGGCACGCTGGCCATGCGCCTGCGCGGCGGACGGCGCGAGCAGCGTGACGGCAAGCGCCGCGCACACGAGCGAGCGCGTTCGGCTCATCGAATCCCTGCCTTCGACGTCGTTGGTACTGCCTCCGGCCGCAATGCAAGCACGTCCGGCCGGGGCCGGACGTGTTGAGGCGGTGAACGCTAGGCTGGCCCCAGATGACGTGGTCAGCCGCGCGTGATCGGGACGACCAGATCCGCGTCGGGGTCATCGACTCCGACAGCGGATTCGTGCGTGCGCTCGGCAACCGCATGTCCGCGGCCGGCTGGATGCATCGTGTGCTGGCCTCGCCGGTGCCGTTCGAGGCGCTTGCGGCGATGCGGCTCAACGCCGTGGTCGTCGATCTCGCCGTGCTCGGGCCGCAGGGCTGGAGCTACCTGGAGCGGCTGTGCGCCCAGCTTCCGAATCTCGGCGTGGTGGTGTGCACCGGGCCCTCCTCGGTCGCCCAGCGCGTGCGCGGCCTGCGGCTCGGCGCCGACGACTGGGTCGCCAAGCCGTGCCATCCCGAGGAGCTGATGGCGCGGCTGGAGGCCGTGGTGCGGCGGCGCAAGCGGGCGGCGTCGCGAGCGGACGTGGAGCCGACCGTGGTCGGCGAGCTCGAGCTGCGGCCCGACCAGTTCCAGGTCTACGTCGCCGGTGAGTCGCTGGAGCTCACGCGGCGCGAGTACGAGCTGATCGAGCTGCTGGCCGAGGCGGCCGGGCAGGTGCTCGAGCGCGCCGAGATCTACCAGCGGGTCTGGGGCTACGAGATGGTTCACGGCGACCGCTCGGTCGACGTGTTCGTGCGCAAGCTGCGGGCCAAGCTGCAACGCATGTCGCCGGCCTGGCGCTACATCCACACGCACTTCGGGATCGGCTACCGCTTCGCGGCCGAGCGGGCCGGCGCGCCCGAGCCGGAGCCTCCCGCTCCGGTCGCCGAGCGCGAGCGCGCCCGCGCGTGAAACAATCGCCCGGCCGTTCGTACAACGCCCCGGGAGGACCCATGCGAGCGCTCAAGCCGATCGTCGCCGCCCTTCTCGTCGTCGGAGGTGGGGCGACGGCCCCGCTCGCGTTGGCCCACGGAGGCCCGCACGGCGGCGGCTGGGGCCACCACGACGACGGGCACGGCCACCACCACGGCGGTGGCGGCACGCCGCCTCCCACGCCCACGGTCAAGCTGATCGCCCAGGGACTGGACTCCCCGCGCCACCTCGCGTTCGGATCCCGCGGCGACCTGTTCGTCGCCGAGGCCGGCCGCGGCGGTGCCGGCCCGTGCTTCAACGCCGGCGAGGGTCCGGCGTGCATGGGCAACAGCGGCGCGGTCACGAAGGTCGATCGCTGGGGGCGCCAGTCGCGCATCGCCACCGGCCTCGCGTCGATGGCCAACACGC
Organism: uncultured Solirubrobacteraceae bacterium; assembly: GCA_963837485.1. Taxonomy (GTDB): domain Bacteria; phylum Actinomycetota; class Thermoleophilia; order Solirubrobacterales; family Solirubrobacteraceae; genus Solirubrobacter. Next base: position 580,752 of record CAWINP010000007.1, on the reverse strand, counting down.
CCAACAACGACAACGCGATCGGCCCGCACGGCATCACCGTGCTCGGTGACGACGGCGTGATCATCACCAACGGCGGCCCGACCGAGCCCAAGGATCCCGCCGGGAACACGATCCTGCGCGACACGCTCGCGCAGCAGAACCCCGTCGCCGACCTCTTCGGCCGCGTGCTGGCGATCGGCAAGCGCGGCAAGGTCGCCAAGCTCGCCGACATCTGGGACTTCGAGCGCGACGTCAACCCGGACGCCGCGCTCGGCAACCCGGCGATCGACTCCAACGCGGTCGACGTCGCCGTCGACGGCTTCAAGCTCGTCGTCGCCGACGCGGGCGGCAACGCCGTCGACGTCGTGCGCCCGTTCAACCGCGTCTCGGCGCTGTCGATCTTCGCGAACCTCCCGGCCTCGCTCGGCGGCGCGCAGGCGGTGCCGACCTCGGTCGTGGTCGGCCCCGACCGCCAGTACTACGTGAGCCAGCTGACCGGGTTCCCGTTCACGCCCGGCGTCGCGAACGTCTACGAGGTCGACCCGCGCACCGGCGCCCAGACCGTGTTCGCGAGCGGCTTCACGAACCTGATGGACCTGGCGTTCGGCCGCGACGGCACGCTCTACGCGCTCGAGATCGACCACGACGGCCTGCTCGGCGGCACCAACGAGGGCGCGATCTACGCGATCGACCGCGCCGGGAACAAGCGCCAGCTCACGCTCCCGGCCGGGACGCTGCCGATGCCCGGCGGCATCACCGCGACCGGCGACGCGCTCTACGTCTCGATCAACGCCGGCTCGCCGGGCAACGGCCAGGTGATCCGGATCTCGCTCCGCTAGTGGTTCCGGCCGGCAAGTACGGCGCATCGCCGGCGCAGTCCGGGTCCGGGCCCGCCGGCGAGCGAAGCGTGGCGAGCGATCTGTCGCGAGACAGGGTCGTACTTCCGGCCGGGGCCACTAGGAGTCTGTTGAAGAATGGTCGGTCAGCCCTGATGTGGTGCAGCCGTGGATGCCTCGGGGCGGACGCGATCGCGATGCGTGGCTCTGCCACGTGAGCATCGCGGGCGGCGCGAGGCGCCGCGGATGTGCCGCAGCAGGCGTACCGGAATTCTTCAACAGGCTCCTAGGCGGTCACGCCCGTCTTGAGATGGCCCGTGAGGCGCCGCCGGAAGGCGGCGTCCTCCTGGGCCGTGACCTCGAGGTCGTACCAGCCCTGGTCGGTGTCGAAGGACTTCGTCTTGGTCTCGCCGGGCTTCACGCGCACGCTGACGACGCGGCCCCCGTCACGCACGCGCAGGTTCAGCGGCTTGTCGCCGGCATTGAAGAGCTCCAGCTCGAGCGCGCCGAAGTGCCCGTCCGAGACGCGCGCGTCGGCGCGCGCGGCCGCGCCGGTGCGCTTGCCCGCCAGCTCGTTTGACATGCGCGGGATCGTCGTCGCGCGCACGCGCGACGACGTTACTTGTGTGTCATCGCGATGAAGCCGGCCGCGAGCGCGGCGAGAGCGCGCGCGTGGCGATCGACGTCGCCATCGCGTTTGCGGGGAACCGCGGTTTACACCTTGGTAACGGCGCTGAGGAACGGCAGCACGGCCGTCGCCAGCACCGGCGACTCGAGGACGTCGTAGTGCGTGGCGCCGGGGATGACGGCAAGCCGCGCGAGCGGGCGATAGGACCGATCCCAGCCCGCGTCGCGCAGGCCGCCGCCGAGCAGCCCGTAGAACTCGGCCACGTGCTCCGGCCGGACCGAGTCGGTGTCGGCGAACACCAGCATCACCGGCATTGGCAGCGCGGCGACCTCCTCGCTCCAGTCGAAGCCGGTCTTCAGCGCCTCGGCGGTCTTCGCGACCAGCGTGCCCCAGTCGTCCGGATTGGGCGCGATCCGCGAGTAGAGCGCGTACGCGGGCGACTGCTTCATCGGCTCGGCGAGCTCCGGGCCCATCGCGTCCATCGCGGCGACGACCTCGGGGAAGTTGCCGTCGCGCCGGCACGGGATCGAGACGAGCACGAGCCGGCGTACCAGCGCCGGGCGCTGGATCGCGAGGCGTAGGGCGGTCTTCCCGCCGAGCGAGTAGCCGAGCACGTCGGCGGGCCCGGCGCCGAGGCGCTCGATCAGCGCAGCGACGTCCTCCGCGAGGAGCTCCGGCCGCAGCGGCCGGTCGACGTCGGCGGTGCGCCCGTGGCCGGCAAGGTCGAGCGCGATCACGCGCCGCGCCGCCGCCAGGGCCGGCCGCACGCTCGCGAACATCTCCACCGAGCCGAGCCCGCCGTGCAGGAGGACCAGCGGGTCGCCCGCCCCGTGCTCCTCGTAGTAGAGGCGGACTCCGCTGACGTCGGCGTAGCTCATCGCGGCATTGTCGCGCGGCGGCGCTCGAGCGCCGCGGCGGACGCGCCGTCGCCGGCCAAGCGGCGCAGCGCGCGCAGCGCCGTGTCGGTCTCCCGCTGCGAGCCGAGGCGCGAGCCCAGCTGCTCGTGAAAGCGCTGCTCGGCCAACCGGATCCGCCGCGCGAGGCGCTTGCCGTCCTCGGTGAGCGAGAGCGCCGCGGCGCGACCGTCGCGCTCGTGCGCGGAGCGGGCGACGAGCCCGGTGCCGATGAGCGAGGACACGAGCCGGCTCGGGCTTCCCGGCTCGCACACGAGCAGCTCGCCGACCTCGCTGACGGTCAGCGGACGGCCCGCGCCGGCGAGCACGCCGAGCACCTCCGCCTGGGCGGGCGTGACGCCGAGCGGGCGCAGCTCGGCCGCCAGCGCGCGGTTGCCGTCGCGCTGCGCGGCGAGCACGAGGTAGCGCAGCTCCTCGACCGGATCCATGTCGAGAAGCATGACACCTCATTGAAATACATGACATGTCATGTATATTTGCCTCATGATCAACCTGAAGACCACCGTGCGCATCGCACGCCCGATCGACGTCGTGTTCGCCTACGTGTCCGACCCGCGCCGGTTCCCCGTCTGGAACTCCGCCGTCCGCGCCGTCCGGGAGACGTCCGAGCCCGGGAAGGTCGGCTCGACCTACGTGATGGAGCGCGACCTCCCGACCGGCCCGGCGCGCAACGACCTCGAGATCGTCACGCTCGAGCCCCCGGCCGAGTTCGCGATCCGCACCACGTCGGGCCCGACGCCGTTCCTGTACCGCTACCGGTTCACGCAGGACGGGGACGGCACGCTGCTCGAGCTCGATGCGGAGGTCAAGTTGCCGCGGATCGTCGCCCTCGGGCTCAAGCGCGGGATCGAGGCGAACCTCGCGACGCTCGTGCGAGAGTTCGGGCGGTGAGCACGCCGCCGCCGAAGGGCTCCGACGCGATGAAGGCCGTCCTCACCGACGAGCGCTTCGACGACCCGGAATGGATCTACGAGCGCAAGCTCGACGGCATCCGCTGCGTCGCCGTGCGCGACGGCGGGAGCGTGAAGCTGCTCTCGCGCAACGACCTCGCCATGAGCTACCCGGCCATCGCGGAAGCGCTGGACGCGCAGTCCGCGACGCGCTTCGCGATCGACGGCGAGGTCGTCGCGCTCGACGGCGACCAGACGAGCTTCGCGAAGCTGGCGCGCCGCGGGCGGGAGTCCGTCCCGATCTTCTACTACGTCTTCGACGTCCTGTGGATCGACGGGGAGGACGTCCGGGCGCGGCCGCTGCGCGAGCGCAAGCAGCGGCTGCGCGAGCTCCTGACCTTCGACGATCCGCTGCGCTTCACCGAGCACCGCAACGGCGACGGGGTCGCGTACTTTCAGGAGGCATGCCGCAAGGGCTGGGAGGGCGTGATCGCCAAGCGCGCCGACAGCCGCTACGCGGCGCGCCGCTCAAAGGACTGGCTGAAGTTCAAGTGCGGCCACGGCCAGGAGCTCGTGATCGGCGGCTTCACCGAGCCGCGCGGCACGCGGATCGAGCTCGGCGCGCTGCTGCTCGGCGTCTATGAGGGCGGCGAGCTGCGCTACGCGGGCAAGGTCGGGACGGGCTTCGACCGCCCGACGTTGCGCGACCTGGGCGAGAAGCTGCGCGCGCTGGCGCGCGATACGACGCCGTTCGCCGACGAGGTGCGCGAGAAGGGCATCACCTGGGTGGAGCCCAAGCTCGTGGCCCAGGTCGGGTTCGCCGAGTGGACGCGCGACGGCCGCCTGCGCCACCCCCGCTACCTCGGCCTGCGCGACGACAAGGCGGCGCGCGACGTGGTCCGGGAGGGCTAGCACCGTCGTTGTACGCTCGATACCCTAGAGGGGTATGGAGGCCCGCGCGCATCACCATCACCACGCGATGCCGACCCAGGGGCGCGAGCTCACCCAGGTCGCGATCAGCGCGACGCTGCACTGCCTCACCGGCTGCGCGATCGGCGAGATCGCGGGCATGGCGATCGGCACCGCGCTCGGGCTCGGGAACCTGCCGACGGTCGTGCTCTCGATCGCGCTCGCGTTCGTGTTCGGGTACGGGCTCACGAGCCTGCCGCTGTTGCGCGCCGGGCTCGCGCTCGCGGCGGTGATCCCGATCGCGCTGGCCTCGGACACGCTCAGCATCGCGACGATGGAGATCGTCGACAACGCCATCGTGGTGGCAGTGCCGGGCGCGCTGGACGCCGGGCTCGGCGACCGGTTGTTCTGGGGCAGCCTCGCGTTCGCGCTCGCCGTCGCCGGCGTGGTGGCGACGCCGGTCAACCGCTGGCTGATCGCGCGCGGCAAGGGCCACGCCGTGGTGCACGAGACCGGCATCCACGGCGGGCCGTCGCCACGGCTCGTCGGGCTGATCGCGGCCGTCGCGTTCGTGTTCGGCGCGACGGTGCTGATCGCCGAGGCGCTCGGTTAGGCGAACAGCTCCTCGGCCGTGGCCACGCGCCGGCCCTGCCAGGTCGGGCCCTCCCGCACGTACTCCCACTCCGGGTTGCGCGTGACGTCGCGCAGCGCGGCGCAGACGGCGTGGAACGTGGGCACGCCGTCGTCGGCGCACTCGAAGTAGGTGACGAAGTCGTACTCGCCCTCGCTCGCGTACGTGCGGCGGAGCATCGCGGGGATGCCGTCGCGCGCTGCGAGCGCATGGCCCTCGGCGACCATCACGCCGTCCTCGTAGCGGGGGAGGAAGTAGGTGTGGCGCTCCATCCAGTCCTTGGCCCACCACTCGGGCGTCTTGCGCAACGGCAGCAGGAACGCGTTGGGCATCTCCGCCCCCGGCCGCTGCTCCACGCGATCGGCGTACGCGTACTCGAACATCCTGCCGCCCGTCCACTGCAGCTGCGGGAGGGCGCCGCGCAGGATGCGGGCATCCGGGAAGGCGGCGCAGAACGCGTCGACGCGCTCCGGCTCGGCGGCCACGTGCACGATCGCCTTGGCGCGCAGCAGCGGGTCGTCGTCGAGATCGGCGGGCGCGGCGCCGACGCGCCGCAGCAGCGCGTAGGTGCCGTCGCCGTCGCCGGGCTCGAACTCGTTGCGCAGCCCGAGCTCCGGGATCGCGGCGGGCTCGTCGAGGCAGACATAGGCACCGTGCGTCATACAGCCACGGTAGGCGGCGCCAGCCGATCCGTCCAATGCATAGATTCGCTCGATACCATCCGCTTCGCGTATGGAGTTCGACCACGTCGAAGCATTCGCCGCGATCGTCCGCCACGGCGGCTTCACGCGCGCGTCGGCGGCGCTGCACCTCTCCCAGCCCGCGATCAGCCGCCGCATCCGCCTGCTCGAGCACGAGCTCGGCGCGCCGGTGTTCGAGCGCCTGCCCGCCGGCCCGCTGCTGACCGAGGCCGGGCGAGCGTTCCTGCCGCACGCCGAGGCGCTGCTCGCGTCGATGCGCGACGGGGCCGAGGCGGTCGCCGCCCTGCGCGGCGAGAGCGGGACGGTCACGCTCGCGCTCGTCGGGACCCTCGCGAGCACGGCGCTGACCGGGCGGCTGAAGCGCTTCCGCGAGCAGCGCCCGGCGATCGACCTGCGCATCCGCACCGCGCTGAGCGCCGAGGTGAGCGAGCTCGTCCGCCGCGGCGCCGCGAACCTCGGGCTGCGCTACCACGCCGACCCGGAGCTCGATGGCGAGCTCGTCTACGAGGAGTCGCTGCTACCGGTGTGCGCGCCCGATCACCCGCTCGCGCACGCTCGCCACGCCCGGCAGCTCGCGGGCGAGCGCTGGATCGGCTTCCCGGCGGCCGACGTGCTGCGGCGCGTCCTGACGACCGCCGGCCTCGACGGGGCCGAGATCGTCCCGATCGACAGCCTGACGGCGCAGAAGCGGATGGTCGAGGCCGGCTTCGGGCTGGCGCTGCTGCCGGAGAGCGCGTTGGACGAGGGCGCGTTGCACGTGCTCGAGGTGGCGGCGCTGCGCGCTCGGCAGCCGGTCGTGCTGGTGCGGCGGCCGGGCGGGTACGAGAGCGGGGCCGCGCTGGCGTTGCGCTCGTTGCTTGTTGGGCTGTCGGCGAACGTCAACGGCGGCAGGTAAGGGAGGCGGTGTACCAGAAACGATCATCCAGGGACGCCAAGCCATCACAGTCGACCACGATCGAGCGGATGGGCTCCTGTCCGCGTCGAGTTAGTCGGGCTATAGCCGACGAAGATTAGGCCCGATTCCCTGACCGGTCGCGCCGATGATCGTTTCGCTCTACGCCCTGTCGATGCCCGCCGTTCGCCGGCGCCGCGATGCGCGCGACGGCGGGCCGGGCCACTCCGACCCGCCTCCCTCGATGCCCGCCGTTCGCCGGCGCAGCGATGCGCGCGACGGCGGGCCGGGCCACTCCGACCCGCCTCCCTCGACGCCCGCCGCCGTTCGCCGGCGCAGCGACGCACGCGACAGCCGGCCGGGCCAACCCGACCCGCCGCCCTCAATGCCCGCCGTCCGCCGCAGCCCTAAGCGCGGCCGACGGACCGCCACAGCGTCACGTGCACCTTCGGCCGCACCTGCGCCGACACCGCCCCCGCGCGCCCCGACGAGATCGCCTGGGTCGCGTCCGGGGTCGTGGCGAATCGCTGGAGCGCGAGCGCGGCCGGCAACGCGCGGCCGAGCCCCAGCGTGCTCGCGTGCCAGAGCTCGACGACCGGCGTCCCGCGCACGTCGAGCCGCACGAGCGCGCGGCGGCGGACCTCGTCGACGACCGAGTGCGCCGGCACGAGCACGATCCCTTCGCCGGCCGCGGCCGCGGCGACCGCCGCCGCCTGGCTGCTGTAGGTCGCCACCTCGTCGGGCACGATCCCGTTGCGCGCGAAGAACAGCCCCGTGCCCGTCGTGGGATCGAGGTCGGGCTGCCCGGCGAGCCAGCGAGCGCCGGCGAGCGCGGCGGGCGCCATCGCGCGGCGGCCGGCCAGCGGGTGCGACGGCGCCGCGGCGAGCACGAGCCGGCAGCGCAGGAACGGGGCGGAGGCGATCCGCTCCGAGCCCGGGCTCGGGCCGAGCGCGACGTCGGCGCGGCGGTGCTCCAGGGCATCGCCGAACTCGCGCCCCGGCAACGCCTCGACGGCGACCTCGACGGCTTCCTCACGCCCGGTGAACAGCTCGATCAGCGGTGCGATGTGCTCGGCGACCAGGCTCGTCGCGACGACCCGGATCCGTCGCTCCGAGGAGGCCACCGAGCGCCGCGCCTGCTCGGCCAGCCCGAGGATCTCGGTGGCCAGCGCCGCCAGGCGCCGCCCGCCCTCGGTCAGCGCAATCCCGCGGCCGGTGCGGAGGAACAGCTCATCGCCGAGCTCCTTGCGCAGCGCGCCGACCGCGACCGACACCGCCGGCTCGGTCACCTGCAGCTCGGCCGCCGCCGCCTTGACCGATCCGTGCCGGGCGACCAGCACGAACGACTGCAGCTGCGCGAGGGTCATAAGCGATCACTTAACTCGGTTTGACAGCGCGACCATAACACCGGAACCTGGGGGCGGAGGAGAGACCAAGGAGGAGTCCTGCAGGTCCCAGCACCGTTCGGTTACGAGCGCGCGACGAGCGTGGAGCACGCGCTTGCGCTGCTCGAGCAGCTTGGCCCGGAGGCCCGCCTGTTGGCGGGCGGGCACTCGCTGCTGCCGATGATGAAGCTGCGCCTCGCCTCGCCGTTGCACGTGATCGACATCGATCCGCTGGCGGACGACCTGGGCTACGTGCGCGAGCGCGGCGACCGGATCCGGATCGGCGCCATGACCCGGCACCGCGCGCTGCTGGAATCGGAGCTGCTCGCCGAACGCCTCGCGATCTTCACGGACGCCGAGCACGTGATCGCCGACCCCATCGTGCGCAACCGCGGCACGATCGGCGGCGCGCTCTGCCAGGCCGACCCGTCGGAGGACCTGTCCGCGGTCTGCGCGGCGGTCAAGGCCGAGATGGTGATCCGCTCGTCCACCGGGGAGCGCGCCGTCGGGATGCAGGAGTTCCACCGAGGTCCCTACGAGACCGCGGTCGGGCCCGCCGAGATGCTGGTCGAGATCCGCGTGCCGATCCACTCGCGCTGCGGCAGCGCCTACGCCAAGGTCGACCGCCGCGTCGGCGACTGGGCGGTCGTGGCCGCCGGCGCCTCGCTCACGCTCGAGGACGACACGATCGCCGAAGCCGGCATCGCGCTCGCCGCGGTCGGCGGCGAGATCACGTCAACGGAAGCGGAGCGCTCGCTGCTCGGCAAGCGGCCGGACGACGAGCTCTTCGCCCACGCCGCCGCACTCGCCGCCGCGGCCTGCGATCCGGTCACCGACCAGCGCGGGTCTGCGGAGTACAAGCGGCACGTCGCCGGCGTCCTGGTCGAGCGCGTGCTCAGACGCGCCGCCGCACGCGCACAACAACAGGAGGAGGAGTGAGATGACCGGCTGGTATGTCGGTATGGCCCTGGGGGTCGTCGTCATCCTGGTCGCGGCCGCGATCGTCATCACGGTCGTGGCGCTCGCGCGGCGGATCGCCGGGCAGGCCCGCGTGGCGGTGCCCGCGCTGGAGACCGTGCGCGAGCAGACGACCGCGCTCCACGACATCTCCCGCATCAACGACTCCGGCGTGCGCATCCTGCACTCCGCGCGCGCCCTCCGGAAGGTGGCGGTCGGCAAATGAGCGCGCACACCGCGTGGGTCGTCTCGCTGATCATCGGGCTCGTCGCCGCGCTGATCGTGGCCGGCCTGCTCGCCGTGCTGATCAAGGCCGTGCGCGACATCGAGGGCTCGGTCACCGGGCTGCTCGAGGTCGCCGGCAAGGTCGGCGCCAACACGGCCAACATCCCGCAGCTCGAGGCCACCGCGCCCGTGCTCGCCCTGATCGTGGAGGAGGCCGTGGTCCAGGACGGCTACATGAACGCGCTGACCGACGGCTACGGGACGGCGGTGGCGTGATGGTCTTCCTCTCCATCCTGCTCGCGGTCGTCGTGGTCGCCGTGCTGGCGATCGCGCTGATCGAGGTCCGCCGCGGACTGCAGAACATCTCGGAGGGTCTCGCGTCCCTGAGGGCAGCGATTGACACAGTCGAGGCCGAGCACCTGCGCCCGCTCGAGCCCGCCGTGAAGGCGATCAACGCGCAGTTCGAGATCATCCTCTCCGCGCTGCCGGGCATCGCCCGCAAGGCCGCGGTCGTGGCCGAGAGAAGGCCGTCATGACGCTCTGGTGGATCCTCGACCTCGTCCTGCTGCTCGTGGTCCTCCCCGTCGTCGTCTACCTGCTCAACGGCGTGCTCTCCGAGGCGAAGAGCATCGTCCCGAGCGTGCGCGGCATCGCGAGGTCCGCCGCCGCGGGGTCCAAGGACCTCGACGCCACCGCGCTGCTGCTGACCACGCAGGAGCAGGTCAGGCAGACGGTCGCGCTGGTCGCCGACTACGGCGGCTCGCTGAACACGATCCTGGACGACGCCTGATGTCCGGCCCGGCAGTCCTGCTGATCGTCACGGTCGTCCTGATCGTGCTCGCGCTCGTCTACTACCTCGTGTCCACGATCGTCGCGCTCAAGCAGATCACCGACGGGCTCGACGCCACCATCTCCTCCGTGGGAGAGATCATCGCCAAGTCCGCGCCCGTCAACGACGTGGTCAACGACATCAACGGCAACCTCGACGCCGCGGTCGGCGCGCTCGAGGGCCTGCTCGTCAAGAAGGCCGGCCTGGTCGACGCGATCGGCCTGGTCGACGGCCTGTACCCCGGCGCCGGCGCAACCGGCTTCCGCGATCACGGCACCACCAGGGCGCCGCGCATCTCCGAGGTCTACACGCGCGGGACGCTCACGCTCGCCCGGCTCGGCCGCGAGGCGCCGGTCGCAGTGCTGAGCCCGAACGGCCCGGCGCTGCGCAACCCCGCCTACGGCAGCGCGGCCGCGCGCGCCCTCTATCCCGCCGCTCGCCCGGCGCGCTCGCCGGTCATCGGCACCGACTCGCCCATCCAGTACGAGGGATCAGATGCAGACCCCAGCGCCGTTTGACTACGAGCGGGCGAGCAGCGTCGACGGCGTGCTCGCGTCGTTGAGCGCCCACGACGGCGCCCGCGTGATCGCCGGCGGCCACAGCCTGCTCCCGATGATGAAGCTGCGGCTGGCCAGCCCCGAGTACCTGATCGACATCAACGACCTCGACGAGCTGGCCTACATCCGCGAGGAGGGCGACGAGATCGCGATCGGCGCGCTCACCCGGCACGTCGACCTGCTCAACTCCGAGCTGCTCTTCGAGCGCTTCCCGGTCTTTCGCGACGCCGAGCAGGTGATCGCCGACCCGGTCGTCCGCAACCGCGGCACGATCGGCGGTTCGCTCTGCCAGGCCGACGCGGCCGAGGACCTGTCGGCGGTCTGCGCCGCGGTCAAGGCGACGGTCGTGATCCGCGGCCCCGAGGGCTCGCGCGTCGTCGGCATGCACGACTTCCACCGCGGTCCGTGGACGACCGCGGTGGGCGACGGCGAGCTGCTGACCGAGATCCGGCTGCCGCTGCTGCCGAGCGCCGGAAGCGCGCACGAGAAGGTCGAGCGGCGCGCGGGCGACTGGGCGATCGCCGCCGCCTCGGCGGCCGTCTGGCTCGACGGCGACACGATCGCCGACGCCGGCATCGGCCTCTCCGCCGTCGGCCCGACCACGATCTCGCTGACCCGTGCGGAGGAGCTGCTGCGCGGCTCCACGCCGTCGGAGGAGCTGTTCGAGCAGGCGGGCGCGATCGCGAGCGAGGACTGCAACCCCATCCCCGACCAGCGCGGGCCCGCCGACTACAAGCGCCATCTCGCCGGGGTGCTGACCAAGCGCGCGCTGCGGCGCGCGACCGCCCGCGCCCTCAAGCAGGAGGTCTGAGCATGGAAGTCTCGATCACCATCAACGGCGAGACCGTCACGCGCGACGTCGAGCCGCGCACGCTGCTCGTGCACTTCATCCGCGACACGCCGGGCCTGACCGGCACCCACTGGGGCTGCGACACCTCCAACTGCGGCGCGTGCGTGGTTCAGATCGACGGCGAGCCGGTGAAATCGTGCACGACGCTGGCGGCGATGACCGCCGGGCATGAGGTCCGCACCGTCGAGGCGCTGGAGGTCGACGGCGTGCTCGACCCGCTGCAGCAGGGCTTCCACGAGTGCCATGCGCTGCACTGCGGCTTCTGCACCCCCGGCATGCTGATGACCACGCGCGCGCTGCTGGACGCCAATCCGGACCCCACCGAGGAGGAGATCCGCACGGCGATCTCCGGCGCGATCTGCCGCTGCACGGGCTACAAGAACATCGTCGCCGCGGTCCGCTGGGCCGCCGAGCACGAGGAGGCGAAGCGATGAGCGCGATCGAGGACCGGCCGATCGGCTTCGGCCGCCTGAAGCGCAAGGAGGACGCGCGCTTCATCCGCGGCAAGGGCACCTACCTCGACGACATCCGCCTGCCGGGCATGGTGCACATGGCGATCCTGCGCTCGCCGTTCGCGCACGCAAAGATCAACTCGATCGACACGAGCGCGGCGCTGGCGCATCCGGGCGTCGCCGCCGTCATCACCGCGAAGGACCTGGAGACGCTCGGGCTCGCGTGGATGCCGACGATCTCCTACGACACCCAGGCCGTGCTGGCGGGCGACAAGGTCCGCTTCCAGGGTCAGGAAGTGGCGGCCGTGATCGCGGTCGACGAGTACACCGCGCGCGACGCGCTGCAGCTGATCGAGGTCGACTACGAGCCGCTCGACGCGGTCGTCAACGCGCGCAAGGCGCTCGACCCGGACGCGCCGGTCATCCGCGACGACAAGGAGGGGCAGGTCGACAACCTCGCCAGCCCCACCTGGGAGGCGGGCGACGAGGACGCGACCGACAAGGCCTTCGCCGAGGCCGACGTGGTCGTCAGCCGCGACATCATCTACCCGCGCTGCCACCCCGCGCCGCTGGAGACGTGCGGGATGATCGCCGACTTCAATCCGGAGACCGGCCAGCTCGACATCTACAACGGCAACCAGGCGCCGCACGCGCACCGCACGGTCTACGCGCATGTCGCCGGCCTCGCCGAGCACATGATCCGGATCCGCTGCAACGACATCGGCGGCGGCTTCGGCAACAAGGTCCCGGTCTACCCCGGATACGTGTGCGCGATCGCCGGGTCGATCGTGGCCGGCGTGCCGGTGAAGTGGATCGAGGACCGGTCGGAGAACCTGATGTCGACGGGCTTCGCGCGCGACTACGTGATGAAGGCCGAGATGTGCGCGAAGGACGGCAAGATCACCGGACTGCGGGTCGACGTGATCGCCGACCACGGCGCGTTCGACTCGACCGCCCAGCCGACGAAGTTCCCGGCCGGCTTCTTCCACATCGTCTGCGGCTCCTACGACCTCGCGGCGAGCCACGTCAAGGTCAAGGCCGTTTACACGAACAAGGCGCCGGGCGGCGTCGCCTACCGCTGCTCGTTCCGCATCACCGAGGCCGTCTATCTCGTCGAGCGGATGGTCGACGCGCTCGCGCTGGAGATGAAGGCCGACCCGATCGAGCTGCGCATGCGCTCGTTCATCAAGCCCGAGCAGTTCCCGTACGAGACGACGACCGGCTGGACGTACGACTCCGGCGACTACGCGAAGACGATGCGCGTCGCGATGGACATCGCCGGCTACGAGGACCTGCGCCGCGAGCAGGCCGAAAAGCGGGCGCGCGGCGAGCTGATGGGCATCGGCGTGTCGTTCTTCACCGAGGGCGTCGGCGCCGGCCCGCGCAAGCACATGGACATCCTCGGGCTGGCGATGAACGACGGCGCCGACCTGCGCGTGCACCCGTCCGGCAAGGCGGTGGTGTCGCTGAGCTGCCAGACCCAGGGCCAGGGCCACGAGACGACGTTCGCCCAGATCGTCGCCGAGGAGCTCGGCATCCCGCCCGAGGACGTCGAGGTCCGCCACGGCGACACCGACAAGTCGCCGTACGGGCTCGGGACCTACGGCTCGCGCAGCACGCCGGTCTCCGGCGCCGCGGTCGCGGTGGTGTCGAGGAAGGTGCGCGACAAAGCGCGGCTGATCGCGGCGACGATGCTCGAGACGCGGCCCGAGGACCTGGCCTGGGAGAAGGGCCGTTGGTACGTGAAGGGCGACCCGGAGAAGGGCGCCTCGATCTTCGACATCACCACGCGCGCGTACTCCGGCGACGCGCTGCCCGAGGGCATGGAGGGCGGCCTCGACGCCCAGGTCATCTACGACCCGCCGAACCTCACCTACCCGTACGGCGCCTACATCGCGGTCGTCGACATCGACCCCGAGACCGCGCACGTGACGGTGCGCCGGTTCATCGCCGTCGACGATTGCGGCGTGCGCATCAACCCGATGGTCGTCGAGGGGCAGATCCACGGCGGCCTCGCCGAGGGCGTTGGGATCGCGCTGATGGAGGTGATCACGTTCGACGACGCGGGCAACTGCCTCAACAGCTCGTTCATGGACTACCTGATCCCGACCGCGCTCGAGTGCCCCGACTTCGAGCTCGGCGAGACGATCACGCCCTGCCCGCACCACCCGCTGGGCGCCAAGGGCGTCGGCGAGTCGCCGAACGTCGGCTCGCCTCCGGCGATCGTCAACGCGGTGATCGACGCGCTGCACGAGACGCACGGCGTCGACCACATCGACATGCCGTGCACGCCCGCGCGCGTGTGGGCGGCGATGCAGGGAAGGCCAGAGCCCCCGCAGTGATCATCGACAGCGTCGAAACCCTCGCGCAGCGACTGGCCTCCGTCGACTATCTCGTCGACGAGGGGCTCGCGACCGCGCTGTTCCTGAGCCTGCGCCTTCCGCAGCCGCTGCTGCTGGAGGGGGAGGCCGGGGTCGGTAAGACGGAGGCCGCCAAGGCGCTGGCCGCGGTGCTCGACACGCCGCTGATCCGGCTGCAGTGCTACGACGGCATCGACGCGAGCGAGGCGCTGTATGAGTGGAACTACCCGCGACAGCTGCTGGCGATCCGGCTGGCAGAGGCCAACGACGAACGCCTGGCTGAGGACGATCTGTTCTCGCCCGATTACCTCGTCGCCCGCCCGCTGCTGCGCGCGTTGCAGCACCCGGGGCCGCGGCCGGCGGTGCTGCTGATCGACGAGATCGACCGCGCCGACGACGACTTCGAGGCGTTCCTGCTCGAGCTGCTGGCCGAGGCCGCGGTGACGATCCCGGAGCTCGGCACGGTCCGCGCCACCCACCCGCCGGCGATCGTGCTCACCTCCAACCGCACGCGCGACCTGCACGACGCGGTCAAGCGCCGCTGCCTGTACAAGTGGATCGACTACCCGACGCCGGAGCGCGAGATCGACATCGTGCGCCGGCGCGTGCCGGCCGCCGCGGACTCGCTGGCGGTGGCGGTGGTCACGGCGGTGGGAAGGATGCGCGACAGCGACATCCAGAAGCCGCCGGGCATCGCCGAGGCGATCGACTGGCTGGCCGCGCTGCAGCTGCTCGGCATCCCCGAGCTCGATGCCGAGACGATCGAGCGCACGCTGGGCAGCGTGCTCAAGTACTCGGAGGACCAGGACGTCGTGCGCGCCGCCGGACTCGGGAGCCTCGTGTGAGGGTCGACCTCGTCGAGCTCGACCTGCCGCCGATGGTCGCGGCCTTCGCGCGCCGGCTGCGCGACGCCGGCCTTCCGGTCACAGCCGATCACGCCGTGCGCTTCGCGGCCGCGCTGAAGCTCACGCAGCCGGTCGCCCGCACGCGCCTGTACTGGACGGCGAAGGCGGTGTTTGTCTCCGACCAGGCGCACGCGAAGGCGTTCGATCGCGTGTTCTTCAGCGTCTTCGGCACACGGCTCGACGACACGCCGCCGCCGGAGGACGCGCATCACGTGCCGGCCGCCGACGACGCGCGCACGCCCGCGCGCGCCAGGGCCGAAGGCGCCGCGGGAGGCGCCGCGGCCAGCGCGCCCTCTCCGCGCGGCGACGCCGAGTCGCGCGAGGTCGCCGTCCCGGTGGCCGCCAGCGACGAGGAGCGGCTGCGCGGCAAGCGCTTCGACGCGCTCGAGCCCGGCGAGCTGGCGCTGCTGTACAAGCTGATGGCGCGGATCGAGCTCGCGACGCCGACCCGCCGCACCCGCCGCGCCGAGCGCGCGCGCCGCGGCGAGCACGTCGACCTGCGCCGGACGCTGCGCGGGAGCCTGCGCACCGGCGGCGAGCCGACGCGGCTCGCGCACCGCCGCCGCCGCGTCGTCCGCCGCCGCATCGTCCTGCTGTGCGACATCTCCGGCTCGATGGAGCCCTACGCGCGCGCCTACCTGCAGTTCCTCACCTGCGCCGGCCGCAACGCCGAGGCGTTCGTGTTCGCCACCCGCCTCACGCGCATCACCCGGGCGCTGGCGACCCGCTCGCCGGAGCGCGCGATCCAGCGCGCCGCCGCGGCCGCGCCGGACTGGTCGAGCGGCACCCGCATCGGCGACGCGCTGCGCGCCTTCAACGACCGCCACGGCCGCCGCGGCATGGCGCGCGGGGCGGTGATCGTGATCCTCTCCGACGGGTGGGAGCGCGGCGAGCCGGCGCTCGTGGCGCGCGAGATGGAGCGGCTGTCGCGGCTCGCCTACCGGATCGTGTGGGTCAACCCGCGAGCGGCCTCCGCGACGTTCGTCCCGCGCGTGGGCGGGATGGCGGCCGCGCTGCCGCACATCGACGCGCTGGTCAGCGGCCACAGCCTCGAGGCGCTGGGGGAGGTGGCCGACGCGATCGCCGCCGAGCGCAGCGGCAAGCTCGCCGCGCTCGAGCCCGAGGCGGACCCGGAGCCGTGGGCGAGCGCGACGCCGGTCGCGGGCAGCTCGGTCGCGATGCCGAGCGGCTACGGCCCGAGCCGCGGGAGGACGACGCCCGGATGGTGAACAAGACCTGCATCTATCCCGGCTGCGAGCGTCCCGCCGTGCCCGCCCACGCGGCGGGCGGCCCGCGGCCGGCGTTCTGCGACTTGGAGGAGCACAACGCGCTGACCGCGCACCTAGAGCGAAAGAGGAGGGAAAGCGGTGACCGACCCGGCGTATCGCGCAGTGTTCCTGCGGGTGCACCCGACGGGCAAGATGGTGCTGAGCCTCACGACCGAGGCTGACGGCAAGGAGGCGCGCTACGCCCAGCTCGTCGCCGACGAGCTCGGGGTGCCCGCGCTCGACGTCAAGGTCGTGCCCGCCGACGAGAACCGGTTCGGCGCCGGCCACGGGTTCAACACGACCCCGTCGGCCGGCATCGACGGGGCGATCGCGAGCGCGACCGAGAAGATCCGCGAGAAGGCGCGGCTCCTGGCCGGCGCCGACCTGGAGCGCGACGACCTCACGTGGGACAACGGCGCGTTCGTCTCGGGCGAGAGCACTAGAACAATCGCCGATATCGCGCTCTACGCTCATGGGACGGGCGCACTCCCCCCAGGAGTCGAGGGTGGTCTCGACGCGCAGACCGTATACCGGGACTGATCATGGGTCTTGACACGGGAACACACACGCTGGGTCCGGGGGACGGCACGCTCTCGGTCCTGACCGGGAAGGGCGGCGCGGCCGCCAAGGCGGGCCACAACCTCGTCATCGAGGTCACGCGCTGGAGCGCGAAGGTCGAGGTCGGAGAGGGGATCTCGATGGCGCTGATGGCCGACTCGCGCTCGCTGCGCGTCGTCGACGGCAGCGGCGGCATCTCGCCGCTCGGCGACGACGAGAAGACCGGCATCGCGCAGACGATCGACGAGGAGGTGCTCAAGGGCCTCCCGATCCGCTTCCGCTCGAACACGGTCGCGGCGCAGGGCAGCCGCCTCGACGTGCAGGGCGAGCTGGAGCTGATGCGCGTTCGCCATCCGATCGAGTTCGCGCTCAACGTCGGCGACGACGGGCGGCTGACCGGCAGCGCGATGGTCAAGCAGACCGACTGGAAGATGAAGCCGTTCTCGGCGCTGTTCGGCACGCTCAAGGTGGCCGACGTCGTCGAGGTCACGATCGACGCGCGGATCCCGGCGCCCGCGCCGCTGGCGGAACGCCATGGTTGAGCTCGACCACACGTTCAACACCGGCAAGTCGGCCGAGTACAACTGGGAGGCGATCCTGGACCTCGACCGCATCATCCCGTGCGTCGAGGGCGGGAAGGTGATCGAGCGCTCCAGCCCGGAGCTCGCGAAAGCCGAGATCAAGGTCAAGATGGGCGCGATGTCGATGACCTTCCGCGGCACCGTCGAGGTCGTGGAGCGCGACGAGGATGCGCATCGCGCCGTGCTCCAGATCAAGTCCAAGGACACCGGCGGGCAGGGGTACGCGAACGCCGACGTGGCGTTCACCCTGAGCGACGGCGGCGGCGAGATCCACACCGCCGCGCAGATCAACGGCAAGGCCGCGTCGATGGGGGAGGGCGTCGTCGTCAGCGTCCTCGACGCGCTGATCAACGACTTCACGACCAAGCTCGCCAAGATCTGACGTGGAGCGGATGGTCATGCGGAAGGTCCGCGAGGGCGAGGTGCCGCCGGACGGCGCCACCGCGCTCCAGGACGACCCGGACCGTCCGGTGTTCCGCGGCAACGGCCCCTACGACTACGTCTGCGTCGAATGCGGAAACGTGCTCGCGCACGCGATGGATCTCGACACGATGACCAAGCGCGTGCGCGTGAAGTGCGCGCGCTGCAAGACCGTCAACGTCGCCGTGTTCGATGCCAAGGGCGAGACATGAGTGGCGACGCTCGCCCAGGGGGCGAGGTCGCTGGGCGAAGCTCGCCCGGGGGGCTCGTTCGCCCGCGCCTAGGGTGGCTGTCATCGTGAGCGCCTACGGCAATCTGAAGCGCAAGGAGGACGCGCGCTTCATCCGCGGCCGCGGGCGCTTCGTCGACGACGTGCAGCTGCCGGGGATGCTCCACGGCGCCGTGCTGCGCAGCCCGGTCGCGCACGCGCGGATCGTCTCGATCGACACATCTGCTGCCCTCCAACACCCCCGTGTGCATGCCGTTCTCACAGGTGCCGACCTCGAGCCGCGCGGCATGGCCTGGATGCCGACGCTCTCCAACGATGTGCAGGCCGTGCTGGCCACCGACAAGGTGCGCTTCCAGGGCCAGGAGGTCGCGTTCGCGATCGCCGACGACCGCTACTCCGCGCGCGACGCGCTGGAGCTGATCGACGTCGACTACGAGCTGCTCGATCCGGTCGTCGACGCGCGCCGCGCGCTGGAGCCCGACGCGCCGGTGATCCGTGACGACCAGGCGGGACGGCTCGACAACCACGTGTTCGAGTGGCACGCCGGCGACGCCGCCGCCACCGGCGCGGCGTTCGCACGCGCCGAGGTGGTCGTCGAGCAGGCGATGCGGTTCCCGCGCTCGCACCCGGCGCCGATGGAGACCTGCGGCGCGGTGGCCGACTTCGACCGCGTCGACGAGAAGCTGACGCTGTGGTGCACGACGCAGGCCCCGCACGCGCACCGCACGCTGTATGCGCTGATCACCGGGCTGCCCGAGCACCGCATCCGCGTCATCTCGCCGGACGTCGGCGGCGGCTTCGGCAACAAGGTGCCCGTCTATCCCGGCTACGTCTGCGCGCTGGTCGGCGCGATGCTCACGGGGCGGCCGGTGAAGTGGATGGAGGACCGGTCCGAGAACCTGATGTCGACCGGCTTCGCGCGCGACTACGCGATGCAGGGGCGGATCGCGGCCACCCGCGCGGGCCGCATCCTCGCGATCGACGTCGACGTGCTCGCCGACCACGGGGCGTTCAATGCGGCCGCGCAGCCGACGCGCTACCCGGCCGGCTTCTTCAGCGTCTTCACCGGCTCCTACGACGTCGAGGCCGCGCACTGCCGCGTGACCGGCGCCTACACCAACAAGGCGCCGGGCGGGATCGCCTACGCGTGCTCGTTCCGGATCGCCGAGGCGGTCTATCTCGTCGAGCGGCTCGTCGACTGCCTGGCGGGCGAGCTGGGCGTCGATCCCGTCGAGCTGCGGCTGCGCAATCTGCTGCGGCCGGAGCAGTTCCCGTACGCGACGAGCACGGGCTGGGTCTATGACTCCGGCGACTACGAGCGCGCGCTGCGGCTTGCGTTGGAGATCGCCGGCTACGAAGCGCTGCGGGCCGAGCAGGCTTCCAGAAGGGAGCGCGGCGAGCTGATGGGCATCGGCGTGTCGTTCTTCACCGAGGCCGTCGGCGCCGGCCCGCGCAAGCACATGGACATGATGGGGCTGGGGATGAACGACGGCGCCGCGCTGCGCATCTCGCCCACCGGCACCGCCCAGCTCGCGATCAGCGTGCAGACGCAGGGCCAGGGGCACGAGACGACGTTCGCGCAGATCGTCGCCGAGGAGCTCGGCATCGCGCCCGCCGACGTCGAGGTCGTGCACGGCGACACCGACACGACGCCGTACGGGCTCGGGACCTACGGGAGCCGCTCGACGCCGGTGTCGGGCGCCGCGACCGCGCTGGCGGCGCGCAAGGTGCGCGACCGCGCGCGGGTGGTGGCGAGCGCCATGCTCGAGGTGGCGCCCGAGGACCTCGAGTGGCGGACCGGACGCTGGTCGGTCAAGGGCGATCCGGAGCACGGCGCCTCGATCCGCGACATCGCGCTGGCCGCGCGGGGCGCGATCGAGCTGCCCGAGGGCGTGGAGGCCGGGCTGGATGCCGAGGCCGTCTACGACCCGCCGAACCTCACGTTCCCGTTCGGCGCGTACGTGTGCGTGGTCGACGTCGATCCCGGCACCGCGCACGTGAAGGTGCGCCGCTTCATCGCCGTCGACGACTGCGGCGTGCGCATCAACCCGATGATCGTCGAGGGCCAGATCCACGGCGGGCTGACCGACGGCGTCGGGATGGCGCTGATGGAGCAGATCGCCTTCGACGAGGACGGCAACTGCCTCGGCGGTTCGCTGATGGACTACCTGATCCCGACGGCGGTCGAGGTGCCCGACTGGGAGACGGGGGCGACGGTGACGCCGTCTCCGCACCATCCGATCGGCGCGAAGGGGATCGGCGAATCCGCAACTGTCGGTTCACCCCCGGCGATCGTGAACGCGATCTGCGACGCTCTGGGGGTCCGCCACGTCGACATGCCGTGCACGCCCTCGCGGGTGTGGCACGCGATGCGAGGAGCGCGATGATCAAGGGACACCTGGTGGAGCGGATGGAGCGGCTGCGGGCCGGCCGCGAGCCGTTCGTGACCGCGACGGTCGTGCGCGCGGCCAAGCCGACGAGCGTGCGCCCGGGCGACTCGGCGCTCGTGCTCGCCGACGGGACGATCGAGGGCTTCGTCGGCGGCGTCTGCGCGCAGTCCTCGGTGCGGCTGCACGCGGCGCGCGCGCTGGAGACCGGCGACGCCATCCTGCTGCGCCTGGTGCCGGGCGTCGCCCCCGCGGACGCGCCGGCCACGCCGGACGGCGTCGTCGTCGCCCACAACCCGTGCCTGAGCGGCGGGTCGCTGGAGATCTTCCTCGAGCCGCAGCCGGTGGCGCCGCGGATGGTGATCGTGGGCGAGACCCCGATCGCCCGCGCGCTCGCGCAGGTCGCGGGCGCGGCTGGATACGACGTCGCGCGCGAGGGCGATGACGCCGCCGCGGTCGTCGTCGCCTCCCACGGCGAGGGCGAGGAGGACGTGCTGGCGGCCGCGCTGCACGCGGGCGTCCCCTACGTCGCGCTCGTCGCCAGCCCCCGCCGCGGCGGTGCGGTCGGAGAGTCTCTCGACGTGCCGGAAGCGCTGCGCGAGCGCATCCACACGCCGGCCGGGCTGGACATCGGCGCGCGGACGCCGGCCGAGATCGCCGTGTCGATCCTCGCCCAGATCATCGCCGCGCGGACCGCGAACCCGCACGTGGACACCGCCATCGATCCCGTCTGCGGCATGGAGGTCGTGGTCGGCGACACGACGCCGTTCTTCGAGGCGGGCGGCGAGCGCGTGTACTTCTGCTGCGAGGGCTGCCGCTCGAAGTACGCGGCGTCGTGCGCATAACGGTCTCCGTCAACGGCGAGGAGCATTCGCGCGACGTCGAGCCGCGGCTGCTGCTCGTCCACTTCCTGCGCGACGAGCTCGGTCTGACCGGCACGCACTGGGGCTGCGACACCTCCAACTGCGGGACGTGCGTGGTGCTGATGGACGGCGAGCCCGCGAAGTCGTGCACGGTGCTGGCCGCGACCGCCGAGCGCTACGAGATCACCACGATCGAGGGGCTCGAGCACGACGGGCGCCTGGACCCCGTGCAGCAGGGCTTCCACGAGATGCACGGGCTGCAGTGCGGGTTCTGCACGCCGGGGATGATCCTCACCGCGCGGGCGCTGCTCGATCGCAACCCGGACCCCTCCGAGGAGGAGATCCGGGTCGCGATCTCCGGGCAGATCTGCCGCTGTACGGGCTACGCCACGATCGTGCGCGCGGTCCGCTGGGCGGCCGACCACCCCGAGGGTCAGTGATTGCGGAGGGCCTTGATCAGCTCGCCCTTGTCCATCTTCGAGCGGCCTTCGATGCCGATCTCCGCCGCTCGCTTGGAGAGGTCCTCCTTCGACCAGTCCTCATAGGACGGCGACTTGCCGCCCTTGCGGCCGGTCTGGGAGCGGCTGCCGGCGTTGGCGATCCGCGCGGACTTCTCCTTGCTCTCGCCCTGCCTGCGCAGGGCCTCGTACTGCTCCGGGTCTTTGACGCTGGGTCCTGGTGACTTCTGCGGCATGTCACTGGTGGTACCCAAAATGGACACCCCGTTTACCGGTGCGCAGACCGGGGCACGCGGGTCTCAGACGTTGGTGACGGACTTCCACATGACAGTCGACTCGATCGCAGGCGTGCTGCTCGTCGCGGTTGCCGGCAGGCTCGATCCGAGCGCGTGCCGGCAGCTGGATGAGTGCCTCCAGCAGGCCGTGAGGGGCAGCCGCGAGGTCGTCGTCGACCTGAGCGAGGCCGAGGACCTGCCGCAGCGCGCGATCGACGCGCTGGTCGCCGCGCGCGAGCGCCTCGGCGTCCGCCTGCGCGTCGTCGTCCCGCGCGGCGGCCCCGCGTTCGTCGCGCTGCGCCGGGCCGGCGTGCATCACACGCTGGCCGTCCACAGCTCCGGCCCGTCCGCGCTCAGCGCGGCGCGTAGCGGTGGTGGAGGATCAGCGCGTGGCCCTCGGGGTCGCTGACGAACCCCGTCCAGCATGCCGTAGCGGGATCTGCATACTCGTCGCATGATCACCGGAGCCCATGCGATCGTGTTCTCACGCGACGCCGAGGCCGACCGCGCCTTCTTCCGCGACGTGCTCGGCTTCGAGCACGTCGACGCCGGCGGCGGTTGGCTGATCTTCGCCCTCCCGCCCGCCGAGCTGGCCGTGCACCCGGGCGAGGCCGCCCACCGGCTGTACCTGATGTGCGACGACGTGCGCGCCACCGTGGCCGAGCTGCAGGGCCGCGGCGTCGAGTTCCTGCGCGATGTCGCCGACGAGGGTTGGGGCCTGCTGACCGCGCTCAGGCTGCCCGGCGGGGGCGAGCTCGGTCTTTACGAGCCGAAACATCCCATGCCGCGATGAGTTCTCCGGGATGCCCCGGTCCTATGAGCATGAGCATCCCGACCGTCACCGAGATCACCCGCCGCCCCGAGGCCGTCGCCCACGACACGTTCATCGACGACCTCCGCACGCCCGCTTCAGGGCCGCCCGCCCCGCGCCGCCGCGAACGCTGACGCACGGGCACTCGATCGCGAGGTCGTGCTGTGTAGCGTGACCCCGCGATGCGCATCTATCTGACCGGAGCGTCCGGCTTCGTCGGCTCCAACCTCGCGTACGTGTTCGAGCGGCGCGGGGCGGAGGTCATCGGCCCCAGCCACGCCGACGTCGACCTCACCGACCCGGACGCCGTCCTGCGCAGCGTGGGCGATGTCAAGCCCGACGCGATCGTGCACGCGGCGATCTGGAACGCGTTCGCCGGCCTGCTCTCGGACCGCCGCAAGGCCTGGGAGAGCTTCGTGCCCGCGACGCGCCACGTGGTCG
Source organism: uncultured Solirubrobacteraceae bacterium (assembly GCA_963837485.1). Classification (GTDB taxonomy): domain Bacteria; phylum Actinomycetota; class Thermoleophilia; order Solirubrobacterales; family Solirubrobacteraceae; genus Solirubrobacter. Next base: position 557,561 of record CAWINP010000007.1, on the reverse strand, counting down.
ACGCCGCGAACGCGGTCGGCGCGCAGATGGTGCTGATCTCGACCGACTGGGTCTTCGACGGCACGCAGGGCCCCGCGGCCGAGGACGCTCCCCCGAACCCGATCAACACCTACGGGTTCCTGAAGGCGATGTCCGAGCTCGTCGTGCACGACCGCGCGGAGCGCGGCACGGTCGCACGGATCGCCGGCGTCCAGGGCGTGCACCGCGCGCGGCCCAAGACGCTGCGCGAGCAGGACGCCGGCTTCGGCTACCTCGTGGCGTCGGTGATCGACACGCTGCGCGAGGGCCGCCCGTTCACCGTCTGGGACGACCCGGGACTGAACACGATCGCCACGCCGATCCTCGCCACCGACGCCGCGGAGCTGATCTTCCGCGCGCTCGAGCGGGGCGCGACCGGCACGCTGCACTGCGTCGGCTCCGAGCACATCGACCGCGTCTCGCTCGCCCGCCGCGGCGTCCGCGCGTTCGGCCTCGACGAGGCGCTCCTCTCCGTCGGCCCGCCGCAGGAGGAGATGAACGCGCCGTACGACACCAGCCTCGACGCCGCGCGCACCGCAGCCACCCTCGGCGTCGCGCTCCCGAACGTTGAGGCTTTGCTGACGGGCTTGCGCGAACAGCTGTAGAGGCCGATAGAGCGGTGTGATGACGAAGGGCCGGCACCGGCAGAAGCTGTGCGTGCTCGGACTGGCGTGCTGCGGCGTAGTGCTGTTCCTGCACGTGTGGCTCGGAAACTTCGCGTGCTCGACCGACACGTCCAACTGCGCACTTGGTCACGTCAAGAACGGGGTCTTCCGCGGCGTGCTCGCCGATCGCGATGGCCGGCCGCTGACCGCGACGCCGTTCTCGGTCGGCTTCCCGTCACGTGAGGACATGCGCGACGCCGGCGGCTTCTCCACCGATGCGGCGGGTCGCTATTGCATCGTGTGGGCACAGGACGACCGCGTGACGTTGTTCGCGCACGTCAGCGGCGCCACGTTCCCGCTTACGGCCGCCTGGGCGCCGCTGAACGGCGCCGCGCCGCCGCGGGGCTGCCAGAGCGGCGACCAGGGCATCCCCTGGAACCGCGCCGGCGACCTCCGCGACAGCACGCAGTACGAATCCGTGATCGCCGCGCTCATCGCCGCGATGGCCGTGCTCGGGTTCGCGCTCGGCTACTCCGCGACGGGGCGGCTGGACAAGGCCGGGATCGGCCTGACCGTCGCCGCCACCGCCTATGCGGCCGTGGTCTGGTTCGCCTGAACCGCGGGCAAAGGCTGTTCCGCCCGTGAGAACCGGCCCGGCCGGCCCTCGAGGTCGTCCAGGCGCACGCGACACGTCTCGCGCGCGGTGAGCGCGGCGACGGCGGCGATCACGCTCGACCCGAGCACGTACAGCGCGACCGGCATCCAGCCCGCGCCGTCGATCGCGGCGGCGGCTGTGGGCGCGAAGCCGCCGATCGCGTAGCCGACCTGCGTCCCCAGCGCCATGCCCGAGAGCCGGACGCGCGTGGGGAACATCTCGCCATAGAGCGACGGCTGGACGCCGTTGAACGCGCTGTAGGCGATCCCCGACATCGCGATCGCGGCGGCGAAGATCAGCACGTACGTCTCGCTGGCGATCGCCGCGAGGTAGGCGAACATCAGCGCGCCGCTGACCAGCGCGCCACCCACGAACACCGGCTTGCGGCCGATGCGGTCGGCGAGCATCGCCCACAGCGGGATCGCCACGAGGGCGACGACGTTGGTGACGATCGCGACCCACAGCATCGTCGTCTTGTCGAGCCCGTGGCCGTCGACCGCGAACGAGAGCGCGTAGACGGCGAAGATCGTGCTGACCGTCGAGCCGAGCGACGCGAGCATCACGCGGATCAGCGCCGGGCGATGGTCGCGCAGCAGCTCTCCCACCGGCGCGCGGCCCAGCGAGCCCTCGCGGGCGGCCTCCTCGAAGACCGGCGTCTCGTCGAGCCGGCGGCGGATGAGGAACGCGGCGAGCACGACGAACGCGCTCAGCCAGAACGGCACGCGCCAGCCCCACGAGAGCAGCTGGTCCTCCGGCATCGCGCCGATCGGCAGCCATGCCGCGGTCGCGATCACCAGGCCCGCCTGCGTCCCGGTCAGCGTGAAGCTCGAGAAGAACGCGCGCCGCTCGTCGGGCGCGTGCTCGAGGCACAGCGAGTTGCCGCCTGACTGCTCGCCGGACGCGGAGAAGCCCTGCGTGAGGCGCAGGACGACAAGCAGGACCGGCGCCCAGATGCCGATGTCGTCGTAGGTCGGCAGGCAGCCGACCAGGAACGTGGCCGTGCCCATCATCAGCACGGTGAGCACGAGCACCCGCTTGCGGCCGTGGCGGTCGCCGAGGTGGCCCATGAACAGCGCGCCGATCGGCCGAGCGACGTAGCCGACGCCGTAGGTCGCGAACGACAGCAGCGTGCCCGTCGCCGGGTCGGAGTCCGGGAAGAACACCTTGCCGAACACGAGCGCCGCCGCCGTGCCGTAGATGAAGAAGTCGTAGTACTCGAGCACGCTGCCGATCGAGCTCGCGAGCGCCGCTTTGCGCGGTGTCTTGGCGGTCATGTCTCCTCCCGTTGGGCTGCCATCCGGATCGGTGAGTTGGCGGCGCCGTAGCCGGAGTACCCGCCCCGGCGCTCGAGGACCTCGAAGAAGACGTGCCCGCGGTCGACTACGCACTCACCCCGCTGGGCGAGAGCCTGCTCGGCGTGCTGCGCCATGTGAAGGCGTGGGCTGAGGCGCACATGGACGACGTGCTCGCCGCGCGCGCCGCGTACCCTGCGGCGGCATGATTGTCGAGCACCGAAGCGCGTCCCCGCAGATCGATTCCAGCGCCTACGTGGCGCCCAACGCCGTGCTGTGCGGCGACGTTCGCGTCGGACCGGACGCGCGCGTGTTGTTCGGCGCCGTGGTCACCGCCGAGGATGGGCGCGTGGAGATCGGCGCGCGCTGCGTGGTGATGGAGAACGCGCTGATCCGCGCCCGCGCCGCGCATCCGGTCGTGCTGGGCGACGACGTGCTCGTGGGGCCGCACGCGCATCTGAACGGCTGCGTCGTGGGGGAGGGGTCGTTCATCGCCACCGGCGTGTCGCTCTTCCCGGGCGTGAAGCTGGGGAACGGCGTCGAAGTGCGGATCAACGGCGTCGTCCACGTCAACACGTCGCTGGAAGACGGCGCGGTCGTGCCGATCGGCTGGATCGCCGTCGGCGAAGAGATCCTCCCGCCTGACCAGCACGACGCGATCTGGGCGGTGCAGGAAGGGCTCGACTTCCCGGGCACGGTGTACGGGTTGGATCGCTCCGCCTCAGCGCGCGAGCGGATGGAGAAGCAGGCCGCCTGGTTCGGCGCGCATCGCGACGATCGCGTGATCTAGCGCCCCATCAGCGGACGGGCCGCGACGTGGGCGCCACTCGCGGACGGCAACTGCGCAGGTAAGGGGAGCGAGGGAAGGACCGCGCGGCGAAACGATCAGCGCCGCGAGGGGTGACCGACGTTTCCTTACCAGGGGTAACGAAATGTCCGGCACCCCCTTCCCGGTGCGGAGCTCGCACCCCTTACCAGCGCAGTTGCCGTTCGCGAATCGCGCCCAGCACGCGGCGCGTCCGCTGATGGGGCGTCACTCACCACACCGGCCGCGCTCCTGAAGCATCCCCATGCCGCTCGGCGAACCGCGTCAATACGCGCCAAAACGCGTCCACGTCCGCATCCCCCAGCTCGTGCCGCAGCTCGCGCTCCATCCGCCGGCTCTCCGCCAGCGCCGCCTCCCGCACCGCAGCGCCCTTCGAAGTCAGCACGAGCACCTTCGCGCGCCGGTCAGCCGGGTGCGGCTCGCGCACGAGGAACCCGCGCGCCTCCATCTCGTCGACCACCTTGATCGCGGCCTGCTTGGTCACGCCCAGGTACTCGGCGAGCTCGGTCAGCCCGAGCGGCTCTCGCGCCAGCGCCCGGATCACGAACCCGTAGGGCGAGCGCATGTCGTCGATGCCGGCGGCCGCCACCGCCGCGTTCAAACGCTCGGCGATTGGGCGCGAGGCGCCGACGACCAGCAGCGCGAAGTCCGGCGCTTGCGAGTTAGTTCCCTTTGGCTTACTATCAGCCACAGCGAACGAAAGGATACACCCAGATGCCGGTCATCACCCCAGAGCACGCGCCGACCTTCGAGGCGCCGGGCGCCACCATCACCGGACTCGCGTCGCCCTCGCGCGGCTGCGCGGACGTGGCCGCCTGGCGCGTGCGCTTCGAGCCCGGGCACGCGTCGCCGAAGCACTCGCTCGTAGATCGCGAGGAGGTGTTCGTGATCCTGTCGGGCGCGGTGACCGCGCGCTACGCGGATCGGGAGGAGACGGCGCCGGCGGGCGGGGCACTGATCGTCGCGCCGGGCGAGGAGTTCTCGCTGGTGGCGCTCGACGGCCCCGCCGAAGCGGTCTGCATGCTGCCCGTGGGCGGCACGGCGCTGCTCGACGGTCAGCGCATCGTGCCGCCCTGGGCGGTATGAGGACCTACGGTGTCGTCGTGGACAGCGTGAACGTCAGCGTCTTGCTGTACGTGCCGGTCCGCAGCGCGTCGTTGGCGCCGATGGTCTGCCGGAACGTCAGCGTGACGGTGTCGTTGCTGGCCGGGTTGGTGTAGCCGAGCAGGGTCAGCGGGTTGCCGCTGACCGGGCCGAACGCGCTGTTCGGGTTGCCGGCGTTGGTCGCCTTCGCCTGCAGCGCCGACGGAAGCGAGAACGCGCCGTTGACCAGGTGGCCGGGCGAGTTGCTGCTCGGATCGGCCACCGACAGCGCGGCGTCGCCGGCCGTGGTGATCACGTTGGCGGCCGTGCTCGCGTCGTAGTCCTTGCCGACGCCCGCGGCGAACGGGCCGAACGACGCCGGGGCGCCGATCGAGAGCGAGAGCGTCGCCGGCACGGTGCCGCCGACCGACGTCTGCCGGCAGCCGGCCCACGCGATCGCGTCGAGACCCTTGACCGAGGTGCCCTTGTTCGTGATCGCGCCGGACGCCGTGTCGATGGTGACGAGGTTCGACGAGGCGCCGAAGTCGTTCACGACGCCCCACATGGTGACGCTGTCGCAGTCGACGTCGGCCGAGCTGATCATGTTGCCGGTCTTGTTCGGCGAGTTCGACAGGTGCGCGCCGGACGTCACCGCGCCGGTGCCCGGGTCGATCCGGAACACGTGCCCGAAGTCGCCGTCCAGGAACCCGTACAGCTGGCCCTGCGGGTTGAACGCGATGCCGTTGCCGAACGTCACGCCGAGATTGGACTCGCCGACTTTGGTGACCGCGCCGGTGGCCTTGTCGATCTTCACGAGGTCGTCGCCGCTCTCGTTCCAGCCGTAGAGCAGGCCCTGGCCGGTGAACGCGATGTCCTCGATCTCGTTGGTGCCGAGCGAGCCGACGACGGTGCTCGAGCCGTTCGTCTGGTTGATCACGAGCAGCTGGCGCTCGGTCCCGTCGAGCGAGACGCCGGCGGTGACGCCGTAGAGCGTCGCGCTGGTGTCGTCATAGGCGAGGCCGGTGATCGCCTTGCCGATCGAGCCGACCGACGTCGCCGCCCCGGTGCCGGGGTTGAGCGCGTAGAGATTCGACGCCGGCAACGTGTCGGTGTCGCTGGCGCCGGTGGCGCCGAACAGCACAGGTGCGGCGGACGCGACAGGCGAGAACGCGGCGGCCGCACCGAGCACGGCGGCCGCGGTCATGGCCGCGCGGAAGGGGCGGCGGGTCACGGAATCCTCCTCAGGGAAAGGGCGCCGCGGCGTGACAGCCGCGTGCGCAACTCGAAAAGCAGGGCCGCGCCGCCGAAGATGACGGCGAAAACAAGCAGCGGCGTCAGGGCGCCGAGGTCGACGTCCGGAAGTCCGCCGCCCCTCGGTGGCGCGATGGCCACCTGGGCCGGCGGGATGTGCGCCGGGAGCGGATGGCCGGCCTTGGCCGCGATGTCGCGGACCGCCGTCATCGCCGCGCGCGCGAGCGCGTCACCGGTTGTACCGGTCACCCCACGCATCGCCTCGGCGCCTGGACCGGCGACGCCGATCCCGGCAGGCGTGACGATCACGACCGGCGCCTCGACCGGAACGCGCGAGCCGACGAGGGCGCCGACGACGTACTCCGCGTAGTCCTGAGGCTTGTTCAGCATCTCAGGGTTGTCCGCGACGTCGCCCTCGGCGGTCACCAGCGCCACCTTGATCGGGTACCCGGCCTTCTTCGCCGCGTCCAGCACGCCGATGAGCTGAAGCTCGACGTTCTGTGACGGCTGATGCTCGAAGGACGGATACAGCGAGCCGGTCTCCAGGTAATGGGAGGCCGGATCGCCATGGGCGAGCGCAACCGCCGGTGCACAGAGCACCGCGACTGCGGCCGCCAGGAATGCACGAAGCATCGGTGTCGCCTACTTGAGTGCGAGCAGGAGCTTGGCGCTGGTCTTGGCGTGCCGGAGCGAGCGGCCTGGGTCCGGCGCGCCGCCGGGTCCGCTGTCGCTCTCCACGATGTGGTACTTGAAGCCCTTCGCGCGGTTCGAGCGGATCTCCGTGAACATCCGCCGGAAGCCGATCACCTTCGGGTCCGGGCCCGGCGCGGCGGCCGGCGCGACGGCGCCGGGGTCGGTCGGGTAGCCCTTGGCGAGGTGGCCCTCGAGCGAGTTGATGATGTCGACGCCGCCGTTGATCGGGAAGCCCGGGCGGTTCATCGTCTGCGTCCACGGGTTGCCGGGGGGCGCCGGCGGCGGGACCGCGCGGTTGGCGTCCTTGACGTGCCAGGCGACGAGGCGCTTCCAGTTGTCGTACATGAACGGGATCGGGTCCCAGAGGGTGCCGTCGGCGTTCGGGAAGCGTCCGCGCGCGTTGTACATGTGGTACGTGTCGGGCTCGATGAACACGTAGCGCGGGTCGGTGTTCTCGACCCAGAAGTCGATCCGGTGCTTGGTCTGCACCTCGGGGTGCGTCGGATCGTTGATGAACTGCCAGTTGTTCTGCTCGGGATGCAGGTAGATCTTGATCCCGTACTGCTCGTACATCAGCTCCCCGAGCTGGCTGTACTGGTCGCAGGCGGTCTGCCAGCCGGCGAGCGTGTTGGCGGCGCTGCCGCCGACCGGGTCGCCGGCCGTTCCGATCATCCGGTGACCGAGCGTGTCGGCGATCGCGAGCTGCGTCGCGCGCGTGTTCGCATTGGTCATGGAGAGGCCGCCGGTGTGCGTCCCGACCGACTTGATGCCCGCGTTGTCCAGGTACGAGCGGATCTCGGCGGTCGTCGGCTGGCGGCCGAGCGTGTTGACGTGCTGCGTGTACTGGAAGAACTCGAAGCCGCCGTACCCGCACGAGGCGAGGAACTCGAACACGGCGACGAACCCGCCCGGCAGCGGCACCAGCGGCCCGAGGTCGGTCGGGTCCTCGGGGTAGTTCGGGCCGCCGAGGTAGCCCATGGTCAGCTTGTCCTCGCGCGCCGTCGCGTCACGCACCGAGAAGTGCTGGCACGAGAGCGTGTCCTTGAAGACGATCGGCGCCTTCGGGCCGCCCGGCTTGCTGAGCGCGCCCGGCGCCCACGATGCGAGCGCGGCCGCGGCCCCAACGCCCGCGGCCCCGCCGAGGAACTTCCGGCGATCCATCCGGAACTCATCCATGCTCACGGCAATCCTTCCTCTCCTCGCGTTCCCCTTCAGACCCATGTCACAGCCGTGACATGCGCGAACTTAGGTGATTTCGCGCGCAAAAGCAAGCGAGATTGGCGCCGTATACGTCCGTCTTGGACGCGACCGCTGCGCAAAACCCCCTCTTACGCTGCGTAGCGGTCAGGAAGCGCCAATCCAGCGCGCTCATCGTCCCACGCCATTGCGCTCATTTTCCAGCCACTCGGCGTAAATACGAATTGGGTGGATATGACGCCTCGCGCGACAAAAGTCCGTCCGCCCTGCGTCCCGTGCTTGGCGTACGTGCTCATCCGGTGCGCCACATTCCCGAACACCTCGGTGATGTGGGCCAGCTCGCGCTCGGCGAACGCGGTCAGCTCGCCGGAGTCGACGAGCGCCCGGCGCGGGGCGATGAATTCGTCGACGGTCGCGATATCCAGCGCGTCGACGTTCTTGATCAGCAGCCCGCCCTCGATGAACAGATCGCGGATCGCGTCGTAGTCGGGTCGCTCGCCGGGCTCGAAGGACACGGCGGCGAAGAACGCGGCGGTGAGCGCCGCGAGCTCGTCTTCGGTGGTCATACCTGGTGCAGACGCCGCCGCGCGGCTCAGGTTCCCGGGTCGACGCCCATCGCGACCGCGAGCTGGATCGCCCGGTCGAGCTCTGCGAGGCCGGGGACGCGGTCGGCGGGCAGGCCCTGGAGCCGGATCTCGTGCTCGGCGCCGTCGACGTGGATGCGCCAGATCGTGGTGCCGACGCCGAACACCGAGCCGGTTCGCGACTCGGAGTGCAGCAGGTCGTGGTCGCGGACGACCTGGACGATCTGCTCGAGTGCCTCGGGCGGCGCCGTGGTGCGCCGCTCCCAGCGCAGCGGCTGGTGCTCCTGGCGCACCTGCCCGTCCTCGACCCAGGTGCGCAGGTTCGTGTGCTCCCACACCGCGCCGTCCGTGCACACGCGCCGCGTCCAGGGCTCGTCCTGGTGGCCCTCGACGGTCAGCTCGACGAGGACGTCGTCGCCCGGCTGCTCAGGCAACCGCGGTCACCGGCGCCGTCGGGTCGGTCGTGCCGGGCGTGTTGTCGAGCGCCGGATTGGGCGGCGTGACCGGCACCGGCGCGCCGAACGCCCAGTCGGCCATGGCGGTCACGGCCTTGAGCGCCTCGAGGAAGGTGGCGTAGTGCTGCGGGCGCACGGCGTCGCCGACGGACATGATCGTGTCGCTGTTCTCGTGCACCGCCTCCGGCAGGCCCTGGGCGCCGCCGAGACCCGGGTCGACCGGCGTGCCGAGGTCGCCGCCGGTGCCGCTGAACGGCGCCGTGTACTCGTCACCGAGGCCGAACATGTGCCCGGCCTCGTGGGCGGCGACGATCTGCTGCACGCCGCGGCCCATGCGCACGCCGCCGTTGTCGCCGGTTGCGGTGATCGTCAGCGTGCAGCGGGTGCCGGCGTCGGTCATGCCGCCGGCGATCAGCTGCGCCTTGACGGCCGCGAAGCGCGCCTGGGCCGAGGCGTCCTTGGCCGCCTGGTCGGCGCCCTGGCCCTCGAGGTTGACGTTGACGTTGCCGGCGGCCGCCTCGGAGATCTCCCTCGAGCACTGGCTGCAGACCGGCCCGCCGCCGCTCTTGTACGCGTTGCCGAACCAGCTCAGGTTCGTGTTGGCGGCGGCGGTCAGCGTGTCGGTGCCCGTCGTGAACGAGATCGCGACGTTCTGGAGGATGTCGCTGCGCCGGCGCGTCTGCGTCGAGTTGACGACCATCTCGTTGTCGTCGGCGTCGTGGTCGCCGATGACCTCGGTCTGGGCGACGTGCGCGGGCGTGGAGGCGACGGTCGCGTCGCTCTCCTTGTAGGACACGACGTTCATGTGCTCGCCGGAGCCCGAGCTCTGCGCGCCGTCGCGGACGACGACGCGCACGTTCACGGCCGCGCCCAGGTCGGTCCAGAACTCCTTGCTGCAGTGGAACTGGTGCTGGGCCGACCAGGCGTTCTCGATCGAGGACTCGAACTCCGACAGGAACGTCGTCTTCGCCCCGTCGTCCCAGATCCACGGCGCCATCGCGGCGGCGCGCTGGTCGCGCGGGAGCGCGTTGATCGCGGTCGCGGCGGCGGCCGCGGGACCGTTGCCCGGCTGCTGGGCGACCGCGAACGTGCCGAAGTAGAGCTTCATCCCGTCGCGGAAGTCGACGCCGCCGCGCAGCTCGATCGTCAGCTGCTGGGCGGCCGGGTCGTACTGCGCCTCGAACCCGCCGCGGCCGGTCGAGGGCACGTGGTCGGCGGGGCCGCGGACGCCGCCGGCGATCCACTCGTCGCGCGCCTGGCGCGCCTCGTTGTACGGGCGGTCGTCGATCACGCGCGCGATCGTCCGGCGCGTGGCGATCTGGCGCGCGACCGCGGCGTTGCCGGCGCCGCGCTGGAGCGCGAGCACGTTGCGCGGCGACCACGCGGGCGCGCAACCCGGGCAGCCGCACGCCTGCCCGTGCGCCGCCGAGAACCCGACGGGCGCCGGCGCGGCGGGGACGGCGACGGCGACGGCGGGCTCAGGGGTGGCGACCGACTCCGGCCCGCGCTCGTGCTCGTCCATTGCGGGCGATTCTCTGTGACGCTCGCGTGAGAAGCAAGTCAGGCCTGCGAACGCCCCAGCGCGGCGCGTCCGTGCCCCAGCGGCACGCGGCGCATGCGCGCGTAGCGATCGCGCACGATCAGCTCGGCGTCGTCCTCGTCCGCGCAGAACGTCTGTGCGGCGCGGACGGCCGCGTCCGCGGTCGCGTGCGACGACACCTCGCGGCGGTCGCTCATCACGACCCACCCCGCTCGCTCCGGTCGCACCTCCACGACGGTCATCGACAAGCATTGTCGCACTCGCCCGCGGGCAGTTGTTGTCGTTGCGTCACCGCTGTGACGATCCTGTCGGCATGCTCGAGATCGTGCGCGGCGGCGTCGCCGACATTCCCCGCCTGGAACCGCTGTGGGTCGCCGTCCACCACGTGCACCAGGAGTCGATGCCCGAGCTCGCCCCGTACGTCGACGACACGACGACATGGGCCTATCACCGCGACCTCTACGCCGAGCTGCTCGCGCGCGAGGACAGCATCCTCCTGCTCGTGGTCGCAGGCGGCGAGCTCGCCGGCTACGGGCTCGCCTGCGTCCACGACGTCGAGGACACGTGGATCCCGGACACCTGGGAGACCGGACGGCGGATCGGCGAGGTCGAGTCGCTCTCCGTCGACGCGCGCTTCCGGGGCGAAGGGATCGGCTCCCGGCTGCTCGACACGCTGGAGGCGTTCCTTCGCGAGGCGGGCGCGGAGGACATCATCATCGGCGCGCTGCCCGGCAACCCGGCGGTCCGCCTGTATGAGCGCCGCGGCTACAAGCCGACCTGGCTGTACCTGTCCAAGCTCCGCGGCCGCTAGTTCATCGGCGGCGCGTCGAGCGCCTCGGACGTCTCGAGCCAGGCCGACTCGAGCCGCTCGCGCTCCGTGACGGCGGCGTGCAGCTCGGACTGCAGCGCTCCGAGCCGCACGTGGTCGGTCGCGGCGGCCGCCATCTCGGAGTGCAGCTCGGCCTCGCGCGCCTCGAGCTTCTCCAGCGCTCGCTCGAGCCGGGCGATCTCCTTGCGGGCGGCGCGCGCGGATCCGGCCCCGCCCGCCCGCGGCGCCTTCTCGACGGCCCGCGGCGCCTCGGCCGCCGGGGCCCGCAGCGTCAGGTACTGCTCGACCCCGCCCGGCAGATGGCGCAGCGACCCGTCGGCGACGAGCGCGTACACGTCGTCGCACACGCGCTCGACGAAGTAGCGGTCGTGACTGACGACGACCAGCGTCCCCGGCCAGCCGTCGAGCAGGTCCTCGAGCGCGGTCAGCGTGTCGATGTCGAGGTCGTTCGTGGGCTCGTCGAGCAGCAGCACGTTCGGCTCGGCCATCAGCAGCCGCATCAGCTGCAGCCGGCGGCGCTCGCCGCCCGAGAGGTCGCGCACGAACGTCCACGCCTTCTCGCCGCGGAAGCCGAAGCGGTCGGCGAGCGAGCTCGCGGTGATCTCCTGCCCGCCGGCCAGCCGGGCGCGCCCGCGCACCGCCTCCAGGGACTCGAGCACGCGCAAGTCGCCCGGCACCTCGGCGGTGTCCTGGGAGAGCACGGCGAGCTTGACGGTGGCGCCGCGCTCCACGATCCCCGCGGTCGGCGCCAGCTCGCCGGACAGCAGCTTCATCAGCGATGTCTTGCCGGACCCGTTGACGCCCACCAGCGCGAAGCGGTCGCCCGGGCCGAGGCGCCAGGTGACCCTCGAGAGCACCGTGCGCGAGCCGTAGGCCAGCGACACGTCCTCGGCGTCGAGCACGCGGTCGCCGAGGCGCGAGGTTGCGAAGCGCAGCAGCTCCGCGCGGTCGCGCGGCTCCGGCTCGCCGGCGATCAGCGCGTTGGCCGCCTCGATCCGGAACTTCGGCTTCGACGTGCGCGCCGGAGGCCCGCGCCGCAGCCACGCGAGCTCCTTGCGGATCAGCATCTGGCGCCGCTCCTCGCGCGCCGCCGTCTGCCGGTCGCGCTCGGCCCGCGCGAGCACGTAGGCCGCGTAGCCGCCTTCATACTGCTCGACGTCGCCGTCGACGACCTCCCAGGTGTAGCTGCAGACGGCGTCGAGGAACCAGCGGTCGTGGGTGACCACGAGCAGCGAGCCGCGTCGCGTGGCCAGGTGGCGCGCCAGCCAGTCGACGCCCTCGACGTCGAGGTGGTTGGTCGGCTCGTCGAGCAGGAGCAGCTCGGGCGAGTCCAGCAGCGCGCGCGCGAGGTCGATCCGCCGCCGCTCGCCGCCCGAGAGCCCGGCGATCGGCGTGTCGAGGCCGCGCGGGAAGCGCGATATCGCCACGCCGCCGAGCAGCCCGTCGAGCACACCGCGGAAGCGCGCGTCCGCCGCCCACTCATGGTCGGCCCGGCCGCCGACGAGCTCATCGCGCACGGTCCGCGTCGAGTCCAGCTCGTCGGTCTGGCCGAGCAAGGCGAGCTGCAGGCCGCCCGAGCGCGTCACCGCGCCGGCGTCGGGCTCCTCGAGCCCGGCGACCAGCCGGAGCAGCGTCGACTTGCCGCCGCCGTTTTCGCCGACGACCCCGATCCGGTCGCCCGCGGAGACCCCCAGCGTCACGCCGCGCAGCACCGACCGCGAGCCGTAGCCCTTCTCGACGTCCTTGAAATTGACGAGGTTGCGCGGCGGAGCGGTCACCGCCCAAGGAGACTACGAGCGTCAGCAGACCGCGACGCCCGCGCGGACGTACTTGCGCAGGCTCGCGTCGACGCGAGCGGGGGGAGCTTCGCGGTCGGGCCCGAGCCCACCCGGCGCAGGCCGGCGATGATCGCGTCGAACAGCGCCCGCCGCCGTTTCGGGGCGACCCTGGTCCCGAGGTCCACCGTGATCGCCCAGCGGCCCGTGAGCACCACCAGGCGCAGCGAGTCGCCGCCGTTCAGCGTGGTCGTCAGTGCGCCGCCGCGCACGCGCCGCAGCGTTCCGAACCCCTGCACGAACCCGCGCTGCGCGGGCCCGCCATGGCACATGTCCTGCTGGTCGAGCGAGAACGGCGGAGGGCAGTCGCGCGGCGCGAACGCCGCGCAGTCGCGGTAGTCGAACGCGCTCCCGTCGACCGCCGAGAGCATCGCCGCGCCGAAGCGCCGGCCGAGCCACCACGACCCGCGCGCCCGCGCGGGCACGCGCAGCTCCTGCAGCGCGGGGCGGTCGGTGCCGCAGCCGCCTGCGCTCGTCCCCGTGCCGGGCGCCCACGCCGGCAGGCCGCTCGCGTTGTCGCCGTTGGTGAGCCAGGTCAGGCACGAGCCGTCGGGAGCGATCGTGTAGACCTCGGCGGCGCCGTAGTCCTCGCTCGGCAGGTTGCGGCCGCTCGTGAACGCGATCCGCTGCCCGTCGGGCGACCAGCTCGGCGTGCCCTCGTCGGACTCCGACTCCAACAGCACGCGCCGTCCGGAGCCGTCGGCGTTGGCGACCGCCAGCTCGCCGTTCGGAAAGCACTCGTCGGATTCCGCAGGTCTCGCCCTTGACGATGCTCGAGTCCGAGAACGCCAGGCGCGTGCCGTCGGGAGAGAACGCGCCTCCGGCCGCGTCAGGCATGAACAGCGCATCGCCGGAGCCGTCCGGCGCGGAGATCCAGATCTCCGCGCGCTCGTCGCCGCGGGCGCGCGTGAACGCGAGCGCGTCCCCGGAAGGGGAGTACGCCGGCTCGCTGCCCGTCGTCAGGCGGTGCACGCCCGACCCGTCGGCCGACATCGAGTAGATCGAGCTGCCGTGGGCGAACGCGAGCACGGCCAGCGCGGCGGCGAGCATCACCGCCGTCTACCCGGTTCGCCGGCCTCCGGCACCTCGGGGCACCGGCGCGCTGCGCACGCGGACCTACTCGGGCTCGACGAGGTTCACGTTGTCGACGACCTCGCCCTGGCGCGCGGCAAGCGCGCGGGCGGCGGCGTCGAGGCCGGTGGCCATGTTGTCGCGCATCTCCGGCGTCAGCTTGCGGCGGCGGCCGTGCTCGTCGATGTAGGTCCCGCTCTCCGCGAGCGCCTCCTGGGCGATCCGCAGGGCCTCCTGCGAATCGTTCGACGGGTTGGAGCGTGGCGGAGAACCGTCGCTGCTTGCGGAAACTGGACGTACGGGTACCCCCCGACGTACGCCGCTCTGGCATATATAAGGCGTGGAGATGCACGAGCCGGGTACAGCCCACTGGATGCCCCGGGTGCTGGTCGTCGAGGACAACGTCGACATCGGCTGGCTGCTCTGCCACGCGCTGCGGACGGCCGGCTGGAAGCCCGACCTCGCGCACCGCGGCGACGTCGCGCTCGAGCGCCTCGCCCGCCCGCCGCTGCCGGACCTCGTGGTGCTCGACTACCGGATGCCCGAGCTCACGGGGGAGGACGTCCTGCGCGCGATCCGCGCGCACCCGCAGCTCGCCGGCCTGCCGGTCGTGCTCTGCTCGGCCGACGGCCCACGCGACCTGCCCGCCGACCTGCGCGCGATGGTCAGCGCGGTCATCGACAAGCCGTTCACGATCGCCCAGGTCGTCGCCGCGGCCAGCGCCGCGATCGAGCCGCGCGAGACGCCCGCCGCTTTCTAGCCCAGCCCCGCGCCGCGCACCGCGTCGACGAGGTCGCGCAGGTAGGTCAGGTGCTCGCGCATCGCGCGCTCGGCGTCCGCCGGGGCGCCCCGCTCGATCGCGCGCAGCAGGTCGCGGTGCTGCTCGACCACGACCACGTCGACGACCGCGGGCTCGACCAGTTGGTGCAGTGGCGGCAGCAGCACGTCGGCGATCCACTCCGTCAGTGCCGCCGCGAGCCGGTTGCCGGCGATCCCCGCCACCGTTCGGTGCACGCGCGCGTCGAAGCCGAGCACGTCGTCGGAGTGGCCGGCCTCCGCGATCAGCGCCTGCAGCTCCGCGACCTCGGCCTCGCCGGCGCGCTGGGCGGCGAGGCCGGCGAGCGGGACCTCGAGCAGCACGCGCGTCTCGAGGAGCTCCTCGATCGAGAACGCGTCGGCCTTCAGCATCGCTCCGACCGCGGCTGCGAGGGTGCGGCCGATGCCCTGCTCGGGCGTCGCGGCGACGAAGATCCCGCCGCCGCGGCCCTTGGAGGACACCACCAGGTGCGAGCCGGCCAGCGAGCGGATCGCCTCGCGGACGGTCGGCCGCGAGACGCCGAACCGGCGCGCCAGATCGTCCTCGCGCCCTAGCCGGTCGCCCGGCTCCAGCCCCTCGCTCTGGATGTGGGCCCGCAGCCGGTCGGCGATCTCGTCGCTCGCACGGCGCGCGGTCATGGGCGAGTGGCGGGGCGCAGATCGACCACGCGCTGCGCCTTGCCCGTCTGCGTGACGAGGATGCCCGGCTTGATCGGCACGATCCTCACCCTAAGCCCCAGCCGCTGTCGCATGCGCGCCTGGATCGCCCGTGCGATCAGTGCGTCCGCGAGCTCGACCTCGACCTTGACCTCGTCCATCGCGGCGGGCTCGCTGTAGAACGTGATGCGGAACTCGCCGACCCCGTCGCTCTCGCGCAGCAGCTGCTCGATCGCCGACGGGAAGACGTTCATCCCGCGGATCACCACCATGTCGTCGGTGCGACCGAGGATCCCGCGCGGCAGCCAGCCGCCGGGGTGGCCGGCCGGGCAGCCGCCCGCCTCGCGCACGCCCATGTCGCCGGTGCGGTAGCGGACGACGGGGAAGCCGCGGCGCCCGAGCGCGGTCACGACGAGCTCGCCCGGCTCGCCGTCGGGGACCGGCCGGCAGGACTCCGGCTCCAGCAGCTCGACGATGAACTCGTCCTCGCGCAGGTGCAGCCCGCCGGCCGCTGCGCAGGGGTACGTGAACGCGCCGACCTCAGTCAGCCCCGCATGGTCGAAGCACCTCGCGTCCCAGGCCGCCTCGATGCGCTCGCGCGTGGACGGGATCGAACCGCCCGGCTCTCCCGCGCACACGATCCGCTCGACGCCGGCCAGCGCGTCATAGAGCCCTTGCTGGCCGGCCACCTGCGCGAGGTGCAGCGCATAGGTCGGCGTGGCCAGCAGCGTCGTCGCCGCGTAGTCGCGGATCGCCAGCAAGCGCTGGACGGAGTCCATCCCGCCCAGCGGGATCGCCCGCGCGCCGCGCTCCAGAACGCCCTCGTAGGCGGCCCAGAACAGGACGTAGGGGCCAAACGAGTACGCCAGCGCGACGCGGTCGCCGGCGCCGACGCCGGCCGCCTCGAGCGTGAAGCCGAAGCAGCGCCGCCACCACGCCCAGTCGGCGTCGGTCGAGAGGATGCGCAGCGTTGCGTTGGACGTCCCGCTGGTCTGGTGGACGTGCGTGTAGCGCTCCGCCGCTTCGGTCAGGTTCGTCCCGTACGGCGGGTGCGCGGCCTGGTCGGCGATCAGCTCGTCCTTGGTCGTGGCGGGCAGCCGCGACAGCTCCTCGAGCGAGGCGAGCGGGAGCCCGCTCAGGCGCGAGCGCTGGAACGGCGCGCGCTCCGCCGCGAAGGCCAGCAGCTCGTTCAGCCGGTCGATCATCGCCGCACGTGATACCCCACCGGCAGCAGCCGGATCCCGAAGCGGTCGACGATCGACCCCCAGAGCCCGCGCGGGAGCAGCAGCGTGACGACGATCGCGACCAGCCCGAGGCCGACGAGGTACCAGCTCCCCTGGTCCTGGAACTGCTGCTGGATCGCAAACAGCACGAGCGCGCCGAGGATCGGGCCCTCGAACGTCCCGAGCCCGCCGAGCAGGACCATGAAGATCATGTAGGCGGTCCACTGGATGCCGAAGATCGAGTCCGGCTGCACGCGCAGCGTGTTGGCGAGCGTGATCGCGCCCGCCGCGCCGCAGCCGACCGCGGCGAGCAGGAACACCAGCCGCTTGGCGCGCGTGACGCGCACGCCGAGCGACTCGGCGGCCGGCTCGTCGTCGCGGATCGCCTGCAGCGACGAGCCGGTGCGGCTGCGGAGCAGGACGAAGCTGACCCCGAGCAGGATCGCCGCGAACGCGAGCGCGAGCCAGTACGTGTATGCCTGCCGCGTGGCCGGGTCGTAGACGTTCAGGGCGGTCAGCGAGCGCCCGGTGCCGCCTCCGACCGACGAGTTGTTGATGACGAGCAGCCGGAAGACCTCGGCGACCACCCACATGCCGATCGCGAACTGGCCACCGCGCAGCCGGAACACGAGCAGCGACACGGGCAGCGAGACGACGCCGGCGAACAGCGCGGCCAGCGCGCAGGCGACGTAGGCGTTGACGCCGTGCTCGGCGAGCACGATGGTCGCGTATGCGCCGATCCCGATGAACGCCTGCTGACCGACGGAGACGAGGCCGGCATACCCCGCCAGCGCGTTCCACATCCCAGCCAGGATGATCAGCACGAACAGCTCGCTGAGCTTCGACGTGACCTGCTGGGTGAACATGTACGGGACCAGCGCGAGCACGACGAGCACCACGACGGTGGCGCAGGCGAAGACGCGCGAGACCGTGGTCCATCGCTCGACCTTCATGCCTGGAAGATCCCTCCGCGCCGGATCGCGAGCACGGTCAGGAACACGATGTGGCCGGCCAGGATCGACCACGAGGGGTCGATCTGCGCGCCGACGGTCTGGGCGACGCCGAGGATGATGCCGCCGACGAACGTGCCCCACAGCGAGCCGATGCCGCCGATGATCACGGCCTCGAACGCGAAGATCAGCTGCGCCGGGCCGAGCGTGGGGTCAAACGAGGAGCGCATGCCGGCGAACGTGCCGGCCAGCGCCGCGGTGGCGATCGCGATCGCCGACGCCGTCGCGTAGACCGTGCGCGCGTCGATGCCCACCAGCTCGGCGGTGATCGCGTCGTCCGCGGTCGCGCGCATCCGCTTGCCGGGCGTCGTGCGCGAGAGGAACAGCTGCAGTCCGCCCAGCACCAGCAGCGCGACCGCGAAGATCGTCGTGCCGAGTGCGGAGATCGAGAGCTCGTCATTGATGCGCCACGCCGAAGTCTCCAAGGCGCCTGCGCTGAGGCCGTGGGTGTCGGCCGAGAATCCCTCCAGCAGCAGGTTGCCGATCACCACCGAGAGCCCGAACGTCGAGAGCAGCGGTGCCAGCTCGCCGCCGCCCATGCTGCGGTCGAAGACCAGGCGCTGCAGCGCCCAGCCGAGCACGGCCGCGCCCGGCAGGACGATGATCAGCGACGCGAACGCCGACAGCCCGCTGTGCTCGACCAGCACGAGCACGCCGAACGTGCCGAGCAGCGCCAGGTCCCCGTGCGCGAGGTTGATGATCTTCATCACGCCGAACAGCAGCGACAGCCCGCACGCGAACAACGCGTAGAGCCCGCCGAGCAGGATGCCCTGCACGACGGCGTTGACCCAGGTCACGCGGCCGCCTTCAGCCCGAAGTACGCCTTCGTGACCTGCTCGCGGCTGAGCTCGGCGCCCTCCAGCACGATCCGTCCCTCGAGCATGCAGGCGACGCGGTCGGCGACGGTCAGCGCGCGCGTCAGGTCCTGCTCGACCAGCACGACCGTCGTCCCGCTCTCGATCACGATCCGCAGCGAGCGGTAGACCCCCTCCACGGCGACCGGCGCGAGGCCGAGCGAGACCTCGTCGAGCAGCAGCAGGCGCGGGTTGGCCATCAGCGCGCGGCCGATGGCGGTGGCCTGGCGCTCGCCGCCCGACAGCGTGGCGGCGCGGTGGCGCAGCCTCTCGCGCAGGATCGGGAACGCCTCGATCACGCTCGCCGCCGTCCACGGCCCGGGGCGCGCGGCGACCTGCAGGTTCTCCTCGACCGTCAGGCTTCCGAACAGGTGGCGGCCCTCGGGCACGAGCGCGATCCCCTTCGCCACCCGGGAGTGCGGACGCACGCGCGTGAGGTCCGCGCCGGCGAGCGCGATCCGGCCGGCGACCGGCCGCGGAGGCGCGCCGGCGATCGCGCGCAGGAGCGTCGACTTGCCGGCGCCGTTGGCGCCGACCAGCGCCAGCGTCTCGCCCTGCTCGACCGCCAGCGACACACCGCGTACGGCCTGCAGCAGGCCGTGGCGGACGTCGAGGTCGTGCACCTCGAGGAAGCTCACGTCCCGAGGTAGGCCGCCATCACGGCCTCGTCGCTCATCACCGCGTCGGGATCGCCCTCGGCGATCACGCGTCCCGCCGACATGCAGATCAGCCGCGTGGCCACGCGCAGCAGCGCCTGCACGACATGCTCGATCCAGACGACGCCGATGCCGGCGTCCACGAGCGCCTGGATCGAGGCCACCAGCGCGTGCGTCTCCTCCTCGGTCAGCCCCCCGGCGACCTCGTCGAGCAGCAGCACCGCCGGGTCGGTGGCGAGCGCGCGGGCAAGCTCCAGCCGCTTGCGGTCGAGCAGCCCGAGCGCGGCGGCGCGGCGGTTGGCGACCCCGAGCAGGCCGGTCGTCTCGAGCGCGGCCAGCGCCCGCTGGAGCCTGTCGCTCCCGCGCGCGCCCACGAGCACGTTCTCGAACACGGTCATGTCGATGAACGGGCGCGGGATCTGGTGCGTGCGGCCGATGCCGCGCGTGCAGCGGGCGGCGGCGCCGAGCCGGGTCACGTCCTCGCCGCGCAGGGTCACGATGCCGGCGTTCGGGCGCTGGGCGCCGGCCAGCACGTCGAGCAGCGTCGTCTTGCCGGCGCCGTTGGGCCCGACGATGCCGACCGCGTCTCCCGCGCCGACCGCCAGCGTGACGTCGTCGAGCACCACGAGCGCGTCGTAGCGCTTGCGCAGGCCCTCCGCCACGAGGATGGGGGGATCAGAAGTCGGTATAGGGCTTCAGCTTCGCCGCGGTCGGCACCTTCGGGTCGTCGGCGTTGTCGCACACGATCAGGTCGAGCGCGTACTTGTCGCCCTTGACCCACTGGCAGTTGACCAGCGGCGTGCGGGAGACGTTCTTGACCGGCCCCGACGTCCAGTCCAGGCGGCCGAGCGGCGTGTCGACCTGCAGCTTGGAGATCGCGTCGGCCATCCCGACCTTGTCCTTCGGGTTGGGCGCGGCCGCGATCAGCGCCATCCCGGCGTCGAACAGCGCCGCCGTCGAGCCGACCATCTGCGTCCACTGCTTGCCGGTCGCCTCGTAGCCGTCTGCCAGCTCCTGGCTGGTCTTCTTCAGGAACGAGGACCGATACGGGAACGTCGGCGTCCAGAACGCGGTGCCGATCAAGCCCGGGCCGAGGTCGCCGAGCGCCTCGACCTGCGAGGGGAACAGGCCGGTCTTGGCGATCTGCGGCAGGATCGGCTTGTAGCCCTGCTGCGCGGCCTGCTTCCAGAACGTCGCGAAGTCCGGCGGCAGCGGGAACGTGTTGAAGATCTCGCAGTTGTTCTTCTTGAACTTCGAGATCTGGGCCGAGAAGTCGTTCAGCCCGTCGTTGTACGGGCCGGCGTCGACGACCTTGAAGCCCTCCTTCTCCATCATCGGCGGCAGCGCCGCGCGCAGCGCGTTGCCGTCGGCGTCGTTGGGGTACAGCAGGCCGACGACGTTGTTGGTCTTCATCTCCTTCCACGAAGGGAAGTAGCCGGCCGCGAAGTCCTCCACGCCGAACGAGAAGTGGTAGGTGAACTTGTACGCGGCCTTGTCGCCCTCTTTGGCGCCGCGGCCGAAGTACCACGCCTGCCAGGGCAGGACGGTCGAGATGCAGGGCACGCCGGCGGCCTCGCAGGCGTCCGAGACCGGGTTGACGACCTCCGGGGTGGAGGACGCGAGCATCAGGTCGACCTTGGTCGAGTTGATCAGGTCCTTGGCAACCGAAGCTGCGTGCTCCGGGCTCGACTGGCTGTCCTTGGGGACGATCTTGACCTTGTACGTCTTGCCGTCGCCGGCCTTGACGCCGTCCTTCGCGGCGTCCTGGACCAGACCGAGGATGTAGGGGTCGACCTCACCGAAGCCGGCGGCCTGCCCGGTGCGCGGGGTCACCAGCCCGATCGTCAGCGTCTGTTCGCCTCCGGCGGCCGAGCCCGAGCTCTTCTTCACGCCGCCGCACGCGGCCAGGCCGAGCGTCAGCCCGGCGCCTCCGGCAGTGATCAGAAATGACCGGCGCGTCTGCATCTCGTCTCCTCCTCCGCGTCGCGGACGGCGCCGACTATATGCCCGACAATTCCGTAATGTCAATCATTATGATCAAGTCAGACATTTGCTCTGGTAGGGTCGCGCCGTGGCGACGGAGGAGCGCACGCAGGTCGGGATCGTCGGCGCCGGTCCGGCCGGGCTCGTGCTCGGGCGGCTGCTCGAGCTGGAGGGGATCGAGAGCGTGATCCTGGAGGCGCGCAGCCGCGACTACGTCGAGCACCGGATCCGCGCCGGCGTGCTCGAGCACGACACCGCCGAGCTGCTCACCGACGCCGGCGTGGGGGAGCGGATGCGCGCCGAGGGCCTCGTCCACGACGGCATCGAGCTGCGCTTCGGCGGGACCGGCCACCGGATCGACTTCTCTGCGCTCACCGGCCGCCACGTCGTGCTCTACGGCCAGACCGAGGTGGTCAAGGACCTGATCTCCGCGCGGCTGGAGTCGGGCGCTCCGCTGCTCTTCGAGGCCGAGGCCGAGGCGCTGCACGACGTGACGGGCCGGCCGTCGATCTCCTACCGCCACGGCGGGGAGGAGCGCGTCCTGCGCTGCGATGCGATCGCCGGCTGCGACGGCTTCCACGGCGTCTCGCGCGCCGCGATCGGGGACCTCACGATCTGGGAGCGCGAGTACCCGTTCGGCTGGCTCGGGATCCTGGCCGAGGTTCCGCCCTCCTGCGACGAGCTGATCTATGCGCACTCCGAGCGCGGCTTCGCGCTGCACAGCATGCGCTCGCCGGAGCTGAGCCGGCTGTACGTGCAGTGCGACCCCGGCGACGACATCGCGAACTGGTCCGACGCGCGGATCTGGGACGAGCTGCACGCGCGGCTGGCGATGGACGGCTGGTCGCTGCGGGAGGGCCCCGTGCTCGACAAGGGCATCACGCCGATGCGCAGCTTCGTCGCCGAGCCGATGCGCCACGGGAGGCTGTTCCTGGCCGGCGACGCCGCGCACATCGTGCCGCCCACCGGCGCCAAGGGACTCAATCTCGCAGTCGCCGACGTGCGCCTGCTGGCCGAGGCGCTGACCGCGTACTTCAAGGGAGACGACGAGGCGCTGCTGGACGCGTACTCGCAAGCGGCGCTGTGGCGCGTGTGGCGCGCAGAGCACTTCTCCTGGTGGATGACCTCGATGCTGCACAACTTCCCCGAGCGCGACCGCTTCGGCGAGCGGCTGCAGCTCTCGCAGCTCGACTACACCTGCCGCTCGCGCGCTGCGGCGACGTCGCTGGCGGAGAACTACGTCGGGCTCCCGGCGGGCTTCCCAGCGATCTCCCAGGAACCGCTGGGCAGACGTTGATGTTGCGCGCCTAGCTTGGGCGCATGTCAACCACCCAGCCACCGGATCGCGCCGCCCGCGGCCGCGCCCGTCTGGCGGAGCGCGCCCGGCGGGTCGCGCGGATCCGGCGCACCGTCGTCGCCGCCACCCTGTCGGCGTTCGTCCTCGCGTGGGGCGTGATCGTGTTCGACGGCCCGAAGGGGTCGACCACGGTCGCGACCACCTCGTCCTCCTCGGGCACCACGAACTCGTCGAGCGCGTCGTCGTCGGACGGCACGTCCTCGTCCTCCTCCTCGTCCTCCAACAACTCGCCGGCGCCGCTGACCACCTCCCAGTCCTGATGTCCACCGTCCACCTCTTCTGGATCACCAGCCGGGCGGCCGGCGTCGTCGCGCTGCTCGCGTCGAGCCTCGCCGTGTCGGTCGGGCTGATGATGAGCCTGCGCTCGAAGCTGCCCGACCTGCGCGCCACCCATGAGGCGCTGTCGCTGGCGACGCTTGCCGCGCTGGTCGTGCACGCGCTCGCGCTGCTCGGCGACTCGTTCCTGAAGCCGAGCCTCGCCGACATCGCGATCCCGTTCGTGAGCGGCTACCAGCGGGTGTGGACGACGACCGGGATCGTCGCCGGATGGATGCTGATCCTGCTCGGCCTCTCGTACTACTGGCGGGCCAGGATCGGTCCGGCGCGCTGGCGCAGCCTGCACCGCTTCACCGCGCTCGCCTGGCTGCTCGGCATCCTGCACGCGGTCGGCGAGGGCACCGACGCGAGCGCCGTGTGGTTCGTCGGCGCGGCCGCCATGGTCGTGCTGCCGGCCGGCGCGCTGCTGGTCGCCCGCCACGCGCCCGCGACATGAGCTTCCGCTGCTTCGGCACGACGTGCCTGGTCGACGCCGAGCCGGCCGCGGCGGCCGACGCGCGCGCCCAGCTGCTCGACTGGCACGACCGCTTCAGCCGCTTCCGCGCCGACAGCGAGCTCTCGCGGCTCAACGACGATCCGCGCGAGGCGGTCGAGATCAGCGCAACGATGCAGCGGCTCGTAGACGCCGTCGTGTCCGCCGGCGAGCTGACCGGCGGGCTCGTCGACGGCACGCTGGGCGACGAGATCGAGGCCGCCGGCTACCGCAACGACCTCGGCGCGTCGCTGCCGCTGCGTCTGGCGCTGCGTCTGGCGCCCGCGCGCTGCCCCGCCGGGCCCGACACGGCCGCGCGCTGGCGCGAGCTGCGGCTCCAGGACGGGATCCTGCACCGTCCGCCCGGAGTCCGCCTCGACAGCGGCGGGCTCGCCAAGGGCCTGTTCGCCGACCTGGTGGCGGACGGGCTCGACGGCACCTTCGCGGTCGACTGCGGCGGCGACCTGCGCGTCGGCGGCGCCGCGCGCGAGGTGCGCGTCGCCGACCCGTTCGGCGGCCCGCCGCTGCACATGTTCGCGATCGCCGACGCCGGCGTGGCGACGAGCGGCATCGGCAAGCGGTCATGGCTGGGGCCCGGCGGGCGCCCCGCGCACCATCTGCTCGACCCCGCGACCGGACGGCCGGCGTTCACCGGCATCGTCCAGGCGACGGCGATCGCGCCGACCGCGCTGGAGGCCGAGCTGCGCGCGAAGGCCGCCGTGCTCGCGGGCCCGGAAGGCGCCGCCGGCTGGCTGCCCCACGGCGGCGCCGTCGTCTATGACGACGGTCGCGTCAGCGTCATCTGAAGCCCGGCGCGCTCGGCGAATCCGTCGAACAGCCGGTCCGCGGCCTCCGCCGCGACATCCTCAGGGCCGCGATCGAACTCATGGCGGCCCTCGCCGTCCCAGCCGGCGGCGATGTCCGCCGTCGCCTCCGGATGGAACTGCACCGCGAGGTGGCGGCAGTGGCAGAACGCCTGCACGCCGAACGCATTGCGAGCCAGCTCGTAGCCGAGCGGCGGCAGCTCGAAGCCATCCTCGTGCCAGGCGACCCAGGGGCCGGCGGGCACGCGCTCGGCGTCGAGCGTCTCGACCTCGATCCAGCCGATCTCGGGCTCCGGCAGCCGGTACACGCGCGCGCCCAGCGCCGCGGCCAGCGCCTGCGCGCCGAAGCAGATCCCGAGCACCGGCAGCCCGGCGGCGTCGGCCGCGCGCAGCCACTCCAGCTCGTGCCGGATCCAGCGCCGGCCGTGGCCGATCACCGACGCGTCGGACCCGAGCGCCACCGCGAACGACAGCTCGCGCGGGTCCGGCAGCGGCTCGCCGCGGTCCACGCGGACGACCTCGAGCGCAACCCCGCGATGCGCCGCCCACGGCTCGAGCCGGCCGGGCGGCGCGTCGGCCTGGGTCTGCAGCACAAGCCCGGTCATGGGCTCCTATGGTGACCTACGCGCACGCGAGCCGGCGCGCGAGGCGCGGCCGGCGCCGCCGGCGGCGGCTCTCACAGCAAGGCGACACGGCTGCTAGAGCGCGCCCGCCGCTCCCGTGATACCCGGCCCGACCCGGCCGGCTACTTGATGTTCAGCCGATCGGCGGTCTCGGCGGTCGCGTCGTAGGTGTCCGACGCGGCCGGCGGCCGGATCCCCGAGGCGTCGGCGCCGAAGTCCGAGAACCCGATCGTCACCGACTGCTTCTGCGCGGGCGTGTCCGACGTCGCCTTGGAATTGATCTCGAGCCGCTCGCGGCGGACGCGTGCCTGTCGTCGACCCAGACGTCGACGGGCATCTTCGGGTTCGCCATCACCTTCAGCGAGAGCTCGGCCGCCTTGCGCAGCTCGGGCGGGCCCGACTTCGCGACCTTCTCGTAGTCGACCTCGCCGCGGTAGTGCGTCGTGTGCGCGCCGTCGATCGTCTCCTCGCCGACGGCCTTGGCGCCGGCCAGCTGGGTCAGCAGCTTCAGCTGCCCGGCGGGGTCCTGCGAGGAGCTCATGACGCCAGAGAGAGCGCCGCCGCTCGCCTTGTCGAGGTCGAGCTTGAGCCACGCCTTCCCGCCGGGGATCCCCGCGGCCGCCTCCTTCGGCAGCTTCATGTAGATCGTCGTGCCGTCCATGACCTCGTCGATGGCGATCGTCTGGCCGGCGGCGGACATCTTGAAGCTCAGCTGCGCCTTCGGCGGCTTGAACTGGACGATGCCGGAGCCGGTGCCCTCGATCTTCTGGCCGGCGACCTCGCCCGCGGTCTGGAGGGTCATCCGCGCCGAGCTCTCGGCCTGCGTGGCGGACACCGCCCGCGCGAGCGGCGTCACCGCCTCCCGCTCGGTGTCGGCGGAGCCTCAGCCGGAGACGGCCGCGGCGACCGCGAGGGCGAGGGAGGCGATCGCGATCCGCATGCGCGCACGGTAGCTCGACCGGTCGCGCTCGGTACCGTTCGAACGTATGAAGGTTGCGATCGCGGGAGGCCATGGCCAGATCGCCCTGCGGCTCACGCGGCTGCTCGCCGGCCGCGGCGACGAGGTGCGCGGGCTGATCCGGCGCGCCGGGCATGCGGACGAGATCCGCGCGGCGGGCGGCGAGCCGGTTCTGTGCGACATCGAGCATGAGCCGGTGCAGGCGGTCGCGCGGGCGGTCGCCGGCTCGGACGCCGTGGTCTTCGCGGCCGGCGCGGGCCCCGGCAGCGGCGCGGAGCGCAAGTGGACGGTCGACTATGCGGGCGCGCTCAAGCTGATGGCGTCGGGGATCGAGCGCTACGTGATGGTGAGCACCGTGGGGGCCGATCCGGACGCGCCCGGCGACGATGTGTTCGCGGCGTACCTGCGCGCGAAGGGGCGCGCGGACGCTGAACTGATGGCCAGCGGCCTCGCCTATACGATCGTCCGGCCCGGCCCACTTACCGACGAGTCCGGGACGGGGCTCGTCGAGCTCGGCGAGGGCGCCGAGCGGCGCGCGATCACGCGTGACGACACGGCTGCCGTGCTGGCCGCGGCGCTCCACGAGCCGCGCCTCGCGGGCCGGACCTTCGTCGCGGTAGGCGGCGCGACGCCGCTCGTTGAGGCGCTTGCGCCCCTCATCGGCTGACGGTAGCGTCCTGTGGCCACTGGGTCAGGGCGATGCACGCCCATGAGGGACAAGGAGTGTCACAAGTGAAGAGTCGAGGGGTGCGCATCGGATGCGCGTCGGCAGTCGCTGCCGCGCTGATCGCCAGTGGCGGTTCATCGGTCGCGGCCGCCGCGCCGGGAGTAACCGTCAGCCGGGTCAGCTCACTGCCCGCGGGGACCGCCGCCGGCACGCTGAACGGGCGCGTGGTCAACGAGACGAGCCGGGCGACGACCGCCGAGGTCGTCGTGAGCACGCATCGTCGCGGCGTCGCCCGCCGCGCGGTCGGTCGCACCACGGTGCGCGTGCCCGCCAAGGGCTCGGCCGCCTACCGCGTGAAGGTCCGCATCCCGTCCGGGCTCCCGCGCGGCAACTACTACCTGTCCTCCTGCACGCAGTACGGCAGCGACGCCGGCGTCTACGGCTGCGCGACCGCCGAGCGCCAGGTCAAGGCCCTCGGCGGCGTCCCGGTGCGCGGCTCCGCCGCGCGCGCCGCGCTCGCCCGCACGTCGGCCGCGGACACCTGCACCTCCGGCGCGCACACGCTGTCTAAGCCGGGCATGCGCGTCTACCCGGAGATGGGCAACGGCGGCTACGCGAGCCTCCACACCGACGTCTACAACGTCTACGACGCCGTCGCGAACCTCTTCCTGCCGGGCAACCACGTCGACCTCACGCAGCGCGCGACGCAGTGCCTGTCGGACTTCAGCCTCGACTTCGAGCGCCACAACCCGGACAACGCGCCGGACGGCCCGGACATGACCGTCAACTCGGTCCTGATCGACGGCCAGCCGGCGACGTTCAAGTTCGTCCAGCCGACCTATCCCGGCGACCCCAACGGCCAGGACGACCCTGACCCCAAGGCGCACGAGGCCGCGCTCACCGCGCCGGTCAGCGCGAGCAACCCGAACCCGCCGGCGTGCACCCCGCCCGCCGACGCCAACAACCAGTGCCCGGCGAACAAGCTCGTGATCACGCCGTCGGCGCCGATCCCGGCCGGCACGCAGTTCAAGGTCACCGTCAACTACACCGGCCGCCCGGGCACCCACCAGGACGGCGACGGCTCGACCGAGGGCTGGTTCCGCAACGACACGCCGACCGGCGACGGCTCGTTCGTCACCACCGAGCCCGTCGGCACGATGGCCTGGATGCCGCTCAACAACCACCCGAGCGTCAAGCCGACCTACGACTTCTACGACACCGTCACCGCCGGCCGCACCGCGATCGGCAACGGCCAGCTGATCGGGTTCGCCGACAACGCGCCGGACGCGAACTTCCCGGGCGGCTCGCGCACGTGGCACTGGAAGTCGCCGGAGCCGATCGCCAACTACCTGGTCGAGAACAGCATCGGCAACTACGAGCTGACCGAGCGCTTCGCGCCCAGCGGCGTCATCTACTACGAGGCCCAGTCGGCGGGCATCTCCGCCACCCAGAAGGCCACGAACAAGGGGATCATGGACCAGCAGGAGGACATCACGCTCTTCCAGCAGCGATTCAACGGCCAGTTCCCGTTCAGCACCAACGGCGTGATCGTCGGCATCCCGCAGGCCGGGTTCGAGGAGGAGATGCAGACGAAGATCACGTTCCAGGGCGGCCGGATCAGCCTGGGCACGTTCAACCACGAGAACATGCACCAGTGGTGGGGCGACAACGTCGCGGAGGGCGACTTCAACCTGACCTTCTACAAGGAGGGCTTCGCCCGCCTGTCGGAGTACCTGGCGACCGCGCGCACGGCGGCGACCAACGCCGGCGGACTCGACACGCCGGCCGGCGACGCGGCGTTCGATCAGAGCCTGATCAACCGCTTCGCCACCAACTACAACACGGGCGGGAACAACTGGACCTCGGCGCCGTCGAACCCGACGGCCGCGAACCTGTTCTCGACCGCGAGCACGTACAACCGCCCGGCGACCGCGTACATCGCGCTCTACCGGATCCTCGGCAAGACGGCCTTCATCGACGCGCTGAAGGAGATGCAGCGCCTCTACGGCGGCGGCTCCATTCAGGAGGCGCAGGAGATCGCGGTCTTCCACAAGTTCATGCCGAACCAGAGCATCGGCTGCTCGAACAAGCTCGACGCGTTCTTCAAGCAGTGGTTCGACACCGCGTATCCGTCCGGCGGCGGCGCCAACCGGCCGCAGATCACCGGTCCCGGCCTGGCCGGCGCCGGCTTCTATGACACCAACGGCGGCTGCTCGGACTACGGCAACGACCAGACGACGACGCCGTCGGGGTCCGTCTCGCCGCAGCTCGCGCTGACGCTCGGCGCGGCCGCCTCGTTCAACTTCTTCACGCCCGGCGTGACGAAGGACTACGCGGCGCAGATGACCGCCAACGTGATCTCCACCGGCCTCGACGCGATGCTGTCGGTGGCCGACCCGAGCCCGATCGCTCCGGGACACCTCGTCAACGGCGCATTCTCGCTGCCGTCGGCGCTGGTCGTGAGCGCGTCCTCGCCGGGCGGCACGGGCGCAGCGGGCGGCGCGCTGGGCTCCGCCCCGCTCACGCTGGAGACGTGGGGCGGGCCGATCAGCAACGACCCGGTGACCGTCGCGTTCAAGCAGACGATCGGCTCGACCGACGCGCTGCGCACGGGCCCCTACAGCAAGACGCTGACGTTCACGCTGTCTACGACGCAGCCGTAAGCGACTCAAGCGGCGGGCGGCGCCTGATTGGCGCCGCCCGCCGTCGTCACGCCGCCGCGCGGAGGGCCGCCGCGGCGCTGCTGACGTCGTAGAGGCCGTCGATCGAGGTGGACTTCCCGTACTGCTCGACGGCCGTCATCGCGTCGTCGGCGCCGGTGCGGCCGTCGTTGCGCAGCCCGCTGCCGTCGACGTAGATCCAGTGGATCTTGCCCGCCTGGATCTCGTCGGCCAGCCAGCTGAGCGTGATCTGGCTCTCGCGGCCGGAGAAGCCGCCGAGGCCGGCCACGTCGGCGTCCGAGTTGAGGATCGCGCTCGCGGCCGTGGACTGGCTGGAGACGCCGATCGTCCCGCCGCCGTGGGCCTTCGCGTACGCGACGACCTCCTGCAGCGCCGAGGTGTCGCCGCCGAAGACGCCGCCCGCGCCCTGGCCGCCGAAGCCGTTGCCGCCGGTGGCGCCGGTCGCGCCGCCGGGAGGTCCGCCGAGGGCGTTGCCGGCCCCGGGCGGCGCGAACCCGCCGCCGCCGGCGCCGCCGCGTGCGCCCGGCCCGCCGCCGAAGCCCTGCGTCGCCGGACCGCCGGCCGGGAACGTCCCGTTGGTCGCGTGCCCGAGCGTCTGCACGGCCCAGGTCGCCGGAGCGAGCGTGAGCACGGCGAGCGCGGTGGCCAGCGTCGCGCGGCGCCAGCGGCTCGGCGCCGCGACCAGCGCGGCCGCCGCGCCGATGCCGGCGATCGTGATCAGCGGGACCGCCCACGAGAGCGTGCCGGTCGCGCTCAGCACGGCGATCTCGCCGAACACGCCGCCGGCGATCGCCGCGGCGCCGATCCAGCGCCAGTACCGCCCGCGCGCGGCCACATGGGCGACCGTTGCGCCCGCCAGCGCGGCCGTGAACGGCGCCAGCTCGGACGTGTAGTACGGGTGGAAGATCCCCTTGGCGGCGCTGAACGCGACCGCGGTCGCCAGGAACGCGCCGCCGACGCCGATCAGGAAGCCGGTCTTGGCCGTGCGCCGCAGCCTCGTCGCCACGACCAGCCCGACGCCGCCGGCGAGCGCGAGGCCGACCAGCCAGCCGGCCTGCCCGCCGAGACTGTCGCCGAACAGCCGGAACACGCCGGGCGACCCGCCGAACAGCGAGTTCCCGCCGAAGCCGGCTCCCGGACCGCCTCCCGCCATCCCGCCCGGCCCGCCGGCCTGGCCGTCGAGCCGGCCGAGGCCGTTGTAGCCGATGATCAGCGACCAGATCGAGTTGTCGCTCGTGCCCGAGATCCACGGGCGCGAGCCGGCGGGGGTGAGCCACATGAGCAACGGCCAGGCGCCGCCGACCGCGACCATCGCCGCCGTGAACCAGGCGGTCGCGCGCACCGCGGCGACGCGGCCACGAGGAGCGACCCACAGCCACGCGGCGACGATCCCGGGGACGACGAGCAGCGCCGCGCCCATCTTGGCCTCGAAGCCGAGGCCGACGCCGACGCCGGCCCAGGCCATCCAGCGCGTGCGCCCATCCTGGAGCCCGCGGACCAGCGCCCACAGTGCGAACACGACGCACAGCACGAGCAGCGCGTCCGGGTTGTTGTGGCGCGAGACGGCGACGCTGATCGGCGTCAGCGCGAGCACGGCGCCGGCCGTGAAGCCGCCGGCGCGGCCCCAGACCCGCCGCACGAGGTCGTAGACGAGCCCGACCGACGCGACGCCCATCAGCGCCTGCGGGATCAAGAGGCTCAGAGAATGAAAGCCGAAGACGCGAGCCGAGAGCGCCTGCACCCACAGCGCCAGCGGCGGCTTGTCAACGGTCATCAGCCCGGCGGAGTCGAGCGATCCATACAGGAACGCGTGCCAGCTCGACGCCATCGAGCGCACGGCGCCCGCGTAGTAGTCGTTGGCGAACCCGTTCTTGGAGAGCCCCCACAGGTTCAGCAGCGCCGCCACGATCAACAGGCCGAGCAGCTCGGGGTAGGGGATGGTGAGAGAGCGCGCCCGCGGCCGCGCGTCGTCGATCGTCGTCGCTGTCATGTGACCACCATCGGACCGCGGGCTCTGAGGAACCGAAGACGCGGCTGGGAGTTGCCTGGGAGCTAACGTCATTCGCCCCCATGGAGCTCCGTCACCTCCGCTACTTCGTCGCCGTCGCGGAGGAGCTGCACTTCCGCCGCGCCGCCGAGCGGCTGCACATGTCCCAGCCGCCGCTGAGCCAGCAGATCCGCCAGCTCGAGCAGGAGGTCGGCGCCCAGCTGCTGCTGCGCAACCAGCACCGCGTCGAGCTGACCGCGCCGGGCACGGCGTTCCTCGAGCGCGCGCGCGAGATCCTCGACGCGGTCGAGGCGGCGGCGCTGGAGGCGCGGCGCGTCCAGCGCGGCGAGGTCGGCAGGCTCGCGGTCGGCTTCGTCGGATCCTCGATGTACTCGATCGTTCCCGAGCTCCTGCAGGCGTTCAGCGAGCGCCACGGCGACGTCGCGCTGCGCCTGCACGAGCTGGGGACCACCGAGCAGCTGCGCCAGCTCGAGAGCGGCCGGCTCGACGTCGGCTTCGTCCGCCCGCAGCGCGCGCGATCCGGGTTGACGATCGAGCCGATCCACTCCGAGCGCATCGTGGTCGCGCTCCCGGACCGCCACGCGCTCGCCGGCGGGGCGCGCGTGCACATCGCCGACCTCGCCGGCGAGCGTCTGATCCTGCTCACGCGCGCCGGCTCACCGGGCCTGCGCACCGCGCTGGAGCCGATCACCGACGAGGACGCGATCGTGCAGGAGGTCGCCGAGATGCAGACCGTGATCGGGCTCGTCGCCGCCGGCGTGGGCATCTCGCTCGTGCCCGAGTCGGTGGGCGGCATGCAGCGCCGCGGCGTCGCGTACCGCGAGCTGGCCGAGGACGCGCCGAGCGTCGCTCTCGCCGTCGCGTATCGCGTAGGCGACGACTCGCCCGTGCTGGAGGCGTTCCTGCGCCTGGTGCACGCGATGGCCCCCGCCGAGGAGGAGAGAGAAGTTCGGCGGGGGCCTTCGCGACAGTGACACTGCAGGTGGGGAGCCACCAAAAGCGTCGACAGAGAAGCTACGGCGATTGCGGTGAATCGTCCAATACCGAAAATCACCCCCGGCGATAGGCACCACGTATCACCCGTCGTGGCTAATCTCCCGCGCGATGCGCTACGGATACAAGGCGTCGGCGGAGCAGTTCGGGCCGCGCCAGCTGCTGGGCTTCTCGGCGCAGGCCGAGGCGCTCGGCCTCGACACGGTCGCGATCTCCGATCACTTCCAGCCGTGGCGACACCACGGCGGCCATTCCCCGGCCGCGCTGCCGTGGCTCGGCGCCGCGGGTGAGCGGCTCGGCTCCGCCTATCTCGGCACCAGCGTGCTCACGCCGACGCTGCGCTACCAGCCCGCGGTGATCGCGCAGGCGTTCGCGACGCTCGGGGCGCTCTTCGGAGGCCGTGTCTTCCTCGGCGTCGGCACCGGCGAGGCGATGAACGAGACGCCGGTCACCGGCGACGTGTGGCCGGGCGGCAAGGAGCGCCGGCGCCGCCTCGCCGAGGCGGTGACGCTGATCCGCACGCTCTGGAGCGAGGAGCGGGTGGACTTCGAGGGCGAGTACTACAAGGTCAGCCGCGCGACGATCTACGACCGTCCGGACGAGCCCGTGCCGATCTACATCGCGGCCTCCGGCCCGCTCGCCGCATCGCTCGCCGGCCGCCTCGGCGACGGCTTCATCTGCACCAGCGGCAAGGGGCACGACCTCTACGTCGAGCTGTTGGGCAAGGTCCGCGAAGGTGCCGCGAAGGCGGGGGCCGACTATGACTCGATCAGGAAGATGATCGAGATCAAGGTGTCCTACGACCACGATCGCGAGTACGCCGAGCACGCGTGCGAGTGGTGGGCCGCGCTCGCGCTGTCCGGCGAGCAGAAGGCCGGCGTCGAGGACCCGATCGAGATGGAGCGGCTGGCGGACGCCAACAAGGAGCGGGCCAGCAGCCGCTTCATCGTCTCCGACGACGCCGGCGAGGTGGTCGAGCGGATCGCGCCGTACGTGGAGCTCGGCTTCGAGGAGCTCGTGTTCCACTTCCCCGGCAACGACCAGGAGCGCGCGCTCGAGCAGTTCGCGCGCGACGTGCTGCCGCGGCTGCGAGCGCGCTGGTGATCCCCCGCTTCGCGGCGATCGAGCCGGAGGCGCACGTCGAGTGCGCCTCGCCCGGCGAGGTCGCGGAGGCGCTCGCGTACGCGCAGCGCTCTGGGCTGCCGGTGGCGGTGCGCGGCGGGGGCCACGACTTCGCGGGACGGTCGGCCACCGAGGGCGTGGTGATCGACGTCACGCCGATGCGCGGCGTCTCCCATGTCGACGGCATCGCCATGGTCGGCGCAGGGACGCGGCTCGGCGACCTCTACGACGCGCTGGATCCGTACACGATCCCCGCCGGCTGCGGGCCGACCGTCGGGATCGCCGGCCTCGCGCTCGGCGGCGGCCTCGGGATCCTCGGCCGTGCGCACGGGCTCACGTGCGATGCGCTGGCGGGCGCGCAGGTCGTGCTCGCCGGCGGGCGCGTGGTCGAGTGCGACGAGTCGCATGAGCCCGAGCTGTTCTGGGCGCTGCGCGGCGCCGGCAACGGCTCGCTCGGCGTCGTCACCCGGCTGCGCTTCCGCACCCTGCCCGCGCCCGAGGTCGCCGCGTTCGAGCTGCACCGGCCTCACGCGGAGGCGGCGGACATGATCGAGGCCTGGCAGGCGTG
This sequence comes from uncultured Solirubrobacteraceae bacterium, assembly GCA_963837485.1. Classification (GTDB taxonomy): domain Bacteria; phylum Actinomycetota; class Thermoleophilia; order Solirubrobacterales; family Solirubrobacteraceae; genus Solirubrobacter. The sequence goes on along the minus strand of CAWINP010000007.1, from coordinate 523,819 downwards.
GGCGCCGGACGCGCCCGACGGCGCCGCCGTCAGCCTGATCGTCGACGAGGCCGGCGTCCACGTCCTCGGCACCACGACCGAGGACGTCGACCTGCCCTGGCCGGCCGAGCCGCGCCGCGCCCCGTTCCGCGAGACCAAGCGCCTGCTCGCCGAGCGCGAGGCGCCGGAGCTCGACACCTGGAGCCGCTCGGAGTTCTTCGATCGCCCGCTCCCGCGCGAGGCGATCGAAGCCCTGCTCGAGCTGCGCCGCGGCGAGCTCGACTTCACGCCGTGGGGCGGCGCCTACAACCGCGTCCCGGCGACTGCCACGGCGTTCGTCCACCGCGATGCCCGCTTCCTGCTCAAGCTCACCGCCACGGCGCCGGGCGGCTGGCTCGACCGCTCATGGGAGCTCATGCACGAGTACGGGACGGGCGGCGTGTACCCGAACTTCCCGGACCCGGAGCTGACCGACCCGGACGGCGCCTACTTCGGCGCGAATCGCGACCGCGTGGCCGCCGCCCGGGCGGTGTATGACCCGGAGGGTGTGTTTCAGCCCTTGCCGTAGGGGTCGACGTAGACGTCGTCGAGGAGCCACGAGCTGTCCTCGCCCTCGGCGGTGAAGCGGAACCAGACCGGCGTCTCGCCGTCGTCGAGCAGTTGGACCAGCGGCGCGGCGAGCTCGAGCACCGGAGCCGGCGCCCACGCGTCGCCCGCGTCCTGAGAGGTCAGCGTGCCGAGCTCGATCGAGTGCTGCTCGTAGTTCTCGTCCTCGTAGATCGCCTCGACCTTGAGCGTGCCGGTCTCGGCGCCCGCGTTGCGCACGAAGAAGCGCATCGTCGGGTCGTCGATCGTGACGCAGACCATCGGCGAGGTCGCGCTGTCGCCCGCGCTGAGCGCGAGCGAGGAGGCCTCGTCGCCGTGCAGCGAGAACGGGTTGTTCTCGGCCACCAGCTCGGCCGTCCCGAGGTCCCAGTCGTAGACGGCGTCACTTCCGAGGTTGCCCTCGCGGACCAGGAAGTAATCGGCAGGGTCGTCCCAGGCTGCGAACGGGTTCTCGATGTAGCGCTCGGTGCACGGCACATGCGCCGTGGGGCTCATCGCGGCGGCCAGCATCACGGGGGCCGAGCCACCGGCCGCTACGTCGCCGCGGTCGGCGCGCGCCGCGGAGGCGACCACGAGCGGGGTCAGGACGGCGAGACAGGCGATGAAGCGGCGGGAGCGATGCAGCAAGGGAGGCATGCGGCCGATATCGGCAGACGGAGCGCGTTATTGAGTCGAACATCCGTCCAACTTGAGAAGACGCGCCGCGTTCTCCTTGAGGACGAGCGGCCGGACCTCGTCGCGGATGGGCAGCCGCTCGAAGTCCGCGAGCCACCGATCGGGCGTGATGAGCGGGAAATCCGAGCCGAACAGCATCTTGTCCTTGAGCAGCGTGTTGGTGTAGCGGACCAGCTGGTCCGGGAAGTACTTCGGCGACCAGCCCGAGAGGTCGATGTAGACGTTGGGCTTGTGCGTGGCGATCGCGAGCGCCTCGTCCTGCCACGGGAAGCTCGGGTGCGCCAGGATGATGTCGAGGCCGGGGAAGTCGGCGGCGACGTCGTCGACCGCCATCGGGTTGGAGTACTTCAGGTGCACGCCGCCGCCTCCGGGCATGCCGGCGCCGATGCCGGTGGTGCCGGAGTGAAACAGGGCGATCGCACCCGCCTCCTCGATCGCCTCGTAGAGCGGATAGAACGCGCGGTCGTTGGGCCAGAACGCCTGCGTGTTGGGGTGGAACTTGAAGCCGCGGACCCTGTGCTCGGCCAGGTAGCGGCGCGCGAGCTGCACGCCGCGCTTGCCCTTGTGCGGGTCGATGCTCACGAACGGGATCAGGACGTCGGCGTTGGCCGCGGCCAGCTCGAGCACCTCGTCGTTGCTGACGTGGCTCTGGCCGGTGCCGGCCTCGGAGTCGACGGTGAACACGACCGCAGCCATGTCGCGCTCGCGGTAGTAGTCGGCGACGTCCTGGACCGTCGGCTGCGGCGGATCGCCGCCGAAGTAGCGCGCGGCGGCGGCGAGGAACTCCTGCGCCACCGGGTCCGGCTCGGCCGGGCGGATCGACCGATGGGTGTGGGTATGGACGTCGATCGCGACCAGGGTCTCGAGGTTCATCCCTGACAGGATGAGGCCAGATGCGCCCAGGGCACGCCAAGGCCGGGACGGCCGCGCTCGCGCTCGGGGCGCTGGGCGTCGTGTTCGGAGACATCGGCACGAGCCCGCTGTACGCGCTGCAGACCGTCTTCACGCACGACAACCACGCGGTTCCGACCACGCACGAGGCGGTCTACGGCGTCGTCTCGCTCGTGTTCTGGACGATCACGATCATCGTCTCGGTCAAGTACGTGACGTTCATCATGCGCGCCGACAACGAGGGCGAGGGGCGGCATCATGGCCCTGATCGCGCTGATCCGGAACGCGCCCGCACAGCGGCGGGTGGCGGCGGCGCTGCTGGTCGCGCTCGGCATCTTCGGCGCGTCGCTGTTCTACGGCGACGGGATGATCACACCCGCGCCGGAGGACAAGACCGTCGTCTTCGGCTTCCTGATCGGTGTCTAGCGGCGCACGTAGATCTGCGCCCGGACCGGGGTGCGGCGGCCGTCGAGCTGCGCGTGATGCGGCGGGCCGAGCGGGCGCAGGCGCGGGTCGTGGCGCAATGCGGCGCGCCACTCGCGCGTGCGGACGCGGATGGCGCGCTGCCACGGCGCGCTGCCCTTCGCATCAACCGGCGTGACGAGCAGGATCCGCTGGCCGGTCACGAGCCCGTTGACCCACGGCATCAGCGTCGTGTCGGCGCGGCCCGCGCGCATGCGCTTGAGCCCCGCGCGCCAGTCGGTCAGGCGCGGATCCACGACGTGGCCGAGCGGCGTGAGGTACAGGACGCCGCGCGGCAGGTAGCGATAGAGCACCGGCACCTGCTCGGGCTGGGTGGAGACGACGAGGTCGCCGGCCCGGATCTCCGGCGCGACGCGGTGCGCGACGGTGCGCACGTTGCTCTTCGCGGGCGGGTTGCCGGTGACGAGCCAGATCGCGCCGGTCGCGGCGAGCGCCGCGGCGGTCCAGCGCGCGCCGCGCGAGAGCACGGCGGCGAGCGCGAGCAGCAGCGGGCCGAGCAGGACGGCGAGGTAGCGCGTCGACCACGCGGGCTGCATCTGCGAGCTCAGCCACGCGAACAGCGCGGTCGCGGCGGCGATGATCAGCAGCGAGCGGACGCCCTGGTCGAGTTGCGGCCGGCGCCGCACCGCCGCGATCAGCGCGACGACGAGCAGCGGCGCGGCGACGTAGCCGAACAGGCCGCCGGGGATCGCGAGCAGCTGCAGCGCGCCAGGCCGGCTCGACCACGGCGCGGCGGTGTCCAGCGCCTGCGAGACCACGGTCGGCAGCCAGGGGAGGTAGGCGAGCGCGATCGCGGCCGCCAGCAGGGCGCCCGGCTTGGTCTCGACGGTGCCGCGACGCCGGAGCGCGAGCCACGCGACCGCCATCCCGCCCGTCAGGAACAGGCCCCAGTTGTGCGTGTAGAGCAGCAGCGTCAGCCACAGCCCGAGCAGCGGGACGTGCCTGGGGCGCCCGCGCACGAACGCCAGCACGAAGCTCGCGCACGCGGCCAGCGAGAGCACGACCACGAGCGAGTACATCCGCGTCTCCTGCGCGTAGTACGTCAGGAACGGGCACCCGGCGGCTCCGGCCGCGGCGAGCGCTCCGGCGCGGCGGTCGAAGGTGGCGCTCCCGGCCCAGAACGAGACGGGGACGGCGATCAGCGCGAACAGCAGCGAGAGCGCGCGCGTCGCGGCCTCGCCGGTGCCGGCGATCTCCATCCAGACGTGCAGCAGCAGGTAGTAGAGCGGGGGAGACCCGTCCTGTACCAGTGCGCGCGGGATGTCGGTGAGCGGATGGGACGCGATCCCGACCGAGATCCCCTCGTCGATCCAGTAGCCCGAGCGCAGCCCGCCGACCCGCAGCGCGAGGCTGACGGCGGTGAGCAGCGCGAGCGCGGCGGCGATCAGCGCCGGTCGCCGGGATGCGATGCCAGGCCCCATCGCCGCCCCACTTTCGCGCGCGCGGGATGGTTTGGGCGCGATCTGCAACAGGTGTTAATGCCCGCTACGGCAGGCCCGCGTGCCCGACCGCGACCTCCTCGGTGAGCAGCACCGCCTCGCGCGCCGCCGTGCGGTTGGCCTCGGCGAAGTCGGGCGCCGCGCACATCAGCAGCGTCCGCCCGTCGTCGCCGCCGAGCATGCAGGCGAAGATGTTCAGCCCCTCCGGCGCGGCGATCTCGTCGACGATCTTGCCGCCTGGAGCGACGCGGGTGCAGCGCGCGTTGACCTCGTCGGCCGCCCAGATGTGGCCCTCCGCATCCAAACCGCAGCCGTCGGGGCCGAACTTCAGCTGCCCGATCGTCTCCATGAAGCCGCCGATCACCGGCGTCTCGGCGACCTGCGCCCACACGCGGCGATCTGAGAGCGAGCCGTCGGGCTCGATCGTGAACGCCGTATAGCGCGCGCCGGCCGTCTCGCCCACGATCAGCGTCCGACCGTCGGGCGTGATCACCGACCCGTTCGGGAACAGCATGTCCTCGGCAACCACGGTCGCCGTGCCGTCCGGGTCGACGCGCACGAGCGTCGCGGGCACCGGGTCGGCGAACGCCATCAGGTCGAAGCCGAAGTTGCCGACATAGGCGCGGCCGTCGGCCGAGACGACCATGTCGTTCAGGTGCCCGCCGCAGTACTCCGCGACGTCGGCGTGCACGCTGACGCTCCCGTCTGCCGACCGGCGCAGGATGCGGTGGTCGCGCATCGAGACCACCAGCAGGTCGCCATCCGGCAGCCAGCCGAGACCCGACGGCTGGCCCTCGACGGTCATCACTTCGTCGGCGTTCCCCTCGGCGTCGACGGTCAGCACCAGGTGGCGGTAGAAGTCCGAGACCCACCAGCGGCCCTCGTGCCAGCGTGGGCTTTCGAAGAACGCCCCGCCCTCGAGCAGCGTGCGCATCGGCGGGACACTACCCTCACGCGCCGTGCTCGTGCTGCTGCCGCCCTCCGAGGGCAAGTCCGCGCCTCGCCGCGGAGCGCCGGTCGACCTCGCCAAGCTCGCGTTCCCGGAGCTCAACGAGCGGCGGGAGGCGCTGCTCGACGCGCTCGAGGCGCTCGCGGCCGGCCCGCGCGACGCGGCCCTGGCCGCGCTCGGGCTCTCGCCCGGCCAGGCGGGGGAGGTCGATCGCGGCGCGACGCTGCGGACCGCGCCCGCGGCGGCCGCCGCCAAGGTCTACACGGGCGTGTTGTACGAGCGCCTGCAACTCGCCGAGCTTCCCGCCCCCGCCCGCCGGCGCGTGCTGATCGCCAGCGGCCTGTGGGGCTTCGTGCGTGCGGGCGATCGCATCCCCGCCTACCGGCTCTCGGTCTCCGCCCGCCTGCCCGGCTTCCCCGGCCTCGCGGCCTACTGGCGGCCGGCGCTCGAGGCGGCCGTGCCGGCGAGCGGGCTCGTGCTCGACCTGCGCTCCGGCGGCTACTCCGCGGCCTTCACGCCGCGCGACGCGACCGTGCTTTCGGTGCGTGGCTTCTCGCCGGACGGCAAGGTGATCTCGCATATGGTCAAGGCGCTGCGCGGCGAGGTCGCGCGGCTCGCACTACTCGCAAAGCCCGTCCCCCGGTCGCCGCAGGCGGTCGCCCAGCTCGTCGCCGCGGCGGGCTACGACGTCACCCTCGGCGACGGCCAGCTCGACATCGTCGGCTGACCGCCGCGCGCGCGGGAGCTATCCACACCACTGCGTCGCCGACGGCGCCTACTTCGAGCCGATCGCCGGCGTGTCGCTCGAGCTCTACGCCGACATCAGCCGCGACTGCGCCGGCCGCGCGGGCGACCTCGGCCACGCCGCGATGGTCGCCGCCGGCCGCGGCGTCTCGGCCGAGAGCTGGCAGGAGGCGATGAACGGCTGGAACGCGCGGATGCAGAACCCCGCCGTCGCGCAGCGCTTCAACGCCCTCTACATGCAGCGCGGCTGATGGCGTTCTTCAAGAGCCTGCGCGAGCTCAACAAGCAGGGCAAGCAGATGTCGCGCAACTGGGACGTCGGCGCGCAGCTCGCCGGCGCCCAGGCGTCGATGGCGGCGGCGAACCAGATGATGGCCCAGCAGACCGCGGCCGCCACCGTCGCCGCGAGCGGGCTCGACGCCACGGCGACCGTCGCGGCGGTGCGCCAGAGCGGCGCGCTCGTCAACTACCAGCCGATGGTCGAGATCGACCTGACGGTGATGGCGCCCGGCGGCCCGCCCTACGCGGCGACGGTCTCCCAGGTCGTCCAGCAGGTCCACCTCGCCCGCCTGCAGCCAGGCGCGACCCTGCGCGTGAAGGTCGATCCGGCCAACCCGGCCACGATCTGGATCGCCTTCTAGCCAAAGGGGTCAGGCACCTTTAGTAAACGTGCCTGACCCCTTTAGTTTCAGCAGGTGGACTTGTAGAGCGCGTCCTGGTTCTGGTCCAGGTTGTCCTTCGTGATGACCGCGAAGTCGGTTCCGATCTGCTTGGTGGTCGGCTTGCCCTGCAGCGCGGCCAGCGCCTGCTCGACGCCGTCCTTGCCGATCTCCGCCGGCCGCTGCGCGATCAGCGCCTGCACCGTGCCGGCCTTGAGGTCCTCGACCTGCTTCGGGCCGGCGTCGAAGCCGACGATCTTGACCTGGTTCGCCTTGCCGGCCTGCTTGAGGCCGGAAGCGGCGCCCTCGGCCGAGAACAGGTTGGCGGCGAAGATGCCCTTGAGGTCCGGGTCCTTGGCCAGCGTGGCGGTGACGATGGCGGCCGCCTTGGCCGGATCGTCGTCGTCGTACTGCTGGCCGATGTAGTCCAGGCCCGCCGCCTTCGCGCCGGTCTCGAAGCCCTTGCCGCGCGCATCGGTCGTCGAGATGCCGGGCTTGACGTTGACGACCATGACCTTTCCCTTGCCGCCGATCAGCTTCGTCAGCTCCTGCGCGGCCGCCTCGCCGCCCTTCTCGTTGTCGGAGGCGATCTGGGACACGGCCATGCTCGGGTCGTCCAGCGTGGTGTCGACCAGGACGATCTTGGTGCCGTTGGCCGCCATCTGCTTGATCGGCGCGTACATGGCCTTCGTATCGGTCGGCGCGACCAGCACCGCGTCCGGCTTCTTGGCCGCCACCGCGTTGACGATCGGCGTCTGCTGGGAGGCGTCGAACTCGTCCGGACCTTGGAAGTCGAGCTGGACGCCGGCGGCCTTGGCCGCCTCCTGCGCCCCGCAGTTCATCGTCAAATAGAACTCGTCGCCCTTCACGCCGGCGATCAGGGTCATCTTGTACTTCTTGCCGCTCGAGCTGCTGCTGCCGCTCGAGGACTTGTTGTTGCTGGCAACGTTGTCATCGCTCCCGCAGGCCGCCACCCCGGCGGCCAGCGCCGCGACGGAACACGCCGCGATCCACTTCTTCACCGTCTCTCCTCCTTCGGTCACGGGTCAATCCCTGTATTGCGTCCGCCGCCGCAGCTGGTCGAGGTACACCGCCGCGATCAGCACGGCGCCCACCGCGACCTGCTGCCAGAAGGGCTGCACGCCCGAGATCACGAAGCCGTTCTGCAGGACGACGGGGATGAACACGCCGACGACGGTGCCGGCGACCGTGCCGATCCCGCCGAACAGCGACGTCCCGCCGAGCACGACGGCGGCGATCGCGTTGAGGTTGTCGGTGGAGTGCCCACCGAGGGTGGTGGTCGAGAAGCGCGCGAGGCTCAGGAACCCGGCGAGGCCGGCGAGCGTCCCGCACAGCGCGTAGATCTTGATCAGGTGCCGGTCGACGGAGATGCCGGCGCGCCGCGGCGCCTCGACGTTGGAGCCGACCGCGTACGTGTAGCGCCCGAAGCGCGTGAAGTGCAGGATCGCGCCGAAGACCAGCGCGACCGCGGCGGCGATGATCACGATGTACGGGATCTGGCCGAACAGGCGGCCGATGCCGATCGTGTCGACGAGCTTGGTCGGGACGGTTCTCTCGTCGGTGCCGCCGGTGATCAACAGCGCCGCGCCCTGCGCCATCCCGAGGCTGCCGAGCGTGACGATCAGCGGCGGCACGCGCAGCTTGGTGATCAGCGTGCCGTTGAGGATGCCCCAGGCGAGCCCGGCGACCAGCGCGGCGACGAGGCCGACGACGATCGTCCCCCAGCCGTTGCCGCCGACCGCGTTCATCAGCCGCGCGGCGATCACGCCGGAGAACACCAGCACCGCGCCGACCGAGAGGTCGATGCCGGCGGTGATGATCACGAACGTCATCCCGACCGAGACCACGAGCAGCACCGACGCGTCGGTGCACAGGTTGCGGACGTTGTCGACGGTCGCGAACTCGGACGAGTGCAGCACCGAGAACACGACGATCATCGCGATCAGGATCAGGAAGATCGAGGTCGTCGAGCCGAGCGCGATCCGCTGCCAGCGGCTGAGGTGCGGGATCTCGGCGTCGTCCGGGAGCTCCGCGGAAGGATCGGCAAGTTGCTGACTCATGACGACACCCGCGCGCCGGTCATCGCGCCCACGAGGTCCTCCATCGTCGCCTCCCCGCGCTTGAACGTCGCGACCCGCTGGCCGAGGCGCAGCACCTCGACGCGGTCGGCGACCTCCATCACCTCGGGCATGTTGTGCGAGATCAGCACGACCGAGAGGCCGCGGTCGCGCACGCTCATGATCAGGTCGAGCACGCGGCGCGTCTGCACGACGCCGAGCGCCGCGGTCGGCTCGTCCATGAAGACGACCTTGCTCGCCCACGTGACCGCGCGCGCGACGGCGACGCCCTGGCGCTGGCCGCCCGAGAACGTCGCGACCGGCGCGGTGACGTCCTGGACGCCGACGCCGAGGTCGCCGAACGCGGTCTCCGTCCGCTTGCGCATGCCCACCTTGTCGAGCACGCCCAGCTTCCCGAGCAGCCCGGGGCGCAGCACCTCTCTGCCCAGGAACAGGTTCGCCGAGGACTCGAGGTCGGGCGCGAGCGCGAGGTCCTGGTAGACGGTCTCGATCCCCAGCGCGCGCGCCGCCTCCGGCGTCGGGATGGACACGGGGTTGCCGTCGAACCGGATCTCGCCGGCGTCGGGCGGGTAGACGCCCGAGAGCGTCTTCACGAGCGTGCTCTTGCCGGCGCCGTTGTCGCCGATCAGCGCAACCACCTCGGCGCGGTTGACCGTGAAGTCGGCGCCGCGCAGCGCGTGCACGCGCCCGAAGCTCTTCACCAGTCCGCGCGCCTCCAGCAGTACGTCGCTCAAAACTCGCCGTCCTCGCTCTCGGGGTCCGGGGGCCGGGTGCGGATCGCCTCCACCTCGCCGGTGAGCTCCAGCGCCCCGGCCGAGTACGGGACCAGGATCGCGCTGCCGCGGGCGATCGGGACGTCGCCCAGCTCACCGCTCCCCGCGAGGCCGAGCACGACCGAGAAGCCGGCGTCGAGGGTGTCGCCGCCGCGGACGCGCTCGGCGCGGAAGTAAGGGGCGGCGGCCTCCGGGAGGGTCGTGCCCTGGAGCGCGGCGACCCGCTCCTCGCTCCACGCTGAGCGGTCGAGCGCCTCCAGTGCGAGGTCCCAGCCGAGGCCGAGGTGCGACTCGTCCTCGCTCAGCTCGAAGCCGGTCCACTCGAGCGCGATCGAGAGGTCGGTCGGCTCCTGCAGCTCGACGATCAGGATCCCGTCGCCGATCGCGTGCGGCGTGCCGGCCGGCACGAAGATCACGTCACCCGCGCGCACGGGCAGCTCGTGCATCGCGGCCAGCATCCGCTCGCTCGCCTGCGCCTGCATCCACTCCCGCACCGTAGCGAGGGCGACGTCGTGCGTGAAGCCGACCCAGACGCTCGCGCCCGGACGGGCCTCGAGGATGATCCATGCCTCGGTCTTGCCGTGGTCGAGGCCGAGCTCGCGCTTGGCGAACGCGCGCCCGGGGTGGAAGTGGACCGGGAGCCGCTGGCCGGCGTCGAGCAGCTTGGTGAGCAGCGCGGGGTCGTCGCCGTAGCGGGCCACGTGCGCGGGGCCCAGCCACGCCTGCGGGTCGGCGGCGATCGCGTCGCGCACGAGCGTCCCGTCCGACATGGGGGAGAGGCCGCGGCCGTTGGCGCTGCCGAACGTCGGGTTTGTGGCGCCGATCCACTCCTCGGGCATGTGGTCGCTCTCCAGGACGATGCCCCGGAACGCGGCGATCCGCGCTCCCCCCGCGTAGAAGTGGCGGAGCACGTTGGGTGGCAGGACCTGCGGCTTCATGTTCTCCTCCGGGCGACAACGTTGTCAACTGCTCGACGCGGTGTCAAGAGCCGCGCCCGGTCGGACGATCGATGGGTTCTAGCACCGTGCGGCGAATGTGCTCGTAGACGATCGAGGTGTTCACGTCCGCGACCTCGGGCCGGCCGGTCAGCCTGTCGAGCACGAACGCGTACAGCGCGTCGGTGTCGGGGACGGCGACGTGCAGCAGGAAGTCGCTGCCGCCGGAGACCACGAAGATGCCGATCAGCTCGGGCAGCTGGGACGCCCAGTTGCTGAACGCCTCGACGTTGGCGCGCGTCGGCGGGCGTATCGTCACGGCGGTCAGCGCCTGCACGCCGCGGCCGAGCGCGGGCAGGCTGACGTCTGCGTGATAGCCCCGGATCACACCCTCGGCGCGCAGCGCGCGGATGCGCTCGGAGGAGGTCGAGGGGGAGACGTGCGCGGCGGCGGCCAGGTCGCGATTGCTCTGGCGCGCGTCGGCCTGGAGGGCACGGATGAGGCCGCGGTCGATGGCGTCGAGGTCGGGCATTGGGGCGGCTCCTGTCGTCTTCGCGGCGCACGATGTGCGCTGCGCGCCGCGCCTGCGGCCGGTGTGCCGCACGATCGCGCGCGAGAACGCGCTGCGCCGCTGTTCGTCTGGAGTATCGCACCTGTGCCCGGCGAACCGCGTAGCGTCCGCCGCGATGGCCGCACAGACGCTTACCTCCACACCCCAGCCGCAGACGACCGCCACCCGGACGGTCGTGGTGATCGACCGCTCGCTCCCCAAGGGCCTTGCGGCGAACGCCGCCGCGGTGCTCGCGCTCACGCTCGGCGTGCACCGGCCGCGGCTGGTCGGCCCGGACTTCGAGGACGCGGAGGGGCGGACGCACCTCGGGTTGTTCCCGGCCGGCCTGCCGGTCCTCGGCGCGGACGCGGGCGACTTGCCCGCCCTGCGCGAGGCGGCGCGCGAGCGCGGGCTGCTGGTCGTCGACATGCCGGCGCCCGGCCAGCGGACGAACGACTACGACGAGTTCCGCGCGGCGGTCGCGTCCGACGCCGACCTCGCGTACCTCGGGATCCTCGTCAGCGGGCCACCGAAGCCGGTTCGCGCGGTCACCGGGCAGCTGGGCCTGCTGCGCTGACCGGCGGCTTGACTCCGACGCCGTTGTTTGACAACGTTGTCAAGCAACGTCCAGGGCAGAGGAGAGAGGGATGCAGACGGAGCGGATCCGGCGGTGGGCTCCCGCCGCGGCCGTCGCGCTCGCGCTGATCGCCGCACCCGCGGCGGGCGCGGCCGATTTCACGACCTCGTTCGAGGCGTCCGACGCGCCGCCGACCTACACGAACACGAGCGAGTCCTCGTCCGGGGTGTCCGGCACCAAGCCCGGGCTGCCCGGCTCGGTGATGGACAAGGTCACCACCGTGACCGCCAACGCCGAGAACCCGCCGAACGAGATCGCCAACAACCTCAAGGACGGCGACGTCAACTCGAAGTGGCTCTCGTTCACGAGCACCGGCTGGGCCGCCTACCAGCTCTCCAGCCCCGTCGCCGTGCAGCGCTACCAGCTCGCCTCGGCCAACGACGCGCCGGGCCGCGACCCGCAGGACTGGCAGCTCCAAGGCTCCAATGACGGCCAGAGCTGGACGACGCTCGACACCCGCACCGGCCAGAGCTTCGCCGGCCGGTTCACCGCCAACACGTACGACTTCACGAACGCGACCGCATACGGCTACTACCGGCTGAACATCACGCGCAACCACGGCGACAACATCATCCAGCTGTCCGAGCTGGTGCTCAGCGACGGCTCCAACACCGTCCCGCCGCCGACGCCGATGCGCAGCGAGATCGGCAACGGCCCGGTCAGCATCTACACGGCCAAGTCCGGCATGGGCTGGTCGGGCACGAAGGCGTTCCGCTTCGGCGGCAGCCTGACGGCCGACGGCCGCGACTTCGCGTACAACCGCGTCTACGACGCCGACATCCCGGTCACGGCCACCTCCGAGCTCTCCTACAAGATCTTCCCCGAGTTCAGCGCCGCCGATCCGGCGCGCCAGAGCACGTACGCGGCCGTCGATCTGCAGTTCGACGACGGCACGTACCTGCGCGACCTCGGCGCCGTCGACCAGCATGGCTACCCGCTCACCGCGCGCGGCCAAGGCGAGTCGAAGTCGCTCTACGTGCAGCAGTGGAACGCGATCAGCGCAAACGTCGGCGCCGTGGCGAGCGGCAAGACGATCAAGCGCATCCTCGTCGCCTACGACAACCCGAACGGCAAGAGCGGGCAGGCGTTCCAGGCGTGGATCGACGACCTGAAGATCCTCGCGAGCCCGGCGACCCCGGACCGCAGCCACCTCGCCGACTGGGTCGAGACGCGCCGCGGCACCAACGCCAACGGCTCGTTCAGCCGCGGCAACAACATCCCCGCGACCGCCGTCCCGCACGGCTTCAACTTCTGGATCCCGGAAACGCGCGCGAACTCGACCTCCTGGCTGTACACCTACCAGGAGGACAACAACGCGAACAACAAGCCGCAGCTGCAGGCGTTCGCGGCCAGCCACGAGCCGAGCCCGTGGATGGGCGACCGCCAGACGTTCCAGGTGATGCCGTCGCCGAACGCGTCGCCGGCCACCGGACGCACCGCCCGCGCGCTCGAGTTCAGCCATGACGACGAGACGGCCAGGCCGTACTACTACGGCGTCACGTTCACGAACGGCCTCAAGACCGAGATCGCGCCGACCGACCACGCCGCGGTCTTCCGCTTCACGTTCGCCGGCGACACCGGCTCGCTGATCTTCGACAACGTCAACGGCAACGCCGGCATCACGCTGACGCCGGCCGACGGCAACGGGCAGACGGTGGTCACGGGCTACAGCGACGTCACCAGCGGAGGGCTTTCCGTGGGAGCCCGCCGCATGTTCGTCTACGCCGTGTTCGACCAGCCGTCGACCGGCGCCGGCGGCACCGGCGTCGCGCGCTACCTGAACTTCCAGGGCAAGGTCGTGACGATGAAGATCGCGACGTCGTTCATCAGCGTCGCGCAGGCCCAACACAACCTCGAGCTCGAGCTGACCGGCAAGAGCTTCGACGACGTCAAGGCCGACGCGCGCGATGCGTGGGACAAGCAGCTCGGCGTGATCAGCGTCGAGGGCGCGACGCCGGACCAGGACACGACGCTCTACTCGGACCTCTACCGGCTCAACCTGTATCCGAACTCGGCGTTCGAGAACACGGGAAGCAACGACGCGCCCGTCTACATGCACGCGCCGCAGGCCTCCACGCTCTCGACGCCCGGGCAGGGCGCGACGGCGACGACCGGCGTCCCGCCGGTGCCGGGCAAGCTGTACGTCAACAACGGCTTCTGGGACACCTACCGGACCGTGTGGGCGTCGAGCGCGCTGCTGTACCCGAGCAGGACCGGCGAGATGGTCGACGGCTTCGTCCAGCAGTACTCCGACGGCGGCTGGATCGCTCGGTGGTCCTCGCCCGGCTACGCCGACCTGATGGACGGCGCGAGCTCGGACGTCGCGTTTGCGACCGCGTACCTGATGGGTGCGCCGCTCTCGGACCCGCGAGCGACATTCGAGTCCGCGCTGCGCAACTCCGCCACCGTTCCGCCGAACAACAACGTCGGCCGAAAGGGGATGGCGACGGCGCCGTTCCTCGGCTACACGGCGACCGGCACGAGCGAGGCGTTCTCGTGGGCGGTCGACGGCTACATCAACGACTACGGCCTCGCGAACATGGCCAAGGACCTGTGGGACAAGACGCACCGGCAGGAGTACTGGGACGACTACGTGTACTTCCTCAACCGCGCGACCCAGTACGTCAACCAGTTCGACCCGGCGATCGGCTTCTTCCAGTCGCGCAACGCGGCCGGCGCGTTCACGGTGTCGCCGGCCAACTTCGACCCGGCGATCTGGGGCAACGGGAGCAAGGCCGGCGGCGCGACGCAGTTCACCGAGACCGACCCGTGGAACATGCAGTTCACGGTCCCGCAGGACGGCAACGGCCTCGCGAACCTGTACGGCGGGAAGGCCGGGCTGGGCGCCAAGCTCGACCAGTTCTTCTCGACGCCCGAGCTGGCGACCGGCCTCGGCTCCTACGGGGTCATCCACGAGATGACCGAGGCGGCCGCGGTGCGGATGGGCCAGTGGGGGCTCTCCAACCAGCCGTCGCACCACATCCCGTACATGTACGACTTCGCCGGTCAGCCGGCGAAGGGCCAGGCGCTGATCCGCGAGGCGCTGCAGCGGCAGTTCATCGGCTCCGAGATCGGCCAGGGCTACCCCGGCGACGAGGACAACGGCGAGCTGTCGGCGTGGCAGATCATGTCCGCGCTCGGCATCTACCCGCTGCAGATGGGCAGCGCGAACTGGGCGGTCGGCTCACCGCTCTTCAAGAAGGCGACGATCCACCTGGAGAACGGCAAGGACCTCGTCATCAACGCGCCCAACAACTCGACGAAGAACGTCTACGTGCAGGGCCTGAAGATCGACGGGCAGCCGTACTCGAAGACGTCGATCCCGCATGACGTGCTCGCCAACGGCGCGACGCTCGACTTCGACATGGGCGCCTCGCCATGCCGTCAGGGAATCCCTCGGTGCGGCGACGAGCCCGCTGCCGCGACGTGGGGGAGCGGGGCCGACGACGCGCCGCCGTCGATCACTCGGGGTTCCGGCAAGCCGGCGCCGCTGATGGACGCGACGACGGCCGGGGGCCCGCTGTTCGACAACAGCTCGTCGACGAGCGCGGCGGTCGGTGGCACGGTCGCACTTCCCGTCGCCGGCCAGCGGCGGAGGGCCGAGATCTACACGATCACGTCGGCGAGCACGGCCGGCGCGGACCCGACCGGCTGGACGCTGCAGGGCTCCAACGACGGCTCGACCTGGTTCGACCTCGACACGCGCACGAGCCAGACGTGGACGTGGCGCCAGTACACGCGGCCGTTCGCGATCGCGCAGCCGGGCTACTACGCGCAATACCGGCTCGTGCTCAACGACGCGTCCGACACTGTGGCGGAGCTGGAGCTGCTCGCGGCGGCGCCGGCGCCGGGCAGCGATGCCGTGTCGGCGCCGGGGACCGTCGGCGGCACGGTGCCGGCGACGCTATCGCTCACGCTCGGTCCGGCGGCGAGCTTCGGCGCGTTCACGCCGGGGGCCGAGAGGACCTACGAGGCGTCGACGACCGCGAACGTGACCAGCACGGCAGGCGACGCGACGCTGACCGTGTCCGGCGACGATCACCTGCGCAACGGCGCGTTCTCGCTCGCCGACCCGCTGCAGGTGCTCTCGCTGCCGAAGGTCTACGCCGGGCCGGTGTCCAACGACGCCGTGTCGATCGGCTTCCGGCAACACATCGGAGCGAATGAGCCGCTCCGCACGGGGTCGTATGCGACGACCCTGACCTTCACGCTCTCGACGACGAACCCGTAGGCGGGGTGAGGCGCCGGCGCTCTCGCGCCGGCGCCTCAGTGCCGCTACGGCGTCGTGGTGGACAGGGTGAACGTCAGGGTCTGCGAGTACGTGCCGGTGCGCAGCGCGTCGGTGGCGCTGACGTGCTGGCCGAACGTGATCGCGACCGCGTCGTTTGAGACGGGGCCGGTCCAGGACGCCTTCGAGAGGCCGACCTGGAGCGGCGACGGCAGCGAGAACGCGCCGTTGGTGAGGTGGCCGGCGAGCGAAGCGGTGGCGAGCCCCCCGGGCGAGACAGGACTGACGGTGAGCGCCGCGTCGCCGGCCGAGGAGATCACGTTGGCGGTCGTGGAGGCCGTGTAGTCGTGATCGATGCCCGGGGTGAACGCCCCGAAGCTGGCGGCCGGACCGAGCGTGAGCGACAGCGTCGCCGGCACCGAGCCGCTGACGTCGCCGTTGGCCGACGTCGAGTAGCGCTCGATCACGGTGAAGGTGACCGTGTTCGAGACGTTGCCGTTGGCGTCCTTGGCGGTGCAGGTGACCGTCGTCGACCCGACCGCGAACTTCGTGCCGGAGGCCGGCGTGCAGGTCGTGATCGGGTTCGGGTCGAGGTCGTCCGTCGCCTTCGGGGCCGTGTAGGTCACGTTCCCGCCGGCGAGGTCGGTCGTGAACGAGGTCACGTCCGGCGCGGCCGGGAGGACCGGCGCCGTGGTGTCGGTGACGAAGCCGCCCGACGCGTCCGCGGCGGCCGAGCCGCCGGCGACCGGCAGCTGGACGGCGCTCTTCTTCGTGTCGATCGTGAACGTCGCGCCGAGCGTGTTCGCCAGGCCGAACGAGCGGAAGTTGCCCTCCACGATCACGCCGAGCTGATGGCCGGCCGGGACGACGTAGTCCACCGGCTCCTGCTCGACCTTGAACTCGTACTCCTGGCCCGGGGTGACCGGGGAGGAGGAGTACAGCGAGTCGCGGTTGGAGGAGTCGAGGATGCCGCGCGTGAAGCGGAACGACGTCGCGGTCTGCAGCCGCTTGACGACGCGGTAGTAGCACGAGCTGTCGGCCGCCGTCGAGTCGCCCACGCAGTCCTTCGGCGACGTCGTGTCGGTCTGGACGCCGTCCCCCGAGCTCGGGTTGATCTTCGTGAACGGCGTCGAGTCGTAGTCGACGAGCATCGCGCCGATGTTGCTCTGCGGCTTGTCGAGCGACGCCCACAGGTCGATGTACGGGATGCCCGAGAGATGCAGGTCGTGCTTGAGCGGCACCGTCAGGAAGACGGCGCGGTTGGCCTGCGAGCCGGTCGGGTTGGCGATCTGCGTCGCCTCCGTCGGGCCGGTGTTGGAGCTGGTGAAGCCGTCCTTGAACGTGACCGTGTCGGTCGCGCCGCCGACGGACAGGTTCAGCGAGCCGGCCGAGCCGGGCTTGGTGCCCTGCATGTAGCCGTTGACCGTCGTGCTGTCCGGCGCGGGCCAGGCGGCCTGCGTCGTCCACTGGTCGGGCTCGCGCTCGACGTCGACCTGCGGCTGGCTCATGACGTCGTTGTCGATGCCGTAGAGCCAGTGGTCGAACCACTTGTGGAGCGTGTCGACCCAGGCGGCGCGGCGGTACTCGAACGGGTCGACGTGACCCTCGTCCGACAGCCACAGCTTCTTCGGGACGTTCAGCCTCGTCCACCACTGCGAGAACTGCTTCGGCATGACGTTGCCGTCATTGAGGCCGTGCGACTCGAAGACCGCCGCCTTGACGTTGGCGACGTCCTTCGTGTAGTCGCGATCGATCCAGAACTGGTTCATGTCGCCGGTCTCGTCGCCGTCGACGCCGTTGAGGTAGTTGAAGACGTCCGGGATCGGCGTCTTCTGGCAGGCGGTGTTGTGGTTGACCGGCGGGACCACGCCGAGCACGGACGCCGGCTGGTCGCGCGTGATGCTGTTGTCGAGGCTGCGCGGGTAGTTGTTGTTCTCCGCGATGCCGCCCATCCGCGAGTAGTCGTACCAGGACGAGATCGCGCTGAGCGGGACGATCGTCGTCAGGCCGTCGACGCCGGTGGCGGCGACGCCGTTGGCGAACGTGCCGTCGTAGGACTTGCCGATCATGGCGTTCTTACCGTTCGCCCAGTCGGCGGCGACGGTCGTGTTGCCGTCGACGCTCGTGTAGGCCTGGATCCTGCCCTCGAGCCAGTCGATCACCGCCTTGAAGCCGGCGACGTCGCCCGGGCCGCCGTGCAGCGGGCAGCCGGTCGAGAACGCGGTGCCGTCGGCCTCGGCGGCGATGTACGCAAAGCCGCGCGGGACGAAGTAGTTGTCGTAGTAGAGCGGGAAGAAGTCGAGGTTCCCGTTCGCCGTCGTATGAATGAACTGCGTCTCGTTGCCGCGGCCGATCGACGTGTAGTACGGGCTGTCGTCGATGATCGCGGGGACCTTGAGGCCCGGGCCCGACTCCTTCGGCCGGACGATGTCGATCGCGACGCGATCGGTGACGCCATCCTGGTCCTGGTCGACGTTGGCGACCGGGACGAAGACGCGCTCGCGGATCGCGTCCGCGTACGAGTAGACCGGCGCCGTCGTGCCGTCGGCGCCCAGCGTTGGAGCGTCGGCGCGCGCGGTGGCCGCGCCAACGCCGAATACCGCGAGCGCGATCACGCCCGCGGCAAGACCTGCGAGTTTCAAAATCACCCTCCTTGATGGACCGCGCGCGATGGTTTCATGCGCAGCCGGTGAGTTCGATGAGAGCGTCGGCGTCGCACTCGACCATCCGCCAGGTGAGGTCGGGCACCAGCGGATCGAGCGTCCGGTGGACTATGCATCCGTGCCACACGCCGGCCCCGTACGCGATCGCGTCGAGGGTCTGCAGGGGCGGCTGCGCCAGCGCGGCGGCGGCGAGCAGCTTCGGCATTGTCAGCGCCGCGAGCGGCCAGTAGGCGCGGACGATCCCGTCGGCGACGATGCGCCGGGCCCCGAGGGTGCCGCCGGCGACCAGGCGGGCGGCCAGCCGTGCGTCCCGCCACGCGGCGTGGCGCGAGCCTCCGCGCCGCGGGTCTGCGCGCCGAGCGTCACTCAGCCGCCGTGCGAGCAGCGCGGTCGCCGCCGCGGTGATCGCAGCCGCGAGCTTCGGGCGCCGCGCCGCAAGCGCGGCATAGGTCGCCGCCGTCCACGGCGACATGTGCAGCGGGCGCGCGTGGCCGGGGTGGCGCTTCGCGAGCGGCGCGGCGGTGCGCCCGTAGTACGCGCGGCGGGCGAGCCATTCGCGCGGATCGGTGCGATGGTCGTGCTCGACCTGCGCGCTCGGCTCGTAGCGGACGTGGTGGCCCTGCGCGGTGAGGCGCCACACGAGATCCACGTCCTCGCCGCCCCTCAGCGACTCGTCGAAGTTCGCGAGTGGCGTGCGCATCACGAGCGCGGCGCCCGGCACGAACGGCACGCGGCCCTTGGGAGTCACGCGCGCGGGAAGCGGGCCGCGGTCGAGCGGCGAGTGCGCCGCTTCGTAGCGCGCGAGGCGGCCGCCCCGCGGCGCCGCGACGATCCGCGGGGCGACGAGCGCGACGCGCGGGTCGCGGAAGTGGGGCAGGAGCGCCTCCAGCCAGCCCGCCCGCGGGCGCGTGTCGGAGTCCAGGAACGCGACCAGCGGCGTCGACACGAGGCTTGCGCCGGCGTTGCGCGCGGCGCCGGCGCCACGCGCGGTCGCGTGGCGGACGGCCGCGCCCGCCACGGGCATACGCGAGCCGTCGTCCACCACGACCACCCGCGTGTCGCCGAGCGCTTCGACGAGGGGCGCGACGTCGCGGTCGCGCGTGGGAATCACCACGGTCACGTCCGTGGCTTCGACGCTACGCGTGGCCACGTCGGGCGTAGCTTCGACGCTACGCGTGGCCACGTCGCGCGTGGGCGGGATCGGCTGTGCGAGGTTCGCGTGGACGAGCGCCCCGGCGAGCGCGCCGTCGTCGCCGACCTTCCCGCCGTCCCGCCACCGCTGGACCGCGGTCCTCTGCGCCGGACGCAGGCGCACGAGACGGAACGGCGTCCCGCCGAGCAGCGCGTCGCCGTGCACGATCGTCGCGGGGTCGAGCGCGAGGCGGAAGTCGCTCGGGATCACGTAGTAGCGTTGCATTCTGACGATCGGAGCGAGGAGGAAGTCCCATGCCGGATCCCACGCCCACGGTGACCGAGGTGCCTCCGGCCCCGGAGCCGGAGCCCGTCGAGGACGGCGAGCTGGTCGAGGGCGAGCTGCTCGTCGAGGACGTCTCGATCGACGGCATGTGCGGCGTCTACTGAGCCGGTGGCCTTCGAGCTCGAGCGCCCGTGGGCGCTGTCGCCGCAGGTCTCGCTGCGGCCTGAGCGCTTCGGGGCGCTCGCCTACCACTTCGGCACTCGCCGGCTCTCGTTCCTGAAGAGCCCGCGCCTGCTGCGCGTCGTCGAGTCGCTCGCGGACGAGCCGAGCGCGCTGGCCGCCTGCCGGCACGCCGGCGTGCCGGAAGCGCGGCTCGCGGAGTACGAGCAGGCGCTCGCGACGCTCGCGGACACCGACATGATCCGCGCGCGATGAGGCTCATCGACGAGTTCGAGGCGGGGCTGGACGCGCCGATCTGCCTGACGTGGGAGCTGACCTACGCGTGCAACCTCGCGTGCGTGCACTGCCTGTCGAGCTCGGGCCGGCGCGACCCGCGCGAGCTGACGAGCGCCGAGTGCCGCGCGGTGATCGACGAGCTCGAGCGCATGCAGGTCTTCTACGTGAACATCGGCGGCGGCGAGCCGACCGTCCGCCGCGACTTCTGGGAACTGGTCGAGTACGCCACGGCCCACCACGTGGGTGTGAAGTTCTCGACCAACGGCAGCCGGATCACGCCCGAGCGCGCGGCGTGGCTCGCCGCGAGCGACTACGTCGACGTGCAGATCTCGCTCGACGGCGCGACGGCCGAGGTCAACGACCGCGTGCGCGGCGCGGGCTCGTACGCGATGGCGACGCGCGCGATGGAGCTGCTCGCCGGGACGGGGTTCAAGCTCTCGGTCGTCGTCACGCGGGAGAACGCGGGGCAGCTCGACGCGTTCAACGCGCTCGCCGACTCGTTCGGGGCGGTGCTGCGGCTGACGCGGCTGCGGCCGTCGGGCCGCGCGGTGGACGTGTGGGACGAGCTGCATCCGACGGCGGCGCAGCAGCGCGAGGTGTACTCGTGGCTGCTGGCGCATGGCGAGCAGGTCCTGACCGGCGACTCGTTCTTCCACCTGTCGGCGTTCGGCGAGTCGCTGCCGGGTCTCGGGATGTGCGGCGCCGGCCGCGTGGTCTGCCTGATCGACCCGATCGGCGACGTCTACGCGTGCCCGTTCGCGATCCATGACGAGTTCCTGGCCGGCAACGTGCGGTCGCCCGGCGGGTTCGCCGGCGTGTGGCGCGAGTCGTCGCTGTTCGCGCGGCTGCGGTCGCCGTCGGGCGGCGGCGCGTGCGGGAGCTGCTCGTTCTACGACTCGTGCCGCGGCGGCTGCATGGCGGCCAAGCACTTCACCGGGCTCCCGCTGGACGGGCCGGATCCGGAGTGCGTGCTCGGGCACGGGGAGGCGGCGCTGGCCGTGCGCGAGCGCAGACCCCCGCGGCCGCGCGGCGACCACTCGCGCGTGCGGCTCTGCGATGAGCGCCCGGTCAGCTGATGCTGCTGGCGGTCCCCGTCGGCGCCACCGAGCAGCACGGACCGCACCTGCCGTTGACCACGGACACCGACATCGCGGTTGCGCTGGTGGCCCGGCTGGTCGGCGCCGTCGCCGCGCCGCCGCTGTGCTTCGGCTCCAGCGGCGAGCACGCGGGGTTCACGGGCACGCTCTCGATCGGAGGGCCGGTCACGCAACGCGTGCTGATCGAGCTCGGCCGCTCCGCCTGCGACTCCTACGAGCACGTGCTGTTCGTCAGCACGCACGGCGGGAACGCCGCCCCGGTCGGTCGCGCCATCGAGTACCTGCGCTTCGAGGGCCGCGACGCGCGGGCGTGGAGCCCGCGCTTCGGCGGCGACGCCCACGCGGGGCGCACGGAGACGTCGCTGATGCTGGCGCTCGCTCCCGCGGCGGTGCGGATGGACCTGGCCGAGCCCGGCTGCACCGAGGACATCGCGACCCTGATGCCGCGACTGCGGCGCGAGGGCGTGCGCGCGGTAAGCCCCAACGGCGTGCTCGGCGACCCGACCGGAGCCTCGGCGGCGGAGGGCCGCGCACTGCTCGATCGGGCGGTGGCGGAGCTCGAGGCGTTCGTGGGCGCCTGGCTCGGCGCCGAGGTCGCGCGGTGAGGCGCGCGGCGCCGCGGCGCCGAGCGACGCGCGTGCGTGCGGCGAGGCGTCCCGGCGCGGGAGGCGCGGCGTGAGCACGGCGTCGACGCGGCTCAAGCGCGCGCGGCGGGCGCGGACCCGGGCCCAGCCGCTGGCTCGGCGTGCGCCGCGCGGTGTGCCGCCCAAGCGCGTGGCGATCGTGACGGGCGCCGCGCGCGGGATCGGCGCCGCGACCGTGCTGGAGCTGGTGCGCGCCGGGTGGGGGGTCGTGGCCGTCGATCGCGCGGCCGATGACGAGCGACTGCCGTATCCGCTCGCGAGCGCGGACGAGCTGCACGCGCTCGCGCGCGACCGCGTCGAGACGCTCGCCGGCGACGCCGCCGACGAGGACGTGCTGAGGGAGGCGGTCGAGATCGCCGAGGAGCGCTTCGACGGCCTCGACGCGTTCATCGCCGTCGCGGGCGTGATCGCAGGAGGGACGCCGCTGTGGGAGATGCCGGCCGCCGAGGTCGACGCCGTGCTCGAGGTCGACCTGCTCGCGGTCGTCGCCGCGGCTCGCGTGGCCGTGCCCGCGCTCCTGCGCAGGCCGGCGCCGCGCGACGGGCGCTTCATCGCCGTCGCCTCGGCGGGGGCGACGCGCGGGCTCCCCGGCCTGGCCGCCTATTGCGCCGCCAAGGCGGGCGTCACCGGGCTGATCCGCGCGCTGGCGGCCGACCTGCGCGGGACCGGAATCACCGCCAACGCGGTCAGCCCGGGCCCGACGCGGACCGCGATGCTCGGTGAGAGCGCGCGCCTGTACGGGCTCGAGTCCGCCGCCGCGTTCGCCGATCAGGTGCCGCTCGAGCGCCTGCTCGAGCCGGAGGAGATCGCCGCGTTCATCGCCTGGTTGGCCGGACCCGGCGGGCGCGGCACGACGGGCGCGGACCTGGCCTACGACGGCGGCATGTCGGTATGACCCGGGTCGTGCTCGACGAGCGCGTCCGCCTGTACGACGGCGGCCGGGTGCTCGCCGGCGCCGGCGGCCGCGTGCTGCGGCTCACCGACGCGGGAGCCGCCGCGCTCCACGCGCCACCGCCCGCGCTCGCGCGCCGGCTGATCGACGCGGGCCTGGCCCATCCGCTCCCCCCGCGCGCGCAGAACCCCGACGCCACGATCGTGATCCCCGTCCGCGACCGCCCCGCCGAGCTGGACCGCTGCCTCGTCGCCCTGGCGGGCGACGCCGCGGGCGGCGGCGGCGTGGCGGCCGCGCGTGGCGGCGGCGTGGCTGCAATGCGTGGCGGTGGCGTGGCGGCCGGCCGCGCACCTCGCGTGCTTGTCGTCGACGACGGCTCGCGCGACGGCGGCGCGATCGCGGCGGTCTGCGCGCGCCATGGCGCGCGGGTGCTTCGCCGGCCGGCGCCGGGCGGGCCGGCCGCCGCTCGCAACGCGGCGCTCGCGCAGGTCGGCTCGGAGCTCGTCGCGTTCCTGGACAGCGACTGCGTGGCGCCGCCGGGCTGGGTCGGCGAGCTCGCCGGCCACTTCGACGATGCGCGCGTCGCCGCGGTCGCCCCGCGCGTGCTCGATCCCGCGCTCGACATGGGCACGAGTCCCGCCGGAGTGGCCCCGGGCGGGCGGGTGCCGTACGTGCCCAGCGCCGCGCTGATCGTGCGCCGGGCCGCGCTGGGCGGCTTCGACGAGGCGCTGCGCTACGGCGAGGACGTCGACCTCGTGTGGCGCCTCCACGACCGCGGCTGGCGGATCCGCTACGACCCGCGCGTCGCCGTCGCGCACGCCAGGCCCCGCCGGGCCCGCGCGGGGGGTGCGACGTCGGCCCGTCTCGCCGCGGCGCTCGACCCCGACCTGCTCGTGCGGCGGTTCCGCTATGGCACCTCGGCGGCTCCGCTCGCCAAGCGCCACCCCGGGCGGCTGGCGCCGTTCGTCCTCGCGCCTGTCCCCACCGCGGTCCTGGTTCTGCTCGCGGCGCGCAGGAAGCGTGCCGCGGCGCTGCTGCTCGCCGGCCAGACGGTGCTGCTCGCGCGCAGCCTGCGCGCGCTCGGCGTGCCCGTCCGGCTCGCGCCCGGGCTTGTCGTCCGCGCGACGCTCGACACGGCCGCGGGCATCGTGAGAGGCCACCCCGCGTACCGCGCCGGCGTGGTCGCGGGGGCGATCCGCTACCGGACCGCGGCGCCGCTGACGCCGCAGTTGAAGCTCGCCCGCCCGGCCGCCATCCGCAGCGCGCCGCGCAGGTGACGCCGGAACCGCGGCTCGGAGAACGACGCGATCGTGTGCCCCATCCCGGTGTAGACCGCGCGGCCGCCGCCGTAGCGGTGACACCACGCGATCGGGTGGCCGAACACGCTCAGGAGCACGTGCACCCGCGGCGTCGGGTCGTCGCGGAACTCATACCACTCGTCCGACCGCGTCCATAAGCGCGGGAGCCCGCTCGTCGCCGCGCTCGAGCCGTCGACGACGGTCACCACCGCCGACGGCGTCCCCGGGTCGTGGCGCTTGAACGTCGCGCCGACCAGCCCGCGATACCACGGCCACGAGTAGCCCGCGTCGGCCGCCGCGTGGATCCCGAGGAACCCGCCGCCGCCCGCCATGTAGCGCTGCAGGGCCCGCCGCTGCGAGGCCCGCGGGAGCGGATCGCCCGTGGTCGAGAGGAACACGACCGCCTCGTAGCGCGACAGCCGCCGCGGCCAGCGATCGGTTGCGGTCACCGCGAAGCCCAGCTTGGACAGCGCCGCCACGCCGGCCGGGATCGAGTCGTGCCGGAACCCCGTCGTCTTCGTGAAGACGAGCACGCGCGCGTCCGCGCCGGCGGGAACGAGCAGGAGCGCGACCAGGCAGCCGATCAGCGCCCGCGGAATGACGCGCTCCCCGGTCCGTGCTCCAGGAACGAGCGGATCGCCCCGCGCGTGTCCTCGGTCTCGAACAGCTCGGCCACCGCGTCCGCGACCACCGAGTCCGCGCCCTTGACGCCCGAGCTCAAATACGCGCGCACGATGTGCTTGGTCGCCGCGTGCGCGCGCGTGGGCCCGGTCGCGAGCCGCTCGGCGAAGGCCAGGCACGCGTCCGCGAACCCGGCGTCCGGCAGCACGCGATTGACGACGTTCCAGCGCTCGAGCTCGGACGCGGAGAACAGGTCGCCGGTCATCACGAGCTCCCGCGCGCGCCCGGAGCCGGCGCGCTCGGCGAGCCGCTGCGTCCCGCCCATCGCGGGCGTGATCCCGATCACCGCCTCCACCAGCCCGAAGTGGGCGGACTCCGCGGCGAGGATGATGTCCGAGGCCAGCGCCAGCTCGAACGCCGCCGTCAGGCACAGCCCGTGCGCGGCGAACACGACGGGGAACGGCAGCGACTCGACGCGCGCGACGACGTCGAGCAGGCGGTTGAACAGCGCCGACGCCGCGCGCGGCGACAGCCCGTCGAAGACCGCGACGTCGACGCCCGCCGAGACGACCGAGCCCTGCGCGCGGATCAGCAGCGCGCGGGCGTCCTCGAGCGAGCCGGCGGCCGCTTCGAGCCCCGCGATCAGCGCGGCGTCGAACAGGTTCAGCGGAGGCGAGTCGAACGTCAGGATCGCCAGGTCTCCGGCGCGCTCGGTGCGGACCGGTGTCACGACACGAGCCTATCTACGATCCCGCCCATGCCGCCCTTCCACATCGCCGCCATTCCCGGAGACGGCATCGGCGGCGAGGTCCTCGACGCCGGCCTGCGCGTGCTCGGCGAGGTCGCCGAGATCGACGTGACCACGTTCCCGTGGGGCTCGGACTACTACCTCGAGCACGGGCGCATGCTGCCCGAGGGCGCGCTCGAGACGCTGCAGCGCTTCGACGCGATCTACTTCGGCGCCGTCGGCTCGCGCGACGTCCCCGACCACATCACGCTCTGGGGCCTGCGGCTCGCGATCTGCCAGGGCTTCGACCAGTGGGCGAATGTGCGTCCCGTCAAGTTCTACGAGGGCCTCAACCGCGACCCGAGCCTCGACTGGATCGTCGTGCGCGAGAACAGCGAGGGCGAGTACGCCGGCCTCGGCGGCCGCCAGCTCGCCGCCCGCGGCCCCGGAAACGAGGTCGCGATCCAGACGTCGCTGTTCACCGAGCGAGGCTGCGAGCGGATCATCCGCTTCGCGTTCGACCTCGCCCGCACGCGCCCGCGCAGGCACCTCACCAGCGTCACGAAGTCCAACGCCCAGCAGTACGCGATGGTGCTGTGGGACGAGGTCTTCGCTCGCGTGAAGGACGACTACCCCGACGTGTCCACCGACAGCGAGCTCGTCGACGCGATGGCCGCGCGCTTCGTCCTGCGCCCGCAGACGCTCGACGTCGTCGTCGCGTCCAACCTGCACGGGGACATCCTGTCAGACCTCGGCAGCGCGCTCGCCGGCAGCCTCGGCCTCGCGGCGAGCGCCAACCTGAACCCCGACCGCCGCTTCCCGAGCATGTTCGAGCCGGTCCACGGTTCGGCTCCGGACATCGCGGGCCAGGGCATCGCCAACCCGCTCGGCGCGATCGGCAGCGGCGCCATGCTGCTCGACCACTTGGGCCGGCCGGATCTAGGAGCGCGCGTGCGCCAAGCCGTCGCGGACACGATCCGCGACGGGATCCGCACGCGAGACCTCGGTGGCGCGCATAGCACCTCCGAGGTGGCGATCGCGGTGATCGCGCGGCTGTAATCCGGTTTGTCAGTAAGCGATCCTTGACCGCGCGAACCGGCTTCGATTGGATCGCCGCATGGGTCCGGCGCTCGACGAGCGCCGGCGGACGAAGGCCCCGGTCGAGCCCCAGCGCGAGCAGCCTCGCGCCGAGCCTGCGCGCGACGGGAGGCTGACGCCTGCCGGCATCCTGCGACTGCAGCGCGAGTTCGGCAATCAGGCCGTGCAGCGGATGGTTCGCGCTGCGCCGGCGCGGCCGGTGCTCGCGCGCAACAAGACCGTGATCCAGGCCGCCTACATGAGCGGCGACATGTTCGGGATCTGCGCCGCGCTGACGCTCGACCCGACGCTGCGCGTGGTGATCCTCGAGGAGGAAGACGACAAGTTCAAGGGCGTGCGGGAAGAGCAGAGCGCGCTCTATGAGTCCTTCTACACGACCGCGCTCAAGCAGAGCGGCGTCAAGGACGAGGACCTTCCGAAGCGCATCAAGCGCGTCAAGGTCAAGGACACCCAGGCCGTCTACAAGGAGCTCACCGGCGACGGCGGCCCGGGCACGAAATGGGCGACGCTGCGGATCGCCGCCGGCGACGAGCCGCGCTCCGCGGGCTTCGCCACGACCGTGGTCGGCAACAAGTACGAGGCCAAGCCCGGGGCCTCGCAAGCCGCCGTACGCAACGCGTTCACCGGCGCCGACCTCGGCCCGAGCGACGAGCAGCTCGCCGAGTTCGTCACCAAGAAGGGCTTCGAGAGCGGCAAGAAGTACGCGCTGCTGTGGATCCGGCTCAGCGCGAAGGAGAAGTCCGGCGGCGCGCATGCCGAGCTCGATACGAGCATCCAGGGCGTGCGCCAGCTCAAGGAGCTGCTCAAGCACACCGGCCGCCGGCCCGTGCTCGTGGGCGACCGGCCCGGGAAGGACATCACGGCCGACACGATCGACATGATCAAGTTCTGGGACGAGGAGCCCTTCAAGGCGTTCAAGGGCCTCAGCACCCGGATCGCGCAGCTGCGCATGTTCGAGTACATGCGCAAGAGCGGGATCGACCTGCTCAGCATCGGGATGCGCAGCGGCGCGATGGAGGGGCCGGCGCTGCTCGGCATCCCCACGATGTACATCGAAGAGCTCGGCAACAAGCAGCACGAGCGAATGGAGAAGTGGAAGGGCAAGGTCCCCGGCTGGTCGCAGGTCACGGTGCGAACGCTGCCGACGCGCACCGGCAAGCGCTACCAGGACGAGGGGTCCTACGTTCCGGGCAGGGAGAAGGCCGTCGACGACGCCGTCAACGGCGTCGTGACCGCGACCGGCGACACCTGGTCGGAGACGAGCGACGCGCTGTACGGCAGCTACGACGCGGACTGGGACAGGTTCCTCGGCAACGTGAAGTTCTACTGGGGCGGCGGCTTCATCGGCAAGAGCGTCGTGCAGGCGATGGGGAGATGGCACCGGGCGTACGGGAGCCACCGGATCGTGCTGCGGCAGCTCTATACGGCCGAGGACGTCGTGGTGCGCGAGACCGCCAAGACCTCCGGCGTCGTCTACAGCGCGCTGCGCGACGGCGGCGGCGGCGACGTCAACGTCGGGCTCGCCGACTACCTGCGCATCGTGCTGCCCAAACTCAAGCCGACCGGCGCCGACCCCGACAAGCTCAAGGCGGTGACCAAGTCGATCCGCCAGTGGCGCGCGATCTACGTCGGCAAGGCCGACCTGGCCAAGGGGTTCGCGCGCGCCGACCTCGAGGACCTTCTGATGTCGCCCGCGCTGCGCGCCGACGCGCTTCAGCACATCAAGGCGACCAAGGCGGACCTGCTCAACCGCATCGACGCGCTGGCGGGGGAGACCGCCGGCACGATCCGCGGCCGGCTCGCGGCGCTCGCCTGGGCCGAGCCCGACGACTTCGTCAGCGCGTACCTGCTGACCTGCGCAACCGGGCTCGCCAAGACGCTCCCGCTCGCCCTCCCGAAGACGCCGACCGCGCAGACGATCCGCACGAAGGCGATCGCCCATGGCAAGACCGACAAGGGCAAGGCGTGGTGGGAGGAGTTCGACGCCAAGCTCAAGGAGGTCCGCCTGCTGCTGTATCCCGTGCTGAGCTAGGGCGTGGTCGTCGACAGCGTGAACGTGAGCGTCCTCGAGTAGGCCCCGGTGCGCAGCGCGTCGGTGGCGGCGATCGGCTGCTCGAACCCGATCGCGACGGCCGCGTTCGAGACCGGCGCCGTCCACGACGCGGGCGCGATCGTCACCTGCAGCGGCTGCGGGAGCGAGAACGGTCCGTTGGCCAGACGGCCCGGATCGGACGCGCTCAGCGCCGCGTCGCCCGCGGTCGAGATCACGTTCGCGGTCGTGGACGCCTCGTAGTTCTTCGCCACGCCCGGAGTGAACGCGCCGAAGCTCGCCCGCGCGCCGAGTGTCAGCGCCAGCGTGGCCGCCACGGTGCCGCCGGCCGGCGCGCTCGCCGAGGTCTCGTACGAAAGGCGCGGCGCGGAGGCGAGCGGCACCAGGTGCCCCTTGCCGCCGAGCTGCTGCTCGAGCGCGTAGCCGAAGCCGAGCATCTTCTCGTCGTCGAACGCGCGGCCGACGAACTGCAGCGACATCGGGTCGCCGTGCGGGTTCGCTCCAACCGGCAGGATCAGCGTCGGCAGGCCGACGTTGGAGGTCGGCACGTTCGAGGCGCGGTCGGAGGAGATCGTCTGCGCGCCGTCGTTGTCGTAGACGTCTGAGCGGAAGCCCGGATAGACGACGGCGTCCACCCCCGCCGCGTCCATCCAGGCCTTGTACCGCGCCTTGTACTCGTCGCGGTTGAGGAGGATCGCCTGCACGTCGGCCTCGGTCAGCCGCGGCCGCGCGGGCGTGGTCCTGCTGTTGTACGGGAGCACCTTCGGCGAGGACAGGATCTCCGAGGCGGTGTGGTAGGGCGGGTTCTCCTGGCGGTCGAAGTAGCGCTGCCAGCCCTCCTCGGTGCGGTTGCCGGTCAGCGACGGGCTCGGCGGGGCGCTCGGCGCCGCCGCGGCGATCGGGACCATCGTCGCGCCGGCGGCTTCGATGTCGGCGAAGCGCGCCTCCAAGGCCGCGGAGGTCCCGTCGTCCTGGCCGTAGCTGAAGTTCCCGTCGAACGCGGCGGGGACGTAGCCGATCCGCTTGCCCGCCAGCGCGTGCGCGTCGAGCGCGATCCGCCAGTCCGCCGGGCGCCTGTGGTCGGCGTCGGCGTGCACCGTAGCGGGGTCGTCGGGATCGGTGCCGGTGGTGACGTTGAGGATCGCCGCGACGTCGGACGTCGTCCGCGCGATCGGGCCCTCGAAGTCCTGCAGCCAGGTCAGCGGCATCACTCCGGCGCCCGACGAGATGCCGTCGGTGCCGCGCA
Organism: uncultured Solirubrobacteraceae bacterium; assembly: GCA_963837485.1. Taxonomy (GTDB): domain Bacteria; phylum Actinomycetota; class Thermoleophilia; order Solirubrobacterales; family Solirubrobacteraceae; genus Solirubrobacter. The sequence goes on along the minus strand of CAWINP010000007.1, from coordinate 493,964 downwards.
GCGACACCAGCGACGCACCGGTCGAAGGCGCGTAGAGGGAGACGCCGGTCTGCGTGCCCATCCCGAAGCCGGCCAGGCTCAACGCGGTCGCGACCGCGGGGCCGCCGGACGAGCCGAGCGACGTCTTCGACGGCTTGAACGCGTTCCACACCATGCCGTAGCCGCTGTCGCTGTAGGAGCCCGAGTTGGCGAACTCCGACAGCGTGCCCTTGCCGAGGATCACGGCGCCGGCGGCGCGCAGGCGCGCCACCTGGAACGCGTCGCGTCTCGGCTGCCAGCCCTCGAAGGCGAGGCTGCCGTCGGTCGTCGGCATGTCCTTGGTGTCGTACAGGTCCTTCACGTTCACCGGAATCCCGAGCAGCCCGCCCTTCGCCCCGGCGGCCCTCGCGTCGTCGGCCGCCTTCGCCTGCGCCATCGCGTCGGAGGCGACGGTGATGTAGGTGTGGAAGCCGAACGGGCCGCCGTCGTAGGCGGCGATCCGGTCCAGGTACGCGCGCGTGATCTGCTGCGACGTCGTCACGCCGGCCTCCATGTCGGCCTGCATCTGCGTGACGGACTTGTCGACGACGTCGTAGGACGACGTGGTCACCGGGTAGCGCTCGGTCGTCTCCGGAGGCGCCGCAGGCGCGGGTGTCGACGCGCATGAGCTGTCGGGGACGAAGTTCGCGATCGTGCAGGACGCCACGGCATCGATCCCGGACAGGTCCGGCGCGGCCGCCAGCGCCGTCGCGGTGCTCTTGACCGCGGCGATCTGGGCGCCCGCGGTCGTGGTCGTCTCCGCCCGGCCGGCGACGACGAAGTGCAGCAGCGACCTCGTCTGGCCCGGCAGCAGCGTGAGCGTGCTGTTGTAGCCATAGAAGTTGCTCTCCAGGCCGGTCGCCGGCAGCGGCGTCGCGAACGGCCCGTACTGGAAGTTGCCCGTCGCGTGGGGAGCGCCGAGGACCACCGCGGACGGCCCGCGCGGCGAGGGGCCCGCGGTAGTGGCCGAGGCCGCCACCTCGACCCAGGCGGGGTCCGACGCCACCACGAAGCTGCGGTTATTGCCGCTGTTGTAGCCCGCGGTCCCACCGAACGAGACGTCGACGGTCACCGTCCGCGACGTCGTGTTCGCGAACGTGTCCAGCCAGCGCGTCCAGTTGCCGGCGGTGCCGACCTTGATCGTGCGGCTGATCGCCACGCCGCCGAGCACGACCGGCTCGGTCGTGGCGAACGCGTCGGTCCCGTCGAACCTCAGCCCGAAGCCGCGCATCAGCTCGCCGTTGAAACGCCGGCTCGGGTCGCTCGCGGGGACGCCGGACACGCGGACGCGGATGCCGCCGAAGCCGAAGAACGCGTTGTCGGTGATCGCGCGGACGCTGCCCGTATCGAGGATCGGCGGCGCGGCATCGTGAATCTGCCAGTTCGCCCCGTTGGCGCTGGTGACGGTGGTGACCGCGCCCGCCGGCGCAGCCGCGACGAGCGCGGCGGCGGCAGCGGTGAGCAGCAGCGAAGACGCCGTACGCACGACTCAGAACCCTCCTTGGACTTGACCCGGCGCGAGATCCTGCCCGCAGGGTCCTCGCCGCGCTATCGCCCGGCGGTCGCAACCGCGGCGACCGCCGGTCCAATGGGAGCGGCGTCAGCCGGACAGCATGCCGCCCCCGCCGATGCGCGCGACGTCGTGCATCTTGTCCTCGCCCGACCGCTGGGCCCTCGGCGTGATCGTGGTCACCGGCAGGCCGAGCGCTTCGATCCGCGTGATCAGGTCGCGGCGGAGCCAGTGCGAGACGCGGCGCGGGAGCGTCGAGACGATGATCTCGTCGTACTCGCCCTCGGCCACCGCCTGCCGCACCGAGGCGAGCGGCTCGGGGCCGCCGAGCAGCCCTTCCACGCGCGACTTGGCCGCCCGGCGCAGGAGCGGCAGCGCGGTGTCGAGCGTCCAGTCGGCCGCTCCACGGACCGCCACGTCCGGGATCAGCAGCGCGAAGCGGCAGGGGGACTGCTCAGCTCGGCGGCGGACCTCGTCGAGCAGCCGAGGCGCGGCCGCGGTGCGGTTCGCGACGACGAGGATCCGCGTGACGCGGTCGGTCTCCATCCTGCTCACCTCCGGAGCTCCGGGATGCGCCTACGTTCCCACGTCACAAACGCGGGGGTCAAGCGATAGGTAGGAGTAGTGCGCTGTCAGGATCGCCGGAGTGATGAGGTGCTGCTCGCGGCGACCGCGAACGACGCCGAGGCGTTTGCCGTCTTCTATCGCCGCCACCTGCGCTCCGTGCTCGCCTACCTGATCCGCCGCACCGGCCGTCCGGACCTCGCCGCCGACCTCGCGGCCGAGACGTTCGCGGCGGCGTTGCAGTCGCTGCCAACGTACCGGCCGACGGGCGCCGCGCGCGGGTGGCTGTTCGGTATCGCCAACCACAAGCTCGCCGACTCCGCCCGCCGCCACGCGGTCGCGGACCGCTCTCGTCGCGAGCTCGGGATGGCCGCCGTCGCGCTGACCGACGAGGATCTCGAGCGCGCCGAGGAGCTGCTCGACGCGCAGCGGATGTCCGCCGACCTCGGTGAGCTGCTGGCCGAGCTGCCGCCAGAGCAGCGCGAAGCGCTGCAGGCGCGCATCGTGGAAGAGCGCGACTACCGCGAGCTGGCGGCCGAGTGGAGCTGCTCGGAGGCGGTCGTGCGCCAGCGGGTCTCGCGCGGGCTGACGACGCTTCGGCGCAAGCTGGGGGCGGTTCTATGAACGGCGACGGCTCGCCCAGGGGGCTCGCGTCGCTGGGAGCAATCGCCCAGAGGGCGATTCTCCCGGGCGGGGTGATGCGATGAGCGAGTTCTTCGACCAGGTCGAGCGCGAGCTCGTGCGCGCCGCCAAGGTCCAGATCCGCGTGCGGCGGCTGCGGCGTGCCAGCGCGCTCGGCTTCGTGGCGGCGCTCCTGCTCGGCGCGGGCGGAACCGCGGCCGCGGCGACCTATCTCGCGCTGCGCGGCAGCTCGATCGCGCCGTTCGCGGCCGACTCAACGACGCCCGAGCAGCGCGTCGAGCCCGGCACGAGCCGCGTGCTCGCCCTGCAGGCGGCCGACCCGGCGCGTGGCGTGCCGTCGTGGGTGCTGCGCGTCTCGCGCTCGGCGGCCGGGCTGCAGTGCAGCACGGTCGGCCAGCTCGAGGGCGGCGCATTCGGGATCGTCGGTCTCGACGGCCGCTTCCGGGAGCTCCCCGAGGCCAACGCCGACGCCTGCGGCGAGAACCTGCTCGGCACGCGCGTGTTCTCCGCGCGCAACGACAAGGACGTGCGCACCGTCGTCTACGGCGTCGCCGGCGCCGGCCTGCAGCGGGTGTCGGTCGCGGTCGCCGGCGGCGCTCCGCGCACGCTGCGCCACACGCCGGAGGGCGGCTTCCTCGCCGTGCTGCGCGGCTACCCAGAGGACGTCCAGCCGGCGGTCACGCTGCGCCGCGACGGCGCGACGAAGCGCTACGCGTTCGCCGACGGCGGGTTCGTGGTGCCGGACCCGCTCGGCGGCCGGGCCTGGAAGCTCGAGGCGTTCGGGTTCGGGACGCCGCGCGGCAAGCCTCGCCCGGCCAAGCAGACCGGCTGCATCAACTTCATCACCGCGCGCGCGGTGCCGGGCAAGGCGAACGTCAGCTCGCCGCCGGTGTGCGGGCTCGAGCCTGCACGGCCCGGCGTCGCGACCGACACGCTCTTCTTCACCACCCGCCGGCTGAGCGGCGATCGCAGGAGCGGCCGCGGCTCGTTCCTGCAGGGCGACTGGAACCACCACGCGCCGCGTACCGCGGTGTGGGGCAGCGCGCGTGGGCACCGCCGGATCGTCGTGCGCGCCCCCGGCATCACGCGCGAGCTGGCGCCGAAGCTCAACGGTGGCTTCCTGGTGCTCTTCGCGCCGTCGGTCGATCCGGCCTCGGTGACCGTCGAGGTCGACGGCAAGCGCTACGGCAGCACGTTCGGCACCGTCGACCCCCCGAGGTTCCCATGAAGCGGCTGGTGGCGGCGACGATCGGGGCGGGCGTGATCGCGGGCGCGGCGGGCGCCGCCGTGCAGGCGAAGGACGCTGCGCCGGCCGCGCCACCGGCCAGGCCGGCGCAGGCGGCCCCTGTCCCGGTCAGCGCGAGGCCGCCGGGCCGGCTCCCGGACGGCCGGTTCGCCGCCGGCTACGTGCAATACCGCGTCCACCACGCGCGCGTCACGGTCCGGATCCCCGATCCCGCGGGCGGACCGGACTGGGCGTTGAAGGCGTTCGACGCCGAGCGCCTCGCACTCGACCGTCCGGCGCGAACGCTCGCGGGGGCGAAGGTGATCGGGCGCAACCGCTGCGTCCAGCTCGGCCGCCTGCAGGACGGCGGATTCGGGTGGATCTACGCCGACGGGCGCTTCCGGCGCGTGCCGACGGGCAGCGAGCTCGGACTCGTCCAGTGCACGGGCTTCAAGCGCCCGTCGCTGAGCGCTCAGCTGAAGTCCACCTTGGACCTCACCGACCCGGCCGAGCCGAAGCTCACTCGCGCCGCGGTGTGGGGGATCGCGCCGAAGGCCGGTGCGGTGACGGTGGCCGGCACCGGCGGCGCCGACGGCGCCGCGGCAGTGGCCGGCGACACCTTCCTCAAGCTCGGCGCCCCGTCGGCGAAGGCCGACGACGACGCGCGCGTCGAGGCCGGCGGGCACAGGCTGCGCCTCGGTCCGAGCCTGAGGGCGCCGGACTTCGGCGGCCGCTTGAAGTTCCCGGTACCGATCCCCGGCAGCGAGCGGATCGAGGCGCGCGCGCCCGACCCCGGCGGCGGTCCGGGCTGGGGTCTGCCGGTCGCGCAGACGCGCGAGGGCGTCCCGTGTGTCGCCCAGCCATCGCAGGTCGCCGGCGACCGCATGGGCGTCATCGACCTGCGCCTCGGCCTGCTCGACGGCCGCTCCGGCCTCTCGCCCGGCTCTTGCCGCCCACTCCAGACCAAGCCGGACCCGAAGCGCCCGTGCGACGTCGGCTGGGGAGGAGGCGGCGCCGAGGAACTCGAGGGCGGCGAGGCATTCGCCCGCCGCGCCCGCACCGAGCGCCGCCTGCTCGCGGGCCGGACCCAGGTCTACGGGCAATGCTCGGCCGACGTCGACCGCATCACCGTCCGCACGCCGCGCGACATCCGCGCACTCGCGCCCTCAGCGATCGGTCACGCGTTCCTGGCGGTCTACGACGGCGACTTCCCCGCCGGCACGCTCGAGATCACGGCGCACCTGAAGTCGGGAAAGACGTGGACGGAGCGCCACGATCTGGGCTTCTAGCCTCGTCGAAGTCCTCGCGCACCGCCTCGAAGTAGGAGCCGCAGGAGCGGCAGCGCCACTGGGCGGTGATGATCTGGCCGCCGAACTGGGAGATGCGCTCGCAGTCCGACGACGAGCAGAATGGGCAGTCGGGCTTCACCGGCGCCGCTCGGGATCCCAGCCCGACCATTCCGACGGCTCGTCGAGCGCGATCGAGACGCCCTCGGCCGCGAGCAGCTCGGTCAACCAGACGCGGACCTGCTCGCGCTGGGCCGCGGCGTCGCGGGAGATCATCCCGTCGTCGAGCGCGGCGCGCAGGCCCGGGTCGTTGTTCGGGCCCATCCAGCGGCCGGCCTGCGCCCACGTCTCGGTCAGCCGCCGCACGAGCGCGTCGCGCTCCGGGCCGCGGCACAGGCGCTTGGCCCACGCCTCAGCGTGCACGCGATGCGAGCCCTCCTCCTGGAGGATCTTCTTCGCGCGCTGGGCCATCGGCGTCACCGTGCTGTCCACGCAGGCGGCGACGAACGTCGTCAGCACGCCGTCGACGAGCAGGTTGGCGGCGATCACCGACGTCCAGTCGGGCAGCTCGCCGTCGAGCAGCGCGAGCGAGTTCCCGCGGCCGTCCAGCCCTTCGTCGCCGGCCTCCACGCCGAGCGCCTTCAGCACCGGGTACGTCGAGCGCGCATGCCCGAGCTCGTCCTGCGCCATCGCCGCGGCGGCGACCGCGGACTCCAAAGTCGGCGCGCTGACCGGCCCACTCGCCGTAGCGGCGGCCGAGCGCCGCCTTGTTGTCGGCGAGCGAGCTCACCACACCCGCCATCCACTCAGTGCTCATGGCTTGATCGCCTCCCGGATCTCCGAGCGCGGCACGATGATCATGTGGATCCACGGCTGCTCGTCGTAGATCGAGCGGGCGGCCACGAGCGCGAGATCCTCGTCGTCCTCGTTGAGCGCGCCGACGTGGTGCAGCGGCTCGTCGTACGCCTTGCGGGCGAAGACCTCCCAGGTCATGCCACGATCCCCAGCCGCCGCATCGTGGCGCGCGACTCCTCGCGGATGCGGGCGCGCGTCCACACCGGGTCCCACACGATCTCGATCCGGACCTCGTCGACCTCGGGCTCCTGCAGCAGCCGCTCGCGGATGTCGTCCTGGATGAACTCCATCGCCGGGCAGCCCATCGCGGTGAAGGTGAGCTCGATGTCGACAACGCCCTCGGAGTACGTCACCGACACGATCAGGCCCATGCCGACGACCGAGATCGGGATCTCGGGGTCCTCGACGTCGCGCAGCGCCTCCCAGAGCCGGGCTTCCACCGACGCGCTCATGAGCGGTACCCGCGCTGCAGCCGGTTCACGTAGTCGACATTCATCGGCCCGCGGCCCTTCCAGCGCACCATCACGTCGTCCCACGTGATCTGCTCGCCCCACTCCTTCTTCTCCTCGTCGAACGCGCGCGGGAAGTCGCAGTCGATCACCCAGCGCTCGCCGTCGTGGTGCGCGGGGACCTCGATGCCGACCTCGCCCATGAACGGCACGACGGCCTCCATCCAGTCCTGGCGCAGCTGGTCGTTGCTCTTGCCCTTGAAGCCGTATTCGAGCTGGATCCCGTGGCGCTTGCGCTCGTCGGGGAGCCCGAACCACTCCAGCGTCAGGATGAACATCCAGTCGACGGAAGCCTGCAGACGAGCCCGCTCGGTGGGGTCGGCGGCGAGCTTCTTGACCCAGGTGCGGCCGTGGCGCAGGTGGAACGTCTCCTCCTTGTCGACCTTGGCCAGCGCGCGCTTCCACGGACCGAAGGTGGAGGAGGAGTGGATGTCGGAGAGCAGCACGAACCCGGCCTGGTCGTACATGGCGTTGGCGAGCACCAGCTCGTGCCAGGAGTCCAGCGGGAGGTCGAACGCGTACGGGTACTTGAACGCCGACGGCTCGCGCTCGTAGATCAGCGCGTTGGTGTCGACGCCGAGGTCGCCGAGCAGGCGGTAGCCGATGTGGGCGTGCGCCAGCTCGTCCTGGATGATCGACATCGCGGACCCGAAGTTGTTCAGCGCGGGCGCGTGCTGGGCGGCCCTCAGATACGAGGGCGCGGACACGAGCTCCGTGTCCGCCGAGACCGTCAGGATGCGCCGTATCCCCTTCAGGTATTCCGGGGACATGTGCTGCAGCCCCTCCACGAGCTTGCCGGCCTTGAGGTGCTCGCGCACTTCGTCCTCGGTGCGAGGCGCCAGCTCCTCGACGTGTGACACTTGACTCACGCCCGCCAGCGTATAGTCTTTCCGGTATGGGGTCAAGTCCTGCTGCCGTCTCCGCGCCCGCGCGCGGCTGCTTCATCGACGGGCGCGTCGAGCCGGTCGAGGCCGACACGCTCACGATCCACGATCCCGCCACCGGCGCGCTCGTCGGCACGGTGACCGCGGCGACGGCCGAGATCGTCGACCGCGCGGTGCGCTCGGCGCGCGCCGCGTTCGGCGAGTGGTCGCGCCTGTCGATCCTCGAGCGCGCCAAGATCCTGCGCGCCGGCGCGGAGCTGCTGGAGGCCCGGGCCGACGACCTCGCGCCCGGCCTCACCGCCGAGCAGGGCAAGCCGCTGCGCGAGGCCAGGATGGAGATCCGCAAGGCGGCCGACACGCTCGACCACTACGCGAGCATGGGCAAGGACGTCCGCGCGATCTCGGTCCATCAGCTGGACCCGGGCGTCGACGGCACCGTCCTTCGCCGCCCGCTCGGCGTGGTCGGCGCGATCGTGCCGTGGAACTTCCCCACCACGCTCTTGAGCAACAAGCTCGGCCCCGCCCTGCTGACTGGCAACACCGTCGTCGCCAAGCCGGCCGACACGACGCCGTTCACGACGCTCGCGCTGGCCGAGATCCTCACCGAGGCGGGCCTGCCGCCCGGCGTCCTGAACGTGGTCACCGGCACCGGCGCCGTGGCCGGCGAGGCGCTCGTCACCCACCCTCTCGTCAGCAAGATCGCGTTCACGGGCTCGACGCCGACCGGCGAGCGCGTGATGGCGCTCGCCTCGCGGGGAGCCAAGCGCGTGACGCTCGAGCTGGGCGGGAGCGACCCGCTGATCATCTGCGACGACGCCGACCTCGCCGCCGCGGCGAGCGCCGCGAGCATGGGCCGCTTCTTCAACTGCGGCCAGGCCTGTCTGGCGATCAAGCGCGTCTACGTCTTCGAGACGGTCGCCGACGAGGTGATCGAGCAGATCGCCGCGAAGGCCGGCCGGCTGAAGGTCGGGCTGCCGACCGAGAAGGGCACGCAGCTCGGCCCGCTGCACTCGGCGCGCCAGCGCGACCTGCTGGAGGACCAGCTCGACCGCACGCTCGAGCGTGGGGGAGAGGTGCTGGTCGGCGGCCGCCGGCCCGAAGGGCTCGAGAGCGGCTACTTCCACGAGCCGACCGTGGTCGTCGAGCCGCCGCGCGACTCGCCGATGGCGACCGAGGAGGTGTTCGGCCCGGCGCTGCCGATCTGGCGCGTGAAGGACCTCGACGAGGCGCTGGAGCTGTCCAACGCGTCGCCGTTCGGCCTCGGCTCGTCCGTGTGGACGCGCGACATCGCCCGCGCGCGCCGCGCGGCGGCAGAGCTCGACTGCGGCTACACGTGGATCAACTCGCCGACCAAGGTCTACGACCAGCTGCCGTTCGGCGGCGTGAAGGCGAGCGGATTCGGCAAGGAGCACGGCAGCGAGGCGCTGGACCACTACACCGACCTCAAGTCGGTCGTGGTCAAGTCCTAATCTGGATCGGGATATGTCCCACCGCGCCGCCGTCATCGGTGCCGGCCCTTCCGGCTTCTACACGACCGACCAGCTGCTGAAGGCCGGCTTCGCCGTCGACCTCTACGAGGCGCTGCCGACGCCGTTCGGGCTCGTGCGCGCCGGCGTCGCGCCGGACCACCCGAAGATCAAGTCGGTCACGCGGGTCTACGAGAAGACCGCGCAGCATCCCGACTTCCGCTACTTCGGCGGCGTGGAATTGGGCAAGGACATCTCCCGTCTCCAGCTGCTGGAGCGCTACCACGCGGTCGTGTACGCGATCGGCACGTCGACCGACAACCGGCTCGGGATCCCGGGCGAGGACCGGCCCGGCTCGCACTCGGCGACCGAGTTCGTGGCCTGGTACAACGGCCACCCCGACTTCGCCGATCACGAGTTCGACCTCTCGGCCACCCGCGCGGTGGTGATCGGCAACGGCAACGTCGCGGTCGACGTCGCGCGTATGCTCGTGCTCGACCCCGACGAGGTCGCGGTCACCGACACCGCCGACCACGCGGTCGAGGGGCTCGCGGGGTGCGGCGTGCAGGAGGTCATCGTGCTCGGCCGGCGCGGCCCTGCCCAGGCGGCGTTCACCACGCCCGAGCTGCGCGAGCTCGGCGAGCTCACGCGCGCGGACATCCAGGTCGACCCGTTCGAGGTCGACGACTCCGAGCTCGACTCCGGCGCCAAGCGCAACCTCGAGGTGCTTCGCGACTACGCGCGACGCGATCCGTCCGGCAAGGACCGTCGCGTCGAGCTGCGCTTCCTGTATTCGCCGGTGGAGATCCTCGGAGAGGGCTCCGACGGCCCGGTGACCGGAATCCGTGTCGTGAAGAATCGCCTGGAGTCCGGGAGAGCGGTTCCCACAGGCGAGGAGCACGTGATCGCCTGCGAGCTCGTGTTCCGCTCGATCGGCTATCGCGGCGTGCCGGTCGCCGACATCCCGTGGGATGCCAAGCGCGGGCTGATCTGCAACGAGGGCGGCCGCGTCGCCCCCGGCGAGTACGCGGTCGGCTGGGTCAAGCGCGGGCCGTCGGGCGTGATCGGCACCAACAAGAAGGACGCCGCCGACACCGTCGCGCGGATCCTCGAGGACCGTGAAGCGGGCGCCTTGAACGAGCCCACGGTCGTGCCCGAGGTGCCCGAGGGCGCGGTCACCTGGGAGGGCTGGCGCGCGATCGACGAGGTCGAGACGTCCGCCGGCGAGGCCCAGGGCCGCCCGCGCGTGAAGCTCGTCCGCGTCGAGCACATGCACGACGCGGCGCGCGGCGCAGCGATGCCTTAGGGCCCTAGGCCACGCCGGCTTCAGCCAGCCACGCCCACAGCTCTTCCTGGCCGACGACGGTCACGCCGAGCTTCTCCGCCTTGGTCGTCTTGGACGCGCCGACGTTCTCGCCGGCCAGCAGGTAGTCGGTGGTGCTCGAAACCGAGGACGCGGTCGTCGCGGCCGCCTGCTCCACGAGCCGCGTCACGTCCGGGCGGCTGACCTTCGCGCCCGAGCGCGGGTCGGTGAACGCGCCGGTGATGACGACGGTCTTGCCCTTCAGCGGCGAGTCGCCGGCCGCCGCGGCGTCGACCGGGCGGTCCTCGTCGAGCACGTCGAGGTGTACGCCGCGCTCGCGCAGCGCCGCGATCTCGTCCCCGATCTCCGGCCGGGCGAAGAACGCGGCGACGCTCTCGGCGACCTTGGGGCCGATGTCGCGGATCGCCTCGAGCTCCTCTGCGGATGCCGCCGCGACGTCCTCGATGCGCTCGTAGCCGGCGAGGCACAGCCGCTTGGCCACGCCCTCGGAGGCCATCGGGATCGCGAGGCCGATCAGCGCCCGGCGCAGCCCGAGGCCCTTCGAGCGCTCGATCGAGTCGACCATGTTGCGCGCGCTGACCTCGCCCATCCGCTCGTAGCCGATCAGCCGCTCGGCGGTGAGGTCATAGAAGTCGCTGCGGCGCTTGAGCACGCCGTCCTCGGCGAGCTTCTCGATCCAGATGTCGCCGACGCCCTCCATGTCGGCGGCGGGGCGCGAGGCCCAGTGCATCAGCCGCCGCGTCGCCTGCGCCGGGCACTGGAGGTTCACGCACCAGCGCTCCTCGCCGGTGCCGCGGATCTCCAGCTCCGAGCCGCAGCTCGGGCAATGGGTCGGCGGGACGATCTCTTGTTCTGATCCGTCGCGCTTCTCGGGCAGCGAGCGGCCCGCGAACGGGATCACGTCGCCGCGCCGCACGACCGCGACGGTGTCGCCGATCCGCAGGTCGCGCTCGCGGATCAGCCGCGGGTTGTGGAGCGTGATGTTCTCCACTGTGACGCCGCCGACGAACACCGGCTCGACCTTCGCGCGCGGCGGGACGCGGCCGATCTTGCCGACCGGCCACTCGACCGCGATCAGCTTCGTCAGCTTCTCCTCGGGCGGGTACTTGAAGGCGATCGCGCCGCGCGGCTCGGCGCTGTTGAAGCCGGCGGCGTCGAAGGCCGCGGGATCATGCAGGCGCACCACCGCGCCGTCGATGTCGTAGTCGAGCGCGTCACGGCGGCCGCCGATCTCGTCGATCGCCTCGATCACGGCGTCGATGTCCTCGCACACGCGCTGCCAGGCCGGCTCAAACCCACCCGGGATGTCGATCGCGGCGCCGTCGCGGTCCGCTTGAAAGGCGAAGAAGCGCAGCAGCCGCTTGGCGTTGGCCGCCGCCTCGGGGTCCTTCTGCATCAGCGTGCCGGCGGCGCCGCTGCGCGGGTTGGTGAGCGTGCGGTCGGGGTGGTTTTCGTTGTAGGCCGCCCACACCGAGCGCAGCATCACCGCCTCACCGCGGACCTCGACGCGGCCGGCCGCGTCAATCTCCGCCGGCAGCCCGGGGATCACCCAGCGGACCTTGCCGGTGACCAGCTCGCCCACCGTGCCGGTCCCTCGCGTGGCCACGTAGTCGAGCTTGGAGTCCTCATAGACGACGCTCAGCGAGAGGCCGTCGAGCTTCTCCGACACGCGGAAGACCTGGCCGCCGAAGCGCTCGCAGAACGTCCGCACCTGGTCAGAGCCGGTCGCCTTGGCGAGCGAGAGCATCGGCCGCGCGTGGCGGATCGTCGGCCCGGTCAGCTCGGCCGGCGCATTGACCTTGCCGAGCGGGCTGTCGGCGGGCTCGAGCTCGGGATGCTCGGCGACGAGCGCGGCGAGCTCGTCCTTGACCGCGTCGTAATCGGCGTCGGGCAGCGGGCTGTCGCCGGTGCCGTAGTAGAGGTCGTTGAGCCGCGTGACCTCGGCGGTCAGCTCGGCGATGCGCTCGCGTACGTCCACGCTTTGAGTCTGTCAGGAGCTCCGGGCGCGACGGCGCGCGAACAGCGCGATCGCCGCGAAGGCGGCGACAGGGACCAGGAACAGCCACGCGCTCGTGCCTCCGCCGCCCTCCTGCACGGGCGTTGCAGTGGCGGTCGCGGTCGCGCGCCCGAACGCGGGCTGGACCACGGTGCCCGCCCGCACGTCCGGGACGGTCAGATCTACGCCGCTCGCCGCGGCCAGGCGGGTCGTCGTGTCCAGCGCACCGGGCAGCAGCTCGCGCGGCGGCGGGAGCTTGTCGAGCAGCTTCTGCTCGCGCAGCGTGCTGTGGCCGGCATGGAAGAGGCCGTAGCCGTTGGGCATCACCACCAGGGTGCGGCCCTTGTAGACGTTGGCGATCTCCTGGCCGAGGAACTGCGCGTACTCCTCCGGCCTGCGCCACAGCGGCGTGACGGAGCCGAGATCGCTGTCGCTCGCGATCACCGCGACGCGGATCTCGTAGCCCTTCTGCCTGGCCTGCGCGAGCAGCGCCGGGAGCTGGGCCGCGGGCTTTGACTTCAGGTCCAGCGCGGAGCCGTAGAACATGTCCTGCAGGGCGAGGAAGTCGCTCGCCGGGTCGCCGTCGGCCGGGGCCGACGGGGCGGCCGCGAGCAGGAGGGCAGCGGCGAGCGTGAGTGCGCGTCCGAACACGGCGGTGATTAACGCACGGCGCCGGCCGCGTCGTGAACGCGGCCGGCGCCGGATACGGACCCCTCTCTGGCTCTACGGAGTGGTGGTGGACAGCGTGAACGTCAGCTGCTTGCTGTAGGTGCCGGCGCGCAGCACGTCACCGGCGCCGATCGCCTGGCGGAACCCGAGCGTGACGACGTCGGAGTTGACCGGGCCGGAGTAGCTGAGCAGCGCCGTGGGCGTGCCGGTGGCCTCGGCCAGCGGGGCGAACGCCTGCGTCGGGTTGGTGGCGTTGATCGCGCGGGCGTTCAGCGGCGAGGGCAGCGCGAACGCGCCGTTGACCAGGTGGCCCGGCGCGGTCGTGCCGTTGTCGGCCACCGACAGCGCGGCGTCGCCCGCGGTGCTGGTGACGGTGGCCGCCAGCGCCGTCTCGTAGCTCTTGGCGACCGTCGGCTGGAACGTGCCGAAGCTGCCGACCGTGCTCTGGATCTGCAGGTTCAGCAGGCTCGGGACGTCGCCGCCGACCGTGATGATCGCGTCGCCGGTGCTCTTGGCCGCCAGCAGCACGCGCTCGACCGCGTCGTCGGAGTTCGAGGTGAACTGCAGGCGGGCGACCGACGTGTAGTTCGTGCGCGTCGGCTTGAAGCCGACGTTCACGGTGCACGTGCCGGCCGGGACCGCGGGCTGCGCCTCGTTGACGTCCGGCGTCGCCGGGTCGTCCGGGACGGCCGCCTTCGCCGGCTGCAGCGGGCTGCTGCCGGTGCCGTAGCAGTTCTGGCTGACGACCGAGAAGTCGGCCGCCGTCGCGTTGCCGCCGTCGTCGGCGTTCGCCGCGATCGTCGCGTTGGTGATCGTCAGCGGCGCGTCGCCGTCGTTGGTCACCACGACCGGGACCGAGTTCGCCGCCGCGGGCGTGCCGGCCGGGACCGACGTGAAAGCCGGCGCCTGCGCGTACAGCGTCGGGGCCGGGTCGCCCCGCATCGCCTTCACGCTGTTCTCGGTGTTGGTGAACGGGTTGTAGTTCGTCGGGCCGCCGACGCCGATCGGGTCGCGCTCCATCAGATAGAACTTCGTGCGGTTCTTGGCGGCCGCGAACAGCGTGCCGAAGTCGACGTCGCCGGTGCCGATCTCGCGCTGGTCGTTGTTCCCGCACGTCGGCCGGATGTTGACCATGTCCTTGACGTGGAAGCTGACGATCCGGCTCTGGAACTTGTTGATGATCCGCAGCAGGTCGGCCTGGGCCTGCGCGGGGTCGGCGGTCGGCGCGGTGGTGTATGCGAGGCCGCAGACGGCCCAGCCGATGTCGATCTGCGCCGAGACGTAGCGCGGATCGGTCCGCTCCATGATGATCTCCCACGCGCTCTTGAGCACGCCGTTGTCCAGCCAGCGCGTGTTGAACTCGTTCTGGTGGTTGTGGAAGTACGCCGGCCCGAGGCCGGCCTCCACCGAGCGCTTGCCGAGGCGGTTCATCACCTGGGCGGTCGCGAGCGTGTTGGCGTACGTGTTGAAGCCGGGGGACGGGAGGCCCGCCTCGCCGATGTGATCCTGGCCGACGATCTTCGACGCGATGATCTGGTTGTCCCAGTTGGCCTCGGTCAGGTTGCCGTGGCGGCCGGGGAAGCGCAGGCCGTACTGGTCGCCCAGGGCCTTCAGCGCCTGCAGGCCGGCGAGGTTGCCCGTGTTGCCCGCGGTCGCGGTCGGGAACGGGTTGCCCGGGTAGCCGTAGAGCTCGACGTTCTTGACGCCCTTGGACTGCAGCCACGCGAAGACGCGCTCGAGGCGGCCCTGGTTGGTGGTCGGCGCCGGCGGGGCGACGCAGTTCGGCGTCGGCGGAGCCGGCGGGGCCGGGCAGGTGATCTCGCCGGCGCCGCTGCTGAGGTAGTTGTTGAAGTCATACAGCTGGATGCCGGTCTGGCCCCAGGGTGAGCCGGCGCCCATGTGCGGCGGACGCTGGGCCTGTGCCGTCCCGGTACAGCACAGCAGCGCGCCGGTGGCCGCGATCGCGGCGCCTGCGCGGACCTTCTCGAGTCCCTTCAAGTCCCTCTCCTCCTCTTCGACGGTCACGAGCACGCAGACTTGGACGCAGGTGACACTCCCTCACAGCCGGACTTGGACAGGCCGGCCGTGCCCATCGTGCGCGGAACGTACCGGCCATTCGGGCGGAAGTCAACGATCTTTTGTCGCATCAGTCGGCAGAAGGACCGCGGCCGATTCTCGATGTTTCGTCAGGCTTCGGCATCCCAGGCGCGGGGCTCGGCTACCGTCTCGGATATCTCGCGTGGGCTCGTGATCGTCTCGCTGGTCCTCGCCGCCGCGGTGGCGCTGCCCGCCGGGGCCGGCGCGCTGCGGCCGCGGTTCCCGGCCGCGTGCGGGGCGCTGTGCGAGGCGCGGCGGCCGGACCCGTCGATCGCGCTGTCGGTCTCTTCCCCGCGGGCGGGCGCGGTGGTGGCGCTGACCGCGTCGAGCCCGGGGCGCGGGGTGACTTTTGCGTGGGATCTCGACGGAGACGGTGCGTTCGACGACGGATCGGGCGCACGGGTGTCGTCGGCGTTCTCTGCCGGGCGGTCCGTCGTGAGCGTGCGCGCGGTGGACGAGGACGGGCGCGCCGGGGCGGAGTCGCGCACGATCGACGCTCACGCGGGCAACCTGGCGCCGCACGCGGTGCTGCGGCTGCTGACGCCGGCGCCGGCGGTGGCCGTGGGGATCGAGGTGGCGGGTCTCGATGCCGACGGCCACGTGGCTCAGATCGACGGCGACCTCGACGGGGACGGCTCGTTCGAGACGACCGACCGGTTTGTGGCGGGCGAGGACGCGGTCGCGTCGCACTCGTACCGCGATCCGGGACCCGGCGTGCAGACCGTCCACGCTCGCGTCGTCGACGATGCCGGGGCGGTGAGCCTGGTGTCGGCGCAGGTGCAGGTGCACGTCGGCAACCTCGATCCGTTCGCGAGCTTGTCCGCGTCGGTGGCGGGCGATCGGGTGACGCTGTCGGCGGCCGCCGCCGATCCGGAGGGCGCGGACCTGACCTACCTGTGGGATCTCGACGGCGACGGGACGTACGAGCTCGACACCGCTGGAGTCGCGAGCGCGTCCGGCCCGCTTGCGGGCGCCGGTTCCCACGAGGTCGGCGTACGCGTGCTCGACGGCTTCGGAGGCGAGACGGTCGTGCGGCGCAGCGTGTTCGTGGGCGAGGGGCCGGCGCTGGACGTCGCGGTACCCGCCACGCCGGTAAGACCCGGTGCGCCGGCGTCGTTCACGGCGGTCGCGGGGGCGGGCGCGAGCGTCGACTGGGACCTCGACGGCGACGGCGAGTTCGATGACGCGAGCGGGCTCGAGGCCACACGCACGTACGCCGCGCCGGGCCCATATCCCGTGCGCGCGCGTGCGCGCGAGGCGGGAGGTGCCGGTGCGGGTGAGCGAGTCGAGCTGCGCACGGTCAGCGTCCGCGCAGACCAGGGGCTGATGCCGGTCGTCGACGCGCTCGCGCTGCCGGCGGTCGTGCGCTCGGGGCGCCCGGCGACGTTCCGCGTGGCCGCGTCGGATCCGGACGGGGGCGACGTCTCGCTCGCGTTCGACCTCGACGGCGACGGCGCGTTCGACGACGTGCCTTCCCGGGCCGCGGACGGGTCCTACCGGTGGACGTTCACGGCTCCCGCCGAGGTGGCGGTGCGCGCGACCGATGACGGCGGCCACTCGGCCGTCCGGACCGCGACCGTGGTCCCGGTCGAGGAGAACCTGCCGCCCACGGTGTCGCTCGCGGTCGGCCCGCTCCAGGCCGGCGTGCCGGCGCAGCCGACGGCGGCGGCCGAGGACCCGGACGGCTCCGTGGCGCAGATCGCCTGGGACGCCGACGGAGACGGCGAGTTCGACGACGGCACGGGACCTGCGTTGCCGTTGACCCCGGCCGCGCCGGGGCCGCGCACGATCGCGGTCCGCGCGACCGACGCCGACGGCGCCGACACGATCGTCTCCCGCACGGTGACGGTCGGCACGGCACCCCCGATCGCCGCCTTCGAGGCCGCCGGCGCGACGCTCACCTCGACCGCGTCGGACCCCGACGGAGCCCCGCTCGCGGCCCAGAGCTGGGACCTCGACGGCGATGGCGACTTCGGCGACGCGACCGGCCCGACCGCCCAGCTCACCGCGACCGCCCCGACGCTCGTCGGACTCAAGGTCACCGACGCGTCGGGGGACATCGGGATCGCCTACGACACCGTGGACCCGGGCGGCGGGCCGAGTCCAACGCCGACGGCGACCGCAACGGCGACGCCGACGGCAACGGCGACGCCGACGGCAACGGCAACGCCGACGGCAACGGCAACGCACGCCGACCGCGACGGCACCCGACCGCGACGGCGACGCCGACGGCAACGGCAACGCCGACAGCAACGGCAACGCCGACCACGACCGCGACGCCCACTCCGACGGCAACGGCCATGCCGACGCCTACAGCGTCCGCGACTCCGACCGCGGTCCCAACCGCGTCGCCTTCGGCCACGCCTGCGGCGTCGCCGTTCGCCACCTCGGGACCGTCCCCGACCGCGACGCCCACGGTGGCGCCCGCGGCGCGTCTGGCGCTCTCGGCCGGGCTTCGGGTTCCGACGCGTGCCGGACTGCTCCGCCGGGGCATTCCGATCTCGATCTCGTGCTCGGAGGCGTGCCGGGTGACGGTGGTCGCGAAGGTGTCGGCAGCGGACGCGCGGCGGCTGCGGCTCGGGCGGTCGGTCGAGGTCGGGCGGGCGACGCGCCGGCTCGCCGCCCGCGTGCGCGGCGCGAGCGTGGTGCGGCTCTCGCGCAAAGCGCGCCGCGCAGCGGCGAAGGACCGGCAGAAGCTGACCGTCGAGCTGACATTCACTGCCGTCGGATCGCAGCAGCGCGCTGTCAGGCGCAGATCGGTCATCATTCGGCGCTGACCGGCACCGAAGCTGGACGGCCAATCCGTCTCTCGAAGATGTTTTGACGCCTCGAAACGCAAAAGTCGTTGACTTGCGCGTAAGAGGGAAGTAGGGTTCTGCCGGAAACTGAATTTCCTGAAGCGAGGGGGGTCTTGCGGTGGGACGGAGGAGATACTTGCCATGGCTGGCGTGCGCGTGCGCGGCGGCGATCGGGGTTCCCGCGCTTGCGTGGAGCGCCCCGTCCGCGCCGTCTGCACCTGAGGCCCCGCCCACCGGGAGCGTCATCTCGTACGACTTCGGGTTCTACGACGGATCCGGCACCGACCAGAGCGACACGACGGTCAACGTCGCCGTCGGCGGAGTCGTCACGTTCTCGTATCCCTCGGGCACGAACGTCCACAACGTGGTGTTCGACGGCACGCTCTCGCCGACGTCGTGCGTCCAGACGGTCGCGTCGCCGGGCATCCCGATCTTCTCGGCGCCGCCGCTCCCACTCTTCGCGGAGGGCCCGGGCTGGGTCGGAACCTGCACGTTCGATGCGCCCGGCACATACACGTTCGTATGCGGCGCCCACTCGTCGATGACCGGCTCGATCGTCGTGGAGTCGGGCACGCCGACGCCGACCCCGACCCCCACGTCAACGCCGACGGCGACGCCGACTCCAACGCCGACGCCGACGCCGACGCCGACGCCTACGCCTACGCCGACGCCTACCCCGACGCCAACGCCCACGCCGACGCCGACGCCGACTCCCACGCCGACGCCGACGCCGACGCCGACTCCCACGCCCACGGCGACGCCTACGCCGACGCCTACCCCGACGCCTACGCCTACTCCTACGCCGACGCCTACGCCGACGCCTACGCCTACTCCTACGCCTACGCCTACGCCGACGCCTACGCCGACGCCTACGCCGACGCCTACGCCGACGCCGACGCCGACGCCGACGCCGACGCCGACTCCCACGCCGACTCCCACGCCGACGCCGACGCCTACCCCGACGCCGACTCCCACGCCGACGCCGACGCCTACCCCGACGCCTACCCCGACGCCGACGCCTACCCCGACGCCGACGCCTACCCCGACGCCGACGCCTACCCCGACGCCCACGGCCACGCCTACCCCGACGCCCACGGCCACGCCTACCCCGACGCCCACGGCCACGCCTACCCCGACGCCGACGCCGACGCCGACGGCTACGCCGACGCCCCCGCCGGCCAGCTCGGTCAGCACGCCGGGCAGCGTCACCGGTGGCGTGAACGCGACGCTGGCGCTCTCGCTGGCGAGCTCGGCCAACTTCGGCGCGCTCACCGCGGGCGTGGCGCATGACTACGAGGCCTCGGTGGCCGCGACCGTGAGCAGCTCCGCGGGCGACGCGACGTTGAGCGTGGCCGATCCGAGCCCGACGGCTACGGGCCGGCTCGTCAACGGGACGTTCGCGCTGGCGACGCCGGTCCAGGTCGCCGCTCGCAACGCCGCGAACCCGAGCTCGCCCTTCGCGCCGCTGCCGGGCTCGAGCTCTCCGCTGACGCTGCTGACCTACGCGGGGCCGGTCGCCAATGACCCGGTCACGATCGCGCTCAAGCAGCCGATCGGCGCGCTCGATCCGCTGCGCACGGGCACGTACAGCAAGACGCTCACGTTCACGCTGTCGACGACGACGCCATAAGTCCTCCGGTGGGGTCGCGGCCACACGGCCGCGACCCCTCCGACCACGAGCGGCCCGCCTTCGTGCGGGCCGCTCGCGCGTTCGGGGCGGTGCCCCGATCGCGCTCGATCGCTCCGCGCCGCGAAACGAACACGATCGCCCGCGTCCGCGCTCTGCACAAAGGGGGTGACCCACGTTTGTTGCCTCAGAGTGAACAAACGTGGGTCACCCCCCAGGCCCGGCCGCGCAAAACGATCATCGAACGGCGCCGCCCGTTCACCGCGCGCAAGGACGGCCGCGGGGAAGGCTCGCGGGGGCGCCGCGCAGCGGGCACGCCGGGGGAAGCTGGGCGCGAGCGGCGCCGCGGGACGGCGCCTGACACGGATGGGGACCGAGCGCGAGTGGCGCCCGAGGACCGCGCGCGGCGGGAACGCGCGTGATGCGCACGGGCGGCTCGCACGTGGCGACGACGCGCTGGCGCGGGACGCGCAACGCCGCGCGGGCGCAGGACGCGGACGGGGACGGGGACGGCGAGGCGTGGCGCCGCCGTGACGCCGACAGGGCCGTGGCGAGCGCAGGGCGCTGCTGGACGGCGTGCGTGCGCAGGGCGCATTGCGCAAGGGCGCCGCCCGGCGCGTGCCGGTGCAGGGCGCTGCTTGACCGCGTGCCGGTGCAGGGCGCCGCGGGGCCGCGTGCCGGTGCAGGGCGCCGCGGGGCCGCGTGCCGGTGCAGGGCGCCGCGGGCCGCGTGCCGGTGCAGGGCGCCGCGGGCCGCGTGCCGGTGCAGGGCGCCGCGGGCCGCGTGCCGGTGCAGGGCGCCGCGGGGCCGCGTGCCGGTACAGGGCGCCGCGGGCCGCGTGCCGGTGCAGGGCGCCGCTGGACCGCGTGCCGGTGCAGGGCGCCGCGGGGCCGCGTGCCGGTGCAGGGCGTCGCGGGCCGCGTGCCGGTACAGGGCGCTGCTGGACCGCGTGCCGGTGCAGGGCGTCGCGGACCGCGTGCCGGTACAGGGCGCGGCCGGCCGCGTGCCGGCGCAGGGCGCCGCGGGGCCGCGTGCCGGTGCAGCGCGTCGCGGACCGCGTGCCGGTTCAGGGCGCGGCCGGCCGCGTGCCGGCGCAGCGCGCCGCGGAACCGCGTGCGCGGGTGGTGGCGCGGGACGGCGTGCGGGTGGTAGTGCGGTGCGGCGCTTCGCCTGGCGGTCCGTACCGCGGGCGCACCGTTCGCGCGCCCGCGGCGAATCGCCGCTAGCGCAGCTCCGCCGAGAGCGGGCCGAAGACGTGCATGGTCTTGATCCCGCGCGCGGCGAACCCGCGGTCGGTGACCACGTAATACGACTGGCGCTTGCCCGGCGCGATCCCGTTCGGCTTCGGTGGGCCGTTCGAGCACAGCTCCTGCCGTAGCGACCGGTACGTCGCGAGCTCGGAGCTCGAGCCGTCCTTGGGCAGCCACTCGAACTGCAGGACGTCGCAGACGAAGCGCGTCTCGATCGCCTGCCCGCGCGCGATCGCTTCGGCGCTGGCGGCGAAGTCGACGGGTCGCCCGCGGTCCGGGACCGAGCCCTTCGAGTTGTCCGCGGTCACCCGGTGAAAGTCGACCGGCGCGTAGCCGGCCTTGCGGCGGTAGCCGTCGAGCTTGGCCAGCTCGCGATCGGCGGACGGCGCCACGAAGGTCTCGACCTTCAGCTTCATCCCCGTCTCCGTCTCGCCGCGCAGGACCTTGCCCGCGGGCGCGGCGTTCTTGTCCTTGCCGTCGCCGCCGCCGCATCCTGCGACGACCAACGCGACGGCAACCAAAGCTCCAACTCGACCTCGGTGCATCCTCTCTCCTGACCAGATCTGAACGCCGACCAGCCTACTTGCGTAGGACCCGTCCGGTACCAGAGTCTGGAAGAGAACTTATGCCAGGCCAGGATGCAAAAGGTTGTTGACAGCGTGATGGAAGCGACGTAGCATCCGCGTCGATAGAAAGCGAAAGTCTGTGACGCCCGCAAGGCAGCGCGAGGCGGATATGGGCTCGTTCGGCATTCACCGTTCGGAGGAGGAGAGGATGGGGATGTGGTTGACGGCACCGCCGTCGCATGGCCTTCGCGTCGCTAGACGAGCGCTCGGAGCGCTCGGAGCGGCGCTTCTTGCGAGCGCCGCGTTGGGGGTCTCCGCGGCGTCCGCGGATGCCGGGAAGGTGCTCGTGTTCACGGGTACCGCCGGCGCCGCCAATCCGGCGACGCCCGCCGCCGCCAGCGCCCTGCAGGCGCTCGCCGCGGCCAACGACTTCACGGCGACGGTCAGCGACGCCGCGTCGGACATCAACGCGGCGAACCTCGCCGGCTACCGCGCCGTCGTGTTCGTCAACTCGTCCGGCGACGTGCTCAACGGCACGCAGGAGACCGATCTCCAGAACTACGTCCAGGAGGGCGGCGGCTTCGTCGGCATCGGCGACACCGCGCTGCTCGAGCAGGGCGGCGCCGACTTCTTCAACACGCTGGTCGGCCTCGCGGCCGCCCGCACCACGGGCGCCCCGACGACCAGCGCGCAGGACGTCGAGTTCCTCGACCGGGTCAACCCCGCGACGCGCAATGACCCGCTCGTGAACAGCCAGACCAGCAACTGGTACAGCTGGGCCACGAACCCGACCGGGACGGTGCACACCGTCGCGCGCGTGCGCTTCAACGCGCTGCCGGACGGCACTTCGGTCACCAATGACGCGATTCAACGCCTGACCGGCACGCAGAACACGAACCAGCCGCAGCTCGAGCGCCCGGCCTCATGGTGCCGCGACGTCCAGCAGGGCCGCTCCTTCTACACGATGCTCGGCGGCACCGAGGGCAGCTACGCGAGCACGAACCTGCAGAAGCACCTGCTCGGCGCCGTCCAGTGGGCGTCCGGCATGGTCCGCGGCAACTGCAAGGCGACGATCACGTCGAACTACCAGACGACGCGCATCACGCCGCCGAACCCGAACAACACGTCGAACGCCTTCACGGGCGAGCTCACGAACTCGGCGATCACCGACGACGGGCGCATCTTCTACACCGGCCGCGCGGTCTGCACCGCCGGCATGACGCAGTTCACCAACTGGAACCAGCCGACCGTGGCTCTCGGCTGCGGCACGATCCACGTGTGGGATCCGAACGTCGCCGGAACCGACAACCAGAACCCGGACAAGGTCGCCAAGGTCGGCGAGCTGCAGGTGTTCGGCGCCAAGGGCGGCGGCGCGGAGACGGGCGCGACCTCCAAGGTGGAGCAGGGCCTGCTGGCCATCGGCGTGGACCCGAAGTTCACCAAGGGCCGCCCGTACCTCTACATCCAGTACTTCCCGTACTACGGCGGCGAGCAGGGCTACAACACGACGCCCAAGCTCGGCAACGGATTCGTCCGCAGCTCGTTCATGTCCGAGCGCCGCACGTCGCGCTTCACCTATGACCCGGCGACCAAGTCGATCGTCCCGGGCTCGGAGAAGGTGATCATCAGCTGGATGACGCAGGTGTACTCCTGCTGCCACGTCGGCTCCTCGATGGCGTGGGACTCGCAGGGCAACCTGTACATCTCCAACGGCGACAACACGGGCAACAGCCCGAACGGCCCGAACAACGGCGGCTACACCAACGCCGCGCTCGACTACACGATCCCGTGCGACGGCGGCGCGGTCGGCACCGCCTGCGGGCTCACCGACACCGCCTGCACCGGCACCGGCGTCGGCTCCCAGGCGCTCTGCGGGCACATCAGCTTCGCGGACGCAAGACAGTCATCGGGCAACACGAACAACTTCGAAGGCAAGCTGATCCGGATCCATCCGCTCGACAGTCCGGGCGACACGCCGGGCATCGGGTCGACGTACACGATCCCGGGCGCGGACTCGCCAAACGGGCCGAACCTGTTCCCGCCCAACGGCGAGGCGGTCACGTCGGGCAAGGCGAAGCCTGAGGTCTTCGCGATGGGCACGCGCAACCTGTACACCCTGCATGTCGACTCCAAGACGGACATGGTGACGGCGGCGTGGGTCGGCCCCGACCAGGGCACCGACAGCACGACGTGGGGCCCGGCGAAGACCGAGAACGCCACGATCATGAAGTCCGCCGGCAACTACGGCTGGCCGTACTGCCAGGCCGGCAACCGCTGGGGCTACCGGGCCAAGCTCCCGGCCGCCAACCCCGGCGCGGCGGCTCCGCTCGGCCACCCGGGCACGGTCGGCGGCGGTGCCGACGGCCAGACCGGCGGCTTCTGGGACTGCTCGAAGGACATCGTCAACGACTCGCCGTTCAACAACGGCATGCCGACCGTCCCCGCGCCCAAGCCGGTGAACCTCTGGTACGGCCCGCAGGGCGGCTGCTACCAGTACCCGAAGAACGCCAACGGCATCGGCATCTACACCAGCAGCAACGCGACGGCCGCGCCGGACATCTCCCGTGCGTGCCCGTGGCTGGCCAGCGGTGGCGGCCAGGCGCCGATCGACGGCGGCTTCTACCGCAAGCCGGCGGGCGACAAGCCCAACGCATGGCCGGCGTACTGGGACGGCCGCTGGTTCCTGGGCGACTTCTCGTCCCGCAACAACCTCAGCCACGCGCTGCTGATGGACCCGGCGACGGAGGGCAACGGCGGCCAGCCGGTCTCGGCCGACTCGCTGCTTCCGATCATCCCGTCGGGCACGATCGGCAACAACCGTCTGATCACGATGAACTTCGGGCCTGACGGCGCGCTGTACGTGGGCAGCTACTCCGGTGGCTTCTTCACGATCAACAACAACAACGACGGCATCTGGAAGTTCAGCTACGTCGGCGGCCCCGACACGCCGGGCCCGGATCCGAAGGCGGCGACCAACCCGACGTCGAGCAAGGTCGACTACAACATCGGCAAGTCCGGTGGCATCTCGTACAAGTGGGACTTCGACGACGGCGCGAGCGCGACCGGCGCGAGCGTCAGCCACTCGTACCTGACCGGCGGCCCGCACAGCGCGAAGCTGACCGTGACCTACGCGGATGGCGACACGGCGAGCGCGAACGTGTCCGCCGACGTCCCGCCGTCGGCCTCGACGCCGGTCTCCGGCACCGTGCCGGCGACGCTGGCCCTGACGCTCGGCGCTCCCGCCGGCTTCGGGACCTTCACGCTCGGCGTGGCGAACACCTACAGCGCCAGCACCACGGCGAACGTGCTCTCGAGCGGCGGCGACGCGATGCTGAGCGTCGCGGATGCCGGCGCGCAGGCGCCCGGCCACCTCGTCAACGGCACGTTCGTGATGCCGCAGGCGCTGAAGGCGCGGGCGACCAACTCCGCCAACCCGAGCACGGCCTTCGGGACCGTGTCCGGTTCGCCGTTGACGCTTCTGACCTATCCGGGTCCGATCGCCAACGACGCCGTCTCGCTCCAGTTCCAGCAGCAGATCGGCTCGACCGACCCGCTGCGCACGGGGCAGTACGCGAAGACGCTGACGTTCACGCTGTCGACCACGGCTCCGTGAACATGGCGGCCGCGGCGGTCACTCCGGCCGCCGCGGCCGCTCTCACCTCCGGAATACTGCAGCGCTGATGCTGGGCCGGATCGCAGTGCTGGCGCTCGGGCGCCGCGCGAGATGGATCGTGATCGGCGCCTGGCTGGCGCTGGCGATCGCGCTCGCGGGCTTTCAGCCCAAGCTGCAGAAGCTCGCCTCAGACGAGAGCGACACGTTCCGGACCCGCGGCGCCGACTCCACGCGCGCGCATTCGCTGCTCGACACGCGCTTCGTGGAGGGCGGCGACTCGACCGCGGTCGTCGCCTTCGTCGACGACAAGGGCTCGATCTACTCGCAGGCGCCGCAGGCGATCGCCGGCATGCAGCGGATCTGCGACTCGGACGCGATCCCCGACCTCGAGGGCGTCGCCGCACCGGACTCGATCCTGTGCGGCGAGGTGGGCCACGAGCTCGGCCCGAAGACCGGGCCGTCGGCGTTCTCGAGCGACTCGCCCGAGAGCACCGTGCTGCTCTCGGTGGTGACCAGCCGCGACGACACCGACTCGGTCGTGCGCGACGTCGCCGCGATTCGCCGGATCCTGCCGGGGCCGGAGGGGAGCCCGCTGCGCAGCTACGTGACCGGGCAGGCGGGCTTCGACGCCGACCGCAGCGCGGCGGTCGAGGGAATCGACGGGACGCTGCTCGCGATCACCGGCGTGCTCGTGCTCGTGCTGATGCTGCTCACCTACCGTTCGCCGGCGATCGCCGCGCTGATGCTCGCGGTGGTCGCGATCGCCTACGTCGTCGCCACCGGCGCCGTCTACGGGCTCGTGGAGGCGGGGGCGACGACGGTCAGCGGCCAGTCGACGGCGATCCTGATCGTGCTGATGTTCGGCGCGGGCACCGACTACTGCCTGCTGATCGTCTCGCGCTTTCGTGAGGAGCTCGCGCGCGGCGGCGACACGGACGCGGCGATGCAACGCGCGGCCGCGCGCACCGGGCCGGCGATCCTGGCCTCCGGCGGGATCGTGGTCGCGGCGATGCTCGTGCTCGGGCTCGCCGACTTCAACGCCACGCGGGAGATGGGCCCGATCCTCGCGCTCGGCGTCGCCGTGATGGTCGCGTGCGGCCTCACGCTGATGCCGGCGGCGCTCGCCGCGCTCGGCACGCGCGCGTTCTGGCCGGCGGTCCCCAAGCCGGGCGAGGGAGAGCGCCGCCGCTGGAGCGCAATCGGCCGGATCGTGCGCCGCCGGCCGGTGCTGCTCGCCTCGGTGTCGGCGGGCATCCTCGTGCTCGGCGCGCTCGGCAACCTCGGCGGCCGCGGCTACCTCGACCTGTCCGAGCAGTACCGCGACCCGCCGGAGTCGATCCAGGGGCAGGAGCTGATCCGCCACCGCTTCCCGCCCGGCCGCGTCGCGCCGCTCGACGTCGTCGTCTCGCCGGAGGCCGCGATCCCCGTGCGCGATGCACTGTCGCACTCGCCGCTGGTCTCCGACGCGAACACCGACGCGCAGTCGCGCGACGGGAACCTGATCTCCGAGCAGGTGCTGCTGAAGCTCGACCCGTTCTCCCAGGAGGCGATGGACGCGGTCCCGGGGCTGCGTGAGGAGGTGCGCCGAGCGGCCAAGGGCGAGGTCGCCCTGGTCGGCGGGCTCGCCGCGGAGAACCACGACAACCAGCAGGCGCTCTCGAGCGACGCGAAGCTGATCGTGCCGCTCGTGCTCGGCCTGATTGCGCTCGTGCTGATGGCGCTGCTGCGTTGCGTGGTCGCGCCGCTGTACGTGATCGGGACGGTGGTGCTGTCGTTCGCGTTCGCGCTGGGCGCGTCGTCGCTGGTCTTCACGCACGTGTTCGGCCAGCCCGACTCGGACCCGAACCTGGCGATCTTCGCGTTCATCTTCCTCGTCGCGCTCGGGGTCGACGACAACATCTTCCTGATGACCCGGATCCGCGAGGAGCGCGCCCGCGGACTGTCCACCCGAGACGCGGTCATCGCCGGGCTGGAGCGCACGGGCGGCGTGATCACCGCGGCCGGGCTGATCCTCGCCGGGACGTTCGCCTCATTGATGGCGCTCGACCTCGAGGCGCTCTTCCAGGTCGGCTTCACCGTCTGCCTCGGCCTGCTGGTCGACGCGTTCCTGGTCCGGACGTTCCTGGTGCCGTCGATCGCTTTGTTGCTTGGGGAGCGTAATTGGTGGCCGAGCGGTGTCGAGCATCGGCACCCTTTTGCGGCGAAATCGGCCAAAGGTATTTGACTAAGGAATACGGGCTGGGCTACCGTTCGGTTCGGGGTTCGGTTCGGAAGTTCAAAAGTCCGGTTTTAGGGGGAGTGAGTTGGTCCCGAGCAGGAAGTGGCTGCCATGGTTGGCGTGCGCCGCGATCGCCGTGACCGGGTTTCCCGGTCTCGCGCAAGGAAATGCGGAGTCATCGGATCCGCCGGCGACGGGCAGCGTCGTCGCGTTCGACAACGGATTCAGGGACGGCTCACAGGCCGATCCGCAGGACAACTCGGTCGAGGTGGCCGCCGGCGGGCGCGTCACGTTCTCGTATCCGACCGGCAACAGCTCGCACAACGTCGTGTTCAACGCGGGCGCGCCGGCGACGCCGGTGTGCACGCAGACCGCGGGCGCCGTGATCACGGCCGGGCCGCCGCTGCCGTCGTTTGCGCAGCCGCCCGGCTGGGCGGGCTCGTGCGACTTCAGCGTGCCGGGGACCTACACGTTCTACTGCAGCGCGCACACGACGATGACCGGTTCCATCGTCGTCACAGCCGTCGGCACGCCGACTCCCACGCCCACCGCGACCGCGACGCCGACGGCCACCGCGACCCCGACCGCCACTCCCACGCCCACGGCCACGCCGACCGCGACGCCCACGGCGGCCGAGACGATCGAGGCCCACGACAACTGGTTCTCCAACAAGGACGTCAAGATCGCGCCCGGCGACACGGTGCACTTCGACTACCCGCAGGGCTCGAGCTCGCACAACGTGAAGTTCGACGGCGCAAGCCAGCCGGTGTGCACGCAGACCGCGGGCGTCGCTATCACCAGCGGCCCGCCGCTGCCGGCCTTCGTCCAGCCGCCCGGCTGGGCGGGAGACTGCAGGTTCGACGCGCCCGGCGTCTACGCGTTCGTCTGCACCGCGCACAGCGAGATGACCGGCAGCGTGACGGTCGGGACGGTGGCACAGGCCACGCCGACGCCGGTGCCCGCCGAACCGGTGCGCGACGGCACGCCGGCGCCCAGGCCCAAGCCATGGGCGAGCCTGAGCAAGCCTCGCTCGCCGAAGCTCGCGGTGCTGCTGCGCGGCAAGCTGAAGCTGACCGCGCGCTGCGCCGCGCTCGACCGCGGCAAGGTGACGCTGTCGGTCTCGAAGGCGGTCGCGAAGAAGCTGCGACTGAGGGGCACGAGGCTCGCGTCGGGCGCGTCGCGCTGCGACGGCCACGGCCGCTTCACCGTCACGCTCAAGCCGACGGCGGCGGCCAAGAAGGCGCTCGCGCGCACGCGCAAGGCGGTCAAGGTCACCGCGACGCTGAAGTTCCCGGGCCTGACCACGAAGAAGAAGATCACGCTCTCAGGGGCCGCGTGATGTCCGATCTCACTCGCCGCGCCGCGCTCACGCGCGGCTTCGGCGGCATCGCGTTCGTCTGCTCGTTCAAGTTCGACAAGCGCACGCGCCCGAGCGGCAAGCGCACGAGCGCAGTCGTCCGCTCGGCGGCGAGCACGCCGTTCGAGCCGTTCCAGCGCGACCTGCCGCTGCCGCCGGTCGCCACGCCGGTGTCGCAGACCAAGCGGCTGCAGAAGTACGTCGTCACCACCAGGCCGGCGAACGTCGAGATCCTCCCAGGACTGCAGACGCCGGTGCTCGGCTACGACGGCCACTACCCGGGGCCGACGTTCCACGCAACCCGCGGCCAGGTGGCCGACATCCTGCACGTCAACAACAGCGGCCGCGACATGACCGTCCACCTGCACGGCGGCGTGACGCAGCCGCAGTACGACGGCCATCCGCACGACCCGTTCGCGAACGGCACGCAGAAGGACTACCGCTACACGAACGTGCAGGTCGGGCGCGACGCTCTGGTACCACGACCACTCGCACGGCGAGACGGCGAGGACGCTGTACGCGGGGCTGGCCGGCTTCTACCTCGTGCACGACCCGGCCGAGGACGAGCTCGAGCTGCCGCGCGGCGACTACGACGTGCCGCTGATGATCCAGGACCGCAGCTTCAACGCGGACGGCTCGCTGCGCTACCAGTCCGACATCGACCTCGGCTTCCACGGCGACACGATCCTCGTCAACGGCGCGGTCGCGCCGCGCATGAAGGTCGAGCGGCGGCTCTACCGGCTGCGCTTCCTGAACGCCTCCAACGCGCGCAACTACACGCTCGTGCTCGGCAACAACCGCAACATGGTCCAGATCGCAACCGACGGCGGGCTGCTGGCCAAGCCGGTCGTCCGCAACGCGCTGCCGATGGCGCCGGCCGAGCGCATCGAGGTCGTCGTCGACTTCCGCCAGTTCGGCGTCGGCTCGCAGGTGATCCTCCACAACACGGAAGGCGAGGCCTCCACGCGCGCGGTGATGCGCTTCGACGTGGTGCGCGGGCGCTCCGAGGACGCGCGCGTCCCGCGCGTGCTGACCGAGGAGGAGGAGCTGCCGCCCGTCAACGCCTCGCGCGAGTGGCCGCTGACGTTCCAGGGCCTCGGCCACGCGCAGTGGGAGATCGCGGGCGCCGGATTCAACCAGGACCGGATCGACTGCCGCCCGCGGATGGGCTCCTCGGAGCTGTGGACGTTCAAGAACTTCTCCGACCGCGTGCACCCGATGCATCTGCACTGCTACCACTTCAAGATCGTCAGCATCGACGGCCGCAAGCCGGACCCGGGCGATGCCGGCTTCAAGGACACGGTGCGCGTCGGGCCGAACCAGACGGCGATCGTGCGGCCGTGGTTCGACTACTACGCCGGCCGCTACGTGTTCCACTGTCACGCGTCCGAGCACGGCGACATGGCGATGATGGGGCAGATGGAGACGATCGCATGAGGGCCGCGATCGCCGCGCTCATCGCCGCGCTCGCGTTCCCCGCGGCCGCGCACGCCGCCGTCACCCGTCCCGTCCAGGCGGTCGACGGGGTCGGAACGCACTACTGGGTGCCGAACGCCCTCAACGCCCAGCAGGGCGACACGATCGTCTGGCGCTTCACCCAGCCCGGCAACTCGGTTGCCGCGCAGCACGACATCTGGATCGTCCCGCCGGGCGGCAGCCCGATCCAGGTCGGCGCCCAGTATCAGGGGGCGACCGCGCAGACCGACGTCTCGCAGGTCGGAACCTACTCGTTCTATTGCTCGATCCACGGCGGGCTGGCGCCCGGCGGGATGAACGGCACGATCACCGTCGGCGCCGGCGACCCGGGCCCGCCGGTGGACCCGGGCGAGGCGTGGAAGACCGCGCCGCCGCCCACGACGGGGCCGGCGCCGGCGATCAACACGTTCGACCTGCCGCCGGTGTTCGAGACCGGCGACACCACGCCCCCGGCCGTGACGGTCATGAGCGTGTCGGGCGTGCGCCGCGGCGCGCGCGTGCGGGTGCGCGTGTCAGAGGCCGCAACGCTGACCGTGCGGATGCGGCGCGGCTCCAAGACGCTCGCCTCGCGGCGGGTTCGCGTGAACGCCGGGACGAAGAGCGTGACAGTCCGGACCCGCTCGCGCGTTAAGACAGCACGTGCGCGGCTGCAGATCACGGCGACGGATGCGGCACAACTGGAGTCCGCGCCGCGCTATGCCCACATTTGGATCGGAGACTGACGGGAGCTTTTGCGTGTCAGTTCGCAGGCTTCGTCTTGACACGACGCCTAAAGTCTGGGGTGGAATGGGGGTTCCGGGAACCAAGGTGCTGCTCGCGATGCCGATGGGCTTCTGCGCGGGCGTGGACCGCGCCATCGACGTCGTGGAGCGGGCGTTGGCCGAGTATGGCGCCCCGGTGTACGTACGTGGTCAGATCGTACACAGCGAGCACGTGATCGACGAGCTTTCACAGCGTGGAGCCGTATTCGTTGATTCCGACGACGAAATACCCGAGGGTGCGGTCTGCATTCTGTCCGCTCACGGGGTCGCGCCGGAGGTCCGGCGACGCGTCGCCGAGCGCGAGTTGAACGTGATCGACGCCACCTGCCCGCTGGTCGCGAAGGTCCACGTCGAGGTCCGCCGCTACGCGCGCGCCGGGCGGACCATCGTGCTGATCGGCCGGCGCGGCCACGAGGAGGTTGAAGGGACGTTGGGTGAGGCGCCGGAGATCACGCACGTGGTGATGAGCGAGGAGGAGATCGACGCGCTGCCGATCCCGCCCGACGCGCCGGTGGCGTACGCGATGCAGACCACGCTCGCGGTCGACGACACGGCCCGCCTGGTGACGCGGCTGCACGAGCGCTTCACCGATCTGGTCGGGCCGGGCAAGGACGACATCTGCTACGCGTCGCAGAACCGCCAGGCGGCGGTCAAGGCGATCGCGCCGGAGTGCGACGTCGTGCTCGTCGCCGGCGCGCGCAACTCGTCGAACTCCAACCGGCTGGTCGACGTCGCCCGCGCCCAGGGCACGCGGGCTCACCTGGTGCCCGACCTGCCCGCGTTCGAGCCGGCGTGGCTCGACCAGGCGCGCGTCGTCGGCGTCGGTGCCGGCGCCAGCGCGCCCCGACCGCTCGTCGACGCGATCCTGGGCCGGCTTGCCGAGCTCGGCTACGCCGACGTCGAGGAGCGCCCGGTGACGCGCGAGACCGTCGTGTTCCCGCCGCCACGGATACCGGCGAGGACTCACGCTGCGCGCTCGCGTCGCCGGGAGAGTCGCGCAGAGGGCGATCAGGTGACGCAATGACGGCTCGCGTCGGGGTCTGGCTCGTCGGCGCCCGCGGCTCGGTCGCGACGACCGCGGTGACCGGAGCGGCCGCCGTCGCCGCCGGCCTCGCCGAGCCGACCGGGCTCGTGACGATGCGCCCGCCGTTCACGGACGCCGGGCTGCCCGGGCTCGGCGAGCTCGTGTTCGGCGGCCACGACGTGGTCGAGACTCCGCTGTCCGTGCGCGCGGAGCGCCTCGTCGACAGCGGCGTGCTGCCGGTCGGCCTGCCCGGCGCCCTCGCCGGCGCGCTCGAGTCCGCCGAGGCCAACCAGCGCCCGGGGATCACCGGTCACGAGGCGCGGAGCGATCCGCGCGGCTGCGTGACCCGCATCCTCAACGACCTGCGCGCGTTCCGCACGCGCCACGAGCTCACCCGCGTCGTGGTGATCAACGTGTCCTCGACCGAGCCGCCGGTCGACCCGCACCCCGCGCACGCCGACGCCCGCGTGCTGCTCGACGCGCTCGAGCGCGGCGAGGCGGTCGTCCCGCCGAGCTCGCTGTACGCGCTGGCCGCGATCGAGGCCGGCTGCGGGTGGGTCGACTTCACGCCCTCGGCCGGCGCGCGGATGCCGGCGCTGGAGGCGCTCGCCGAAGCCTACGAGGTGCCGCTGGCCGGCAGCGATGGCAAGACGGGCGAGACGTTCCTGAAGGCCGCGCTGGCGCCCGCGTTCGCTGCGCGCGCGCTGCGCGTGCGCTCGTGGGCGGCGACGAACCTGCTCGGCGGGGGCGACGGCGAGGCGCTGTCAGACCCGGCGCGCGCCGCCTCCAAGCTGGCCTCCAAGGGGCGGCTGCTGGAGGAGATCCTCGGCTACCCCGTCGAGGCGCCGATCCGGATGGAGAACGTGCGCGACCTGGGTGAGTGGAAGACCGCCTGGGACCACATCGCGTTCGAGGGCTTCCTCGGCGTGCGCATGCGGCTGCAGTTCACGTGGGAGGGGTGCGACTCCGCGCTCGCCGCGCCGCTGGTCCTCGACCTGGCGCGGCTGAGCGCGCTGGCGCTGGAGCGCGGCGAGTCGGGCCCGCTGAGCTGCCTGGGCTTCTTCTTCAAGGACCCGGTCGGGACGCGCGAGCAGGCGCTGCCCGCGCAGTACGAGAGGTTGAAGCAGTGGGCGGCCTCGGAGATCACCGCCTCGTGAGCGTTCCGCAGGCCGCCGCGCTCGCGGAGCTGGTGCGGCTGCCGGCCGTGCTCAGCGTGCCCGGCGACGTGCTCGTCGGCGCCGCCGCGTCCGGCCAGGTGCGCGACCTGCCGCGCACGGCCGGCCTGGTCGCCGCGTCCTCGTGCATGTACCTCGCGGGAATGGCGCTCAACGATTACGCGGACCGTGAGATCGACGCGCTCGAGCGCCCCGGCCGGCCGATCCCGTCGGGCCGCGTCTCGCCGGGCTTCGCGCTCGGGCTCGCCGCCGGGCTGACGGGCGCCGCCGCGGTGCTCGCGGTCGCCGCCGACGGGACGCGGGCGCTGAAGGTGGTCGCGCCGCTGGCGGCCATGGTCTGGGGCTACGACCTCGCGCTGAAGTCCTCGCCCGCCGGCACGCCGGGCATGTCCGCGTGCCGGGGGCTCGACGTCGTGATGGGTGCCGGCGCGCACGGCGCCGCGCGGGCGCTGCCGGCCGCCGCGGTGGTGGCGGCGCACACCGCGGTGGTGACCGAGGTCTCGCGCCGCGAGGTCGAGGGCGGCAGCGCCGCGCTCGCCACCCGCGCGGTCGCCGCCACCGGCGCGGTCGCAGCCGCGAGCGCCGGGCTCAGCCTCGCCCGCGCGCGCGGCTGGGCGGGCCGGGCCGCCGCGCTGGCGCTCGTCGGCGCCTACGCGGGGGTCGTCGGCCGCGCACACGCGCATGCGATCGCCGATCCCTCGCCGCAGCGCCTGCAGCGCGCGGTCGGGACCGGCATCCTCGGCCTGATCCCGCTGGAGGCGGGCCTGCTCGCCGGCGCCGGCGCGCCCGTCCCGGCCGCGGGTGTGGCAAGTTTGTGGCCGGTGGCGCGCAAGCTGGCGAAGAAGCGAGCGGTGACGTGAGCGCGGGCGCGGAGGTCGCCGGCGCGCTCGGCGCTGCCGCGCCGGACGCGCGGGCCGACGTCGCGGCCGCCCGACGCCTGCGCGAGCTCGCGGCCCCGCGCGGGATCGCCGGGCTGCGGCGCGAGATCGCCGCGCTCGGCGGCATCACGGGGCAGCGGCCGGGCCGCATCGCCGCCCGCGGATACACCCAGCCCGCCGGCGTCACGAACGTCTCGCCGGCCGTCTTCGCGGACGCCGCGGGCGTCGGCGAGGCCCTCTCGGAGGCCCGGCCGTGAGATACGCGTACGTCTCCAACGGCCTCGCCGACCATCGCATCGACGACGCGCTGGAGCTGCTCGCCGAGCACGGGTACGCCGGGGTCGCGCTCACGCTCGACCACGTGCACTTCGACCCGCTGGCGCCGCGCCTGCGCGCCCGGGCCGCGCGGCTGCGCGCACGGCTCGAGGAGCTGCGGCTCGCGTGCGTGGTCGAGACCGGCGCTCGCTTCGTGCTCGATCCGCGGCGCAAGCACTTCCCGACGCTCGTCTCCGATGGGCGCGAGCGGCGGGTGGATCTGCTGTGCCGCGCCGTCGACGTCGCGGCCGAGCTCGGCGCGCCCGCCGTCTCGCTGTGGTCCGGGGCCGCGCCGGAGGACCTCGAGCCCGCGCGCGCGTGGGACCTGCTGCTCGACGGCCTGGATCGCGTGCTGCGCCACGCGGAGCGTTCCGGCGTCACGCTCGCGTTCGAGCCCGAGCCGGGGATGCTGGTCGAGCGGCTGGCCGACTACGAGCGGCTCGAGCAGCGCCTCGGGCACCCCGAAGGCCTGGCGATCACGCTCGACGTCGGCCACTGTGTGTGCATCGAGGACGACGCGCCTGAGGACTGCATCCGCCGCGCCGGCGACCGCCTCGCGCACGTGCACATCGAGGACATGGTGCGCGGCGTGCACGAGCACCTGATGTTCGGCGAGGGCGAGCTC
Organism: uncultured Solirubrobacteraceae bacterium; assembly: GCA_963837485.1. Taxonomy (GTDB): domain Bacteria; phylum Actinomycetota; class Thermoleophilia; order Solirubrobacterales; family Solirubrobacteraceae; genus Solirubrobacter. Next base: position 459,236 of record CAWINP010000007.1, on the reverse strand, counting down.
GACCTGCCGGCCGCGCTCGCCGCGCTGGAGGACATCGGCTACACAGGGCTGGTGGCCGTAGAGCTCTCGCGCCACGCGCATCGCGCCCACGAGGTGGTGCCCGCGGCGATGTCCGCGCTGCGCGGCGCCTGGGTGGCGGCATGATCGAGCGGCTCGAGGACCGCGTCTCGCCCGAGGCGCTCGCCTGGCTGCAGGAGGCGGCCGCCGAGGTCGCCGCGGAGCCGCCGAAGATCGCCACGCGCTTCCCCGCGGTCGGGCGCAAGGTCGGGCGCGAGCCGCTCGACCCGGGCGCCGATCCGGACGACGTGCACGCATGGACGATCGACGACGCCGCGCGCACCGTGCTCCTGCAGGCGCTCCCGCGTCCGGAGGATGAGATCCGCGATCTGTATCGCTTCGGCGACGCCGCCGAGCGCCGCGGCATCCTGCGCGCGCTCGCGTACCTCGACGTCGACGCGCTCGATCTCGTCGAGGACGCGATCCGCACCAACGACACGCGCCTGATCGCCGCCGCGCTCGGCCCGTACGCGACCGAGCGCCTGTCCGACGCCGCGTACGATCAGGCGATGCTCAAGTGCGTGTTCGTCGGCGTGCCGATCACGCCGCTGCACGGCCTGCACCGCGTCACGCCGGACGGCGCCCGCATGCTCGCCGCGCTCGTCCACGAGCGCGTCGCCGCCGGGCGCGACGTTCCGGCCGAGGTCTGGACCGTGATCGACCGTCATCCGCCCGAGGACGAGATCGCCGCGATCGTCGCCGAGCTGAACAGCCCGTACGAGGACCGTCGCGTGGCGGCTGAACGAGCATTGGGAGGACGAGCATGAGGATCTTCGAGCCGCACGCGCACATGACGTCGCGCACCACCGACGACTACCAGGCGATGGCGGAGTCCGGCGTCAAGGCGCTGGTGGAGCCCGCGTTCTGGCTCGGGCAGCCCAGGACCAGCGCCGGCTCGTTCGTCGACTACTTCAACAGCCTGCTCGGCTGGGAGCGCTTCCGCGCCGCCCAGTTCGGCATCCGCCATCACTGCACGATCGGCCTCAACCCGAAGGAGGCCAACGACGACGCGCTGCGCAAGGAGGTGCTGGCCCTGCTGCCGCGGTTCCTCGCCAAGGACGGCGTCGTCGCCGTGGGCGAGATCGGGTTCGACGCGATGACGCGCGCCGAGGAGGAGGCGCTCGACGCGCAGCTCAGGCTCGCCGACGAGCAGGAGCTGCCGGTGCTCGTGCACACGCCGCACCGCGACAAGGCGGCCGGCACGCGCCGCACGCTGGAGCTGGTCGAGGCGTCGGGCCTGAAGCCGGAGACCGTGCTGATCGACCACAACAACGAGCTGACGGTGACCGAGGTGCTGGCGTCCGGCTGCTGGGCGGGCTTCAGCATCTACCCGAACACGAAGATGGACGAGTACCGCATGGTGCGGGTCCTCGAGCAGGTCGGGCCGGAGCGGATCCTGATCAACAGCGCGTGCGACTGGGGCGTCAGCGACCCGCTCAAGATCGCCAAGACCGTCAAGGCGATGCAGGAGGCGGGCTTCGACGCCGACGACATCGATCGCGTCGTCTGGCGCAACCCGGTCGAGTTCTTCGCCCAGAGCGGCCGCCTGATCCTCGACGACCTGGGCGAGCGCGACCTCGCCGCGACCTTCGAGGGCAACACGGTGCTCCGGGGCGAGCGCTGATGCGGCTGCGTCATCCCGACGGCAGCCTCCTGCATCTCGCCTACTGCTCCAACGTCCATCCCGCCGACGACCTCGACGGCGTCGCCGCCCAGCTCGAGCGCTACGCCGCCCGCGTGCGCGAGCGCCTCGGCGTCGACACGCTCGGCGTCGGCCTGTGGGTCGCCGCGCCGGCGCTCGCCGACCACGACGCGGCCGCTCGCCTGAAGGCCCAGTTGGAGCGGCTCCGGCTGGAGGTCGTGACGCTCAACGGCTTCCCCTACACGGCCTTCCACGCCCCGGTCGTCAAGCTCGGCGTCTACTCGCCGGACTGGACCGACGCGGCCCGGCGCGAGTACACGATCGGGCTCGCGCGCCTGCTCGCGCGCCTGCTGCCCGACGACGTCGAGGAGGGCAGCATCTCGACGCTCCCGCTCGGGTGGCGCGAGGGCTGGGACGAGCGCGCCCAGGGCGCCGCGCTGGCCGCGCTGCACGACGTGGCCGAGGCCCTGGAACGCCTCCAGGACGAGACCGGCAAGCGCATCCGGCTCGCGCTGGAGCCCGAGCCGGGCTGCACGGTGGAGACGATCGCGCAGGCCTGCGCCGTGCTCGAGGGCCTCGCGCCGGAGTGGATCGGCGTCTGCCTGGACGCGTGCCATCTGGCCGTCCAGTTCGAGACCGCCGCGCAGGCCGCGGCGCTCACGCGGGACTCCGGCGTGGAGATCGTCAAGGCCCAGGTCTCCAGCGCGCTGCGCGTGGAGCCGCACGAGCATGCGCTGCTGGACCGCTACACCGAGCCGAAGTTCCTGCACCAGGTCCGCGAGCGCGTCAACGGCCACGTCGAGGGCGTCGACGACCTGCCCGACGCCGCGAGCCTGCCCGGCGCGCAGGAGTGGCGCGTGCACTTCCACGTTCCCGTGAACACGGCCGAGCACACGACGCAGGCCGAGCTCGTGGACACGCTGCGCGCGCTGGTCGGCGGGGAGGCGCCGCTGACCCGCCACCTCGAGGTCGAGACGTACACCTGGAGCGTGATGGCCGGCGACGACGAGACGCTGATCGAAGGGCTCGCGAGCGAGCTGGAATGGACGCGCGACCGCCTCGTCGCGCTGGGAGCGGAGGTGCTCGCATGACACTGGTCGTAATCAACGCGGTGGGCCTGACGCCGCGCGCGCTCGCGCACATGCCGCGGCTGCAGCGGCTCGCCGCCGACGGCTTCCAGGCCCAGCTCGATCCGGTGCTGCCGGCCGTCACGTGCTCGGTACAGGCGACGATGCTCACCGGCCTGCCGCCGTCCGAGCACGGGATCGTCGGCAACGGCTGGTACTTCCGCGACCTCGGCGAGGTCTTCCTGTGGCGCCAGCACAACGCGCTGGTGCAGGGCGAGAAGGTATGGGAGACGGCCCGGCGCGCGAAGCCGGACTTCCGCGCCGCGAACCTCTGCTGGTGGTACGCGATGGGCGCGACCACCGATCTCACGGTCACCCCGCGCCCGATCTACCACGCCGACGGCGCGAAGTCGCCCGACTGCTACACCGATCCGCCCGAGTTGCACGACCGGCTCGTCGGCGCGCTCGGCGACTTCCCGCTGTTCACCTACTGGGGCCCGACGGCGAATATCACGTCGTCGAAGTGGATCGCCGACGCGGCCAAGCTCGTGCTGGCCGGGGAGACGCTGGACCTGCTGCTCGTCTATCTCCCGCACCTCGACTACGACCTTCAGCGCTTCGGGCCGGAGGGACCGGAGGCGATCAAGGCGGCCGGCGAGCTCGACGCCGTCGCGGGCGAGCTGATCGAGCACGCGCGCGGGCGCGGGCACCAGGTGGTGGTGCTGTCGGAGTACGGGATCACCCCGGCCCGCCGGCACGTCGAGATCAACCGCGCGCTGCGCCGCGCCGGCCTGCTGCGCGTCTACACGCAGGCGGGGATGGAGTACCTGGACCCGTGGACGTCGCGCGCGTTCGCGGTCGCCGACCACCAGATCGCGCACGTGTACGTGCGAGACCCGCGCGACCTGGAGGCGACGCGCGTCGTACTGGAGGCGCTGCCGGGCCTTGCCGAGCTGCTCGACGAGGAGGGCAAGCAGGCGGCCGGCCTCGCCCACGAGCGCGCCGGCGACCTCGTCGCGCTCGCCGAGCCCGACGCCTGGTTCGCCTACCACTACTGGCTCGACGACGCCCGCGCGCCCGACTTCGCGCGCAGCGTGGAGATCCACCGCAAGCCGGGCTACGACCCGAACGAGCTGTTCTTCGATCCCGAGGACAAGCTCGTCAAGCTCAAGGCGGGACTCACGCTCGCGCGCAAGAAGGCCGGCTTGCGCTACAGCATGCAGGTCGTGCCGCTCGACTCGCGCCACGTCAAGGGCACGCACGGCCGGCTGCCGCAGGCGACGCTCGACGCGCCGGTGTTGATCTGCAGCGAGCGCGAGGCCGCACGCGACCGGATCGCCGCCGCCGACGTCCGCGACCTGTTGCTCGATCTGGCGGCCGTGCCGCTCAGCGCTCGGTCACTCTGACCGATTTCACGAGGATCGGCTCGTCGGGCCGGTCGGTGCGCGGGTCGGTGATGATCTCGCCGATCCGCGCGACGACGCCCTCGCCGCCGGTGACCTTGCCGAGCAGCGCGTAGTTGGGCGGGAGCCGGCCCGCGTCGGGCCCGGTGACGACGAAGAACTGCGAGCCGGACGCGCCCGCGGCCTCGTTCTGGGTCTTGGCCATCGCCACCATGCCCTCGGTGTACTTCAGCGTCCGCGGCGGCTTCTCGACGACCGTGTAGCCGGGGCCGCCGCGCCCGGTGCCCTGCGGGTCGCCGCCCTGGAAGATGAACTTCGGCACGATCCGGTGGATCAGCGTCTCGTCGTAGAAGCGATGGTCGGCGAGGTACTTGAACGAGCCGCCGGTCACCGGCGCGCGCTTGGCGTCGAGCGTGATCTCGAACTTCCCGCAGTTGGTGTCCAGCGTGGCCACGTAGGTCTTCGCGGGGTCGAGCTTGACCGTCGGCTTCGGCAGCGTCGTCGCCCGCGCCTTCAGGCCGCCGGTGTCGACGACGTGGCAGCCGGCCGCCGACTGCTCGGTCGCCGCCGGCGTGACCTCCGGCGGCGGCGCCGGCTTGTCCGCGCCCCCGCAGCCCGCGAGCGCCGCGACGGCGGCGAGCAGGTACGCGCGCCGCACGCTACGCGGCGGCGACGCTGGCTTCGATCGCCTTGTCGATCGCCTCGGGATCGAGGATGTGCTCGATCACCATGATCGCGGCGCCGATCACGCCCGCGCGGTCGCCAAGGCGGCTGGGAACGATCCGCAGGTCGCCCGTCGCGAGCGGCAGGGAGCGCTGGAAGATGACCTCGCGCACGCCGGCCAGCAGCTGCTGGTGGGCGTCTGAGATGTCGCCGCCGATCACGATCGCGCCGGGGTTGAAGAAGTTGACCGAGCTGGCCAGCACCTCGCCGAGGTAACGGCCCGCGTCGCGGACGATCTGGATCGCCAGCGGCTCGCCGGCGCGGACGAGGCCGACCACGTCGCGGCTCGTGCGGGCCTCGAGGCCGGCCTGAGTGAGGCGCGCCGCGAGCGCGCGGCCGCCGGCGACGGCCTCCAGGCAGCCGACGTTGCCGCAGCGGCAGATGACGTCGTCGTGGCCGGCGATGCGGATGTGGCCGATGTCGCCGGCGGCGCCCTGGGCGCCGCGGTGGATGTGGCGGTCGGCGACGATGCCGCAGCCGATGCCGGTGCCGACCTTGACGAACAGCAGGTGCTCGACGTCGCGCCAGTGCGTCCAGTGCTCGCCGAGGGCCATGATGTTGACGTCGTTGTCGACCAGCACCGGCGCGTCGTAGTGCGTCTGGAACCACCCGGGGACCGAGAAGCCGTCCCAGCCGGGCATGATCGGCGGCGCCACCGGCTCCCCGCGCGAGAACGCGACCGGGCCCGGCACGCCGACGCCGATGCCGCGCACGTCACGGGGGTTGCGGCCGACGTCCTTCAAAAGATCGAGGAAGCGCTCGTGGACCCAGGGGAGGACCTTGTCCGGGCCCTCGGCGATGTCCATGTCGTAGGTGACCTCGGCGAGCGGGACGCCTGCGAGATCGCTCGCCACAAGGCGCGAGTGGGTCGCCCCGAGGTCGGCCACCAGGACAAGCCCGGCGCCCTGGTTGAACGCCAGCAGCGTCGGCGGGCGGCCGCCGGTGGAGGCGCTCCCGCCGGCCTCGTACACGAGCTCGTGCGCGAGCAGGACGTCCAGCCGCTGCGCGACGGTGGAGCGCGCGAGGCCGGTCCGGCGTACGAGATCGGCCCTGGTTACGGCCTCGCCGTCGCGGATGAGCCGCAGCAGCGATCCGGCGCCAGTCATTTCGCTCCCACCGGTAGCGTCATCGGTTGCGTAAGTAAAGCAGACGTTACGGCGATTGAGATGAGCCCGTTGGACGAAAGTTCTGGCTGCAAGCGGCAACTTGCGGGCCAGTTCGAACGGAATCGAACGTAAATATCTACGAACCGCTAGCGAACGCGGCGTCGAACGCGATTCGCGACGGCGCGAAGTCGGTCCGGCGGACGAACGCGAGCGCGTCGCGGGCGCCGTACTCGCGGTCCATGCCCGAGTCCTCCCACTCGATCGAGAGCGGGCCGTCGTAGCCGATCCGGTTGAGCGCGCGCAGCAGCGCCTCGAAGTCGACGTCGCCGTGGCCGGGGGAGACGAAGTCCCAGCCGCGCTCGTCGGCGCCGAAGTTGAGGTGGCTGCCGAGGATCGAGCGGCGCCCGTCGAGACGGCGCAGCGAGTCCTTGACGTGCACGTGGTAGACGCGGTCGCCGAACTCCAGCGCGAACGCCGCGGGATCGAGCAGCTGCGGGATGAAGTGGCTCGGGTCGAGGTTGATGCCGAAGCCGTCGCGGCGGTCGACCGCCTCCAGCGTGCGGCGCGTGGTCGCGAAGTCGTAGGCGATCTCCGTCGGGTGGACCTCGAGCGCGAACTTCACGCCCTCGGCGTCGAAGACGTCGACGATCGGCCCCCAGCGCTCGGCGAACTCCTCGTAGCCGCGTTCGATCTCGGCGAAGTCGTTGGGCGGGAACGAGTAGAGCATGTGCCAGATGCCCGAGCCGGTGAAGCCGGTGACGACCGGCACGCCGAGTTGCGCCGCGGCGCGCGCGACGTCCTTCATCCGCTCGGCGGCGCGCCGCCGCACGCCCTCCGGCTCGCCGTCGCCCCACAGCTCGGGCGGCAGGATCGCCTCGTGGCGCGCGTCGATGCGGTCGCACACGCACTGGCCGATCAGGTGTGAGCCGATCGACCACATGCCGAGCCCGTGGCGCTCGAGGATCGTGCGCCGGCCGGCCGCGTAGCTGGAGTCCGAGAGCGCCTGCACGACGTCGATGTGGTCGCCCCAGCACGCGGGCTCGAGCCCGTCGAAGCCCCACGCGCCGGCCTTCGCCGCGACCTCCTCGAACGGCAGGTCGGCCCACTGGCCGGTGAACAGCGTGACGGGCCGTGACATGGTGCTCGGTTCCTCCTCAGGAATGGGACGACAGGGACACGGAGCCGCGCACGGCGCGGTCGATGGCATCAGGATCGAGGATGTGCTCGATCACCATGATCGCGGCACCGACCACCCCCGCGCGGTCTCCCAGCTGGCTCGGGACCATTCGCAGGTCGCGCGTGGCCATCGGCAGGGAGCGCCGGATGGCGACCTCGCGCACGCCGGCCAGCAGCTGCTGGTGGGCGTCTGAGATGTCGCCGCCGATCACGATCGCGCCGGGGTTGAAGAAGTTCACCGCGCCCGCCAGCACCTCGCCGAGGTAGCGGCCGGCGTCACGGACGAGCTGGATCGCGAGCGGCTCGCCGGAGCGGACGAGCGCGACGACGTCGCGGCTGGACTTCGCGTCTAGCCCCGCCTCGGCGAGCCGCTGGGCGAGGGCGCGGCCGCCGGCGACGGCCTCGAGGCACCCGGCGTTGCCGCAGCGGCAGATGATGTCGTCGTGGCCGGCGATGCGGATGTGGCCGATGTCGCCGGCGGCGCCCTGGGCGCCGCGGTGGATGTGGCGGTCGGCGACGATGCCGCAGCCGATGCCGGTGCCGACCTTCACGAACAGCAGGTGCTCGACGTCGCGCCAGTGCGTCCAGTGCTCGCCGAGGGCCATGATGTTGACGTCGTTGTCGACGAGCACCGGCGCGTCGTAGTGGCTCGCGAACCAGCGCGGGATCGAGAAGCCGTCCCAGCCGGGCATGATCGGCGGGGCGACCGGCTCGCCGCGCCCGGCGGCCACCGGCGCCGGGATGCCGACGCCGACGCCGAGCACCTCGGCGCCCGTGCGCCCCGCCTCGGCGAGCAGCGCCTCGTAGCGCTCCTGGACCCACCCGAGCACGGCCTCCGGCCCGGTGGCGATGTCGAGGTCGTAGGCCTGCTCGACGAGCGGCTCGCCCGACAGGTCGGCGACCGCGAGCCGCGAGTGCGTCGCGCCGAGATCGGCCGCCAGCACGACGCCGGCGCCCTCGTTGAACGCGAGCACGGTCGGCGGGCGGCCGCCGGTCGACGCCCGGCCGCCCGCCTCGTAGACGAGCCGGTGCGCGATCAGCGTGTCCACGCGCTGGGCTACGGTCGAGCGCGCGAGCCCGGTCCGGCGCGCGAGATCGGCGCGCGTGACCGCCTGGCCCTCGCGAATCAGGCGCAGGACACGGCCCGCCCCGGTCGGCGACGATCCGTCCGCACTGGTTCTCGGCTCCCCCGTGAGCATGCGGTGAGTTAACCAGACTTCCGAGGGGCGATCGACTGAAGTTGCCGCGAAGCACAGAAGGAAGATCGGCGCCTACCCACTGTGAGGTAGGCAGGCTTTTGCTTGACAGCCGTTCAAAGCCTCGTTACGTTGCGCTACATGTCTCGAGGAGTACGGGTTGCCATCGCTGGGGCCGGATTCATCGGCGCTGTCCACGCGCGCTCGGCCAGGCTGGCAGGCGGACGCCTCGTGGGCGTTGCGGCCTCTTCGCCGGCGCGCTCCGAGCGCGCGGCGGCGAGTCTGGGGGCTGAGCGCGCGTTCGGCAGTGCGGAGGAGCTGGTCACTTCGGACGACGTCGACGTCGTCCATATCTGCACGCCGAACCATCTTCACCGGCCGCTCGCCGAGGCCGCGCTGGCCGCCGGAAAGCACGTCATCTGCGAGAAGCCGCTCGCACTGGACGTGCTCGGCGCGCAGGCGCTGGTCGACGCCGCGGCCGATGCCGGACGGCAGGCGGCCGTCCCTTTTGTGTATCGGTACTACCCGACGGTCCGCGAGGCACGTGAGCGGGTGCGGACGGGCGGGATCGGACCGGTTCGCATCATCCACGGCAACTACCTCCAGGACTGGCTGCTCCATCCCGATGACGACAACTGGCGCGTCGACGAGCACCTCGGCGGCGCTTCGCGCGCGTTCGCGGACATCGGCTCGCACTGGTGCGACCTGGCCGAGTTCGTCACCGGGCACCGCATCACACGCGTGTGCGCGAGGACGCTGACCGCGCTGCCCGAGCGGGCGAGGACGACGTCGCGGGCTGCGTTCGAGCGCGGCAACGGCGCCGGCGAGATGCGCGAGGTCGGCACCGAGGACGCGGCGATCGTCCAGTTCGAGACCGACGGCGGCGCGATCGGCGCGACGGTCATCTCGCAGGTCTCGGCCGGTCGCAAGAACCAGCTCTACCTGGAGATCGCGGCGGCCGAGGAGTCGCTCGCGTTCAACCAGGAGGAGCCGGAGTCGCTCTGGCGCGGCCGCCGCGAGGCGGCGATCGTGCTCAAGCGCGACGCCGAGGCGATGTCGGCGGCCGCGGCCCGCTACGCGGTGCTGCCGCCCGGTCATCCGCAGGGCTACGCCGACTGCTTCGACGCGTTCGTCGCCGAGGTCTACGCGGCGATCGGGGGCGGCGAGGCGCCCGACGGCCTGCCGCGGTTCACGGACGGGCTGCGCGCCGCGCGCCTGACCGAGGCCGTCCTGAGCTCGGCGCGTGAGGAGCGCTGGGTCGAGGTGCCGACTCCCGAGACGCTGGCGGTGGTCGGATGAACGACGTGACCGCACCTGTCCTCGAGGTGCGTGGGCTGGTGAAGGAGTACCCCGGCGTGCGCGCGCTGAAGGGCGTCGACTTCGACGTGCGCCCCGGCGAGGTGCACTGCCTGCTCGGCCCCAACGGGGCGGGCAAGTCGACGCTGATCAAGTGCGTCTCCGGCATGATCGCGCCGACGCAGGGGCAGATCCTCGTCAACGGCGACCCGCTGCCGACCGGCGAGCCGTCGGAGTCGCTGGCCCGCGGCGTCGCCACGATCTACCAGGAGCTCGACCTCGTCGAGGACCTGACGGTCGCCGAGAGCGTCTTCCTCGGCCACGAGCCGCGCCGGCTCGGGCTGCTCGACCGGGCGCTGATGCGCTCGGAGACGGTCGCGCTGCTGCAGCGGCTCGACCACGCGGACATCCGTCCCGGCACGCGCGTGCGCGCCCTGCGCCCGGCGGCGCAGCAGGTCGTCTCGATCGCCCGCGCGCTGTCGCAGGACGTGCAGCTGCTGATCATGGACGAGCCGTCGTCGATCCTCGACGAGCAGGAGACCGACGTGCTGTTCGAGGTCGTCCGCCGCCTGGCCGCGGAGGGCGTCGGCGTCGTCTACATCTCACACCGGCTCGACGAGATCCGCAAGATCGGCGACCGCGTGACCGTGCTCTCCGACGGCGCCACCGTGGCGACCGGCCTGCCGGCCGACACGCCGCAGTCGGATCTGGTGGAGAAGATGGTCGGCCGCAGGGTCGATCAGCTCTACCCGGACCGCCCGGCGGCCGGCGCCGACGTGGTCCTCGACGTGCGCGAGGTCCGTCGCGCGCCCGAGGTCAAGCCGTGCTCGTTCCAGGTCCGCGCGGGCGAGGTGCTCGGCATCGGCGGGCTCGTCGGCGCCGGCCGCACGGAGCTGTTGCGGCTCGTCTACGGGCTCGACAAGCCCGACGGCGGCGAGGTCCACCTCGACGGCAAGCGCCTGCCGAAGGGGCGCCCGGACGTCGCGATCGACGCCGGCATGGGCCTCGCGCCCGAGGACCGCAAGTCGCAGGGCCTGCTGCTCGGATGGAGCCTGGCCAAGAACATCACGCTCGCCGACCTGGGCAAGTTCACCACCGGCGGCTGGATCAGCGGGCGCGCCGAGCGCGAGGCGGTCGGCGAGCAGCTGCGCTCGCTCAACGTCCCCTCGCCCAATCCCGACCGGATCACGCGCGAGCTGTCGGGCGGCAACCAGCAGAAGATCGTGCTCGCGCGCTGGTTGCTGCGGCGCTGCCGCGTGCTGCTGCTCGACGAGCCGACGCGCGGCGTCGACGTCGGCGCGAAGGCCGAGATCTACAAGCTGATCGCCGAGCTGGCCAAGTCCGGGCTGGCCGTGGTGATGGTGTCGTCGGAGATGCAGGAGCTCGTCGGCCTCTGCTCGCGCATCCTCGTGATGCGCGAAGGGGGGCTGGTCGCCGAGGTCGACGGCGCGAAGGCGACGGAGCTCGAGCTGCTCGGTCACGCCGTCGCGCACACCGATTCGGATCCCGTCTTGGAGGAGACAGCATGAGCAGCACCCTGCCGGAGGCCGCGCCGAAGAAGGAGCGGTCCACGCCGCGGCTCTCGCTGAAGGGGATCAACTACCAGGACTACGCGCTGGTCGGGGTCGTGCTCCTGATCCTGATCGTCGGGGGCATCCTCGAGAGCTCGTTCCTGACCGAGGACAACATGCTCAACGTGCTGCGCCAGGGCAGCATCGTGGGCGTGCTCGCGATCGGCATGACGTTCGTCATCGCGACCGCGGGCATCGACCTTTCGGTCGGCTCGATGGTCGCCGCGGCCTCGATCGCGGGCGGGCAGTTCGTGGACAACGGCACCCTGGCGTTCTGCCTCGGCGCGATCGGCCTGGGCATCATCCTCGGCGGCATCAACGGAGCGGCCATCGCCTACGGGCGCGTGGTGCCGTTCATCGCGACGCTCGCCATGCTCACCATCGCCCGCGGCATCGCGCTGTGGCTGAGCGACAAGACGCCGATCTCGCTGTTCGAGCTGGAAGGGCTTCGCTGGTTCGGCACGGGGAAGATCCTCGGCATCCCGTCGGCGGTGATCGTGTTCGCTGCGGTCGCCGTCGCCGGCTGGATGCTCCTCAACCGGACGCCGTACGGCCGCTATGTGGTGGCCGTCGGAGGCAACACCGAGGCGGCGCGGATCGCCGGCGTGAAGGTGCGCCGGATCATCTTCAGCGTCTATGTCCTCAGCGGTATCTGCGTCGGCATCGCCGGCATCCTGCTGTGTGGCCGGCTGGCGAGCGCGTCGCCCGTCGCCGGTCAGCTGTACGAGCTCGACGCGATCGCGGCGGTCGTGATCGGCGGAACGAGCCTGGCCGGCGGTCGAGCCACGATCTTCGGCACCGTCCTGGGCGTCATCACGTTCGCCCTGATCTTCAACCTGTTGACGCTGATGAATCTCGCGGTCGAGATCCAGCAGATCACCAAGGGGGCGATCATCCTCGCCGCCGTGCTGATCCAGCGTCGACAGAACTAGCAGCCAAACGGAGGGTTAGTAGTCGATGAGGAGGAGCAGCAGCATGTCTCTCAAGCGGGCACTGCCCGTCGTGTTCGCCGCGTTGGCGCTCACGGCCGGCGTCGCGGCGTGCGGTGACGACAACAAGGACAACAACGCCGCCACGCCGACGGCCACGGCGAACGACGAGCAGGCGGCGAGCAGCGGGGCGGCCGACGTCAAGGTCGCGTTCAGCGCGCCCGCGGCCGACCACGGCTGGCTCAAGGCCGTGTCGGATGACGCGAAGGCCGAGGCCAAGAAGCTCGGCATCGACATGACGGTCAACGACAGCGCGACGACGTCGGCCGAGCAGGCCGATCAGATCGAGACGCTGATCCAGGCGAAGCCGGACGTGCTGGTCGTGCTGCCGAACGAGGGCGAGCCGCTGACGCCGGTGGCCCAGAAGGCGATGGACCAGGGGATTCAGGTCATCAACATCGACCGCGAGTTCTCGAGCCAGTCGGCCTTCCACACCGTGATCGGCGGCGACAACTACGGCATCGGCGTGCAGGCCGGCAACTACTTCGCCGACCAGCTCAAGTGCAAGGGCAACGTCGTCGAGATCCAGGGCATCGCCGGCATCTCGGTGACCGAGCAGCGCTCCAAGGGCTTCGCCGACCAGATCAAGAAGCGCTGCAACGGCGGCATCAAGATCGTCGCGCAGCAGCCGGCCGACTTCGTCCCGGACAAGGGCCTGTCGGTGATGGAGAACATCCTGCAGAAGAACAAGGACATCCAGGCCGTCTACACGCACGACGACGACATGGGCGAGGGCGTCGCCTCGGCGATCGAGAACGCCGGTCGCGACAAGGAGATGTGGATGACGGGCGCCGGCGGCTCGAAGGCCGTCATGGACAAGATCAAGCAGGGCGGCCTCTGGCGCGCGACCTTCCTCTACAACCCGTCGATGTCGGCTGACGCCGTCTACCTCGCGTCGTTGCTGGGCCAGGGCAAGGGCCTGCCGGGCTTCTCCGCGCCGGACATCCCGTCGCGCATCACGCTGGCGGCGACCACGGTCACGAAGGACAACGTCGACCAGTACGAGAGCCTCGGCTTCTAGAGGGGTTCGACCGAAGTGGCCGGGGCGTGACTCCCCTCACGTCCCGGCCGCTCCATTTCTGCCGGCGGGCAGGCCGCTGCCGACCGCCGCGAAGCCGTCGTAGCGCCACAGGCGACGCCAGCCGAGCTTCTCGAACCACGCGAAGCTCGCGTCGATGTCCGACACGTTCAGGATCGGCGTGATGAAGCGGACTTCCATCGTCGTCGCGACCTTATCGCGCATACTGCGGCGCCGTGGTCGCCGCCATCGCCATCTTCGTGATCTCGCTCGGCGCGATGCTCGCGGGCCGAGGCTACGTGCGGACGGCGCAGAGGATGCGGTCGTTCGCGACGACGCGCGGGCGCGTGACCTCGCGCGAGGTGGTCATGATCGCGGGCCTCGACCGCGAGGGCAGATGGGGCCGGGGCGGGAACTATCGCCCGAAGGTGACCTATGACTACAGCGTCGGCGGCGCCGCCTACACGTCGGATCGCACGAGCTATGCGCACCGCGGGCTCAGGCGCAGCCTGGCGGAGCAGCAGCTGGCCGCGATCCCGGACGAGGTCGACGTCTACTACGACCCGGCCGCGCCGGACCAGGCCTACCTCGAGAAGCACACGCCGACGCTCGGGCGATACCTGCTCGCGGGCGGTGGCGTGGGCGCTTTGTTCGCGCTCATACTCCTGCTCGGCAGCGTGTAGCTGCTCCATCTGTCTCGGTGACCCGGTAGCCGACGCCGGGCACGGTCTCGATCGCCGGAGGTTCTCCGAGCTTGCGGCGCAGGCGGCTGAGCGTGACGTGGACCGTGTTGGTAAAGGGGTCGACGTGCTCGTCCCACACCTGCCCGAAGAGGGCTTCGGCGCTCAGGACGCCGTGCTGTGCGCGCATCAGAGCCTCGAGCAGCGCGAACTCCTTGGCTGAGAGGTTGAGCCGCCGTCCCGCGCGCGTGACGGTGTGGTGGAGCGGGTCGAGCTCGATGCCGGCGGCGCGGAAGACTCTGGCGCGCGCAGCGGGCCGGCGGCGGGCGAGCGCGCGGACGCGGAGCACAAGCTCAGGGAAGTGGAACGGCTTGGAGAGGTAGTCGTCGGCGCCGAGGCTGAGGCCGCTGACGCGCTCTGCCGGGCTGCCGGAGGCCGTGAGCATGAGCACCATCGCGGGGTTCTCCCGCTCGGTGATCATGCGGCAGAGCGTGTCACCGTGGATCCCGGGGAGGTCGCGGTCCAGGACGACGACGTCGTAGGCGTGCAGATCGACCTTCGCCGCGGCCTCGAGGCCTTCGTAGGCGACGTCGACCGCGAGCCCTTCGTCCTGCAGGCCTTCGACCAGCGCGTCGGCCAGCGTGCGCGAGTCTTCGACGACGAGCACTCTCACGTCGCGGCTCCGGCGGCCAGCGGCAAACCGATCGCGACCCGCAACCCGCCTTCGTCACGCGCGGCGAGGTCGAGCGTGCCGCCGTGAACCTCGGCGATCGAGGCGACGATCGCCAGCCCGAGGCCGGCGCCGCGGTCTGAGCCGGTCCGATCGGCGCCGGCGCGACGGAAGGGCCGGCTGAGCTCTTTGACGACGTTGGGGTCCAGCCGCTCCCCGCCGTTCTCGACCACGAGTTGCGCGCGGGTCCCGTCCACCGCGGTGCACACGCGCAGCCAACCGTCCGGCTGGTTGTGGCCGATGGCGTTCTCGATCACGTTCTCGACCATGCGGGCGAGCAGCGGCGCGCTGCCCGTGACCCAGGCGTGCGGATCGGGCCGCTGCTCGACATTCAATCCCTGCGCCGAGATCGCGGCGTCACGGTCCTCGATCGCCCCGCACGCGAGCTCGGCGAGGGAGAGCGTGGCTTCGTCAGCGAGCGGTCCCTGCTGGGTCCTCGCGAGCGTGAGGAAGCTCTCGAGCAGCGCGTCCATGCGGTCGAGCTCGCGGCGGAGTCGTTCGGCGAGCGTGACGACGTGTGCCGGCGCCGGCTCCGGCTTGGCCATCGCCACATCCAGCGACGCCCGCATCCCGGCGAGCGGTGTGCGCAGCTCATGCGACGCGTTGGCGACGAAGCGGCGCTCGGAGGCGAACGAACGCTCAAGCCGGTCCAAGAGCGCATCGAAGGTGTCGGCAAGCTCGGTCAGCTCGTCGTCGGGGCCGGGGAGGTTCAGCCGCTCGTGCAGGGTGGTGGCGGAGATCTCCCGCGCCGTCGCCGTGATCGTGCGCAGCGGCCGCAGGAAGCGTCCGGCCACGAGCCAGCCGAGCCCCAGCGAAACGGCGCCCATCGCGATCAGCGCGACGCCCGCGGCGACGAACAGCTCGCGCCGGTCGGCGCTGTGCTGGGTCGTGGGGAACGCTACGCCCCCGGACGGCGAGGGGTGCGCCACGGTGGCCCCGCCGGTCCGCCCCAGCCAGACCGCGACGGCGACCGCCAGCAGCACGGCGCCCGCAGCGAGGAAGGCGGCGAAGACCAGGACGGTGAGCCGCGCTCGGATGGTGCGCCTTGGCGGGTGGAGTCGCATGCACGCGAGAGGGTGCCGCGGACGACCTTACAGCGGATTAACCGGCGCGGTTACGTCCGCGTCAGCGGCGCTCCCTTACAAACCCCGGGCATGGTTCCCAACACAAGGAGCAAGGCGATGAGAAGGGTGCAGATGACGATCCTGGCCGCGCTGGCGGTGATCGCGGCGGGCATCGGCGGCGCCGCCGCCCTGGGGCGCGGCCCTTCGGCCGCGGAGGTCGAGTGGGCTCGCTGCCTGCGCACGCACGGCGTTCCGAGCTTCCCGGACCCCGATCGTCGCGGCGCATTCGACAGCAGCAGGTTCGACGACCGCTCGCCCGCGTTCCAAGCCGCCAGCAAGGCGTGCGCCTCGCAGCAGCCGGCCGGCGCGGTCGAGGCTGTGCCGGGCAGGGGCTAGCCTGCGCGCTGCCATAGGATTGCGGCGTGCCGTTCACGCTCAGGAACCTCAAGGACGATCTGGAGGACCTCGGCTCCAGGTTCGACGGCGCCCCGGACCTGGAGTTCCGCTCGGCGACCGCGGCGCTCGAGCTCGAGCAATCCGGCCTGAGCCACCAGCGCGTCCCGCCCGGCTATCGCTTTCCGTACGGCCACACGCACAAGACGCAAGAGGAGGTGTACGTGGTCGTGCGCGGGAGCGGGCGGATGAAGGTCGACGACGAGATCGTCGAGCTCAAGGAGTGGGACGCGGTGCGCGTCCCGCCCGGTGCGTGGCGCGGCTACGAGGCCGGGCCGGAGGGCCTCGAGATCCTCGTCATCGGCGCGCCCAGTCTCGGCGACGCTCCGCGCGAGGACGTCGATGGCCGGCGCGACTGGTGGGCGGACTAGCAGAGGCGCCGCAGGCGAAGCGGCGCCCGGGTTGACCCGGGCGCCGCCGCACCGCTCAGCTGAAGCAGGGCCCTCCGTCTCTGAAGTCGGCGTAGCTCAGGATCGAGCCGTTGCCGGCGACGCCGACGATGCGGCCGGCCGCATCCGCGGCGAGCACGCGGACCTGGTAGGTGCTGTCGCAGCTCCCGGCCGGGATCGAGAGCCCGATCTTCGAGCCGTCGAGCACGGCGAAGCCGTTCGTCCCGGCGACGAGTGCATGCGCCGTCTCGCCCGCCTGGCCGAAGTCATTCCCGCCGTCGAGCCGGTCGCCGTTCGGGTTCGTGAAGTTGTTCACGAACGAGTTGGCCGGCCCGAACGCGCCGCTGATGAACAGCGCCTCGGCGAAGTCGCGCGTCGGGCGCGAGAACTCGACGATCGCGTTGCGGGCGCCGCTGACGCCGCGGACGTCGTAGGTGACGCCGAACACCGGCGAGCCGCCGGGCTCGATGTCGGCGACGTCATAGAACAGCGGCTCGGTCGAGCCGAGCGCGGACGCCGCGGCCTGCACCTTGGGCGTCGCCGGGAGCTGCTGGCGCGCCGGGGCGAAGCGCAGCGGCTGCCAGAAGCTCGTGCTGTCGGCGATCTCGGCCCCGTGACGGGTCCCGCGCAGCGCGATGCCGTACGTGCCGACGCCGTGCGGGAACTCGCGACCGGACAACGTGATGCTGCCGACGAGCCCGTTCAAACGGTATTTCTTGCCGTGCGCATCCAGGTCGCTGTCCGGGAACGCCTGCGGCACCGCGCGGTCGATGTCGGACACGATCAGGATGCCGCCGTCGGCGCCCCGCAGCCCGCGTAGGTCGTACGCGAAGCGCACCTTGTCGCCGGCCTGGAAGACCGGGTCGAACGACGGCGGGATCGCGTGCGAGTACGTCGCGCCGCGCTGACCCTTGAACGTGACATCCGTCGAGATCGACGTCTTCCCCGACGACGCCGTGACCGTCACCACGCGATCGAACCGCGACGTGACCGGCGCGCCGAGCAGCCCGAAGATCTCCGACGGCAGCAACCGCAGCGCCGGGACGCCCGAGTCATAGAGCGAGCCCGGCACGTTGACCTTGCGCCGATCCAGCTGCAGCGTCCACTTCAGGTTCAGCCTCGGCATGAAGACCGCGTCGACGCCGAACGTGATCGGCGCGAACACGTTGTCGCCGGTCTCGCCGACCGTCTCGTTGGTGCGCGACGACGGCGCCACCAGACCCTGCGAGAGGTCGATCGTCGCCGTCCCCCGCAGCGGATCCTGCGCCGTGTCGCTGTAGAAGCTCGAGCGCAGGTCGGTCGGGGTCAGGACCGCCTTGCGCTGCGCGACCGTCATGCGCGCGAACGAGGGGCTCCCGCTCGCGTGCGCGTGATCGAACAGCGCCTGCACGGCCGCGGTGAGGTCGAGCGACCGGCCGATGCTCGCGTTGGAGAGGTCGAACGCGGGCGCGACGTTCCTGCGCCCGGTCGCGAACAGCAGCGACCGGATCTGCGTCGCGCTCAGCGGCGTGCCGAGCGCGCGCGCCGCCTGGCGCACGACCGCGGCGGCGCCGGCGACCTCCGGGGCCGAGGCCGAGGAGCCGCCGATCAGGCGCGGGAAGCTCGACACCGGGTCGACCGGATCGCCGTTGGCGTCCTCGACCTGGGCCATGATCAGGATGTCGTCGCCGGGCGCCGAGACGTTCGCGCGCGAGCCGAAGCCCGTGTGGAAGTTCTGCTGCCCGGTCCACCGCGTCTCGGTCGTGTGCTGGGAGTGGCTGACCGAGTCGTCGAGCCGCGAGTTGAACGGCGAGTTGTTGTAGACGTCGTTGAGCGTGTTCGCCGCGGCGTCGTTGGAGCCGCTGTCGATCACGAACTGCGGCTCGACCGTGAGGCCGTAGCTGTAGTCCGGGTTCAGCCACAGGTCCGGGTCGTCGATGTCGACAGGAACGTTCGGGTCGGTCGTGACCTCGGTCGGGCCGGTGAGCCCGTTCGGGTTCATCGCGACCGACGTCTCGGTCTGCCCGTCGCCCGCCGAGATCGAGACGAAGATGTCCTCGCCCTGGACGAGCTCGGTGACGACGTCGTGGATGATCGCCTCGTTCTCGAAGAAGTAGTCGCTGAAGCCGCCGATCGAGAAGCCCTGGCCGATCGAGGCGGTGATCGTGTTGGACTTCGGCGTCAGCAGGAACCCGGCGCCGAGCCAGGCGGCGACGAAGTTCTCGGTGTTGTTGACCTTCGGGTTGATCAGCCGGAACGAGGCGCCGTAGGCGGAGCCGAGCAGCCGGCTGTTGCCGGGCGGCGCGGGGTTGGGGACGCGCGGGTCGCCGAGCGGCGGCGGCGCCATCACGCTGAAGTCCAGGTCGACCTCGACGAAGTCGCCCTGGTCGTCGCCGGTGGTCCCCGACGGGTCGAGCGAGACCGTGCAGGTCTGCGTCCCGTCGCCGTTGTCGACGCAGTCGCTCTGCGACAGCCAGACCGGGATCTTCGGATAGCCGGACTGGACGATGTAGCGCTGGCCGTTCTGGAGCACCGTGCTGCGGTCGTTGACGTTGCCGAGCGAGATGTTGGTGACCACCTCGCCCTGGCCGGGCTGCTGACGGAAGCGCTTGGCGATCATCTGCGCGGCGCCGGTGACGTTGTTGGAGGCCGCGTCCTGGTAGGACTGCGCGTCGCTGCGGTAGGCGTCGTTGCGCGGCAGCGCGTTGACGCCCGGCGGCTGCGGATGGTCCGCGGTGCGCGCCCGGGCCGCCGCCTTCAGCGCGGCCCGGCGGCCGGCGCGCGAGAGCTTGGCCGGGTCCTGCGGGCCCTTGAAGATCCAGTCCGGCATCGCCGAGCTCACCAGCGGCGAGCGCGCGAGCGCGTTGGCCGCGGTCCCCGACGCGACCTTGGGGTCATAGGTCACCTGGTAGACCTGCGTGAAGTCTGTGACGAACCTCCCGGTGGCCGCCTCGGCGCGGGCGCGGGCTGCGGCGAGCTCGCCGGCCGGGACGTTCGTGAAGAGGTGCCGCACGCCCGTCGCGCCGATCGTCGCCAGCGCGGAGTTCAGCGCGGCGATGTCGGACGCGCCGGCGTTCCCGGACGGGCTCGCCGCGAAGCGGTCGCCGGCCGCGCTGACCGGCGTCTTGAACGCGACGATCGCCGAGCCTGGGTGGGCGACGTCGGCGGGCAGCCGCGCCGGATAGACGCGCTGATTTGCCGCCGCCGCGGTGCCAGGCAGCACGAGCGCTCCAGCGAGCGACAGGACGGCCAGCAGGATCCTCATGGTTTCACCCTCCCGGTGAAATGGGCATTCCGTTGCCGCCCGCCGGCGCTGGACGCTCCAGCGCGTTCAGGGATTCCCTGACGGCACCCGGCAGCGCGCACGATCGTACGCCGACGCGTCAACATCGGCTGACACTCATCGTCCGCTCATGCGGCGAGTCGCGAGAGCTTGAGCGCGACATGGCAGAGCAAGCGGTCCTCGCCGCGGCTCAGGTCCACGCCCGCGAGCTCCTCGATCCGGCGCAGGCGGTAGTAGAGGCTCGTGCGGTGCAGCCATAGCGCCGCGGCCGTCGCCTTCACGTCGCCGGCGTGGTCGAGGTAGGTCTCGAGCGTGTGCACGAGCTGCTCGTGGCCCCCCTCGAGCAGGCGGCGCAGGCCGGCCGGGATGTCGTCGAGCGCGGTCTCGGGCAGCGCGGTGAGCAGGCGCGCGGCGCGGAGATCGGTCCAGCGGGCGACGCCGGAGTCCTGGCCGGCGGCGACGCGCAGCGCGGCGAGCGCGTGCCGGTAGGAGCGCGGCGCGTCGCGCAGCTCGGCGACCTCGTCGCCCTCGCCGACGAACGCGCGGTCGAGCAGGTCCGACAGCGGGCGGGCGCGCAGGGCGCTCGCGGCGCCGACGAGGCACACGGCGCGGCCGGCGATCTCGCCTGCCAGCGAGTGCTTGGCCGGCGCGCGGCTGCGGATGCGGTCGAGCAGCTCGTCGCCGGCCGTCTCGGCCACGTACACGACGAGCGGGCGCAGCGGCAGGTAGTTGTCGGCCTCCAGCGCGGCCGCGGCGGCGCCGTCGCCGGCCAGCAGCCCGCCGATCAGCTCCTGCTCGCGGCGGTGGCGGTCCAGCCGGGCGTCGGCGTCGGACTGGAGCACGACGGCGGCGTCGGACGCGGCCGCGCGGGCGAGCTGGAGGTCGTCGTCGCCGACCGGCGGGTCGTCGAGCAGCCACAGGAACCCGAGCCGCCGGCCCGCGCGCACGATCGGGATGCACACGCGCGCCGACATCGGGATGTCGGGGTGAGGAGGGATGCGGACGGGGTCCGGCGCCGTGCGGATGCCATGGCCGAAGAGCGCCTCGCGCGCCGCGTCCGGCGCGTGGCGGCCAAGGATGCTCGCGGTCCGCACGAAGTCGAGCTCGCCGGTCTGCGAGCTGTAAGCGAGCGGGCGCAGCTCGACGTCGTCCACCAGCACCGGACGGCCGAGCCGCACGCTCAGCGCGTCGACGATCTCCTGCAGCCCGTCAGGACTCAAACTACGAGGCCGTGGCGCATCGTGTCCTCCGTGACGACGCGCGGCTCGACGAAGTTCAACAGGTAGTCGGGACCGCCCGCCTTGGTGCCGGTCCCCGACAGGCGGTTGCCTCCGAACGGCTGCCGGGCGACCATCGCGCCGGTGATGTGCCGGTTGACGTAGAGGTTGCCGACCGGCAGCGCCGCGCTCACGCGCTCGACGGTCGCAGGGTTGCGGGAGAACAGGCCGCCGGTGAGCGCGAACGGCTGGCCTGCGACGATCTCTACCGCCTCGTCGATCGAGCGCACGGGCTGCAGCGCGAGCAGCGGCCCGAAGATCTCCTCCTCGGCCACGCGCGAGCGGGCCGGAAGGCCGCTGACCAGCGCCGGGGCGACGAACCAGCCGTGCTCTGGCGCCTCGCCGGGCCGGTAGACGGCGCCGCCCTCTTCTCGCGCGATGCGCGCGTACTCGAGCACGCGCTGCCGGGCCGCCTCCTCGATCACCGGCGGGACGTCGACGCCGAAGCGCTGCGCCTGGTCGACGAGCAGCGCGTCGATCGCGCCGCGCAGGCGCTCGGCCAGCGTGCCGGCGATCCGCTCGTGCACGAGCAGCCGCGACGCCGCCGAGCACTTCTGGCCGGCGAACCCGAACGCCGAGTACGCGATCGCGGGGACCGCGTCGTCGAGGTCGGCGTCGGCGTCGACGATCACGCAGTTCTTGCCGCCCATCTCGGCGACCACGCGCTTGAGGTGCGCCTGGCCCGGCGCGAGCTCGGCCGAGCGCCTGAGGATCTCCAGCCCGACGGCGCCGGAGCCGGTGAACGCGATCGTGTGGACGCCCGGGTGCGCGACCAGCGCCGCGCCGACGTCGCCCTCGCCGGGGAGCAGGCTCAGCGCCTCGCGCGGCACGCCGCCCGCATGCAGCGCCTCGACCACCGCCAGCGCGCAGGCCGGCGACTGCTCGGCGGGCTTGAGCACCACGCCGTTGCCGGTCGCCAGCCCCGCCGCGACCATGCCGGCGGCGATCGCCAGCGGGAAGTTCCAGGGCGCCACGACGGCGACGACGCCGCGCGCGGCGTAGCGGAGCGTGTTGCGCTCGCCGGGCAGCGAGACGACCGCGCCTCCGGCCTCCAGCGCGACCGCCCGCTGCGCGTAGTACTCGAGGAAGTCGATCGCCTCGCAGACGTCGGCGTCGGCCTCCGCCCACGGCTTGGCGCACTCGCGCACCGCGACCGCGGCGAGCAGCGGACGGCGCCGCCGCAGCTCGCCGGCCGCGCGCGAGAGGATCGCCGCGCGCGCCTCGGCGCCCCGCGCGGCCCATGCTTGCGAGGCGGCGCCGGCCGCGCGCACCGCGGCGTCGACCTCGGCCTCGGTCGCCGGCGCGAACTCGGCGACGACGCGCTCCGGCGCGCCTGGATCGGTGGAACGGTTCGACGTGCCGTCGCGCCGCTCGCCGGCGACGAGCACCGGGACGCGCCAGGGGAGCTCCGCGTCGAGCTCGGCGAGGGCGTCGACCAG
Source organism: uncultured Solirubrobacteraceae bacterium (assembly GCA_963837485.1). Lineage (GTDB taxonomy): Bacteria > Actinomycetota > Thermoleophilia > Solirubrobacterales > Solirubrobacteraceae > Solirubrobacter. Next base: position 436,698 of record CAWINP010000007.1, on the reverse strand, counting down.
CAGCTCGCGCACGGGCGCGCGGCGGATCTCCAGCAGCGGCTCGTTGATGAAGCTCACGGAACGGCGAGCAGGCGGTCGAGGTCGTCGCCGCGCGCGCGGCTGAGGAGGAACGAGTCGTTGGAGGTGTTCTCGAGCAGGCGCCGCACGAGGTAGCTCATCCCGGCCACGAGGTCGCCGCACGGGCAGTACGTTCGCACGCGCAGCCCGAGCGCCGAGAGCGCGTGCTGGAGGTCGTCCCCGAGCCCGCGCAGCACCTGGAGCTCGACGTCGCGGTCGCCGCTGTAGACGATCGCGTGCGCGAGCGAGCGGACATTGTGCGAGGCGATCGCCGGGCGGATCAACGGACGCGCGTCGAGCAGCCGGCGCGTCAGGCGCTCGAACGAGCGGTCGCTGTCTGACTTGGTCTCGAACACCGGCGGCGTCCAGCCGTGCTGCTGCGCGTCGACGGTCTCGTGCTCCCAGTAGGCGCCCTTGACGAGCCGGATCGTGAACGGCACCTCGCGCTCCGCCGCGGCCGCCCAGTCGAGCAGGCGGGCAAGCTCCTCGTCGGCGTCGCGCAGGTAGGCCTGCAGCACGATCCCCGCGCTCGGGCCGGCGCGGAACTCCGGTTCGGCCAGCACCTGCATCACGAGGTCGGTGATCAGCTCGCGGGTGTCCATCGACTCCATGTCGATGTGCAGGTGCGCGCCCACGTCGCGGGCCGTCCGCAGCAGGCCGCGCAGGCGGCCGGCCGCGTCGGCGACGCCGAGCTCGGGCGCGTCGGCGCGGACCCGCGGCGTCATCGCGCTCACCTTCACGGACAGGTTCACGCGCGCGAGCGCCCCGGCGCGGTCGCGCTCGAGCAGCGGCTGCGACGGCCAGTCGCGCGCGGCGGCGGCCAGCGTGCGCAGCGCGTCGTCGCAGCGCGCGGTGTAGCGCTCGGCCTCGGCGAGGGTGACGGTCGCCTCGCCCAGCAGATCGACGGATGCCGCCGCGCCGGCGCGCCAGAGGCGCGCCAGCGCGGGAACGGCATCCCTCGGACCCTGACCCACGATGAAGCGCTGCGCCATCCGGTGCACGGCGACGCCGGCCAGACGGCCGGCGAGGGGGCGCCGTGCGGCGGCGAGCGGCAGCCTGCGCTCGACCTCGCCGAGCAGCGCTGCGAGGTGATCCGCGAGCTCGCGCGGCGTCGCGCACGCGGGCGCGACGTCGACGAGCCGGAACAGCGCGGCGCGCAACTGCGGGTCACGCGCAAGCAGCTCCATCCCGCGGTTCTCGAGCGCTCGGCCGGCGCCGCGGGGAGCGCGGGCCTGCTCGGCGGCGATGCGATGGCCGAGCGCGCGGACCTCCGGCTCCAGGGAGACCGGAGTCGGGGCGGCGTCCGGCGCCGCCGCGGCTGGCGCGAGCGTCCTCATCGGCGGGCCACGCTATGCGCGGCGAACCGGCTCCGCCATCGTCAGGCGTCAGGACTTGCTTCGACGGTTGTTCAATCTGCGTACATGCACGCGATCGAGTTCCACGGGGCCGAGCGGCTCGAGCTGGTCGAACGGCCGGATCCGTCGCCGGGGACGGGCGAGCTGTTGATCGCGCCGACCGCGGTCGGCATCTGCGGCACCGACCGCGAGATCTTCGAGGGCAGCCTCGTCTATTTCCGCGAGGGCTGGGCGAAGTACCCGATCGTCCCCGGGCACGAGTGGGTCGGCGAGATCGTCGAGGTGGGCGACGGCGTCGAGGGCTTCGCGCCCGGCGACCAGGTGACGGGGGAGACGCCGTTGGGCTGCGGCCGCTGCCCGCGCTGCCGCGCCGGCGACTACCACCTGTGCGCGCTGCGGACCGAGACGGGGATCCTCAACCGCGACGGCGCGATGGCCTCGCGCATGGTGTTCCCCGCCTCGACGGCGCACCACGCGGGCGGCATGCCCGCGCGCACGGCCGCGCTGGTCGAGCCCGCAACCGTCGCGTTGAACGGCGTGCGGCGCGGCGCGGTCGCCGGCCGCAACGTGCTCGTGGCCGGCGCGGGGACGATCGGGCTGCTGTCCGCGCAGTGCGCGGTCGCGGAGGGGGCCGCCGCGGTGGCGCTCGCCGACCCCCGGCCCGACCGTCTGGAGCTCGCCGCCTCGCTGGGGTTCCCCGCGCATGCGGACGACGCCGGCGCCGACGACTACGACGTCGTGATCCTGTGCGCGGGCGGCGCCGAGGCGCTCGGCTTCGCGCTGCGCACGGTGCGCCCGGGCGGCACCGCGGTCGTGCTCGGGCTCTCCGGCATTCCGACCGTCCCGGTCGACATGGACTCCGTCGTCGTGCGCGACCTCGTCGTGCACGGCGTGCTCGGCTCGCCGCACGTGTGGCCGGACACGATCGAGCTCGTCCGCTCGGGCCGGGTGCGGACCGAGCCGCTGATCAGCGGCGTGTTCGCGCTCGGCGCCGTGCCCGCCGCGCTCGAGCGCCTCAGCGAGCCGGGCTCGTTGAAGGTCCTGATCGAGCCCTAGTAGTCCCACGCGGACGTGGGACCTTCGGGCCTCGCGAAGTTGAGTCCCGCGCCTCTCGTGGCGCCTGCGGGCCGGACGTAGATTGCCCGCAGTCAACCGGAGCTTCACGCAGGAGGCGTCAAATGTCCGATCTCATCACCACCGCGCAGGACTCGTTCCGCGACCACTGCATCGAGGCCTATGTCGGCGTCGAGACCTTCGTCCGCGACCTGGTCGAGCGCGTCCGCGACAACCGCGGCCAGACCGCAGCCGAGTACATGGGCGTGCTGCTCGTCGTGTCGGTGATCATCGCCGGCGTCTCGCAGACGCAGATCGGCGACCAGATCGTCGCCAAGATGAAGGGCCTGATCGACGCGATCGCGTCGGGCGAGAAGGGCAAGGGCTGACCCCCGCGCGCGTCGCGGGATCCTGACCAGGTCCCGCGACGCCGCCGCGCCTGAGTGTCCGTACGCTGTGGCGTGGTGAAGGTCGGTGTTCTGATCGTCGACGACGACCCTGGCTTCCGGCGCATCGCACGCACGCTGCTGGAGGCCCGCGGCCTGAAGGTCGCCGGCGAGGCCGCCGACGCCGCGCAGGCCCGCGCCGCCTGCGCCGAGCACGCTCCCGACGCGCTGCTGCTCGACGTCAATCTCCCCGATACCAGCGGCCCGGTCCTGGCGCGCGAGCTGCGCGCCGCGCAGCCGGGCCTGCGCATCCTCCTCACCTCGACCGACGACACGATCGGCCCGGTCGACGGGGTCGCCGCCTTCTTGCCGAAGACCGAGCTGGTCGGCGCCGACCTCGCCGGCTACTTCGGTGCCTCTTAGAGCTCCCCGTCCGGGATCGACCCGGCGAGGATGCCCCCGATCTGAGCCTCGGTGAACGGCGCGCCGGTCAAGTCCCGCGTCACGTGGAAGGCGCGGAACAGGTGCGAGATGTAGTGCATCCGCTCGCCGAGCTCAGACCAGTCGTGGGCGCCGCAATCGTCCACCGTCCCCGGCGGCGGCTCGAAGCGCGCGACCAGGGCGACGAGCTCGGGGTCGGCCGGGGTGCGCACCTCGTCCGGGAACTCGTCCGGCAGGTTCGCGCCCAGCGCGAGCACGCGGCCCGGGAGCGTGAGCACCATCAGGTTCGCGGTGATCAGCTCGCGCGCCAGCCGCGATGCCAGCTTCTGCGGGCCGACGATCGGCAGCGCCGTGTCGTACGCGGCGTCGAGCGCGGCGCGGATCTCCGGCTGCAGCCGCGTCTGCTCGTGCATGCCGATCTCGAGGTTCGCAAGCAGCATCGCCTGCGGGTCGCCGGGGGAGCGGTGATAGCGCGTGAACGGGGCGCGCAGCTCCTCGGACTGCAGGCCGTCGAGGAACACGTCCAGCGCGGCGTCGTCGCCCGGCGGCACGGTCTCCAGGTAGCGCGCGAACTCGAAGCCGATCTCGTCGAACACCTTCTTGTTTCCGCGTGCCACCGCTTCGCTGGCCAGCTCGAACGCGTCGAACGGCGTGTGCAGCTTCGCCATCAGCCTCCCGAGCCGGCTGCGCGGGTTCAGCAGGCCGCGCCGCAGCAACCAGCGCCACGACGACGTCAAGGGGTGCAGCAGCTCCCGTGGCGCCAGCAGCCGCGTCCGCAGCTGCGCCTCGAGGTCCTCACCGCGGATCGTCTGCCCGGCCTGCCGGGAGGCCCAGGTCGCGAACGTGCACCAGTTGGCTCCCGGGCCCGTCCGCTCGGCCGTCGCCGCGGCCAGGCGCGAGTACGCGTACGTGATCTCGAGGTTGCGCAGCGCCGGCGAGGAGATGGCGCCGATCCGGCGGATCTCGTCCTGCGTGATCACGGGATCAGCAGCAGCTTGCCGGTGGTCCGGCGCGCCTCGAGATCCTCGTGCGCGCGCCGCGCCTCGGCGAGCGGGTAGCGGCCGCCGATCCTCACCTCCAGGGTGCCGTCGGCAACCTGGCCGAGCACGGCGCCGGCCCGCTCGAGCAGCTCCTCGCGCGTGGCCGCGTAGTCGGGCAGCGCGGGGCGCGTGAGGTAGAGCGAGCCCTTGCGCAGCTCCTCGGGCTCGTACGGGTCGGGCGCCCCGGACGCGGCGCCGAACAGGACCATATGCCCGCGCCGCCCCAGCGCGCGCAGGCTGTCGTGGAACGTCGCGCGGCCGACCGAGTCGTACGCCGCGGCCACGCCGCGCCCGCCGGTCAGCTCGCGCACGCGCTCGGCGAAGCCCTCATAGCCGATCGTCTCGTCGGCGCCCGCGCCGCGCGCGAGCTCGGCCTTCTCGGGCGTGGAGGTCGTCGCGATCACCCGGCCGCCGCGCTGCTTGACCATCTGCGTCAGCAGCAGCCCGACGCCGCCGGCCGCGGCGTGGATCAGCACGTCGTCGCCGGGCTGGACCGGATAGGTCGACGTGCACAGGTAGTGCGCGGTCATGCCCTGCAGGAGCACCGCGGCGGCCTGCTCGCAGCTCACGCCGGCCGGCACGGAGACCGCCTGGCTCGCGTCGACCGCCACCCGCTCGGCGTGGCTGCCGGGCGCTGCCGCCCAGCACACGCGGTCGCCGGGGGAGAACTCGCCGGCGCCCTGGAGCACGGTCCCGGCGCCCTCCGCGCCGCCGATCAGCGGCGGCGTGCTCGCGTATGCGGAGCCGCGTCCCTCGCGCTCGTAGACGTCGCGGAAGTTGACTCCCGCGGCCTCCAGCGCGACGAGCAGACGGCCCGCACCCGGCACCGGCTCCGGCTCGTCGCGAAGCTCGAGCACCTCGGGGCCGCCGTGGGCGGTGATGACGATCGCGCGCATGTGGACAGAATCCCATCACGCATCGGTGACGCGAGTCTCATCAACGTGCCGTAGGCTCGCGCCGTGCCATCCACGATCCTCGTTACCGGCGCTGCCGGGTTCATCGGCTCGCACGTCGTCGACGCGCTGATCGCCGCCGGGAAGCGGCCGCGGCTCTATGACCTGCGGCATTCGCCGTGGCATCCCGAGCTCGACAGCGTGCGCGGCGACCTGTGCCAGCTCGGGAAGCTGTGCCGCGCGATGAAGGACTGCGACGCAGTGATCCATCTCGCCGCATCCGCCGACGTCAACGAGGTGCTCGCCGATCCGGTGGAGGCGGAGCGCCGCAACGCGCAGGCGACGCTGCAGGTGCTGGAGGCGGCGCGGCGGACCGCCGTCGGGCGCGTCGTCTACGCGTCGACGATCTGGGCCTACTCCGACACGCCGGCCGAGTGCCACGACGAGTCGCTGCCGCTGCACCCGCCGGCGCACCTGTACACGGCGACCAAGCTGGCCGGCGAGTTCTACTGCCACGCCTACGGCGAGCTCTACGACGTGGAGCACACGATCCTGCGCTTCGGCATCCCGTACGGGCCGCGCGCCAGGCCCGCGGCGGTGATCCCCGCGTTCACCAAGCGCGCGCTGGCCGGCGAGCCGCTGACGATCGCCGGCGACGGCTCGCAGTCGCGCCGCTTTGTGTACGTCGAGGACCTGGCCGAGGGCGTGGTGCGGGCGCTGGCGCCATGCGCGGCCAACCGGACCTACAACCTGGTGGGCGGCGAGGACACGACGGTGCTGGAGATCGCCGAGGCGGTGCGCGAGGCGGTCGGCGACGTGGAGATCGTGCATGGTCCCGGCCGGTCGGGCGACTTCGCGGGCGCGCCGGTGAGCGGCGAGCGCGCGGCCGCGGAGCTGGGCTGGCGCGCGAGCACGCCGTTCGCGGAGGGCGTGCGCCGCTACGTCGACTGGCATCGCGGCGCGCTCCCCGAGCCGGCGCCGTCGCGCCCGCGGGTGCTCGCGCCGATCGTGCGCCGCGGGGCGCTCTCGCTCGGCTGGGCGGCGCTGACCGCCGTGCTGCTGATCGGCATCGTGATGCTGATCCCGGTCGACGACGACCTCGACCGCTACGACACGTTCCTGGACACGCTGATCCTCGGCGTCCCGGTCGTGCTGGCCGGCGGATTCCACTGGGACGAGCCGCTCGGCGCGCACCTGCGCGCCGGGCTGTGGGCGGCGGCCGGCGCCTGCTTGGCCGTCGCGCTGCTGCCGTGGCCGCCGGTGGTCGAGCACCTGCGCCACGGCCACTCGGTCCTGCTCGTCCTCTTCGCGCTCGCCGCCGGGCTCGCCGCGCGGCTCACCACCGTCCGCCCAGCGCTGCCGGCGTGGATGAGCGAGTGATCGGAGACCTCGGTCGCTTCGCGATCGGGTTCGACGAGCGAGACCGGGTCCGGCTGCACGAGCTGTGGGATGAGGTGATCGCGTCGCAGCGCTGGTCGGAAGGTCCGCTGACCGCCGCCTTCGAGCAGGCGTGGACGGACTGGAACGGGCCCGGCGCGGTGGCGTTCGCGGGCTGGACCGGCGCGGCGCTGGCGGCGCTGGAGTTCGCCGGCGTGCGCGGCGAGACCGTGCTCGTCCCGTCGAACACGTTCATGGCGACGCCGCTGGCGGCGCTGCACGCGGGCGCGCGCGTGGAGTTCGTCGACTGCAACCGCGAGGACCTCTGCATGTCGTTCGCGTCGCTGGAGGCGGCGGTCGCGCGGCACCGGCCGCGCGCGGTGATGCTCGTGCACATCGGCGGGCACCTGGCGTTCGAGAGCGAGCGGATCGCCGAGCTGTGCCGTGCCGAGGGCATCTTCCTGATCGAGGACTGCGCGCACGCGCACGGGGCCTCGTGGAACGGCCGGCGCCCGGGGACCTACGGTGACGCCGGGCTGTGGTCGTTCTACGCCACCAAGACCGTCTCGACGGGCGAGGGCGGGATGATCGTCTCCCGCGATCCGGAGCTGCTGGAGTTCGCGCGCGCGTTCCGCAACTACGGCAAGCCCGAGCACGCGGTCGCCGGGCTGAACTTCCGGCTGAGCGAGTTCACCGCGGCGCTCGGGATCGTGCAGACCGAGCGGATGGAGGAGATCGTCGCCTGGAAGAACACCGCGGCGCGCGAGCACCTGGACTCCGGGCATCCCGGGCGGCTGCGGCTGCCCGACGGGATGGTCTCAGGCCTCTACAAGTACATCGTCTTCGACCCGATCGAGCGCTCCACCGGCAAGGTGTACGACGCCCCCTGCCATCGCATCATGGGTCACGCGGTCGACCTGCCGAACTCGGACTGGGTGGCCGGGCATCACTGGTGCGTCCCCCTGTACTACCGGCCGTGACCGGCTCCAGCCCGGCCGCGGCGATCGCCTCCAGCACGCGCGGGAGCGCGGCGAGCGTGCGGCGCCAGCTCCCGGCCGCGCTGTAGTCGTCGGCGTCGTGGAGCAGCAGGACGTCGCCGGGGGCGAGGTCGCGCGCGACCTCGGCGGCGATCCGCTCGGGCGCGCGCCGGCGCCGCCAGTCGTGGCCCCAGCGCGACCACAGCAGCGGCGCCCACCCGCGCGCGCGGACGTCGTGCAGGCCCGCGCGCGTGTAGATCCCGTACGGCGGCCGGTGCAGCACGGGGGAGACGCCGGCGTGCGTCGCGATCGTCTCGTGGGCGGCGTCGAGGTCGCGCGCGATCGCCGCCGGCGTGAGGCGCAGCATCGCCCGGTGGCGGTGGCCGTGGATCGCGACCTGGTGGCCCCGCGCGGCGACCTCGGCCGCGACGGCGGGCGCCGCGAGGACGCGCTCGCCGATCATGAAGAAGGTGGCCTTGACGTCGCCGAGCGCGTCGAGGATCGCCGGCGTGCCGTGCGGGTGCGGGCCGTCGTCGAACGTGAGCGCGACGCCCGGCGAGGCGATCCGCAGCGGGATGGCGAACGTCTCGGCGACCGATGGCAGCACCGGCGCGAGCGCGGGCGGGAGCATGCCCTGATCATGACGGCGGCCCGATGAGCGCGGCGGCGATCGCCGGGGGAATCGCGCTCGGCGCCGCGGCCGGCTGCTGCTTCGACGCCGCGGTCGCGCTGCAGGCGGTCGAGACCCGCGCGGTGGCCGACCGCTCGCTCGGGCTGATGGCGCGGCTGCTGCGACGGCCGCGCTGGCTGGCCGCGACCGCCCTCGCGATCGCCGGCTGGCCGCTGCAGGTGGCCGCGCTGGCGATCGCGCCGCTGACCATCGTGCAGCCGTCGCTGGCGGTGGGCCTGGTGCTGTTGCTGGTGCTCGCCGTGCGGCTGCTCGGAGAGCCGGCGCGCCCGCGCGACTTCGCCGCGGTGGCGGCGATCGCCGCCGGGCTCGCCCTGCTGGCCTGGTCGGCGCCGGAGGACACCAGCTCGCACGCCGGCGCCGCCGCGCTGGCGGCGATCCTCGGCGGCCTCGGCGCGATCACCGTCGTCCCGCTGCTGGCCGGCGGGGGAGCGGTCGCGGTGCTCGGGGCGGGCTGCGGCTACGCGGCCTCGGGGCTGACCACGAAGCTGATGACCGACGCCGGGGTCACCGGCGCGGGCGCCGCCTGGGGCGTCGCGACCGCGGCGGTGGCCGGGCTCGCGCTGGCCGACGAGATGTCCGCGCTGCAGCGGGTCGGCGCGGCGCGCGTCGCCGCCGGCGCGTTCGCGCTCCAGACCGCCGTCCCGGTGCTGCTCGCGCCGGTCGTCACCGACGAGCACTGGTCGCGACCGGCGGCGATCCTCGGCGGTCTCGTATTGGTCGTCGGCGCGTCGCTGATGCTCGGCGTCGCCTCGCCGGCCGGGCACCTCGTCGAGCGGTCATCGCACGGCGAGGCCGAGGACGACGTCGGCGGCGTGGGGCCATGACGCCACGCCCTGCGGCCGCGGCCGCGGGGCACTGAGCGCGCGGCGCAGCGCCGCGTCGAGCTCGGCCGGGGTCGTCGCCACCGCGGCCAGGCCGAAGCGGCGGTAGGCCTCGTTGTTGATCCGGATGTGGCCGACGCCCCAGCCGTAGGAGATCGCCCACGTGCCGCACAGCTCGGCCTCGAGCATCGTCAGCCCGGCCGTCGTGTGCACGAGCGCGTCGGCCGCGGCCAGCCACTCGCACATCCGGTCAGTGAAGCCCTCGGCGCGGATGCCGGCACGCCGCAGCCGCGCCTGGAGTGCGGCGTTGGTGCCGCACAGGCAGACCGGCACGGCGCCGGCGGCGGTTGCCGCGCGGGCGGCCCGCTCGAGATCGCCGACGCCCCAGCCGCCGCCGGAGATCACGACGAGCGGGCCCCCGGGCAGTCCGAGCGCGGCGCGCGCCTGCTCGCGCGGCGGCGGGTCGTCGAACTCGGGCCGCGAGAGCCCGCGCACGTGCCTGACGTCCGCGCCGGCGCCGGCGATCGCCGCCACCTCCGCGCGCGACTGCTCGTGGATGATCAGGTGCAGGTCGATCCCCGGGTGCGCCCAGAAGCGCAGCGCCGCGAGGTCGGTGATCGCCGCCACTGCCGGCACGCCGAGCCGCCCACGGCGCCGCAGCCGGCCCAGCACCTCGGTGGTGCCGGGGTAGGTCGACACGATCGCGTCGGGCGCCTCGCGCTCGATCAGCCGCAGCAGCCCGGGCCCGCCGACGCGCGCCAGCAGCCACGCGCCGAGCCGGCGCGTCGGCGCGAAGCGCTGGATCAGCGAGTACTGCAGGTCGAACAGCCACGGCGCGCGGCGCATGATCGTCTCCGCGCCGGTGCGCCCGAGCGCCTGGGTGACGGGCCCCATCGCGGCCAGCCCGTCGGCGATCGTGGCGTCCGCGCCGCGCTCGCGCAGCCCGGCGGCGAGCAGCTCGGCCGGGAGGTCGTGGCCGGCGCCGATCTCGGCGGTGAGGATGAGGACCCGGGCGCGGCTCAGATCTCGACCTCGGCGGCGGTCAGCTCGCCGCCGGCGTCGCCGGTGTTCACCGTGCCGCGCGGCTCGATCAGCAGGACGTGGGTCTCCTCGTCGGCGCGCGGCCGGTGCTCGACGCCGGCCGGGACGACGAACAGCTCGCCGGGCTCGAGCACGACGTCGCGGTCGCGCAGCTGGACCGTGAGCCGGCCGGACAGCACGAGGAAGAAGTCGTCGGTGTCGTCGTGCTGGTGCCAGACGAACTCGCCCTTCACGCGGACGGCGACGAGCTTGTAGTCGTTCAGGTAGCCGACGATGCCGGGCTTGAAGTGACCGTCGAGCAGCGCGATCTTCTCTTCCAGATTCACCTTGTCGTCCATGGCCCCGAGTCTAAGGTCGGCGAGTGGGGGATCGGCTCAGTGTCCTCCCAGGAAACTCACAGGGAGGATGCCGATACTGAGACGCGATGAGCGCCGAGCAGAACCGGATCCTGGTCGTCGACGACGAGCCCAACATCGTCGACGTGATCACGATGGCCCTTCGCTTCCAGGGCTTCACCGTGGAGTCCGCCGGGACCGGCACCGACGCGCTGGCCGCCGTGAGCTCGTTCCGGCCGCATCTGATGGTGCTCGACGTGATGCTGCCCGACATGGAGGGCTTCGAGGTCGCCAAGCGGCTCGGGGCCGAGCGGGCGGGCGTGCCGATCATCTTCCTGACCGCGCGCGACGCGACCGAGGACAAGATCCGCGGGCTGACGACCGGCGGCGACGACTACGTCACCAAGCCGTTCAGCCTCGAGGAGCTCGTCGCGCGCATCCGCACCGTCCTGCGCCGCACCGGCCAGGCGGAGGCCGAGTCGAGCCGGCTCGTGTTCGAGGACCTCGAGCTCGACGACGACCGCCACGAGGTCGTGCGCGCCGGCGAGCCGGTCGACCTGACCGCGACCGAGTACCGCCTGCTGCGCTACTTCATGCTCAACCCGCGCCGCGTGCTCACGCGCCCGCAGCTGCTCGACCACGTGTGGGACTACGACTTCGGCGGCGACGCGCGCGTGCTGGAGACCTACGTGAGCTATCTGCGCAAGAAGCTCGACGTCCACGGCCCGTCGCTGATCCACACCGTGCGCGGCGTCGGCTACTCGCTCAGACCCCCGCGGGCATGATCGTCTCCCTCCGCGGGCGGCTGGTCGCCGGCGTGCTCGCTCTCGCCGCGGTCGGGCTGCTCGTGCTCGGCGCGATCACGTACGCCGAGCAGCGCTCGTTCCTCTACGACGGGGTCGACCGCCAGGTGCGCGACTCCCAGGGCATCGTCGATGACGTCCTCAGCGGGCGCCCGCTCGATCCCGACGGCGACCACGCCGGAGGCGGGCGCGATCCGCGCCACGGCGGTCCCCCGCCCACCCAGGGCCCGGCGCCCGGGACCTGGGTGGAGCGGCGCTCGCCCGACGGACTGTCGAGCGGCCGCTTCGTCGGCTACGACACCGGTGGCAGCGCGCCGAAGCTGCCGGCCTCCCTCCCGCTCGGAAAGATCGTCACGGTCCACACCGACGCCGCCAGCTACCGCGTGCTCGCGCGCAGCGACCCGCTCGGCAACATCGACGTCGTTGCGGTTCCGCTGCGCTCGACCAGCGAGACCCTCAACCGCCTGCTGCTGGTCGAGGGTCTGGTGATCGCCGGCGTGCTCGCGCTGCTCGGCGTGTTCGCGTGGATCGTCGTGCGCGTCGGGCTGCTGCCGCTTGACCGGATGGGCCACACGGCGGCGGCGATCGCCGGCGGCGACCTGTCGCACCGCGTCGAGACGACCGACCCGCGAACCGAGGTGGGGCGGCTCGGCAGCTCGCTGAACTCGATGCTCGACCGGCTCGAGGTCGCGTTCGCCGAGCGGGAGGAGTCCCAGCAGCGGCTGCGCGCGTTCATCGCCGACGCCTCGCACGAGCTGCGTACGCCGCTGGCCTCGATCCGCGGCTACGCCGAGCTGTACCGGATGGGCGCCGCGCGCTCGGACGCCGACGTCGAGAAGGCGATGCGCAGGATCGAGGACGAGGGCGCGCGCATGGGCGTGCTCGTCGAGGACCTGCTCACGCTCGCGCGCCTGGACGAGATCCGCCAGGCGCCGCACGCCGAGGTCGACGTGGCCAAGCTCGCCCGTGACGCCGTCGACGACGCGCGCGCGACCGCGCCCGACCGCGACGTCTCGCTGCGCGTAGAGCGCCCCGCGACCGTCCTCGGCGACCCCGACCAGCTGCGCCAGGTGCTCGCCAACCTGCTCCGCAACGCGCTCGTGCACACGCCGGCGGGGACCCCGATCGAGGTGTCGGTCGCGTCCGGCGTCCGGCTCGAGGTGCGCGACCACGGCCCCGGGCTGCCGACCGGCGACGCCGGCGCGCTGTTCGAGCGCTTCTGGCGCGCCGAGGGCGGGCGCGAGCGCGGCAAGGGCGGCGCCGGCCTCGGCCTGGCGATCGTCGCCGCGATCGTGTCCGCGCACGGTGGGTCGGTGAGTGCGGAGAACGCGGAGGGCGGGGGAGCGCGGTTCGTGATTTCGCTACCTGGTGGCGCCGGCGTTGAGAGCTAGCTGCGGGTTGGCGTGTACGTCAACTGCAGGCAGGTGAGGAGGAGGGGGAGAATCGCGCGGTGAAACGAACATCGCCGGCCACCGCTCAGGAAAGCGGGACTAAACTAACTCGGCTATAGCACGTATAAGTCGACGCGGACAGGGACCCTGTCAATCGACGACGGTCGACCGTGATCGTTTGCCATCCCTCGGTGATCGTTTCTGGTAGACCCGCCCTCCTTAATGCCGCAGTTGACGTTCGCCACGCTCACCGGCCACCCGTCACATCGAGCAGCGCACCGGTCGTGTACGCGGCGTCCTCGCCGAGCAGCCAGACGATCGCCGCCGCGACCTCGTCCGCCAGACCCGCACGGCCCATCGGCACCGCCGGCGCCATCCGCTCGAGCCGGCCGGGTTCGTGGATCTCGGTGGCGATCAACCCGGGGCGGACCACGTTCACTCGCACGCCCTCGCCGGCGACCTCGCGCGCGAGCCCGAGGCCGAGCGTGTCGACCGCGCCCTTGGACGCCGCGTAGTCGACGTACTCGCCCGGCGACCCGAGCCGGCTCGCCGCCGAGGAGACGAGCACGATCGCGCCGCCGTCTGCGCCGTGGCGCGCCGACATGCGCCTGACCGCCTCGCGGCAGCCGACGATCGTCCCGAGCACGTTGACCGCAAGCATCCGCTGGACTCGCTCGGCGGTCAGCTCGTCGACGCGCGCCTTGGGCGCGACGACGCCGGCGTTGGCCACGAACGCGGTGAGCGGGCCAAGGCCGGCGGCGGCCTCGAACGCCGCGATCACGTCGGCCTCCACCGCCACGTCGGCGCGCACCGCGAGCGCGGCGTCACCGCGCTCGACGACCGCGCGCGCGGCGCCGGCGTCCGAGCGGTACGTGATGCACACGGTCCAGCCCGCCCGCGTGGCCAGCCGCGCCACCGCCGCGCCGATCCCGCGGCTCCCGCCCGTCACCAGCGCCACGCCCCGCTCCATGCCGCCCAGAATCTTCTCAGGCTGACCCCAGCGGTCTCCGAGCGCCGGCGCCGATCCTCGGTCGTATGCAAGAGCTCGTCCTGCCTTCGACCCCGGCTCGCCGCGCGCTCGCGGTGCGGGACGTCGACATCGTCGTGCCGGTCTACAACGAACAGGACGGGCTCGAACGGAGCGTCCGGCGCCTGCATCGCTTCCTGCGCGACTCGTTCCCGTTCAGCTGGCGGATCGTGATCGCCGACAACGCCAGCACCGACGCGACGCCGGCGATCGCCCGTGCGCTCGCCGAGGACCTGCCCGGCGTGGCCTCCCTGCGGCTCGAGCGCAAGGGTCGCGGGCGCGCCCTGCGCGCCGCGTGGACCGACTCCGGCGCGCGCGTCGTCGCCTACATGGATGTCGACCTCTCGACCGACCTGCGCGCGCTGCTGCCGCTCGTCGCCCCGCTGCTGTCCGGTCACAGCGACATCGCGATCGGCACGCGGCTGGCGCACGGCGCGCGCGTCGTCCGCGGGCCCAAGCGCGAGCTGATCTCGCGCGCCTACAACCGCGTCCTGCACATGGTGCTGCGTGCGCGCTTCTCGGACGCGCAGTGCGGCTTCAAGGCCGTGCGCGCCGACGCCGCCGCGAGCCTGCTGGATGACGTGCGCGACGACGGCTGGTTCTTCGACACCGAGCTGCTCGTGCTCGCCCAGCGGCGCGGGCTGCGGATCCACGAGGTGCCGGTCGACTGGATCGACGACCCCGACTCGCGCGTCGACGTCGTCTCGACCGCCCTGACCGACCTGCGCGGCGTCGCGCGCCTGCTCGCCGCCGGTCCGGTCGCCCGCTTCATGGGCATCGGCATCCTCTCGACGGTCGCGTACGCGCTGCTGTTCCTGGCCCTGCGCGGCCCGCTCGGCGCTGCGTGGGCGAACGGGCTCGCGCTGGCGCTGACCGCGGTCGCGAACACGGCGGCCAATCGTGCGCTCACGTTCGGCGTGCGCGGGCGCGACGGGCTCGTCCATCATCACCTGGGCGGCGCGCTCGTGTTCGTCCTGACCCTCGCGCTGACCACCAGCGCGCTCGCGGTGCTGCACGGGCTCTGGGCCTCGCCGCCACGGCTGGTCGAGCTCGCGGTCCTGATCGCCGCCTCGATAACCGCCACCATCGCGCGGTATGTGGCGCTGCGGACGTGGGTGTTCGCACGCGCAACCAGTAGCGTTCGCGCGCATGACCCGCGGCTTCTTCCGTCGTCACGCCGAGCCGGCTGATGGCAACCGGCTCCCGCCGGGGCAGTACCTCGAGCGCGGCTTCCCGGTCCTGTCGGCCGGGCCGACCCCGCGCGTCCCCACGGAGCGCTGGGACTTCGCCGTCTACGGAGCGCTGGCAACCGAGCGCCGCTGGACCTGGGATGAGTTCCACCAGCTCCCGCGCGACGCGATCACCAAGGACATCCACTGCGTCACGTCGTGGTCGAAGTTCGACACCGGCTGGGAGGGCGTGTCGGTTGACACGCTCCTCGACGGCGTCGAGCTGCAGGGCGGCTTCGCAGTCGCCGAATGCGACGGCGGCTACACGACCAACCTCCAGCTCGACGACCTGACCGGCGGCAAGGCCTGGGTCGTCGACACCTACGACGGCGGCCCGCTCGCGCCCGAGCACGGCGGCCCGGCGCGGCTGCTCGTGCCGCACCTGTACTTCTGGAAGAGCGCGAAGTGGGTCCGGCGGCTGCGCATCACCGAGCGCAACGAGCCCGGATTCTGGGAGACGCTGGGCTACCACGATCGCGGCGACCCGTGGCAAGAGCAGCGCTATGCCGGCGACTGAGTGGCGGCGGGCGCGCATCGCCGAGGTCGTGCGCGAGACCAGTAACGCGGCGACGCTCGTGCTCGACGTCGACGGCTGGGGCCACCACCGTGCCGGCCAGCACCTCGACGTCCGGCTGACCGCCGACGACGGCTACCGGGCCCAGCGCAGCTACTCGATCGCGTCGGCGCCCGAGGACGGGCTGCAGATCACCGTCGAGCGGCTCGACGACGGCGAGGTCTCGCCGTGGTTCGTCGACGTCGCCCGTCCGGGCGACGAGTTCGAGCTGCGCGGGCCGTTCGGCGGCTGGTTCGTGTGGGAGGCCGCGCAGGGCGGGCCGCTGCTGCTGATCGCCGGCGGCTCCGGGCTGGTGCCGCTGATGTCGATGCTGCGCCACCGCCGCAACGCGCACAGCCAGGCGGAGGCGAAGCTGCTGGTGTCCGTGCGCGGACCGGACGAGGTGCTGTATTCCGGAGAGCTGCCGACCACCGGCGCCGAGCTCGTCTTCACGTACACGCGCGAGGCGCCGGAGGGCTGGTCGGGCTACGCGCGCCGCGTCGACCGCGAGCTGCTGGCCGACGTCGCCTACCCGCCCGGCGCCGGCGCGCGGACCTACGTGTGCGGGCCGACGGCGTTCGTGGAGACCGTCGCCAATCAGCTCGTGGCGCTCGGGCACGACCCGGCGAACATCAGGACCGAGCGCTTCGGCGCCACCGGAGGAGGCTGAGGAGATGACCCACCTGGACGGCAACGTCGCCGCGGGCCCATTGGGCGAGATCTTCGCGCGCGAGGTGACGACGGCGATCGCCACCTGCGCGTCGTGCGGCAGCTCCGGGCCGCTCGGCGGCGCGATGGTCTACGGCGAGACGATGGGCACGATCGTCCGCTGCGTGGCCTGCGAGCAGATCCTGCTGCGCTTCGCCGAGACGCCGGGAGGCATCCGGCTCGACATGCGCGGGATCGCCGTGCTGGCCTGGAACGCTTGACTTCGCAACAGTGCCGGAACCTTGACCTGACGGCCTCCAGGCGGAAGGATGCCGCCGGAGGAGCTCACGGAGCGGGCTGTATGAGGGGGGTCTTGGGATGCAGGGATCGGTCAGAGGGGCCATCGGCGGGCTGTTCGCAGCCGGCGCGCTGGCGCTGGTAGCGCCGGCGGCACACGCCCAGAGCGGCGTCTGGAACCCGGTGTCCAGCCCACCGGACCGGTCGGCGACCGGCGCCCGCGCCGAGATCGACGCCTCGTCGTCGCGGGCGTTCACGCTCGACGACTCGGCCATGCGGTCCAAGCTGCGCTCGGCGCCGAAGATCGGGCTCAAGTCGCGCTCGCTGGCCGCCGGCTCGAAGACGATCATCACGCTCCCCGCGCCGGACGGCGGAATGCAGCGCTTCCAGGTCGAGGAGTCCCCGATCATGGAGGCCGGGCTCGCCGCTGCGCATCCCGACATCAAGACCTACTCCGGCGTCGGCCTCGACGACCCGAGCGCCACGCTGCGCGCCGACACCACGCCGCTGGGCTTCCACGCGTCGGTCCGCTCGCCTGACGGCGCCTGGTACGTCGACCCGTACTACCACCTCGACGACAGCGTCTACGTCAGCTACTTCGGCCGCGACCTCGCCGATCCGGACGGCGCGAGGCCGGAGGACACCGTCCTGGGCAAGTCCGATCCGCTCGACCTCGGCCTCGCCGCGGCGGCCGGGCCGGACATCCAGCTGCGCACATACCGGCTGGCGCTGACCACCGACCAGTCGTACGCGACCTACTTCGGCGGCCCGGCCAACGTCACGCCGGCCAAGGTCACGCTGATGAATCGCGTCGATCAGATCTACGAGGACGAGACCGCGATCCGCATGATCCTGGTCAACGACACCGACAAGCTCAACCTGGACACCGACGCGGCGGCCATCGGCGCGAACGGCCCGTGCGGCTCGTCGCCGTGCTTCACCACCCAGCAGCTGAGCACCTGCGGCGGCGGCACGCTGAGCCGCAACCGCATCGTGATCGGCCAGATCATCGGCGCGACCAACTACGACATCGGCCACATCGGCCTCGGCAAGAACGGCGGCGGCGTCGCCAGCCTCGGCGTCGTCGGCGGCAACAGCAAGGCGCAGGGCTGCACCGGCCTGCCGACGCCGGTCGGCGACTTCTATGCGGTGGACTACGTGGCGCACGAGATGGGCCACCAGTTCGCCGGCAACCACACCTTCAACGGCACGCAGAGCAACTGCTCGACGGGCAACCGCAACGGCGCGACGTCGGTCGAGCCCGGCTCCGGCAGCTCGATCATGGCCTACGCCGGCATCTGCACGACCGACAACCTGCAGCCGCACAGCGACCCGTACTGGTCGCAGCGCAGCTTCGACGAGATCACCGCGTACACGAGCTCCACGCGCAACCCGATCAGCGAGGTCCAGAACGTCTCGCTGCGCGACTTCGACGGCACCGACTCGGTGACGCTGCGCAACGGCGCGCAGGCCGCGGGGCCGTTCGTGCGCGGTGTCAACTACACGCAGCTCGACATCCAGGGCGCGCTGCAGGGCAGCGAGGTCCAGGCGGTCGCGCTGACCGGCTACGACGTCAACGGCGACTCGTACACGCTGACGTACAAGGGCGCCACGTCGGTGCCGATCGTGCGCGGCCAGAACAACACGGCGGCCGGCGTCCAGAACGCGCTGATGGGCGGCAACGAGCAGCAGCAGGTCACGCTCGCCGGCTTCACCGGCGCCACCCAGTCGTTCAAGGTCTCGCTCGGCGGGAGCTCCTCGGTCCTGCTCGGCGCCGGCGGCCTCGCCGTCAGCAACGCGAACGTCCAGACCGCGATCAACGGCATCGCCGGCTTCGCCGGCGGCGCCACGGTCAGCGGCGCCGGCAACGGCGGCTTCACGGTCACGTTCGCCGGCGCCTCGGCCAACACCGACGTCTCGCCGCTCTCGATCGTCGAGTGCACCGGCGCGTGCACGTCGGCGGTGCGCGAGAACGCCAAGGGCGGCGTCGCGCTCGCCGGCTGGCCGGCGGGCGGGTCGGTGACCGTCGCCAACCTGGCCGACACCGGCTACCAGCTGCTGTTCTCCGGCACCGGGTTCGACCGCACCGACGTCGACCCGATCTCGGTCACCAACGGCATCGGCACGACCGGCACCGTGACGGAGACCACCAAGGGCGGCCCGGGCATCTTCCCGGCCGGCTCCACGGTCACCGTCGCGCCGTTCGGCAACACGGCGCCGTTCAACGAGACCGGCTTCCAGCTCACCTACGGCGGCACGCTGGCCAACCTCGACCTCCCGCCGATCGGCCTGACGGTCAGCGGCGGCACCGGCTTCGTCGGCGAGACCGCGAAGGGCGGCGCGATCCAGAACCAGGGCTACTTCGTCCTGCCGACGGGCAACCACGCGCCGGAGGTCACCGTCCCCGCGGGCTACACGATCCCGACGCGGACGCCGTTCTCGCTGACCGGCAGCGCGACCGATCCCGAGGGCGATCTCCTCACGTACATGTGGGAGCAGAACGACATCGGCACCAGCACGGTCACCGGCGGCACCGGCCTCGTGAGCAACACGAAGACCAACGGCCCGCTGTTCCGGCAGTTCGGCACCTACGCGAACGTCAGCGCGGCGGGCACGCTGCTGACGCCGTCGCCGGGCGAGAACGCGGTCGACCGCAACCCGACGCGCGTGTTCCCGGACATGCCGCAGATCATGATCGACAACACCAACGCGGCGACCGGCGCGTGCCCGACCGCGGGACCCAACCCCGTCGCGATCCCGATCATCGACTGCTTCTCGGAGTTCCTGCCGACGGCCGACTGGGTCGGCGTGCTCGGCAACCGCCAGATGACGTTCCGCCTGACCGCGCGTGACGGCCGCCTCGGCGGCGGCGGCGTCGGTCATGCGGAGACGAAGGTCACCGTGGCGAACCTGGCGGGCCCGTTCCGCGTCACCTCGCAGTCGATCCCGCAGTCGATCTACGCGACCGCGCCGGCCCGCATCACGTGGGACGTCGCGAGCACGGATCAGCCGCCGGTCAGCGTCGCCAGCGTGAAGATCACGCTGTCGACCGACGGCGGCGCGACGTGGCCCTACGTGCTGGCGGACTCGACGGCGAACGACGGCTCGGCCGACGTGATCATGCCCAACGTGGTCGCGCCGAAGGCCCGCGTCAAGGTCGAGGCGATCGGCAACGTGTTCTTCGACGTCAACCACACCGACTTCGCGCTCACGGCTCCGCCGACGGGCACGGTCGGCGGCTCGGTGCCGGCGACGCTCTCGCTGACGCTCGGGACGCCCGCGCAGTTCGGCGCCTTCCAGGCGGGTCTGACGAAGGACTACGACGCGAACATGACCGCCAACGTGCTCTCGACCGCCGGCGACGCGACGCTGTCGGTCGCCGACGCCAGCACGACCGCCCCGGGCCACCTGCTCAACGGCGCGTTCTCGCTGCCGTCGGCGCTGCTGGCGAAGGCGAACGCGGGCGCGTTCAGCACCGTCGGCTCGGCGGCCGCCGGCCTGCTCACCTACGGCAGCCCGATCTCGAACGACAACGTGACGATCGGGCTGCGCCAGCACATCGACTCGACCGATGCGCTGCGCTCGGGGACGTACAGCAAGACGCTGACGTTCACGCTGTCGACGACGACGCCCTGAGGATTTCGGGAGCCGCCGCTTCCGGCGGCGGCTCCCGTCATGATCCGCCCGTGCGGCACGAGCGCCACTACACGGTCGAAGAGGCCAACGAGATCCTTCCGTGGGTCGGCGACCGCCTGGAGGCGATGCGCGACGCGCATGCGCGGCTGACCGACGAGGAGGCGCGCAAGGCGCTGGCCGGCGGCGCGCCCGGGAACGGCGGCGGCCGGCCCGGGCGGCAGGTCGGCGAGGCGTTCGTCGAGCTGCAGGTCGGCCTCGGCGCCCTATCCTCGCGCGAGATCGTGCTGCGCGACCTCGAGCGCGGCCTGATCGACTTCCCCGCCGTCCGCGACGGCGAGGAGGTCTACCTGTGCTGGATCGACGGCGAGCCCGAGATTGGCTTCTGGCACGGGCTCGACACCGGCTACGCGGGCCGGCAGCCGCTCTAGGTGGCGGGCGTGCGGCCGTCGTTCTCGACGACGTCGTAGCCGGCGCCGATCGCGGCGTCCTTGATCTGGTTGTAGAAAGGCGAGTCGCGCGGCGGCAGGATGTACTTGACGTGGGGCGCCTGCGCGGGGCCGATCGGCGGCAGTGAGCCGGCATGGGCGGCGGCGACCGGGACGGCGAGGGCGGCCGCGGCGGCGACGAGGCCGGCGGCAATGCGGGAGCGGGTGGTGTGCATGGACGGTGTGACCCGCGCCGCCCGCGCGAGGTTGGCTGCGAGCTAGCTCTGGCGCGTCGCCACTCCCCGCGCGGTCCACGCGCACGCTCGGGGGGCGGCGGGAAGGAGCTCACGGGCGCGGTCGCGCAGCATCGCAACGGCGCTCGGCCCGAGCCCGGCCACGTACTCGCCGGCCGGGCCGACGCCGAGCGTGAACGGCTCCCACCACTCGTCGAAGCTCTCCGAGCTCAACGGGATCTCGAGCAGCGTCTCCTCGATCGCGGTGAGCCCCGCCTCGCGCATCAGCTCGCCGAGGTGGCCCTCGTACGCGCCGGCCAGGCCCGACTCGTCTCGCGCGCCCGAATCCAGCTCGCGCGCCGCGCGCCAGAACACGGCCAGCGGCGTGCGCTCGCCGGCGTGGTCCCACACGCACGCGGCGACCACGCCGCCCGGCTTGGTCACGCGCGCCATCTCGCGCAGCCCGGCGACCGGGTCCTTCATGAAGTGCACGGCGAGCTGGGCGAGCGTCACGTCGAACTCGCCGTCGCCGAACGGGAGGTCTTCGGCCGGCGCCAGGGATGCGCTCACGCCGGGCAGCCGCTCGAGCAGCGCCTCGACGAACGGGGGCGACGGATCGACCGCGGTCACCGCCTCCTCGCCCAGCCGGCCGGCCAGCTCGGCGGTCAGCGCGCCCGGCCCGCTGCCGACGTCCAGCGCCCGCTGGCCGGCCTGCACGCCGGCGTAGTCGGCGAGCTGTGGAGCGAGCAGGCGCGAGTAGCGCCCCATGAAGCGGTCGTACGCGTCGCCTGAGACGTTGAACCCCACGCCGGGACGGACTCTAGTCTCTGCGGCGATGTTCGAGCGCTTCACCCCGCGCGCACACGACGTGCTCCGGGTCGCCCAGGAGGAGGCGCACCTGATGCGGCACGCGCACATCGGCACCGAGCACCTCCTCGTCGGGCTCGCCCGCGGGGAGGAGGACGCCGCGGTCATGCTCCACCGCTTCGGGCTCAGCGACGACACCGCGCGCGCCGAGGTCGTGCAGCTCGTCGGGATGGGCGATCACACGGGCGGCGGCGGGCTGCCGTTCACGCCCGCCGCGAAGGACGCGCTCGAGCAGGCGGTCGGCGAGGCGATGCGGCTCGGCCACGAGCGTGTCGACTCCGCGCACCTGCTGCTGGCGATCCTGCGCCAGCCCGACGCGGTCGCCCGCCGCATGCTGATGAGCGCGGGCGCGGCGCCGCGCGACGTGCGCAACGAGTTGATCGAGCGGCTGAACGCCCGCCCGCGCGTGCTCCCGCGCGACCCGGGCGCGCCCGTCGGCGTGACGCTCGACGAGGCCCTGATCGGCGACCTCGGCAACCCGCGCGTGGACGGCCGGCTCCTGCTGGAGATCCTCGATCGCCGGGGCGCCGTCGCCGCCTGGCTGCGCGAGCGGGGCGTCGACGAGGCCGCCGTCCGCCAGATGCTCGGGGAGCGCTAGTGCAGATCGCACGAGTGGACGTCCACGCCTACGAGCTGCGCTACGCGCACGGCGAGTACGTGATGTCGGGCGGGCGCTCGATCGCCTCGCTCCCGAGCACCGTCGTGCGGGTGGAGACCGAGTCGGGCGTCGTCGGGTGGGGGGAGACGTGCCCGCTCGGCTCGACCTATCTGCCGGCGAGCGCCGCCGGAGCGCGGACCGCGCTCGGCGAGCTGGCGCCGGCGCTGCTCGGCGTCGACGCGACCAATCTCGGCGCCGTGTGGGCCGCGATGGACGGCGCCCTGCGCGGCCACGCCTACGCGAAGGCGGCGGTCGACATCGCGTGCTGGGACGTGCTCGGCCGTCTGACCCGCATTCCGGTCGCCACACTGCTCGGCGGCGTCCTGGCCGAGGACTTCCCGCTGTACGTGGCGATCCCGCTCGGCCCGGCGCGGGAGATGGTCGCGCACGTGCGCGCGCGCCATGACGAGGGGGTGCGGCGGTTCCAGCTCAAGCTCGGCGCCGACCCGCGCGAGGACGCCGCGCGCGTGCGCGCCGTGCTCGACGCGACCGGCGAGGACGAGCTGGTGATCGCCGACGCCAACGGCGGCTGGCGCCTGCACGACGCGACCGTCGCGGCGCGCGCCCTGGAGGGCCAGGACCGCGTCCTGTTCGAGCAGCCGTGCCCCACGCTCGAGGAGTGCCTCGTCGTGCGCGAGCGCACGACGCTGCCGATGGTGCTCGACGAGGTGATCACCGACGTGCAGGCGCTGATCCGCGCGTACGGCGCGATCGAGGCGGTGAACCTGAAGCTCGGCCGCGTCGGCGGGCTGACCGGGGCCAAGCTCATGCGCGACCTCGGCGTCCAGCTCGGCCTGCGTTTCACGATCGAGGACTCCTGGGGCGGCGACCTCACGACCGCCGCGGTCGCCGCGCTCGCGGCGTCCACGCCACCGGAATCGCTGCTGATGGCCTCGTTCATGAACGACTGGACGCTCGATCACATCGCCGGCTACCGCCCGCGCTCGTCCGCCGGCCGCGGCAGCGCCCCTCCGGGCGCCGGCCTCGGGATCGACGTCTTTCCCGAGGCGCTCGGCGAGCCGCTGTTCAGCGTTCGCACAGGCGCTTGACCGCCTCCAGCTCGCTCGCCAGGATCGCGCGCTGGGCCTCGGGGTCGACGCCGTCGGCGAGCACGAACGTGAACGTCAACTGGCTGCCGTCGCCGCTGGGCACCACGCGCGTGAACAGGCCGCGGCGCGCGCCGGGCGCGGCGAGGTAGTCGACCGTGCCGTGCTCGCGGCTGACCGGGATGTGGCGGCGGACCTCGCCCTGGCTGGTGGTGACGATCCAGCCGTCCCCGTCCTCGCGCACCGCGGAGGCGAAGCCGGGCGCCCAGCGGGGCAGGTTGCGCGGGTCGCCGACAAGGTCGAGCACGGTCGCGGGCGGCGCGTCGATCGCGATCGTCTCGGTCACTGACTCGGAGAGCATGCCCGCATCATGAATCACCGCAGCTCGGCGACCCGGATCGTGGATCCGGACAGCCAGCCGGCGATCATGTGGTCGCCGGCCGCGGCCACGCTCACGCCGCGGTTCGCTCCGGTGCCGAGCGTCGCCGGGCGCGTCCACGCGCCTCCAGTCGCCACCGCGTAGCGCAGCCGCTGGCGGTCGAAGCGCCCGGTGGGCCAGACCACGACCGCCGCGGACGTGGTCGCCGCGACCGACAGCGACCAGGTCGGGAACTCGCGACCCGGCGTCAACGGTGCGCGGATCGCCGCCGGCGTTGCCGTCGACCTGCACGAGCGTCTGCACCGGCCCTGAGCCGACGGCGTGCGGCGGGACCAAGTCCACCCTGGGTGAGTTCGCTTGACACCTCTGTGCTTTACCGGTACAGTCTTTACGCGTACAGATGCCGCAGCCGAGATCACGCATCCGCTCCGCCACGCTCGCGACCGTCGCCGACGCCCTCGGGGTCTCGCGCATGACCGTTTCGAACGCGTACAACCGTCCCGACCAGCTCTCGCCCGAGCTGCGCGAGCGCGTGCTCGCCGCGGCGCGGGAGCTCGGCTACCCGGGCCCGAACCCGGTGGCCCGCACGCTCTCGCGCGGCGAGGTCGGGGCGATCGGGCTCGTGCTCGACTTCCCGCTCACGCACGCCCTGACCGACCCGGCGACCATCGAGCTGCTGCACGGCGTCGCCGCCGGGTGCGAGCAGCGCGCGCTTGGGTTGACGCTCGTTCCCCGGATCGCCGGCCGCGATGCGGCGCTGATCCAGTCCGCGCTCGTCGACGGCTTCATCCTCTACTCCGCGCCCGAGCCCGACGAGCGCCTCGCCGCGGTGCGCGAGCGACACGTGCCGTACGTGCTCGTCGACTTCCCGCCGGCGCCTGGGGAGCGCACGGTCAACGTCGACGACCGCGCAGGCGCGCGCGCGATCGGCCGGCACATCGCAGGGCTCGGCCATCGCGAGGTCGGGATCGTTCTCCCGGTCGACGAGCCCGGCATCACGGCCGCGGAGGCCGAAGCGAACGCCACTTGGCACATGCGCGCCGAGCGTCTCGCCGGCTGGCGCGAAGGCCTGGGCGATCGCGTCGACTGGAGCGCCGTCCCGGTTGGCACGGCGCCCGGCGGCGATCGCGAGACCGGCCGCCGCGCGGCCGCGGATCTGCTCGACCGCCCGGATCGCCCGACCGCGATCCTCGCGCTCTACGACCAGCTTGCGCTCGGCGTGCTCGACGCCGCCGAAGAACGCGGGCTCGAGCTCTCCGTCACCGGGTTCGACGACGTGCCCGAGGCGAAGCTCGTGTCGCTCACCACCGTCTCCCAGCCGCACGCCCGCAAGGGCGCCGAGGCCGTGCGGCTGCTGCTCGACGCGCCCGGCCCCGAGGCGGTCCGCCTCGAGACCGAGCTCGTCATCCGTGCATCGACCGCGCCTGCGAACTGAAAGGACCCACCATGTACGACTTCGCCATCGCCACGCTCATGGCCCGCGAGCTCACCAAGCGCAGGATCGACGGCCCGAAGCCGGTGCCGCGCCGCCGCCTCAGCCGGTCGGCGCCTCCCGCCGCCTGAGCTGTCAGATGTGCGTGCACGGATGTGCTGGACGAACGTGCACGGTGTGATAGCTTGCCGACCAAGCGAGCGGCGTGGAGGAGAGGCGTATGGCCGAGATCACGTTCCAGAACGTGTGGAAGCGCTACCCGGACGGCTTCGAGGCCGTCAAGGACATGAACCTCGAGATCAGGGACGGGGAGTTCATGATCCTCGTCGGTCCGTCGGGCTGCGGGAAGTCGACCGCGCTGCGGATGGTGGCCGGGCTCGAGGAGATCAGCGACGGCTCGCTGATCATCGGCGGCGAGCGCGTGAACGAGCTCGCGCCGCGCGATCGCGACATCGCGATGGTGTTCCAGAACTACGCGCTGTATCCGCACATGACCGTGCGCGAGAACATGGGCTTCGCGCTCAAGCTCGCGAAGGTCGACAAGGGCGAGATCGACCGCAAGGTCAGCGAGGCGGCGAGCATCCTCGAGCTGCAGCAGCACCTGGACCGCAAGCCCGCGAACCTGTCCGGCGGCCAGCGCCAGCGCGTGGCGATGGGGCGCGCGATCGTGCGCGACCCGAAGGCGTTCCTGATGGACGAGCCGCTGTCGAACCTCGACGCCAAGCTGCGCGTGCAGATGCGCACGCAGGTCGCGCGGATCCAGCACCAGCTCGGCACCACGATGCTCTACGTGACGCACGACCAGACCGAGGCCATGACGCTCGGCGACCGCGTCGCGGTCATGCGCGCCGGGATCATCCAGCAGGTCGACTCGCCGAAGGTGCTCTACGAGGATCCGGCCAACCTGTTCGTGGCCGGCTTCATCGGCTCGCCGGCGATGAACTTCGTCCCGGCGCGGATCGAGGGCGACACCATCAAGCTGCCGTTCGGCGACGCGCCGATGTCGGCGGAGATCCGCCAGAAGCTGCAGACCGGCGGCGGCGCGCGCGAGGTGATCGCGGGCGTGCGGCCCGAGCACTTCGAGGACGCGCGGCTGGACGAGACGAGCCACGGCCACCGGCTGAAGTTCCGCGCCAAGGTCGACGTGGTGGAGTCGATGGGCTCCGAGCTGTACGCGTACTTCGAGGTGGCGGGCGCCGCAGAGATCAAGTCCGACCAGCTGCAGGAGATCGCCGCCGACGCCGGCATGGAGGACCTGCCGAGCGCGGGCGCGCAGATCATCGCCAGGCTCGACGCCGCGAGCTCGGCGCGCGCCGATCAGGAGATCGAGCTCTCGCTCGACTGCTCGCAGATCAAGCTGTTCGAGCCCGAGGGCGGCAAGAGCCTGCTCGCGGCCTAAGCCGAGAGGACTTCCAGGGCGGCCGACGCGGTGGGCGCGTCGGTCACCAGGATGTCGATCAGACCGGCCCGGGCCGCCCCGACGATCGAGGCGGCCTTGACCGTCCCGGCGGCGACGCCGATCACCGTCCCGGCCTGCTGGAGCTGCTCGCGCGTGATCGCGAGCATGTGGTCCTCTTCGCGCGTGCTGACCGGCGCGCCGTGCACATCGAAGTGGCGGCCGGCGACGTCGCCGGCCGCATCGGCCAGCTCGCCGAGCGCGGAGACGATGTGGCCGGGCGCCGCCTCGCGCTCGCGCGGCGGCGCGCCGATGCCGACGAGCGCCGCCGTGAGGTCGTTCCAGAGCGCGAGGCGCGAGGCGACCGCCGGGTCGTCGCGCAGCGACGCGTAGAGCGTGGGGGAGGGCAGCGCGGGCGCGTGCAGGAAGCACACCTCGGCGCCGCTGGCGTCGGCCACCCGGCGCACGATCTCGTTCGCCTGCAAGCGCACGTCGACCTCGTCGAAGCCGCCGAGCGCGGGCACGACGCGGACGCCGCGCAGCGGCGGGAAGCGGCGACCGCGAACGACCTCCCACACCGTGGCGCCCGCGGAGATCGCGAGCGTGTCACCGGCGCCGAGGTGGAGCCGCTGGACCTCCTGCAGCGCGGGACCGACGAGGATCGCCGGGCCGCTCCCGCGCGGCGGCGGAGGGACGACGACCGCCTTGCGCAGCTTCAGCGCGCCCTGCAGCCACGCGGAGAGCTGGCTCGCCGACGTCGGCGGCCGGATCTCGATGTGCACGATTCCCTGCTCGCGCGCGAGCTGCAGCAGCCGTGACACCGTCGAGCGCGAGACGCCCAGCCGTTCGGCGATCTGCTGCTGCGAGAGGTCGTCCTCGTAGTACAGCCGCGCGACCGCGAGCAGCGACGCGTGCCCGCCGTCGTCCTCTGGGACTTCGTGCAGCACGGATGTCAATCCTATTCGGCAGGGCGAGTCAGCGGCGGAGCAGCGTGCGCAGCTCGCTGTCGCCGCTCGTGCGCGTCATCTCGAGCCGGCCGACGGGTCCGTCCGTGCCGGCGCCGCGGACCGCGAGGGGGGAGCGGTCCTGCACGAAGACGAGCGGGAAGGCACCCAGCAGGCGCGCGAGCAGGAGGCGGGGGATCTCTGGATCGTTGGTCCCGACTTGGCCGTAGTTGCCGTACGCGGGGGCGAACGCGAGCGGGCGATAGCCGTGCACGCGATACCGCAGCTGGCGCTCTCCCC
Source organism: uncultured Solirubrobacteraceae bacterium (assembly GCA_963837485.1). GTDB lineage: Bacteria > Actinomycetota > Thermoleophilia > Solirubrobacterales > Solirubrobacteraceae > Solirubrobacter. The sequence goes on along the minus strand of CAWINP010000007.1, from coordinate 408,967 downwards.
ACGAGAGGTCGCCGAACACGCGCTCGCGCCAGCCGCCGAGGATCTCGTCCGTCCCGCGGTAGGTGTAGAACGAGCCCACGTCGCGCGGCGACGGGCCCCAGCGCATCATGTGCTTGCCCGTCCCGGCCTCGAGCTGGACCTCCCAGCGCCCGCTGCGCTGGAGCGCGTCGAGCTCGCTCCAGTGCAGGTACGCCGGATCGCCCTTGTCCACCCGGCCCGCGTCGACGAACAGCGCCGCGTTGAAGCCGAGCCGGCGCAGCGTCGCGTCGCTTCCCGTCCACGAGTCCAGCCGCCCGTCGTCGAACGTCAGGACGAACGGGCGCGCCGGAAGCGCGACCGGCTCGCCGCGCAGGTGTGCGATCAGCGCGGGCAGCGCGATCGTCCGGTAGCCGGCGTTGTGCAGCAGCGTCATCTGACGCGCGAACGTGCGCGGGTCGACGCCGTCGCGCGAGATCCCGTGATAGACGAGGACGGGGATCTCGGACCTGCGCGCCTCGCCCGGCGCCCACGCGGCGCGCTCGCTGGCGCTCAGGTCGATCTTCGGGGCGGGCAGCGGAGCCCGGGCGTCGGTCGCGCCGCCGCAGGCGGCGAGCACGGCGCACGCGGCGAGGAGGCGGATTGGGGGCATGCGGCAACGGTCCCACCGCACCGTTGCGCCGTCATCCGGGCTTGCCCTTAACTTCGCCGCCGCCGCACAGCGGCGAGAGCGGCACGGGCTCGCGCTGGGCCTTGGCCGCGCGCGGAGCGAGCCGGCAAAAGCCGTAGCGGCCGCTCTCGAAGTCCACCAGCACGCGATAGCCGATGCCCCGCGCTCCGGCCGGCGACCGGGGGGTGGCCGGGACGTCTCCGGTGACGGCGAGGCAGTCATAGCGCCCGCGGCCCGCTCGTCCGTCCGCGGCGGCCGGCGGGTAGGGCGTGCAGTCGACGCGCAGGATCGGCGCTTGCTCCTGCGCAGCAGCGCGGATGTCGCCGCTGACCGACGCCAGCAGCCGCGCGCGGGCCGGCGCGCTGCTGCCCGCCGGCGCCGCACGGGCGACGTGCGGGCGTTGCATCGACTCCACGCGCGCGAGATCGGCGGCGTCGGCGCGGGCGGAACGCGCCTGCGCGGCCTGCTCACGCTCGTGCTTGGCGCGCTCGATCGCCGGGCCGAACGCGACGAGCAGCGCGATCGCCGCGGCCGGGACGCACGCCAGCGCGACCTTGCCGGCCGGCGGGAGTCTGCGCCACGTCCACGCCGGGAGCCCGGAGAGGTCCGGCAGCGGCTCATAGCGCGTCCGCCGCAGCTCGCGAGTCAGCTCGCGCCGGCGCGGGTGGCGCGGTCCGACCGCGCGCAGGCCGCGCCGCAGGTGCGCCGCCGCCTCCTCGTAACCGAGCCGCCTGAGTGCGTCGCGGCCTGCCGCGAGCGCGTAGCCGGCAGCCTTATCGGCACCGCCCTCGGCCTCGGCGAAGTGATGCGCGAGCGCTTCGGCGGGAGCATCGCCGGCGCGTTCGAGCGCTTCGCCGAGCGCCCGGTGCAGCCGTGCGCGGCGGGCCGAGCTGAGGCCGTCATAGATCGTCTGGCGCACGAGCGCGTGGGTGAACGCGTAGTCGCCGTGGCCGCGCTCGGTGAGCAGGCCCGCGGCGGTGGCCTCGTCGAGCGCGTCGAGCGCGTCGGCGCCGGGGCCGAGCGCGTGCTCGACGACGAGCACCGAGAACTCCGGCCCGGCGACGGCGGCCGCGGTCAGCAGCCGCTGCGCGTCCGGGCCCAGGCGAGCGACGCGCTCCGAGATCACGTCGCGCAGCGCCGCGGGTTCACCGCGGTGGGCGATCAGCGCGCGAACGAAGAACGGGTTGCCGTTCGTCTCCGCCAGCAGCCGCCCGGGCAGTCCCGGGACGTGCACCCCGGCGGCGTCGAGCAGCGACGCGATCGCCGGCTCGTCGAGCCCGCGCAGCACGATCCGCTCGGCTTCCAGCGCGAGCAGGGGATGGCCGGGCGGCAGCTCGGTGTCGCGGTAGGTGCCGAGGATCAGCGCGCGCGGCTGCGCGCGGATCACGTGCCGCAGCAGCTGGAGCGTGGGCGCAGCCGCCCACTGCAGGTCGTCGAGCACGAGCAACAGCGGGCCGTCGAGCAGCGCGGCCGTGGCCTCGAACAGCGCAAGCGGATCCGTCCCCGTAAGCACGGCGGGAAAGCGCGGGCCGAGCGCCTCGACAAACGGCTGGTAGGGCACGGCGAGGCCCTCGTCGCAGCGCCCGTAGAGCACGGTTGAACCCGCGCGCTGGACCGTGCGAGCGAGCTCGGCCGCCAGCCGCGTCTTGCCGATGCCCGCCTCACCGGCCACCAGCACGGCCGCCGATCCTCCGCCGGCGACCCGCGCCCACGCATCGCGCAGCCGCCCGAGCTCGCGCTCGCGCGCGACGAACACGGCACCGGCGGGAACGCGCAGCGTGCGCGGGAGCGAGAACGCGGCCGGCGGCTCGAACGCCGCGGCGGCCGGCGCCGCGATCGCGAGGTCCTGCGCGAGGATCGCCCGCTCGAGCTCGCGCAGGTGCTCGCCCGGCTCGATCCCGAGGTCGCCGACCAGCGCGCGGCGGGCGTCGCGGAACGCCCGAAGCGCGTCGGCCTGGCGGCCCGCTCGGTAGAGCGCGACCATCAGCTGGCCGCGGAAGCGCTCGCGGTAGGGGTGCTCGGCGATCAGGGCCTTGAGCCGGTCGATCGACTCGTCGTTGGCGCCGAGCGCGAGCTTCGCCTCGATCAGCTGCTCCAGCGCCGCGAGGCGCAGGTCGCCGAGGCGGCCGGCGTAGGCGGCGACGAACGGCTCGTGCGCGAGGTCGGCCAGCGGCTCGCCGCGCCACAGCGCGAGTGCGGCCTCGAGTGTCCGCTCCGCCGGCCGCGCCTGCCCATCGGCGAGCGCCGCCCGCCCCTCGCGCAGCAGCCGCTCGAAGCGGTTCGCGTCGATCCGCTCGGGGGCGACCGCGAGCTGGTAGCCGGACCCGCGCGTGACCAGGATGCCCGCTTCGCCGCCAAGCGTCTTGCGCAGCCGGGACACGTGCACGCGCAGCGCCTTGGTCGCCGTCACCGGCGGCCGCTCGCCCCACAGCTCGTCGATCAGCCGCGTGGCCGAGAGCGTCTCGTTCGCGTGCAGGACGAGCAGCGCGAGCAGGGCCCGCTGCTTGCTTCCGCCCAGGGCCAGCGCGGCGCCGTCGTCGACGACCTCCAGCGGCCCAAGGATGCGGAAGTCCATCGCGCCGGTTATCGCATTGAAACCCGCTTGCGGCAAGCTCGCGCCGTGGATGCTTTGGCCGAGCTCAGCGCGCGCGAGCTGGAGGTGCTCCGGCTCTTGGCCGAGGGACGCAGCGACCGCGCGGTCGCCGAGCGGCTCGTGCTCAGCGAGCGCACGGTGCAGGCGCACGTGCGCAACATCTTCCTCAAGCTCGGGCTGCTGCCGGCGCCCGACGTCAACCGCCGGGTGCGGGCGACGCTCGCCTACCTCGGTCGCTAGCGCGCGAGACGCGCGATCTCCTCGGCGAGCGTGGACATGTGCGCGCGCAGCTCCTCGGCCAGCGCCGCCGCGTCGACGGTGGACTCCCCGAGGTCGGCGGCGTACTCGTCCGGCGGGCCCGCGGCCGCGGCCTCGAGCACGGCGGGGTCGAGCTCGATCGGCAGGCCGGCACAGACGGCGAGCACAAGCGCGTCGCTCGGCCGCGCGTCGACGTTCGTGCCGTCGTCGAGCACGACCTCGGCGTAGAAGATCCCCACCTCGAGCCGGCACACGCGGACTGCGGTCGCGCGGCGGTTGACCGCCTTGAGCAGCGACAGCGCGAGCGCGTGGGCGTTCGGCCGGGGCAGCTCGACGTCCTTGACGCCGGCGACGAGCGCCTCGGCCTCGGGCTTGCCGATCCAGATCGGCAGCTCGTCGTCCTCGGTCGCGAGGATGACGACGTGGCGGTTCGCGGGCGTGCGGCGGATGTCGCGGATGGTGGCGCGCAACGGGGCCTCCTTCGTGGTGAGCGCGGCGCGCAGCGCCGCGCGGGCTTTGTGCAGGCGGGTGCTGACGGCGCTCGAGCCGGTCCCGAGCGCGTCGGCGACCGCCGCCTGCGGCAGGTCGCCGAGGTGAAACAGCACGACGGCGTCGCGCTGGCCGGCCGGGAGCGAGCCGATCGCGGCAGCGAGCTCGTGCGCGCGTTCGCGCGCGAGCACCCGTTCGGCGGGCTCGTCGCGCGCGTCGGCGGGGCGCTCGGGGAGCGAGCCGTCGCGGGTGAGCTCCGGCCGCCGCTCGCGCAGCGCGCGCAGGCTCAGCATGCGGCCGATGCCGGCCAGCCAGGCGCCGAAGCGCTCGGGCTCGCGCAGGCGGTCGAGCTGCAGCCAGGCGACCAGCGCGGCGTCCTGGGCGACGTCGGCGCACGCGTCGCCGATCACCGACGCGCACGCGCGGGTCAGGCGCGCGCGGTGGCGGGCGAACAGCTGCGCGAAGGCGCGCGCGTCGCCCGCGCGGGCGCGGATCACCAGGGCTCGATCGTCCACGTTCGTCCAGACAGTCGCGCCTGGGCCCCGAAATGTCACCCTTCGCGCCATGACCGACGTCTTCGAGGTCCTCGACGAGCGGTTCGCGCCGTGCATCAAGTCCACCGCGCGGCTCGACCACCTGTACGACGGCTGCCGCTGGGCGGAGGGGCCGGCGTACTTCCCGGCCGGGCGCTACCTCGTGTGGAGCGACATCCCGAACGACCGCATGCTGCGCTACGACGAGGCGGCCGACCGGGTCGGCGAGTTCCGCGTGCCCGCGGGCCACACGAACGGCCATACGAGCGACCCGCAGGGGCGGCTCGTGAGCTGCGAGCACGGCGCCCGGCGCGTGACCCGGACCGAGCACGACGGGTCCGTGACCGTGCTCGCCTCCGAGTTCGCCGGCAAGCGTCTCAACAGCCCCAATGACGTCGTGGTGCACTCGTCCGGCGCGATCTACTTCAGCGACCCCGCGTACGGCATCGACGGCTGGTACGAGGGCTACAAGGCCGAGTCCGAGATCGGCGCGTGCCACGTCTACCGGCTCTCGCCCGACGGCGAGCTGACGATCGCCGCCGACGGCTTCGAGCGTCCCAACGGGCTGGCCTTCAACCCGGACGAGTCCAAGCTCTACGTGTCCGACACCGGGATCAAGCCGTCGCCGATGCGCGTGTTCGACGTCGCGCCGGACGGCTCGCTGTCGGGCGGCGACGTGTTCGCGTCCGCGACCGCCGGCGCCTTCGACGGGTTCCGCTTCGACAGCGACGGCCGGATCTGGACGAGCGCGGGCGACGGCGTGCACTGCCTGCACCCGGACGGCACGCTGCTCGGCAAGGTGCGCGTGCCGGAGATCGTCGCCAACGTCTGCTTCGGCGGCCCCAAGCGCAACCGCCTCTACATCTGCGCGACGACGTCGCTCTACGCGATCCTGCTCCCGGTCAAGGGAGCCGCGCGCTGACGGGCGCGCGCGAGCTGCCTTGCTCGTCGGACTGGACATCGGCACCTCCTCCGCGAAGGCGGTCGCGATCGGCCGCGACGGTGAGGTGCTGAAGGTCGCCGAGCGGCCGTATGCGCCGCGCTCGCCGCAGCCCGGCTGGTGCGAGCAGGACCCCGAGGACTGGTGGCGGGCGGCCGAGGACGCGCTGGACGAGTGCGGCGGCCACCACTGCGACGGGATCGGGGTGTCCGGGCAGATGCACGGGCTCGTCGCGCTCGACGGCCAGGGCCGGCCGCTGCGGCCCGCGATCCTGTCCGGCGACGCGCGGGCGCAGGAGCAGTGCGCGGCGATCGAGGCGCGGCTCGGGCCCGACGGGCTCGTGGCGCTGACCGGCAACCGCGCGTTTGCGGGCTGCACGGCGCCGTCGCTGCTGTGGGTGCGCGATCACGAGCCGCAGCTCTACGGCGAGATCGAGTCGATCCTGCTGCCGAAGGACTACGTGCGGCTGCGGCTGACCGGGGAGCGGGCCACCGACGCGGTCGACGCGTCCGGCACGTTGCTCTTCGACGTCGCCCGGCGCAGGTGGTCGGGCCCGGTGCTCGAGGCGCTCGAGCTCGACCCGGCGTGGCTGCCGCGCGTGCACGAGTCGCCCGCGCCGGCCGGGCGGCTCGGTCGCGTGCCGGTCGCCGCGGGCGCCGGCGACGAGGTGGCCGCGGCGGTCGGCAACGGGGTCGTCCACCAGGGCGACCCGGTCTCGATCGGGCTCGGCACCTCCGGCGTCGCGGTCGCCGCCCTCGACGGCTTCGCGGCCGACGCGCAGGGGCGCGCGCACGCGTACTGCCACGCCGTGCCGGGCGGCTGGAACGCGCTCGGCGTGACGCTCAGCGCTGGCGGCTCGCTGCGCTGGTTGCGCGACGTGCTCGATCCTCAGGTCTCCTTCAAGCGGCTGATCCTCGAGGCGGAGGCGTGGGAGCCGGGCGCCGGCGGCCTGCTGTTCGCGCCGCAGCTCGCCGGCGAGCGGATGCCGCACGCGGACGCGCAGGCGCGCGGCGGCTTCGTCGGCCTGGGCACCCACCACGATCGCGGCGCGCTCGTGCGCGCGGTGCTCGAGGGCGTCGCGTTCTCGGTGCGCGAATCGGTGGGCCTGCTCGACGGGCTGGCCGGCAATCCGTGCGTCGCCCGGGTGTCCGGCGGCGGCGCGCGGAGCGAGCTGTGGCTGGAGATCCTCGCCGCCGTGCTCGACCTGCCGCTCGAGATCTGCCACGTCCAGGAGGGCGCCGCCTACGGCGCGGCGCTGCTCGGCGGCGTCGCCGCCGGGCTGTGGATGGACGTGCCCGAGGCGGTCGAGACATGCGTTCGCGTCGTGCGGACCGTCGAGCCGCGCGCGGACTGGGTCTCGCGCTACGCGGAGCTGCGACCGAGCTACGACGCGCTGTATCCCGGGCTGCAGGGAATTCGGCACGCGGGCGGCGCTTGAACGCAGAAGCCCGCGCGAGGCGGGCTCCGGCCATCAGAAGATCGGGCGGGTTCGGCAGGGGGACGTTCGTATGAAGGTCTCAGCCCTCGGGATGCCGTCGCTGTCTGACATGCGCTTCATCGGCAGGTCGTGCGAGCGCCTGTAGTCCGCGGGCACGCGGTCTGCGCATCGACACGATGTGGCAGGGTTGGCGTTGATGGCGGGAATCCCGGAGCAGGTCGGTCCGTACCGGATCGTCAGGGTGGTGGGGCGAGGCGGCATGGCGGTCGTGTACCTCGCGCGCCAGCCGAACCTGGCGCGCGACGTCGCGGTCAAGGAGCTGGCGCAGATCGGCGCCGGCGATCCGTCGATGGCCCGGCGCTTCATCCGCGAGGCGCAGGTCGCCGGCTCGCTGAACCACCCGAACGTCGTCACGGTCTACGACTTCCTCGAGCAGGACGGCGTCCCGTACATCGCGATGGAGTACCTCGTCCGCGGGTCGCTGCGCCCGTTCATCGGCAAGCTGTCGCTGGCGCAGTCGGCGGGCGTGCTCGAAGGGCTGCTCGCCGCGCTCTCGCACGCGGAGACGATGGGGATCGTCCACCGCGACGTCAAGCCCGAGAACCTGCTCGTGACCGTGGACGGCGGCGTGAAGATCGCGGACTTCGGGATCGCCAAGGCGCTGCAGCAGGTCGCGACGGAGGAGATGCTCACGCCGGCGGGCGCGACGGTCGGCACGCCGGCCTACATGGCGCCCGAGCAGGCGATGGCGTCCGAGATCGGGCCGTGGACCGACATCTATCAGTCCGGCATCGTCGCCTACGAGCTGTTGACGGGCGCGGTGCCGTTCCGCGCCGACGGGTCGCCGATCGCGGTGATGATGCAGCACATCAACGATGAGCTGCCGCCGCTCCCCGCGGGGCTGGACCCGGCTCTGGACGCGTGGGTGCGGCGGATGGTCGCCAAGGAGCCTCGCGACCGCTACGGCAGCGCGCGCGAGGCGTGGGACGAGTTCGAGGAGATCGTGATCCGGCTTTCCGGCCCGCTCTGGCGCCGCGAGGCGCGTCTCGCCGACCTCGAGCCGACCGTGGAGCAGTCGCGTCCGCTGTCGCCGGCGCCGTTCACGTGGCACGAGCCCGTCCGCGTGCCGGCGCCCGATCTGCCGGATACGCCGCCGCCGCGCGACGACCCGCCGTCGGACCCCGCGTACCGCACGTTCGAGCGCACGCCCGCGCCGCCCGCGCATGCGCCGGCCGAGCCGCCGCGTGCCGAGACGCCCGCGCCTGCGCCGGCCGAGCCGCCGCGTGCCGAGACGCCCGCGCCTGCGCCGGCCGACACGCCCGCGCCACCCGCGCCTCCGCCGGCCGAGCCGCCGCGTGCCGAGACGCCCCCGCCGCCCGCGCCGGCGCCGGCCGAGCCGCAGCCTCCGCGCGAGACCCCGTCGGAAGCGGTGACGGTGGCGTGGCGCGTGTCGGCGCCGCCGCGGGATCCCGGCGGCGCGGCCGCGTCGCCGCGGCGGCGGCGGTTCGTGCTGCCGCTCGCCGTGCTCGCGGTGGTGGGGATCGCGGTGGCGGCCGCGGTGCTCCTGCTGGGCGGCGGCGACGACGGCGGCACTCCTACGCCGACGCCGACGCCGACGCCGACGGCCACGGCCACGGCGACCGCGGCGGCGGTCGCCCGGTTCCCGGTCGGGGACGGGCCGGATGGCATCGCGGTCGGCGCCGGCGCCGTGTGGGTCGCGGCGAGCGGTGACGGCAAGCTCGTGCGTCTGGACCCGGCGACCGGCAGGACGGCGGCCGTCGCCGTCGGGCCGAACCCCGACAGCGTGGTCGTCGACGGCGACACGATCTGGGTCTCGGTCACCGGCGCCGATCAGCTCGTCAAGGTCAGCGCCGATCCGCAGCCGAAGGTCGTGAAGCGGATCGCCGTGGGCTCGCGCCCCGAAGGCCTCGACGTCACGGACCGCGCCGTGTGGGTCGCCAACTCCGGCGACGGCTCGATCACGCAGATCATCAAGTCGACGGGCCAGGCCAACACGGTCGCGAACGTCGCCCGCGAGCCCGTCGACGTCGCGATCGGCGCCGGCGCGGTCTGGGTCGCCGGCAGCGCCGACGGCACCGTCGCGCGCGTGGACGGCGGCAGGCGCGCGGTCGTCGCGCGCGTGCCCGTCGGCCCGAACCCGCGAGCGCTCGCGATCGCCGGCCGCGACGTCTGGGCGATCACCGCGGGAGACGGCGCCGCCCACGCCGTGGACAGCGAGACGAACGCGGTCGAGGCGAAGGTCGACGTCGGAGGCCGGCCCGCCGACATCGCCACCGACGGCGGCCACCTGTGGGTCACGGACTCGCGAGGAGATCGCGTGGTGGAGATCGATCCGGCGGCGCGCAAGACGGTCGCCGACACCGACGTCGCCGGGCAGCCGATCGGCGTCGCGGTGGACGACCGCGCGGTGTGGGCGTCCGCGTTCGACGCGGGCGACGTCGCTCGCCTGCCACGCTGACCGCCGAGGCGTAGACTCGGGCTCCCAGGCGAGGAGCTGCTGATGGTCGGCCGGTCGTTGGCGGGGAGCCCGCGAGGCGATCCCCGAACCAGACAGGCGCTTGCGCGCTTCGCCGCTCCTCGCCTCGGCGCGGGCGCGTTCCTCGCGCTCTGGAGCCTCGCCGTCGTCGCGGAGCTGCTCGCCCTGCTGCCGATCGTGACCGACCGCGGCGCGCCGGTCACCGGCCCCGCGATCGTGCTCAATCTGGTCGGCGGCTCGTTCGCCGCGTGCGGCCTGATCGCCTGGCGCCGGCGGCCGGACAGCCGCAGCGGCGCGCTGATGACCGCGACCGGGTTCGCGTTCTTCGTACCCGCGCTGTTGTTCCCGCGCGACTCCTCGCTCGCGGTGACGACGGCGAGCCTCGTCGCCGACTTGTGGATCCTGTTCTTCGTCCCGCTGATCCTGACTCTGCTGACCGCGGGCCGCCTGCGCTCGCGGATCGACTGGGGGCTGGAGTGGGCATTTATCGTCGGGTGCGTCGTGCTCCAGCTCGTGTTCCTGCTGTTCAGCGAGCAGGAGCGCAACCTGCTCGCCGTGTTCCCCGACGACGGCATCGCGGACGTGATCGACAAGGCCCAGCGCGGCATCCTCGTCGGCGCGTGCGCCGCGACGGCGTACGTGGTCGGCGCGCGCTGGGCGCGGGCCTCGCGGCCGCGTCGCCGGGCGCTGCTGCCGGGCGTCGCCGGCATGCTCGTGCTGACGATGTTCGCCGCGCTGCTGGTCAACGACCTGGTCGCCGGCGAGCGCTCGCAGGCGCTGCTGTGGATCGCCGCGTGCTCGCTCGTCAGCGTCCCTGCGGCGTTCCTCGCGGGGCTGCTGCGGTCGCGGCTGGCGCGCGGGGCGCTCGCCGACCTGATGCTCACGATCCGGACCACCCGCGGCGACTCGCTGGAGGCCGCCCTGGGGCGGACGCTGCACGATCCCGAGCTCGTCGTCGCCTACCGGTTGCCGGAGTCGCTCGGCTACGCGGACTCGGCCGGCCGCCCGGTGCTCGTCCCCCCGGTGGATGCGGACCGCTCGAGCGCGGCGGTCGAGCGCGACGGGTGCGAGATCGCCACGCTGATCTACGACGCGTCGCTCGACGACGACCCCGAGCTGGTCGAGGCCGTCAGCGCCGCCGCCGCGATCGCGATCGAGAACGAGCGCCTGCAGGCGGAGTCCGCCCAGCGCGTCGTCGAGCTCCAGGCCTCGCGCGAGCGGATCGTCGCCGCGGGCGACGCGGAGCGGCGCCGGCTCGAGCGCAACCTGCACGACGGCGCGCAGCAGCGGCTGGTGGCGATCGCGCTGCAGCTGCGGCTCCTGCAAGGCCGGATCCAGAGCGACCCGGCGGCGGCGGAGGAGCTGGCGACGGCGGCGAGCGACGAGCTCGCGCTGTCGCTGGCCGAGCTGCGCGAGCTGGCGCGCGGGATCCACCCGGCGGTGCTCGAGCACGGGCTCGCCGCCGCGCTGCAGTCGCTTGCGACCCGCTCGGTGGTCGACACGTCGCTGGACTACGAGCTGGCGGGCCCGTTGCCCGAGCAGGTCGAGCTGGCGGCCTACTTCGTCGCCTCCGAGGCGCTGGCGAACGTCGCCAAGTACGCGCACGCGTCGTCGGTGCGCATCCGCATGTGGCGGGAGGAGGACGTCGCGCGCATCGAGATCGCCGACGACGGCGTCGGCGGTGCCGCGGGGCGTGGCGGGTCCGGCTTGCGCGGCCTTGCCGACCGCGTCGAGGCGCTGGAGGGCACGCTGAGCGTCTCGAGCCCTCCCGCCCAGGGCACCACCGTGACGGCGAGCCTGCCGTGCGGGCCGTAGTCGCCGACGACAGCCTGCTGGTGCGCAAGGGCATCGTCTCGCTCCTGCGCGAGCGCGGGATCGACGTCGTGGCCGAGGCCGGCACCGCCGACGAGTTGCTGCCGCTGGTCGACACCCACGCTCCCGACGTGGCGATCGTCGACATCCGCATGCCGCCCGACTTCGAGGACGAGGGGATCCGCGCGGCGCAGGCAATCCGCGAGCGGCATCCCGCGACGGCGATCGTGATCCTGTCCCAGCACGTCGACCTGCGGACCGCGATGCGCGTGCTCGCCGAGAGCCCGGCACGGCTCGGATACCTGCTCAAGGATCGCGTCACCGACGTCGGCGAGTTCGTTGGCTCGCTGCGCAGCGTCGTCGCCGGCGGGACTGCGCTGGACCCGGAGGTGGTCACCCGGCTGCTTGCCGCCACGCGCGACAGCGGTCCGCTGCGGGACCTCACGGCGCGCGAGCGCGAGGTGCTCCAGCTCGTCGCCGAGGGCCGCTCGAACCGGGGGATCGGCGAGCTGCTCGCCGTGTCGGAGCGCGCCGTGCAGAAGCACGTCACGGCGATCTTCGCCAAGCTCGGCCTGGCGCCCGGCGAAGAGGACAACCGCCGGGTTCTCGCGGTGCTTGCGTACCTCGAGGGTGCGTCTTAAGGAACTTCCCGACGCTGGCAGGCTCCATGTCCGGGCGACCGTTCGGCTGGGACGGTGGTTGCCATGCACACCCTCCTCGCGAACCACGAAGCCCCGAGCGTCGCGCCGGCCGCCGTCGTCACCGCCCGCGACGTCGTGCGCCGGTACGGCGAAGGCGACACCGCCGTCGCCGCGCTGCGCGGCGTCTCGCTCGACATCGCCCGCGGCCGCCTGACCGCCGTGATGGGCCCCTCGGGCTCGGGCAAGTCGACGCTCATGCACATCCTCGCCGGCCTGGACAAGCCCACGTCGGGCGAGGTCTCGGTCGCCGGCGTGGACGTGGTGGGGCTCGACGACACGGCGCTCACCAAGCTGCGCCGCGATCACATCGGCTTCATCTTCCAGTTCTTCAACCTGCTCCCGATGCTGACGGCGGCCGAGAACATCGCGCTGCCGCTCAAGCTCGCCGGCTCGTCGCCGGACTCCGCGTGGCTGGACGAGCTGGTCCGGACCGTCGGGCTGAGCGACCGGCTCTCGCACCGCCCGTCGGAGCTGTCCGGCGGCCAGCAGCAGCGCGTCGCCGTGGCCCGCGCGCTCGTCTCGCGCCCCAGCGTGATGTTCGCCGACGAGCCCACCGGCAACCTCGACTCGACGACCAGCGGCGAGATCCTCACGTTGCTGCGCGACTCGGTCGACGCGCTCGGCCAGACCACCGTCATGGTGACCCACGACGCGCACGCGGCGGCGATCGCCGACCGCATCGTGTTCCTCGCCGACGGCGACATCGTCCGCGACCTCGGGCCGTCGAGCGCGCACGAGATCCTCGAGACGCTCGAGCAGGTGACCTGCCGATGAGGTCCGTCGCATTGAAGGGCCTCGCGGCTCGCAAGGTCCGCGCGCTGCTGACCGCGCTCGCCGTCGTGATCGGCGTGGCGATGGTCAGCGGCACGTTCATCCTCACCGACACGATGCTGAAGTCGTTCGACGGCCTGTTCGAGGACTCGGCCGCGCAGACCGACGCCGTCATCCGCGGCAAGGAGATCGTCAAGAACTCCACCAGCGGCAGCGGGATCACCATCCCCGCGTCCGTGCTCACGAAGGTCCGCGGTCTGCCCGAGGTCGAGGCGGCCGCCGGCGACGTCTCGCCGCAGGAGGCCAACACGGCCGACATCATCGGCTCCGACGGCAAGGCCGTCGCCCGCGAGAGCGTCGGCAGCAGCTACGACGCCGCCGGTGCGCGCTTCACGCCGCTCAAGCTCAAGACCGGCAGGCCGCCGCACGGCCCGGGCGAGGTCCTCGTCGACGCCGGAACCGCCGCCAAGCAGCACTACAAGCTCGGCGACCCGGTCGTCATCTCGACGCTCGGCCGGCGGCACACCTACACGCTCACCGGCACCGTCTCGTTCGGCAGCGTCGACTCGCTGGGCTTCGCCAGCATCGCCGCGTGGGACGTCAAGACCGCCCAGACGCTGCTCAATCGCGAGGGCCGTTACGACTCGATCTCGGTCGCCGCGAAGAACGGCACCTCGAACGCGCAGCTCGTGAAGGCGATCGCGCCGCTCCTGCCCACCGGCCTGGAGGCCAAGGACGCCAAGGCGCAGGCCAAGGAAGACGCGTCGAACCTCAACGACGGCATGAAGACGATCCGGATGGTGCTGCTCGGCTTCGGCGGCATCGCGCTGCTCGTGGGCGCGTTCGTGATCTTCAACACGCTGTCGATCACCGTCGCCCAGCGCACGCGAGAGTTCGCGACGCTGCGGACGCTCGGCGCCTCGCGCAAGCAGATCAAGCGCTCGGTCAAGCTCGAAGGCCTGGTGATCGGGCTCGTCGCCTCGGCGCTCGGGCTCGTGCTCGGCTACGGGATCGCCAAGGGCATGGTGGCGCTCGTCGCCGCGCTCGGCGTCGAGCTGCCCAAGGCGAGCACGATCGTCGCGCAGCGCACGGTGATCGTCTCGATGCTCCTCGGCACCACGATCACGCTGATCGCAAGCATCCTGCCGGCGCGGCGCGCCACTCGCGTGCCGCCGATCGCGGCGGTCCGCGAGGGCTCCACGCTGCCGCCGTCGCGCTTCTCCGCGCACTCGGCCAAGTCCGGCTACGTCGTGGCCGGCCTGTCGCTGGCCGCGTTCGCGGGCGGCCTGGCGGGCGCGACCGGCGCCGCGCTCGCACTCCTGCTGGTCGTGGGCGTGCTCGGGCTGTTCGCCGGAATCGCGCTGCTCGCCCCGACGCTCGTCAAGCCGCTCGCCCGCCTCGTCGGCTGGCCGGCGCGCCGCGCCGGAGGCGTGGCCGGCGACCTGGCCGGCGCCAACGCCGTCCGCAACCCGGGCCGCACCGCCTCGACCGCCGCGGCGCTGATGATCGGGCTCACGCTCGTGACGGTGGTCGCGGTGCTCGGCGCGGGCCTCACCAAGGGCACGCAGTCGGCGGTCAAGGAGCAACTGCACGCGGGATACGTGATCGACGGCAAGGAGAGCCTTCCGTTCCGGGCCGGCGAGGGCGACCAGCTCGCGGCGATCCCCGGCGTGAAGGCCGCGTCGCACGTCCGCTCCGACCAGGCGCTCGTGCAAGGCCAGGAGACCACGCTCACCGGCATCGACTCCGGCACGATCGCGCGCTTCTACGCGTTCAAGTGGACGGCGGGCTCGCTCGCCACGCTCGGCGCCGACGGCGCGCTCGTCACCAAGCGCTACGCCGCCGACCATCACGTGAGGCTCGGGAGCGGCGTGAGCATCAAGACGCCGTCCGGCGTCACCGAGACGGCGATCGTCCGCGGCATCTACGACCCGCCGGCCGAGAACGCGCTGCTCGGCGACGTCAGCATCACCCAGCGGTCGTTCGACAAGGCGTTCAAGCAGCCGAAGAACAGCTTCACGTTCCTCGACGCCGACGACCGTGCCGCGCCGGCCATCGAGGCGGCGGCCAGGCGCTACGGCGACGCCTCCTACCACACCGGCGCCGCCTATCCGAAGGACGCGACGAAGGAGATGGCCGTCGTCCTCGGCATGCTCTACGTGCTGCTCGGCTTCTCGGTGATCGTGAGCCTCTTCGGCATGGTCAACACGATGGTGCTCTCGGTGTTCGAGCGCACCCGTGAGATCGGGATGCTGCGGACGATCGGCATGACGCGCCGCCAGGCGCGCCGCATGATCCGCCACGAGAGCATCATCACCGCGCTGATCGGCACGGCGCTCGGGCTCGGGCTTGGCCTGTCGCTCACCGGGCTGATCATCAAGGCGACCTCGGTGGACGGGCTGCCGTTCACGATCCCCGTCCCGACGCTCGCCGCGTTCACGCTGCTCGCCGTCTTCGCCGGCATCGGCGCGGCGATCATGCCGGCCCGCCGTGCCTCGCGCCTGAACGTTCTGGACGCGCTGCAGTACGAGTAGCCCACCCGCCAAACCACCCTGCGACAATCGCCGTCTCGCCGCTCACGCGGCGGGACGGCTGCGGTCGTATGAAGACCCTCTGCATCGCCGCGGTCGTCGCGGCCTCCGCCGCGGTCGCCGCACCGGCGCAGGCGTCCATCCAGTCCGCGATCGACGCGGCTTCCCCCGGCGACACGATCGTCGTGCGCGGGACCCATCGCGAGAACGTCGCGATCGGCAAGGACGGGATCACCCTGCGCGGCATCGGCGCCGTGCTCCTGCCTCCGGCCGTACCCGCCGCCAACGCCTGCTTTGATCCGAGCGTCGAGGGCGAGGCGGTCCACGGCATCTGCGTCAGCGGCGACATCGACTTCGAGACCGGCGAGATCGCCCGCTTGGTCAAGCACGTCACCGTCACCGGATTCACGGTGCGCGGGTTCACCGGCAACGGCGTCACCGCCGCCGCCGCGCGCGACGCGACGTTCTCCGGCATCGTCGCCGAGGGCAACGGGGACGGCGGCGTCTCGGCGATCGGCTCGTCGGGCGTGCGCGTGCTCGGCAACCGGACGTCCGGCAACCGCTTCGGCGTCTACATCGGCGGCTCGCTGGGCGGCACGATCGCCGGCAACGCGATCCACGACAACTGCGTCGGCGTCCTCGCGCTCGGCCAGCCCAGTCCCGCGGGCGGCTTCCGCGTCGCCGGCAACGACATCCGCGACAACACCCGGGCCTGCCCCGACGGCGGGGACTGGCCGGCGCTCTCGGGCGCCGGCGTCGCGCTGGTCGGCGCGAGCGGCAACGCCGTCGTCGCGAACACGATCACCGGCAACGTGCCCGGCGGGGACACGGCGCTCGCCG
Organism: uncultured Solirubrobacteraceae bacterium; assembly: GCA_963837485.1. Taxonomy (GTDB): domain Bacteria; phylum Actinomycetota; class Thermoleophilia; order Solirubrobacterales; family Solirubrobacteraceae; genus Solirubrobacter. The sequence continues at coordinate 392,918 of CAWINP010000007.1, read as the reverse complement.
GCGGCGTGGTCGTGATGTCCGAGCCGGGCGGGACGCCGTCGGAGCGCAATGTCGTCGCGGGCAACGTGCTCCGCGGCAACGAGCCGAACGTCTCTTGGGACGGCTCCGGAACCGGCAACGTCCTGCGCGGGGGCGCGAACGAGGCTCGCGACGGCGCGGTGGGATCGAGGAACGGCGGGCAGTAAGGGGGTGCGGGTCAGGTCGGCTGCCCGGGGATGATCCCGTTTCGGCGGGCCTGTGAGGGGGTGTGTCACGTTTAGGTCCTCAGGGGACCGTTTCGTGACGCACCCCTTTGTTCGGAGCGCGATCGGGCATGATCGTTTCGCCGCTGGCCGTGCGTGGTTCCTGCCGCGCCGCAAGCCCGAGCCGATCGAGGACCCGGAGTCCGGCGGCGAGGCCGCGCCCGTCCTCGTGCACGCCTAGGTATCAGGCCCGCCGGCTTGCGGGTCTGTGGCGATGTGACGGATCAAGCAGCAGTCGGATCGAGGTTCCTGAGATTGCGCCGGGCGAAGCCGCCCGGCGCCGTGTGGCGCGAGCAGGCGATCGCCGAGATCGACGCGCGCGAGTTCACGACGGATCGCCTCGAGGCGCAGATCGGCGGTGCCGCGGCCAAGCGGATCCGCGACATCCTCGATGATGCGCGCGCGGCCGCCGACAGCGACGGCCTTGGGCTCGCCTCGCGGCTGCGCGGCTCGGCGATCGAGCGCGCCTGGGGAAAGATCAACGTCGCCGACGAGGCGCTCCTGCAGGTGGCGCCCGACTCCTACGTCGAGGCCCAGATCTCCCGCCTGCGCCGGCGCACGGAGGAGATGCCGCAGAGCGACGAGCGGCGCAAGAGCCTCGAGGCGATCGCCAAGGCGCCCAACATCACGGACGAGGCGCGCGAGGAGCTGGCGGCGGTCCTGCACTCCGTCAACGGGGAGGCGCGCAAGGCGCAGACGCGCGTGCGCAGCTTCCGCAACATGATCCTGATCTGCGCCTTCGTGTTGGGGCTCACCGCGGCCGGCCTCGGCGCGTTCGGGTTCGCGAAGCCCGAGCTCATCCCGGTCTGCTTCGAGCCCGACGCGCAGGTCGTGTGCCCGACCAAGGTCGTCGCCCTCACGCCCGACGCGCAGGTCACGGGGCAGCCCTCGACGGCGCAGACGGCAATGGAGAACGAGGCGCAGGACAAGCTGTCACGCGCAGCCGTGAACGGCTGGGACGTCCTCCTGATCGAGCTGCTCGGCACGATCGCGGCGGCGCTCGCGGCCGCGACGGCGCTGCGCAAGGCGCGCGGCACGTCGACGCCCTACGGCATCCCGATCGCGCTCGCCGTGCTCAAGCTGCCGTCCGGCGCGCTGACCGCCGTGCTCGGCCTGCTGTTCATCCGCGGCGGGTTCATCCCGGGACTGACCGCGCTCGACACGCCGGCGCAGATCCTCGCGTGGGCGATCATCTTCGGCTACGCGCAGCAGCTGTTCACGCACATGGTCGACAACCAGGCGCACAGCGTGCTCCAGTCGGCCGGGTCCAGCGTCCCGCTCAAGACCGCCTGAGACTCGCCCGCGCGCGCAAGCCCCACGCGCGCGGGCGATCCACCCTCCTACCCCCCCAAAGCTGCGCGAGAGAACGCGCCGTCGCGGATCAGCTCCACGACGGCGGCGACGTCGGCGTCCATCCGCCGGTCGCCGGAAAGGAACGGCACGTGCGCACGGACCAGCGCGTGCACCCGGCGCGCGGCCGATGACGCCTGCTCGACCCCGCGAAGCTCGAGCGCCTGGCAGATCGCGATCAGGTGGATCGCGGCGACGTTCTGGGCGATCTCCACGATCGTGCGGGCGTCGCGCGCGGCGATGGTGCCCATGCTGACCTTGTCCTGGTTGTGGGCCTCGGTCGAGCGGGAGTGCGCGGTCGCCGGGTTGGAGAGCTTCAGCGCTTCGGCGGTCAGCGCCGAGCACGAGAGCTGCATGCCCTTGAAGCCGTGATGCAGGCCGGCCTCGGGATCGTTGTCCGCGAAGAACGGGATCAGGTTCGGCGTGAGGCCGACGTTGAACTTCTCGTCGACCACCAGCTCGAGCTGGCGGTCCATCAGGTCGCACAGGTTGGCGAGCGCGACCTTCAGCGAGTCCATGCCCTGTCCGATGTGCGAGCCCATGAAGTTGCCGCCGCTCTGGACGCGGCCGCCAACCGGGTCAAACAGCGGGTTGTCGTCGGAGGAGTTGATCTCGATCGAGACCCAGCGCTCGACCCACTCGAGCGTGTCGCGCAGCATCCCGTTGACCGCGGGCGCGCAGCGGATCGAGTACTTGTCCTGCACCGAGCGCTCGAGCTGGCGGAAGCCGGCGCCGTGCATGTCGTGGTCCGCGGACTGCTCGTCGCTGTCCTTGGCGAGGTTCGTGCCCTCGAGCAGCTGGCGGATCACGCGCCCGCTCTCGATCTGTCCAGGGTGCGGCTTGGCCTCGAAGATGAACGCGTTGAAGTGCCCGCGGTTGCCGAGCAGCGCCTGCGAGACCATCGAGGTGCAGAGGTCGCTGACGAACGCCAGCTCACGCGCGTCGGCGACGGCGAGCACGGCGAACGCGCTCATGAACGACGTGCCGTTGGTGAGGGCGAGCCCTTCCTTGGCCTCGAGCTCGAGCGGCTCCAGGTCCAGGGAGGCGAGCACCTCGCTCGCCTCCCGGACCTCCCCCTCGAACAACACTTCGGTCTCGCCCACGAGCGTGCGGCCGACATAGGACAGCGGCACGAGGTCGCCGCTGGCGCCGCACGAGCCGCGCTCGGGGATCAGCGGCAGGACGTCGTGGTTGATCAGCTCCAGCAGCCGCTCGATCAGCTCCAGCCGCACGCCCGAGTTGCCCTTGGCGAGGCAGTTCGCGCGCATCAGCATCGTCGCGCGGGTGACCTCGGGCGACGCATTCTGGCCGGTGCCGGCGCCCAGGAACCGCATCATGTTCTGCTGCAGCTGGGGAGCCTTGGCCGGGGAGATCTGCCGGTGCGCGCTGTCGCCGAAGCCGGTGGTCACCCCGTAGATCGGGATCTCGCGTGCGATCAGGTCGTGCTTGAGGGCACGGGTCTCCTGAACGCGACGCGCGGCTTCGGGCGACAGCGTGCACCGCCCTCCGTGTCGGGCCAGTGAAACGGCGTCGTGGATCGTCAGATGGTTTCCGTCGAGGTCCAGGTGGACCCCGGTGTTCGAGAGCAGGTCCGACATCTCTCCTCCGGCAAAAAGAGCTTGTGGCGCACGGTACTCCGCTGGTCGGACTGTGCAAGAAAGTCGTGCGAGTTGTCCAAGACTGCCCGCTCACGCTGGTTGGAACCTGAGCAATCTGCACGGTCGACTTGCCAACGAGCGCCGTGGCCGGTAAGGGTCGATGCTGAGAGTCCCGGAGGAGGAGTACCTGATGACCGTCGCGCAGCCCGTGCTGGCCCCGCCGAGAATCACGAGCCGCCCGTCTGCGGACGGTGGACTGATCCTGCGATCCGAGATGCCGCTGGAGCCTTACGAGGCGAGCCTCGGCGTGCTGCTGCGGCGGTGGGCGCAGGACGCGCCCGAGCGCACGTTCCTGGCCGAGCGCGGGCCGGACGGCGAGTGGGTCTCGCTGACGTGGGCGCAGGTCGACGCGCGCGCGAGCGCGATCGCCCAGGCGCTGCTGGACCGCGGCCTGGGCCCGGACCGGATGCTGATGCTCCTCTCGGGCAACTCGATCGACCACGCCCTGCTGACGCTCGGCGGCTTCCTCGCCGGGGTCCCCGTGGTGCCGGTCTCGCCCGCCTACTCGCTGATGAGCGCCGACTACGGCAAGGTCCGCCACATCGCGAACGTGGTCAAGCCCGGGCTCGTGTTCGCGCAGGGCGAGGCGTTCGACGGCGTGCTCGGGGCCGTGGACTTCGGCGGCGCGGAGATCGTCCGGGAGCCGCCCACCGCCGAGCCGACCGGCGCGGTCGACGACGCGCTCGCGCGCGTCGGCCCCGAGGACGTCGCCAAGGTGCTGTTCACGTCCGGCTCGACGGCGATGCCGAAGGGCGTGCCCAACACGCACGGGATGCTGTGCTCCAACCAGCAGTCGCTCGCCCAGATCTGGCCGTTCACCGAGGCGACGCCGCCGGTGCTGGTCGACTGGCTGCCGTGGAACCACACGTTCGGGGGCAACCACAACTTCAACCACGTGCTCAAGCGCGGCGGCACGATCTACGTCGACGGCGGGCGCCCGGCGCCGCCGCTGATGCCGATCACGGTGCGCAACCTGACCGAGATCGCGCCGACGATCTACTTCAACGTGCCGGCCGGCTACGGCGCGCTGCTGCCGTTCCTGGAGCGCGACGCCGAGCTGCGCGCGCGTTTCTTCGAGCGCCTCGAGCTGATCTTCTACGCCGCCGCCGCGCTGCCGCAGGACCTGTGGACGCGGCTCGAGCAGGTCGCGATCCGCGAACGCGGCGAGCCCGTTCGGATGACGTCGGCGTGGGGGCTGACCGAGACGTCGCCGCTGGCGACCTCGGCGCACTTCCCGATCGACCGCGCCGGCGTGATCGGCGTGCCGATCCCGGGAGTGGACATCAAGCTCACGCCGGTCGACGACAAGCTCGAGATGCGCGTGAAGGGCCCGAACGTGATGCGCGGGTATCTCGGCCAGCCGGGGCTGACCGCGAAGGCCTTCGACGCCGACGGCTGGTACCGGACCGGCGACGCCGGCAGGCTGCAGGACCCCGAGGACCTGAACGCCGGCCTCGTGTTCGACGGCCGCGTGGTCGAGGACTTCAAGCTCACCACGGGGACGTTCGTCTCGGTCGGCAACCTGCGCCCGGCCGTGCTGGCGGCGGCGTCCCCGCTGCTGATGGACGCCGTCATCTGCGGCCACGACCGCGACTACGTCGCGATGCTGGCGTGGCTGAACCTCGGCGCCGCGCGCGAGATCGCGGGGCAGCCGGAGGCCGAGCTGCCCGAGCTCGTGCGCTCGCCGGCGATCGCGAACTTCATGCGCGAGAAGGTGCGCGCGTACAACGCGGCCAACCCGGCGTCGTCGATGCGAGTGTGCCGCGTCGCGCTGCTCGAGTCGCCGCCGTCGCTGGACGCCAACGAGATCACCGACAAGGGCTACGTCAATCAGCGCGCCGCGCTCAACCAGCGCGCGCTCGAAGTGGAGGCGCTGTTCGCCGAGCCGGCGGGCGAGCGGGTCATCATCTGCGAATGACCGAACGACCTGTGGGCATGCCGGCCGTCGACGGCGTGCTCATCGCCGAGGCCGACTGCCTCGACGGCGTGCTCGGCTTCCAGGTGCTCGAGCTGGGCGACGAGCACGCCGCCGGCCGCTTCCCGATCCAGGACCGCGTGCGCCAGCGGTTCGGGCTGGTGCACGGCGGCGCGTACGCCGCGATCGCCGAGATGCTCGCGACGGAGGCGACGGTGCGCGTGGTGCACCCGCAGGCTGCGATGGGGCTGTCCAACGACACGAGCTTCCTGCGCGGCGCGCGGGGGGAGTGGATCACGGCGCGCGGGCGCGCCCGCCATCGCGGCCGGACGACGTGGGTGTGGGAGATCGACCACACCGATGACGAGGGGCGCCTCTGCGCCGTGTCGCGCGTGACCATCGCCGTACGCGATCGCTGAGAAAACCTCAGGGCGCCCCACCGATTGTCGGTGTCGCGCGGGCGGCGGACGATCGGGGGATGAAGCGGATCTGGATCGCGGCGGCTTTGGCCGTCCTCGCCCTGGCGGCGTCGAGCTCGGTCGCGCGCGCGGACCAGACCCTGCGGTTCAACATCGTCGGCGCGGGGCACGTGACCGGCGACGGCGGCATCGACTGCACGCGCACGAGCCCTGGCGCGGCGCAGACGGGCACCTGCGCTGCGCACGTGGTGGACGGCGTACCGAACTGCGACGAGCTGTTCTGCATCCCCAATCCGGGCGGTCTGGGGTTTGAGGCGCACGACGCCGGCGGTTACCGCTTCGCGAGCTGGAGCCATCCCCAGTGCGGTCCGATCGGCGGCGCTCCGCCCTTCACCCGCAACCCCTGCGGCGTGCTCGTGGCGCTCGGCGGCCCCAACCCCGACCTGACCGTCACCGCGAACTTCACCGACGTCACGCCGCCGCAGGCGACGCTGACGTCGCCGGCCAACGGCGCGGCGGTGCGCGGCACGATCCCGCTGACCGCGACCGCGACCGACAACTCGGGGGTCGTCGCCTCGCTCGTGTTCCGCGTCGCCGGCAACCCGTTCCAGACATTCGAGACGCCGCCGTTCGCGACCAACTTCGACACTCGCACGCGCCCCGACGGCCCGCTTGCGATCAGCGCGACGGCGACCGACGGCTCGGCCCTGACGAATGCGGCGGCGGCGAACGTCACGGTCGACAACACCAACCCGACGCTGACCGTCGCCGGGCCGGACGGGCAGGCCTTCGGCCCCGGCGGCGTGCCGACGTGGACGCTCAACGCCATCGACGCGACGACGGCGGTCACGGTGCGCTGCAGCGTCGTGCCGACCGGGCAACCGGCCGTCTTCGGCAACTGCACGAGCCCGACGCAGGAGCGCCTGGTCAACCCGGCCGACGGCCGCTTCACGCTGACCGTGCGCGCGAGCGACGCGGCCGGCAACTTCGTCGAGCAGGCGCGCGCGTTCTCGGTCGACACCGGGCCGCCGGACACCACGATCACCTCCGGCCTCGCCGACGGCGCGGTCACGCAGGACACGACGCTCACCTGGGGCTTCGGCTCCACCGAGGCAGGCTCGACGTTCGAGTGCCGGTTCTTCGCGATCGCGGCCGCGCCGGGCCCGTTCGGACCGTGCTCGGCGGCCACGTCGCACACCGTCTCCGGGCTGGCCGCGGGCGCCTACACGTTCGAGGTCCGCTCGACCGACGGCTTCAACAACGTCGACCCGACCCCCGCACGCCGGACCGTCGTCGTCGTCGGCCAGCCGACGACCGTGATCGGGCCGGTGGTCGTCCAGCAGACGGTGGTCGTGCAGCAGGTCGTGGTCGTCACGCTCACGTTCACGTTCAAGGGCGCCAACCCGAAGGCCACCAAGCTCAACAGCCTGATCGTCAACTCGGTCCCGGCCGGCTCGACGGTCACCGCGGTGTGCCCGAAGGGCTGCGCGAAGAAGAAGCTGGTCAAGCGCAACGCGTCGGGCAATGTCTCGCTGAAGCAGCTGGCCGGCAAGAAGCCGCTGAAGGTGAAGACCAGGATCACCGTGACCGTGTCCAAGCCCGGCGCGGTGTCGGCGGTCAAGGTGCTGGTGATCCAGAAGAACAAGGCGCCGACGGTCACGAGCCTCTGCCTGCCGCCCGGCGCCAAGAAGCCCCGCGCCTGCGCCTGAGCGGATGTAGGGTCGTCGCCGATGGCGACCCTCGTCGCGCCGCTGATCGCCGGGCTCGCCGCCGACGCCTCGCCGCGTGAGGCGCTGGCCGACCCCGCGAGGCTGATCAAGCTGCTGCGCTCGCTGCGCGTGGGCGTGGCGACGGTCGAGTTCGGCAGCCGCTGGGAGCTGGAGGCGGCCGGGGTCGTGCTCGACTGGTCCTCGTTCCCGCCGCGCCCGGCGGCGGGCGTTCCGTCGCACGAGCCGATCGGCGCACGCGCGCCGCAGGTGATGGCGGCGCTGCGCGCGCTCGGGCGCGGCAAGGCGCTGCCGGCGGCGAGCGTGACCGGCCCCGTGGCGGCGAGCGCCGAGCTGGCGGCCGCGTCCGCGCCGGCTCCGGGAGCCGGCGTCGGCGCGTCGCGCAGCGCCGCCGCGATGTCTCCCCGCGCGCAGGCGGCGCGCGCAGACGCGCGCGCCGCCGCCGCGCTCGCCCTCAGCGCCGCCCGCGCGCTCTGCGAGGCCGGCGCCAGGCTCGTGTGGATCGTCGAGGACAGCGCGTGGGCGCCAACTGGAACCGCCGCGCACGCGCCGCTCGTGGCCGCGATCCGGGCCGCCGGGGCAACGCCCGCGCTGCACCTCCCGGGCGACGCCGACGCGTGGCTGGAACCGGTCAAGCGGCTGCGCCAGGCGGTGCCGTGCTTCGATCCGGATCGCTCGCCGGCGCTGGCCCGCGAGCTCACCGGCCGGCCTTTCGGCGTCCTCGCGGCGCCCGGCGAGCGCCCGCACCCGCTGGCCAAGGAACCCGCCTGCGCGCTGGTCGCCCACGACTCCGAGCTCGCCGGCCGCATCCCCGCGGAGAGCCTGCGCGATGCTGTGCGGTCCCTGAGGCAGTAACGAAATCTTCCTGACGGGAGGATGAGTTCCGCGTAGGGTTGGCCATCACACCGTTAGTTCGGAGAAGGGGTTGCGAATGGCGAAGCGCGGATTGTTCGTCGGTGCGCTGGCTGCGGCCGCGGTGGTGGCCGCCAGCCCGGTGGCATTGGCTCGCGGCGGGGGGCACGAGCACCATCACCACGACCACGGTCACGGCGACGGGGGCAGCGGAAAGCTGCTCTTCTACGCCTCCGACGGCATGCGCCAGGACGCGATCGAGCGCTACGCCGGCGACGGCGTCGTGCCCGGCTTCAAGGAGATGCTCAAGCACGGCGCGTTCGCGTCCGACCACGGCCTGCTGACGCAGGCGCCGCCGAACACCGGCGCCGGCTGGTTCACGTTGACGACCGGCGCCTGGCCCGCGGTGCACGGCTCGACCAACAACACGTTCCACATCAACGGCTCGCCGTTCACGAACTCGACCTCGTTCTCGGGCGCCAACGTGCTGCAGGCCGAGACGCTCGCCCAGGCGGCCGAGCGCGGCGGCAAGAAGGTCGCCCAGATCGAGTGGGTCGGCGGCCGCAGCGGCTCGATCCAAGGTCCGACGCTCGACTTCCGCAACTTCCGCTCCGGCCGCGGCGTGGTGACCAACTACACCGAGCCGCCGGACAACCTGCCGTTCGCGGCCAGCCTCGGGCTCCAGTTCGACCAGGCCCAGCCCGTCGACGCGGCCGGCTGGACCGGCGCGCCCACGTCGTACAGCCCCGCGAAGGAGATGCACCTGCGGGTGATCGACTCCGGGATCGACAAGTACGGCCTCAACGCCTACATCTACGACAGCAAGAACGATCACAAGACGCGCTATGACCGCGTCTTCTTCAGCCGCAGCAAGACGGCCGCCGACAAGGTCGCCGACCTCAGGCAGGGCGAGTGGGCCGACGTGAAGGTCAAGATCATCGGCTCAGACCTCGACGGCAAGACCGGCGCGTTCCTCTTGAAGGTCGAGCGGCTGGACTCCGACCTCTCGCACGTCCGCCTGTTCCACACCTCGGTCACGCGCGCGATCGCGATCTGGCCGAACTGGCCCGGCCAGGACGGCTACACGAACTTCGAGGACTTCGTCGCCGACAAGTTCCCGTCCTCGCAGGCCGGCGACTTCGCCGTGCTCGAGTCCGGGATCGTCAGCGAGGACACCTACGTCGAGCAGGGCGACTACTGGACCAAGCTCTACCACCCGCTGATCAAGTACGTGCTCGACACCTACAAGCCCGACGTCGCGCTCGTCGGCTTCCCCGGCACCGACGAGATCTCGCATCAGTTCCTCGGGCTGGTCACAAAGAAGCTGCCCAACGGCGCGAGCAACCCGGCCTACGACGACGTCGAGGTCAACGGCACACCGGACCACCGCGCCTCCCAGCGCGAGCAGTACATCGAGGACGCCTACGCGTCCTCCGACGAGACGATGCGGCTCGCGCAGGAGCACATGCGCGACCGCGACCTGAACACGCTGGTCGCCTCCGACCACGGCTTCGCGCCGCAGTTCGCGGCGATCGACGCCAGCAAGGTGCTCGTCGACCTCGGGCTGCTGTCGCGCCCGCAGACCGGCAACTGCCGCCCGGCGACTGGCGAGACGATCGGCAAGGCGAAGGCCTGCTGGGCCGGCGGCACCGCGCAGATCTACCTCAACGTGGCCGGCCGCGATCCGGTCAACGCGTCCTTCCAGCAGATCCCGGCCGCCGAGGTCGACGCCACCGTGGCGACGATCAAGGCCGCGTTCCTGGCCGTCAAGGACGACAACGACTGGACCGGCGACAGCAAGCCCGAGGGCTGGAAGGTGATCGACCGCGCGTTTACGAAGGCCGAGGCGCGCTACATCCCCAACGGCGACCACAGCACGGCCGACATGTCGAACCCGACGCGTACGGGCGACCTGGTCGTGTTCAGCTACCCGCCGTATCAGTTCGACGCCGAGACGCCGGGCACGCTGATCGCGCGCTCGAACTTCTTCGGCCAGCACGGCTACGTGCCGGACGTCCAGAACCTGAAGTCCAACACGAACATGCGCGCGACGTTCCTGGCCGGAGGCCCGGACATCGAGCGCGGCGAGGTCGACGACGTGCGCAGCATCGACCTCGCGCCGACCGCCGCGTTCATGCTCGGCGTCCCGGCGCCGCAGCAGAGCGAGGGCGTCGTGCGGCGCGACCTGCTCGAAGACGGGCACAAGTTCACGCCGCTGTCGATCGTCGGGCTCAACGACTTCCACGGCCAGCTCGACGCGGCCAACACGGTCGGCGACAACGGCCTGGCGTTCAGCACCGGCGGCGCCGCGGCGCTGGCCACGATGTTCGACGAGGAGGCGGCCAAGCTGCCCAAGCCGACGCTGCTGCTGGCGGCCGGCGACAACGTCGGCGCCTCGCCGCCGAACTCGGCGCTGCTGGAGGACGCGCCGGCGATCGACGTGGAGAACGCGTGGGGGCTCGACGCCACGAGCTTCGGCAACCACGAGTTCGACTACGGCGTCCCGCGGATCCTCGCGCATGAGCAGCGCGCGCACTTCCCGTTCCTCTCGACCAACATCGTCGAGCAGTCGACCGGCGAGGCGCCCGACTGGGTCACGCCGTCGGTCGTCTTCAAGGTCAACGGCGTGCGCGTCGGCGTGATCGGCTCGACCGTCCGCACGACGCCGGAGCTGGTCAGCGCCGGCGCGACCGCCGGCCTGGAGTTCCTCGACGAGGCCGACCGGATCAAGCAGGAGTCGATCCGGCTGCGGCGGATGGGCGTTCGCGTACAGGTCGTGGTCATCCACGAGGGCGCCGTGCTCGGCAACAACGCGATCGGCGGCACGCCGGCTTCGGCCTGGCAGGGCCCGATCACCACGATCGTCGGCAAGCTGCAGGACACCAGCGTCGACCTCGTGATCGCGGGCCACACGCACCGGATCGCGAACACCGTCGTCGGCCGCATCCCGGTCGTCGAGGGCGTCAACGCCGGCGGCAGCTACACGGTCGCGCAGCTGATGGTCGCTGACGGCGACGTCGCCTGGACCGGGGCGGCAACGCGCGTCGCCAAGAACATCGGCGTCGCCGAGAAGCCCGCGGTCAAGGCGATCGTCGACGACGCGAACGCCAAGACGGCAGTGCTGCGCAACAAGGTGATCGGGACGCAGACGGCGAACATCCTGCGCGACCCGGCGCGCTTGAGCGAGTCGGCGCTCGGCAACCTCGTCGCCGACGCCATGCGGGCCAAGTACCCGGGTGTCGAGGCGGCCATCACCAACTCCGGCGGCCTGCGCCAGGACCTGTTCTTCTCGCCGCCGTCGGCGGGTGAGCAGCCCGGCGAGATCACCTGGGGCGAGGTGTTCGCGGTGCTGCCGTTCGGCAACCGGACGGTGATCGAGACGCTCACCGGCGCGCAGCTGACCGCTGCGCTGCTGAACGGGGTCAGCCCGGTCTGCAACCCGGCGATCGCCACGGGCCGCTTCCCGCAGGTCTCGGGCCTCACGGTCCGCTACCACTGCACGGGCACGACCCCGGCGATCGACTCGATCCTGAAGGGCAGCACTCCGGTCGGGCCGGCCGACACCGTCCGCTTCGTCACCAACGACTTCATGTTCACGGGTGGCGACGGCTACACGGCGTTCGCGAACGGCACCGACGTCCAGCAGCCCGGCGACGCGCTCCTGGACGTGGCGATCGAGTACATCACGGCGCACTCCCCGGTCACCGGCGTGATCGAGGGCCGCGTGACTAAGACGCCGTAGCGCATGCGCGCGGGGGCTCGCCGCTCGTTCCGGGCGGCGAGCCCGCCTCCGTCGCTATGCCGTCACAGCGTCGTTGCTCTGTGCGGCGGCGGTCTTGGCGTCGCCGTCGGCGATGTGCCCCAGCGCGTCGCGCACCGCGTCTTGATCGCGGGCGGGAAAATCCCTAAGCGCGCCGAGAAGAGCGTCGAGCGCGTTTCGAGCGGCGGACCCGATCGCCTCGATCCCGATGACCCGGCCTTGCCGATCCCAATCGATCGTGATCAGGTTGTCCGGCCGAGTCGTCTTGGCCCATAGGCCGTCGGGATCGACCGCCAGGTACAGCCCGGCGCCTTCATCAGTGATTTCGACTCGAAGATCCTTCATACGTCGTCAGCGTGGCAGCTATCGCGCGAAAGACCATGACGCCAGCATCAACTCTGACTTGGACGTCCTAGGGCTTTCTATAGACGCCGCTGGCGGCATAAACGACCCAGGCTGACAACACCACGACACCGCGCTGGCGACGCAGCCTGGAAGGCCACAAATACGCCGCCGGGAGGATACGGTTGGAGCTGTATTAGATCGTGTGACCGCCCGCGTCACCTTCACGCAGCACGCCGTGCGTGCGTGCCGGCGTCACGGCATCGATCAGGACGAGGCCTCCTGGATCCTCGAGAATCCTCTGCGCAGCGAGGAGGCGTCCGATCCGAACACCGGTGACGTTCGTCGCTACACGATCGGCCAACTCCCCGACGGCCGCTACATCGAGGTCACGTCGGAGCAGCTGTCGGACTCGGTGCGCATCTGGCGAGTGATCGAGCTCCCGGAGTCGGAAGTCAAGAACTGGGTAGTGTGAGCGACGAGATCCAGCGCGTCTCGCAAGAGGAGACGGTCGCGGCATTGCTCGAGCGCTCCGGCCGCGACGCGCTCCCGCTGAGGCGCAGCTTCGTCCAGCGGCGCGAGAAGGGCGGCGGCGCCGGGCCTCTGGCGCTCTTCGTGCAGGAGCGGCGTGGGGTCGCGCTCGACCTCTACCTGCTCGGCAGGGCGGTAGCCAGCCATGAGCCCTTTGATGTGGCTCTGCCATCTGAGGTGTGGGCGCGCGCGCTCGGTATGGGCGGCCTCGCCAGCGCCGCGGCGACGATCTCCAAGAGCTGGACCTGGCTAGAGGAGCGGGAGCTCGTGACGACCGCGCGCCGCGGCCGGCTTCGCGAGGTCCGGTTTCTCCGCGAGGACGCCTCCGGCGAGAGCTATCAGCATCCGGGAGACGACCGTGGAGCGAAGGTCGGCGATTACTTCAAGCTGCCGTACGCCTACTGGGAAGGACACTTTCCGGGGCGCCTGGCGCTCCCCGCGAAGGCAGTATTGCTGATCGCTCTCTCGCTCGGCGATGACTTCTGGCTGCCTCACGAGCGCGGCGGACGATGGTACGGGCTCTCACGCGACACCGTCGCCCGGGGTCTTGCCACGCTGCTGCGCCTCGGACTGCTCGAGGTGCGAGTCGAGCACAAGCCCGCGCCATTGAGCGCTCGTGGTGTCACTCAGGAGCGGCGCTACGCGCTACGTCCGCCGTTCGGCAACGGCTTCCCGTCGCGTTGGGGCGCGAGTGTTGCCGCGGCTCGTCGGCGGGCGCGCTCCGAATGACCGCCTGAAGGCGGCGCGGCTTCGGTCACTTCATCTTGGAGCTCAGGCTGTTCCAGCGCTGAACCGCCTCTTGCTGTTCTGTTGAGAGCTTGGCGCGCTCCTCGGGCGGCCCGACCAATGCAGCGATCGTCTGGTCCGCTGAGGTCGCGACGGCGGCCGCCACCAGCTCTATGCCCGCGCCCCCAGGCGCGGTCAATTTGAAGCGGCCGTTCGACAGCAGCATGAGCATCAGAACCGCGGTGAAACCGAAGCCCGCGATCAGTACTGCGTCACCGATTGACTGTTGAGTCTCGGTCGTGGTCTTGGTGACCTGCCCTGCGGCGTCCTTCTCGACTGTGGTCTTCGAATTCGTCGGGGGCGACACGAGGTAGTAGATGGTTCCTGCGGCGAGCACGGCCGACGTGACGAGAATGACGATCGCCAGCCACACCCCGAGTCCCTTACCTGCACTCTTTCCGGCGTTCGCAACCATGTCGTGCACCCTCTCAGAAGTGACGCTGGCAATCCAGCCCGCTCGAACATGCTTCACTCGCGTGACCAACGGGTGTGCGGCTCGTCGGGCTGAGGGCCTTGCCCGCGTTCAACCCACGGTGGAGGTCGACGATGTTCTGCTGGCGTCCGAGGAAGTAGATCCCCGGATCGGTCTGGAAGCGCGCGCTCGGGTTGCCGCGCAGGGTCGAGGAGCGGATGGTCAGCACGCCGCTGCGGTCGTTGCTGACGAAGAACACCGCTCCGCCGCCCTCGCGCGCGTGGTTGCCGGTCATCCGGGTGCCGGCGATCAGGACTCCAAAGTCGTTGCCGTCGAAGTACATGCCGCCGCCGGACCCGCCGCCAGGCGTGCCGGAGCGCGCAGGATTGGCACCACGGCCGACCGCGCGGTTGCCGGTGAAGACGCTGTTGTAGATCGACCACGACACGCCGATGCTGCTCAGCGCCGCACCGTTGCTGCAGCGCCCGCCGGTGAACCTGCTCGCGACGACCGTCACGGGCTCCCCGTGAGACTGGGACAACGCCCGGATCGCTCCGCCGCCGACATCGGGGCCGGTCGTGTCGCAGCGGTTGCCGGTGAACGTGGAGCCGGCGATCTTCAGGCGTCCGCCGCGGGCGAAGATCGCGCCGCCTCCGCCGCCGTCGTAGCGCTCACCAGTGGCGTTGCCGTCCGCGAACGCGAGGTTCTGCACCATCAGCACCGGCGTCGCCTGGTCGTCGCAGTGCGACGTCGTCCACCGCTGCCGCCGGTCGCAGGTGTCCTGGTAGAGGATGCGGCGCCTGCCGCCGCCGCTGAGCGTGACCAAGCCGCCGCCGTCGAGCACCACGCGGCGGCTGGTGTTGACGACCTTGGCCGTCTGTCGCATCACGATCCGCACGGGGCGCGATCCGCACCGGAACCCGATCACGCCGCCCTTGGCGACCGCCCGCACGACCGCGCGACGCGCAGCTTCCCGGCGTTCCCGAGCCAACCCACCGATCCGGATACGTCGCGCGGGCAAGTGACCGAGGCATCGACCCCTACGAGCCTAGCGATCCAACCGCTTGACGCCCGCTTGACGGCGACATGACCGCTGGATGAGAATCGCGCCCTGCAACGACGACAGCGACCCGATCAGCCGGACCGTGA
The DNA here is from genome assembly GCA_963837485.1 of uncultured Solirubrobacteraceae bacterium. Classification (GTDB taxonomy): domain Bacteria; phylum Actinomycetota; class Thermoleophilia; order Solirubrobacterales; family Solirubrobacteraceae; genus Solirubrobacter. The sequence goes on along the minus strand of CAWINP010000007.1, from coordinate 377,775 downwards.
GCGCGAGGACCGGCGTTCGGCCGACATGCCGCCGCCGGCGCCGGCGGCTGCCGCGCTGCTCGCGCTTCAGCGCGCCGCGGGGAACCGTGCCACCGGGCGGATGCTGGCGCGCAGTCCGCTCGCGCCTCCCGGGCCCGTCGGCGAGGTGACGGCCGGCATCCCGCTGTTCGACTACGAGACGAAGGCCGAGGCCAAGGCGGTCCGCGAGGTCGCGGTCGGACCGGTGGCGGGCTTCGAGGGCTTTGAGACCGAGCAGGAGGCGGCCGTCGCCGCAAGCGGAAGCGAGCGGATCGGCGTCGTGGTAGCCGATACCGAGGGGCGCTTCCACGCGTACGAGACCGACCTCGAACCGGTCTGGGGCCCGCTGTTCCAGCGCGTCTCGGAGTACGAGATCCGCGGCGGTCGCGTGGTGCGCTGGACGCATCTCGACTCGCCGGTCGACGCGGCCTCCTACGCGGAGCAGATCCGCATGGCCTACCACCTCGCCCGCTTCCCGGACAAGCACGAAGACGCGCGCCGGCTGTTCATGGACCTGCTCCAGACCGCGGTCGGGCTCGACGCTTCGGAGGTGCATGACAGCACCGACGGCGAGGCGCTCCCGGGCAAGGTGAGCTTCAACCTCGCCTACGAGGACGCCAACGCGCACGCGGGCATCGTCGGAAAGGTCCCGTCCGACCGGGAAACCCCGCTGCCCGAGCCGACGCTCGAGGTCGGGCCGGGTGCGTTCAAGACCCTGATCGCGCTGCGCGCGACGATCCTGCACGAGCTCGCGCACGTCAACCACGCGGTGCAGGCGATCGAGGCCGTCAAGCAATGGCGCGCGACGACGACCGACGGCACGTTCGCCAGCTGGCTCGCTCGCGAGCAGAAGAAGGGCAGGATCCACGCCGTCGACTATGCGGTGATCAAGGAGGAGGTCGAGGGCGGGACCGAGAACACCGAGTCGCTCGCCTACCTCGTCAGCTTCACCGCGGCGTATCACCTGGAGGACCTCGCCCGCTTGCCCGCCGACGACGAGGTCGTCGACCAGCACCTGTTGTTCGGCAAGCTCGAGCAGCTCTCGTTCGAGTGGCCCCGGGCCGACCACGCGGTGCAGGAGCACGTGCTCGAGCAGCTCGTGGCCTACCGCGACTCGCTCGACACCGCCCACCGCGAGCGGCTGGCGCGATACGTCGAGCGCAAGCACGACCGCTGCGACCCGACGTCCGTCTACCGCCTGTTCTGGGGCCCGCTGCGCTAGGAGCCTGTTGAAGAATTCCGGTACGCCTGCTGCGGCACATCCGCGGCGCCTCGCGCCGCCCGCGATGCTCACGTGGCAGAGCCACGCATCGCGATCGCGTCCGCCCCGAGGCATCCACGGCTGCACCACATCAGGGCTGACCGACCATTCTTCAACAGACTCCTAGGCGAGCTCCCAGAGCCGCCGCCGCCCGACCCGCGCTAGACCAGACCCTTGCTGGGTCATCGCGGCCACCTCGTAGCGCGAGGATGTCGAGCGCGAGCGCGAGCAGGTCCCGCTCTCCCTTGGCGAGGTCGCGCAGCGCCGGGTCGAGGCTGACGTCGCCGGCCGCCGTGAGTCCCTCGAACGCCTTGACGTCCTCGATCAGCTGCACGATCCCGGCGACGCCGGAGACCGCTGTGCGCAGCGGCGAGGTCGGTGCGATGCCCAGGCTCGCGTACGCCATCTCGGGGACCGTGTTGAGCTCCCAGACCTTGACGTCCTCGCTGTCGATCGCCGCGCGGGCCTTGTTGATGATGTCGTGCAGCTTCGTGAGCCATAGCCCGGTGTTTGCCTCGAGCTGCTGGCCGGACGCGTTCGCGAGCGTGCCGGGGATGTAGTCCGGGCGCACCAGCACGGGGTAGGTCGCGCCGGCCGCTTGCCACGCCTTCTCGAGCGCCCGCGCTTGACGCGCACCTTCTCCTGCGGCTCGGAGAGCTCCTTGGGATCCCACTGCGGCGGCTTCATCCCCGGACCGTGGGCTGGCGCCTCCGGCGTCAATTCCGCGCGCGCTTGCTGCAGATCGTTGAAGAGCCGCGTCAGGCGTGCGTCGGCTGCCGTCAAGCCATCCAGGTCAGTGGCGTTGGAGCGCGAGCCGTCCGGCGACCGGCAGCCGCGGCCGGGCCGCGACCGCCGTGCTCACCGGTTGCCCCACACGCTCGCGCATCCCCTCACAGGAGACCTGTGCGGGCGCCCGTGTTCCCCTTGGCTAGCGTGGACGGGCATATGAAGCGGATCGGGTTCCTCAGCTTCGGTCACTGGTCGAATGCGCCGGGCTCACAGACGCGCACGGCGGCGGATTCCCTGCTGCAGCACGTCGAGTTGGCGGTGGCGGCCGAGGAGATCGGGATCGACGGCGCCTTCCTGCGCGTCCACCATTTCGCGCCTCAGCTCGCGTCGCCGTTTCCGCTGCTGTCGGCGATGGCGGCGCGGACGTCGCGCGTCGAGCTCGGCACCGCCGTGATCGACATGCGCTACGAGAATCCGCTCTACATGGCCGAGGACGCCGCCGCGGCGGATCTCATCAGCGGCGGGCGCCTGCAGCTCGGCATCAGCCGCGGCTCGCCGGAGCCGGCGCTGCGCGGCTACGAGGCGTTCGGCTACGTGCCCGCGAGTGGGCAGAGCGATGCCGACATGGCGCGAGAGCACGCGGCTCTGTTCCGCGCGGCGATCGCCGGCGCGCCGGTGGTGGACGCCGATCCGGAGATGACGGGAACGCGCGGCCGGCTGGCGATCCAGCCGCGGTCCCCGGGCCTGGCCGAGCGGATCTGGTGGGGCGCCGGCACCCGGGCGACCGCGGTGTGGGCGGCCGAGCAGGGGATGAACCTGATGAGCTCGACGCTGCTCACCGAGGACACCGGCGTGCCGTTCGCCGAGCTCCAGCTCGAGCAGATCGCCCGCTACCGCGAGACCTGGGAAGCGCTCGGCCACGGCCGCGAACCGCGCGTGTCGGTCAGCCGCAGCGTCCTGCCGATCACGACCGACCTCGACCGCGCGATGTTCGGCCGCCAGGCCGGCAGTCGCGAGACGACGGGGTACCTCGACGGCGGCATCGCCCGCTTCGGCAAGACCTACGCGGGTGAACCGGACGTGATCGCCGAGGACCTGGCCCGCGATGTCGCCGTCGCGGCGGCCGACACGATCCTGCTCACTGTTCCCAACCAGCTCGGCGTTGAGTACAACGCCCGCCTCCTTGCCACGGTCGCCGAGCACATCGCGCCGGCGATCGGGTGGCGGCGCGTGCCGTCGTAGAGGCCGGCCAACGAGCCGACGGCGTGCTGGCGGGGACCACCGGTCCGCTTGGCCCTGCCGAACTTCCTGACTGAGATCGACGGGCTGGACATCCACTTCATCCACGTCCGCTCGCGGCACGACGACGCGCTTCCGCTGATCGTCACGCACGGCTGGCCCGGATCGATCATCGAGCAGCTGAAGATCATCGGGCCGCTCACCGACCCGACCTCACACGGCGGCAGCGAGGCGGACGCGTTCCATCTCGTGATCCCCTCGCTGCCGGGGCACGGGTTCTCCGCCAAGCCGACCGCCACCGGCTGGGACCCGGCGCGGATCGCGCGCGCCTGGGCGGCGCTGATGGACCGCCTCGGCTACACGGAGTACGTGGCGCAGGGCGGCGACTGGGGTGCGGCGGTGACCCAGTCGATGGGCATCCAGGCGCCTCCCGGGCTGCTCGGCATCCACTCCAACATGCCCGGCACGGCCCCGGCCGAGCTCGTGAGCGGGTTCGAGACCGGCGCGCCGCCGCCGTCCGGCCTCTCGGACTCCGAGCTGCGCGCGTGCGAGCAGCTGCGCGACTTCTACGCGAAGCACGTGGCCTACGCGCTGATCATGTCGACGCGCCCGCAGACCCTGTACGGCCTGGCGGACTCGCCCATCGATCTCGCGGCCTTCGCGCTGGACCACGGCGACGGAACCGGCCAGCCCGGCCTGGTCAAGCGAGTCCTCGAGGGCACCTACGAGAGCGACCTCACGCGGGACGACCTGCTCGACAACATCACGCTCTACTGGCTGACGAACACCGGGGTCTCCGCGGCTCGCCTGTACTGGGAGAACAAGGCGGACTTATTCGACGCCAGGGACATCACGATCCCGTTCGCGATCAGCGTGTTCCCCGACGAGCTCTATGAGGCGCCGCGGAGCTGGGCCGAGCGGGCGTATCCGAACAACCTCATCCACTACAACCGGCTCGACCGCGGCGGCCACTTCGCGGCCTGGGAGCAGCCCGGGCTGTTCTGCGAAGAGCTTCGCGCCGCGTTCCGAACGCTGCGCAAGTAGACCCCGCGGCTACCGGTGAAGGCCCGCGCCCCAGACGCCGACGGCGGCGTAACGGGGCCGAGCGAGATCGGCCGGGATCGTGGTTTGCCACGTCCCGGTCCGGTCGACCTCCACGATCAGGGTCCGGGCGTGGCGCGCGTGCCGCGGGATGATCGTGCACCGGTAGGTGCCGGCGAGCCGCAGGCGGGGACCCGTGCACCCGGTCACGTCCGCGCGAAGCGGAGTCCGATCGGGAGGCATGCCGCCGATGGGCGCCGGAGTCCCCAGCGCCCGTCCAAGCGCCGCGCGAAGCTGGTCCGCCACCGCCGGCTGCGCGCCGGCCGGCGCGTGCCCGCCGCCTCCGCATGCGGCGACGGCCATGCCCAGCGCGAGCCAGCAGACCGGCCTCACGGCGTGAATGATCCCACGGGGTCAACACGACGACGGTCAACGGTTTCGTTACACGGTCGCGGCCCGTCGCGCCGACCGTAGGGCTCCTCCTCTTCCCTCAACGGCAAGGAGCTCGATGTCCAGTCGTATGTCGCGGCGTGAGGTCCTCGCCGCCGGCGGCGCCGGCGCGTTCGCGCTGGCTTCAGGCAGCCTGTTTGCCGGGCGCGCGCTCGCGCTGCCGCGCGGCGCGTATCCGTTCGTCGCCGGCGTCGCGTCCGGCGAGCCGGCCGCCGACAGCGTGGTGCGGTGGACGCGGGTCGCGCTCGATGCGCTCGGCCGCACGCCGGTCAAGGGCAAGGTTACATCTACGAGGGCGGCCCCGGCACGGGCGGCGTGCGCCAGCATTCCAGCGCCGAGCCGATGGAGGTCGCGGGGTACCGCGAGCGCCACTCGCAGTACAACTCCGGTCCGGACCTGCTCGAGCTGCGCCGGCTATTCCCGATCGTCGTCACGCCCGACGACCACGAGGTCGAGAACAACTACGCGAACCTGATCTCGCAGGTCGACACCGAGCCCGACCAGGACCCGAAGGCGTTCTCAAAGCGCCGCGCGGCGGCGTACCAGGCCTACTACGAGTTCATGCCGCTGCGCGCCGCGTCGCATCCGCAGGGCTCGGGCATGCAGCTCTACCGCGAGCTGCCGATGGGCGACCTGCTCAACTTCGTCGTCGCCGACACGCGCCAGTACCGGACCGACCAGCCGTACAACGACCAGGGGCCCGCGAACGGGCCGGACATGGCCACTCCGGCCGCGACGCTCCCGGGCATCGCGCAGGAGCAGTGGATCGTCGACCGCATGGGCGCGTCGAAGAGCACCTGGAACGTGCTCGCGCAGCAGGTGCTGATGGCGTCGCACGACCTCGTCCCGGGCGCGCCGAAGGGCTACAGCACCGACCAGTGGGACGCCGATCGCGCGTCGCGCCAGCGCGTGCTCAGCGGCATCCACTCGCGCGGCACGCCGAACCCCGTGGTGCTGACCGGCGACATCCACCAGCACTACGCGTCCGACCTGCTGCTCGACTTCGACGACCCGAGCTCGCCGATCGTCGGCTCGGAGCTGTGCGGCACGTCGGTGACCTCGGGCGGCGACGGAAACGACAACCACGAGGACCTCACCGAGAACCCGTGGATCGAGTACAACGGCAAGCGCCGCGGCTACGTGCGCGTGACGCTGGATGCGAACGAGCTGCGCGCCGACTTCCGCATCCTGTCCGCCGTCACGACGCCGAACGCGCCCGCGTCGACCGGCGCCGGCTTCACGCTCCAGAACGGCCGGCCCGGACTGCTGGCATGAGCCGGAGGGCTCGCCGCGGAACCCCGCGGCGAGCCCTCGCGGGCATCGTCAGTGCACCACGTTGAAGTAGCGCATGGCGTCGTGCACCAGCGTCGCGCGGGTGGCGGCACCGGTCACGCCCTCGAGGCCGAAGCCCCAGTAGAGCGAGTTGCGCGTCGCGACGCCGGGGCCGTCGACGTAGCCGAGCGTCGTCGACTGGTGCCAGTCGGCGGCGTTCGGGCCGCTGTCGGCCGGCGCGCCGGGCACCGCCCAGCCGCCGAGGCCGTCCTCGAACGAGGTGGTGGCGATCGTGGTCGCGCCGTCGGCGATCGTCACGTCGTCGAGGAAGAGGCCGAGCCCGAGTGACGCCGGGTCGGTCTCGTAGGTGATGGAGAGCTCGACCTGCTTGCCCTTGTAGGCGCTCAGGTCGATCTTCCAATCCTTGTAGCCGGCCGAGTTGCCGGTCGCGGCGTTCCACGCCCCCGACGTTCCGGTCGGCGTGCACTCGACGTCGTCGCCCGTCACCGTGCGCGTGATGTAGTGGCGCAGGAACGGGTTCTCGTCGAGCCAGAACGGTGACGGATCCGGGCAGCCGGCCCCGGTGTCCTGGCTCGTGTTGCCGTTCATGTCGGGCAGCGTCGTCCAGTCGTCCTGGCCCGGCGTGTGCGCCTCGACGAACACGTAGTCGAAGTTCGCCTCCGTGTCGTTGGAGAGCGAGAACGACAGCGTCGGCGCGGTGGCCGACGTGAGGTCCACGGTGCGCGTGAGCCGCTGATACGACGAGCTTGCCGCGCCGGTGATCGCGTAGTGCGTGCCGGTCTTCGGATCGAAGGCCGGAGGTCCGTCGGTCTTGATCAGCGCGTCGCTCTTGAACAGCGGGTACGTCGCCGGATCCAGGATGCTCGACGTCGTCAGGAACGAGTAGAGGTTGTCCTGGTTCTGAGCCGAGTCCGCGCCGTTCAAGTTGAACGAGCCCGTACCGAGCGGCTGGTTCTTGAGCAGCGTGAACGCGGCGATCGAATTCGGATCGTCGCTCAAGGTGATCGGGAGGTACGCACCGAGCCAGTACTGCTGGAAGTCGTTCGACGTCTTCACGCAGTTGAAGTTCTGGCCCGGAGGATCGTCCGCCAGCGCGCCCTGTCCCGTCGTCTGGTTGGTCGCGCAGTCAGGTGCCGGCGGGATCGGGAGCGGGTTGTAGAGGAACTCGTCCCACGCGCCCTGGAGCGCGAACTTGCCGGCGACGAGCAGCTTGCCGCCGTCGTTCATGTAGTCGCGCGCCGCAGCGATCTCGTCGTCGAGGGTCTTCGCCACGCCCGTGCCGCCCGGCTGACCCGGGTGGCGCACGTAGAGATCCTCGCCCGTCTCCCAGATCACCGCCTTGTAGTGGCTGAGGACGCCGAGCGTCGTCGGTGCCTGGCGGCTCTGCGCGTCGACGTCATAGACGTCGTAGCCGATGTGCGCGTCAGACAGCGCCTTGCCGTAGGTGTCCTGGTAGAGCGGTCCGGGGTACGGCGACGGGACGTCGGCGCTCGGGCCGCTGTAATCCTCGGCGACCATCAGCAGGACCTGGTTGTCGCTCTCCTCCTTGGCGTCGTACGTGAACGAGTCGGAGGCGTGCTTCTGGCCGGCCTGGAACCACACCTTGACCTTGTCGCCCGGCTTGGTGCCGGTGACCAAGCCGCGCAGGTGGTGGTAGTAGACGCCCGGGTCGTAGTAGTGGCGCTGGCCGCCCTCGTACTCGGTCGTCGGCGCCCAGTGGACGGAGCCGTTGTTGACCTGCCAGTAGACGCGCACGTTGCCGAGCGACTTGAGCGCGTTGACCTCGACCTGCTGCGGATCGCCGTAGGAGATCGGGAACTTCGTCGGCACCATCTCCGGCGCCTCGTTGAGCAGGTGCGAGACCGGGTGCTCCGGATTCTTCGCCGAGCGCGCGAGGTCGAGCGCGAACGCGATGTTCTTCTGCGCCTGCGCCGCGACGTCGGCTTCGGAGTCCTGGAACACGAAGCCGCCGGGGCTGAACGAGTCGGGCCCGTCGACCGTGCCGCCCACGTCCGGCCCGGTGCCGCCGTCGAGCTCGACGGTGAAGGCCTCCTGGTCGAACGCGCGCAGCGCGTCGTCGGTCACGTCGCCGTTGGTCGTGTACAGCTCGGCGGAGACGTCCGGGTCAAAGCCCGCGACCGCCGGGTGGTCGTCGTCGCCGGCCAGCGCCGTGGTGATCGGCCAGTCGCTGGCGAGCGTCTCGACCTGCCAGCCCTCGGGATAGAGGATCAGCTGGGCGAACGAGTGGTAGTCGATCGAGAACTTGAAGCCGATCCGGTTCTCGAGCCCGCGCAGCGCCTTGACCTCGGGCTCGGAGCCCGGGCCGGAGCCGTGGAAGGTCTCGTTCGCCGGATCGTTCGACGCGCCCTCGAGGTCGAAGTTCCAGTTCGTCGGGAAGTTGCGGTTGGTGTCGACGCCGTCGTGGTCCTGGCTGAAGCCGCCGCCATCGACGTCGCGCAGGTTCTTGCGCCACAGCCGCGTGCCCTTGTCGGCGAACGTGTAGTCGTAGCCGTCGACGTTGACGACCGGGATGAACCACAGCTCGTTCTTGGACAGCAGCTTCTTGATCTCGGCGCCGCCTCGCTGGTTCTTGCGGTCGACGACGTACTTGAACAGGCGCCGCTCGACCTCGGCCGAGATCCACTCGCGCGCGTGCTGCGTCGCGTTGTAGAGGACCGACGGGCGCGAGCCGTCCTTCTCATGGTTCGCGCCCTTGGTGACCTTGTAGGCCATGATGTCCTGACCCAGGATCGACTTGCCGATGACCTCTTCCTTGACGACGTCCGAGTTGTCCCGGGCGAGCTGGTGCCAGTAGGTCTTGAGGTTCACCAGCGGCGTCGAGCAGGTTCCCGGGCACGGCGCCGGGGTCAGGCTCCACGGGCGGAACACGTCGTAGCCGTGGGTCGGGTTCGCGAGCGGCGAAGGCGGCGCCGCCATCGTCTTCGCCAGGCCGAACGGCGCGGTGACGGTCGCTCCGGCCTTCACGAGCTGCTCGACCTGCGATGGCCGCGCGACGATGAAGAACTTGCCCTTCTGGCCCGTGATCGACGCCTCCCGCATGTCGAATCCAGCGCGGGCCAGCTCGTCGGTGTCGACCTTGCCGCTGATCACGTACTGATTCAGCGGCTCGACGCTGCGGCGGCTCTGAGCCGACGCAGAGGATGCGCCGCAGGCCACCACCAGGCCCGCGACGACGCACGCCGTCCCGGCGCGCTTACGCAACATGTGAATCACATCTCCCTCCCCGGGGGCACTCACTGGTCGCCCCGATTAGGCGTGGCATCCTAACCCTGGCGGCGCGAGCTTGCTCCGATTCCCGATCGTCCGTTAACACAAGGCCCACGTGAGACATCGGACTCCCGTCCGCTGTCGGATAGTCTCTGGTTTGAGATGCGCTTCGACGACGCCGTGATCCCGCTTGACGCCGCCTGGTCGTCCCCGTTCGTCCGCTGGCAGGGCCCCGTCGCCGAGCTCTCGAGCCTCGACGTCGCGGCCCAAGTGACCGAGCGCGCCCTGGAGGGCTCGTCCTGGGAGGTCGACGAGCTCGTCCTGGGCCTCACGGTCCCTCAACGCCAGTCGTTCTACGGCGCGCCGACCCTCGCGGCGCGGCTCGGGCTCGGCGCGGTGTCGGGCCCGCTGATCATGCAGGCGTGCGCGACGTCGGTGGCGTGCCTGCACGCCGCCGCATGCTCGGGCTCCGGCGTGCGGCTCGTCGTGGTGACCGATCGGACCTCCAACGGGCCGCACGTCGTCTATCCGAGCGCGGGCGCGCCGGGCGGCACCCCCGCAAGCGAGAACTGGGTGCTGGACTCCTTCGGCTGCGATCCCAACACGGGTGAGGGGATGCTGGCGACGGCCGAGCGGGTGGCGGGGGAGGGAGGGTTCTCAAAGCCGCAGCTGGACGAGCTGACCGCGCGGCGCTGGGCGCAGTACGAGGACGCGCTGGCCGGCGACCGCGCGTTCCAGAAGCGCTGGATGGTTCCGATCGTCGCCGGCTCCAAGCGCAAGCCGGTCGAGATCGAGGAGGACTGGGGCGTGCGGCCGGCGCCGCTGGACGCGCTCGCCGGGCTGCCCGCGGTCGAGCCGGGCGGGGTCGTCTCCTACGGGTCCCAGACGCACCCGGCCGACGGCTGCGCGGGGCTGATCGTCACGTCCGCCGACCGCGCGGGCGATGGCGTCGCCGCGCGCGTCCTGGCGACCGGCTTCGCACGAGTCGGTCGCGGCGAGATGCCCAAGGCCCCGGTGCCGGCGGCCTCTCAGGCGCTGCGCGACGCGGGACTCTCGATCTCCGACATGGACGTGATCAAGACCCACAACCCGTTCGCGGTCAACGACCTCTGGTTCGCCCGCGAGACCGGCGCCGACGCCGACGCCATGAACCCGTTCGGGTGCAGCCTCATCTACGGCCACCCGCAGGGCCCGACCGGAGCGCGCGGCCTGATCGAGCTGATGTGGGCGCTGCACGACCGCGGCGGCGGGCGCGGCCTGTTCACCGGCTGCGCGGCGGGCGACACCGGCGCCGCGGTCGTGATCGAAGTCGCTTAGCCCAGCTTCGGCGTCACGACGCCGCACCGGCGGGTGACGCAGAAGCGCGCGAGCCGGATGGCCCTGTGTGAGCCGTCGGCGAGCATCGCGTCGCCTCGCGGCGCGTCGTCCGCGCGGCGCCTCGATGGGATCGGCGAGCGGCGGGCAGTGAGGGGGTGCGGGTCCGATTGGCTGCCCGTGGATGATCGCTTCCGGCGGGCCGGCGAGGGGGGTGCGTCACGTTTGCGTCCTCTGAGGACACTTTCGTGCAGCACCCCCTTTGTTCGGAGCGCGGACGCGGGCGATCGTGATCGGTCAGCGCGGCAAGGCGGTCGATCTTGATCGGGTTGCGAAACCCGCTCCCCTTACCTGCTGCCGTTGACGTTCGTCCCCCCCCGATCGCTACTCGCCGGTGGGCCCATGGCTCTACGCTCAGGAGGTGTACGACCCACGTCTCGCGCAGCGATGAGTACGTAGGTTCGAGACGTGACGCTCGCGATCGAAGCCGAAGGACTCGTCAAGACGTTCAAGACCACGCGGGCGGTGGACGGCGTCGACCTGACGGTGTCGAAGGGCAGCGTGTACGGCGTGCTCGGCCCGAACGGGGCGGGGAAGACGACGACGATCCGGATGCTGGCCACGCTGCTCAAGCCGGACGCGGGCAGCGCGCGGGTTTTGGGGCGCGACGTGGTCGCCGAGGCCGGCGCGGTGCGCGGGCTGGTGAGCCTGACCGGGCAGCTCGCGTCGGTCGATGACGACCTGACCGGCCGCGAGAACCTGATCCTGCTCGCGCGGCTGCTCGGTTACCGGACCAGGCAGGCGAAGACGCGGGCCGCGGAGCTGCTGGGCGCGTTCGCGCTCGAGGAGGCGGCGAACCGGCTGGTGAAGAACTACTCCGGAGGCATGCGGCGCCGGCTCGACATCGCGGCGAGCATCGTCGTCACGCCCGAGCTGATGTTCCTCGACGAGCCGACGACCGGGCTGGACCCGCGCTCGCGCAACCAGGTGTGGGACATCGTGCGCGCGCTGGTGAGCGAGGGCACGACCGTGCTGCTGTGCACGCAGTATCTCGACGAGGCCGACCAGCTCGCGGACCGGATCGCGGTGATCGATCATGGCCGGGTGATCGCCGAGGGCACGCCGGGGCAATTGAAGGCGAGCGTCGGTCAGGGCGCACTGCACGTCCGGCTGCTCGACCCCGAGCAGCGCGAGGACGCGGCCCGCGTGCTCGGCGGCGACGCGCACCTGGAGGCCGATCCGGCGGCGCTGAGCGTTCCGGTCGCCGACGCCGACCAGGCGTCCGGCGCGATCTCCGCGCTCACCGACGCCGAGATCGGGCTCGCGAGCTTCGCGCTCGCCCAGCCCAGCCTCGACGAGGTGTTCCTCGCGCTGACCGGGCACCCCGCGGAGGAGGAAGCCGATGACGAAGACTGACGCGCCGCTGGTCGAGGAGCGCCTGCACGCCGCGCTCGCGTCCGGGGCGCGCCCGCCGCACCCCGGCCGCATCTCCGCCGCGATCAGCTTCGGCTGGCGCGGGATGCTCAAGATCAAGCACGTCCCCGAGCAGATGATCGACGTGACGATCACGCCGGTGCTCTTCCTGCTGATGTTCACGTATCTGTTCGGCGGCGCCGTCGCCGGCGGGACCGATGCCTACCTGCAGTACATCCTCCCGGGCGTCCTCGCGCAGTCGGTCCTGTTCACCTCCGTCTACTCCGGCGTCGCGCTCAACACCGACGTCACGAAGGGCGTCACCGACCGCTTCCGTAGCCTGCCGATCTGGCGCCCCGCGCCGCTGGTCGGCGCCGTGCTCGGCGACAGCGTGCGCTACGTGATCGCGGGCTCGATCGTGATCGTGCTCGGCCTGATCCTCGGCTTCGACGCGGAGGGCGGCGTCATCGGCATCGTGCTCGCGCTCGCGCTGGTCGTCGTCTTCACGTTCGGCCTGTCGTGGGCGTTCACGACGCTGGGCCTGACGCTGCGCTCGCCCAATGCGGTGCTCAACACCGGCTTCATGCTGCTGTTCCCGCTCGTGTTCCTCAGCAACACGTTCGTCGAGCCGAGCACGCTGCCCGGCTGGCTGGAGGCGTTCGTGAACGTCAACCCGGTCAGCCACGTCGTGACCGCGACGCGCGACCTGATGGCCGGCGACGCGCACGCCGGCGACGTGCTGCTGGTGCTCGGCGAGTCGGCGGCGATGATCGCCGTGTTCGCGCCCCTGACCGTCCACCGGTACCGAGCCGTCTAAGCCCGGAGCGACCGATTCTCGCGGCCCGGTCTCGGCCTGGGGCCTCGCCACCGCTTCGCTCCTCGGCCGTGGTCACCGCCCCTGGCCGACCGGCCGGGCGCCAAAGGACCCGCCCTGTGATTGCCCGGCCAGTCGACCATGGACGGGGCCCACGACCACGAGGCATCCACGATGATCGATCGCTTCGGGCTAACCTCACCGGCCGTGGTCACGGCCCTGTCGGAATCTCCGGTCTGGAACCTGCAGCGCGAGTGGTACGAGTCGCGCGCGACGCAGGCGTTCGCCGAGGTCCCGCACCAGGTCCTCGACAACCCGTTCGTCTCCGCCGCGTACGCGCGCGTGGTGCTCGGCTACCTGCGCGACGTCGCCGGAACCCTGGACCTCGGCGAGCCGCTCTACATCGTCGAGCTCGGCGCCGGCGCGGGCCGCTTCGCCCACGGCTTCGTGCACGAGCTGCAGGCGCTGCTCGACGCGGTCGCGCTCGAGCTCCCGCCGGTCGTGTACGTGATGACCGACGTCGCCGAGAGCACGCTCGCCGACTGGGAGGCCAACCCGCGACTTGCCGACGCCCAGATCGACTTCGCGCACTTCGACGTCGGCAAGGACGCGACGCTGGAGCTGCGCCGCCGCGGCGTCGTGCTCGACCGGCTCGCCAACCCGCTCGTCGTGATCGCCAACTACATCTTCGACAGCGTCCCCGCCGACGCGTTCGCGATCGAGGGCGAGCGGATCGAGGAGTGCCTGCTGTCGGCCAACGGCGACGACATCGACACGATGGCGCTGACGTTCGAGCGGCGGCGCACGAGGCTGCCGCACTACGGCGACGCGGAGCTCGACGACCTGCTCGAGAGCTACGTCGAGGAGCTGGAGGAAGACAGCGTCGTCACGATCCCGCGGGCCGCGCTCGCCTGCCTGGGCCGCCTCGCGGCGCTCGCGCAGGGCCGCATGATGCTGCTGACCGCCGACAAGGCGTACACGACGCTCGAAGGGTTGTCCGGCCGCCGGGAGCCGGAGATCAGCCGCCACGGCAGCTTCTCGCTGATGGTCAACCTGCATGCGTTCGGCCTGTGGGCCCGTCGCCGCGGCGGCGAGATGCTCGACGGCGGCGACCGCCACGCGACGGTCGCGGTCGCCGCGCTGGTGCTCGGCGAGGGCGCGCATCCGGAGACCCGGCTCGCCTACGCGGACGCGATCGAGCGCTTCGGCCCCGACGACCTGATGACGTTCTCGGAGGGGATCGACAAGGCGGCGAAGGAGCTGAGCGCGGCCGAGCTCGTCTCCATCCTGCGCCTGACCAACTGGGACAGCTACACGCTGCTGGCGATCCAGGACACGCTGATCGAGAAGATCGCCGACGCCGACGGCGCCACGCGCGAGGACATCCGCGACGCGCTCTCGGAGGTCTACGAGCGCCACTACCCGATGCCCGGTGAGGGCGACGTGCCGTTCGCGCTCGGCCTGGTCCTCTACGAGCTGGAGGACTACGCCGAGGCGCTGGACTGCTTCGAGGCCTCGCTCGATCGCTTCGGGCCCGACGCGGCGACCGAGCACAACATCGCGCTCTGCCGCGAGCAGCTCGGATAATCGAAATCATTTGAGCTTTTAGTCCTGAGTAGGATCTCCATATGGCGCAGGCTCCGGAGCTTCCCGGCGATCGCTTCCCGCGGACGCGGTCGGACGCCAGCGAGCACATCGCGATCGAGATCCGCCGCTACCTCGAGCGCCAGGACCTGCAGCCGGGCGACCGGATCGGCACCGAGCAGGAGCTCGCCGCCGAGTTCGGCGTCAGCCGCCCGACGCTGCGCGAGGGCCTGCGGCTGCTCGCCAGCTCGCACCTGATCCGCGTCGGCCGCGGCCGCGCCGGCGGCATCTTCGTCGCCCGCACGCCGAACGAGGGCATGAGCCGCAACGTAAGCGAGTCGATCGCGACGATGCTGGCCACCGAGAGCGTCTCGCTCGACGAGCTGCTGGACGCGCGGCTGTTCCTGGAGGTCCCGCTCGCCGGCCTGGCGGCCCGCAACGCGGGTCCGGACACCGCGGCCCGCCTGCAGGACGCGATCAACGACGCCGAGGGCAACGCGCCCGGCACCGAGCCGTTCAACTCCGCCGACACGCGCTTCCACCGGATCCTCGCCGAGACCGCCGGGAACCCGCTGCTGCAGGCGTTCACGGGCTGGATCCTCGACATCCTGCAGCCGAGCCTGATCGCGCACATCTCGATCGCGGTGGACGGCGAGCAGATCCTTCGCCAGCACGGGGAGATCCAGCGCGCGGTCCGGCGCCGCCAGCAGGCCGCCGCCGAGCGCGCGATGCGCGCGCACATCGAGTACCTGCAGACCGTGCTCAGGTCGCTCGGATAGCGTCGGCCGCCCGGTGCAGGCCGGCCAGCTCGTCGTCCGCGAGATCCCACTCGTGGATCGCCTGCACGCCGCCCGGCCCGAGCGTGACCGGCACGCCCAGCGAGACGCCGGAGATGCCGTACTCGCCCTCCAGCCGCACGGACGCGACCCACTCCGAGCGTGCCGTCAGGGAATCCCTCGGGTCGCCGGAGGGCCCGGAGCCGGCGCCCTGAAGCGCCGCGACCATCTGCGCGACGCCGGCGCCCGAGGTCCAGGTTGAGGAGCGGCGCGAGTCGAGCGCGACGTGGCGGCGGTACCAGGTGCGAACGAACTCGTGCGCGTCGCCCCGCTCGGCCGCGCTCAGCGAGACCGGCTCGCCGTGGATGCGCACGCGGCTGAACACCGGCACCGCCGCGTCGCCGTGCTCGCCGAGCATCCACGCGTCGACGGCGCTCGCGGGCACGCCACGGGCCTGCGCGATCGCCGTGCGCAGCCGCAGGCTGTCATTGAGCGTGTAGCCGAGCACCTTGAGGCGGTCCCCGCCGAGCCGCGAGCACAGCGCGTCGACCGGGTTGGTGACCATGATCAGCACGCCGTCCCAATCGCGCAGCCGCTCGGCGATCGCCTCGACGATCCGCCGGTTGCCCTCCAGGTAGACGCTGCGCGACGTGTTCTCGCTCAGCGACTCCGCCGCGCAGACCACGACCACGTCCGCCTCGCCGAGGTCCTCGTACTCGCCGGCCCGCACGCTGCGGGCGCCGCCGAGCCCGAGCACCTGCTCGAGGTCCATCACGTGCGAGAGCACCTTCTGCGGGCGCCGGTCGATCACCACGACGTCGAACGGCTCGGGGCGCAGGAGCAGGTTGAACGCGAGCGAGGAGCCGACGCCCCCGGCACCGCCGGCAATCGCGATCTTCATCTGTCTGATCATTATGCTGCCCTCCGTGGGCGAGCTCGAGGGAAAGGTCGCGCTGATCACCGGCGGCGCGGGCAGCATCGGCGCCGCGACCGCGCGGTTGTTCGCGGCCGAGGGCGCCCGCGTCGTGGTCTCCGACCTC
Source organism: uncultured Solirubrobacteraceae bacterium (assembly GCA_963837485.1). GTDB lineage: Bacteria > Actinomycetota > Thermoleophilia > Solirubrobacterales > Solirubrobacteraceae > Solirubrobacter. The sequence continues at coordinate 361,575 of CAWINP010000007.1, read as the reverse complement.
GACGAGGACCGCCTGCGCCCAGTGGCGGACGAGATCGGCGGCGCCTACGTGGTCGCCGACGCCGCCGACTCCGGGCAGGTGCGCGCGGCGGTCGCGCTCGCCGTGGAGCGCTTCGGCGGCCTCGACGTCGCGTTCGCCAACGCGGGCGCGTTCGGCGTCGTCTCGCCGATCGCCGACTACCCGGAGGACGTCTTCGACGAGGTCATGCGCGTCAACGTCCGCGGCCCGTTCCTGCTGCTCAAGCACGCGCTGCCGGCGCTGCGCGACGGCGGCGCGGTGGTCGTCAACTCGAGCGTGGTCGGGCTGACCTCGGACGCCGGGATCGCCGCCTACGCGACGTCCAAGCACGCCGTCGTCGGCCTTATGCGCACGGCCGCCAAGGAGGCCGCGCCGCGCGGCATCCGCGTCAACACGGTCCATCCCGGCCCGGTCGACAATGCGTTCCAGCACGCGATCGAGGTGACCGCGACCGGCCGCCCCGAGGACGAGGCCGCACGGATCTTCGAGGGCATGATCCCGCTGGGCCGCCACGCGGCGCCGGAGGAGGTCGCCCGCGCGGTCCTCTTCCTCGCCACCGGCGGCTTCGTCACGGGCGCCACGCTCGCCGTCGACGGCGGGATGAGCATCTGACATCGAAGAAAACTCCACGATCACCCCGCGATCGGGGAGAGTTATCCGATGGCCGACGAACCGGACCGGATCATCAGCATCATCGGACCGGCGAGCACGGTGGATGCGCTGCGGCAGGAGCTCGAGACGGTCAGCGGCGTCAACATCGCGGGCCGCCCGTGGAGCGGAGAGCCGGGAACGCTGGATCTCACGGTCGACGAACCGCTGCTCGAGCTCGCGACGCAGTTCCAGGCGGGCGCCACCGGCCCATTCGCGCGGCATCTGGCCGACGCCGTGCAGCGCCAGCAGCTGGTGCTGCTCGACCCCGCGGCGAACCTGCGGGCGACGGTCGGGCCCGGCGCCGGGGAGCAGGAGATCGCCCACTTGCTGAGCGACGCGCCCGAGGTCAATCCTTCTTGATCAGCCCGCTGAGCGCGGCGGCCACCGCGGTCGCCAGCGCCCAGCCGGCGATGATGAAGAGCGTCGAGACCACCTGCGCATGCTGCGTGACCGCGACCCAGGCATCGCGCTGTTTGAGGTTGACGATCGGGAGCAGCAGGTCGAGCGTGTACAGGACGGGGGCGAACTCCGGCTCAGGCGTGTTGCCGGTGCCGCGCGGCTGCAGCGACCCGTCGGCATGCAGGCCCGAGAACAGGCGGTCGCCGACCGCGAGCAGCGCCGCGACCACGAACAGCGCCCGCCCGGGCTTGTAGCCGTAGCCGACCGCCAGCCATAGCAGCCAGCGTCCCGGTCGCCGCCAGCGCGCCATCCGCTTCGTGCGCCGCCCCTGCTTGGCGAGCGCGATCGAACGCGCCCTGGTCTCATGGCCCTCGGCGCGATAGACCGCCGCGAGCTGTTCGAACGGCTGCGGGACATATGGCGTCGTCTGCTTCAACCAGCGGCGGCGCTCCTTGAGCTCGTCGACCTCGCCGGCGACCGCGCCGATCGACTCATAGCGCAGCCCGTTCAGGTCGCGCGCCGACGGCCACGCGTCGATCCGATCCTCAAGCCGCGCAGCCCTGGTGTCGTGGAGCTTGAGGCTGGAGGGCGGCGCCGCCGGCGCGAAACGGAGCACGCCGGCGATCTTGGTCCGCGTGACGTCGAGCCCGTCGAGCTGCGCCGCCTCGATCATGAGGTCGCGGCCGATGCTGGAGCCGACGATTCGCACGTCGCCCTCGATTCTGGTCAGCGGCAGCAGCGCGACGTTGCTCTTGGCCTCGACGCCGTTCGCGCGCAGAGCGATCTTCGTCGTGCCGGCGGTCAGCCGGCCGCCGCACTCGATCGCGCCGTCGATTCGCGCGCCGCTCAGCCTGATCTCGCCGTCCGCGACGAAGCCGGTCCGCTTCGCACGCGGCGGGTGCCAGCCCCTGAGCAGCAACTCGCCGCCGATCCTCGCGCTCGTCAGGTTCAGCGCGACCGGCTCGCCCGAGAGCCACGCGCCGCAGGCGTCGAGCTGGCCGCCGATCGACGCGCCGATCAGCCGGATCCCGCTCGCGGCGCGGAAGCCCGCCCGCAGGTACACGGCGTCGTCGACGCGCAGGCGATCCCCGAGCAGCGCGACGCCGCTTCCCTGGATGTGGGTTCCCGAAAGCTCGAGATAGCCCGCGATCCTGGCCTGCAGGAGGTCAACCTTGCCCGTCACGATCGAGTCGGTGATGCTGAGCGAGCCGGCGACCGTCGCCTCGGACAAGGCGATGCCGTCGAGGCGGCAACGGTGGATCTCCAGCCGCCGCACCTCCCTAACGTCGGCGAGGTCAATCAGCCCGTCGATGCGCACGCCGCGGAGCACGATCCGGCGCACGCCCGGCAGCTCCGCGGTGAGGAAATGGACGAGCACTCGGGCGCTGACGCAGCGCTCAGGAGGCCAGTCCTGCGCCTTGGCCGGATCGTTGCCCGGTCCCTTGCAGCGCTGTTCGGGATCGTCACCCGCACCCGTGCATCGATCGAGCACGCCGCCGTCGGCGAGCGCGTCCCAGCACGCGACCTCGGTGGCGTCCAGATCGTCGAGCCTGAGCACTGGCCGAATCTATGCGGTGAGCGAATCTCGCGCCAGTTGCCTTACGACCTTGAAAGTCTGGGCTTGCGGTTGTATAAGCCCGGCCGGGAGGTTTCGAAATGCGCGCAGCAGCCGCCGTCGCACTGTCCATGCTCGTGCTGCTCGCCGGAGGCGCAACGCGCGCCCAGGCGGCCACGCACACAGTCACCTACGACCATTACTCGCTCAGCGTCGATGGGCAGCGCACCTACGTGTGGGGTGCCGAGTTCCACTACTGGCGGCTGCCGAGCCCCGACCTGTGGCGCGACGTGCTGCAGAAGCTCAAGGCGGGCGGCTTCAACACGGTCTCGCTGTACTTCGACTGGGCGTATCACTCGCCGAAGCCCGGCGTCTACGACTTCTCCGGCGGCACGCGCGACATCGACCGGCTGCTGCGGATGACCGAGGACGCGGGCCTGTACGTGATCGCGCGGCCGGGGCCGTACATCAACGCCGAGACCGACTCGGGCGGCTTTCCCGGCTGGGTCGACACGCTGGCCGGGCGCTCGCGCTCCAACGACCCGGACTTCGTGGCCGCCGGCGACGAGTGGCTGCACCACGTCGACGCGATCATCGCGCGCCACCAGCTGACCGACGGCGGCGGCAATGTGATCCTCTACCAGATCGAGAACGAGTACGGCTCGAACACGTCGGCGGCGTACATGCAGCACACCGAGCAGACCGTGCACGGCGACGGCATCACCGTGCCGCTGACCCACAACTACTGCTGCGGCAGCGCGAACTGGGCGACGGGGCCCGGGTCGGTCGACATCCCGGGCCAGGACAGCTACCCGCAGGGCTTCAACTGCTCGAATCCGACGCAGTGGTCGGCGCCCGGGACGCTGCCGCGCTTCCGCGACGACGCGCCGATCTTCTCGCCCGAGTTCCAGGGCGGCGCGTTCGACCCGTGGGGCGGGCCGGGCTACGAGAACTGCCGGCGGCTGACCGGACCCGACTTCGAGAAGGTCTTCTACAAGACCAACGTCGGCGCCGGCGCGACGCTGCAGAGCTTCTACATGACGTTCGGCGGGACGTCGTGGGGCTGGCTGCCGGATCCGTCGCAGGTCTACACGTCCTATGACTACGGCGCGGCGATCTCCGAGCCGCGCCAGCTGACCTCCAAGTACGACGAGCTCAAGCGCCAGGGGTACTTCCTCACCTCGACGCCGTCGCTGCTGAAGACCGACGCGTTCGCCCCGGATCCGCCCACCTCGCCGGCGATCTCCGAGACGGGGCGCGTCAACCCCGACGACCACGCTCAGTTCCTCCTGCTCCGCCACGCCGACGGCCGGAGCACGAGCGACGACTCGACCCACGTGGCGGTCGACCTCGGCGCCCACGGCGGCTACACCAACGATGATCGCGACGCCGCGCTGCAGTACGTGGGCACGTGGAGCCACGTCGGGCCCGAGCAGAGCTACACGGGCGGCGACTACATGCGCACCGAGTCGTTCTCCAGCGTGGCGGCCGACTCGATGACGTACGCGTTCAACGGCACCGGCGTGCGCTGGATCTCCGGCGGCGACACCAACCACGGGATCGCCGACGTCTACCTCGACGGCGCCAAGGTCGCGACGGTCGACGGCTACAGCGCGTCGAAGGCGACCCAGCAGGTCTTCTACTCGGCGTCGGGGCTCGCGGACGGTCCGCACACGTTGCGGATCGTGGCGACCGGGACCAAGCGCGCCGCGGCGACCGGCACGTTCGTGATCGTCGACGCGATCGACGTGCCGACGCCCGGCTCGGTGGTGTATCCGAGCGTCCCGCAGGAGCCCGGGACGGCGATCCGCCTGAACGGGCGCGACGCGAAGATCCTGCCGGTCAACCTCCAGGTCGCCGGGACCCGGCTCGTGTACTCGACGTCGGAGCTGATGACCTCGGTGCGCGACGTCGCGCTGCTCTACGGGCGCGCCGGCGAGGCGGGGGAGACCGTGCTGCGGTTCGCGTCGCAGCCGGCGGTGACGACGCTCGCCGGGACGCCGCCGAAGGTCACGTGGGACCCCGTCCGCGGCGACCTGCGGCTCAACTACGCCCACGACGGGCTGACCGAGCTGCAGATCGGCGACTCGCTGCGGCTGCTGATCGCCGACGACGCGACCGCCGCGGGGTTCTGGCGCTTCGGCGACGCGCTCGTGCGCGGGCCGTCGCTCGTGCGCACCGCGAGCGTGTCGGGCGACACGCTGGCGCTCACCGGCGACGCCGCGGCGGCGGCGCCGCTGCAGGCGTGGGCGCCGCCGGGCGTGACGCGCGTGACCTGGAACGGCGCGGAGGTCGCGGGCGCGGCGTCGAGCGGCGGCGCGGTGGCCGGACCTCCCGCGGTCACGCTGCCCGCGCTCACCGGCTGGCGCTTCCACGCCGAGTCGCCGGAGGCGCGGCCGGACTTCGACGACTCCGGCTGGGCGCGCGCGGACCACACGACCACCACCAACCCGACCAAGCCCGCGGCCGGCCAGCCGGTGCTCTACGCCGACGACTACGGGTTCCACCACGGCGACGTCTGGTACCGCGGGCACTTCACCGGCACGCCGTCGTCCGCGGTGCTGAACGCGATCACCGGCCGCGCCGGGATCTACCAGGTGTGGCTCAACGGCGCCTACCTCGGCGACCACGGCACGGGCACGGGAACGTTCCCGCTGACCGGGCTGCGCGACGGCGACAACGTGCTCTCCGTGCTCGTGCGCAACATGGGCCACAACGAGGACTTCAACGCCAACGAGACCAACAAGGAGCCGCGCGGGCTGGTCTCCGCGGTGCTCGCCGGGACGACGGTCGACTGGCGGGTCCAGGGCAACCAGGGCGGCGAGGACATCACCGACACGGTGCGCGGGCCGATCAACAACGGCGGCCTCTACGGCGAGCGCGCGGGCTGGTACCTCGACGGCTATCCGGACTCGGGCTGGGCGCCGGTCTCGCTGCCCGACGCGGCGGGCGTCCGCGGCGTGGGTTGGTACCGCACGACGTTCTCGCTCGACGAGCCGGCCGGCGTCGACGCGTCGGTCGGGCTGACGATCGCCGACCCGGCGAGCAAGGTCTACCGCGCCCAGATCTTCCTCAACGGCTGGAACCTCGGCCAGTACGTCAACAACGTCGGGCCGCAGCACACGTTCGTGCTGCCCAACGGCATCCTGCGCACGCACGGGCGCAACACGCTCGCGATCGCGGTGATCGGCTCGTCAGGCGGGCTGGGCACGGTCTCGCTGAGCGATCTCGGGGCGGTCGCGAGCCCGTTGGCGGTGGCGGACGAGCCGTCGCCGCGCTACGCGCCGCCGGTCGTGCATCCGCTGGTGCTCGACGGGACGGCCGTCAACGGTCTTGTGGCGACGCTCGACGTGCCGCCCGACGCCCGCGGCACCGCGTTCGCGGCCACGATCGACTGGGGCGACGGGACGCGCACGGACGGCGTGGTGAGCGGCGACCTCGTCTCCGGCGCGCACACGTATGCGAGTGGCGGCCGCCACCGCGTCGCCGTCTTCATCTATGACCGCTACGGCGACGCGGCGCTGGCCGGCGCGACGTCGGACACCGGCGACGTCGGCGGCACCGTGACGGCCACGCTCTCGCTGACGCTCGGACCGGCGGCGTCCTTCGGCGCGTTCACGCCGGGCGCCGACCACGAGTACACGGCGGCGACGACCGCCAACGTGATCTCGACGGCCGGCGACGCCGCGCTCTCGGTCAGCGACCCGGGCCACCTCGCGAACGGCTCCTTCTCGCTCCCGGAGCCGCTGCGCGTGGAGCTGGCGCCCGTGTCGTGGACCGGCCCGGTGTCGAATGCATCGGTGGCGATCACGTTCCGCCAGCACATCGGCGCCACCGACCCGCTGCGCACGGGGACCTACTCCAGGACGCTCACCTTCACCCTGTCGACGACGACGCCCTGAGGAACCGCAGCGCGAGCTTCATGACCTCAACGGTTCCAGTCGCCCGGAGCCGGGTCGCGGGGGCGCGCACGAGAGCGCGCCGGGGGAGCCCCTTACCCGACCCGCGCGGTCACCTGGGCCCAGGCGGCGGGGGCCAGCCGCGCGTCGATCTCGCCGAACACCTGTCGCGCCCGCTCGCCCGCGGGCGTGGGGAGCCCGGGATCGTGGAACGGGATCCGGCGCCAGGCGTCGAGGTGGCGGAGATAGTCGGCGAAGCCGCCGACCGGGCGCGACTCCCACTCGGCGAGGTAGCGCGCGTACTCGGCGGCGAGCGCGTCGAGGTCCCACCAGCGGTCGGGGTCGGCGGTCAGCGGGTCGGCCGCGAACAGCTCGACGCGATCGGACACGCCGAGCTCGGCCACCAAGCGCTCGACCTCGTCGCGCAGGTGCGCGGGCGCGATCCAGACGGCGGGGGCGACCGTGCCGAGGCCGAGCCCGGTGAGGCCGGCGCGCAGCCGGTGGCGGACGGCACGCTGGGCCTCCGGGATGGAGAACACCACGAGCAGCCACGCCGGCTCGCTCGGGCGCGCGGAGCGTCCATAGATGCGCGCGTCGCCGGCGCGCAGGATCGCCTCGCCGCGCGCGGTCAGCCGGTAGCCGGCGGCGCCGTCGCGGCGCTCGGACTCGATCACCCCGCGCCGCTTGAGCCGTGACACCGAGGAGCGCACCGCCTGGGCGTCGAGCTCGAGCTCGGCCATCAGCGCAATCAGGTCGGCGACGGCGATCCAGCCGCCGAGCCGGCGCAGGAACGCGCCGAAGAACGTCATCAGCAGCGAGCGAGGCACATAGCGATTCTATGACGGCAGTCACACAATCGCTATAGTCGCGCCATGCGGATCGCGATCGCCGGTGGCGGCCCGGGCGGCCTGTACCTCTCGATCCTGCTCAAGCGGCTCGACCCGTCGCACGAGGTCGTCGTGCACGAGCGCAACGCTCCCGACGACACGTTCGGCTTCGGCGTCGTGTTCTCCGACGAGACGCTGGCCGCGTTCGAGGCCGCCGACCCCGAGAGCTACGCGGAGATCACGCGCCGCTTCGTGCGCTGGAGCGAGATCGACGTCCGCTATCGCGACCAGGTGATCGCCAGCGGCGGCCACGGCTTCAGCGCGCTCGGGCGCAAGCAGCTGCTGAACATCCTCCAGCAGCGCGCGGCCGCGCTCGGCGTCGAGCTGCGCTTCCGCGACGAGGTGACCGAGCTGGACGGCGACCTGGTCGTCGCCGCCGACGGCGTCAACAGCACGCTGCGCGAGCGCTACGGCTTCGAGCCCGCGCTGGACCGCCGCAGGGCGACATACGCGTGGTTCGGCACCGACCACGTCTTCGACGCGTTCACGTTCATCATCAAGGAGACCGAGCGCGGCGTCGTGCAGGTGCACGCGTATCCGTACAGCGACTCGATGAGCACGTTCATCGTCGAGACGACGGACGCGCTCCCGCTCGACAAGGCGGCCTGCGAGGAGCTGTTCGGCCACCGGCTGATCGAGAACCGGACGCGCTGGATCAACTTCGTCACCGTCCGCAACCCGTTCTGGCGCAAGAGTAACGTCGTCCTGCTCGGCGACGCCGCGCACACGGCGCACTTCAGCATCGGCTCGGGTACCAAGCTTGCGATGGAGGACGCGATCTCGCTCGCCTGGGCGGTGCGATCCGGCGACATCGACGCCTACGAGGCCGAGCGCCGGCCGATCGTGGAGTCGACGCAGCGCGCCGCCCAGGGCAGCCTGGAGTGGTTCGAGGGCATCGGCCGCTACATGCGCCAGGAGCCGCGGCTGTTCGCGTTCAACCTGCTCACGCGCTCGCGCCGGATCACGCACGGCGAGCTGCGGATGCGCGACGAGGGCTTCGTCGACGCGCTCGCCGGCACGCCGCCGATGTTCACGCCGTTGGCGCTTCGCAATCTCACGCTGGCGAACCGCGTGGTCGTCTCGCCGATGGACATGTACAGCTCGGTCGACGGCGTCCCGGGCGACTTCCACCTCGTCCACCTCGGCGCGCGTGCGCTCGGCGGCGCCGGGCTGGTGATGACCGAGATGATCTGCACGAGCGCCGACGGCCGGATCACGCCGGGCTGCGGCGGGCTCTGGAACGACGAGCAGGCCGCGGCGTGGAAACGGATCGTGGACTTCGTTCACACGCACGCACGCGCCAAGATCGGTGCGCAGATCGGGCACGCGGGGCGCAAGGGCTCGACGCAGCTGCTGTGGGAGGCCGAGGACCAGCCGCTCCTGGAAGGCAACTGGCCGCTGATCGCCCCGTCGCCGCTGCCGTACCTGCCCGGCATCAGCCAGGTGCCGCGCGAGATGACGCGGGCGGACATGGACGCCGTGCGCGACGAGTTCGTCGCCGCCGCGCGGCGCGCGGAGGCCGCCGGCTTTGACCTGCTCGAGCTCCACATGGCGCACGGCTACCTGCTGTCGAGCTTCCTCTCGCCGCTCACCAACGTACGCGAGGACGAGTACGGCGCCGATCGCGCAAGGTTCCCGCTCGAGGTGTTCGAGGCCTGTCGCGCGGTGTGGCCGGCCGAGAAGCCGATGTCGGTGCGGATCAGCGCGACCGACTGGTGCGACGGGGGCTTCGACGGCGATGACGCGGTCGCGTTCGCGCGCCGCCTGAAGGCCGCGGGCTGCGACATCGTCGACGTGTCGACCGGCCAGGTCACGCCCGACCAGAGGCCCGCTTACGGCCGCAGCTACCAGACTCCGTACGCCGACCGGATCCGTCACGAGGCCGGCATCCCCGTAATCGCCGTCGGCGCGATCTCCAGCTACGACGACGTCAACACGATCATCCTGGCCGGGCGCGCCGACCTCTGCGCGCTCGCGCGGCCCCACCTCTACGACCCGCACTGGACGCTTCACGCCGCGGCCGAGCAGGGCGTCGAGCTCGAGTGGGTGCCGCAATACCGCTCCGGGTCCCGGCCGCCACAGACCGGCAAGGACGTGCGGCGGATGCCGATGCGGCGCTTTGACGAGGTCCCGGGCGACGACTCGCCCGGAGGGCTCGCGTCGCTGGGAGCAATCGCCCAGAGGGCGATTCTCCCGGGTGAGGTGAGGCGGTGAGGACGGTGGTGGTGACCGGGGGCGGCAAGGGCATCGGCCGCGCCGTGGTTGCGCGCCTGGCCGCGGCCGGGGACCGCGTGATCGCGGTCGGCCGCGACGGCGGCGCGCTGGCGGAGACCGCGGACGTGACCGGCGCGGCGATCGACGTCGTCGACGTCACCGACGAGGCCGCCGTGAACGCGCTGTTCGGCCGCCTGGAATCGGTCGACGTGCTGGTCATCAACGCCGGCGCCGCGTCCTCGGCGCCGCTCGCCAAGACCACGCTCGACGACTGGCGCGCGCTGCAGGCCGTCAACGCGACCGCGGCGTTCCTGTGCGCCCGGGCCGCGCTGCCGCGCCTGAACGAGCACGGGCGGATCGTCACCGTGGCCTCGGTCAGCGGCCGCGTGGGCTCGAAGTACACGGCCGCGTACACGGCCTCCAAGCACGCCGCGGTCGGCCTCACCCGCGCCACCGCCGCCGAGCTGGCCGGCACGACCAAGACCGCCAACGCGGTCTGCCCCGCCTACGTGCGCACCGAGATGACCGAGCGCACGATCGCGAACATCGAGGCCCGCACCGGCAAGGACGGCGAGGCCGAGCTCGCGAGGCTGTCGCCGCTCGGGCGGCTGATCGAGCCTGAGGAGGTCGCGTACGCCGTCGCGTTCCTCGCCGCCCGCGAGGCGGGGGCGATCAACGGCCAGACCCTGATCCTCGACGGAGGAGGCATCCAGACGTGATCGCTCCACAGCACTTCGGCTGGACGGTCGAGCATGGCGTCGCCACCGTGACGCTCACCGGCGCCGCGCGCAAGAACCCGCTCACGTTCGAGTCCTACGCCGAGCTGCGCGACACGTTCCGCGAGCTCGCCTACGTGGACGACGTGGACGCCGTCGTGATCACCGGCGAGCAGGGGAACTTCTGCTCGGGCGGCGATGTGCACGACATCATCGGCCCGCTGACCGAGATGGACATGAAGGGGCTGCTGCGCTTCACTCGCATGACCGGCGACCTCGTGAAGGCGATCCGCGGCTGCCGACAGCCGGTGATCGCCGCCGTCGACGGCGTGTGCGCGGGCGCCGGCGCGATGATCGCCACCGCCGCCGACATCCGCTTCGGGACCCCCGGCGCCAAGGTCGCCTTTCTCTTCACGCGTGTGGGCCTCGCCGGCTGCGACATGGGCGCGTGCGCGCTGCTGCCGCGCATCGTCGGCCAGGGCCGCGCGGCCGAGCTGCTCTTCACCGGCCGCAGCCTGAGCGCCGAGGAGGGCGAGCGCTGGGGCTTCTTCAACCGCCTGGCCGGGCTGGAGGAGGCGCAGGAGCTGGCGCGCGCGCTGGCGAGCGGGCCGACGTTCGCCCACGGGATGACCAAGACGATGCTCGACCACGAGTGGGACATGTCGCTTCCGGCCGCGATCGAGGCCGAGGCGCAGGCGCAGGCGATCTGCATGCAGAGCAAGGACTTCGAACGGGCCTACCTCGCGTTCCTGGCGAGAGAGCGGCCGGTGTTCGCGGGTGATTGAGCTCCCGTTCTTCGAGGACCGGCACCGCGCGTTCGCGCCGCCGCTGCCCGAGGCCGGAGACCTCCCGCTCGACGATCGCTGCCGCGCGCTGGTGCGCGAGCTCGCGCGGCACGGCTGGCTCGAGCACTGCGTCGGCGAGCTCGACGTCCGCACGCTCTGCCTCGCGCGCGAGCGGCTCGCGTATCACGACGCGCTGGCGGATTTCGCGTTCGCGATGCAAGGGCTGGGCTCCGGCGCCATCAGCCTGTTCGGCTCCCCGGAGCAGAAGGAGCGCCTGCACGCGGTGGCGAGCGGCGAGCGAATCGCCGCCTTCGCGCTCTCGGAGCCCGAGGCCGGCTCCGACGTCGCGGCGATGACCAGCACGGTTCGCGACGGCCGCATCAGCGGCACCAAGACCTGGATCTCCAACGGCGGGATCGCCGACTTCTACACGGTCTTCGCGCGCGCGCCGGAGGGCATCACCGCCTACCTGGTCGAGGCCGGCGATGTCGAGGTCCAGGAGCGCATCGACGTGATCGCGCCGCACCCGCTCGCCCGCCTGCGCTTCGACGGCGCGCCCGCCGAGCGGCTCGGCGATCCGGGACAGGGGATGAAGATCGCGCTCGCCACGCTCGACGTCTTCCGCTCGACGGTCGGCGCCGCCGCGCTCGGCATGGCGCGCCGGGCGTTCGACGAGGCCGCCGCCCACGTCAAGCGCCGGCAGCTGTTCGGCGCGCCGATGAGCGAGCTCCAGCTCGTCCAGGCCAAGCTCGCCGACATGGCGGTCGGCATCGACGCGAGCGCGCTGCTCGTCTATCGCGCCGCCTGGACCAAGGACGTCCTGCAAAGACGCGTCACCAAGGAGGCCGCGATGGCCAAGCTCCACGCCACCGAGACGGCCCAGCGCGTGATCGACGAGGCCGTGCAGCTGTTCGGCGGCCTCGGCGTCACGCACGACCACCCCGTCGAGCGCCTATACCGGGAGATCCGGGCCCTGCGCATCTATGAGGGCGCGTCGGAGGTGCAGAGGCTCGTGATCGCCCGCGCGGCGCTCGCCTGACCATGGACACGTTCGCGAAGGACCGTCTGCCGCCGCTCGAGGCCTGGCCCACGCTGACGCCGCCGCCGTACCCGGAGCGGCTGAACGTGGCCGTCGAGCTGCTTGGCGGCCACGCCGGCACGGCCGTCCGCGGCGAGGTGGCGAGCTGGAGCTACGACGAGCTCAACGAGCGCAGCGACGCGGTCGCGGCGGCCCTCGCGATCGAGCCCGGCACGCGCGTCCTGCTGCACAGCGCGAACACGCCGGAGGCGATCGCCGCCTGGCTCGGCATCCTCAAGGCCGGGGGGATCGTCGTCGCGACGATGCCGCTGCTGCGCGCGGGCGAGATCGCGAAGGTCATCGACAAGGCGCACGTCACGCACGCGATCACCGAGGACCGCCTCGCCGAGGAGGTGCTGCGGGCCGGCGAGGTCGAGCTGCTGACGATGCACGAGCTGCCCGAGCGCGGCGCGTTCGCGGCCGTCGACACGGCGGCCGACGACGTCGCGATCATCGCGTTCACGTCCGGAACGACCGGGCAGCCGAAGGGCTGCGTGCACTTCCACCGCGACCTGCTGGCGACGTGCGACACGTTCTCCAGGCACATCCTGGAGCCGAGCGAGCGCGACGTCTTCGCCGGCACCCCGCCGCTGGCGTTCACGTTCGGACTCGGCGGCCACGTGCTGTTCCCGCTGCGCGCCGGCGCGTCGACGGCGCCGGTGGCGGCGCCCGACGAGCTCGCCCGCGCGATCGCCGAGCGCGGCATCACGACGCTGTTCACCGCGCCGACCGGCTACCGCGCGCTGCTGCGCTCCGACGCCGACCTCTCGAGCCTGCACACGTGCGTCTCGGCCGGCGAGCCGCTGCCCGCCGGCGTCTCGGACGCCTGGTACGAGAGGACCGGCATCCGGATCGTCGACGGGATCGGCTCAACCGAGATGCTGCACATCTTCATCGCGTCGCCGGCGTCGGAGGCCAGGCCCGGCAGCGTCGGGCGGCCGGTGCCGGGCTACGAGGCGCGGATCGTCGACAACGACATGAACACGCTTCCCCCGGGCGAGATCGGGCGGCTCGCGGTGCGCGGCGCCACCGGCTGCCGGTACCTCGACGACCCGCGCCAGTCGGTCTACGTCGTCGACGGCTGGAACCTCACCGGCGACGCCTTCTCGATCGACTCCGACGGCTACTTCTGGTTCCAGTCGCGCACCGACGACATGATCATCTCCTCCGGCTACAACATCTCGGGCTTCGAGGTCGAGGCGGCGCTGCTCGAGCACCCGGCGGTGGCCGAGTGCGCGGTCGTCGCCGCGCCCGACCCAGAGCGCGGCCACGTGGTCAAGGCGTTCGTCGTCAGCCGCGGGCCGGTCACCGCGAAGGAGCTGCAGGACCACGTGAAGGCCACGATCGCGCCGTACAAATACCCGCGCCGGGTCGAGTTCCTCGACGCGCTCCCGCGCACGCCCACCGGCAAGGTCCAGCGGACGGTCCTCCGGGAGCGGGGATGAGGACCCTGCAACCGCCCGGCTGGCCGCGGCCGAAGGGCTACGCGAACGGCATCGTGGCCGGCGGCACGGTCTTCACCGGCGGGATGATCGGGTGGGACGAGACCGGCGCGTTCGGGCACGCCGACCTCGCGGGCCAGGCCGGCCAGGCGCTGCGCAACGTCGTCGCCGTGCTCGCCGAGGCCGGCGCGAAGCCCGAGGACGTCGTGCGGCTGACCTGGTACATCACCGATCGCGAGGAGTACCTCGCCCAGGCCGGGGCGCTGGGCGAGGCCTACCGCGCCGTCATGGGACGGCATTACCCGGCGATGGCGGTCGTCGTGGTCGCGGGGCTGCTCGAGCCCCGGGCAAAGGTCGAGATCGAGGCGACCGCGGTCTTGCGCGCCGATGGCGCGTCCGGTTAGGTTCGGGTCGCCCCGGAAAGGAGTCTCCGTGACCAAGCGCTACGTGCTCGCGCTCGCATCCGTACTTGCGCTGGCACTGCCGGCCGCCGCCCAGGCCGCGACCAAGACGGTCTACATGGGCGCCCCGCCGAAGGATCAGAAGAAGTTCAACCAGCCGTACGGGACCGACGTCGTCGACTTCTTTCCGAGCACCGTGACGATCGTCGCGGGCGACTCGGTCAAGTTCGACCTGGTGGCGTTCCACAACGTGGACATCCCGCCGAAGGGCGGGAAGATGATCGAGCAGCTCGTGCAGACCGGGCCGGCCACGAACGTGCTCGACGCGGCCGGGAGCAGGTTCTGGTTCAGCGACACGGGGGCGCCGAACTTCGCGTTCGCGCCCGAGCTCCAGAATCCGGACAACGGACTCGGGCACCGCTACACCTACACGGGCGCCAAGCGGGTCATCAGCCACATCCCGCTCAACACCGCCCACCCGTTCCAGAAGCTCAAGCCGATGGTCGTCAAGTTCCCGAAGGCCGGGAAGATCACGTACTTCTGCGACCTCCATCCGGGGATGAAGGGCACGGTCACGGTGCTCAAGAAGGGCGCGAAGGCGCCGACCGCGGCGCAGGACAAAAGGGCGCTGAGCAAGCAGGTCGCATCCGAGCTCAAGATCGCCAAGACCCTCAACAAGACCCACGTCCCGGCGGACACGATGTTCGTCGGCTACGCCGGCGACAAGGGCAAGGTCGAGTACTTCAACTTCCTGCCGAACTCGCTGACCGTCCCGGTGGGGACGACGGTGACGTTCAAGATGAGCCCGGGCTCGTTCGAGACGCACACCGCGACCACCGGACCCGGCGACTACCTCGTCGACCCGACGTCCTACATCGGGGCGATCGCGGACTCCTTCAACCTCTCGCAGTTCGACCCGCGCGGCGTCTACCCGAGCGAGCAGCTCGGCACGATCGGCCAGCTCACGCCGACGCTGCACGGCAACGGGTTCTGGAACTCCGGCGCGATGGACACGATCAACTCGACGCTGCCCGCGGACTCGGCCAAAGTGACGTTCACGGCGCCCGGGACCTACAAATTCGCGTGCCTCGTGCACCCCGTGATGCGCGGCACCGTGGTCGTTCAGTGAGGGGCGATTTGCGTCAGCGCGCTGACCTCACGTAGGGTCGGCCGAGTCCAACGAAAGGAGCACACGTGAGACGACTCACCGTCATCTCCTGCGCTGCCGCCCTGACGCTCGCGCTCTCGCCGGCCGCCCATGCGGCGACGAAGACCGTCGACATGGGGACACCCCTCAAGGCGCAGAAGCAGATCGGCAAGTACCAATCCGACGCGAACGCGTTCTTTCCGAGCGCGATCACCGTCCACGCGGGCGACTCGGTCAGGTTCGTGCCGACCGGCTTCCACAACGTCGACATCCCGGCCAAGGGCGGCAAGCCGGCACCTCTGCTGACGACAGGCGAGACCGTCTCCGGGTCGCTCGACGCGGCCGGCAGCCCGTTCTGGTTCAACGGCGCCGTGCCCAACGTGGGCTTGAACCCGACGGTCGTGCTCGGCTCGCTCGGCAAGACCGTGACGTACACCGGCGCCAAGGCGATCGAGAGCGGCCTGCCGCTCGCGGCGAAGCCGAAGCCGATGGTCGTCAAGTTCCCGAAGGCGGGCGCCTACACGTACTACTGCGACGTGCACGCCGGCATGAAGGGCACGGTTCGCGTCGTCGCCAAGTCGAAGAAGATCCCGACCGTCGCGCAGGACGCCAAGCGCGTGGCCGACCAGGTCGCGCAGGCGCTGAAGATCGCCAAGGGGCTGACCACGGCGACGCTGCCGGCGAACACGGTCACGGTCGGCAATGCCGGCGCCCACGGCGTCGAGTACTTCGGCTTCCTGCCCGCCACGCTGACCGTCCCGGCGGGGACCACGGTCAAGTACCAGATGAGCGCGAAGTCGCTGGAGGTGCACACGGTGACCGCCGGACCCGGCGATCCGGAGAACCAGGCGGACTCCTACCTCGGCAAGCTCTCGAAGTCGTTCGAATCGCCGGTGATCGACCCGGCCGCCGCGTACCCGAGCGACCCACCGGGCACGACCGGGACGGTGACGCCGGCCTCGCACGGCAACGGCTTCTGGAACTCCGGCGTGCTCGACGTGTTGGCGGCGACGCCGCAGCTTCCGGCCTCCAGCTCGGTGACGTTCGCCGCCGCGGGGACCTACAAGCTCTATTGCCTGGTCCACCCGTTCATGGTGGGGACCGTCGTCGTCACGTGAGGCGGCTCGCGGTACTCGTTGCCCTGGGGGCGGTCCTGGCGACCGCCCCCTCCGCCCATGCCGCCGTGCGCGAGTACTGGGTGGCGGCCGTCGACGTCGACTGGAACATGGTCCCGAACGGCCGCGACGCGATCGGCGGCATGACCTACGACGCCTCCCAGACGGTGTTCGGAACCGTCGTCTACCGCCGCTTCACGAAGGGCTGGAAGACCCCGCTGCGCAACTCGCCCGACCAGGACCTGATTCCCGGGCCGCTGCTGCGGGCGCGTGTCGGCGACAAGCTGCGCGTGCACTTCAAGAACCTCGACAGGGCGTTCGGCCGGCCGCACTCGATGCATTTCCACGGCGTCGAGTACAAGCCGAGCTCCGACGGCGCCTATGTCCCCGGCTTCTCGGGCCGCGACGCCGACGTCAAGCCCGGTCAGACCTGGACCTACGAGCTCACCGCCGGAGAGCACTCCGCGGGCGTGTGGCCATATCACGACCACTCGCCGTCGATGGACGACTCGATCGCCGGCGGGATGTACGGCGCGCTCTCGATCCTCGGGCGCCACCAGCGCCCGCCGGACCGCGAGTTCGTCGTGATCTTCGCGCCGATGAAGCAGTTCCAGACGATCGACGGGCGCGCGTTCGTCGGCAACACGCCGGTCTTCCACTCCCGAGTCGGCGACCGCGTGCAGTGGGACGTGCTCGCGCTGGGCTCCGAGCACCACACCTTCCACGTGCACGGGCACCGCTGGGTCGCGCCGGACGGCAGCGACCGCGACACGCAGACGGTCGGCCCGGCGGAGTCGTTCGCGATCCGCTGGCGCGAGAAGGACCCCGGAACCTGGCTCTACCACTGCCACGTGGAGCAGCACATGATGGCCGGCATGATCGGGATCTACCGCGTCGCCAGGCGGTGATCGCCGCAGTCCTGATCGGGTTCGCGGCGTTCGGGCCGCCGCAGGCGGCCGTGCTCGCGGGCGACACGGTCACCTGGAGCAACCAGTCGGTGCGCAAGCACGCCGTCGACGGCCTGGGCGAGCCGTTCGCGTCGCCCGAGCTGTTCAACGGCGACGCGTTCTCGCACGAGTTCGACACGCCGGGCGCGGTCGCCTACTACTGCCGCATCCACCCGTTCATGCGCGGCGAGGTCGACGTCTTCCGCGTGCTGCTCGACACGCCGGCCACGCCCGCGAGCACCGGCCGCCCCTACACGCTGCGCGGCCGCGCGGCGCTGCCCGCCGGCAGCACGGTCCCGATCCTCGACGACGACGGGAGCACGGCGGCGACGGCGACGGTCGGCGACGACGGCGAGCTCAGCGCCACCGTCGTCCCCACCAGCACCGCGAGCTATCACGCCCAGGACGGCAACACGATCCGGCTCGACGTGCTCGACCGGCGAGTCAGCGCCGCCGCCGCCCGCCACGGCTCTCACATCGCCGTCGCGGCGAGCGTCGCGCCGGGCTCGCCGGGCGCCACCGTGGTGCTCCAGCTCAAGCTCAAGGAGCGCTTCGGCTGGTGGCCGGTCGCGCAGGCGAAGCTCGACGCGCGGTCGCACGTGCGCTTCAACGTGCGCCGCCGGCGCGGCGCGCTCGCGCGCGTCGTGATGACGCTGCCCGACGGCGCGACGCCGCTCGCGGTCAGCCGTACCCTCCGCCTGAAGGCCGGCTCGTCCTCGTCGCTCCGGACGGGGTGACCGCGTGCCAGGTGAAGCTCACGCCGCCGAAGTCGTCCTTGAACCCGTCGCCGGTGACCTTGCCCGGCGCCGGGTCTTCGGAGAAGCGGTACAGCGGACGGCCATCGAGGGTGACCTGCTTGCCGCCGTCGTCGCGCGTGATGACGGCGAGCGCCGCGAGGGCAACGACGTATCTCATGACTCGATCTCCTTCGGTTGCAGGTGGACGAGGCGGCGTCCGGTCTCGGTGACGACGTCGATCCCGGTCAGCTCGGCGAGCGGGATCGCGGCCGCGCCGGTGACCGCCGCGCGGCCGCGGTAGGTCGCATGCCAGGTGGCGGCGACCTCGGTCCGCCCGTCGCGCCCGCGCACGACGAGCCGGCAGCGCTCGCCGGGCGCGACGCCGCGCACGCCGACGCGCACGGCGGTCCCCCAGCGCTGTGGGGTGAGCGCGACGTAGGCGTGCACGTGCGTGACGGGGTCGGTGGCGGCGGCGTGGACGATCGCCGGCGTCGCGGGGCCGGAGCCGGCGAGGACGGCGGCGGCGAGCGCCCCCGCCACGGCTGCCGCCCCGGCCGCGGCCACGCGACGCCGCAGTGCGCGCCGGCGCGCGGTGGCGCGCAGGGCGAGCGCGAACGGGGGTGGCGGCGGCGCGGGCGCGTTGAGCCGCTCCAACTCGTCCGCCTGGACGAGGCCGAGATGACCGACGACCAGGCGGAGCCCGGCGAGCTCCGCGCGGCAGTCCGGGCAGCGGGTCAGGTGGCCGTCGACGCGCGCCTGCTCGCCCGGCTCCAACGCGCCGAGTGCGTAGGCGCCGAGCCAGCTCGCGCGGTTGCAGCTCACGGCGTCACCCCGCGCTCCTCGAGCGCCAGCCGCATCGCCCGCAGCGCGTAGTCCGTGCGCGAGCGGGCACCGCGGCAGTGTTCAGGTCCTGATCTCTGTCCTGACGTCGAGCAGCTCGGGGAAGAACGTCAGATCCAGCGCGGCGCGCAGGAAGCCGACGCCGGAGGAGCCGCCGGTGCCGCGCTTGTAGCCGATGATCCGCTCCACGGTCTTCATGTGGCGGAAGCGCCACAGCTGGAAGCTCTCCTCGACGTCGACGAGCTCCTCGCACAGCTCGTAGAGCTCCCACTGCTCCTCGGGGCGCTCGTAGATCGACCTGATCGCTCCGATCAGGTCGGCGCGCCGGCGGTGCGGCTGCGACCAGTCGCGCTCGACGCAGTCGGCCGGGATCGCATGGCCGCGGCGCGCGAGCAGGCGCAGGAACTCGTCATACAGGCTCGGCGCCTCGAGCACCGCGCGCAGGCGCTCCTGCTGCTCAGGCGAGTGCGCGAAGACGTCGAGCATCTCGCGGTTCTTGTTGCCGAGCTGGAACTCGATGATGCGGTACTGGAGCGACTGGAAGCCCGAGGCGTCGCCGAGCACGCCGCGGAACTTGACGTACTCGCTGGGCGTCAGCGTGGCCAGCACGCCCCACTGCTCGAACAGCTGGCGCTGGATCTGCTTGACGCGCGCCAGGCCCTTCTGGCACGGGCCGAGGTCGTCGTCGGCGAGGTGCGCGAGCACGGCGTCGAGCTCGTGGATGATCAGCCGCATCCACAGCTCCGACGTCTGGTGCTGGATGATGAACAGCAGCTCGTCGTGGTGCTCGGGGTCGCTCAGCGGGTGCTGGGCGGAGAGCAGCTTGTCGAGCTCCAGGTAGGAGGCGTAGGTACGGCGCCCGCGCAGGTCGCGCGTCACGCCCTGCTCGACGGCCCGCCGGTTCTCAACGCTCATATCGCCTCCCAGGCGGGAGATTCGCCCTCCGGGCGAACTCTCCCACGAAATGCGAGCCCGCAGGGCGAGTCATTTCGCGGCTTCCCAAGCCGCGAGGCTCGCGCGGATCACGCGCTCGACCTCGTCCTCGGTCAGCTCCGCCGGCTCGCCGGCGCGCGCGCGTGCGGAAAGCGTCGCGAGCACGGCGACGTGCGCGGCGCCGATCGCGCAGCGGACGGCGAGCACGTCGTCGCCGGCGGCCAGCGCCTCCTCGAGCGCGCGGAAGCGGGGCTCGGCGTCGACGTGCTCGGCGATGTCGCGCTTGGCCGTCGGGTCGCTCATCAGGCCGATCATGCCCGGGGCGCGCTCGGCCAGCAGCTTGACGTAGCCGCGCACCGCCTCCTCGCGGCCGCGCCCGCCGAGCGCCTCGAGCTCGTCGAGCAGCGGCTCGACCAGCGCCACCAGGATCTGCGCCTTGCCGGGGAAGTGGTAGTAGAGCGCCGCCTTGGTCATCCCGAGCGCTTCCGCGAGGTCGCGCATCGAGGTGCCCGCGTAGCCGCGCTCGGCGAACAGGTCGCGGGCGGCGTAGAGGATCCGGGCCCGCGTGTCGACGGCGGATGAGCCGATGGTCCGCGACACGATCGTGCTAGCTTACCGACCGTTCGATTAGCTCCCCCACGCGAGGTCGCTCCCCCATGTCCTCACTTGCTCGGTGGTGCTACCGCCGCCGCTTCGTAGTCGTCGGTCTGTGGCTGGCCGGCGTGATCGTACTCGGCAGCCTCGTCGCCGCGGCCGGTAATAAGTACACCGACTCGTTCACGCTCCCGGGCACCGAGTCCACGCGCGCGCTGAACCTGCTCAAGGACTCGTTCCCGGCGCAGTCGGGCGACACCGCGCAGATCGTGTGGCGCGCCGACAACGTCAACGACGCCAAGCGTCCAGGACCAAGTGGCCGCGATGCTCGCCAAGGTCGCGAAGCTTCCGCACGTCGTCGAGGTCAAGAGCCCGTACGAGAAGGCCAATGCGGGCCAGATCA
The DNA here is from genome assembly GCA_963837485.1 of uncultured Solirubrobacteraceae bacterium. Lineage (GTDB taxonomy): Bacteria > Actinomycetota > Thermoleophilia > Solirubrobacterales > Solirubrobacteraceae > Solirubrobacter. The sequence goes on along the minus strand of CAWINP010000007.1, from coordinate 340,814 downwards.
GCAAGGACGGCACGATCGCGTTCGCCGACGTCAACCTCGACAAGCTGCCGCAGGACATCCCGAAGTCCGCCTACACGAAGCTGATCGACACCGCGCAGAGCATCGACGGCGACAATCTTCAGGTCGAGCTCGGCGGCAACGGCATCCAGCAGTCCCAGCAGCAGGAGGGCGGGGGAGCGAGCGAGCTGATCGCGATCGTGTTCGCCGCGATCGTGCTGTTCATCGCGTTCGGCTCGCTGTTCGCGACGCTGCTGCCGATCTTCACGGCGCTGTTCGCGCTCGCCGCGGGACTCTCCGCCGCCAGCCTGCTGGCCGGCGTGATCGACATCGCGACGTTCGCGCCGACGCTCGCGGCGCTGATCGGCATCGGCGTCGGGATCGACTACGCGCTGTTCATCGTCACCCGCCACCGCAACGCGATCATGGCCGGAACGTCGCCCGAGGACGCGATCGCGCTCGCGCTCAACACGTCCGGGCGCGCGGTGCTGTTCGCCGGCACGACGGTCTGCATCGCGATCCTCGGCCTGCTGCTGCTCGGCGTGAGCTTCCTCAACGGCGTCGCGGTCGCGACGGCGATAACGGTCCTGTGCACGATGCTCGCCGCCGTCACGCTGCTGCCCGCGTTCCTGGGCATCATCCGAATGAAGGTGCTCAGCCGCAGGGAGCGTCGCCGGCTCGCCGAGGAAGGTCCGCACGACGCACACGCGGTCGGCTTCTGGGCGCGCTGGTCGGCCTTCGTCCAGCGCTACCCCAAGCGCCTGGCGATCGCCGCTGCCGCCCTGATGATCGTGATCGCGATCCCGTTCCTCTCGCTGCGCCTGGGCTCCTCTGACGCGGGCAACGACCCGACGTCTAAGACGACGCGCCAGGCCTACGACCTGCTCGCCGAGGGCTTCGGCCCGGGCTTCAACGGCCCGCTGCAGCTCGTCGCCCAGGGCAGCGACGAAGCCGTGCTGGCCAAGCTGAGCGCCGCCGTCAAGCAGGACCCGGAGGTCGTCTCGGTCGCGCCGGCGCTCAAGAACAAGGCCGGCGACGTCGCGATCATCCAGGTCACGCCGCGCCACGCGCCCCAGGACGCGCAGACCAGCGAGCTGATCACGCGCCTGCGCGACCACACGGTCCCCGACACGGTCGGCGGCTCGGGCCTGAAGGTCTACGTGGGCGGCCTGACGGCGATCTTCGACGACTTCGCCGAGGTGCTGACCTCCAAGCTGCCGCTGTTCATCGGCGTGATCATCCTGCTCGGCTGCCTGCTGCTGATGGTCGCGTTCCGCAGCATCGTCGTGCCGCTGACCGCCGCGGCGATGAACCTGTTGGCGGCCGGCGCGGCGTTCGGCCTCGTGACCGCCATCTTCCAGTGGGGCTGGGACCTGAGCGTGATCCCGATCGGCCGCGACGGCCCGATCGAGGCGTTCCTGCCGGTGATGCTGCTGGCGATCCTGTTCGGCCTGTCGATGGACTACCAGGTGTTCCTCGTCAGCCGCATCCACGAGGAGTGGTCGCACACGCACGACAACGATCAGGCGGTGCGCGTCGGCCAGGCCGACACCGGGCGCGTGATCACGTCGGCGGCAATGATCATGGTCCTCGTCTTCGGCTCCTTCCTGCTGCAGGGACAGCGCGTGATCTCCGAGTTCGGGATCGGCCTGGCGGGCGCGGTGCTGCTCGACGCCTTCGTGCTGCGCACCGTGCTCGTGCCGGCGCTGATGCACCTGTTCGGGACCGCGAACTGGTGGCTCCCGCGCGGGCTGGACCGCGTGCTCCCGCACGTGTCTGTGGACCCGTCGGAGGCGGAGCTCAGCCGGGCGGCGCGGGCGGAAGCATAGGCGCGCGCTCAGCCGGCGAACGTCAACGGCGGCAGGTAAGGGGTGCGGGGACTGAGTCGCGATCATGAACGATCGCCTCAGCGCGCGTAGCGATCACGATCGACCGCGTCCGCGCTCCGAACAAAGGGGGTGCTGCACGAAAGTGTCCTCACAGGACGCAAACGTGACGCACCCCCCTCGCCCGCCCGCGGGAAACGATCATTCGCGGGCAGCCAATCGGACCCGCACCCCCTTACTGCCCGCCGTTCGCCCCGTTCAGCAAGGCGTCCAGCTCCGCTCCAAGCCACTCGATCAGCCGATCCAAATCAGGCATCTGGTCGCGGTCGGCGACGATCCCGAAGTCGAGCGAGCCCATGTACGACATGACGGTGATGTTCAGGCCCATCCCGTCGGTGATCACCGAGACCGGGTAGTTCGCCTGCAGCCGGGCCCCCGCGAGGTAGAGCGGGAACTGCGGGCCGGGGACGTTGGAGATCACGAGGTTCCAGTTCGGGCGTCCCCCGCGCGAGGTCGAGAAGCGGAACGTCAGGCGCGCCGCCCGCGCGAACACCGCCGGCGGGACGAAGTGGTTGGCGTCCTGCAGCAGCGCGGCGGGCAGGGCTCGGTGGCGCTCCTTCATCACCAGCAGGGACTCGTGCGTCGCCGCCAGCCGCTCGACCGGGTCCTCGATCTGGGTGTGCAGCGGCGCCGCCATCAGCAGGATCCGGTTGCCGAAGGTGCCCCACTGCTCGTCGGTGCGGACCGAGACCGGGATCTGCGCGACCAGCGGCTCCTCGGGCAGCTCGTCGTGGGCGAGCAGCCAGTCGCGCACGGCGCCCGCGCAGATCGAGACCACCACGTCGTTGACCGTCACGCCGTGGGCGTTCTTGACCGCCTTGACGTCGGCCAGCGAGAGCTTCCCGAACACGAACCGGCGATGCGGCGTGACCGGCGCGTTGAACGACGTCTTCGGCGCCACGAGGTTGGACGGCCCCGGCCCGTCGTCGCGCCGCAGGCGCGTGGCCAGCCGCGACACCGTGCCGGCGCCGGGGAGCGAGCCGAACGGCGTCTGGTCGAGGTTCGGGATCGCCGCTGGCAGCGAGCGCAGCATCCGCACCGGGTAGCGCGGCACGCCGAGCAACCCGCGCCCGAGCAGCTCGAGCTGGCCGGGCGTGTGCCCGGCGCTCTTGACGTCCGGCTCGGGCAGCTCGCGCCCCTCCGGCGCCAGGTCGAGCAGCAGCCCCATGATCTCCGCGCCCGACAGCCCGTCGACCACCGCGTGATGGATCTTCGTGAGCACGCCGACCATCCCGGACTCGAGCCCCTCGATCACGTACAGCTCCCATAGCGGCCGCGCGCGGTCGAGCGGCCGCGACATGATCCGCGCGGTCTGCTCGGCGAGTTGGGAGTCGTTGCCCGGGCCGGCCAGCGCCAGCTCGCGCACGTGGTAGTCGAGGTCGAACTCGCCGTCGTCGACCCAGTACGGGTAGTCGAGCCCGAGCGGGACCTCGGCCAGCCGCCAGCGCAGCGGCGGCAGCAGCGGCAGCCGCTCGCGCAGCAGCGTCTTGACCTCCGGACAGCCCAGGCGGCCGTTGGGCGCGGTCGACGGATCGAGGATCGCCAAGCTGCCGACATGGCCGGCCTGGCGCGCGTTCTCGAGCGCGAGGAACTGGGCGTCGAGGCTCGTGAGCTGCCGCATGCGCGAACACTATGTCGTCTGGCATCGTGTGCCGCGATGCCTGTCAGTCCACTCGCCGGTTCGCGGCCTGACGCGTCGCTGCTCGTCGACGTCGACGAGCTGCTGCGCGCCTACCACGGCGAGCCGCGGGCGCCGGTCGCCTTCGGCACGTCCGGCCATCGCGGCTCCTCGCTGAAGGGGACGTTCACGGAGGCGCACGTGCTCGCGATCAGCGAGGCGATCGCCCGGAACCGAGGGGTCAGCGGACCGCTGTTCGTGGCTCGCGACACCCACGCGCTCTCGGAGCCCGCGTTCCACACGGCGGTCGCGGTCTTCTCCGCGCACGGGATCGACGTGCGCGTGGACGCCGCGGGCGGCTACACGCCGACGCCCGCGCTGTCGCACGCCATTCTCACGCACCCCGGCTCGGACGGCATCGTGCTGACGCCGTCGCACAACCCGCCCGACGACGGCGGCTACAAGTACAACCCGCCCAGCGGCGGCCCCGCGCCGACGGACGTGACCAAGCGCATCGAGGACGCGGCCAACGCGCTGCTGGACACCCGCATCGCCGCGGCCGAGCCGCGCACGACGCCGCATGACTACGTCTCCGCGTACGTCGGCGACCTCCCGAACGTCATCGACCTCGACGCGATCCGTGAGGCCGGCGTGCGCATCGGCGCCGACCCGCTGGGCGGCGCGAGCGTCGCCTACTTCCAAGCGATCGCGGAGCGTCACGGGCTCGACCTGACCGTCGTCAACGACGAGGTCGACCCGACCTTCCGCTTCGTCCCGGTCGACCACGACGGCAAGATCCGCATGGACTGCTCGTCGCCGTACGTGATGGCCGGGCTGCTCGAGCAGCGCGACCGCTTCGACGTCGCCGTCGCCTGCGACCCGGACGCCGACCGACACGGGATCGTCACGCCCGGCGCCGGGCTGCTGAACCCGAACCACTACCTCGCGGTGGCGATCAACTACCTGTTCGGCGGCGCACGAGAGTGGCCGGACGCGGGCATCGGCAAGACGCTCGTGTCCTCCACCATGATCGACCTCGTGGCCGACGACCTCGGCCGCCGCCTCTACGAGGTGCCGGTCGGCTTCAAGTGGTTCGTCGACGGTCTGCTCGACGGCTCGCTCGGCTTCGGCGGCGAGGAGAGCGCGGGTGCCTCGTTCCTGCGCCGCGACGGCGGCGCGTGGTCGACCGACAAGGACGGGATCCTGCTGGCGCTGCTGGCCGCCGAGATCACCGCCACGACCGGCAAGGACCCGGGCGAGCACTACGCCGAGCTCACGCAGCGGTTCGGCGCGCCCGTGTATCGCCGCGTCGACTCGCCGATCACGCCCGACAAGAAGGAGCGGCTGCTGACGATGACCGAGCTCGCGATCGACGAGCTCGCCGGCGAGCCGGTGCGCAAGGTGCTCTTCAACGCCCCCGCCAACGACGCCCCGATCGGCGGCGTGAAGGTCATCGCCGAGCACGGCTGGTTCGCCGCCCGGCCGTCCGGCACCGAGGACATCTACAAGCTCTACGCCGAGTCGCTCGAGGGCGAGGAGCACCTCGAGCGGATCCTTGAGGAGGCCCGGGAGGCGCTGGGATGAACGTCTTCGCGATGGTGCTCGCCGGCGGCGAGGGCAAGCGGCTCGCGCCGCTGACCGCGGATCGCGCGAAGCCCGCCGTCCCGTTCGGCGGCAACTACCGGCTCGTCGACTTCGCGCTCTCGAACCTCGTCAACGCGAACTACCGCCGGATCGTCGTGCTCACGCAGTACAAGAGCCACAGCCTCGACCGCCACATCTCGCTGACCTGGCGGATGTCGCCGATGCTCGGCAGCTACGTCACGCCGGTGCCGGCGCAGATGCGCCGCGGGCCGCGCTGGTTCGTGGGCAGCGCCGACGCCATCTACCAGAACTACAACCTGATCGCCGACGAGCGGCCGGACCACATCATCGTGTTCGGCGCCGACCACATCTATCGCATGGATCCGCGCCAGATGGTCGAGCAGCACATCGAGTCGGGCGCGGGGGTGACGGTCGCCGCGATCCGGGTTCCGCGCGAGCAGGCGTACCAGTTCGGCGTGATCGAGACCTCGGACGGCCGCACGATCGACGCGTTCCGCGAGAAGCCCGCCGACGCTGCCGGGCTGCCCGACGCGCCCGACCAGGTCTACGCGTCGATGGGCAACTACGTGTTCACCACCGAGGCGCTGATCGAGACGATCTCCACCGACGCCCACAACGAGGACTCGCGCCACGACCTCGGCGGCAACATCATCCCGGCGCTGGTCGAGCAGAACGAGGCCGAGGTCTACGACTTCGCCGCCAACGAGGTCCCGGGAGCGACCGAGCGCGACCGCGGCTACTGGCGCGACGTGGGCACGATCGACGCGTACTTCGACGCGCACATGGACCTGATCGCGATCCACCCGATCTTCAACATGTACAACCACGAGTGGCCGATCCATTCCTGGATCGACCCGCTGCCGCCGGCCAAGTTCATCTTCGACGAGGACGGCCGGCGCGGCCAGGCGCTGGACTCGATGGTCTGCGCCGGCGCGGTGCTCTCCGGCGGGACCGCGCGCCGCTCGGTCCTCTCGCCGGGCGCCCACCTGCACTCCTTCTCCAGCGTGGAGGACTCGATCCTGCTGCACGGCGCCGAGGTCCACCGCAACGCGGTGGTGCGGCGGGCGATCCTCGACAAGAACGTGCAGATCACCGAGGGCGTGCAGATCGGCGTCGACCTCGACGCCGACCGCGAGCGCTTCCACGTCTCCGAGGGCGGGATCGTGGTGATCCCGAAGGGGCAGGTCGTGGAATGAAGGTGGCGCTGTTCGCGCGCGAGTACCCGCCCGACGTCTACGGCGGTGCGGGCGTGCACGTGGAGTACCTGGCGCGCGAGCTGCGCAAGCTCGAGGACGTGACCGTGCACGCGTGGGGCGCCGGCGACGTCCCGCACGCGCCCTGGGACGCGCTCGCTGGCGACGCGCCGCACCTCGCGGCGCTGCGCACGCTGTCGATCGACCTCACGATGACCGCGCGCGCCGAAGGCGCCAAGCTCGTGCACTCGCACACCTGGTACGCGAGCCTCGCCGGCCATCTGAGCAAGCTCACCTACGACATCCCGCACGTCGCGACCGTGCACTCGCTCGAGCCGCTGCGCCCGTGGAAGGCCGAGCAGCTCGGCGGCGGCTACGCGATCTCGAGCTGGGCCGAGAAGACCGCGCTCGAGGCCGCCGACGCGATCATCGCGGTCTCGAAGGGCTCGCGCGACGACATGCTCGAGCGCGCCTACCCGGCGATCGACCCGGCGCGCGTGACCGTGATCTACAACGGGATCGACACCGAGCAGTACCGGCCGGACCCCGACAGCGACGTGCTGGAGGCCCACGGCGTGGACCCGAACCGCCCCTCGGTCGTGTTCGTCGGGCGCATCACGCGCCAGAAAGGCGTCGAGCACCTGCTCGAGGCGGCGCGCTCGTTCCTTCCCGAGGCGCAGCTCGTGCTGTGCGCGGGCTCGGCCGACACGCCGGAGCTGGGCGCCGAGGTCGCGCGCCGGGTCGCCGAGCTCAAGCGCGCGCGCAGCGGCGTGATCTGGCTCGAGCAGATGCTGCCCAAGCGCGAGGTGATCCAGCTCCTCAGCCACGCGACCGTGTTCGCCTGCCCGTCGGTCTACGAGCCGCTCGGGATCGTGAACCTTGAGGCGATGGCGTGCGAGGCGGCCGTGGTGGCGTCCGATACCGGCGGAATCCCCGAGGTCGTGGTGGACGGCGAGACGGGCTTCCTCGTACCGCTGGGCGAAACGTTCGCCGCGGAGTTCGCGGAGCGCGTCAACGTGCTGATCACCGATCCTCAGAAGGCTCGCGCCATGGGCCGCGCGGGCCGCGAGCGCGCGGTCAAGGACTTCGCCTGGCCCGCGATCGCCGAGCAGACCAGCGCGCTCTACCGCTCGCTCGTCTAGGCGTTCATACGCCTGGCCTGGCCGGACGCGGGTCGGTTCGACAAATGTTGGTTGCAAGCGGACGCCCCTGACCGGACGATTCGACCTGAGGGTCTGATTTCCAGAGGGGGTTTCATTGAGAGGTACCCACGTTGCGGCGTGCCTGGCGCTGGCCTGTACGGCCGCGCTCGGCTCGGTCACGTCGGCTCGCGCGGCAGGACCGCCGGCGCCCGCCGATCCGCAGAACTGGTCGTTCCAGGACAACCTGACCTGGTCCGACTATCACCCGCTGCCCGGGACGGACTACTCCGACCCGAGCATCCAGCCGAGCGTCAAGAAGTGGAAGGTCGCGCTCGTCCTGACGGACTTCTCCGACAAGCCGTACACGATCACCCAGCCGGCGGGCTCCACCGCCTTCGGCACGCCTACGGCCGAGGCGCATGACATCCCGCGCGACCAGGTTCCGGCCTTCTACCGGAACTTCCTCAACACGCCGTCCGCGCTGAATCACTTCCAGACCATGAACCGGTACTGGATGGAGGATTCCTTCGGCAAGTACGGCGTCCAGCTCGACGCCTACGGCGTCTACCAGATGCCCGGGCTGTCGTACCAGTACTTCATGACGGATTTCAACGCGGCGACCAACCGGGACCAGCACTGCCCGAACAAGGCCACCAATCCGTGCAACAAGAACTTCCGCACGGACGCGCGGGCGGCATGGCTGGCCGACGTGGGCCAGGACGTCGTGAACTCCTACGACAACATCTTCTACGTCTCCGCGGGCGAGGACGAGTCCTCGACGTGGCAGGAGTTCGGCGAGATGAAGTGGATGACGCAGGGCGAGGTCCCGGACGCGTTCGGGCCCACCCAGTACGGCGACTTGACCCAGACCAACTGGGCGCTGTCGCGCTACCCGCGCCCGCCCGGGGATCCATGGTCCTCGTGGGCGTCCGTGTCGACCATCTGGCCGAACGCGAGCGGCAACACCTCGATCGAAGCCGAGAGCTCGGGCATGGCCACCTATGCGCACGAGCTGACCCACAACCTCGGCCTGCCGGACAACTACAACAACCCGTGGAACGATCCGCAGCAGAAGACCGCCACGGGCATGTGGGACATGATGAGCCGCGGCTCGTTCAACGGGCCGGGCGGCCAGCACCAGCGCTGGATTATCCCGCCGACGACCGGCGGCGCGCTCGGCTCGCAGCACAACGTGCGCAACAAGCGGACGCTGAACTTCATCACCGACAACGACCTGCTGCGGCTCAACCGCGACGGGCTCGCCGAGTCCGGCACGGCCGTGGCCGACGTGACCGCGCGCGAGATCGCGCCGTCCGGCGGTGAGATCTCGGGCGTCAACATCGCGCTCGACGGCACCGGCGACAACGAGCCGCCGTGCATCATCAGCGGCGTGCTGCAGTCGCCGGACTGCGACGGCGTCGCGCGCTCGGCCAGCGGCAACATCACCGGCAAGTGGAACAACTACACGATGGAGGTCGTGCAGCAGATCGGCTCGGACTCCTTCGACCCGGGCCACGGCGTGCTGATCTCCAAGACCAAGAACGGCAGCGGTTCCTGCGGCACGTTCAGCTGCTTCGTCTGGGTCGTCGACTCGCACCCGGACAACATCAACCGCGTCGACTTCGTCCGCCCGGACGGGACGCCGGCGATGGCGTCGATGGGCGACGAGCGCCAGAAGAACGACGGCGCGTTCAACGCCGGCCTCAACTCGGGCTCGACCTACGAGTACGAGGACGCGCCGAACCGGCTGCACTTCTACATCCTCGACAGGCACACCGACGCGCAGGGCATCCTGCACTACACCGTCGGCGTGCGGTCGCTCGACGGCTCCGGCCCGCAGACGCGCGGCGTCAGCCTCGGCTCGCCGGATCTCGGCAACGACAGCGGCTTCACGACCTGCACGTTCAACCTGGCGAACACGGGCGCGGCGGCGGCGACGCCGAACGTGCACCCGCAGGACGCCTCGGCGTATCTGAACAGCGACATCTACCGGCTCTCGACGACGGCCACCGGCTCCGGCTGGAACGCGTATCTGAAGAACGCGTTCGCGACCGCGAAGTTCGGCGACTCCGTCAAGGTCCCGGTCTACATCGAGAAGGGCACGGGCTCCGGCTCGATCACGCTCAAGGCGACGTCCGAGAGCGATCCGTCCAAGACGGCGAGCGCGGTCTGCACGCTGTCGGACTCGACGGCCGGCGGCTCGGTCCCGGCCACGCTGGCGCTCACGCTGGGCGCGCCGGCGAGCTTCGGCGCGTTCACGCCGGGTCTCGGCAAGGACTACTTCGCCACGACCAACGCGAACGTGATCTCGACCGCGGGTGACGCGCTGCTGAGCATCGCCGATCCGAGCGCCACCGCCACCGGCCACCTGGTCAACGGCGCGTTCGCGCTCCCGTCGGGCCTGCAGGCGAGCGCACAGACCGACGCGACGACGTACGCGCCGGTCGGCGGCTCCGCCAGCCCGACGTCGCTGAAGACCTGGGGCGGTCCGGTGTCCAACGACCCGGTCGCGATCAGCTTCAAGCAGACGATCGGCTCCAGCGACGCGCTTCGCACGGGCACCTACGCGAAGACGCTGACGTTCACCCTGTCCACGACGAATCCGTAGGTCCTTCCCGGCTCCGCTGGCGCTACGGCGTCAGCGGAGCCGCGTTGGCGCCGGGACACGGCCGCGTGAAAGACTGCTGCGGTTCGCTTCAACGAGCCGGGGGAGAGACCCAATGGCTGACAGCGTGTACCGCGTGACCGAGATCATCGGCGTGAGCAGCGAGTCGTGGGAGGCCGCGGCGCGGGTCGCGGTGGAGACCGCGGGCAAGACCGTGCGTGACCTGCGCGTCGCCGAGGTGATCCGTCAGGACCTCACGATCGAAGACGGCGGCGTCGTGAGCTTCCGCGTCCGCCTGGGGGTCTCGTTCAAGTACGACTCCGGCGACTGACGCTCGCCGCTTGGACGCCGGCGGCCCTCGCCGAGGGCATCCGGCGCGGACTGATCGAGTAGGGCGCGTCGCCCTCCAGCGCGAGCGCGGCGACGTAGCCCCGCGGCGCCTGGAGGTCGGCCAGCGCGTAGGCCCCGGGCGCCGTCGTGTCGAAGCGCTCGGGCGCCCAGCGCAGGCCGCCTCCGGTCGCCTTGGCCAGCGCCTCCTTGCGGCACCACACGCGGAGCAGCTCGAGGTGGGCGGGCGCGTCGCCGAGCGCCGCGCGCTCGGGCGCGGTCAGCGCGCGCCGGATCGCGTCCGAGCGGCGGTCGGTCCGCTCGACGTCGATGCCGACCTCGCGCCCCGAGGCGAGCGCGATCAGCGCGACTGCGCCGGCGTGCGAGAGGTTGAAGCACGGCGCGCCGGCCACGTGCGGCTTGCCGTGAGGCCCGTGGTCGAACGCCACGTCGCGCGCGGCGAGCCCGGCGCGCTCGCCGAGCAGGACGCGCAGCGCGGCACGCGCGGCCGCCCAGCGCCGGCCGTCGTCCCCGCGCGCGAAGCGCGCCGCGCGGGCGTGCTCGTCAGGCGAGAGCACCTGCGGCGCGGGCGCGTCCAGGTCGACGTGCCAGACCTCGATCTCGTCCACGGGCGCGAGTGTCGCATCAGGCGGGCCTCCACGCGGCGAGCTTGACGAGCGTGTCGCGGTGCATCACGTGGCCGGCGAGCACGCACGTGTGGCCGTCGCGCTCGAACACGGCGACGTCGTGGCCCGCGGCGTCGCGGTAGAGCGCGATCTCGACGCCTGCGCGGCGCACGCGGGTCGCGCCGTCCGGCGTCTGGAGCGGCGGTCCCGAGACGATCGTGTAGCCGATCCGGTGGATCGTGTGCGCGTAGAAGACGGTGCGCGTGTCGCGGCCCTTCAGCCGGTCGCTGCGCACGCCTTCGGCACGCCATCCGAAGCGCCGGCTCGGGTCTGGGAAGCGGACGCCGTCGAGGTCCGCGCGCAGCGTCGTTCCCCCGCCGGCGGGGGCGGGGGCCTCCGCCGGCAGCATCGACAACCGCGTCACGTCGGCGACGACCGGCGCGCCGCCGGGCAGCGAGATCGCGAGCACGGCGAGCACGACCGCGCCGGCCGCGCCGGCGAGCGCGACCGCCGCAGGCCGCCACCGCGGCGCGCGGCGCGCGCCGCTGGTCTCGGCCGCCGGAGGCGAGCCCAGTCGCAGCGCGCGCCCGACGCGGCGCTGGCGTTCGAGCATCCGCTCGCCGCCGTCCACGCGCGCGAGGCGCGCCTCGGCGCGGGCGCGGCGCGCCGCGCTCAGCCTGCCGTCGGCGAGCGCGACGATCAGTATGCGGTCGGACCGCCTCACGGCGCCTCCAGCGCGCTCGCGACCTGCTCGCGCGCCCGGAACAGGCGGCTCATGATCGTCCCGGTGCGCGTCCGCAGCGACCTCGCCGCCTCCTTATAGGACAGCCCGACGACGTCGACGGCGACGATCGTCGCCCGCAACGGCTCCGACAGCTCGGCGATCGCCGAATACGCCAGCCGCGCGTCCAGCGCGATCTGCGGGTCGGCCTGGCCGTCGGCGAGCCACTCCAGCTCCTCGGGCGGAACCGGCGCCGAGCGCCGCCGCGCCGCCGTCCGCGCCTGCTCGGACCACGCGCGCCTGAGGACGCGCAGCAGGTAGGCGAGGTCACGGTCGCGCTCGACGAAGCGCGGCCGCCGCAGCACCCGTTCGAACGTCTCCTGCACGAGATCCTCCGCGTCCTCTCGCGTCCCGCACATCGCGTACGCCGCGCGCAGCAGGCGTACCTGGTGACCCGCCAGGCGCGCCGGCTCGAGGCGCTCGCTCAAGTCTTCGCGTTCGCCTTCCGGACCCCGGCGCTGTGCGTATCTGTCATGTCCTGCCTCCGATTTCGCGATCACGTGCAACGCCATCTATGAGAGGCAGGGCGCGGCCGTTATTCCATCGCGAGGTCAGATCGGCGTCGAACGACGTTCGGCTGCGACCGAGCGCATAAGCGTTTCCGCCTGAACGCTCATGAGCGGTTGACGCGGTGCATGTGACCGTTAACATGCACCGCGTCGACTGGAGGAGGAGTCCGTGTCTGAACTGGATCCTGTCCATGAGGCCGTCGAGCGCCTGGAATGGGCCGAGGGCAAGCAAGAGGAGACGCCAGCCACCCGGCTGCGAGCGTTCACAAGACGCAGCGCCTTGACCGGCGGTGCTGCCGGCATTGTCGCCACGATGCTTGCCGCGTGCGGCTCGAGCGACACGAAGACGTCGAAGGCGACGGCGACCGCGTCGGCTGCGCAGGAGGGCGGCGGCGGCATCTTCGCGCAGACGTCGAAGCTGAAGTTCGTGCTCGTCAACCACGTGACGACGAACCCGTTCTTCGTCCCGACCAAGTATGGCGCCGAGGATGCCTGCAAGCTGCTCGGCTGCTCGTATCAGTGGACGGGCTCGGAGAACTCCAACGTGGCCGACATGGTCAACGCGATGAACACCGCGATCACCGGCGGCGCCAACGGCATCGGCGTCTGCCTGATCGACAAGAAGGCGTTCAACGCGCCGACCGACGCGGCGCTGAAGGCGAAGATCCCCGTCGTGGCCTACAACGCCGACGAGGAGTCCAACAACCGCCTGTGCTACATCGGCCAGGACCTGTTCGTGTCCGGGCAGGAGATGGGCAAGCGGATCATCGAGCTGGTGCCGTCGGGCGACGTTGCGCTGTTCATCGCCACGCCGGGCTCGTCGAACATCCAGCCGCGCATCGACGGCGCGCTGGACCAGATCAAGAAGTCCGGCAAGGGGCTCACCCCCCACACGATCGCGACCGGTGCCGCGGTCCCGGCCGAGCTGTCGGTGATCGACTCCTACGCCACCGGCCACCCGGACACGAAGGGCTACTTCGCGGTCGACGCCGGCAGCACCCAGAGCCTGGCGCAGACGATCCAGAAGCACAGCCTGCGCGACAAGGGCGTCAAGGGCGGCGGCTACGACCTCACGCCGATCACGCAGAAGCTGCTGGCCGCCGACCAGATCGACTTCACGATCGACCAGCAGCCGTACCTGCAGGGCTTCATCCCGATCCTGCAGCTGTTCATGTACCAGGCGTCCCAGGGCCTGAGCGGGATCGCCGACACCAACACCGGCCTGAAGTTCCTCGACAAGACGACCGTCGTCCCGTACAACAGCACCAAGAGCCGCTTCGAGGGCACCTCGTCGACGGCCGGAGTCTCGAAGAGCTGAGCCCGAAGTGACGACGCGCGCCCCCGCGGCTGCCCCGCCTGAGCAGGGCACGGACCACCGCCCGATCCGCCCGGGGGCGCGCGAGCTCGCGCGCCGCTTCCTGACGCTGCGGGAGGGCAGCATCATCGTCGTCGCGATCCTGGCGGCGCTGTACTTCTCGCTCAAGACGGATCGCTTCTTCACCCACGCGAACTTCGTCACGCTGCTGCCGTACTTCGCGCCGTTCGCGATCCTCGCGGTGGGCGAGGTCCTGCTGATGGTCGCGGGCGAGATCGACCTGTCGATCGGGTCGGTCTACCTGTTCACGCCGTTCATGTTCCACCAGTTCTACCAGGCGGGCCTCGGCCTCGTGGCCTGCCTGATCTGCGCGCTCGTCGTCAGCTGCCTCGTCGGGGTGATCAACGGCGTGATCACCGAGGTCGTCGGCGTCTCCTCGTTCATCGCGACGCTGGGGATGCTGCTCGGGCTGGGCGGTCTGACGCTGATCATCTCCCACGCCCAGTCGGTCGCGATGCCCGGCGCGGAGGTGACGTCCGAGATTGTCCAGGTGCATCACGTCGTCAACGGGCAGGACATCGTCCTGCCCGAGCAGGTCAACCACATCGGCACGTTCGCGAGCATCTTCGGTGCCGGCAAGTACTCCGAGCTGATCTGGGCGCTCCTGATCGTCGGCGGCGCGCAGGTGCTGCTGACGATGACCCGCTGGGGCATGTACACGGTCGCGGTCGGCGGGAACAAGCACGGCGCCGCCGAGGCCGGCGTCAAGGTGCGCGCCGTGGTGATCCGCAACTTCGTCGTCTGCAGCTTCCTCGCCGGGTTCGTCGGGATCCTCGAGGCGAACCGCTCGAGCTCGGTGACGCCCGACACCGCGGGAGCGTCGGAGACGATGTTCCGGGCGGTGTCGGCGGCGGTGATCGGCGGCACGCTGCTGGCCGGAGGGGAGGGGACGGCGATCGGCGCGCTGTTCGGCGCGCTGTTCCTCGGCATCCTGCGCGACGGCCTGACGCTCGAGGGCGTCAACGCCGACTACCTCGACTTCATCCTCGGCGTCGCGATCCTCGTTGCGATGATGATCAACGTGTACGTCGGGCGCGTGCGGAGGGGGAGCGGTGTCTGAGGACGTGCTGCGGGTCGAGAATGTGGCTAAGCGCTTCGGCCCGGTGACGGCGTTGCGCGATGTCAGCATGTACCTCAAGAAGGGCGAGGTGCTCGGGCTGCTGGGCGACAACGGCGCCGGCAAGTCGACGCTGATCAAGATCATCTCCGGCTTCCACAAGCCCGATGAGGGCAAGCTGTTCGTGCGCGGGGAGGAGACCGAGATGCGCTCGGTCGACCACGCGCGCTCGCTCGGGATCGACTGCGTGTACCAGGATCTCGCGCTGATCAACCAGCTCGACGTCGCCCAGAACATGTTCCTGCGGCGCGAGCTGCTCCATCGCCCGTTCCCGTTCCTCGCGCGCCGGCGGATGCGGCGCGAGACGCGCTCCGCGCTGGACGAGATCGGCGTCAACGTGCCGCGCCTGAACGTACCGGTCGCCCGCCTGTCCGGCGGCCAGCGCCAGGCGATTGCCGTCGCCCGCACGGTCTACTCCGACGCGGACATCATCCTGCTCGACGAGCCGCTGGCCGCGATGGGCGCCAAGGAGGGCGCGATGATCATGGACCTCGTCGCCCGCCTGCGCGCCGAGGGCAACGTCTCGATGATCATGATCGCCCACAACTACGTGCACGTGCTGGAGTCCTGCGACCGCGTGAACCTGATCCAGGACGGCGAGATCACGTACGACAAGCCGACGTCCGACACGTCGGTCGAGGAGCTCAACGAGATCGTCGTGGAGGAATACCGCCGCGCCCGCGCGGCAACCGCGGCGTCAAACGGTGCGTAGCGCCTCCGTCGGCGACAGGCGGGCGGCGCGGGCAGCGGGATAGAGCCCGGCGAGCGCGCCGATGGCGACCGCCGCGACCGCGCCGCCGCCGAGGGCCTCGGGCGGGATCACCAGCGGCTGGCCCTGGGCCGCCGCCCACGCGGCCGTGGCCGCCGCGCCGAGCGCCGCGCCGGCCACGCCGCCGAGCGCCGACAGCAGCAGCGACTCGGTCAGGAACTGCGCCGAGACGTGCCTCCGGGTGGCGCCGAGCGCGCGGCGCAGGCCGATCTCCGATCGCCGCTCGAGCACGGAGATCACCATCACGTTGGCGATCCCGACGCCGCCGACCAGCAGCGCGACCGCGCCGAGCCCGACCAGCAGGTCGGTGAACGCGCCCCGCGCCGCCGCCTTGGCCTCCAGCGCGTCGGACGGCCGGCTGACCGCGACCTCCTCCGGGTGCTCGGAGCTGGCCGTCTCCGGGACGCGGTCGCGCACGTCCTCCAGACGGTCCTCGTCGACGCGCAGGTAGAGCTTGGTCGGGCTGCCCTCGACGCCGAACGCCGACTCGGCCTCCGGCAGCCCGATCAGCGCCGCGCGGTCGATCGCCGGGTCCAGCACCGCGGTGTCGAGGATGCCCACGACGGTGAACCAGCGGTCGCCGAGGTAGACCTGCGGCCCGCCCTCGACGCTCGAGATGCCGAGCCGCCTGGCCGCGACATCGCCGAGCACGACCGCCGGGTAGCGCTCCTCGGCGGGCGTGAGGAAACGGCCGGAGAGCACGGTCGCGCCGAGCGTGTCCGGCAGCGTCCGGTCGGCCGCGTGCACGGTGATCCCGCTGTCGTCCTGCGGGTCGATCAGCTGGTTGCGGCGCACGGTGACGCCGGCGACGAGATACGTCGCCGACGCGCGCTGGACGCCGTCGATCGCCGCGACCCGGCGCGTCGCGCTGTCGGGCAGGACGGCGGCGTCGCCGAACAGCGACTGGCCGGGGCCGGCGGTGAGCAGGTTCGTGCCCAGCTCGTCGATCGTGGCGAGCAAGTCCGCCTGCGAGGAGGCGGACACGCCGAGCACGGCGACCAGCGACGCGATCCCGATCGCGATTCCGAGCGCCGACAGCGCGGCGCGCAGGCGCCGCGTGCGCAGGCCGAGCGCACCGACGCCGAGCACGTCCACCGGACGCAGGCGGCTGGTGCGCCGCGCGGGCACGCCGCTAGTTTCGCCGGCGCGCGTCACGCGAGCCTCCCGTCGCGGATCTCGACCCGCCGCGGCAGCGCGGCGGCGATGTCGCGGTCGTGGGTGATGACGCATACGGTCGCGCCGTCGCGATTGAGCTCGCGCAGCAGCTCGACGATCGCGTAGCCGGTCCGCGAGTCCAGCGCGCCCGTCGGCTCGTCGGCGAACACGAGCGACTTCTCGCCGGCGATCGCGCGGGCGATCGCGGTGCGCTGGCGCTCGCCGCCCGACAGCTCGGACGGGCGGTGCGAGACGCGGTGGCCGAGCCCGACGCGCTCCAGCGCCGCTCGCGCCCGCTCGCGTCGCTCGGCGCCCGGCAGCCCGGTGTAGAGCAGGCCCCCGGCCACGTTGTCGAGCGCGCTCATGGCCTCCAGCAGGTGGAACTGCTGGAACACGAAGCCGACGTGCCAGGCGCGCAGCCCCGACAGCTCGCCATCGGTCGCGGCCGCGACGTCCACGCCGGCGACCTCGACCGCGCCCGCCGTCGCCCGGTCGAGCGTGCCCATGATCTGCAGCAGCGTCGTCTTGCCCGAGCCCGACGGGCCGACGACGGCGACGAGCTCGCCGCGGGCGATCTCGAGATCGACGTCGCGCAGCGCGGCGACGCCGCCGGGATAGGACCTCGTGACCCCGTTCAGGCGGATCATCACAGCGCCGCGTTGGAGACGGTCATGCCCTCGCGCAGCCCGGCGCCCTCGACCTCGACGTACCCGCTCGTGAACAGGCCCGGCTCGACGGGCACGATCCGGCGCGCGGCGCCCTCGCGCGCCTCGACCGCGAAGCCGCCGCCGGAGCGCGCGAGCAGCGCGGTCAGCGGCACGGCCAGCACGTCCTGGCGGCGGCTGCGCTCGAGGTCGACCTCGACCGGCGCCCGGTCCAGGCCGGGCACATCGCCGTCGAGCGTGACGCGGACCTCCACGGTCGCGTCGGCGGCCTCGGCGTCCTTGGCCTTCGGCAGCGTGGCGACGCGGCCGACGTACGCGATCCGCCCGCCGACGCGCCGGCCGGACGGCAGCTCGACCTGCACCGGCCGGCCACTGTGAGCGAGCTGCGCCTTGTCGGTGTCGAGCTGGACGGTCACCAGCGGGCGCGTCGAGGTCGTGGTCAGCGGGGCGGCCGACGCGACGCGCCGGTCGCCCGGCGCGAACACGATCCGGCCGAGCTCGATCGCGCCGGTCTCCGGAAGATCCTTGGCGTCCTGCCAGCGCTTCACCGCCGCCGTCGTGCCGTCGTCCCAGACGCCGTCGACCTTCATCGCGCGGTCGGGGTCGCGCCCGAGCGCGCGCAGGTCGCGCTCGAGCTGCAGCACGTCATCGCCGGAGAGCCCGGGCTGCAGCGTGCGGTAGGCGGGAGTCGTCCCGTCGAGCAGGTAGACGTTCGCTCCCGCGACCTGGAGGATGCGGTGGCCGGTGGCGATCGTGGCCCCGATCGGCGGCGTCCAGGTCGGCACGCCCTTCGGCACGGCGGGCGCGGTCCGCTCGTCGGCGTAGCCGAGCGTCCCGTTTACGGTCTCGGTCTCCACCAGATCCCGCCGCACGACCTTCGCCGTGGCGGTGTCGACGTGGTCGGCCGGCGCGGCCGCCGAGCCGCCGCAGCCGGCGAGCGCGGCGCCGGCGGCGAGCGCGGCGAGCACCCTCATCGGCCGCCGCCGAGCTGCGGCACCTGGTCGCGGCACGCGTCGAGCGCCTTGTCGAAGCGCGGGTCGGCCCGGTCGATCTGCGGCGAGGTCGCGATGCCCTGCTCGCGCAGGCACGCCTTGAGCTTGGTCAGCTGGTCCTGCAGCTGCGGGTCGCTACCGGGGTCCGACGTGCCGAACGCGTCGCCGGCGTACTTCGCGCACGGGCCCTCGACGGCCGCCTGCAGCTTCTCGGGATCGGCGTCGCGCGGCCGGCCCTCGATGCCCTGGTCGCGCAGGCACTGCATCAGCTTCGCGCGGGCGGTGTCCTGCTTGTCGTCGGAGTCATTGCCGGGAGCGGGGCTGGAGCCGCACGCCGCCAGGACGCCGGCGGCGAGCAGCGCCGGCACGATGCGGGTGGTCATCCCTCCAGTTCAGGAGCGCTGTCCAAGAGCCGCGCAAGAACGCCGGCGGTTCTTGGAAGATCTTCAGGAATCCGAGGCGATACTGGCCGCGTGGACGCCCTGACCATCCTCGTCGTCGACGACGAGCCTGCGGTGCGAGAGTCGCTTGCCACCGCGCTCGAGCTCGAGTCCTTCCGCGTGATCGCCGTCGAGGACGGCGTGCGGGCGCTGCGCGCCGTCGAGCGCGCCGACGTCGACGCGATCGTGCTCGACGTCTCGATGCCGCGGCTCGACGGGCTCGAGGTGTGCGGGCGGCTGCGCGCGGCCGGCAACCCGGTCCCGATCCTGATGCTGACCGCGCGCGACGCACTCGACGACCGCGTCGCCGGGCTGGAGGCCGGCGCCGACGACTACCTGCCGAAGCCGTTCGCGCTGCGCGAGCTGGTCGCCCGCCTGCGCGCGATCATGCGCCGCTCGCTGCGCGAGCCGCCGCACGAGGTGCTGCGCTTCGCCGGCCTGCGGCTGGACCGCAATGCCCATCGCGCGTGGCGCGGCGACCGCCTGCTGAAGCTCACGCGGACCGAGTTCCTGCTGCTCGAGTACTTCCTCCTGCACCCCGGGCTGGTGCTCACGCGCACGCAGATCATGCTCGCCGTCTGGGGCTACGACTTCGGCATCGACAACGGCTCGCTGGGCGTCTACGCCGGCTATCTGCGGCGCAAGCTCGAGCAGGACGGAGAGCCGCGGCTCATCCACACCGTGCGGTCGGTCGGCTACGTGCTGCGCCGCGAGCCTTGAGCTTCAGCCGGCGGATCGCCGTCCTCTCGGGGCTCGCCGTCGCGGTCGCGATCCTGCTCGCGTCGGTCGCCGCCTACGTGAGCATCTCGCGCGCTCTCGAGCGCCAGCTCGATCGCTCGCTCGGGACGCGCGGCGGGCAGCTGCTCGGGCGCGGCGACGCGCTCGCCGAGCGGGTGCGGAGGATCCGGCCGGAGGCGCTGCGCGACACGCCGGCGTACGACTACACCGTCCAGATCGTCCGCCCGGACGGCAGCGCCGAGACGATCCTGGCTCCGGCGCTGCCCGTCGACTCGCACACGCGTGCGGTCGCGGCCGGGCGCGCGGGCGCCTTCACGGCGACGGTGGGCGACGTCCGCATGCGCGTCTCGCCGCTCGCCGGCGGCGGGGCGCTGCAGATCGCGCGCTCGCTCGACGACCTCCACGCGGTCATGAGCCGCGTGCGCCTGATCCTGATCCTCGTCGCCTGCGGCGGCGTCGCGCTCGCCGCGCTGCTCGGGCTGCTGGTGGCCCGTCGCGCGACCCGGCCGCTGCGGCGCCTGGCCGGGACTGCCGAGCGGATCGCCGAGACGAGCGATCTCGGGCACCGGATCGACGTGGCCGGCGACGACGAGATCGGCCGCCTGGCCGCGAACTTCAACGCGATGCTCGACGCGCTCGACCGCGCGATGCGATCGCAGCGCCGGCTGATCGCCGATGCGTCGCACGAGCTGCGCACGCCGGTCACCGGCCTGCGCACCAACCTCGAGATCCTGCAGGCGAACCCCGAGCTGCCGCCGGCGCGCCGCGAGGCGCTGGTCGACCGCGCCGAGGCGCAGTCGCGCGAGCTGACCACGCTGATGAACGACGTGATCGAGCTCGCGCGCGGCGACGAGCCGGACCTCGAGCGCGAGCCGGTGCGATTCGACGAGCTCGTCGAGGAGGCGCTCGAGCGCGCCGCACGCCACGCGCCGGCCCAGCGCTTCGACGCCGACCTGGAGGAGACGACGGTCAGCGCCGCCCCGGCGCAGCTCGCGCGCGCCGTCAACAACCTGCTCGACAATGCGGCGCGCTGGAACGCGCCGGGCGCGCCGATCGAGCTGACGCTGCGCGACGGCGCGCTCAGCGTGCGCGACCACGGGCCGGGGTTCGACCCGGCCGAGCTCGAGCACGTGTTCGACCGCTTCTTCCGCGGTGCGCAGGCGCGCGGGCGCAGCGGCTCGGGGCTGGGCCTGGCGATCGCCCGGCAGATCGCCGACGCGCACGGCGGCGGTGTCGAGGCGTACAACGCGCCCGGCGGCGGCGCCCTGCTGGTGCTCCGGCTGCCTCAGACCTCGCCGTAGAAGCGCACGACCGCGTGGCCGCGCTTGCACGTGTGGCGGCTCGCGTAGACGTCGCCGTCCTCGTTGCGCCAGTAGAAGATCCGGCAGCGATAGCCGCCGACGCTCGTGGGCATCCGCTCGCCGCCGGCGTGGGCGGCGTACTCGCGCATGAAGCGCCCGGCCTCACGGCATGTCGTGTGCTCGGCCGACGCCCACTTGAAGAAGCCGTGCCAGGCCGTGGCGCCGGGGCAGCGGGTGTAGCCGCGCGGGACGTCGTAGTGCGGCCCCGGCGCGAGGCTCAGGACCGCCGCGAGAAGAAGCGGCGCAGGCGCGCCCAAGGCGACTCGTAGACGGCGCGCAGCACGATGCGCTTGCCGTCCGGGGTTGGCGTGGGAATCAGGACCAGTCGTTTCATCGTCGAGCCTCATAGTGGTACCCGGCGGTGAGTATCGGCTCAGTCTCGCCTCAAGATGAGATCAAGACGCGTGGGAGGCCCAATCGGGCCTCCCACGCGCCGAGCGCGGCTCAGAGCGTGCCGTGCGTGTGCCACCTCTGGTTCGGCTTGCCCGTGAAGAACGCCATCAGCACGCCGGTCAGGGTGCTCGGATTGACCTGCGCGACGAGGCCGTTCAGCCGCAGCTTGAGGTCGCCGCTGACGCCGAGGTTCCACTGCTGCTTGGTCGCGCCGGGAAAGCACTTCTCCGCGGTCACGACCGGCGGGATCAGGTCGTCATGCGGTCGTTGCGCCGCGGGCGGCGGGGGCGAAGCTGCTCTGACCGCCCCACGAGCCGAGCGTTGCGATCAGCGAGCGGGGGCCGGTGACCTGCACGCGACGCTCGCGCAGGCCCTGGCCGAGGGTCACCTGGCCCATGTGCCAGCGCAGCAGCCATTCGGCGACGGTGCTGACCACGAGATCCTCCTCGTAGCCAGGCGGTTTGACGCAGACTTCGGGCTCGGGCCGCTGCATGACCAGCCAGAAGCGCGAGTAGGTGCGTGGAGCGTCGCGGAACTCGAAGCGCACCGTGAGGCGCGGGTCGGGCAGTAGGGCGCGGTCGACCTCGCGGCAGATGCCCCACAGCAGCACGTAGGGGTCGAGGTGCTCGGGCGCGACCTCGAGCCAGCGCGTGCCCCAGAAGCCGATCGCCAGGCACACGTCGTGCAGGTCGCGCCCGGCGTCGGTGAGCCGGTACAGCGATCCGCGGCCGCGTGGGTTGGGCTCGCGCTCGACGAGCCCGTGCTGCTCGAGCAACCGCAGCCGTTGGCTGAGCAGGGTGCGCGGGATCCCGGGTGCGCCGTCGAGGATCTCGCCGAACGTGCGGCAGCCCAGCAGCAGGTTGCGCACGATGATCAGCGTCCAGCGGGTGGCAAGGATCTCCGCCGCGCGCGCGAGCGGACAGTACTGGCGATAGCCGCGCATGCCGAGAGTGTCGCCGCGGCCTCGGGCGCGAGCAAGTCCATCTCCTGCACTTGCATTGGCGCCTGGCGCTGGGATCGTCGCGCCAGCACCGCGAGCACGCCGCCCGAGCGGCGACGGAAGGAGAAGGCCAGATGCCCTCAACGCAGGACACCGAGACGCAGGCGAGCAAGGCGCAGGCGCGCGCGATGTGGGCGCTGGGCGACTATGACCGCATCGCGCGCGACGTGCTCGCCCCGTTCGGGCGCGAGCTGGTGGACGCGTGCGCGATCGGGCCGGGCCGGCGCGTGCTCGATGTCGCCGCCGGGACCGGCAATGTCGCCCTCGCCGCGGTCGCGACCGGCGCCGACGTCCTCGCCTGCGACCTCACCCCGGAGCTGCTGGAGGTCGGCCGCGCACGCGGGGCCGAACGCGGCCTGGCGCTCGAGTGGGTCGAGGCCGACGCCGAGGCGCTGCCGTTCCCGGACGCCGCCTTCGACGTCGTGATCTCCTCGGTCGGCGCGATGTTCGCTGACGACCACGCGGCCGTCGCGCGCGAGCTGCTGCGCGTGTGCCGGCCGGGCGGACTGATCGGGCTGATCAACTGGCCACCCGGCAGCTGGAGCGCCGAGTTCTTCGCCGTCCTCGCGCTCTACGCACCCCCGGCCGACCCGGACAAGCCCGCGCCGGTCCTGTGGGGCGACGAGCCGTACGTGCGCGCACTTCTGGAGCCGGGCATCGACGAGCTCGTCGCGACACCGGGCGTACTCGTCGTCGACCACTTCGCCTGCCCCGCCGACATGTGCGACTACTACCGCGCGCACTTCGGGCCGGTCATCGCCACCTACGCCGCGCTCGCCGGCGATCCCGAGCGCCGCGCGGCGCTGGACCGCGACCTGCACGCCTTCGCGACGCGCACCAACCGCGGCGCGCCCGACGGAGCCGCCGTCTACCGCTACCAGTATCTGCGCCTCGTCGCTCGCCGCAATGACCGCTGAGCACAGCGCGTGGACGGCAGGCGCCGGGGCGGCGCCCGTGGCGTTCGGCGCGGCGCCGGGGGCGCCGCTTGACGCGACGCGGGCGGGCCGGGCCTCGGGCATCGTAGGGGCCAAGGCCACCGGCCGCTCCCTTGACGCGGTGATGTCGGCCGATGGGCGCCTTATCGCGTTCGCCGCGCTGGTCTCCCGCGGCACGGGGGCGGCCGGCGCCAAGGGCGACGCCGTCTCGGACAACGCCGACGTCTCGGCCGACGGACGGCGCGGCGCCTTCGCCTCCGACGCGACGAAGCTAAGCGCCGACGACGACGCGCCCGCCACCGACGTCTTCGTCCGCGATCTAGACGCCGCGACAACCACGCTCGCCTCGCGCGGCGCCGGCGGGGCGACCCGGCAACCGCCGCTCGCGCGACCCGGCCGTGTCCGCCGACGCGGCCGCGTTGACCACCGCCGCGACCAACCTGAGCGCCGCCGACCCCGACCCCCACTACGACGTCTACGTCCGCGAGCTCGTCGCGGCGAGCGACCCGCGGCCACTGGGAGCGGGCTGATGCTGCAACCAATCAGCCGCGCCGCCGCGCTTGCCGTGCTCGCCACGCTCGCCACGGCACCCGCGAGCCTCGCCCGCAAGCCGCCCGCGTATCCGCCCGCGCAGCTCTGGTATCGCGTCTCGGTCGACTTCGACGGCACATGGACGGGCGCCACGTTGCCCGACCCGGCGCACAGCATGTTCTCGGAGAAGTGGACGCTGCACAGCAACACCGCGGTGCGCGTGAGCCTGATGTGCCAGAACACGCTGCTGCCGGACGGCACGCTGGTCTTCATCCGCCGGCGGCTGCGCGACGGCGGCCGCCGGGTGCGCGTCGGCGGCTGCCCGCGCAACCGCCCCAAGGGCAGCCATCTGAGGCCGACGCTGCGCTTCGCGGCCAACGCGACCGGCGAGATCAGCGAGTGGGAACACTCGCTGATCGCGCTCGGCGCCGGCGTCTGCCCCGACACGCCGGAAACCCAGCGCCTGACCAGCGCGCAGGGGATCGGCGGGTCGATCAGCAGCCCGTCGTCGGCGGTCGAGGGGCTCGTCCTGCGCGTGCGCCTCGCGCCGCCGGCGGGAACGATGCACAACCACAGGGATGCCCGCCGGTGCAGCTACTTCTCCGAACCGGCGCGCGACGTGGACAGCCCCTGGAGATCAGGCGATCCGTACGACCCCGTCGGCGACGAGTTCATCGCCGACCCGCAGGGCCTCGCCGACGGGCGACCCGCCTGGCTGCCGATGAACCAACTGCTGATCAGCCGCGACAAGCTGCTGACCCGCCAGGCGGATCGCTTCGGCCACGCCTTCACGCTGCGATTCACGGTCGATCAGGCAGCGATCGCGGCCGGCAGCTACCCACCGGCGCCGCCCGGGACCGGCGGCAACGAACGCGAGAAGCACTACCGCTACACGTTCCACTTCACGCCGTGCCCACGCCGCGGCCTCGACGTCAAGCACTGCTGATGAACGCGAGCAAGGAGCCTTCGATGACCCGCGTCTGCATCGTCGCGATCACCGCCTGGCTCGCGCTCCCGGCGTCCGCGGCGGGCGCGACCGTGGACGTCGCGCGCGTGATCGACGGCGACACGATCCGCGTGCGCGACCACGACCGAGCGTGGAACGTCGACCTGCTCGGCATCGACGCGCCCGACCGCGGCGCGTGCGGCGCGAGCGAAGCCAAACGGGCGCTTCGGCGACTGCTGCCGCACGGCACCGCCGCCAGGCTTGTGCGCGACCCCAACGCGCACAAGACCGCTCGCTACGTCTACCGCGGCCACCGGCTCGTCAACCTCGGCCTGCTCGCCGCGGGCCGCGCGAAGACCGCGGCCACCCGCGGGCTCAAGCTCGCGCGGCGCCTGACAGCGGCCGAGCACGCCGCACAAGCCGCGCACCGAGGCATCTGGAAGCAGTGCGCCACGACCCCGCCGCCCGCGCCCGGCACCCCCGCCGTCCCGGCGGCGATCGAGCGCGCCCGCGCCGAGCTCGCCGGCCACTACTTCAGCAAGCTCACCGCCAGCCTGTTCAGCTCGTCCGAGATCCGCCTGCACCTGTGCTCGGACGGCCGCTACATCCAAGACAGCACCTACGACAGCGACCTCGGCGGCCACGAGGTCAGCCGCGACACCGGCCGCTGGGAGGTCACCGACGCCGCATACACCCCGCAGACGGCCAACGCCAGCGTGCTGCTCAGCAGCGACGGCGGCAGCCAAGGCGTCCACGACTTCCACGCCCAGGACGGCGGGGTCTGGCAGGACGGCGAACGCGTCGACGTCCAGCCCAGCGACCTCTGCAACTGACAAGAACCGACAGGACTCGGCGAACCTCGTCGGCGGCCACGACCGAGACGCCGCGCAGGCCGCCCGCTCCCGGCGCGCGTCCTGACCAGGTGCCTAGGGCGATATTCCGGCGGCCACGGCGCGGATCGCGCCGAGCAGCGGGGACTCGTCATCGCTCTTGGCGACGTAGGCGTCCGCGTCGCCTCGGAGCAGATTCAGGTTCACGTAGCCGGACAGCACGATGACGCGCGCGTTCGGGACCCGGGCGCGGATCTCGTGCAGCGCGGTCGCGTCGGATGGGGCTCCCATGGTGTCCAGGAGCACGACGTCGGGGTGTGAAGCGGCGACCGTCGCGTAGGCCTCGTCGAGGCTGTGCGCGGCGCCGACGTGCTCGATGTCCCCGTGCCCACTCAGCCAGTACCAGCAGAGCCGGGTGAACGGCCGGGAGTCATCGCAATGGAAGACGCGGATCGGCATGCACGCGCGCGATCGGCACGTCGGACCGGGCGCACAAGACCCCTGTGTCAGAGGTCTTACGGTGAGGCGAACTCGATTCCCGCGAGGTCGCAGAACGTCCGCCACTCGTGCGCTCGATGGCCGGGGTTGAGGACCTGATGGTGGGGGCCACCGAGCTTCAGCCACGCGTCCATGCAGGCGCGCAGCCCCCTGGCCGGATGGAAGAACCCGTATGGCATCTCGAGCGCGGGAAGCTCCTCGGTGTCGAGGATCTCGCCTTCGACCGCGAGCAGCCGGAAGCGCTCGCCGCCGAGCGAGATCAGCGTGGCCAGCGTGCACGGGCCGGTCGCGTACTGGAACAGGAACGTCGGCGGGTCCTCGAGCCCGCCGATCCCCAGCGGGCGCTTGATCAGCTTGACGGGACGGTCGGTCCGCGCGAGCGCCCAGTTGCCCTCGCCCATGTGGCTCATCAGGATCGAGTCGCTCGGGAAGTCCATCGCGTACATCTCGGTGAACTGGGTGGTGCCGAGCAGCTCGCGCGCGGCGGACATCAGGGCCGCGGTCAGCGCGTCGCCCTCGGCGCCGTACCCGTAGCCCTTGGCCATCAGGCTGGACGCGGCGGCGAGCGGGAGGCGGCGGAAGCGGCCGTCCTCGCCGATCGCGTCGAAGTGGGTCGAGTACGCGTGGTAGCCGCCGACGCGCAGGACGTTCTCCAGCCCGATCTGCATGCGGGCGTGGTCGCCGCGCTCCTCGGCCGACAGCGCCGGGTCGATCTCGAAGCGGCCGTCCTCGCTCGCGATCAGCTCGGCGACCTCGGTGTCCGGGACCGCCGCCGCGGCGCGCACGAGCTCGCCGGGGGCGAGCGCGTCGATCTGCGGGCCGAGCGTCCGGATCAGCGCGTGCGCGTCCACGCGGATGTCGCCCATCCCGTTCATCGCATAGCCGAACACCGCGACCTTGAGCGAGCGCCAGCGCGTGACCGCGGCGGCGGCGCGCGCCCACACGCCGACGGCCTCGGCGAACGACGGCTGGTGCCAGTCGTCGGTGATGACGTGGAAGGAGCGGCCGGCGCGGACCATGGCGTTGGCGGTGTCCTGCGCGCCGTGGATGCCCTGGTTGTACGTCAGGTCGGCCATGTCCCACTCGGCGGTGACCGCCGGCACGGGCTGGATGTTGGCCAGGCAGATGGGGAGCCGGGCCTCGGCGAGCAGGCGGGCGACGCGCATCGCGGGGCCGTAGGTGAGGTTGATGACCAGCAGGCCGTCCAGGTCGTGGCCCTCGAGCTCGCGCATCCTCGCCTCGGCGTCGCCGCGCTCCTTCACGGGCGCGGTGAGCACGACGTCGGCGACCGGCTGCAGCGCGTTCGCGACGTCGGCCGCATACGCCGCCTGGCGCTCGGTGACGCCCGGGAGCATGTCGTCGTACAGGCTCTGCATGATCCCGAGCAGGCCGATCCGCGGCCTGGATACCGGCAGGGCGGCCGCCTCAGCGCTGGCCGTAGACGTTCTGGTAGCGGTCATGCAGTGCCTCGATGCTTTCCGGGTCGAGTGGGACGACGTCGCCGAGCGCGCGCGCGAGGTGGACGGTCCGAGCCACGTCCTCGCACATCACCGCGGCCTTGATGGCGGCGCGGGCGGTGGGGCCGATCGTGAACACGCCGTGGGAGCGCATCAGCACCGCGCACGAGCGGTGGCCTTCGAGCGTGTCGACGATGCCGCGGCCGATCGTCTCGTCGCCGATCAGCGCGAACGGGCCGATCGGGATCTCGCCGCCGAACTCGTCGGCCATCGCGGTCATCACGCAGGGAATCGGCTCGCCGCGGATCGCCCACGCGGTCGCGTACGCGCTGTGCGTGTGGGCGACGCCGCCGACGCCGGGCATCGCGCGGTAGACGTAGCCGTGGGTGGCGGCGTCCGAGGACGGCGAGAGATCGCCCTCGACGAGCTCGCCGTGGAGGTCGCAGATCACGATCGCGTCGGCGTCCAGCTCGTCGTACGGCACGCCGCTGGCCTTGATCGCCATCAGGTCCTCGCCCGGCACGCGCGCGGAGAGGTTCCCGCTCGTCCAGGCGACCAGCCCGTTGCGCGGCAGCTCCTGATGCAGGGCGGCGAGCTCGCGGCGCAGCTCATCCATGCACGAGCTCCCGCGGGCGCCGCAGCTCGTGCATCATCGCGCCGTCGCCGAAGTGGTCGTGCAGGGCGCGGTAGTGCGCGTACAGCGCGTCGTAGGCGTCGGCGCTCTTGGGATCCGGCACGAAGGCGTCGCGCCGCGCGCGGCCCATCTTCGCCGCGGCCGCGCGGATGTCGGGGTACTCGCCGGCGGCGACCGCGGCGTGCATCGCCGAGCCGAGCGCCGGACCCTGCTCGGACTCGATCAGATGCAGCGGGAAGCGCGTCACGTCGGCGTAGATCTGCATGATCACCGGGTTCTTGAGCAGGCCGCCGGCGACGAAGAACTCGCTCACACCGACGCCGGCCTCGGCGAACGTCTCGAGGATCACGCGGGTGCCGAACGCGGTCGCCTCGATCAGCGCGCGGTAGACGTCCTCCGGCTTGGTCGAGAGCGTCTGGCCGACGATCACGCCGCTCAGCTCGTGGTCGACGAGGATGCTGCGGTTGCCGTTGTTCCAGTCGAGCGCGACGAGGCCGTGCTCGCCTGGCTGCTGCTCGCCGGCGAGGTTGGACAGGTGCTGGTGGACGTCGATGCCCTGCGCGCGGGCCTCCTCGTGGTAGCGGGGCGGGACGCAGTTGTCGACGAACCAGGCGAAGATGTCGCCGACGCCGGACTGGCCGGCCTCGTAGCCGTAGAGGCCGGGCACGATGCCGCCGTCCACGACGCCGCACATGCCGGGGACCTCGGCGAGCGCGTCATGGTTCATCACGTGGCAGGTCGAGGTGCCCATGATCGCGACCATCTGGCCGGGCTCGATCGCCTGCGCGGCGGGGGCGGTGACGTGCGCGTCGACGTTGCCGACGGCGACCGCGATGCCCTCGGGCAGCCCGGTCCATCCGGCGGCCTCGGCGGTAAGGCCGCCGGCGCGAGCGCCGAGCTCGTGCACGGGCCCTTCGATCTTGTTTGCCACGAAGTCCGCGAAGTCGGGGTCGAGCGCGCCGAGGTAGTCGCGGCTCGGGTAGCGGCCGTCCTGGCGGATCGCCTTGTAGCCGGCGCTGCACGCGTTGCGCGTCTCGTTGCCGCACAGCTGCCAGACGATCCAGTCGGCCGACTCGACCCAGCGGTCCATGCGCGCGTAGGCCTCGGGGTCCTCGTCGAGCACCTGCAGCGCCTTCGCGAACTCCCACTCGCTGGAGATCTTGCCGCCGTAGCGCGGCAGCCACGCCTCGTTGCGCTCGGCCGCGAGGGCGTTGATGCGGTCGGCCTGCGGCTGCGCCGCGTGGTGCTTCCACAGCTTCACGTACGCGTGCGGGCGCGTCTCGAAGCCGGCTACGCGGCACAGCGGAGTGCCGTCCTCGAGCACCGGGAGCGGGGAGGAGGCGGTGAAGTCGGTGGAGATCCCGACGACCGAGCGCGGCTCCACGCCGGCCGCCCGCACGGCTTCCGGGACGGCGGTGCGCAGCACGTCGATGTAGTCCTCCGGGTCCTGCAGCGCCCACTGGGGCGGCAGGCGCTCGCCGGACGCGGGCAAGGTCCGCTCGATCACCCCGTGCGCGTACTCGTGCACCGCCGAGCCGAGCTCCGCGCCGTCGCTCACCCGCACGACGACGGCGCGGCCGGAGAGGGTGCCGAAATCGACCCCTACGACGTGCGAAGTGACCATGACAGCCGATGTTAGCGCTCACACAATGTGCGTGTCAAAGCCGCGCGAGGGTCCTGGCGGCGATAGGATCGCGCCCGCATGCAGGCAGACTCCGCTCCCGACCGGCGGCAGCTCCTCCACGCCCTCGCGGCGGCTCGCGGGAGCCGGCGTTGACACGCGGCGATGTGAGCGCTAACGGCCCCGGCACCGGCTTGGAGGCCGCCGGTGGCGACGCGATCGCTCCGCGCGCCGGCGGCGGGACCCACGTCTCGCGCGAGGGGTTCGGGACGCTCGCCGGCGGCCGTGCGATCGAGCGCTTCACGCTGGCCGGGGCGGGCGGCGCGTCGGTCTCCATCCTCACCTACGGCGGCATCGTCCAGTGCGTCGAGCTGCCGGACCGCGACGGCCGGCGCGCGAACGTCGTGCTCGGCTTCGACGATCTCGCGAGCTACACGAGCCCGGAGTACGCCGCCTCGATGCCCTACTTCGGGGCGATCATCGGCCGCTACGGCAACCGCATCGCCGGCGGGCGCTTCACGCTCGACGGCCGCGCCGTAACGCTGCCGCTCAATCAGCCGCCGAACTGCCTGCACGGCGGCGAGCACGGGTTCCACGCGCGCGCGTGGGACGCCGAGCCCGTGCCCGCAGGCGTGCGGCTGCGGCGTACCTCGCCGGACGGCGAGTGCGGCTTCCCGGGGACGCTCGAGGTCGCGGTCACGTACACGCTCGACGCCGGCAACCGGCTGCGGATCGACTACGAGGCGACGACGGACGCGCCGACCGTGGTCAATCTCACCAACCATGCGTACTGGAACCTCGCGGGCGCAGGGACGATCCAGACGCACGAGCTGCGCATCGCCGCCTCGCGCTACACGCCGGTCGACGCGACCCTGATCCCCACCGGCGAGCTCGCCCCCGTCGAGGGGACGCCGATGGACTTCCGCCGCGCGCGGGCGATCGGCGGCTTCGGTTATGACCACAACTGGGTGCTGGACCGAGACGGCGGCGACCTGGCCGAGGCGGCCTGGCTGCGCGATCCCGGCAGCGGCCGTACGCTGACCATCTTCACCACCGAGCCGGGCATCCAGTTCTTCGCCGGCCAGCCGCTCGAGGTGGGCCCGTACGGCGCGGGCGCCGGACTCGCGCTCGAGACGCAGCACTTCCCCGACTCGCCGAACCGCCCGCAGTTCCCGGTGACGGTGCTGCGGCCGGGGGAGGCCTACGCCTCCACGACCGCGATCGCCTTCGGCGTCGACCCCGGGTAGGACGCGACGCCCGCCGCCCCTGTCCCGAGGCGACGGGCGGCGCGGTTGGATGGGCTGCGGTCACCCATCGCCGGTGCGGCGGGAGGAGAACGCCGCACGACGTCCCACGTTGTGAGCGTCAACATACCGGACGGTCGCCTCATTACAAGGTCGCTTTCCGTATCCTGACCGTGAGATGTGTGATCGTTAACATCGCGTCCCCGCTGCGAGGGAGGATCGGGGCAGGCCCACGTGCTCGGCAACGGACGCCACGGGACGCGCGCCGGTCCAGACGCGTCCGTGAACGTTCCCGCGGATCGCGGGAATCCGTCGGCCGGGCTCGTATTGTTAGCCATGTGAACGTTGAGCCTCGAAGGCGCGCGGCCGTGATGGCGGACGTGGCGGCGCTGGCCGGCGTCTCGCATCAGACCGTCTCGCGCGTCATCAATGACTCCGCCCACGTGCGGCCGGAGACGCGCGAGCGCGTGATGGCGGCGATGCGCAAGCTCGACTATCGCCCGAACTCGGTGGCCCGCGCGCTGGTCACCGGCCGCTCGAAGACGCTCGGCGTGGTCACGTTCGACACGACGCTGTTCGGCCCGGCCTCGACGCTGGTCGGCGTCGAGCGCGCCGCGCACGCGGCGGGCTACTTCGTCAGCATCGTCAGCCTCGAGTCGCTCGAGCGGGTGGCGGTGGTCCGCGCGATCGAGCGGCTGCGCGGCGTCGGGGTCGACGGGATCATGGTGATCGCGCCGCACCTGGCCACCGCGCACGCGCTGTGGGACCTCCCGGGCGACGTCCCGGTGGTCGCGGTGGAGGCGGGCCCGGACGAGGGCGTGCCGGTCGTCGCGGTCGACCAGTACCGGGGCGCCCGGCTGGCGACCGAGCACCTGCTCGGCCTCGGCCACGAGGTGATCGGCCATTTGGCCGGCCCGGCCGACTGGCTGGAGGCCCAGCACCGCATCGAGGGCTGGCGCGACGCGCTGGCCGACGCGGGCGCGGTCGGCTCGCGGCCGCTGCGCGGCGACTGGAGCCCGCGCTCGGGCTACCAGCTCGGGCGCGAGCTGATGGAGCTGAAGGGTCTCACCGCCATCTTCGTCGCCAACGACCAGATGGCGCTCGGCCTGCTGCGGCTGCTGAATGAGACCGGCCGCGACGTCCCCGGCGACGTGAGCGTGGTCGGCTTCGACGACATCCCGGAGGCGGAGTTCTTCACGCCGCCGCTGACCACCGTGCGCCAGGACTTCAATGAGATGGGCCGCCGCGGCCTGCACGTCCTGCTCGAGGAGATCTCCGGCCGCGGCGAGCGCAACGAGCAGGAGCTGCGGGTGGTCCCGGAGCTGATCGTGCGCAAGAGCGCGTCGCCGCCGCGCTAGCGCGGCCCGATTCCCGGCGCCGGATTCCGCCACATGCCGGAACGGCGACGCTCCCGCTCCCACAGATGTCAGATGACCGGGTGGGTGTGAACGCTAACAATGCGCCTTGAGCGGCGGTTCCCGACCGCGGCAGCGCACTGACTCGACAAAGCAGGCGACACCGAGGAGAGAGGGGTTCCAGGATGGGTGTTGGCGCTAACAAATGGGTGGCACGACGCCGCCTCGCGGCGGTCGCCGCGTCGGCGACCGTGCTGCTGGGGGGAGGGGCGCTCGCGTACGCCGAGTACGTGCCGGGCATCCCGCCGGCGGTCGATCCGGGCACGCCGACGTTCGCCGGGCTCGCGAACCCGGTTCCGCCGGAGCCGGTCGCCTATGACCCGGCGAAGAGCATGATGAAGGCGATCTTCGACGCCGGGCCGGCGACGAACGGGCAGTACTGGTTCGACAGCATCCTCGAGCGGCCGTTCTCCAACCAGGCCGGCGAGACGACGCTGCTCACGCGCGGCCGCGCGCTGTACATGAACAACCACACGCCGGGCGCGCTCGGCTTCGCGGGCGGCTACGCGTATCGCGAGCGGCCCACGGGCGCCAGCCAGAGCCTGTACACGGTCACCATCCCGGGCCAGACGGTCACCGAGACGACGGCGTCGCGGCTGCAGTGGCCGAGCTACTTCACCGGTGCGTTCACGAGCGCGTCACTGAGCATCGCCGAGACGAAGTTCATCACCCAGAACAACACGGCGGTCACCGAGCTCAAGCTCACCAACACCGGCACCGACCCGATCACGCGCACGATCTCCGTGCAGTCGCCGATCGCGACGACCGCCGCCGGCAACGAGCTCACCGGCTCGGTCACCATCCGCTACGGGCTCACGACGGTCACGTCGCGCCTGAGCGGCGAGGGCTTCACGGCCAACGGCACGGCGCTGACGCGCGACGTCAGCCTCGACCCCGGCGCCAGCGCGACGCTCAAGGTCCAGATGGGCATGATCGCGGCCGAGCTGCCGGACTCCCAGAGCGAGTACGACCGCTACAAGGGCTATGACGCCGACGCGGCGCTCGCCGCGCAGAAGCGCGAGTACAACGCGTTCTGGTCCGACAACGTGCCGTACGTCGACATCCCCGACGCCAACGTCAAGAAGATCTCCTACTACCGCACCTGGGAGAACCGCTTCAACACGTTCGACGGCAACATCCCGGGCAACGACTACCAGTTCCCCGTCGACCTCGAGGGCGCGCTGGGCTACAACAACCAGATCTCGCTGACGGTCCCGATGCGCATGCAGGACCTGAAGTGGTGGACCGACCCGATCTGGTCCTACGGCCAGTGGCTGTCACAGGGCGAGGAGTCCGGCTGCCAGGCGTTCCACGACAACCCGGGCAACACCGCCAACTGGAACAACACCTACGAGCAGTGGACCGCCGACGAGGCGTTCGAGGCCTACAAGGTCCATGGCGGCCCGAAGTCGATCCTCAAGAACCTCGCGAAGTACTCCGAGTGCGACGTCAAGGGCACGCTGGCGAAGTTCGACAGCAACGGCAACGGCACGATCGAGTACACGTCGGGCACGCTGCCCGGCAACGACGCCGACTCGGTCGCGTTCCAGCAGTACGGCACGCGGCGGCAGGACCGCACGGAGACCTCGTTCTGGTACTCGGGCGCCAAGGCGGCCGCCGAGGAGTACTCAGATGCTCGGCGAGGACGCCAAGGCGACCGAGATGGACGGGATCGCCGACAACATCAAGTCCGGCGTCATGAACCTGTGGGCCAACGACCCGATCAGCACGCCCGGCGGAGCCGCCACCGGCCCGCGCGCGGAAGGCAAGATCGGCAAAGCCGTCGCGCTCAGCGGCAGCGGTGAGTGGGTGACGCTGCCCAACAACGTCACCGGCACGCTGAACGGCAACTGGTCGGTGTCCACGTGGGTGAACCCGCAGGCGAACACGACCTGGTCGCGGATCTTCGACTTCGGCACCGGCACGACGCGGTACATGTTCCTCACCGTCAGCGCCGGCTCCGCGCTGCGCTTCGCGATCAGCACCGGCGGCGGCGGCGCGGCCGAGCAGGTGATCAACGGCACCGGCACGCTGCCGCTGAACCAGTGGTCGCACGTCGCGATCGTGGTCAACGGCAACGTCGGCACGCTGTACGTCAACGGCACCGCCGTCGGCACCAACAACAACATCACCATCCACCCGTCCGACCTTGGCAACACGACCCAGAACTGGATCGGCCGCTCGCAGTACGGCGACCCGCTGCTGCGCGCGACGGTGGACGACTTCAACATCTACGGCCGCGCGCTGAGCGCGGACGACATCACCGCCCTCGCGGGCGGCGCGGCGGGCACCGGCGACGTCGCCGACTACAAGTTCGACGAGGCCGACGGCGCGACCGCCGTCGACTCCTCGGCGAACGCCCGCAACGCCACGATCAACACCAGCGCGCCGATCTCCTGCCCCGGCAAGGCCTTCCTGCAGCGCGACCTGACCACGGGCAACCTCGTCTGCTGGAAGGACCAGCAGAACTTCGCGCCGTTCATCGACGGCATCGCGCCGAACACCGACGAGTACAAGCAGGCGCTGCGCTACTACGCCGACAAGGCGCAGTTCCCGCTGATGCCGGCCTACACCGCCAACCAGGCCGACAAGGCCGAGGCGGCCGCGCACGGCAGCACGGGCTCCAACAACTTCTCCAACATCAACTCCACGCTGCAGGCGCGCCTGTTCTCGAAGGCGCTGCGCGACTACCCGTCGCAGTACATCACGCCCGACTCCTACCGCAAGCTGATCGAGTGGCTGAGCTGGAACGAGTACATCAACGGCGACAACCGGTTCCCGGACAACAACGAGTACTTCTTCAACTGGAACCCCACGACCCAGACGCTGGGCCGCTCGGGCATCCACCACGACGTGCTCGGCTCGTTCAACTGGATCATGTTCCAGGATGTCGCCGGCATCACGCCGCGACTGGACGACGTGATCGAGCTCAACCCGATCGACTGGGGCTATGACCACTTCACGGTCAACAACCTCAGCTACCACGGCACCAGCCTCACCGTCGTGTGGCAGAAGCCGGGCGGCACGCGCTACTACCCGCTGGCGCCGGACGGCTACTCGCTCTACGTCGGCGGCCGCCGCGTCGCCACGGTCGACGACCTCACGCACTTGACGTGGAACTCGAAGACCGGTCACGTGGAGCTGCTCGGCTCCACCACCGCGCACGTCAATTACAGCGCCCAGGGCACGCTGGCCAACGCGACCGAGGTCAGCCTGTCCGACAACCCGCGCCTGGTCGACTCCTTCCAGAAGGCCGGCGTCGACATCAAGCCGCAGACCAGCGGGCTCGTCAACCTGGCGCAGGGCAAGACGGCGACGGCGTCCTACACGACGACCACGCCGGCCTCGCAGGCGACGTCGCCGGCCAACGCGGTCGACGGCTTCACGATCAGCGGCATCCCGGTCACGTCCGGCGCGTACGTCGGCACGAACCCGATCTGGGGCGACAACGGCTCGCCGAACGCCTCCGACTGGCTGCAGATCGACCTCGGGGCGCCGAAGCGCTTCAACCAGGTCAAGCTGTACTTCTTCTCCAACAAGGCCTGGGGCGCGAGCGGCAGCACATACAAGGAGCCGGCGTCGTACTCGATCCAGTACTTCGACGGCGCGAACTGGGTCGACGTGCCCGGCCAGGCCAAGACGCCGGCCGCGCCGGCGCCGAACTACAACCAGGTCGACTTCCCGTTCATCACCGCCCAGCAGATGCGCGTGATGGTCACGAAGTCGACGTCACCCGCCCGGGCGGTCGGCATCAAGGAGGTCCAGGTGTTCGACACCGGGTCTCAGGTGCAGGCGCCCGGCGGCGTCGGCGGAACCGTCCCGGCGACGCTCTCGCTCACGCTCGGCGCGCCGGCGAGCTTCGGCGCGTTCACGCCGGGCGTGGCGAAGACGTACGAGTCGGCGACGACCGCCAACGTGATCTCCACGGCCGGTGACGCGGCGCTGAGCGTCGCCGACCCGTCGAGCACCGCGACCGGGCACCTGGTCAACGGGGCGTTCTCGCTGCCCGACGCGCTGCAGGTGCGAGCCCGCAACGCGACCTACCCGGCGCCGGCGTTCGCGCCGGTCGGCTCGGCCGCCAGCCCGCTGGCGCTGCTGAGCTACATCGCCCCGATCAGCAACGACGCCGTGACGATCGACTTCCGGCAGTCGATCGCCGCCAACGACGCGCTGCGGACCGGGACGTACGCGAAGACGCTCGTCTTCACGCTCTCGACGACGACGCCTTAGGGGGTCCGTGCCGCCGCCGGGCGCCGCGAGGCGTCCGGCGGCAGCGCCATCCTGGAGGCGATGCGAAGCGACGCAGAGTCGATCGTGATCGTCGTGTGGGTCGTCCTCGCGCTGATGCTGGCGGTGTGGACGATCTACGACGTGTTCAACGGGGACGTGGTGCGCCACCTGCTCGTGCTCGCCGCCGGCGAGCTCGTGCTCGCCGGCCTCGCGAAGCTCGCGCTCAGGCTCGTGCGGCCGCGGCCGCGGCCGCGCTAGTGCTGGCGCGGATGACCAGCTCCGGCGCGATCGTCTCGCGCGTGCCGCTGCGCGCCCCGTCGTCGAGCTGGGCGAGCAGCGTGAGCAGCGCGCGCCGGCCGACCTCGTTGAAGTTCTGTCGTACGGTCGTCAGCGGCGGAGTGAAGTACGCCGCCTCGGGGATGTCGTCGAACCCGACCACGCTGATGTCGGCCGGGATCCGCAGGCCGCGCTCGTGCAGCGCGCGGATGACCCCGAGCGCCATCTGATCGTTGGCGGCGAAGATCGCGCTGACGCCCGGCTGGCGCGCGAGCCGCAGCCCCAGCTCGTAGCCCGAGCGCGCGCTCCAGTCGCCGGCCAGCACCGGCGGCGGCAGCGCGCCGGCGTCGACGAGCGTCGCCCGCCAGCCGTCGATGCGGTCGCGCGCCTCGTACCAGTCGAGCGGGCCGGAGATGTGCCAGACCGTCGGGTGCCCGAGATCGAGCAGGTACCTGGTGGCGGCGCGGGCGCCCGCCACCTGGTCGACCGCGACCAGCGGCACGCCGTCGTGCGCGCCCGCCTCGGTGGCGACCACCGGCACGTCGGAGCGCAGGTGCCGCAGCGCCTGCGCGGCGGACTCCTGCGGCGCGATCACCAGGATCCCGTCGACCGCCTGCTCGCTCAGCCGCTCGATCGCGCCGGCCACCGACGCCGACTCGAGCGAGCCGATGCTGGCGATCGAGACGACGTACCCCGCGTCGTGCGCGGCGCGCTCGATCCCGAGCAGCGTCGAGGCGGGCCCGTGCAGCGTCGTCTCGAAGCTCACCACGCCGAGCGTGCGGGTGCGGCCGGTCACAAGCGCACGCGCGAGTCGGTTCGGCCGGTACTCAAGCTTGCGCACGGCCTCGAGCACACGTGCGCGCGTGTCCGCGCGCACGTGCGGGCTGTCATTGAGCACGCGTGAGACCGTCTGCTGCGAGACGCCTGCGAGCCTGGCCACGTCGGCCATCACGACGGCGCGGGAACGGACCGGGATAGACATGTAAGGCGCGATGCTAGCGCTCACATGTACTTGACGGAAATGCGCGGAGCGCTACTATGCGGTCATTGTTAGCGTTCACAGCGCTGA
Source organism: uncultured Solirubrobacteraceae bacterium (assembly GCA_963837485.1). Lineage (GTDB taxonomy): Bacteria > Actinomycetota > Thermoleophilia > Solirubrobacterales > Solirubrobacteraceae > Solirubrobacter. The sequence continues at coordinate 302,834 of CAWINP010000007.1, read as the reverse complement.
CACATGGTCCAATCCAAGGAGGAGGACGGATCCAATGAGGGGTGGAGTAGTCCAGAGCCGCTGGCTCGCGGTGGTCGCCACAGCCGCCGCGTGTGCGCTAGCGGTCGGATGCGGGTCGTCGAATGACGACAAATCGTCGTCCTCGTCCGGCAGTGCCGCCGCCAAGAGCGGCGACACCGGCGCGACGATCACGATGTGGACCCGGGCCGCGACGCAGACGCAGAGCGAGCGGTTCGTGAAGGCGTACAACGCCTCGCACAAGAACCAGGTGAAGTTGACCGTGATCCCGACGGACAACTACCAGGCCCGCGTGGCCGCCGCCGCCGGCGGCAAGAACCTGCCGGACCTGTTCGCGGCCGACGTCATCTACGCGCCGAACTACGTCTCGCAGGGATTGTGGCTGGACATCACCGACAAGATCAACGCGCTGCCGTACGCGAAGGACATCGTGCAGGCGCCGGTCAAGGCGGGCTCCAAGGACGGCAAGGAGTACGTGATCCCGCACACGCTCGACCTGTCGGTCCTGTTCTGGAACAAGGCCCTGTTCAAGAAGGCCGGGCTCGATCCGGACACGCCGCCCAAGACGATGAAGGAGTTCGCGCAGGACGCCGAGACGGTCCGCAAGAAGATCGGCGGCGACACGTACGGCACGTTCTTCGGCGGCAACTGCCCCGGTTGCTACGTGTTCACCTTCTGGCCGTCCGTGTGGGCCGGCGGCGGCAACGTCATGAACGAGGACGGGACCGAGTCGACGATCGACGACCCGCAGATGAAGGCGACGTTCGACATCTACAACAAGCTCGTCAAGGACGACGTGGTCATGCCGGCCGCGAAGGACGAGGCGGGCCCGACGTGGACGGGCGTCTTCCCCAAGGGCAAGGTCGGCATCATGCCGATGCCGTCGACCACGCTCGGGATCATGCCCAAGGACATGGACATCGGCGTCGCGCCCATCCCCGGCCCTGACGGCGGCGAGTCGACGTTCGTCGGCGGCGACGTCATCGGCGTCTCCTCGACCTCGAAGCATCCCGACGAGGCGTGGGACTTCCTGCAGTGGACGCTGTCGGACGCCACGCAGGTCGAGATCGTGGCCAAGAACAAGGACGTCGTCGCGCGCACCGATCTGGCCGACAACAAGTACTCGTCACAGGATCCGCGCGTCGTGCTGTCCAACCAGCTCGTCGGCAAGGGCGTCACGCCGATCTCGCTGAACTTCGGCGCGACGTACAACGACCCGACGGGTCCGTGGCTGAAGGTGGCCCGCGACGCCGCGTTCGGCAGTGACGTGGGCAAGGCGCTCACGGACGGCAAGCAGTCACTTACGTCATCGCTCAGCGCACAGTGATCGAATCCCTCAGAGCGCCGGTGCGAGCGCGCCGGCGGCACTCGTACTGGCGCCTGAGGAGCCTGAAGGGGGCCGGTTACGCGGCCCCCACGGCGATCATGGTGACGGTGTTCTTCCTCGCGCCGCTGGTCCTGGTGTGCTGGATGTCGCTGCACGACTGGAAGCTGCTGGGCTCGCCGACCTGGAACTTCCCGGAGAACTACCAGGACATCCCGAAGAACCAGCTGCTCAAGGACGCGGTCGGGTTCACGCTCAAGTACACCGCCATCGTCACCGTCGTGTTGTCGGGGTTCGCGATGGGGCTGGCGCTGCTCGTGCAGGAGACGCGCCGCCCCGGCACCAGCCTGTTGCGCACGGCGTACTTCCTGCCCGGCGCCGTCGGCTTCGCGGCGGCGTCGCTGCTCTTCTACAGCCTCTACATCGACGGCGGGCCGCTCGACGACTTCCTGATGTGGACCGGGATCACCGACAAGCCGTTCGGCTGGCTGAGCACGCCGAACAAGGCGCTGTTCTCGACGATCGTGATGGTGATCTGGAGGTTCGCCGGCTTCAACATGCTGATCCTGCTGACCGGCCTGCAGGCGATCCCGCCCGACGTCTACGAGGCCGCGCGGATCGACGGCGGGACGCGCTGGCAGCTGTTCCGCCACATCACGGTGCCGCTGCTGCGGCCGACGATCGCGCTGATGCTCGTGCTCAGCATCACCGGCTCGCTGCTGGCGTTCGACCAGTTCTTCATCCTCACCCGCGGCGGGCCCGACGGCTCGACGGTGAGCCTCGTGATGGTGATCTACCGCGAGGCGTTCACCAAGTTCAACCTCGGTCTCGGCGCGGCGATCTCGGTGGTGCTGCTCGGCGTGCTCGTGCTGGTCAACATCCTGCAGCTGCGGGTCCTGAAGAGGGGTGAGTGACAGTGAAGACCTCGAGCCGCCCGTCGATCACCGGCGTCGCGCTCGCCGTCCTGTTCTTGTTCCCGCTGGTGTTCGATGCGTTCGACTCCGTTCACGGGCGGGCAGGCAGCGCGCAGGCGAGCGGCTTCGGGTTCGGCAACTACACGGCAATGGCGAAGTACGGCGAGGGCATCGGCACGTACATCTTCAACACCGCCGTGGTGGCGATCCTGACGGTGATCCTCACGCTGGTGATCTCCACGCTCGGCGGCTACGCGTTCGCGCGCTTCACGTTCCCGGGGCGCAACGCGCTGTTCCTGTGCACGCTGGCGATCCTGATGGTGCCGTACGCGACGATCCTGATCCCGCTGTACGTCGTCCTCGGGCACCTCGGGCTGCAGGACACGCTGGTCGGGCTCTCGCTCGTGCTGGCCCTGTTCCAGCTCCCGTTCGCGGTGTTCATGATGCGCAACGCGTTCGAGGCACTGCCGAAGGAGATCGAGGAGGCGGCGCTGGTCGACGGCTGCACGTCGTTCAGCGCGCTGCGGCGGATCCTGCTGCACGGCGTGCGGCCGGCGTTGATCACGGTCGGCCTGTTCGCGTTCCTCGCCTCGTGGAACGACTTCTTCGCCCCGCTGATCCTGCTCAGCGACGGCGCGAAGTTCACGCTGCCGGTCGCGATCGTCGGCATGCGCGAGCAGGCGTTCGGCGTGACCGACTACGGCGCGCTGGAGGCCGGAGTGGTGGTGATGGCGCTGCCGTGCGTCGCGCTGTTCCTCGTGCTCCAACGACACTACGTACAGGGATTCACGACAGGAGCGCTTCGCGGATGACCGGACCGATCGACGTCTCAGGCTCGCCCCACGTACGGCTGCGGCCGCTCGACGGGGCGACCATCGACGGCGGCTTCTGGGCCGATCGGCGGCGCCTGAACCGCGAGGTCCTGATCCCGGGCGCGCCGCAGCACCTGGAGGAGGCGGGCAACTTCGACGACCTGCGCGCCGCGGCCGGCGTGAAGGACGTGGAGTTCCGCGGCATGGTGTTCATGGACTCCGACGTGTACAAGTGGCTCGAGGCGGTCGGCTGGGAGCCCTCGGTGGAGCTACCGGACGACGTGCTGGAGCTGCTCGCGGCCGCGCAGGAGGACGACGGCTACCTGAACTCCTACTACCAGGTGGCCAAGCCGGCGCCGCGCTTCTCGCGCCCCGCCTGGGATCACGAGCTCTACTGCGCCGGGCACATGATCCAAGCGGCGGTCGCGCACGTGCGCGGCCGCGGCGACCGGCGGCTGCTGGAGATCGCGCTTCGCTTCGCGGAGCTGCTGTACGAGCGGTTCGGGCCGTCCGGCGAGCCGTACACGCCCGGGCATCCCGAGATCGAGACGGCGCTGGTGGAGCTCTACCGGCTGACCGGCGACGGCCGCTGGCTGGAGCTGGCCGGCCGGCTCGTGGATCAGCGCGGGAAGTCCACCTTGGCGCCGGCCACGCACGGGTCCAGCTACTTCCAGGATCGCGTGCCGGTGCGCGAGCAGAGCGAGGTCGAGGGCCACGCCGTGCGCGCGCTGTACCTCGCGGCCGGCGTCACCGACATCTACATGGAGACCGGCGAGGAGGCGCTGCTGGACGCGATGCGCGCGCAGTGGCGCGACATGAGCGGCCGCAAGGCGTACCTCACGGGCGGGATCGGCGCGCATCACACCGACGAGGCGTTCGGCGACGCCTACGAGCTCCCTCCGGACCGCTGTTACGGTGAAACCTGCGCCGCCATCTCGTCGGTGATGTGGAACCAGCGGATGCTTCTGGTGACGGGTGAGGCTCGCTATGCCGACCTGCTGGAGCGCACGCTGTACAACGGCGTGATGGCGGGGCTGGCGCTCGACGGGGGCGGCTTCTCGTACGTGAACCCGCTGCACGTGCGCGACGACCATCGCGACCCGGTGGAGCGCGGCGCGCGGCGGCAGCCGTGGTATGCGTGCGCGTGCTGCCCGCCCAACGTGATGCGCCTGCTCGCGTCGCTTGGGCACTATCTGGCCACGGTCGACGACGGCGGCGTGCAGATCCACCAGTACGCGACGTCCACGCTGGGGCGCGTGCGCGTGCGCACCGACTACCCGTGGGACGGGCGTGTGGAGGTCGAGATCCTGGAGGCGGGCGAGTTCACTGTGAGCCTGCGGGTGCCGGCGTGGTCGGCGGACACCAAGCTGGCGGTAACTCTCGCGCACGGCGCGGGCGCGGACGGCGGCGCGGCCTCGCCGGTCGCCGGCGACTACGTCCGCCTCACGCGCGACTGGGCCGCCGGCGACGTGGTGACGCTCGAGCTCGACGTGCGGCCGCGGGTCGTCTTCCCGCACCCGCGGATCGACGCCGTCCGCGGCTGCGCGGCGATCGAGCGGGGGCCGCTGGTCTACTGCTTCGAGGGCGCGGACGCGCCGCAGGGCGCGCGAGTGGACGACCTGCGGCTCGATCCCGGCGGCGAGCTGCGCGCGGTGTCGCGGGACGACCTGCTGGGCGGGATCGTGGCGATCGAGGCCTCCGGCGCGCACCTCACCGCCGCGGACGGCGAGTGGCCGTACGGGGCGGCGCCCAACGGCGACCACGCGCGGCCGGTCTCGCTGCTCGCCGTGCCGTACAGCCACTGGGGCAATCGCGGCGACGGCGGCATGCGCGTCTGGACGCCCGTAGTGTGACGTCGTCCGGACGTCCGAGCTTGCGAGGTCCGCTGGCGCCGGGCCCGCGCGCGCGGCTGCGGCCGCTCGGCGGCGTGGTGCTCCGCGGCGGGATGCTCGGTGACTGGCAGGCGCTCAACCGCTCGGCCACGCTCCCGCACTGCATCGAGCGGCTCGAGGCGGCCGGCGCGGTGGAGAACCTGCGCCGGGCGGCCGGGGAGTCCGGCGCGGAGTACGGCGGCTTCCGCTACTCGGACTCGGATCTGCACAAGGTGCTGGAGGCGACCGGCTGGGCCGGCGACGGCCCGTGGACGCCGTGGGTCGACGAGGTCGCGCGGCTGCTCGCCGCCGCCCAGGCGCGGGACGGGTACCTGAACTCCTATTACCGGTCGGAGGGGCGCTTTCGCGAGCTCGAGCACAGCCACGAGCTCTACTGCCTCGGGCACCTGATCCAGGCGGGGATCGCGCACGCGCGCACGACCGGCCGCCGCGACATCCTCGGCGTCGCATGCCGGTTCGCGGACCTGATCGTGCGCGACGGGCAGGACTTGCTCGAGGGCCACCCCGAGCCGGAGATGGCGCTGGTCGAGCTGTACCGCGAGACCGGGCGCGAGGAGTACCTCGCGCTCGCCGGGCGGATGGTCGACCGGCGCGGGCTCGGGCAGCTCGGCGGGACGGAGTACCTGCTCGACCACAAGCCGGTCCGCGAGGCTACCGAGGCGGTCGGGCACGCCGTGCGCCAGCTCTACCTGGCCTGCGGGGTCGTCGACGTGTACCTCCAGACCGGCGACGAGACGCTGCTGGAGGCGATGCGGGCCCTCTGGCACGGTGCGTTCCGCGAGAAGGCGTACGTCACCGGCGGGCTGGGGTCGCGCGAGAGCGGGGAGGCGTTCGGCGCGCCGTACGAACTGCCGCCGGCGACCGCATACGCGGAGACGTGCGCGGCGATCGCGGGGTTCATGTTCAACTGGCGGATGCTGCTGGCGACCGGCGAGGCGCGCTTCGCGGACGAGCTCGAGCGCGCGCTCTACAACGGGATCGCCGCCGGTGTGGGGGAGGACGGACGCTCGTTCTTCTACGCGAACCCGCTCGAGTCGCGCGGCGGGATCGCGCGCCAGCCGTGGTACGCGTGCTGCTGCTGCCCGACGAACGTCGCCCGCTTCGTCGCGTCGCTTCAGCACTACGTGGCGACCGGCGACGACTGGTCGATCCAGCTGCACCTGCTGGGCGCGGGGCGGATTTCGAGCCCCGCGGCGGAGTTGGACGTGCAGACGGCGTACCCATGGGACGGCCGCGTAGAGATCGCCGTCCGGCGGCCGGTCGAGGGATTTGAGCTCGCGGTCCGGATTCCGGAGTGGTGCCGCGAGGCGACGATCGCGGTCGCCGAGGGCGATTCCGCCGCGCCGGCGTCGCGGGCGGCGGCAAGGCGAGAGCGCGCGGCGGGCCCCGGCGTGGCGGCGGGCGGCGAAGCCGCCGTTCGCGGGGTTGCGGCTGTGAGCGGCCGCTACGCGCGCGTCTCGCCCGGCGACGGGGACCGCGTGATCGTCGATCTCGCGATGCCGCCGCGGCTCGTCTGCGCCCATCCTCGCGTCACCGACGTGCGCGGCCGCGTCGCGCTTGCCCGCGGCCCGGTCGTCCACTGCGTCGAGCAGGCCGACCACGACGTGCCGCTCGAGGACCTGCGGATCGACCGGGATCGGCCGCCCGAAGCCGAGAACGGCCGCCTCGAAGGCGTCGCCCGCGTCGCCGCGCCCGCGGACGACGTCCTGTACTCCGAGTACGCTCCGCCGTCTCCCGCGATCGCCGAAACGAGGCTGACCGCGATCCCCTACCACCGCTGGGGCAACCGAGGCCCCGGGGCTATGCGCGTCTGGATGCCGATTTGACAGAAACGCCGGACCGTGGACAAAGTTCCCGCATGGAGTCAGGCAGCGGATCGCTGGAGGCCCTGCGCGAGGCCAATCGCCTGCGCGTCATCGACGCGCTCCGGCACGAAGGCAGCGCCAGCAGGACCGACCTGGTCCGGATCACGGGCCTATCTCGCACGACGATCACCACGCTGGTGGGCGACCTGCAGGATCGCGGGCTCGTCGTCGAGCTGCAGGAGGACGCTGCCGACCGTCCCGAGCGGCCCGGCCGTGGGCGCCCGCCCGTGCTGCTGCGGCTCGCGCCGTCCGCCGGCGCGGCGCTGGGCGTGGACTTCGGCCACCGCCACCTGCGCGTCGCGGTCGCCGACCTTTCCTCGACCGTGCTTGCCGAGCAGCGCCTGGACATCGACGTCGACGCCGCCGCGGCGACCGCGCTCGACGCGGCGGCGGACCTGGTCAGCGAGGTCCTGCGGGACGCGGGCGTCGACCGCGGGCAGGTCGTCGGCGCGGGCATGGGCCTGCCGGGCCCGATCGACCGCCGCACCGGCACCGTCGGCTCGTCGGTCATCCTCCCCGGCTGGGCGGGCCTGCGGGCGGCGGAGGAGCTCTCGCGCCGGATCGACTTCCACGTCGCAGTCGACAACGACGCGAACCTCGGCGCCCTCGCCGAATTCTCGCTCGGCGCCGGACGCGGTGTTCAGGACATTGTGTACGTAAAAGTTTCTTCTGGCATTGGCGCCGGACTCGTCCTCGGCGGCCGGCTTCACCTTGGTGCGACGGGCATCGCGGGTGAGATCGGACATGTACAGGTGAGACGCGACGGCGCGGTCTGCCGGTGCGGAAATCGCGGCTGCCTGGAGACCGTGGCGTCCGGCCCTGCGCTGCTGAGCGTCCTTCGGCCGGCGCACGACGAGGGCCTCACCGTCGCGGGCATGCTCGAGCTCGCGGCGGCCGGGGACCTGGGAACACAGCGGGTGATCAACGACGCCGGCCGCGCGATCGGGCACGCGCTCGGTGACCTGTGCAATTCACTCAACCCCTCGATGATCGTCGTGGGAGGTGACCTCAGCGCGGCGGGCTCGCCGCTGCTCGACGGCATCCGCGAGACGGTCGACCGCTTCGCGCAGCCGGGCGCCGCCCAGGCGGTGACGGTCACGCGCGGCGTGCTCGGCGAGCGCGCAGAGGTGCTCGGCGCGCTCACGCTCGTGATCGCCGATACGCAGCGGCTGCGCTCGGTCGGCCTGGCTGCGCTGCAGTAGTCGGGCCTCGGCGTTTTTCGGCGCCGTCCGCGACGTCCTCATCCGTATCCTTGACACAAACACAGGGGTGCGAAAGGGTCGTGAGGTGGGGGCGCTCGAGCAGCTGCGGGAGCTGAATCGCCTGCGGGTGGTCGATGAGCTGCGCCGCCGCGGGCACGCGAGCCGCGGCGAGCTGGCCGACGCGACCGGACTCTCGCGCACGACGGTGACCACGCTCGTCGCCGACCTTCAGGAGCACGGCCTGGTGATCGACGCCGGCGCCGCCGGCGAGCGCCTCGCGCGCGGCCGCCCGCCCGTGCAGCTGCGCCTGGACCCGTCGGCGGGCGTCGCGATCGGCGTCGACTACGGCCACTCGCACGTGCGCGTGGCCGTCGCCGACCTTTCCGCCGCCGTGCTCGGCGAGCGGCGCGTGGAGGTCGACGTCGACCGTGCCCCGGCGATGGCGCTCGACATCGGCGCGGCGCTCGCGCATGAGCTGGTGGCGCGGGCGGGGCTGGACCCGCGGCGCGCGATCGGCGCGGTCATGGGGCTTCCGGGTCCGCTGGGGGCTTCGCCGATCCTGCGCGGCTGGGCGCGGCTGGACCCGGCGCGCGAGCTCTCCAGCCGGCTCGGCGTCGCGGTCACCGTCGAGAACGACGCGAACCTCGGGGCGCTGGCCGAGCACTCGCTCGGCGCCGGGCGCGGTGTGCAGGACCTCGTGTACCTCAAGATCGCCTCGGGAATCGGCGGCGGGATCGTCCTCGGCGGCCGGCTCCACCACGGCGCGACCGGGATCGCCGGCGAGATCGGCCACGTCCAGGTGAAGGCCGACGGCGCGGTCTGCCGGTGCGGCAACCGCGGCTGCCTGGAGACGGTCGCCTCGGCGCCCGCGCTGCTGGAGTCGCTGCGGCCCGCCTATGGGGACGGGCTGACCGTGCGCGCGATGCTCGAGCTGGCGGCCGACGGCGGCCACGGGGCGCGGCGCGTGATCAAGGACGCCGGGTGGGCGATCGGGCGCGCGGTCGCGGACCTCTGCAACTCGCTCAACCCCGAGGCGATCGTCGTCGGCGGGGTGGTGGGCACGGCCGGCGCGCCGCTGCTGGACGGGATCCGCGAGTCGGTCGACCGCTACGCGCAGCCGGGCACGGCGGAGGCGGTGCGGGTCACGGCGAGCGAGCTCGGCGAGCGCGCTGAGGTGCTCGGGGCGCTCACGCTGGCGCTCGCCGGCGCGCCCCGCCCGGTCAGTTGAGGCGTGCGCCCAGCATCCGCAGCCGCCGCCGCGCGGCGGCGACCGATTCGTCGTCGAACGGCAGCGAGCAGCGCAGCCGCGCGACCTGGAGCGCGCGCTCGAGGTCGCCGGTGCGCTCGTAGCGCGGCTGCAGCGCGTCGAGCAGCTCGGCCGCCACCTGGTGCCCGCAGCGCCAGCTCAGGGTGCCAAGCGCCGTGGCGTCGGCCAGCTCGCCGGTGCGAGGATCGAGCACGAGCGGCGCGGTCAGCCGCGGGTGCGCGACGTAGTGCCGGCGCCCCGCCGCCACGATGCCGACCTGGGCGCCGGTGCGGCGCCCGAGCTCGGCCAGGACCACCGCGAGCAGCGTCGGATGCCCGTGCCCGCGCCGCAGCACCCGGCCCAGCAGCAGCTCCTCGACTCCGCCGTAGTCGCGCGCGACGAGCGCGCCGGAGCCGACGACCTCACCCAGCGCGCGCAGCTGCGCCTCGCGGCGCGACTCGGCCGGCAGCGCGGCGGCAAGCGCGCACAGGTCGCGCTCCAGACGGTCGGGATCGAGCTCGCCGAGCTCGAACGCCAGCGACGCCGCGAGCTCGGCGTGCGACGGGCACATCACGGACGCGTGAAGCCGGAACGGCTTCGTCCGCACCTCTCTATCGCTGCTCACGTCGACCTCCTGGATCCCGTTTTAGGGAACCCTAACAAAATCCGACGCAGAAGATCGGATTAGTCGTCGCCGAGCGGCTTCTCGCGGCGCACGAACAGCCCGCGCGCGGCCTGGTCGGCGATGAAGTGCTCGCCGTTGCCCTCCTCGGGCATCCGCACCTTGCGATGGCCGGCCGACGGCTGGATGTCGTGCACCTCGACGCGCGCGCCGGGCGTGAAGCCCTCCGCGTAGAACCAGGTGAGCAGGCCGCCGTCGTGCTCGGTCAGGCGCACGATCTCGCCTGCGTCGCCCTCGCGCAGCTCGGCCAGCGGGACGAGCTCGCTGCTCTCCGCGCGCTCCTGCGCCGGCGCGACCGGCCACCCGTGCGGGCAGCGATCCGGGAACCCGAGCCGCTCGTGCAGCCGCTCGACCATGTCGTCGGTGAGCGCGCCGCCGAGCCGGCCGGCGTGCTCGTGCGCCTCCGCGGCGTCGTAGCCGAGGAAGTCGGTCAGGAAGCGCTCGACGATCCGGTTGCGTCGCACGACGAGCTCCGCGCGCTCGGTCCCGGCCGGCGTGAGCACGAGCTCACGGCCGGTTCCGCTCTCCAGCAGCCCGTCGGCGGTCAGCCGCTTGAGCATCTCGCCCACCGCCGTGCGCGAGACGCCCAGCAGGTCGGCCACCCGCGCGGCGATCGCCACCGGAGCCGGCTGGTACTCGCCGATCGGGGACACCAGGAAGTAGATGGCCTCCAGGTAGTCGTCCACGGAATGGCCATGCGGCTTGCTCATCCAGCGGGATGCTACAGGGCGGCCTGGCGGGTCCCGTCAGGGTGAGTTGACAGTGAGCGTGCCGTCGAGGACGGTGACCGCGCGGCCGCGCAGGCGCACCCGGTCGCCGTGGACGCTCGTGCCGACGACCCCGCCGCGCTGGCTCGCCTGGAAGCCGACCAGCGGGTCGCGCCCGAGCCGCGCGGCCCAGTACGGCGCCAGCGCGGTATGCGCGCCGCCGGTCACCGGGTCCTCGTCGATGCCGACGCGGGGAGCGAAGAAGCGCGAGACGTAGTCGAACTCCGCTCCCGGCGCCGTCGCGATGACCGCGCGGAAGCCATCGAGGCGAGCGACCGCGGCGAAGTCGGGCCGCAGCGCGCGGACCTGGGCCTCCTCGGCGAACACGGTCAGCAGGTCATTGAGGGCACCGGTGCCGTAGCACGCCTCCGGCGCGGCGCCGAGCGCCTCGTTCAGGCCGGCGGGCGCGGCGATCGCCTCGTGCGGCGCGGCTGGGAAGTCGAGCGTGATCTCCTCACCGACCTGCGCGGTCAGCACGCCGCTGAGGCAGTGGAAGCGCACGTGGTCGGCGATCAACCCGTCCGCGTGCAGCGCGTGCACCGTCGCGAGCGTCGCGTGGCCGCACAGCCGCACCTCGACCTTGGGCGTGAACCAGCGCAGCGCCCAGTCGCCGTCCTCGCGCGGGTGGGCGAACGCGGTCTCCGAGTGCTTCATCTCCGCCGCGACGCTCTGCATCCAGGCGTCGTCGGGGAACTCGGAAAGCAGGCAGACGCCGGCGGGGTTGCCCGCGAACGGCCGCTCCGTGAACGCGTCGATCACGCGGATGCGCACACCCCTGACCGTACTCACACGGTCCGGGGCCAATCGAGAACCAGTGGCCTAAGGTCGGATGAGAGGGATCCCGCCCGGGCGGAGGGGCTGCTCGCCTTAGAAGACCGGGACCTCGGTGTAGGAGCCCCAGACCGACTGCAGCGCCTCGACGATCTCGCCCTCGGTCGTGTGCAGCCGGGCGGCGTCGAGCAGGTGCGGCATCAGGTTCTCGCGCTCCTTCGCCGCCGCCTCCTTGAGCGCGGCCAGCGCGCCCTCGACGGCCGCGGAGTCGCGCCGCGCGCGGACGGCCTGGACGCGGCCGACCTGCTTGCGCTCCAGCGAGGGGTCGATGTGGAGGAGCGGCGTCTCGGCGTCGTCGCCCTCCGTGTAGGAGTTGACGCCGACCAGCAGGCGGCGCCGGGAGTCGTAGTCGAGCTGCAGCTCGTACGCCGCGTCGGCGATCTCGCGCTGCGGGAACGCGCGCTTGACCGCCTCGACCATCCCGCCGAGCTCGTCGATCTTGGCGAAGTAGTCGTAGGCCGCCTGCTCCATGCGGTCGGTCAGCGACTCGACGAAGTAGGAGCCGCCCAGCGGGTCGATCGTGTTCGTCACGCCGGTCTCGTGGGCGATGATCTGCTGCGTGCGCAGCGCCACGCGCACCGCCTCCTCGGTCGGAAGCGCGAGCGCCTCGTCGTAGGAGTTGGTGTGCAGCGACTGGGTTCCCCCCAGCACGCCGGCCAGCGCCTCGATGGCCGTGCGGGCGATGTTGTTGAGCGGCTGCTGCGCGGTCAAAGACACGCCGGCGGTCTGCGTGTGGAAGCGCATCAGCCACGAGCGCGGGTTCTTCGCGCCGTAGGTCTCGCGCAGCTCGCGCGCCCAGATGCGGCGGGCGGCGCGGTACTTGGCGATCTCCTCGAAGAAGTCGATGTGCGCGTTGAAGAAGAAGCTCAGGCGCGGCGCGAAGTCGTCGACGTCGAGCCCGCGGTCGATCGCCTGCTCGACGTACGTGAGCCCGTCTTTCAAAGTGAACGCGAGCTCCTGCGCGGCCGTCGAGCCCGCCTCGCGGATGTGGTAGCCGGAGATCGAGACCGGGTGCCAGCGCGGCGTCGTGTAGCTCGACCACTCGATCAGGTCGCCCATCAGGCGCATCGCCGGGTCGACCGGGAAGCACCACTCCTTCTGGGCGATGTACTCCTTCAGGATGTCGGCCTGGATCGTGCCGCCCAGCCGGTCGGCCGGTACGCCGGCGCGCTCCGCGGCGGCGACGTAGAAGGCCATCATGATCGCCGCCGGCGCGTTGATGGTCATCGACACGCTGACCTTGCCGAGGTCGATCCCGGCGAACAGCGTCTGCATGTCGTCGACCGTGTCGATCGCCACGCCCTCGCGCCCGACCTCGCCGAGCGAGCGCGCGTGGTCGGAGTCGAGCCCCATCAGCGACGGCATGTCGAACGCCGTCGAGAGGCCGGTCTGCCCGTGGTCGAGCAGGTAGCGGAAGCGCTCGTTGGTCTCCTCCGCGGTACCGAAGCCGGCGAACTGGCGCATCGTCCACAGACGCCCGCGGTACATGCTCGGGTACACGCCGCGCGTGAACGGATACTCGCCGGGCACCCCGATCTGGTCGGCCGCCGGCAGGTCGTTCTCCGTGTACAGCGGCCGGATCGGCTCGCCGGAGAGCGTGGTGAACGACGCGTCGCGCTCAGGCGTGGCCTCGTACTTGCGCTGCCACGCGTTGAGGTCTGCCGGCGGCGCCGCGGTATCAGGAGGAATTGCGATAGTCGGATTATCGCATATCTTCGAAATCTCCCTCCGCGATCCGCACATCTCTGAGGATCCGGGAGAGATGCTCAAGCTCGGCGTCGGGCAGCGGACGCATGCCGAACGCGAACTCGTTCAGCGCCCGGGTCGCCTGCTCGGCGGTCTCGCGCCCGCGGTCGGTGATCTCGGCGAGGGTCGTGCGCCGGTCGGTGGGATGCGGCTCGCGGCGGACGAGCCCGGAGCGCTCGAGCTGGTCGACGATGTTGGTCACGCTCGTGCGGTGGACCTGCAGGCGCACGCCCATCTTCCCGAGCGGGAGCGAGCCGCGGCGGCTGAAGTACAGGAGCATCAGCGCCTCGTAGCGCGGGAACGTGAGGCCGAACGGCTTGAGCACGGCGTTCAGGCGCGCGAGCAGGATCTGCTGCACGCGCATGATCGAGGTCACCGCGCTCATCGAGGGGCCGGGCTCTCCGCCCCAGCGTTCCTCCCACTGGCGGCGCGCCTCGGCGATCGGGTCGAACGGCAGATCGGGCATGATTTGCGGCCAATCTGTCACACGGCGCGGACCCACACACCGCCCGAAGGTGAGACGATACGGCTCGTGCCCTGCCTGATCGTCCTGATCGCAATCTTCTCGCCCCGCCTCGCGATCATCCTGATCGCCATCTTCAGCGACTGGCTGAGCCGCTCGTTCGACAGCTGGTTTATCCCGTTGCTCGGCTTCTTCGTGCTGCCGTGGACGACGCTGATGTACACCATCACCTGGCACTCCGGTCGCTCCGTCGAAGGCTTCGACTGGTTCCTCGTCGGCTTCGCGTTCCTGATCGACCTCAGCTCGTGGGCCGGGAGCGACCGCTTCCGCCGCAGCCGCGGTTGAGGCTGAGCGCCTCGACGCACGTGCTCGCGCTGCGCGAGACGTTTCAGATCGCCCGCGGGGCGGCGGACGAGGAGACCGTGGTCGCGGTCGAGGTCGAGCGCGACGGGGTGCTCGCGCGAGGCGAGGGAGCCCCGGTCGACTACTGGGGCGAGACCGCCGAGGGCATCCGCGACGCGCTGGAGGCCGAGGGTGAGGCGCTGCTCGGCGGCGACCTGTTCGAGCTCGAGCGCGTGTCGGCGCGGATCGGCGAATGGGACGGCCCGCAGGGCGCGAAGATGGCGCTCGACGGCGCGCTGCACGACTGGCTCGGGCGGCGGGTCGGCGAGCCGCTGCGGCACCTGCTCGGGACGTCGAAGCTGACGCCGCCCACGTCGTACACGATCGGGATCGACACCGTCGAGGGCACCGCGGACCGCGCGCGGCGGGCGACCGGCTTCGAGGTCCTGAAGGTCAAGGTCGGCGGGCCCGGCGACCTCGAGCGGCTGCGGGCCGTGCGGGCGCAGTCGGCGGCGCGCATCCGGATCGACGGCAACGAGGGCTGGGACCTCGACACCGCGCGCGAGTTGACGCCGGAGCTGATCGAGCTCGGCGTCGAGTTCGTCGAGCAGCCGTTCCCGGCCGGCGATCTGGCGGCCTTCCACGCCTACCGCGCGCTGCGCCCGCGGCTGCCCGTGCTGATCGACGAGGGCTGCCGCGACCTGGCCTCGGTGGCCGGCATCGCCGCCTACGCCGACGGGATCGTGATCAAGCTGTCCAAGTGCGGCGGCATCCGCGAGGCGCTGCGGATGATCCACGCCGCGCGAGCGCTCCGGCTGCGCGTGATGCTCGGGTGCATGATCGAGTCCGAGCTGGGGATCGCGCAGGCCGCGCAGCTCGGCTCGCTGGCCGACTACATCGATCTCGACGGCCACCTGCTGATCTCGTCGAAGCCGTACTCCGGCCTGGGCCTCCAGGACGGCCGGCTCGTGCTCTCCGACGGGCCCGGGCTCGGCGTGCAGTGAAGCTCGCGCTGTTCACGGGCGGCCTGTTCGACACGCCCAACGCCAAGACGGCGCACGGGATCCTGCGCTACGGGACGCGCGAGGTCGTCGCGGTGGTCGATTCGAAGTACGCGGGGCGGGTCGCCGACGAGGTCGTGCCGTACGTGCGCCGGCCGGTGCCGATCGTGGCGTCGATCGCGGAGGCGCGCGAGGCGGACACGCTGGTGGTCGGCGTCGCGCCGATGGGCGGCGCGCTGGCTCCGGAATGGCGCGCGGCGCTGCTGGAGGCGGTCGGGCTCGGGATGAGCCTCGAAGCCGGGCTGCACACGGTGCTCGCCGACGATCCGGACTTCGCCGGAGCCAACGTGCGCGACCTGCGCGCGGCGCCGCCCGGGCTGTCGGTCCCCACCGGCGAGCGGCCGGACGTGCGCGTCGTGCACACCGTCGGCTCCGACTGCGCGATCGGGAAGATGTCGGTCACGCTGGAGCTGGACGCGCTCGCGCGCGCCCGCGGTCTGCGGAGCGCGTTCGTGGCCACCGGCCAGACCGGGATCGCGATCTCCGGCTGGGGGATCGCCGTCGACCACGTGATCTCGGACTTCGTCAACGGCGCCGCCGCCCGCCTGGTGCAGGAGGGCGCCGCGCGCGGCGCGGAGCTGCTGTTCGTCGAGGGCCAGGGCGCGCTCGGGCATCCCGCGTACTCGGGCGTCACGCTCGGCCTGCTGCACGGCTGCATGCCGGACGCCCTGATCCTCTGCCACCGCGCGGGCTCGACCCGCAACGACGACTACCCGTGGCTGGCGATTCCTCCGCTGCCCGAGCTCGTCGCGCGCGCGGAGGAGGCGGCCGCGTGGGTGCGGCCGGCGCGGGTGGCGGCTATCGCCCTGAACACCCGCGGGCTCGGCGATCGCGAGGCTCGCGCGGCGATCGACGCGGCGTCGTCGCAGACCGGCCTGCCGGCCGGCGACCCCGTGCGCTTCGCCGGCGACGCCCTACTCGACGCCGCAATACGGCCCTAGGCTGCGCTTCTCGAGCCGGCCGACGGTCGTCGGGAACATCTGCATCGGGTCGAGCGGGTTGACGAAGTCGAACAGCTCGCTCAGGAACGAGGGGCGCGGGTTGAGCGCGGCGATCGGCGGGCGGACGCCGCTGAGGTGGTCCAGCCGGGCGCGCAGCACCTCGGCCTGATAGGCGGCCCAGCGCCCGCGTCCTTCGCGGAGCGCCTCGGAGTCGCGGTAGGCGAGCACGACGTGCTCGGTCGCGCGGAAGCGCGACTTGTCCGCGTTGAAGCTCTGCCGGAAGGTCGCGAGCGACAGGTCCGCCACGACGCCCTCGGCGCTGCGGGTGAGCTGCACGCCGTAGCAGTCCTCGGGCCGCAGCCCGACGACCTCGACGTACGCGGTCAGCAGCTCGTGCGCGTCCGTGGGCAGGTGGGGGAGGGGCGCCGGTACGCGCGCTTCGCCCCACCGAAACGGGGCGTTGTAAGCGGCGACCGCCTCCCAGTCGAGGATCTCGAGGTGCAACGCCGAGTCCAGCCGCGCCAGCGGCGCCTCGGCGGCCATGGCCCGCAGCGGTTCCTCCAGGTTCGCGCGCGTGAACAGCAGCACGCCCTCGATCTCGGCGCTCCAGCTCGCGCCGTCGCCGAAGTCGACGCCGCGGATCTGCAGCAGGCGCGTCAGGCCGTAGCTGTCCTCAGGGCTCAAGCGTGCGCGGCGCGCGAGCTCGCCCGCGACGTCCTCGTCGAGCACCGACGGCTCACCGGGCCGGCGGGCGGCGATGTGGGCATCGCGCGGGAACGCGCTCGTGTGGACCGTCAGCGCGGCCGCGCGCGGGCTCGGGCGATGGGCGATCTCCCACTCGACCTTCGCCTTGCCCTCGCCGCCGCTGCGCGGGCGGCCCAGGCGGTCGGGCACGCGGTAGACGCCGTAGACGTCGGCGGGGTCGAGCGTCCGCAGCTGCGTGGGGACGTCCTGGAGCTGCGCGTTGCCGGTCGTGGTGAAGCGCGTGAACGCGGGGGCGTCGCCGGCGCGGTACGGGGCCCGCGCGGCGTCGCGGGCCGCCCGCTCCTGCGCCGCGTGCTCCTCCCGGCCGGTCTCGAGCTCGGCCCGCGGGCGGTTGAGGTCGACGCCGCCGGGGTCGAGCACGGAGGAGCGGTCGTCGAACATCTCGCCGATCGACTCGCGCGCCTGCTCGACCGATTGCGAGATCCCCTCGCGCGCCACGTTGAGCGACTGGCGCCACGCGTCGCGCACCGACGGAGCGGGCGCGTCCGGGTCCATTCCCGCCCGTTCATAGGCCCTGCGCATCTTCTCCTCCTGCTTGGGCGACAGCTGGACGGGCTTGCCCTGCAGCCGGCGGATGATGTTGCGCATCGCGCGACCCTACCCTTCGCAGGAATGGACGTGCACATCGCGCTGCGCGACGGCTCCACCGCACGCGTGCGGCCGGTCGAGCCCAGTGACGAGCCGGCGCTGCGCGAGTTCCTCGACGCGCTGTCGCAGGACTCGCGCTGGCTTCGCTTCTTCTCGCTCGGCATCGACCTCGGCCGGGCCGCGCAACGGGCCGCCGATCCCGGCGGGTACGGGCTGATCGTCACGGCCGGCGAGCAGGAGCGGGTGGTCGCGCACGCGGTCTACGAGATCGAGCGCCCGGGGCGCGCGGAGGTCGCCTTCGCGGTGGCCGACGAGATGCAGGGGCGAGGGCTCGCCACGGTGCTGCTCGCCCATCTCGCCGAGGTCGCCTCCGCGCGCGGGATCGTCGAGTTCACGGCGACCGTGCTGCCGGAGAACCGGCGCATGATCAGCGTGTTCCGGGAGTCGGGGTTCCCCGTGCAGGTGCATGCGTCGGTGGACGGGATCGAGGTCGACTTCCCGACCGAGCTGGGGGAGGAGGGCCGGCTGCGCTTCGAGGATCGCGACCGGGTCGCGGCGGTCGCGGCGGTCGAGCGCGTGCTGCGCCCGCGCTCGGTGGCGGTGATCGGCGCCTCGCGGCGGGCGGACTCATTCGGCGGCGCGACGTACCGCCACGCGCTGGACGCCGGCTTCCGCGGCGAGCTATATCCGGTCAATCCGAACGTGGACTTCGTCGGCTCGCGGCGGGCGCTGGCGTCGGTGACCGAGGTCCCGGGCACGGTCGAGCTCGCGATCGTCGCCGTGCCGGCTCCGCTTGTGCCTTCGGTGGCGCGCGACTGCGCGGCCGCCGGCGTGGCCGCGCTCGTCGTGATCACCGCGGGCTTCGGGGAGGCGCTGCTCGCGGAGCTGCTGGAGGTCTGCCGGGCGGGCGGGATGCGGCTGCTCGGGCCGAACTGCATGGGCGTCGTGAACACGGACCCGGCGGTGGCGCTGAGCGCGACGTTCGCGCGCGCGGACGTGCCGGCGGGCAACGTGGGGTTCGCGTCCCAGAGCGGGGCGTTCGGGGCGGCCGCGATCGACGGCGCGGTCCGCCGCGGGATCGGCCTCTCGACGTTCGTGTCGTTCGGCGACAAGGCCGACCTGTCGGGCAACGACGTGCTCCAGTACTGGGAGCAGGACCCGGCGACCGCGGTCGTGGCGCTGTACCTGGAGTCGTTCGGCAACCCGCGCAAGTTCGGCCGCGTGGCGCGGCGCGTGGCGCGCGCGAAGCCGGTGCTGGTGATCAAGGCGGGGCGGTTGTCGGCGCAGGCGCGCGACGCGGAGTCGCACACCGGCGCGCTGCTGGCGGCGGTCGACGCGTCGGTCGACGCCATGTTCGCGAGCGCGGGCGTGATCCGCTGCGACGGGCTCGATGACCTGCTCGACTCGGCCGCCGTGCTCGCCGAGCAGCCGCCCCCCGCGGGTCCGCGGGTGGCGATCGTGGCGAACGCGCGCGGGCCGGAGGTCGTCTGCGCCGACGCGTGCGAGGACGCGGGGCTCGTTGTCGTGGGAGCCGAGCGCGGCGTCGGGGACGAGCGGCTGGAGTCGCAGGCGGAGCCGCTCGAGGGAGCCGCTCCCGCGGCCATGGCCCCGGGCGGCCTTGGTGACGCCGTCGAGCGGGCCGCGGCGGCCGCCGACGCCGTGATCGCGATCTTCGTGGAGCACATCGCGGGGCGTGCCGAGGAGGCCGCGGCGGCGCTGGCCGCGGCGACGCTCGACGTGCCGCTGCTCGCGGTCTTCATGACCCCCGGCCCGGTGCCCCGCGTGGTGCGGGAGGCCAAGATCCCCGCGTTCACGGCTCCCGAGCGCGCTGCCCGCGCGCTCGGGAGGGCGGTCGACTATGGCCGCTGGCGCTCGGCGACGCCGCCGGAGCACGAGCTTCCCGAGGGGATCGACGCCGACGGGGCGGCGGCGATCCTGTCCGAGGCGCTCGCCGCCGGCGGCGGGTGGCTCGATCCGGCGGTCGCCGAAGCGCTCCTGCGCTCGTACGGCATCCCGTTCGTGGAGCAGCGCAGGACGGCCGATCCGGTCGCCGCGGCGCGCGAGCTCGGGGACGGTCCGGTCGCCGTGAAGGCGATCGTTCCGGGGCTGGTCCACAAGGCGCGCGCGGGCGCGGTGCGGCTGAACGTGACCGACGTGGCGGCCGCGGCGAGAGAGCTTGCGGAGCGCTTCGACGCGCTCGACGGCTACCTCATTCAGCGGATGGCCTCGCCGGGCGTCGAGATCCTGGTCGGCGTGCTTGCCGACGAGCGCCTGGGGCCGGTCGTCGTCTGTGCCGCGGGCGGGGAGGCGGTGCAGGAGATCGCCGACATCCAGGTCCGCCTCGCGCCGCTCGCCCGGGAGGAGGCGGTCGGCATGGTGCGCGCGCTGCGCACCGCGGCGCTGCTCGAGCGCGAGCGGTGCGACGTCGCCGCGCTCGCCGACGTCATCGTCCGCGTGGCCGCACTCGCCGACGCGTATCCGGCGATCGCCGAGCTCGACTGCAACCCGGTCCTCGTCTCGCCCGACGGCGCGCTCGCGATCGACGCCCGCGTGCGCGTGGCGCCGCCCGCGGCGCGGCCGCCGTTCCCGGCGCTGAACGCCTAAGCTAAGCCCGCCAGATCGGCGTGACCTCGATCCGGCGCAACCGCCAGCCGGCGTCGGTGCGCGCGGCGTCGAAGCGGTAGCGCTCGCCCTGCTGCTCGACCGTCTCGCCGGCGAACGTGACGAGCAGGTTCGCGGTCGCGGATGCCGAGTCGCCGTCGAGGTCGACGAGCACGTTGGTGATCAGGTGCTGCGTCGGGACCTGGTGGTTGCGGCTCGCCTGGGCGGCGACGCGCTCGATCCCCTCGGCCTGGCCGCCGGGCGTGCTCACGGTGACGTCCTCGGTCAGGACGGAGCGGGCGTCGTCGAAGCGCTTGTCGTCCAGCCACCGGCCGAGGCGCGAGATCAGGTCGACGACGTGCTGATGATCAGTCATTGGTATCTCCAACGTTGGGACGTCCAACGATATCAGTTGGTGCCACCAACGTCTAGGCTCCCGCCATGACTCCGCCGCGACGTCTGACGAAGTTGCCGAGCTGGCTCGCCGGCCAGGTCGCGCAGCGCGCGGCGAAGCTGGTCAACGAGGCGCTCGGCGAGGAGGGCTACCGGCGCCACCACTTCGCGGTGCTGACGGCGCTGGCCGAGGACGGCGCGGCGAGCCAGGCCGACCTCGGGCGCCGCGTCTGGCTCGATCGCAGCGATCTGCACGCCGTGCTGAACGAGCTCGAGCGCGACGGGCTCGTCGCCCGGGCGCAGGACGTACGCGACCGGCGCCGCAACGTGGTCGAGCTGACGCCCGCCGGAGCGACGACGCTCGAGCGTCTCGACGCCCGCGTCGACGCCGCGCAGGAGACGCTGCTCGAGCCGCTGAGCGACGTCGAGCGCCGCCAGCTGATGCGGCTGCTGCGGCTCGTGGCGAGTCGCGAAGAGGACGCGGGCGGCTAGCCCGGCGTCAGGCGCGTGGCCGCGGCCTTCCAGGTCGCCGTCACGCGCGCGCCCGGCGCCAGTCCCAGCTCGCGCACCGCGGCGGCCGTGACCTCCGCGACCAGCGGCTGCCCGGCCTCCAGCGCGACGCGTGCCCGGCCGCCGAACGCGGTGATCGCGACGACCTCGACCGCCAGGTGGTTCTGGGCGGACCCGCGCGTGGCGGACGGCTCGAGCACGATCTCCCACGGGTACACGCTGGCCGCCACCGGGCCGTCCGCGGCGTCCGTGCTCACCACCGTCCCGCCGCCGTCGAGCGCGACCGTCGTCACCCCGTCCGGCCCCGCCGAGGCCACGCCGGTCAGCACCACCGCGCCGGTGAAGTCGGCCACGAACGCGGACGCCGGCCGTGCGGAGAGCTCCGCGGCCGGCCCGATCTGCACGATCCGCCCGGCGTCCAGCACGCCGACCCGGTCGCCGAGCGTCGCCGCCTCATGGAAGTCGTGGGTGACCAGGAGCGCGGGCACGCCGGAGTCCCGCAGCACGGCGCCGAGCTCGCGCGCCGCCGCCGCCCGCGTGCGCGGATCGAGCGCGGACAGGGGCTCGTCGAGCAACAGCACGTCCGGGTCGCGCGCCAGCGCCCGCGCGACCGCTACGCGCTGGCGCTCGCCGCCCGAGAGCTCCGCGGGCCGGGAGTCCGCGCGCGCCTCGAGCCCGAAGCGAGCCAGCAGCTCGACCGCGCGGGCGCGCCCGACGCCCGCGTAGGCGACGTTGCGCCACGCCGTCATGTGCCCGAACAGCGCGTAGTCCTGGAACACGTAGCCGCAGCGCCGCCGCTCGGGCGCCACGCTGACGCCGCCGGCGTCGAACCAGACGGCGTCGCCGCACGAGACGCGCCCGCGATCCGGCGACAGCAGGCCCGCCACGATGCGCAGCACGGACGTCTTTCCGGCCCCCGACGGCCCGGCCAGCGCGAGGCACGAGCCCGCGGGAACCGCGAACTCCACGTCGAGGTCCAGCGACCCCAGCGCCAGCGAGGCCTCAACGCGCAGCACGGAACGCCAGCTTGACGCCGAGCAGCAACGCCGCGGACACGCACACGAGCACCGCCGAGAGCCCCAGCGCGCCGGTGAAGTCGGTCGCGAAGCGCTCGTAGATCGCCAGCGGGACCGTCTGCGTCACGCCACGGAACGAGCCCGCGAACATCAGCGTCGCCCCGAACTCGCCCAGCGCCCGTCCCCACGCCAGCGCAAGGCCCGCCGCCAGCCCCGGCAGCGCCGCCGGGATCGCCACCCGCGCCACGGTCCGCGCCTCGCCCGCCCCCAAGGTCCGCGACGCGTCGAGCCACGAGCGGTCCACGGCCGCGAACGCCGCCTGGGCCTGGCGCACGTAGAACGGGGCGGAGACGAAGATCAACGCGATCACCACCGCGGCGGTGGACAGGGTGAAGCTGATTCCCCACGGCGCCAGCAGGCCGCTCGGCCCGAGCGCGGCGAGCAGCCCGATTCCCGCGACCGCCGGCGGCAGCACCAGCGGCAGCTCGATCAGCGTCACCACCACCGAGCGCCCGCGGAACGTCCGCGTCGCCAGCAGCCACGCGGCCGGCGTCCCGATCGCGACGATCACGGCGATGGCGGTCACCGTCGTCTGCAGCGACAGCCGCAGCGCGTCCACGGCGGCCGGATCGTCGAGGCTCGAGAGCAGCTCGCGCGGGCCGACGTCGAGGAAGATCGCGGCCACCGGCAGCACGAGGAACGCCAGCACCAGCGCCAGCGCCGCGATCGCCAGCGCGGTGAACCAGCTCACGTCCCGGGTGGCGGGAGGAAGCCGGCGGCGTCCAGCTGCTTGCGCCCGTCGCCGCGCAAGAGCCCGTCGACGAACGCCTTGGCTTCCGCGGGGTGCTCGGCTCCCTTGACCACCGCGACACCGTAGGACACCTGCGGCTGCAGGCCGGCGGGGAGGTCGATCGCCCGCAGCTCGCCGCCCGCCGCCTTGACGTCGGTCACATAGACGAAGCCGGCGTCCACCGCGCCCTGCGCGATCTTGCCGACCACGCCGCCGACGTCCGGCTCGTTGGAGCGCACGTTGGCGAGGATCGCCTTCGACTCAGCGGCTGGCAGCTTGGCGAGCACCTTGCGCGTGTAGCTGCCGACGGGGACCGTCGCCGAGCCCATCGCGATCGTGACCCCGGTCTTCTCGAGGTCCGACAGCCCGCTCACGCGAGCCCCCGACGCCGGCACCGCGAGCACGAGCCGGTTCGCCGCGAACACGCGCGGCTTCTCGACCAGGCCCTCCTTGTACAGCGCCTCCGGCAGGGTCGTGTTGGCCGACGCGAACACGTCCGGCTTGACCCCCTGGCGGATCTGCGCCGCAAGCTCGTCGGACCCCGCGAACGAGGCGCGGACCGTCGCGTCGGAGAAGTCCCGCCCGTACCCGGTCAGCGCCGTCTTGAGCGAGGTGGCGGCGGAGACGGTCAGCGTCGGCTTCTCGGAGCTTCCTCCGCAGGCGGCCAGGGCAAGGCAGGCAATGACAATGGCGAGACGGCGCATGCCGCCGGATCTTACCTATGCACCACCTAGGCGGTGACCGCGACCGGCTGCGGCTGCGGGTGCCGCGCGCGCGGGATCGTCAGCGCCGCCGCGGTCGCCAGCGCCGCCGCCACCGCGGCGGCGATGAAGGCGTCGGTGTAGGCGGCCTCCGCGGGGATCGCGGTGGCGCCGATCGTCTTGCTGGTCAGCAGCGTCGCCACCAGCTGGGCGCCGAGCGCGCCGCCCAGCGTCCTCATGATCGTGTTGATGCCGGTCGCCACGCCGACCTCCTCCTGCGGCACCGACTCGACCACGATGTTCGCCATCGAGGCGAACGCGAAGCCGACGCCGAGGCCCATGAACGCGCCACCGAGCAGCACGTCCCAGATGCTCCCGTGCGCGACTGCAAGCCAGAAGAACGCGAGCGAGAGGACCGCCGAGCCGAGCACGAGCGGCAGCCGCGAGGACGTGCGCGCGAGCCGCCCCGCCCACGGCCCGGCGACGAGCATCACCGCCGTGCTCGGGAGCATCAGCGCGCCGGCGCCCGTGACCGTCGCGCCGAAGCCGTAGCCGAGCCGCTCCGGCGTCTGCGCGAGCTGCGGGATGAGCAGGAACGACGAGAACATCGCGAAGCCGACGAGGACGGCGTTGATGTTGGTCATCAGCACCGGCCGGCGGCGCAGGATCCGAATGTGGACCAGCGGGTGCTCGACGCGCAGCTCGACCACCACCCAGATCACCGCCAGCGCGATCCCGACGATCGACAGCACGATCACGCCGGGCGAGCCCCAGCCCCACTCGTTCGCCTGGCTGAGCCCGTAGAGCAGCGAGACCAGCGCGCCGGACAGGATCACGGCGCCGAGCCAGTCGATGCGCGTGTCGGCCCGCGTGTGCGCACGCGGGACGTCGCGCCAGATCACGTAGGCGGCGGGCAGCGCGAGCAGGCCGAGCCAGAACAGCCACGACGGGCCGAGCGCGTCGACGATCAGGCCGGCGACGATCAGGCCGACGCCGCCGCCGATGCCGAACGTCGCGCTGATGCCGCCGATCGCGGTGGCCACGCGGTCGTGCGGGAACGTGTCGCGGATGATCCCGAACGCGAGCGGGAAGATGCCGCCGCCGACACCTTGCACGACCCGGCCCGCGACCAGCAGCGGCAGCGAGCCGGCGAGCGCGCAGATCGAGCTCCCGGCCGCGAACACGAGCAGGACGAGCGTCAGCACGTGCGCGCGCCCGTAGAGATCGCCGAGCTTGCCGATGATCGGCGTGGCGACCGAGGCGGCCAGCAGGTAGCCGGTCAGGACCCACGCGATCGACGACGCGTCGGCGTTGAATTCCTTCTCGAGCTCGGGCAGCGCCGGGGCGACCACCGTCTGCGAGAGCGCGTACGCCATTCCCGCGAGGACGAGCGCGAAGAAGACCGCCCGAGTGTGATCGGTCTCGGCGTGCAAACCGAGGTCAGTCTAGGGCTATCCGGACCGCCGCGTCCAGACCCAGACATGGTATTTCGCCCTACCGTCCTCGCAAGCTCGGACGTCCGTGCGACGTTACTTTTCGCCCATCTGCCTGTCCGCACGCCATCATGGGGGCGGTGGAGACGATTCGCACTGCGGTCGCCGGCGCGCTGGAGGGCCTGCTGCCGCTGCCCGAGCGCTCGGCCAAGCCGCGCGCCGTAGGCGTCACGCACGTGGTCGACCCCGGTCTGACGCGGGTCGAGGCCGAGGGGCTGATGGAGATCGCCGCGCCGCATGTCGACGTCGTGCGGCTCGGTTGGGGCTCGGCGCTGGTCACCGGCGCGCTGGAGGCGAAGCTCGCCGCCTACCGCGAGCACGACGTGTCGCCGATGCTCGGCGGCACGCTGACCGAGCTGGCCTACTGCCACGGGCGCATCGACCCGCTGCGCGAGGCGCTGGCGGCGCTCGGCATCCGCCATGTCGAGGTGTCCGAGGGCACGCTGGACATGCCCCCGGGCGAGAAGCGGCGGCTGATCCGGTCGCTGTGCGGGGACTTCACCGTCTTCGTCGAGGTCGGGAGCAAGGACGGGCGGCTGACGCCCTCGGGCGAGGCGTGGGTCCGGCAGGCGGTCGACGCGCTCGAGGCGGGCGCCGCCGGCGTCGTGTGCGAGGGCCGCGTGTCCGGCGACGCGGGGCTGTATTGGCCCGACGGGTCGATCCGCGACGAGCTGGTCGACGCGCTCGTCGCGGCGTGCGGCGTCGAGCGGCTGATCTTCGAGGCGCCGCGGCGTTCGCAGCAGGCGTGGCTCGTGCGGCACTTCGGCTCCGACGTCAATCTCGGCAACGTCCTGCCCTGGGACCTGATCGCGGTCGAGAGCCTGCGGCTCGGGCTGCGTTCGGACACGCTGACGCGCTTCCACAGGTGAGCCGCCCCGCGGTCCTGCTGACCGGGGTCGGCAAGCGCTATGACATCGTCAGCGCGTTCGCGCAGCACGCGCTCGTGGTCGCCGCCGACCCGTCGCCGCTGGCGCCCGCGCAGTACGCGGCCGACGTGCGCGTCGCGCCGCCGCGGGCCGACTCGGCGGACTACATCCCGTTCCTGACGGAGCTGTGCTCCGAGCACGGCGTCGTCGCCGTCGTCCCGCTCACCGATCTCGACCTCGAGGTCCTCGCGCGCTCGGACCTTCCCGCGTTCGTGCCCGACGCCGACGTCTGCCGGCGGACGTTCGACAAGTACCTCGCGCACCAGCTGCTGCTGTCGCACGGCCTCCCGTCGCCGCCGACCTGGCTGCCCGGTGAGGAGCCTGAGGGCTTTCCGGCGGTCGTCAAGCCGCGCCAGGGGTCGGGCTCGCGCTCGATCCACCCGGCCGCCGACGTGCGCGAGGCGGACTTCTTCGCCGGCTACGTGAAGGAGCCGGTGATGGTGCAGCGGCGGATGGACGGGCCGGAGTTCTCGGTCGACGTCCTGTGCGACCGCGACGGCCGCTGCCTGAACGCGATCCCGCGGACGATGCTCGAGTCGCGCGGGGGAGAGTCGATCAAGGGCGCCGCGATCGCCGACCCGGAGCTGATCGCGCTCGGCCGCGCCGTCGCCGAGGCGCTGCCGCTGCGCGGCCCGGCGACGATCCAGATGTTCCGCGACGCCGAGCTCGGCCTGCGCGTGACCGACATCAACGCGCGCTTCGGCGGCGCGTTCGCGTGCCCGATGTACGCGGCGCGGCCGGGGAAGACCTACCCCGAGCTGATCGTGCGGATGGCGGTGGGGGAGACGGTCGAGCCGCACGTCGGCGACTTCCTCGCCGGGCGCACGTTCACGCGCTACTTCTGGCACCTCGAGCTCGACGAGCAGATGCGCCCGACGGGGCGCGACATCGTCGCCGACGGCCGCCCGCGCGCGCCGCGGTGAGCCTTTCGGGGCGGCGCGCGGTGCTGCCGCGCCGCCCCTAGGCCTGGTTCACGCTGGAACGTCGATGAAGCGCAAGGTCACCTGGCCGACGGCGATCACGTCGCCGTCGGTAAGGGTGGCTTCCTTGACGCGCTCGCCATTGACGCGGATGCCGTTCAGGCTCCGGTCGTCGAGGATCACCGTGAGCTCGCCGCGGCGCGCGATCAGCGCGTGGCGGCGGGATACGGACGAATCGTCGAGCACCACGTCGGCCGCTGGACTGCGGCCGATGTGCATGACGTCGGCGGCGAGGGGAATGAGCACGATCTCGCCCGCGTCCTCGATGCCGAGGTAGCGTCCGGGGGCGATCTCGGGCGGCGTCGCAAACGCGCGCCGCCGCTCCCGCTCCGGAACTCGCGGAATCGTGCCGGTCTCCTGCGTTGGTCCTTCTGTGTTGAGGGGGTGAGGGTCGGCGATGGCCACGGGGCACCTCCGATACGGGCGTGGTCAGGGCCTGCAAGACGAATCTTCGGCACGCAACCAAAGCACGGGGTAAAGATCGCCGGGGAATCCGATGAATGAAGGCAAGTTGGTACCCTGTCGCCTCCCACGCGGCTGTGGTGAAATTGGTATACACGCCGTCTTCAGGTGGCGGTGGGCGAACGCCCGTGGAGGTTCGAGTCCTCTCAGCCGCATTCCGGGACCGTTGCTAACGTGATGGCCCGGACGTTCCCTGCCGCTATCGTCTAGGGGACTAGGACGCCGCCCTCTCACGGCGGAAACCGGGGTTCGAATCCCCGTAGCGGTACTTCACGATGCCCGCCTTCCCGGCGGGTTTCGTCGTTCTCCGGAAGACTGCCCGCCCGGCCGTTGCACGTTCCCGGCCGAGGAGCTTTCAATCTCCCGGTTGAGACTGGTCGCGAGGACGGCGTGCACGTGATCCCGGTGGGCGCGCTCGGCCCGTAGCGGTGCATCACGATCCGCGCTTTCGCGCCAGCAGCGACTCGAGCGGGAGCGTGTTGAGCACGTCGGCGGGCGTCGCCCAGCCGCGGCGGGCGGTGTGGACGGAGAAGTCCATGTTCGACAGCCCGGCCACGGAGTGGGCGTCGGTCGAGCAGACGATGCGCACGCCGGCGCGGAGCGCGTCGCGGACGTGCTCGCCGGACAGGTCGAGCCGGGGTGGGAGGCCGTTGACCTCCAGCGCGACGCCTTCCTCGAGCGCGACCTCGAACACGCGGTCGAGGTCGAGGGCGTTCTCGGGCCGGCGGCCGATGATCCGGCCCATCGGGTGCGAGAGGCAGCGTACGTATGGGTTGCGCAGCGCGGCCTCGACGCGCGCGGTCAGCTCGCGGCGCGGCATCCGCTGCCCGCCGTGGACGCTCGCCTGCACCCAGTCGAGCTCGGCGAGCGCGTCGTCGGGGAGGTCGAGCCGCCCGTCGGGCAGGATGTCGCACTCGATCCCGCGCAGGACGCGGAACGGCGCCAGCCGCTCGTTCGCGGCCGCGATCTCCTCGCCCTGCCGGCGCACGTCGTCGGCGGTGAGGCCCTGCACGGCGCCGACCGCCGGCGTGTGATCGCAGATCGCGACGTAGTCGTAGCCGCGCTCGCGCGCCGCGCGGCCCATCTCCTCGACACTCGCCCGGCCGTCCGACCACGTCGTGTGGCAGTGGAGGTCGCCGCGGACGTCACCGGTCTCCACCAGCGCCGGAGGCTCGCCGCGGAACGGCGGCTCGCGCAGCTCGGGCGGGCACCAGGGGACGCCGAGCGCGGCGTACACGGCCGCCTCGTGCGGCCCGTCCGGCAGCGGCTCGAGCGCCTCGACGTAGGCCGGCGACCCGGTCGCGCGCAGCAGCGCGGCGCCGAAGCGCCGCGGCTCGGCGGCGACGAGCTCGACCGGCACCCCGTCGACGGTCACGCCCACTGCCCGGCGCTCCTCGCGCTCGATCACCGCGACGATCTGAGGCAGCTGGGCGAAGCGCGCGAGCAGCGGCGAGGGGTCCGCGGCGGCGCACACGAGCGCGAGCCGCTCGCACGAGTCGCGCCAGCGCCGCACGTCGCCCGCGACCTCGCCGCCGAGCGCTCCGGCGATGCCCTCCAGCAGCTCCTTCGCGCGACTCAAGAGGAGTCCGTGCCGCGGTCGCGGCTCGTCCTCGCGGGCGAGCGCGCCGAGCAGCTGCGCCTCGGTCTTCGGGCCGATCCCCGGCACCGCCCGCAGCCGGCCGGCCGCCGCCGCCTCGCGCAGCTCCTCCCGTGTGCGGACGCCGAGCGCGCGCGCGATCTCGACCGAGCGCCGCGCGCTCAGCCCGAGGTAGCGGCCGAGGCCGACCAGCCCGGGAGCCAGCTCGCGCTCGAGCTCGGTCAGCTCGGCGATCTCGCCGGTCTCGACCAGCTCGCGCAGCCGCGCCTCGATCCCCGACCCGATCCCGCGCAGCTCGCGCACCCGCCGGTCGCGGACGAGCTGCGCGACCGGCAGCGGCGTCGCGCGGATCGTCTCGGCCGCCCGCCGGTACGCCCGCGCGCTGTACGGGCTCGCCTCGGCGAGCTCGAGCAGCGACGCGAACGCCTCCAGGCGATCGGCGATCAGGGGGTTCTCCACGCCGACCAGCTTGACGAGACCGACTCGCTAGATTCGAAAACATGGCAAAGGCGCTGTACACGGCGGAGGCGACGGTCACCGGTGGCCGCGTGAACGGACATGGGCGGACGAGCGACGGGGCGCTCGACGTGCAACTGCGGGCGCCCGTGGAGACGGGCGGCGACGGCGGCGGAACGAACCCCGAGCAGCTCTTCGCGGTGGGCTACGCGGCCTGCTTCGAGGGCGCGATCGGCGCGATCGGGCGGCGCGAGCGCGCCGAGGTCGGCGACGTGTCGATCGACAGCCACGTGAGCCTGATGGCCGGCGAGGACCGCACGTTCGTGATCGCGGTCGAGCTCGACGTCACGCTGCCGCAGGTCGGCGACCCCGACGAGGCGGTCCGGATCGTCGAGGCCGCGCACAAGGTCTGCCCGTACTCGAACGCGACGCGCGGCAACATCGACGTCAAGCTGACTGCCAACGGCAAGCCCGTCTAGACCGTATGGCGGGTGATCTCGCCCGCTGAGCTGGTCCGTCCGCTTGCGGTAGGAAAGTGGTCAGCACCCCGCGCAACTTGTGGGGGCCTGGGCGGCGGCTGGTACCCGCCGCGCGGGCGAACGCCTCACGCAGCCTGTGGCGGCGGCGTGGGCCGACACATAGCTGGGAGGTGCTGACCGTGGCGGACGCTATCTGCTGGGTTGGGCTCGACGTGCACGCGACCCAGACAACGGTCGCGGTCCTTGATCGCGATACCGGCGAGCTGACGCGCGCGAAGTTGCGTGGCTCGCCGGAGAAGGCGGTGGTCGGGTTCTTGGCCGGGTTCGATGGCCGGGTGATCGCGGTCTATGAGGCGGGGCCGACAGGCATGAAGCTCGCCCGCGTCGCCCGCGCCGCCGGCATCGAGGTGCGCGTGTGCGCGCCGGGGCTGATCCCGCGCAAGCCGACGGATCGGATCAAGACCGACGCGCGTGACGCCGAACGGCTCGCTCGCCAGCTCGCCGCCGGTGGGCTGTCGTTCGTTCGCGTCCCGACCGAAGCCGAGGAAGCGTTGCGTGACTTGGTTCGTGCCCGCGAGGACGTCCGCCAGGACCTCTCCCGGGCGCGTCATCGCCTGAGCAAGATGCTGCTCCGGCGCGGGCTGCGCTACGAGACGGGCACGACCTGGAGCGACCGCCACATCGACTGGATCGTTCGGCTGAAGTTCGACGACTTGGCCTCGCGGATGGTCGTGGGCGAGTACGTCAACGCCGTCGAGCAACTCCAGCAGCGCCGCCAGGATCTCGAGGCAACGATCGAACAGCTGTTGCCCTCGGCACCGTTCGCGGCCACGGCATACCGGCTGCGGTGCTTTCGCGGCCTGGCGACGCTGTCGGCGGTCGGCCTGTGCTGCGAGGTCGGCGACTTCCACCGCTTCAACAAGCCCGCGCAACTGACGGCATTCCTGGGGATCGTCCCGGCCGAGTACACCACCGACAGCAAGCGCCGGTTGGGCGCGATCACCAAGGCGGGCTCCAGCCACGCCCGCCGGCTACTGGTCGAGGCGGCCTGGCACTACCGGCGCCTGCCGGCGACCGGCAGCACGCTCGCGCGTCGCCAGCAAGGGATCGATCCCCGCGTGATCGCGATCGCCTGGCGCGCGCAGGTCCGCCTGCACCAGCGCTACACGCAGATGAAGGCCCGCAACAAGCCGGCCGGGGTGATCACGATCGCCAACGCCCGCGAGCTCGCGTGCTTTTGCTGGGAGGCCGCCACGCTGGACTGAACGCACATCCACGCTCCGGTGGCTCGACGCTGCCGGGGTCCGACGCCCACCACAGGGCCAGCACGCGCCGCACTCGACTGGGTCGCGACCGTTCTATGGGCACCATCGACGCCACCCGCGTCCGGAGCGCCCGCTTCTAGAGAGCGACCCGCGGCGAACCCACGGTCATGGGGTGAAGTCCCCGCATATCAGGCTGACCACCGCAGTCGCGCAACCTGGTTCCCCGGGCGTCGGACCCCGGGAGCCCCGAGCACCACCAACCACAACGACCGCGGGCCCCAACCGGGACCCGCAGAAAGACAGGTGTGCCCTTGACAAGCGCTACGCCATATCAGTTCGGCGTGTAGTACTCGAGGTCCGGCGGCCTGGGGGACGAGCGCGGGAGGATCGCGTGGAGCGCGTCGGTGACCAGCTCTGCGGGCCAGTCGGCCCGGCCGAGCGTGAGCACCGAGCGGACGTGGACGTCGTCGTCGCGCTGGAGCGAGTGGCCGCGGGCGGCGAGCGCGTCGGCGAGCTCGCGCAGCAGATCGAGGGCCTCGGCCTCGGAGATCCGCTCGATCAGGATCTCGATGCGATAGGTGCCGGGCGTGGGATCCGGCGCGCGGTCGGCGTTGGCGCCGAAGTGCTCGTGCGACGACATGCGCGGGACGGTACGCGCAAACAAGAAAGCCGGCTCTTTCGAGCCGGCTCTCATTCTCCCTCTCACACCTACCTGAACCCTCAGACCTTGAAGCCCATCTCGCCCCCTTGAAGTTTGTTCAAGCGCAAGAGATCCGTCTCTCGCTGCTTGCACGCCGCCTGCGATTGCGGACGGCGACGCTCTGCTCAACCCGTTCGATGCGCGGGCGCCGCCCGACCGAGGGATGCCTCAGATGGGCCGCCACTCGCTGTCGTCCGTCGCCGTGCATCTGGATGGCATGTTGCGGCTCGCCGGTGAGGCGGCGGCAAAGCGCCGGTAAAGGACCGCGGGCTTCCCAGCTGGTCCGGAAGATCGCGCCCGCGCGCCGTATCGGCGATCGATTTCGGATGAGCGATCAGTGAGCGGTCAAACGCCCAGTTGGGCGCGACAAACCGCCATTGGAGCCAAAAACCACAAAGCCGTCGAATAGCGATACCGATCGGTCCGCCTGGGCGTGAGTGCAGTTTGCGGACAATCGGCCTTGCCCTTAACAGGTTCGGTCAGGTAGAACACCGGGCGGGTTCGGAGGTTCGGAGGGTGGAAATGGAGCAAGGACCGGCTCGGAGGCCGGCGCTTCCCATGGTGTCGCTTGCGGCGGCTGGTGCCGCTGCCGTGACGCTTGCGGTCGTCGCCGTCCCATGGCTGCGATCGTCGTTGGACGCGCCGTCTCTGCGCGTCGCGCTCGAGACGGGCGGAGCGCTGCTCGCCGTCTCGACGGTGGCACTGCTGCTCAAGCAGTGCGGACCAGGCTCGCGGGCCGACTATCTGTGGTTGACGTCAGGGCTGGTCGTCCTGGCGCTGACCGCGATCTCGGTAGCGGGGATGATCGTCTTCGGCGCGTGGGGGCCCGACAAGGCTCGCTATGCGATGGGCGGCAATCTCGCAGGCACGGCGATGCTCGCCGTCGCGGCGTTTGCGCCCGAAAGCTTACGAGTATCCCGGCGCACCGTCTGGCTCACCGCCGGCGGCCTCGGCCTCGTGCTCTTCTGCGCCGCCGCCTACCTCGCGGGCCCGGGCCCCGCGGACTTCGGCGTGATCGAGTCGCCGCGGCCCCAGTTCCGCCCCGAGCTCGGCCGCCTGATCGTGCAGATCGCCGTCGCCGCCGCGCTCGTCGTCGCGGCCCTCGGCCTCGCCCGCCGCGCCGGTAAGCGCGGCCACGTGCTGCTGCGCTGGGTCGCGGTCGCCGTCGTGCTCGGGGGTTTCGCGAAGCTCAACTACGCGCTCTTCCCGCCGGTCGACGCCAAGGCCGTCCACCTCGGCGACGTCCTGCGCCTGCTGGGGTGGCTTGCGCTGCTCGCCGGCGTGGTGGAGGAGCTGCGCGCGCGCACGACCGCCCGTGCCGACGCCGCGGTGATGAGCGAGCGCCGCCGGCTGGCGCGCGAGCTGCACGACGGCGTCGCGCAGGAGCTCGCGTTCATCCGCCGCCGCGCCGGCCGGCTGAGCGAGCTGCCGGAGGGCATCGAGATCCTCTCCGCGGCCGAGCGCGCGCTGGAGGACTCCCGCCGCGCGATCGAGGCGCTCGCGCCGTCCTCGAGCGAGCCGCTGCACGTCGCGCTGGCGCGCCATGGCGCCCGGCTCGCGCTCGAGTGCGACGTCGAGGTGCAGGTCAACAGCCGCGCCGCCGGCGAGGTCGCGCCCGAGGTGCGCGCCGAGGTGCTGCGGATCGTCGCCGAGGCCGTCCGCAACGCCGCGCACCACGGCGGCGCGCGCCACGTGCGCGTGGATCTCGTCGGCCCGCCGCTGAGCGTGCGCGTGATCGACGACGGCTCGGGTTTCGTCAGCGGCGCGAGCAGCGGGCTCGGCGTGGCCGGCTATGGCCTGATCGCCATGCGCGAGCGCGCGGAGATGGTCGGCGGCCGCCTCTCACTCGAGTCGGTTCCCGGTGCCGGTACTCTCGTCCAGGTGGTGCTGCCATAGCGAAGGTACGCGTTCTCGTCGCCGACGATCACGCGCCCACGCGCGAGGATGTCGCGACAGCGCTTCGCCAGGACGGCGGCTATGAGGTGATCGCGACGGCGGAGGATGCGCCGGGTGCGGTCGACGCCGCGCTGCGCGAGCAGCCCGACCTCGCCCTGCTCGACGTCAACATGCCGGGCAGCGGGCTCGCTGCCGCGTGGGAGATCACGGCGCGGCTGCCTGGCACGCGCGTCGTGATGCTGACGGTCTCGCGCGACGACAGCCACCTGTTCGCCGCCCTGCGGGCGGGCGCCGCAGGCTACCTGCTCAAGGACACCGAGAGCGAGCGCCTGCCGGACGCGCTGCGCGACGTGATGAACGGCGAGGCCGCGCTCCCGGTCACGCTGGTCACGCGCCTGGTGGAGGAGTTCCGCGACCGCGCGCCGCGGCGGCGCGCGCTGATGTCGTCGCGCGAGGACGAGCCGCGCTTGACTTCACGGGAGTGGGAAGTCCTCGAGCTGATGCGGCGCAAGATGACCACGGCGCAGATCGCGCGCACGCTCGTCGTGTCGCCCGCGACCGTGCGCTCGCACGTGGCGGCGATCCTGCGCAAGCTGCGCGTCCCCGATCGCGACGCCGCGGTCAAGCTCATGGAGCGGTAGGGCATCTCCTCGCCGGCGAGGTCGGCGCGCTCGCCGGCGTCACCGGCAACACGATCGGGCAGTGGGCGCGCTGGGGCTACATCCGCGCGTCGCAGTCGAGCGGCGACCCGCACGTGTACTCGGTCGAGGACGCGCTCGAGGCCGCGATGGTCCACGCGCTGCTCGAGCGCGGCGCC
The DNA here is from genome assembly GCA_963837485.1 of uncultured Solirubrobacteraceae bacterium. Taxonomy (GTDB): domain Bacteria; phylum Actinomycetota; class Thermoleophilia; order Solirubrobacterales; family Solirubrobacteraceae; genus Solirubrobacter. The sequence continues at coordinate 268,293 of CAWINP010000007.1, read as the reverse complement.
TCCCACGCCCAGGTCCGGCGCGCGATCGCGCACCTGCCGGGCACCTGGCCGCTGAGCGACGCGCAGCTCGCGGTCACGGAGGAGAAGCGGCCGCGGATCGTCCTGGACCGGGCGTTCGTGCTCTCGCCGCGCGGCTGGCAGGCGATGGCCGCGCCGCCGCCGCTGCGCGACGTTCCACTGCGCTTAAGCCACGATGGCTAATTTCGGGTGAGGATGGAACGTCGCCCGCTACTCGCCGCCGCCGCGTCCGCCGCGCTCGCCGGGGCGGTCTACCTCGTGTTCGCGAACGTCGCGCCCGCCCAGCGCGTCGACCTGCGGGTGCTCGAGGACGCGATGGCGCACCAGACGCAGCCGCGCGCGACGCTCGCGACGGACGTCGTCTCGTTCTTCGATCCGGCATCGTTCGCGCTGCTGCTCGCGCTGCTCGTGGGCGGGGCGATCCTCGCCGGGCGCAAGCGCGCCGGGCTCGCGGCCGGCGCCGCGGTGCTCGGCGCCGAGGTCACCGCGCAGCTGCTCAAGCCGCTGCTGGCGGTGCAGCGCCCGTATCCGGCCGACCACTACCTGCCGGCGGCGTCGTGGCCCAGCGGGCACACCACCGCCGCGGTGAGCCTGCTGCTGGGGCTGTTGATCGTCCTCCCGCCGCGGCTGCGGCCACCGGTCGCTGTGCTCGGCGGCGGCTTCGCGGCGATCGCGCTCGGCTCGCTGGTGCTGCTCGGCAGCCACTACCCGAGCGACGTGCTCGGGGGCATCCTCGTGTCGGTCGCGTGGTGCGCCGTCGCGCTCGCGGTCAGCGGTAGCGGCCGGGCTCCCAGAGAGGTTCGTCCCCGCCCGCCCCGCCCGCGTTTGCGGCGCGCGACAGGATGAACAGCAGGTCCGAGAGCCGGTTCAGGTAGCGCACGCACTCCGCGTTGATCGCGTCGCCGCACGCGATCGCGCGGCGCTCCGCGCGGCGGCAGACCGTGCGGCACACGTGCAGTTGCGCGGCGGCGGGCGTGCCGCCGGGCAGGACGAAGGACTTCAGCGGCGCGAGCGGCTCGTTGGCCTCGTCGCACGCATGCTCCAGCCACGCGGTCTGCTCTGCGATCACGCGCAGCCGCTCGCGCGACCCGCCCTCCGGGACGGAGATGTCGGCGCCGACGTCGAAGAGGTCGTTCTGGATCCGGCGTAGCCAGTCCGCGCGGGGCGTGCCGTCGACGGTGAGCGCGACGCCGATCTGCGCGTTGAGCTCGTCGACCGTCCCGTACGCCTCGATCCGTGCGTCGGTCTTCGGCACCCGGCTCATGTCGCCCAGATGCGTCTCGCCGCCGTCGCCGAGACGCGTATAGATGCGGGTCAGGTTCACGGTCATCGACGCCTCGTCGTATAGCATGGCCCCCGTTCACAGGTCGGTGGACAGGGAAGCCGGTGAGAATCCGGCGCGGACCCGCCACTGTCACCGGGGAAGCTCGCCGCAGCAGGCCACTGACGCAAGTCGGGAAGGCGCGGGGGAGTAGGCCCGTCAAGCCAGGAGACCTCCCGCCGACCGCAACGCCGAACGCCCTCGTGGAAAGGGGTGGCCTCGAGCATGAAGCTCGGTCTATGCGCCGGTCTGGTGGCCGGCCTCATCACCGCATCGCCCGCCCTGGCCGCGCCGACGGTCACGGTGCGCGTCGAGGGCGCCGCCTCGACGCTGCTGGAACGCACCGCGGTGGTGCTGGGCTCCGCCGATGTCGACGGCTGCCCGGGCAACAGCGCGTCGGCGGCGATCGAGGCGGCGACGCGTGGCAACTGGGACCGGCAGGCGTTCACGCAGACGATCCTCGGCGAGAAGCACGACTTCTCGAACTCCGACTACTGGGCCGAGTGGCTGGATCGCGGCGGCAGCGGCTACAAGGTCGGCAACGGCATCTGCGGCGACCTGCTTGGACAGGGCGACGAGGTGCTGATGCTCGCGGACCATTCCGGCCCGGCGCCGGACTTCCCGCCGTCCGTGCTCCCGCTCGATCTCGAAGGCGTGCCGGCGACGGTCGGGACGGGCGCATCGATCACCGTGACCGTGGTCGAGTACCGCGCCGCGACGCTCACCGCGGGTGAGGGGACGCGGACGCCGGCCGCGGGCGCGACGGTCACCGGCGGCGCCGCTCCGGTGACGACCGGCCCCGACGGCAAGGCGACGGTCACGCTGAGGAGCGGCGGCCTTGCGACGCTGAAGGCGACGAGGGCCGGCGACGCGCCGTCGGCAAGCGAGGCGGTCATGGTCATCCCCGACTCTCCGGGTCCGTTCGCCACCATCGCGCCGGCCGACCGCACGCCGCCGACGGCGCGGCTGGCCGGGCTGAAGGACCACGCCGTGCTCAAGACCGGCCCGCGCGAGCTGCGCGGCAGCTTCTCCGACGCCGCGGTCGTGAAGCTGCGGCTGACCAAGCGGCTGGGCAAGCGCTGCTGGTACTTCTCCGGACGCCAGGAGCGGTTCGTGGGCACGCGCTGCGGCCGCGGGGCGTACTTCAAGATCGGCGACACGCCCGAGTGGTCCTACCTGCTGCCGTCGCGCCTGACGCGCGGGCGCTATGTGCTCGACGCCATCGCGATCGACGGCGCGGGCAACCGCACCCCGCTCAAGCGCGGCGCGACCCGGGTGGTGTTCACGGTCCGATGAGGCGGCTGGTCGTCGTTGTCGTCGCGCTCGTCGCGGCCGGGTGCGGGTTCGGATCCGGCTCGCCCTCGGGCGGCACGGTCACGATCCGCGTGACGCAGGACTTCGGGCACTCCGAGCTCGCTCCCGCCAGGCGCGAGGGCGCGCGCGACGGCGAGACGGTGATGCGGCTGCTGCAGCGCCACTTCACCGTTCAGACGAAGTACGGCGGCGGCTTCGTGCAGGAGATCGACGGCGTCTCGGGCGGCCGCGCGAAGGGGCGTCAGGTCGACTGGTTCTACTACGTCAACGGCGTCGAGGCGTCCAACGGGGCCGCCGACCACAAGCTCTCGTCCGGCGACCGCGTCTGGTGGGACCACCATGACTGGGGCGCCGCGCAGCGCATCCCGGCGGTCGTGGGCGCATTTCCGGAGCCGTTCCAGTCGGGCACCGGCGGCAAGAAGCTGCCGATCCGGCTGGTCTGCATGGGCGACGCGGGACGCTCGTGCGACGAGGTGGAGGAACGGCTCCAGCAGGCGGGCGTGAAGTCGATCGCGCGGTCGAACCTCGAGCAGTCGGTCGGCAAGGTGCTTCGGATCCTGGTCGGCGCGTGGCCGGACGTGCGCAAGGACATCGCCGCGCAGCAGCTCGAGAAGGGCCCGGCGGCGTCGGGCGTGTTCGCGAAGCCGTCGTCCGACGGCCGCCGGCTCGCGGTGCTGGACGCGACCGGCGCCGTGCAGCGGACGCTCGGCGGGGCGAGCGGGCTGGTGGCGGCGACGAGCTTCAGCGACCAGGAGCCGACGTGGCTGGTGACCGGGACCGACGAGGTGGGCGTGGCGGCCGCGGCGGCGGCGGTCACGGAGGATCAGCTGCGCGACCGCTTCGCCGTGGCGATCGAGTCCGGCAAGAGCGTGGCCCTGCCGATCGAGGCGCCATGAGACAGCCGGACGTGCCGGCGCAGGGCGGCGCGGCGTTGCCGCCGGGGGCGGCGTTGCGGTCCGGCGGCGCGGTGCCGCCGCGCGCCGCGTCGTGGCGTCGCCATGTGCCGCGGTCCCGTCGTAGCCCGCTCCACGCGGCTCGGGCCGGCGTCGGCGGGGCCTGGTGCCTCGCGCTCGGGACGCTGCCGCTCGTCTGCCAGCACCCCGCGATGCTCGCCGCGGTGCTGGCGGTCGAGGTCGCCGCCGCGGCGGCGGCCGGCCTGCTGGCAGACCTCGCGCGGACCGCGCGCTGGGCGGTCCCGTTCGCGGTCGTGGTGATGGTCATCAACGCGCTCGTCGCGCGCGAGGGCGTGACCGTCGTGTTCCGCGGCCCCGACCTTCCGTGGCGCGGCCAGCTCGACATCACCTGGGAGGCGCTCGCCTATGGCGGCATCCTGGGCGCCCGGATGCTGGCGATCTTCTTCGCGTCGATGTTCCTCGCCGCGGCCGTCGACCCCGACGAGCTGCTGCGCGGGCTGCGGCGCGCCTCGCTGCGCTCGGGCGTGACGGCCGCGCTGGCGATGCGCCTGTGGCCCGTGCTCGCGCGCGACGGCCGGCGCCTCGCCGACGCGCAGCGCTGCCTGCCGGGCGGCGGCGCCTCGCGCGTCGCCGTGTTGCGCGCGGTCACCGCCGGCGCGCTCGATCGCGCCACCGACGTGGCCGCCACGCTGGAGGTGCGCGGCTTCGGCACCGGCCGGCGGCCGCCGCGCATGCCGCGGCCGTGGTCGCGCCACGACCTCGCGTTCGCCGCCTCCGCCGCGGCGCTGGCGGCGATCTGCGCGGGCGTGCTCGCGGGCGCCTGGGCCGCGTTCGAGCCGTACCCGAGGATCTCGGCGCCGCTCGACGCCGCGACGTGGGCGGCGATGCTCGCGCTGGCGATCTGCGCGCTCGCGCCGTTCGCCGACCGCCGGGGGATCGGATGACCGTCCTCGAGCTCGACGCGGTCACCTACTCGTACCCCGGCGAGGCGGCGCCGGCGCTCGACGCCGTCTCGCTGAGCGTCGAGCCGGGCGAGCTGGTGCTGCTGGCCGGCGGCTCGGGCTCGGGCAAGTCGACGCTGCTGCGCGCCGCCGCCGGGCTCGTCCCGCACTTCCACGGCGGCACGTTCGCCGGCCGCGTGCGCACCGGCGGGCTCGACACCCGGGCGCACGGGCCGGCCGAGCTCTCGGCGGTCGCCGGGACGCTGTTCCAGGACCCGGAGACGCAGGTGGTGATGAGCACGGTGCGGGCCGAGCTCGCGTTCCCGCTCGAGAACCGCGGCTGGGCGGCTCCGGCGGTCGCGCGCGGGGTCGAGGAGGCGGCGCTCGCGCTCGGGCTGGCCGGCCTGCTCGACCGCCAGACGCACGAGCTGTCCGGCGGCGAGCTGCAGCGCGTGGCGCTCGCGGCGGCGCTCGCGGGGCGCCCGCGCCTGCTGCTGCTCGACGAGCCGACCTCGCAGCTCGATCCCGTCGCCGGCGACGAGCTGCTCGGCGTCCTGCGCCGGCTCAACGAGGAGTGGGGCACCGCGATCCTGCTCGCCGAGCACCGGCTGGAGCGCTGCCTGCCGGCCGCCGACCGCGTCATCGAGCTGCGCGCCGGCCGGCTCGTCGCCGACGAGGCGCCGCGCGCGTGGCTGGCCCGCACCCGCGCGACGCCGGTCGCCCGCATGTTCGAGCTGGCCGGCCTGCGCGGCGTGCCGCTGAGCGTCAAGGAGGCGCGCCGCGAGGTCGCGGCGGCCGACGCGCCGCCGCGGCAGCAGGCGGCGCGCCGCATCTCCCGCCGCGAGCGCCGGGCCGCCCCGCTCGCCGTCGAGGACGTGTGGCTGGAGCTGCGCGAGGGACCCGCGGTGCTGCAGGGCGTCACGCTGCATGCGCAGGACGGCGAGGCGATCGCGCTGATGGGGCGCAACGGGGCGGGGAAGTCGACGCTGCTGAAGGCGATCGCGGGCGTGCTCGCGCCGACCCGCGGGCGGGTCCGCGCCGGCGCCGTCGCCCTGCTCACCCAGCATCCCGGCGACCATCTGCTGCACCAGACGATCGGCGCCGACATGCCGGACTCCGAGCTCGCGGCGCGCCACCCGCGCGACGTGTCCGGCGGCGAGCGCCAGCGCACGGCGCTCGAGCTGATCCTGCGCGCGGACGCCGGCATCCTGCTGCTCGACGAGCCCACGCGCGGGATGGACCCCGCCCGCCGCGACGCGCTCGCCCGCCGGCTGCGCGAGCGCGGCGGCGTGGTGATCGTGGCCACGCACGACGCCGAGTTCGCGGCTGCGTTCGCGACGCGCGTCGTGCTGCTCGGCGACGGACGCGCGGTGGCCGACGCCACGCCCGCCGACGTGCTCGCCGGCGGCTGGTACTTCGCCACGCAGGTCGCGCGCGTGCTCGGCGGCGCCGGCGGCGCGCTGACCGCTGAGGAGGGCGCCGCGCTGCTGCAGACGAAGCTGGTGGGCGCGGCGTGACCTACATCGCGGGCTCGTTCCTCGTCCTCGGCGCCGCGCTCGTCGCCGGCTTCGCGTGGTACGAGCGCACGCATCCGTCGACGCGCGTGCTCGCGCTCGTGGCCACGCTCGCCGCGCTCGCCGCGCTCGGGCGGATCGCGTTCGCGGCGCTGCCCAACGTCAAGCCGACCACCGACATCGTGCTGATCGCCGGCTATGTGCTCGGCGGAGCGCCCGGGTTCGTGGTCGGCGCGATCGCCGCGCTCGCCTCGAACCTGTTCTTCGGGCAGGGCCCGTGGACGCCGTGGCAGATGGTCGCCTGGGGCGGCGTCGGCGTCTCCGGCGCCCTGCTCGCCCGGGTCGCCGGGCGCCGCCTCGGCCGCGTCCCGCTCGCGCTCGCCTGCGCGGCCGCCGGGCTCGCCTACGGCGTGGTCATGAACCTCTACGACTGGGTCACCTACTCCGGCGACCACACCTGGGCGAAGCTCGTGGCGGCGTTCGCGACCTCGTTCAGCTTCGACGTCGCGCACGCGGTCGGCAACTTCGTGTTCTGCCTCGCGTTCGGGCCGGCGCTGATCCACGCGCTCGCCCGCTACCGGACGCGGTTCGAGATCACCTGGATGCCCGCCGCGGCGGCCGGCGTGCTCGCGCTGATCATGCTCACGAACCCGCCGCCCGCCCAGGCGCAGAGCGCGAGCGCCGGCTACCTGCAGCGCGCCCAGAACGCCGACGGCGGCTGGGGCGGCGCCCCGGGCCAGCCGTCGAGCCCGCTCGTCTCCGGCTGGGCCGCGCTCGGGCTCGCGGCGTCGGGCCACCCCAGCTCGCGCGCGCTCGCCTACGTCAAGGCCCATCCCGGGAGCGACACCGGCGCGCTGGAGCGCACGATGCTCGTCTACGCGACCGCCGGCAAGGTGCCGGTGAGCCTCACGCGGCGGCTGAGCTCGGGCCAGTCGCGCAGCGGCGCGTTCGGCAACCGCGTGAACACGACGTCGTTCGCGATCCTCGCGCTCAGGGCCGCGGGGCGCTCGCGCCACAACCGCGCCGTGCGGCGGGCCGCGAAGTGGGTCGCCCGCCAGGCCAACGCCGACGGCGGGTTCAACTTCGCCACGCGCGGCAGCCCGTCCGGCGTCGACGACACCGCCGCCGCGCTGCAGGCGCTGGCCGCGGCCGGCCTGAAGACGACCAAGGCGGCGCGCAACGCTGTGAGCTTCATCACACGCCATCAGAACGCGGACGGCGGCTTCGCGGTCCAGCCCGGCGCCGGCTCCAACGCGCAGTCGACCGCCTGGGCGATCCAGGGGCTGCTGGCGGCCGGGCGGGATCCGGCGGCGGTAAAGCCGCGCGGTGGTCGCGATCCGTTCGCCTATGTGCGCACGCTGACCGCGTCCAACGGCGAGGTCCGCTATTCCCGAACGAGCCGGCAGACGCCGGTGTGGGTGACCGCTCAGGCGGTCATGGCGCTCGCCCGCAAGCCGCTTCCCATCGGCCGGCCCGGAGGTGGCCGGTGAGGCTCGCCGCGTCACCCGCGCCCACTGACATAGGCTTGCGCGTCTCGTGAAGATCGGCGTCCCAAAGGAGACGGCGGCCGGCGAGCGCCGTGTCGCGCTGGTGCCTGAGGTCGTGCGCCGCCTTGTGGCGGCCGAGCACGAGGTGACGGTGGAGTCCGGCGCGGGCGTGGAGTCGGCCGCGACCGACGAGGCGTACACCGCCGCCGGCGCCACGATCGGCGACCCCTGGGGCGCCGAGCTGATCGTCAAGGTCGCACCGCCCAGCGACGAGGAGGCGGCGAAGCTCGCGCCCGCGAGCATCCTCGTCAGCTTCCTCAATCCGCTCGGCAACCCCGACGGGCTGCAGCGCCTGAAGGGCACCGCGCTGGCGATGGAGATGATCCCGCGCATCAGCCGCGCGCAGTCGATGGACGCGCTCTCCAGCCAGGCGACGGTCACCGGCTACAAGGCGGTGCTGATCGCCGCCGACCACCTGGACCGGTTCTTCCCGATGTTCATGACCGCGGCGGGCACCGTCCCGCCCGCCCAGGTGCTCGTGCTCGGGGCCGGCGTCGCCGGCCTGCAGGCGATCGCCACCGCCCGCCGGCTCGGCGCGGTCGTGACCGGGTTCGACATCCGCTCGGCCGTGAAGGAGCAGATCGAGTCGCTGGGCGCCAGGTTCTTCGAGGTGGAGGGTCTCGGCGACGCCGAGGCGGCCGGCGGCTACGCCCGCGAGCTCACTCCCGAAGAGCAGCAGACCCAGCGCGACGCGCTGTCGGTCCAGATGGCCAGGTCCGACGTGATCGTCACGACCGCGCTCGTGCCCGGCCGGCCCGCGCCGAAGCTGATCCCCGCCGACGCCGTCGCGAAGATGAAGCACGGCAGCGTGATCGTCGACCTCGCGGCCGAGGCCGGCGGCAACGCCGAGCTCGCGCGCCCCGGCGAGACGTACACGACCGACAACGGCGTCGTCGTGGCCGCGCCGCTGAACGTCGCGAGCAGCATGGCCGAGCACGCGTCCGCGCTGTACTCGCGCAACCTGCTCTCGCTGATCGAGCTGGGCTTCGACTTCGAGGACGAGGTCATCAAGGGCGCCTGCGTGGTGCGCGACGGCAAGGTGGTGGAGCGCTAGATGGACCTGCTGACCGAGATCGCGATCCTGGTCCTGGCCGCGTTCGTCGGCTTCGAGGTGATCTCGAAGGTGCCGAACACGCTGCACACGCCGCTGATGAGCGGCACGAACGCGATCCACGGCATCGTCGTGCTCGGCGGCATCCTGCTGATCGGGCCGGCCGACGGCTTCGTCAACGAGTTCCTGCTGGTGATCGCCATCGCCTTCGGCACGATCAACGTCGTCGGCGGCTTCCTGGTCACCGACCGGATGCTCGAGATGTTCAAGGCCAAGAAGCCCGATCCGAAGGAGCCGGATGAGTCGTAACGACGTCATCCAGCTGCTCTACATCGTCGCGTTCTCGATGTTCATCATCGGGCTGCACATGCTGCGCGGCCCGCGCACGGCGGTCCGCGGCAATCAGATCGCCGGCGTCGGGATGGCGATCGCGGTGGGCGCCACGCTGCTCAATGAGGAGATCGGCGACTGGCTGCTGATCGTCGTCGGCGTCGCGATCGGCACCGCCGTCGGCGTGCCGGCGGCGCGCAGCGTGAAGATGACGGCGATGCCGCAGATGGTGGCGCTGTTCAACGGCGTCGGCGGCGGCGCGGTGGCGCTGATCAGCGTCGTCGAGTTCCGCAGCACGGGCGGCGATCTGGAGCTGCGCAGCCTGATCCCGATCCTGTTCGCCGCGATCATCGGCTCGATCAGCTTCTGGGGCTCCAACATCGCGTTCCTGAAGCTGCAGGAGATCATGAAGGGCGGCATCAAGACGCCCAAGGCGGTCAACTTCGGGCTGCTCGCGGTCGCGGTGGTCCTCGCCGTGATCATCGCGGCCGGCAGCGACAGCGAGCTGCTGTTCTGGCTGATCCTGCTGTTCGCCGGCGCGCTCGGCGTGCTCGCCGTGGTGCCGATCGGCGGCGCCGACATGCCGGTCGTGATCTCCACGCTGAACGCCTTCACCGGCCTGTCCGCGGCAGCCGCCGGCATCGCGCTGGAGAACACCGCGCTGATCGTGGCGGGCATGCTCGTCGGCGCTTCCGGCTCGATCCTCACCAAGCAGATGGCCGACGCGATGAACCGCTCGATCGCCAACGTCTTCTTCGCCGGCGTGGGCACCGGCGGCGGTGGCGCGCTGCAGGCGACCTCCGGCGGCGGCACCGCGCGCTCCACCAGCGCCGCCGACGTGGCGATCCAGCTCTCCTACGCGCGCCTGGTGGTGATCGCGCCGGGCTACGGCATGGCCGTCGCGCAGGCCCAGCGCGCGGTCGCCGACCTGGCGACCGAGCTCGAGAAGCGCGGGGTCGAGGTGCTGTTCGCGATCCACCCGGTGGCCGGCCGCATGCCGGGGCACATGAACGTGCTGCTTGCCGAGGCCGACGTGCCGTACGACAAGCTCAAGGAGATGGACGAGATCAACGGCGAGTTCGGGCGCACGGACGTGACGCTGGTGATCGGCGCCAACGACGTCACCAACCCCGCCGCCCGCACGGTGACCGACTCGCCGATCTACGGGATGCCGATCCTCGACGTCGACAAGTCCGCCAGCGTGATCGTGCTCAAGCGCTCGATGGCCTCGGGCTTCGCCGGCATCGACAACCCGCTGTTCTACGACCCCAAGACGGCGATGCTGTTCGGCGACGCCAAGAAGTCGGTCAGCGACGTCATCTCCGAGGTTCACGCGCTCTGAGCGAGATCCGCCGGGCCGCCGAGGCCGACATCCCTGCCTTCCTGGAGGTGATGTCGATCGCCTTCGGCGTGTCCAACCGCCGCCCGAGCGTCCACACGTGGGCGTTCGAGCAGCCCGACGGGCATCTGCTGGTGGCCGAGCGCGACGGGCGCGTGGTCGCCACCGGCGCGGCGATCGGGTTCGGCGCGACGGCGTGGATCGGCGCGATCGCGGTACGGCCGGAGGCGCGCGGCGAGCGGCTCGGGCAGCGGATGACCGAGGCGGCGATCGAGGCGGCCGGCGAGCGCGCGACGTTCCTCCTGCTGGCCAGCCCGTCCGGGCGCGCGATCTACGAGCGCATGGGCTTCGAGCCCGAGGGCGCCTACCGCGTGTTCTCCGGCCCCGCGCATGCCAAGCCGGCCGCGCGCGACGACGTCCGCCCGGCGACGCCGCGCGACCACTCCGGCATCCGCGCGCTCGACGTGCTCGCCACCGGGGAGGACCGCACGCCGGCGATCGACGCCTCGCTCGAGGGCGCCAGGGTCGCCGACGGCGGCGTCGCGCTGCGCCCGCCGTTCGGCGCGCGCCCGATCATCGCCACCGACGCCAACGCGGGCCGCGCGCTGCTCGACGCGGTGATCGAGCCGGGCATCCGGCTTGCCGCGCCGCAGGCCAATGCGCCCGCCGTCGCGGCGCTCCTCGAGCACGGATGCGAGGAGCGCCATGGCGTCGAGCGCATGCGACGCGGAGCTCCGGTGACATGGAACCCGGAGCTCCAGTGGGGGGTGTTCTCGCTCTTCTTCGGCTAGGCGGGCCCGGCGCGGAGATACGACGCATTCCGGCGGGTGGGTGGGATCCGCATCCTCCCATCTGGCTCGCCCCGTGGGGGCTCGCCACCTGGCTCTCGCCGCTGCCGGGCCGCGGCAGGCGCACACGTAAGACCAATATTGCGATCCGCCGGCAGCGACGACCCGGACTGCGCCGGCGATGCGCCGTACCCCCGCGCCGCGCCCGCTAGGCGGGCGGCGGGGTGGACGCTGCCGTGGAGTGCAGCATCGAGGGCGCGATCCCGGCGCCGCCGGGCGCGCCGCCGGACAGCATCCACTGCACGTCGGAGGCGTGGTCGCCGTTCTGCGCGGGCTCGCGCCGGACGCTCAGCAGCCGCTCGCCGCCGAAGCGGACCATCGCCACGGTGTAGGCCGAGATCGGCACGCCGTGCTTGTTGGCCAGCCACTCGATCGTGGCGATCGCGCGCTCGTCGTAGCCGCCGGCCACCAGGACGAGCGCCGGCGACTCGCCCGGCTCGACGTCGGCCAGCGCGTCGTGGGCCTCCACGAGCTTCGCCTTGTCCCAGCCCGCGACCTCGGCGGCGGCGCCGAGCGCGCGCCCGAGCTGCCATTCGACGGTGTCGCCGGTGACCAGGACCACGACCAGCTGCTTGGTCTCCTCGTCGAAGCCGAGCAGGTCGACATACGGCACCGGCTCGCGGGCGAGCAGCTTGACGCGCGGGATCCCCAGCTCGGTGGCGAAGGCCTCCCACGACGTGGTGACGAGTGAGAGGAGCTCCTCGCGGTCCGGCGGCGACTCCTGAACGAGGCCGGACGCCTGTGGAGCGACCAGCGTCCCCGAAGTCTCATCGATGCGCAGCACGGCGGTACATCCTCCTTGACCAGGGTGGGGATCCATTACATCGGGAGAAGCGACCCCGGAGCTGAAGCGTAATGGGGTTCTCACCCCAGCGCGACGAGCTCGCCGAGCTGCACCCGCCCGCCTGCCAGGACGAGCGTCTCGATCCCCGGCCCGTCGGCGCGCGAGGTCATCAGCCGCAGCCGCACGCCGTGCTCGAAGGACAGCACCATACCGCTCCAGCCTCCGTGCGGCGGCTCGAGATCGAGCCGCAGATTGACGCCCGAGAGGCCGGGGACGGCCGGCGCGGCGGTCGCCACGATCACGCCGCGCGGCGCCGTGAGGTCGCGCACAGTCGCGACCTCGGCGCGCAGGTCGCGCTCCAGCGCGCTGGCGAGCCACGGGTCCCCCCACCGGTAGACCTCCTCCCCGCTCGGCGAATGGACGTTGGGGTACGGCGGGTTGTCGGGGTCGATCGCGCCGTCGGGCGTGAACGGATACGTCGCGCTCCAGCGCCCGAGCAGCCCATCCGGCGGGGTGGTCGGGCTCTCAATCCGGTGCACGCGGTCGCCCGCCACGCCGCGCACATCCACGCGCGTCGAGATCAGCTGCTCGCCGCGCATGCCGGCCACCGGCCAGCGCCACAGGTCGATCACCGTCCCCGAGGGCATACGGCACGTTAGCCTCCGCCGCCGATGCTTTCGCGCACGGATGCCGTCAAGGCCCTCGCAACCGACGCGTACGACGTGCTCGTGATCGGCGGCGGGATCACCGGCGCCGGCGTCGCGCTGGATGCCGCCACGCGCGGCTACAGCGTCGCGCTGATCGAGCGTGCGGACTACGCGAGCGGGACATCTTCGCGGTCGAGCAAGCTCGTCCACGGCGGGCTCCGCTACCTGCAGAACTTCGACATCGGGCTCGTGCGCGAGGCGCTGCTGGAGCGCCAGATCAACGTCCGCCTGGCGCCGCACCTCGTGAAGCCGCTCCCGCTCGTGGTGCCGGCGTTCGACGGCCAGCGCCTGGACCGGATCGTCGGCCTCGGGCTGAACGCGTACGACGTGATGGCGGTCGACCGGCTGCGGCGCTCGCCGCTCCGGCGCCGGCTCGCGCGTGAGGACGCCGACTGGAGCCCGGCCCGCCACCGCACGATCGAGGGCGAGGAGGTCGTCGAGCTGATCCCGGCGCTCGCCTCGCGGGCGCCGACCAGCGGGTATCTGTTCTACGACTGCCAGACCGACGACGTGCGGCTCGTGTTGACCGTGCTGGCCGAGGCCGAGCGGTTCGGGGCGGTCGCCGCCAACCGCGTCGAGGCGCTCGAGCTGCTGCCCGGCGCCGCCGGCGCGCGGGTGCGCGATCTCGAGAGCGGCTCCGAGCTCGAGATCCGCGCGGCCAACGTGGTCAACGCGACCGGAGTGTGGGCCGACCGACTGCGCCCGAGCGAGCTGCACGACGAGGCCGAGGTGCCGGTGATCCGGCCCAGCCGCGGCACGCACCTGATCATCGACTCGTCGCAGCTGCCGGTGAAGGCGGGCGCGATCGTGCCGGCCGGCGGCGGGCGCTCGATCTTCGTCCTGCCGTGGCTCGGCCAGACGCTCGTCGGCACCACCGACAACGACTACGAGGGCGAGCTGGAGCACATCCGGCCGTCCGACGAGGACGTCGACTACCTGCTCGACGCGGTCAACGACTTCTTCGGCGTCTCGCTCCAGCCCGAGGACGTGGCCGGCGCCTACGCCGGCGTGCGGCCGCTGATCTCCACCGGCGATCCGCGCAAGTCGGTCGACATCTCGCGCAAGGCCGAGCTGTATGAGACCTCCAGCGGCATGGTCACGATCACCGGCGGCAAGCTGACCACCTGGCGGCGGATGGCCAAGCTCGCGGTCGACCGGATCGTCGAGCGCGACGGGCAGGAGCTGCCGTGCCGCACGCACGAGATCCCGCTCGGGATGGCGATCTCGCCCGACGACCTGCCGCGCGTGGACGGCGTGCCGGACGCGGCGTACGCACAGCTCGCGGGCCGCTACGGGCACGTCGCGCACGACGTCCTCGCGCTCGCGGGCGAGTTTCCCGGGCCGGTCCTCGACGGCATGCCCGACCTGATGGCCGAGGTCGTGCACGCCGCGCGCCGGGAGCAGGCGCGCTCGGTCGGCGACGTGCTGCTGCGCCGCACCCGGCTGGGGCTGACGGCGGCCCGGCCGCTGCTGGCCTCCGGCGCGCCGGAGCGCGTCGCGGCGGTGCTCGGCGCGGAGATCGGCGGCGACGCGGGCGAGCTCGCGCGCGCGTTCCGGGTCGAGGCCGAGCAGGAAGGCATCCTGGTCTCGCCTTGACTCCCCAGGTCGGATTCGTCGCTTGCAAACACCGCGAGGGAGTCACCAGGTGATGACCGTCTAGGTCATCACCCCGTAACTTTGGCGGTCCTCGCCGGTTGCAGCCCGGCGTAGCCCCTTCGAACCCGGAGCCGCATGCCTGTACGCCGTCTCGTCCTCCTCCTGACCGCCGCGCTCGTGCTCGTCCCCGCCGCCGGCGCCCGCGCCGCCTGGAGTCCCGCCCAGGCGCTCGACGGCCCGAACGCCGACGTGGTCGAGGCCGGCGGCGTGGACCTGGCGCGCGACGGCACCGGCGCCGTGGCCTATCTGCGCCGCGACGGCGGCGCGGCGCACGTGTTCGTCTCGCGCCTGTTCGGCGGCGTGTGGCAGAGCCCGGTGCGCGTGGACCCGGGGCTCGGCGAGGCGACCGAGGCGAAGATCGCGGTCGGCGACGGCAACCGGATCGCGGTCGCCTGGGTCGCTGACGGCAACGTCTATGCCGCCAGCACGCCGGTCAGCGCGACGCCGGCGCCGTTCACCGGTCCGGCCCAGATCGGCGGGCCCGGCGCGAAGTCGGTCGACGTCGACCTCGGCGTCAACGACGCCGCGTACGCCGTCTGGCAGCAGAGCGGCGACGTGCGCGCCGCTCGCCTGCAGGACGCCACGTGGTCGGGCCTCGCGTCGCCGGTCGACATCGTGCCCGCCGACACGGCCGGCACCGGCGCGCTGCGCCCGCGCGTGGCGGTCTCCGCCGAGGGGTACGCGGTCGCGACCTGGGGCGAGATCTCCGACCGCGCCCGCGTGTACGCGCGCCGTCTGACCGGGCTCAACCTGTCGGCCTATCCACAGCAGGTCTCCCAGGACGGCGACGGCGCGGGCGCCGACTCGCCGGACATCGACATCGAGGAGGACGGCTCGTTCGCGTGGGTCGTCTACCGCCAGGACACGGCGGGCGGCTCGCGCTCGTTCGCGCGCCGGCTGGTCGGCTCGAACTTCGAGCCGATGAGCCCGATCGACGGCGGCATCCCGTCGACCGAGCCGCGCATCGACATGAACGGCCGCGGCGCGGGCGAGGGCGTCGCGCAGGAGTTCGACAACGGCGTGGTAGGGGCGCTGCTCGACCGCGACGTGTTCGAGACCTCCTACGTGCTCGGCGCGAGCAGCACGCCGTCCAAGCCCGAGGTGGCCGGCACGGATCGCGGCAACCTCGCGATCGCCTGGCGCTCGGGCACCGACGCCCTGGCGCGCGTGAAGCCCTATCGGGAGCCGTTCGCGGCGACCACGGCGGTCTCCAACCCGGCGTTCGGGCCGGTCAACGACCCCGGCGTGTTCATCGGCGGCGATCGCGTGGGCGACTTCGCGGTCGCGATGGTGCAGGGCGTCGCCGGCGCGAAGGCGCTGACCGTGGCGGAGTTCGACGATCCGCCGAGCGCGCCTTACATCGGCCGTGCCGAGGCCTACAAGCGCAAGACGCGGCCCGAGCTCAAGTGGCGGCCGGGCATCGACCTGTGGGGCGAGCAGACGTTCCGCGTGTTCATCGACGGCGTCCAGGCCGGACAGACCAAGGCGTCGAGCCTGGTTCCGGCGACGCCGCTGAAGACCGGCCGGCACTCGTGGTACGTCGAGGCCGTGGACCTGCGCGGCCAGACCGCGCGCAGCCGCGCGCGCACGATGAAGCTCGACGCGACGGCGCCGACGCTGAGCGTGCACGTCGACGGCAAGCGCGCCCGCGGCCAGGCGCTCAAGATCCGGGTCACCGCGAAGGACCGCGGCGGCTCGGGGCTCGACCACACGACGATCGACTTCGGCGATCACTCGGCGACGACGAGGTCGCGCAAGGTGAGCCACCGCTACCGGGCGGGGAAGTTCACGCTGAAGGTGGCCGCGGTCGACAGGGCGGGCAACGTCACGCGCAAGAAAGTCAGCCTGCGCATCAAGAAGAAGCCGTGATCCTGCGCGCCCGCGAGCACCGGCTGGAGCTCGGCGGGCGCCCGCTGCTGATGGGGATCCTCAACGCGTCGCCGGACTCGTTCTCGGACGGCGAGGCCGCGACCACCGAGCAGCGCGTGGCGCGTGGCCGCGCGCTGCTGGCGGCGGGTGCCGATCTGCTCGACATCGGCGGCGAGTCGGCGCGCGGCGACCTGCCCGCGGTGCCGGTGCAGGAGGAGATCGCGCGCGTCCGCGGACTCGTCTCGGCGCTCGCGGGGGCGCTGATCTCCGTCGACACCTACAAGCCGGAGGTGGCCTCGGCGGCGATCGAGGCGGGCGCGTCGGTCGTCAACGACGTGTCGGGGCTGCGCGACGTCGAGATGGCCCGCGTATGCGCGCGCACCGGTGCGGCGCTGGTGATCATGCACACGCGGGTCGCGCCGAAGGGGACGCTGCTGGACCCGGGCGCGTATGACGACGTGGTCGCCGACGTGGCCGGCTTCCTGCGCGAGCGGATGGAGGTCGCGCTGGGGGAGGGGGTCGCGCCCGAGCAGATCGTGCTCGACCCCGGCCCGGACTTCGCCAAGACGCCGGCCCAGACGGTGGCGGTCCTGCGCCGGCTGGACGCGCTGCGCGCGCTCGGGCGCCCGCTGCTGCTCGCGGTCTCGCGCAAGGACTTCCTCGGCGCGATCGTCGGCCGCCCGCCGGCCGAGCGCGACCCGGCGACGCTGGCCGCCGTCGGCTTCGCGGCCGACGCGGGCGCGGAGATCGTGCGCGTGCACGACGTGGCCGGCGCGGCAGATTATCTGGCGGTGCGGTCCGTGCTGCGCGGCGACCGCGTCCTCGGTGACGTCGAGGGGCTGACGCGCGAGCGCTATCCCGACGGGGTCCCGCCGCACATCCCGCTAGGGTGACGGCTGAATCGCCGGCCGCTGAACCCAACGCGGCCGGGTGCCTACCGATCTCAGGGAGATCCGCCACATGCCCTCCGTCCTGGACCGCTCCGCTCTCGAGCAGAGCCCGCTCGCCGACTTGCACCTGCTTGCCAACGAGCTCGGAGTCGACGGATTCCGCCGGCTGCGCAAGCCCGAGCTGGTCGACGCGATCGTCGCCCGCCAGTCCGATTCCATCCCCGAGGCCGTCCCCGAGGCTCCCGCCGCGCCGGTGGCCGAAGAGCGGCCGGAGGACGAAGAGCCGCGCCGCGGCCGCCGTGGCCGGCGCGGGGGCCGTGGCCGCGCTCGCGGGCGCGACGAGGACGCCGAGCGCGAGCCCGAGGAGGCGCCGGCCGAGACGGGCGGCGAGCCGATCGTCTCGGGCGTCGTCGAGCTGCTCGCCAACGGGTCCGGCTTCCTGCGCCTGTCGCCGCCGGAGGAGTCCGACGACGACGTCTACATCTCGGCCGCGCAGGTCAAGCGCTGCGAGCTGGTGTCGGGCGATCGCGTGGCGGGGCCCCTGCGGGCGCCGCGGCGCTCCGAGCGGTTCCCGTCGCTGGTGCGGGTCGACACGATCAACGGCAAGCCGGCCGACGAGGTCGCCGAGGGGACGCGCTTCGAGGACCTGCCGGTCGCCTGGCCGTCGGAGCGGGTCCGGCTCGGGTCCGGCGACCCGACGGTGAAGGCGATCGAGTGGCTGACGCCGTTCGGCAAGGGCTCGCGCGTGGTGATCGCCGGCGGCCCGCGCTCGGGCAAGAGCGAGGCGCTGCGGCGGCTGGCCGAGGCGCTGGCCGCGCGCGAAGGGCTGGAGCTGACCATCGTGCTGGCCGGCGCACGGCCGGAGGAGGTCGCCGACTGGTCGCCCGCGCCGGTCGCGGCGCTGACGACGGCCGCCTCCTCGGACGCCCAGGCCCAGGCGATCGAGTCGGCGATCGAGCAGGGGCGCCGGGTCGCGGCGCGCGGGGGCGACGCCGTCGTGCTGATCGACGGCTTCACGTACCTGAGCGAGGGCGCCTCCCGGCGTGCGCTGGCCGCGGGGCGCAACCTGGCCTCGGGCGGGTCGCTGACCGTGGTCGCGACCGCGTCCGCACCGGTCGGCGGCGAGACGACGGTCGTGGCGCTCGACGCTGAGGCGGCCGCGCTCGGCCAGTTCCCGGCGCTGTCGCTGAAGGACTCGGGCACGTTGCGGCCGGAGCTGCTGGTCGGCGAGGCGGGCGCGCAGGCGATCCGCGCCGCGCGCGCCGGCGGCCCGTTCGAGCCGCCGGCCGAGCCGGAGCCCGAGCCGGAGCCCGATGCGGCTCCCGCGCCCGCGGTGGCGGCGAAGAAGCCCGCGGCGAAGAAGCCGGCCGCCAAGAAGGCGGCGGGCGCCAAGAAGCCGGCGGCGGCGAAGAAGAAGCCGGCCGCCAAGAAGCCGGCGGCGAGGAAGAAGCCCGCGAAGGACTAGGGCCTAGTGCCGGCCGCCGTAGGCGACGCGGCGCCAGTTGGGCTCGGGTGAGAGCTCGATCGGCTCGCGGTCGCGCTCGGGCTGGACGTACCCGAAGGAGCTGGTCGCGTCGTCGAAGACGACGTCCAGCTCCCCTTCCTTGACGCGCTGGTCGAGCCAGGCGGAGCGGAACACGAGCCGCCGCAGCCAGTGGACGAGGCTGCGGTCGGCCGGGCCGACGAGCTCGGGCCAGCAGTCGTTGACGTGCTCGCCGAGCGCGGACGCCGGGTCGGCCACTTCGCCGTTGACGGTCAGGTTCACGAGGTCCTCGAGCTCGAACTCCTCGAGCCGGCCGCCGACGAAGCCGAGCTTGCGCGCGGCCTGCTCGACACGCTCAGAGAAGTCGCGCTCGTTGAAGGTGAAGCGCAGCTCCCCGTACTCGAGGACATAGTCGTGACCAGAGTCGTAATTGCCGCGGCGAATGTGATCCATAGCTCCTCGGCCCGGGTCCGCCGGGGCGTCTGCATCTTATGCGCGGATCCTGCCCGAGGTCTGCCCCTGAACTGGATCTTTCACGCGGCGCTCAGGCCCTCGCGCAGGTCGAATGCGCGGAGGGCATCGGGGGCGCTCTCTGGGAAGTCCGCGAACCTTCGATTCACGCACCTGAACTCCTCGCCAGGCGGCCGCTCGTGCGCCTTCTCGACGGCAAACCTGCAGCGCGCCAGCGGCTCGCGGGCGAGCTTGAGGACGCCGTAGCCGCGGCCGCGCTCGGCCTGCTCGAACAGCGCCACATCGATCTCGGTCGCGAACACCGTGTGAGCGCACCCCATGTAGCGGATGCCGCTCAGCGGATCGTCATACAGGTACAGCGAGGGGCAGTCCTGGGCGACGCAGGTCGCCGGCGCGATCACGCGGTCGCAGTAGGTGAGGCACTGGCGGCACTCGGTGACCTCGGTACGACGGGCTGTGCGGCCCATTTCGCGAGTCTACCCAGACGGGGTGCTTTGCGGCGCGACACGATGCACCGTGTTACGGTGCGTAGTCTCATGTTGCTCGGCGCCGCAGTCGCATTGTTGCTCGCACCCGGAGTGCAGCCGCTGGCCGGAGAGTCTGTCTCCGGCGCGATCGCGTTCCCGCGGCCGCAGAGGATGTCGGTCGACGTCGGCGCCCGCGACCGGCTGTCGCTGCGGCTGGGCTTCGACGGGCGCTGCAAGGGCGGCGGGATCGGCGAGCTGTGGATGTCCTTCGTGCCGGCCAAGCAGGCGCTCCGGGTGCGCGGCGGCGCGTTCTCGGGGCGCGTCACCGGCATCTCGCGAGGGGTCGCCGGGCACGAGGGGTGGACCGGACACTTCACCTGGCGCATCACCGGGCAGTTCACCGACCACGAGGTCGCGTCGGCCACCGTCTCGGGCAGCGTCATCGTGCGCTCGGGCGGGCGCGCGGTCTCGCGCTGCGAGACGGCCCGCCCGGCGCGGGCACGACTTCGGGGCGCCTAGCCGCGCGGGCGGCGCCCGCGTCAACGGCGCGCCCCGCGCGTCGACGGCCGCGCCGCGGCGGGCTAGGGCGTTCGCGGCTGCGCCGCGCCGCGGCGGGCCCGGCGGCCGCGGCTGCGCCGGCTCGCGGCGGGCTAGGGCGTTCGCGGATGCGCCGCGCCGCGGCGGGCCCGGCGGCCGCGGCTATGCCGCCGCTCCGCGGGCTCGGCGAACGGCGGCAGGTGAGGGGATCGGGTCAGGTTGGCGGTGCGTGAATGAGCGTTTTCGGCGTAGGGCGCGAGGGGGTGACCCACTTTTGTTCGCCTATTTCGAACAAACGTGCGTCACCCCCTTTGTTCGGAGCGCGGACGTGCGCGAGCGCGATCGTTTCGCGGCTGCGCGCGGTCGAGCCTGATCGCGATCCAGAACTCGCCTCCCTACCTGCCGCAGTTCGCCGATCGCGGCGGGCGGGGCGAAGTTCAGGCGGCGAATCCCTACACGCGCCATGGACCGCGCGACCCTCCTGCTCGTCGAGGACGACCCGCTCACCCGTTCGTTCCTCGCCGACAACCTCACCGCGGACGGGTACGAGCTGCTCGTCTGCGGCACCGTTCGCGACGCGCTGCGCGCGCTCGAGTACTACCGGCCCGATCTCGCGGTGGTCGACCTGAAGCTCCCCGACGGCTCGGGGCTCGATCTCATCCGCCGCATTCGCGACGCCGACGGCGTCGCCTCGCGGCTGGACCCGACGCTGCCGCTGATCGTGCTCACCGGCTGCGTCGGCGAGGTGGACCGCGTGCGCGGCTTCGAGCTCGGCGCCGACGACTACGTCGCCAAGCCGTTCGCCTACGGCGAGCTGCGGCTGCGGATCGGCGCCGTGCTCCGCCGCACCCGCGAGCGGATGCAGCGCGGCCGGCTGCGGGTCGGCGAGCTGGAGATCGACCCGGCGTCGCGCGTGGCCACGCTGCGGGGGCGTCGCGTCGAGCTCGCGGCGAAGGAGTACGCGCTCCTGCGCGCGCTGGCGAGCGAGCCGACTCGCGTCTTCACGAAGGATGAGCTCCTGCGCGACGTCTGGGGCTTCCGCGCCCGCGGCCAGACTCGCACGCTCGACTCGCACGCCTGCCGCGTGCGCCGCAAGCTCGCGCGCGACGGCGACCGGTTCGTGGTCAACGTGTGGGGCGTCGGCTACCGGCTGATCGACGGCCCGGACGGCTGAAGCATCCGCTCGATCGTCTTCGCGTACACGGTCGCGCAGCGCACCACCGCGGCGATGTCCACGTACTCGCCGGAGCCGTGCGCGACCTCGAGCAGCCCGGGGCCGTACGCGTACGCGGGAATGCCGAGGTGCGCGTACCAGCGGGTCTCGAGCACGCCCGGGCACAGCTCGAACGCCGGACGGGCGCCCTCGACCTCCGCGACGCTGTCGGCGAGCGCGACGGCGAGCGGGCCGTCGTCGGGCGAGCCTGACGCGAACGCCTCTTGCAGCGTCTCGACGTCGATCCGGTGGCCCTCGGCGCGCAGGCCGTCGATCATCTGGGCCAGGCGCGTACGCTCCTCGTCGAGGTCCTCCTCCGGGTTGGGGCGGCGGTCGAGCGTGAACGACGCCTGCGCGGGCACGACGTTGAAGCCGCTGCCGGAGGAGGCGATGCCGCCGAGCAGCAGGAGCGAGCGGCCGGCCTCGGGCGGGTCGATCGCGTAGGCGGTGCGGCGCTCGGCCAGCTCGTCGCGCAGCCCGCGGAGCGCGCCGGCGACGTCGAGCATGCGCTCAAACGCGTTGTCGCCCGCGTGCAGGAGGCCGACGTGGCTCTCGCGCCCGTGCACCGTGACGCGCTGCGTGATCGCGCCGCGCGAGGCGTTCCAGATCACGCCGCTGGTCGGCTCCGGCGTGAGCATGCCGATCGCCTGCTCGTCGGCGAGCAGCCGGTGATCGAGCAGCCAGCGCGAGCCGCCGCGGCTTCCGTCCTCCTCGTCGGGAACGAGCTGGAGCACGACGCGGCCGTCGGGCACGAAGCCGGCGTCGCGCAGCGCGACGACGGCGTAGATCATCGCGGCGAGGCCGCTCTTCATGTCGGCGCTGCCGCGGCCGTGGATGCGGCCGCCCTCGCGGCGCGGCGCGAACTGGCCCGGCGACTGGGCGGGGACGACGTCGTAGTGGCCGTGCAGGTAGAGGGCGCGGGCGCCGGTGCCCCACTCGGCGTGCAGGCAGAAGCGGGGCTCCAGGCCGTGGAGATCGACGCGCCGGGTGGTGCCGGGGAGGCCGAGCTCGCCGAGCGTCTCCTCGAGCAGCTCGGCGCACGCCGCGTACCCGCGGCCTGGCGGGTTCGTGGTGTCGATCGCGACGAGCCGCTCGGTCAGCCGCGCGATGTCCTCCTCGTAGCGTTCGAGCACACGCGGAACTCTACGGGGGCGAGAACGCGCGGCTGATCTCTAAGAGCGGCATGACTCCCGAGATCCTGACCGCGGTCGGCTGGTGCGCCGCCGCGCTGCTCGGCGGCCTGCACCTGCGCGCGCGGCAGCGGCTGGTGCTCGTCGCCCGCGCGAGCCACGAGCTGCGCGGACCGTTGTGCGCGGCGAGGCTCGGGCTCGGCACGCTCGCGGGCGAGCCGGGCCGCGTCGCCGCGATCGACCTCGAGCTCGTCCGCGCAGGCCGCGCGCTCGAGGATCTGACCGCCGCGCCGTCCGGCGCCCGCGCACGCGAGCTCCGCGAGCCCGTCGACGTCGCCGCGCTCGCCCGCCGCTACGCGCCCGCCTGGACCACGCTCGCCGCCGCCCACGGCGCCGGCTTCCACCTCGACGCGCCGCCGCCCGGCGCGGACGGCCCGCGCCTGGAACGCCACGTACGCGCGCGTCACCTGCGCGCCGTCTCCGCCGGCGACCTCCCGCGCACCTGGCGCGCCGACGGCCCGCCCGCGCCCGCGCTCCCGCTGCCCGCCACGGTCGTGTCCGCCGATCCCCTGCGCATCGCCCAGGCGGTCGCGAACCTGGTCGCCAACGCGGCCGAGCACGGCGGGGGCGTGGTGCGGGTCCGCGTGCGGGGGACGGGCGAGCGCGTGCGGATCGAAGTCGCCGACGACGGGCCCGGCCTGCCCGCCGCGGTCGCCGAGCTCGCCCGCGCGCGCACCGGTCGCCGCGGCCACGGCCTCGCGATCGCGGCGGGGATCGCCGAGCAGAGCGGAGGCCGCCTCTCGGCGCTGCCCGCGCGCGCGGGGGCGCGGCTCGTGCTCGACCTGCCGGCGGCCGGGTGACCCGCCGCCGGCGCGCGCTGCTGCTGCTCGGCCTGGCGCTCGCGCTCGGCGGCCTCGCGGCGACCGACGTCTCGCGCCGTGAGCGCGCGGTCGAGGCCCAGCTCGGCCCGCTGACCGACGTCGTCGTCGCCCGCCGCCCGCTGGCCGCCGGCCGGACCATCAGGCTCGAGGATCTCGCGATACGGCGGCTGCCCGCCCGCTACGCACCAGCCGGAGCGTCGGCGTATGCGGGCGAGCTCGCGGGCCGCCGCCTCGCCGTGCCGGTGCCCGCGGGCGGACCCGTCACCCCCGCTCTCCTCGCCCGCGCGCCGGTCACGCCGGCCGCGGCGGTCGCCACCGGCCAGCGCGCGCTCGAGCTGGTCGCGACCGGCTCCGCCGCGCCCGGCGTGCGCGTCGACGTCGTCGTCACGAGCGACCGCCGCGCCGGGGCGTCCGGCAGGGCGCGGCTGGCGCTCGAGAACCTGGAGGTGCTCGCCACGCGCCCGGCGCCCGCGAAGGATGGAGCGCCGCGCGTCGCCGCCACGCTGCGCGTCACGCCCGCCCAGGCGGTCTACCTGACCGCCGCCCAGAGCTTCGCGAGCGACATCCGCCTGCTCGGTCGCGCGCCCGGCGACCGCCGCCGCGTTGGCGCTCTCGTCGTCGACGACGGCCTGTGACAGGATCGCCCGCCACGCGACAGAGACCGGGTGTGAGCGACAGAACCGAGGAGTTCCGGGCGATCTATTCGGCCCATCACGCCGCGCTGTGCGCGTACTTCGCGCGCCGCGCCGCGCGCGGCGAGGTCGAGGACCTGGTGGCGGAGACGTTCGTCGTCGCGTGGCGCAAGCTGCCGCGGCGGATCGAGCACCCGCTGCCGTGGCTGTACGCGGTCGCCGGCAACGTGCTCGCCAACCACCGCCGCAAGGCGGCACGCCGTGACGGCGTCCACATCGGCGACCGGCTCGCGGCAGCCGTCCCGGGCGATCCCGCCGAGTCGCTCTCAGACGTCGGCCTCGCGCAGGCGTTCGCGCGGCTCGGCGAGCGCGACCGCGAGGCGATCCGCCTCGTCGCGTGGGAAGGCCTGTCGATCGCCGACGCCGCGCGCGCCGCCCGCTGCAGCGGCCCCGCGTTCGCCGTGCGACTCTCGCGCGCCCGCCGCCGCCTCCAGCAGTTGCTGGAGGAAGACTTCGCCCCGGTCATGGAAGGGATCCGACATGCCTGACACGCTGCTCGACCGCGTCCGCGCCGCGAACCCCGCGAGCGCCGCCGAGTTCGACGGCCTCGCCGACTTCGCGGCCCTGAAGCTCGCGCCGCGGCGCAGAAGGCGCCGCCTGCTCGCGGCGCTTCCGGCCGTCGCCGCCGCCGCGCTGGCCGCCGTCGTCCTCCTGCCCGCGTCCGCGCCGCAGGCGAAGGAGGTCGTGCGCCGCGCTGTCGACGCCCTGGCGCTCGACCAAGCCGGGATCCTCTACGCGGAGACCAGCGTGCGCGACTCGACGGGCGCCGACTTTGGGACGCGCCGCATCTGGGTCCGCGGCGGCTCCGTGCGCTTCCTGCAGGTCAGCGGCACCGCCGACGCGCCCGCGGGTTCGCAGGAGATCACGAGCGACGGCACGATCACCCGCTACGCGCCCGACGGCCACCCGACGATGAGCATGAGGGGCCGGATGGTGCCGGGCGAGATCTTCCGCTCCGCCGCGCTGCTCGACGCCGCCCGCGCCGGCCGCGAGATCGACCTCGAGGAGACCACCCTCGACGGTCGCGCCGCCTACGCGCTGCATTGGCAGGAGCGGAGCGGCCCGCCGCATTTCCCCAAGATCGAGATGACGCTGTGGGTCGACCGCGGGACCTACCTGCCGCTGCAGTTCGCCGACCACGACTCCGGCCGCGACGTCGAGAACAAGCCGTTCGATCGCACGCTCACCGAGACGGTGAACACCTTCCAGCGGCTTCCGGACACACCGGAGAACCGGCGGCTACTGGAGGTCAACGGGCGCCGAGGGTGACCTCGGCGCGGCCGTCGTCGAGCTCGATCGCCACCTTGTGCCCAGGCCGCTCGTTCGCGAGCGCCTGGGCGGCGAGCGTGACGGGCGGCCGGCGCGCGGCCAACACGCGCTGGCGATCGGCCGATCGGGGCGAGTTCTCGGCGCCCCCGCCTATGAGAGGCATGGAACCGCTCGATGCCCTCGCCGCCTCCCTGCGCGAGCGCCTCCTGGCGCACGCCGGCGAGCCGGGGGAGGACGCCGACCTGCCGGCGCGCATCCGGGCGCTCGTGGACCGCGAGGCGGGCGTGCTCCCGGAGGCCCGCCGCGCCGAGCTCGCCGCGCGGATCGCCGAGCGCGCGTTCGGTCTCGGCCCGCTGGAGCCGCTGCTGGGCGATCCCGCCGTCGACGAGATCATGGTCTCGGGCGTCGCGCCGGTGTGGGTGGAGCGCGGCGGCCGGCTGGAGGAGACCGGCGTGCGGTTCGCGCGCGAGCAGGATCTGCGCGACGCGATCGAGCGCATCCTCGCGCCGCTGGGCCGCCGCGTCGACGAGGCGGAGCCGCTCGTGGACGCCAGAATGCATGACGGCTCGCGCGTCAATGTGGTGCTCCCGCCACTGGCCCTGGATGGGCCGGCGCTGACGATCCGCCGCTTCCGCCGCCGCGGGCTCTCGCCGGAGGATCTGGTGGGGAACGGGACGCTCACGCGCCCGCTGCTCGACTTCCTCGCGCGCGCAGTGCGGGCGCGCTGCACGGTGCTGATCTGCGGCGGGACGGGCTCCGGCAAGACCACGACGCTGAACGCCCTGTCGAGCTTCATCGGCGCCGGCGAGCGCGTGGTCACGATCGAGGACGCGGCCGAGCTGCGGCTGCGCCAGCCACACGTCGTGCGGCTCGAGGCGCGGCCGCCGAACCTCGAGGGCCGCGGCGAGGTGACGATCCGCCGGCTCGTGCGCAACGCCCTGCGGATGCGTCCGGACCGGATCGTCGTGGGGGAGGTCCGCGGCCCAGAGGCGCTGGACATGCTCACCGCGCTGTCGACCGGGCACGACGGCTCGCTCTCGACGGTGCACGCCGGCTCGCCCGCGGAGGCGCTGCGGCGCGTCGAGGTGCTCGCCCTGATGGCCGATCTCGGGCTTCCGCACGCGGCGATCCGCGAGCAGGTCGCCGACGCGTTCGACCTCGTGGTCTGCCAGGCCCGGCTCGCCGACGGAACGCGGCGGGTGGTCTCGGTCGCGGAGGTCGTGCGCGTCGCGGCGGGCGCGGCGGCGCGCGAGTTGTACGCGTGGCGCGACGGCGCCCCGAAGTGGCGCGCGGCGTTGGGCGACGGCCTCGCCGCGCGGCTGGGAGCCGTCGCGTGACGGGCAGCGGCGTCGCGCCCGCGCAGCGCGTGCCCGCATGAGCGTCGTGCTCGCGTTCGCCGGCGGCGTGTGCGCCGTGCTTGGCGTGTGGGACGCGCTGGCCGCCGTCGAGCGCACGCGCGTGGTCGCGGCCGCCACGCGGGCGTTCGCGCCGGTGCTGCGCGCCGGGCGGGAGGGCGTCGCGCCGACCGCTCCGGAGCGGCGGCGGCTTGCCGTGCTGGTGGCCGTGGCGCTCGCCGCCGCCGGGTGGCTCGTCGCCGGGCCGGCGGCCGCGCTTCTCGCTGCGACCGCGGGCCCCGCGCTCGCGCTGGCCGTCGTGCGGGCGCGGCGACGGCGGTTCCGCGCCCGCCTCGCCGGCGCGGCGCCGAGCGTCGCGCGGGCGCTCGCGGACGCGCTCGCCGCCGGGCACTCGGTCCGCGGCGCCGTCGCCGTCATCGCGCCCGGCGTGGGCGGCGCCGCCGGCCACGAGCTGCGCGCCGCCGCGCACGCGCTGAGCCTCGGCGCGCCCACCGAAGCCGCGCTCGAGCGGCTTCGGCGCCGTGCCGCCGCACCCGCCTGGGACGCGATGGTCGCCGGCATCCTGCTCCAGCGCGACGCCGGCGGCGACCTGCCCGCGCTGCTGCGCGACCTCGCGGCCGCGCTCGAGGCCGCCGCACGCCAGGATCGCGAGGCGGTCGCCGCCACAGCGCAGGCGCGGTTCACGGCGCGGCTCGTGCTCGGCATGCCGCTGGCCGCGGCGGCGCTCGCCGAGCTCGGGAGCCCGGGCTTCGTAGGGCGCCTGCTCGCGAACCCGCTGTCGGCCTGGCTGACCGTGCTCGCCGCGCTGTTCCAGGCCGTCGCGATCGTCGCCGTCCGGCGCATCGCGAGCGCGGTGACGCGATGAGCTCGCGCCGCCCCGACGTCCGGCGCCGGTGACCGCGGCCACGATCCTGGCCGGCCTCGCGGCCGCGGCCGCCACGGTCGCCGTCGCCGAGCTCGTCGCGCTCCGCCCGCGCCGGCGCCGCCGGCACGCGCTGCCGGCCCTCGTCGCGAAGCTCGGCGCCAAGCTCGGGATCGATCCGCCGAAAGGGCTCGCGGCGCGGATCGCCGCGGCCGGGCTCGACACGCCCGTCGGCGACGTCGTCGCCACGCAGGCGGGCCTGGCGCTCGTCGCCGGCCTGCTCGCGCTCCCGTTCGTGCCCTCAGCTCCCGGGCGGCTCGGACCCACGTTGCTGTTCCTCGCGCCCGCCGCCGGGTTCCTCGCGCCCGAGGCTCAGCTGCGAAAGCAAGCACGACGCAGGCGACGGGCGATCGAGGCCGAGCTGCCCGACGTGCTCGATCTGCTGCGCGTCGCCGTCGCCGCCGGCCTGACGCCGCGGCGAGCGCTGGCCGAGGTCGGGCGGCGCCATCCCGGCACGCTCGCCGCCGAGCTCAGGCGCGCTTCCGCGCGCAGCCGCCTCGGCGAGCCGGCGCACACCGCGCTCGACGGGCTCGAGCTGCGCTGCCGCGCCGAGGGCATCCCCGCGCTGGTCGCCGCGCTGCGACGGGCCGAGCGCCACGGCGCCCCACTTCACGACACCCTGACCGCCCAGGCCGCCGAGGCGCGCTCGCGCCGCGCCGCGCGCCGTTCCGAGCAGGCCGCCAAGGCCGCGCCGAAGATCCAGCTCGTCGTCGCACTCCTGCTCGTCCCGGCCGTCCTGCTGCTGGTGGCGGCGGCGTTGATCCCCGCGCTCACGTAACGCCACGCCCGGTCGGATTCCTCCCCGCACGCACCCCATCTCGCAAGAGCGCGTGCATCTCACGGCCCTGCACGAGGCCGTGCAAGCCGCTGCAAGACGCAGGCCATTTCGCCCCACTGCCGAACTCGCTGCAAATACGCAATTTTCGAGTCCGGGACCTGACCACCGCACCGACGGGTGGGACACAAGTCGCGATTTGTGTTGCAGAGTGGGAGGAAGTGGGGTACTTTGCCGATGCGAAGCCGGTCCGGGGTGGCGGGGCTCCTCCCACTCCGCCACCTCGGATCGACTGACCTCCCTCGGACTCATGCGCCTTGGCCTTCACCGGCACCTTCGACCACAACCTCGACGCCAAGAACCGGCTGACGATCCCGTCCAAGTTCAGGACGGCGCTCGCCGGGGGCGTGTACTTGGTGCGTGGCGTCGAGAAGTGCGTCTCGCTTTATCCCGCGCAGACCTACGAGCAGATCGCGCAGGAGACGCTGAGGGGCATCAACCCGCTCTCGACCCAGGGCCGCGAGCTTCGGCGAATGCTGTACTCGAGCGCGCTGGAGACCGATCTGGACTCGGCCGGCCGCGTGATGCTGGGTCCGAAGTTCCTCGCCCACGCCGGGATCGACCGGGAGGTCGTCATCACCGGCGTCGGCGACTGCCTCGAGCTCTGGGACCGCTCGGCCTGGGAGGCCTACGACACCGACCTCACGGCGCGAGCGCCTGACCTGACCGAGTCACTTGGCCATCCTGCTTGACATGCCCCAGACCCACGTCCCGGTTCTCGCCGGCGAGCTGATCGAGGCGCTCGACCCGCAGCCGGGCCAGGTCGCGATCGACTGCACGCTCGGCGGCGGCGGCCACGCGCGCCTCGTCGCCGAGCGCCTCGGCTCCACGGGAACACTGATCGCGATCGATCGCGACCCGACCGCCCAGTACGCGTTCGACGAGCTGACCGCCGAGGTCGGCTGCCAGACCCGCTTCGTCCGCGCCGACTTCGCCACCGGGCTTGAGCAGCTGCTCGACGAGGGCGTGCGCGCGGACCTCGTCTACCTGGACCTCGGCATGAGCTCGATGCAGGTCGACACTCGCGAGCGCGGCTTCTCCTACGCCTACGACGCGCCGCTGGACATGCGGATGGACCCTGACCAGGAGCTGACGGCGGCGGAGATCGTCAACACGTGGGACCGCCGCCGCCTCGCGCGCATGTTCCGCGAGTACGGAGAGGAGCGGTTCGCCGACCGGATCGCCGGTGAGATCGTCCGCCGCCGCGCGGCCGCGAGCTTCACCACGACCTACGAGCTCAACGACGCGATCGCCGCCGCGATCCCCGCGCCCGCCCGCTTCGCCGGCGGCCATCCGGCCAAGCGCACGTTCCAGGCGATCCGGATCGCCGTCAACGGCGAGCTGCAGCAGCTCGACGACGCGCTCCCACTCGCGTGGAAGACGCTCAGGATCGGCGGCCGCTTCGCCGCGATCAGCTTCCACTCGCTCGAGGACCGGCGCGTGAAGCGCTTCCTCGCCGACCTCGCGCGCGAGTGCATCTGCCCGCCCGACCTGCCGATCTGCGTGTGCGGCTCCAAGCCCGAGGCGGAGCTGCTGCACCGGCGCTCGATCGTGCCGACACCCGGCGAGGTCGCGGCCAACCCCCGCTCGAAGTCCGCCCGCCTGCGGGCCGCCCGCAAGCTCAGGGAGGAGCGCTAGTCATGCCTCAGCACGCACCCGCCCACCGCCGCACGGCGCCGATCCACCCGCGCCGCATCTCCGGACCGGTCCGCCCGCGCGCGGTGCCCGCCGTTGCGCTGCCCGCGCCGAGTCCGTTCGAGCGCATCCGCGCGCTGCCGGACAAGCGCGTCGTCGACCGCCTGCTGCGCGGCCGCCTGTGCATCTGGGTGATCGGCGTGCTGCTGGGCGGGATCGTCGCCATGCAGGTCTCGCTCCTGCGCATGAACGCCGGCATCTCGCGCGCGGTCAGCACCGCGTCGACGCTCGAGCTGCAGAACTCCGACCTCGAGGCCGCGATCGCCCGCTCGACGACCGGCGACAAGGTGCGCGAGGCGGCGCTCGCCAGCGGCATGGTCGATCCGCCGGCCGGCGACGCAAGCTTCCTGACGGCGCGGCCCGGGACCGACGCGGCGCTCGCCGTCAAGCGCATGACGGCGCCGAGCGACAGCGCGATCGAGGTCATGAACAACGGCGGCCGCGTGCCGGGCACCACCGTGCCGCTCGCCGGCGCGGCGGGCACGACGACGACGGCGACGACGACTCCCGTCGCCACGCCGACGCCCGCGCCGACGGTGACCCAGGCGGCGGTGACGCCGGTGCCCACGCCCGTCCCGACCGCCGTGCCGGGAACAGGCGCCGCAACCGCTCCCCCGCAGGGCTAGATGAACCTGATCGAGCGGCGCATCGGCCTGCTGTTCGCGGCCTTCCTCGCCCTGCTGGCGATCGGGGCGACGAAGGCGGCGTGGCTCGGCGTCGTGAAGGCGGGCACGCTCCAGCGCGCGGCCACGACCCAGCAGACGGCCGACATCGTCGTGCCGGCGCGGCGCGGCTCGATCACCGACGACCACGGGATCGAGCTGGCGGTGTCCGAGCCGGCGATGGACGTCGCCGCGACCACCTACCTCGTCAAGGACCCGCCCGCCGCCGCGGCCAAGCTCGCGCCGCTGCTCGGCAAGCCCGAGGACGTGCTTCTGCGCTCGCTCGCGCGCCGCGACGTGAACTTCGTCTATCTCGCCCGCCACGTCCCGGCGAGCAAGGCCGAGCAGGCGCAGAAGCTCAAGCTCGAAGGGCTCGAGTTCATCCCCCAATACCGCCGCACCTATCCGCGCGACTGGATGGCCTCGCAGCTGCTCGGCAGCGTCGGGACCGACGGCGACGGCCTCGGCGGGCTCGAGTACATGCTCGACAAGCGCCTAAAGGGCGCCGACGGGGAGCGCAAGCTCGTCAAGGACGCGCTCGGCACGCCGATCGAGATGCGCGACACCACGCCGGTTCAGCGCGGCGAGACCGTGCGGCTGACGCTCGACTCCCGGCTGCAGGATCAGGCCGAGGACGTGCTCGCCGAGGTCGGCAAGGCGTGGCAGCCCAAGGGCGCGACGGCGATCGTGATGGACCCCAACAGCGGCGCCATCCTCGCGCTCGCGAACTGGCCGCGGGTGAACGCGAACGCGCTCGACGAGGCGCCCGACTACGCGCGCCGCGACCGCGCGATCTCCGACACCTACGAGCCCGGCTCGACGTTCAAGGCGTTCACGGTCGCGGCCGCGATCGAAGACGGCAAGGTCACACCCGACAGCGGCTTCGACATCCCGCCGGTGCTGCAGTTCTCCGACCGCGAGATCAAGGACGCCGAGCCCCACGGCTACGTCCACATGACCACGCGCGACATCCTCAAGCAGTCCTCGAACATCGGCGCCGTGCTGATCGCCAAGCGCGTCGGGACCGAGGGCTTCGACTCGTGGCTCCACCGCTTCGGGTTCGGCAAGGTGACCGGCGTCGACCTGCCGGGCGAGGAGCAGGGCCTCGTGCGCCCGCTTGACCAGTACTCCGGCTCGACCATGGGCAACCTGCCGATCGGTCAGGGCCTCGCGGTCACGCCGATGCAGATGGCCGCCGCGTACAGCGCGATCGCCAACGGCGGGATCCTGCGCTCGCCGCACATCGTCGATGCGGTAGGCGGCAAGCGCAAGCCGGAGCCGAAGGGCAAGCGCGTGATCTCGGCCGCGACCGCGGCGTCGGTGCGCAGCATGCTCGAGGGCGTGCTCGGGCCGGGCGGCACCGCATCCGGCGCGGCGATCGACGGCTACCAGCTCGCGGGCAAGACCGGCACGGCGCAGAAGCCCGATCCGAGCGGCGGCTACTCGAAGACGAAATATGTCGCGTCCTTTGTCGGGTTCGCCCCGGCCAAGCACCCGAAGCTGCTCGCCGCGGTGATGGTCGACGAGCCCAATGGCGAGATCTACGGCGGCCAGGTCGCCGCGCCGGCGTGGAAGGAGATCATGAACTTCGCACTCGGCTATCTGAAGATCTCCCCGTAAAGGTGGGGCGAACCCCTGAACCGTGATTCAATGGTTGGGTGCCGTACCGCCCGACCGAGAAGACGCGGGCTCGCGCCGCGCTCGCCCGGGCGGCGGTGCTGCAGGCGGCGCTGGATCAGCTCGCCGAGGGCGGGTACGCGTCGGCGTCGATCGCCGCCGTCGCGCGCCGCGCGGGCCTTGCCACCGGCTCGGTCTACCGGCACTTCCACTCGAAGGCCGACCTGTTCGCCGAGGTCTTCCGCGTCGCCGCGCAGCGCGAGGTCGACGTGCTGGCCGCGATCCGGGGCGACACGCCCGAGCAGCGGCTGGCCGCCTGCGTGGAGGCGTTCGTGCGCCGCGCGCTGGCCGAGCCGGTGCGCGCCTACGCGCTGATCGCCGAGCCGGTCGATCCCGCCGTGGAGCGCGAGCGGCTCGCGTTCCGGCGCGCCTACGCGGACATCTTCGCCTCGATCCTGCGCGGCCGGGCGCTCGACAGCGACCTGGCGGCGGCGGCGATCGTCGGCGCGCTGGCCGAGGCGCTGGTGGGACCGTTGAGCCGCCGCGACCGCGACCCCACGGCGCTCGTCGCCAACCTGCAGTCATTCGTGTTGTCCGCCGTCCGGGAGCCCTCTCGTGTCGCTTGAGACCGTCCGCGGGACCCATGAGGTCCTCAACCAGTCCGTGCCGTTCGAGGACGTCGACCTGCTCGCGCTCGACGTGGCGCTGCAGGAGGCGCTCGACCGCGAGGGCGCCGCGTGGGCGCATGAGCGCGTCGCCGAGGCGGGTCGCGTGGCGGGCTCGGCGGTCGCGCTCGAGCACGGCCGGCGCGCCGAGCGCAATGAGCCGCGCCTGATCACGCACGACCGCTACGGCCACCGCGTCGACCGCGTCGAGCTGGACCCCTCGTGGCACTGGCTGCTCGACGGCGCGGTGGCGCGCGGGATCCACGCGCTGCCGTGGTCGGATCCGCGCCCGGGAGCGCACGTGGTGCGCTCCGCGCTGGAGTTGCTCTGGACGCACGCCAACGCCGGCGTCATGTGCCCGATCTCAATGACGTACTCGGCGGTGCCCGCGCTGCGCGTGGACCCCGAGATCGCCGCCGAGTGGGAGCCGCGCCTGATCGGCGGCGCGCTCTGCGGCATGGCGATGACCGAGAAGCAGGGCGGCTCGGACGTGCGCGCGAACACGACGCGCGCGGAGCCGGTGGGCGACGGCTGGTTCGAGCTGACCGGCCACAAGTGGTTCTGCTCCTACCCGCCGTGCGACGTCTTCCTGGTCTTGGCCCAGGCGCCCGCCGGCCTCTCCTGCTTCGTGCTCGAGCGCGGGCCGGGGATGGAGTTCCAGCGCCTGAAGGACAAGCTCGGCACGCGCTCGCTGCCGTCGTCGGAAGTCGAGTTCCGGGCCGCGCCGGCGCGGCTGCTCGGCGAGGAGGGGCGCGGCGTGGCGACGATCATCGAGATGGTCACGCACACGCGGCTGGACTGCGTGATCGGCTCGGCGGCCGGGATGCGCCGCGGCGTCGCGGAGGCGGTCTGGCACGCGCGCCACCGGTCCGCTTTCGGCGCCCGCCTCGCCGACCAGCCGGCGATGGTCAACGTGCTCGCGGATCTCGCGCTGGAGTCCGAGGCGGCGACCGCGACCGCGCTGCGGCTCGCGCGCGCCTACGACGAGGGCGACACCGCGTTCCGCCGCTTCGCCACCGCGGTCGCCAAGTACTGGATCTGCAAGCGCGCCACGCCGCACGCGGCCGAGGCGCTGGAGTGCCTCGGCGGCAACGGCTACGTCGAGGAGTCCCCGATGCCGCGGCTGCTGCGCGACGCGCCGCTGAACGGCATCTGGGAGGGCTCCGGGAACGTGATCGCGCTCGACGTTCTGCGGGCGCTGGCCCGCGAGCCTGAGGCCGGCGAGGCGTTCCTGGCCGAGTGCGCGCTGGCCCGTGGCGCCGACGCCCGGCTGGACGCGCACCTGGACTCGCTGCGGATGCCGGCCGATCCGTGGGAGGCGCGCCGCGCCGTCGAGGATCTCGCGCTGGCGTTTCAGGCCTCGCTGCTGGTCCGGTACGCGCCGCCGTTCGTCGCCGACGGGTTCTGCGCGCGCCTTTCCGGCGGCCGCGCGTTCGGCACGCTGCCGACCGGGGTGGACGGGAGGGCGATCGTCGAGCGCGCGCTACGGCTCGACTGACAGCGCCGTCATGATCTCGCGGAAGCGCAGCGCAACGTAGAGCTCGCGCGCGCGGTTGCCGTGGGTGACGGCGAGGCCGACGCACGGCAGCCCTTCGCGGGTCGCCTGCAACAGCGCATGCTCCAGCAGCGCGCGGCCGGCGCCGGCGTAGCGCGGGTCCCGGTCGCGGAAGCACTCGGCGATCCACGGCCCGCCGAACGGCGTCTCGCCCTCAAGGTCGGTGACGATCACCGCCGCGTGGACGTCCCCGTCCGCGTCGACCGCGAGGCGGCTGCAGCCGAGCACCGGTCCGGCGATCTCGCGGATGAGGATGCCCTCGAGCTCCTCGCGCGGGTCCTCGTGGACGCGGGCGGCGCCGTCGACGTGCTGCGGTCTGAACGCGGCCCTGAACGCGGGCACGAGGTCGGCGGCGGGGCGGTTCGCGGCTCGCAGCTCGAGCCCGTGCGGCAGCGAGATCGCCTCGGTCACCGGGTCGGCGCGCAGGTCGCGGCTGAGCAGGTGCGAGTGGCGGAACAGCCGCCCGCCGGAGTCGAGCAGGGCGCGCCCGAGCGGCTCGCGGGCGACCACGCGCCAGCCGGCGAGCTCGTGCCGGATCGCCGCCGCGACGGTCTCGACGTCGGCCTCGGGCTCGAACAGCTCGGCTCGGCGCTCGCTCGCGATGAAGCGTCCGAGCCGCCTTCCCGCGCGGTCCTCGAGCACCGTCCAGCCGGGGTGAGTCGGGTCTGTGCGCATCGGCACGGGCCCCGGATGATGCCGGTTGCGCTCGTAGACTGCGGACCCATGATGCTCCGCGAGCTGCTCGGGGCCGATCCCGACGTGGAGGTCTCCGACCTGGCGTTCGACAACCGTCTCGCCGGGCCCGGCACGCTGTTCTTCTGCGTCCCCGGTTTCACCCGCGACGGGCACGACTTCGCGCCCGACGCGGTGTCGCGCGGGGCGGTGGCGCTGGTCGCCGAGCGGCCGCTCGGGCTGGGCGTCCCGGAGGTCCTGGTGGATGACGTGCGCGCCGCGATGGCGCTCGCCGCCGCGCGTTTCTATGGCGATCCCACGGCTTCGCTGCAGGTGATCGGGGTGACCGGCACCAACGGCAAGACGACGACGGCGTATCTCACGCGGGCGCTGCTGGAGGCCTCCGGCCGCTCGTGCGGGTTGCTGGGCACGGTCAAGTCGGTCGTCGGCGGCGTCGAGGACAAGACGGCGCGCACGACGCCCGAGGCGATCGACCTGCAGCGCACGTTCCGGGCGATGCTCGACGCCGGCGACGTCGCGTGCGCGATGGAGATCTCCTCGCACGCGCTCGAGCTGCGGCGGGCGGACGGGGTCCGGGTGGCCGCGGCGGTGTTCACGAACCTCAACCAGGACCATCTCGACTTCCATCCCACGATGGAGGACTACTTCCTGGCCAAGCGGCGGCTGTTCGCGTCGGAGCTGACTTCGGTGCGGATCGCCAACGCCGACGACGCGTACGGCCGGCGGCTGATCGAGGAGTTCGACGGGGTGGTGACGTTCGCGATCGACCGCGAGGCCGACTACCGAGCCGTCGACGTGCGCTTCGACGGGACGGGCTGCGACTTCCGCGCGCTGACGCCGGACGGGTCGTTCGACGCGCGCGTGCCGATCCCCGGGCGGTTCAATGTCCTCAACGCCCTGGGCGCCTGGGCCGCGGTACGGGCGGTGGGGGCTCCGGTGGAGGCGTCGTGGCTTGAGCACGCCGCGGTCGCCCCGGGCCGCTTCCAGCCGGTCGATGCCGGGCAGCCGTTCTCGGTGGTCGTCGACTACGCCCACAAGCCCGGCGCGCTCGAGCAGGTGCTGCGCGCGGCCCGCGAGCTCGCGTCGGGGCGGGTGATCGTCGTCTTCGGCGCCGGCGGGGACCGCGACCGCGGCAAGCGCCCGCTGATGGGCGAGATCGCCGCCCGCGTCGCCGACGTCGCGCTGATCACGTCCGACAACCCGCGCTCGGAGGACCCGGAGGCGATCATCGACGAGATCGAGGCCGGGATCCCGGCCGGCGCGCACGCGGCGGTCGAGCGCGACGCCGACCGGCGCGCGTCGATCTTCCGCGCGATCGCGCTGGCGCACCCGGGCGATGTCGTCGTGATCGCCGGCAAGGGGCACGAGCCGGGGCAGGAGTTCGCGCGCGGGCGGGTCGAGCCGTTCGACGACCGGACGGTCGCGCGCGAGGCGATCGAGGCCGTCGCGGGGTCGCGGGCGTGAGCGTCTTGGCGTCGCTTCACATGGCCGGCGCGAGCGTGTCGTCCTCGCCGGAGACGACCGCGTGATCTCGTGGGACGCGCCTCGCGTCGCCGGCGCGGCCGGCGCTCGCCTCGCCGTGTCCGCGCCCGGCGGTCCTGCCCGTGCCGAGATCGACACGCGCGCGCTCGCCCCCGGCGACCTGTTCGTCGGCCTGCGGGGCGAGCACGTGGACGGCGGGCGCTTCGCGGCCGCCGCGCTCTCCGCGGGCGCCTGGGGCGTCCTCGTCTCACCCGAGCATGCCGCCGGCCTGTCCGGCGGGGCGGTGCTCGTCGCCGACGACCCCTTGGCAGCGCTGCAGCGCCTCGCAACCGCGTGGCGGCGCGAGCTGGAGGCCGACGTGGTCGGCGTCACGGGGTCGGTCGGCAAGACCTCGACCAAGCAGCTGCTCGCGGCGCTGCTGGCTGGGTCGCGCCGGGTGGCGGCGAACCCGGCGAACTTCAACACCGAGATCGGGCTGCCGCTCGCCGTGCTCGCGGCGCCCGAGGGCACCGAGGTGCTCGTGCTCGAGATGGGCATGCGCGGGTTCGGGCAGATCGACGAGCTGGCGCGGATCGCCGAGCCCGACGTGGGCGTGATCACGACGATCGGGCCGGTGCATCTGGAGCTCGTCGGCGACATCGCGGGCGTCGCGCAGGCCAAGGGCGAACTGCTGGCGCACGTCGGCGTGGCGGTCGTGCCGGCGGGGGAGGCGGCCCTGGAGCCCTACCTGCGCGAGACCGACGTGGTGCGCTTCGGGCCGGCGGGCGACGTCATGCTGGAGTCCTTCGAGCCGCCGCGGGTGAAGATCCGGGCGCGCGAGCGGACGATCGAGCTGGAGGTGCCGTTCACGGCGCGCCACCAGCTCACGAACCTGCTGGCTGCGGTGGCGGCGGCCCAGGCGGTGGGCGTCGAGCCGTCGGGCCGCGTCGACGTGAGCTTCGGGCCGCTGCGCGGCGAGGTCATCTCGCTGCCGTCGGGCGCCACCGTCATCAACGACTGCTACAACGCCAACCCGCTCTCGATGCGCGCCGCTCTCGACGATCTCGCGACCTACGAGCCGCCCGGGCGGCGCGTAGCCGTGCTCGGCGACATGCTGGAGCTCGGGCCGACCGAGCTCGCCGACCATCGCGAGATCGGCGAGTACGCGGCCGCTCACGGCGTCGACGTGCTCGTCGCCGTCGGCCCGCTGTCGGGGGAGATGGCGGCGGCGTTCACGGGCGAGACGCACCGCGCCGCCGGCGCGCGCGAGGCGGCCGCGCTGGCCGCGGAGCTCGTGCGCCCGGGCGACGTCGTGCTCGTCAAGGCGTCACGCGGGATCGGCCTCGAGACGGTCGCCGACGCGCTCGCGGCGGCCGGCGCCCCAGCGGAGGTCTCGCCCCGTGGGTGAGGTCCTGATCGCGGGCACCGCTTCGCTGCTCATCTGCGTGTTCCTGTCGCCCAAGTTCATCTCGTTCCTGCGCGCGCGGGAGTTCGGCCAGAACATCCGCGAGGAAGGCCCTGAGGGGCACCATGCGAAGGCGGGCACGCCGACCATGGGCGGCATCATCATCTTCACGGCGATCGCGGTCCCCTTCCTGCTGCTGACCGACTGGGACTGGCGCGCGGTCGGCGTCTTCGGCACCGCGCTCGCCTGCGCGCTGCTCGGGTTCGCCGACGACTACACGAAGCTCGTCAAGCGGCGCTCGCTCGGGCTGCGCGGGCGGACGAAGCTCGTCGTCACGCTGATGATCGCGGTCGGCCTCTGGCTCGTCGCCACCCGCGGCGCCGACCTGCCCGACACGCTGAACCTGCGCCTGTGGGACTACACGCTCAACCTGGGCTACCTGTACCCCGTCTTCATCTACCTCGTGGTGGCGGGAACCACGTCGGCGGTCAACCTCACCGACGGCCTGGACGGGCTCGCGGCCGGCTGTGCGGCGATTGTCCTGCTGGCCTACATCGGGATCACGTTCACGACCGGCCAGACCGGGCTCTCGCTGGTGGCCGGCTGCCTGGTCGGCGCGTGCGTGGGCTTCCTCTGGTTCAACTCGTTCCCGGCGTCGATCTTCATGGGCGACACGGGCTCGCTCGGCCTGGGCGGCGCGATCGCCGCGATGGCGGTGATGACCAAGACCGAGGTGCTGCTGATCATCCTCGGCGGCATCTTCGTGATCGAGGCGCTGTCGGTGCTGATCCAGG
Source organism: uncultured Solirubrobacteraceae bacterium (assembly GCA_963837485.1). Taxonomy (GTDB): domain Bacteria; phylum Actinomycetota; class Thermoleophilia; order Solirubrobacterales; family Solirubrobacteraceae; genus Solirubrobacter. Next base: position 229,448 of record CAWINP010000007.1, on the reverse strand, counting down.
TCTTCTCGTTTCAGACCTTCAACAAGCGCGTGTTCCTGATGGCGCCGATCCACCACCACTTCGAGCTGCAGGCGTGGTCGGAGACGAAGATCATCCTGCGCTTCTGGATCGTCGCCTCGGTCTGCGCGGCGATCGGCTTCACGCTCTACCAGCAGTCTGTGACCTAAGCGCAACTTCCCTGTGCCGATTCGCATACGCCGGGGGCGAACCGGCCGTCGATGCGCTCTCTTTCGGGACACGACCCCGAAAGAGGAGACCCCGAATGGACCTCGACCGCATGCGCGAGATCGTCGCGTCGATCCCCACCGGCGCCTGGATGAGCTACGGCGACGTCGCGGCCGCCGCCGGCGGCACCGACGTGCACGCCCGCACGCTCAACCAGCGCTTCATCCGCGAGGACCTGGCGGGCGCCCACCGCGTGCTGAAGTCCGACGGCACGATCGGCGGCACCGCCCTCGGCGACCCGGCGGAGGTCCGCCGGCGCCTGGAGGCGGAGGGCCTGGAGTTCGACGGCGGCCGCGCCGACCCCGGCGCGCGGGTGCGCCCGCCCGCGGTCCTGACCGGCGGCTCGGTTACAACGAGGGGGTGATCGCACGTCCGCCGCTGCCGCCCGGCCCCTACCTCGTCGTCGGCCTCGCCCGCTCGGGCGTGGCCGCGGCTCTCGCGCTGCGCGAGCGCGGCGGGGCGGTGACGGGGACCGACTCGCGCGCCGTCGACCCCGCGGTCCGTGAGCGACTGGCCGCCGTGGGCGTCCCGGTGCGCGACGGCGAGCCGGGCACGGGCGCACTCGAAGGCGTCGCCACGGTGGTCAAGAGCCCCGGCGTGCCGCGCGAGGCGCCGGTCGTCGCCGCGGCGCTCGCCCGCGGGCTGACCGTGATCGGCGAGCTCGAGCTCGGCTGGCGGCTGCTCGAGCACGAGTTCGTGGCGGTGACCGGCTCCAACGGCAAGACGACGACGGTCGAGCTCCTCGGGCACGTGCACCGCCGGGCCGGGGTGCCGGTCGTCGTCGCCGGCAACGTCGGGACTCCGCTCGCCTCGCTCCCGGGCACGCTCGAGCCGGGCACGGTCGTCGTCTGCGAGGCGTCGTCGTTCCAGCTCGAGGACACGCTCGCGTTCGCGCCCGAGGCCGCGGTCCTGCTCAACCTCGCCGAGGACCACCTCGACCGCCACCACACGCTCGCCAACTACCGAGAGGCAAAGCTGCGCGTCTTCGCCCACCAGCCGCCGGGAGCGATCGCGGTGGTCCCCGCGGGCGCGGAGTTCGCCGGCGTCGGCGGCGCCGCGGCGGGCACCGGCCCGGCGACGGGTGGCCGCACCGCGGCGGGCACCGGCTCGGCGACGGGGGGCCGCGCCGCGGCGGGCACCGGCTCGGCGACGGGGGGCCACGCCGCGGCAGGCACCGGCTCGGCGAAGGTTGGCCGCGCCGCGGCGGGCGACAGGCCCGCGGGCCGCGGCCGGGCGGGCAGCGGCCCAGCGCCCCTCGGCCAGGCCACGCGCGTGACGTTCGGCCCCGGGGGCGACCTCGGCGAGCGCGACGGCCGCCTCACCTGGCGCGGCAGCACATTCATGGACGCCGCGGAGATCCGCCTGCCCGGCGCGCACAACCGCGAGAACGCGATGGCGGCCGCGGCGGTCGCCCTGGCGCGGGGGCTCGCGCCGGAGGCGGTGCGCGAGGGCCTCGCCACGTTCGCCGGCGTCGCGCACCGGCTCGAGACCGTAGCGACGCTCGGCGGCGTCGCGTACGTGAACGACTCGAAGGCCACCAACGTCGCGTCGGCGACGGTCGGCATCTCCAGCTTCGCCGGCGGCGTGCACCTGATCGCCGGCGGCAGCGACAAGGGCTCCGACTACTCGCCGCTCGTCGCGCCGGTCAGAGACCACGTCGCCGCCGTGTATCTCATCGGCGAGACGGCGGCCGCGATGCACAGTGCACTGGCGCCCAGCGGTGTGCCGATCCATGAGTGCGGGGACCTCGAGCGCGCGATCGCCGCCGCCCACGCGACCGCTCGCCCGGGGGACGCCGTCCTGCTCTCGCCCGGCTGCGCGTCCTACGACCAGTACCGCAACTACGAGGAGCGCGGCAACCACTTCCGCGCGCTCGTCGCGCAGCTCGCCTGAACCCGCGCACGGGCTCGGCGCGGGCGGGCTGGGGCGAACGGCAGGGCGGGCGGTCTCGGCGAACGGCCCGACAGTAAAGGAAGCGGGGACCGGGTCGCGATCAAGCTCGGTCACCACGATGCGCGAAACGATCACGAACGCCTGCGTCCGCGCTTCGAACAAAGGGGGTGGGTCACGTTTGTCAAGCCATATTTGACAAACGTGACGCACCCCCGGCACCCACCCGTCCGAAACGATCATCCACGGGCAGCGAATCCGACCCGAACCCCTTACCTGCCCGCCGTTCGCCGGTCCCGCCAGGCCGCACGCGATCGCGCGGCGTTGCGCGGATGCGCGCGCCATTGGCACCGTTGGCGCGCGGACGCTCGCGGCGTCGGCACCGACGCGCGGCTCGTCGCAGGCAGGCCCGACCCCGCGCGCTCGTCGCGCGGCCGGCCCAACGCCCCGCTCGTGCCCGGCCGGCCCGATGCCCCGCTCGTCGCCGGCAGGCCCGACCCCGCGCGCTCGTCGCCCGGCCGGCCCGTCGCCCCGCTCGTCGCCGGCAGGCCCGACCCGCGCGCTCGTCGCCCGGCCGGCCTGACCCCCGGCTCGTGCCCGGCGGCCCGATGCCCCGCGCTCGTCGCCCAGCTCGCCTGAACAATGCGCCCCGCGCCGAATCGCGCGACCCCGGAAGGCGTCGGCTCCGCCGCGTCGAAAGGCGGATGGATGCGCTCACGGACCCAGCAGCAGCCGCTTGAGCACCGCCTGCTGCTGACCGCCACGTTCTGCCTGCTGGCCGGCGGCGCGGTGATGGTCTACAGCGCGTCCTCGGCGCGGATGCTGCTGCAGGGCCAGGGCGACGGCACCGCGTACCTGATCAAGTACGTCGGCTACGGCGCGGTCGGGCTGGTCGGCATGCAGATCGTCTCGCGCACGCAGCTCGACGTCTTCCGCCGCTTCACGCCGATCCTCCTGCTCGCCGCGTTCGGCCTGCTGCTGCTCGTGCTCATGCCCGGCTTCGGCCTGCGCATCAACGGCGCCCGCCGCTGGATCGGGGCCGGCCCGCTGCAGTTCCAGCCGGCCGAGATCATGAAGCTGGCGCTGGTGCTGCACGCCGCCGCGATGCTCTCGGCGCGGCCCAAGATCGCCCGCAGCCTGAGGACCGTGGCCGGCCCGATCATCGGCGTCGGCTGCTGCGCGCTGCTGCTGATCGCCGCCCAGCCGGACCTCGGCACCGCGCTGGTGATCTCGTTCACGCTCGCGGCGATGCTGATCGCCGCGGGGTTGCCGATCCGCCAGCTCGCGCTCGTGGCCGGCGTCGGCGCGTTCCTCGTCCTGATCTTCGCGATCGTCGAGCCGTACCGGCGCGCGCGCCTGACCGCGTTCCTGGACCCCTGGGCCGACCACGGCGCGTCCGGCTACCAGGCGGTCCAGGGGCAGCTCGCGATCGGCAGCGGCGGGCTGCACGGCGTCGGCCTCGGCCAGTCCGTCCAGAAGACCTCGTACCTTCCCGAGGCACCAACCGACTTCATCCTCGCGGTGATCGGCGAGGAGCTCGGCCTCTTCGGCATCCTCGCCGTGCTGTCGCTCTACGGCATTATCGGGTACGCCGGACTGCGCGCCGCCCGCAACGCCAAGGGCGCGTACGCCAAGCTGCTCGCCGCCGGCGTCACCTCGCTGATCCTGTGCCAAGCCCTGCTCAACGTCTACGCCGTCCTCGGCCTCGCCCCGCTCACCGGCGTCCCGCTGCCGTTCATCTCCTCGGGCTCGACGTCGCTGATCGTGCTGCTCGCGGGGATGGGGCTGCTGCTGAACGTCGCGTCAGGAGGCTCGGCGCACCTGAGAGCCGTGCCCAAACGCGGGAAGGACTCGCGTGAGCGAGCCGCCGCGGATCGTGATCGCCGCCGGCGGGACGGCGGGCCACGTGGTGCCGGCGATCGCGGTCGCCGACGCGCTGCGGGCTGAGGGCGCCGAGGTCAGCTTCGTCGGCGGCCAGCGCGCCGAGGTCGAGCTGGTCCCGAGCGCGGGCTACGAGCTGGACACGCTCAAGGTCGAGGGCATCAGCCGCACGAACCCGCTCAAGGCCGCCCGCGCCGCCGGCCGCGCCGGCCTCGCGCTGAACGGCGCGCGGAAGATCCTGACCCAGCGCCAAGCCGACGCCGTGCTCGGCGCCGGCGGGTACGTCGCCGGACCGGTCGGCACCGCGGCGCTGGCCAAGCGCATCCCGCTCGTGCTCGCCGAGGCCGACTCGCACCTCGGGCTCACCAACCGGCTGCTGGCACCGAAGGCGCAGCGCGTCTGCCTCGCCTTCCCGCTCGCGGGCCGGGACTCCGAGCGCTACCGCGTGACCGGCCGCCCCGTCCCGCCGCACTACACCGATCGCGCGCACGCCCGGGCCCAGCTCGGGATCCAGGAAGACGAGACGTGCGTGCTGATCTTTGGCGGCTCGCTGGGCGCCCGCTCGCTCAACGAGGCCGCGCCCAAAGCATTCAAAGACGCCCCCTACCGCGTCGTGCACGTCGCCGGCAAGCGCGACTACGCGGCGATCACGCCGCCGGGCGCCAGCTACGTCCTCCTCGAGTACCTGACGCCGTTCGGCATCGCGCTCGCCGCCGCAGACCTCGCGGTCGCGCGCTCCGGCGGCTCGGTCTTCGAGCTCGCCCAGTACGGCCTCCCCTCGGTGCTGATCCCGTATCCCCACGCCTCCGCCGACCACCAGACGACGAACGCGCGCTGGATGGCCGAGCGCGGCGCCGCGGTGATCCTGCGCGACGACGAGCTCGGGCGCCTGCGCGCGGAGGTCGACGCGCTCGTGAACGACCCGGAGCGCCGTGCGCGCATGGCCGAGGCCGCGCGGGCACTCGCGAAGCCCGACGCGGCGAAGGACATCGCCGTCGAGGTGCTCAGCGCAGCGGCTCGACGCTGAGCTCCATCAGAAACGCGAGCGTCTCGCTCGGCAGGAACGCCCGCATCGCCGCCGGGACGTCCTCGCCGGAGCGAACCGCAGCGAGCATCGTCTCGATGTAGGCACGCTGCCAGTCCAGCGCCTCCAGCCCGCACGGCTCGCCATGCCCCGGATGCAGCGTCGTCCCGGGCTCCAGCTCGACGCGGAAGCGCGCCAGGTTCGCCAGCCACCGCTCGTGGAACCCGTCCGCGAGGTAGCCGTGAGTGCGGTCGTACGCGAGGTCGCCCGAGAACACGCGCCGCGGCTCGCGCGTCAGCCACCAGAGCGAGTCGGCCGGCGATTCCGACGGCCCGAGATCGGTGACCGTCAGCTCGATGTCGCCGAGCGCGACCGTCTCGCCGTCGGCCGCGACGTGCGTCGGGAACGCGCGCGAAGCCGGCCACAGGTCGCCGAACATCGGCCGCAGGATCGCCTCTTTGACCGGATCGTCGCGGCGGATCACCTCGCCCACGAGCGCCGTCGAATACACCGGCACGTCGAGCCCCGCGACGAGCTCGACGAGCCCGCCGTAGTGGTCCGGATGCGCGTGGGTGATGACGACGCCGAGCAGCGGCTTGCCGAGCGCGTCGGCGCGCTCGCGCAGCGAGCGGCCGCCCGGCGCGGTCAGCGTGGCGTCGACGGCCACGACGCCCTCCTCGCCCACGACGAGGTAGGCGTTCACGGGCGTGCCGGCTTCTTCGGATCGGTGTCGGTGCACGAGCATGGCGGCGAACCTACGGCGATAGGCACCAAACGACAAGTAGGCACCTCTTGGTGCCTATGATCGGCGGCATGGATCCGGTCCCCAACGTGCTCGACCAGCACTGCGAGTCTCGCCAGGCGCTCGACCGCATCGCCGACAAGTGGACATGCCTCGTCGTATACGCGCTCGTCGACGGCCCGAGGCGTCACGGAGAGCTGCGCCGCACGATCGACGGCATCTCGCAGAAGATGCTGACGCAGACCCTGCGGAGCATGGAGGCCGACGGACTCGTGCAACGGACGGTCTTCGACGTCGTTCCGCCGGCCGTCGAGTACCGGCTCACGCCGCTCGGCAAGACCCTCGAGGCGCCGCTGGTCGCCATCTGCACCTGGGCCATGGAGCACCTCGCGGAGATGCAGGCGGCGCGCTTGGCGCGCAGCGCCTAAGGATCGCCGCCTTCTAGGCTCAGGCCCCACATGAAGCAGCTCGCCTACATCACGCAGGGCCATTCCGAGTACGACCCGCGCCTGCGGGAGTTGCTCGACGCGACCGGCATCGACCCGGAGGAGTTCATCGGGCTCGAGTACTTCTCGCTCAGCCCGTTCTTCGCGCTCGCGGGAGCGACGATCGAGCCGGACGCGCACACGCACGGCAGCGACGTGCACGTCACCGGACTGAAGGTGCTCGTGCCGGACGACCTCGAGGCCGGCTTCCTGGCCACGCTCCCCGAGATCCTGGCCGACGCCTACGCCGACGAGGGCTGAAGCAGCCCGCGCTCGATCACGACGTCGACGGCGAGCGTCTTGTAGCCGGCGTCGTCGAACAGCACGACGACCGCGTCCTCCTCGTAGCGCTGCACCACGCCGGAGCCCCAGGTCGCGTGCGAGACACGCGCGCCGACGGGGAACGGGACGTCCGCCCGCGGCGGCGCCGTCCGGCCGGCCTCGCAGTTGTCGCAGCGCCCGCAGGGCGGCGTGAACGGCTCGCCGAAGTACGAGAGCAGGAACGCCCGCCGGCAGTCGCCGGTCTCCGCGTACGCCCGCATCATGTCCACGCGCGAGCGGTCGAACGAGCGGCGATGCGCCTCCGCCTCGGCGGCGCGCAGGACCGCGTCGCGCGGCCGCGGGGTGACGGCGTGTGGGGTGCCGTCGGGGTCCACGCGCACCGCGCCGGCCTCCTCCAGGCGCGCGAGCGCCGCCGCGAGCTTGGTGTCCGACAGCTCGGCCTTCTCGTGCAGCGAGGCGGGCGAGCGCGACACCAGGTCGAGCACGCGCGCCAGCTCGTCGACCTCGAGGTGGCCGCCGCCCGCGAAGAAGCGCCGCAGCCCGAGATCCTCGGGGCGGTAGAACAGCGTGATCTCGGCGTGCTCGCCGTCGCGCCCGGCGCGGCCGGCCTCCTGGTAGTACGCGTCGACGGACTCGCTCACCTCGGCGTGGAACACCCAGCGCACGTCGGGCTTGTCGATCCCCATCCCGAACGCGGTCGTGGCCACCACGACCTCGAGCGAGCCGCCGCGGAACCGCTCGTGCACGTCCTCGCGGTCGCGGGCGCGCATCCCAGCGTGGTAGAAGCACGCACGCGAGCCGAGCGCGCCCGCCAGCTCCTCCGATTGGCGCCGCGTCGCCACGTAGACGATCCCCGCGCCCGGAGAGGCCGCGATCCGCTGCTCGAGCGCGCGCAGCTTGCGGTCCTCGGCGTGCTCGCCGTGGAACGGCTCGACCGAGAAGCGGAAGTTCGGCCGGTCGAACCCGCGCACGAGCACGGCGGGATCGCGCAGCCCGAGACGCTCGACGATCTCGTCGCGCACCGGCGGCGCGGCGGTCGCCGTCAGGGCGAGCACGGGCGGCCGGCCGAGCGCCTCCAGCGCCGCCCCGAGGCGGAGGTACTCGGGCCGGAAGTCGTGGCCCCATTCCGAGATCGAGTGCGCTTCGTCGACCACGAACAGCGAGATGTCCGAGACCGCCAGCTCGTCGAGCACCTCCGGCTTGGCCAGCTGCTCGGGCGCGAGGAAGACGAACTCGAGCGCGTGCTCGGCGAGCTCGGCCAGCGCGCGCTCCCGCTCGCGCTTGGGCAGCGACGAGTTCAGCTGCGCGGCACCGCCGGCCGCGTGCCCGCGGAGCCCGTCGACCTGGTCGCGCTGGAGCGCGATCAGCGGCGAGACGACCACCGTGGCGCCGGGCGTCAGCAGCCCGGCGATCTGGTAGATCGCCGACTTGCCGGCGCCGGTCGACATCACCACGAGCGTGTCGCGGCCGGCCAGCGCCGACTCGATCGCCTCGCGCTGCCCGGGGCGCAGCGCCTGGAAGCCGAGCGCCTCGCGCGCGACGCGCTCGATCCGGCCGTCATCCACGCATGCCAGAGTGACAGCCCGTGTGGAGCGATCGCACCCTGCACTTCGTCGGCATCGGCGGGGCCGGCATGAGCGGGCTGGCGCTGGTCGCGCACGCGCTCGGCGCCCGCGTGAGCGGATCCGACCGCGCGCCGTACCACGGGCCGCTGACGGCGCTCGGCATCGAGCCCGCGCTCGGCCACGACGCCGCGAACGTCCCCGAGGGCGCCGAGGTCGTCTACAGCAGCGCGATCGGACCCGAGAACCCGGAGCGCGCGATCGCGTCCCGGCAGCTCCATCGGGCCGACCTGCTCGGCGAGCTGACGCTCCTGAAGCCGACGATCGCGGTCACCGGCACGCACGGCAAGACGACCACGAGCTCGATGCTGGTGCATGCGATGCGCGCGGCCGGAGAGGATCCGAGCTACCTGGTCGGCGGCGAGGTGCGCTCGACCGGCTCCAACGCGGGGTGGGGGAGCGGGCGGTGGCTGATCGTCGAGGCCGACGAGTCCGACCGCAGCCTGCTCAAGCTCAAGCCCGAGATCGCCGTCCTCACGAACGCCGAGCTCGACCATCACACGACCTACGCGTCGCAGCGCGACGTCGACGAGACGTTCCGCCGGTTCGTCGCGAAGGCGGAGATCGCCGTGATCTGGGACCGCCCGCGCCTGTTGGCGCTGGCGGGCGCGACGCCGGTCGTGCCGTTCGACGCCGCGCCGGAGCTGACCGCGGGCGGATCGCGGTTCGACCTCGACGGCCTCGCGGTCGAGCTGACCGTCCCGGGCGAGCACAACGCGCGCAACGCGGCGGCGGCGCTGATGGCGGCGGCGATCGCCGACGAGGGCGTGAGCGCGGCGATCGCCGGCGGCGGCGAGCTGCCCTGGTCGGATCGCATGAGGCGCGCGGCGGCCAGCCTGCGCGAGTTTGCCGGCGCCGGGCGCCGCTTCGAGCGCGTCGGGACGCTCAACGGCGCCGAGGTGGTCGACGACTACGCGCACCACCCGACCGAGGTCGCGGCGACGCTCGCCGCCGCCCGCACGCTCCAGCCGCGCCGGGTCGTCGCGGTCTTCCAGCCGCATCTCTATTCGCGCACGCAGCGCGAGGCCCGCGCGTTCGGCGAGGCGCTCGCCGCCGCCGACCTCGCGCTGATCCTCGACGTCTATCCGGCGCGCGAGCGTGCCGAGGACTACCCCGGCGTGACCGGCCTGCTCGTCGCCGAGGCGACGGCGGATGCGGCCGGCGGCAAGGCGGTCGCCTGGATGCCCGACCGGGCGGCCGCGAAGCGCTTCCTCGCGGACCAGCTGGGGCCCGGCGACCTCCTGCTGACGCTCGGAGCGGGGGACGTCAACGCACTCGGCGCAGAGCTTGTGGCAGGGACATAGGCGCGCGCGCCGAACCCCTGCGCGAGGCCATGACGTTCTCCCTCGCCTCTTTCAAGATCGCGGCGATCGCCGTGCTCGTCGCGGCGCTCGGCGTCGGCGGCTGGTTCTGGCTGCGCGACTCCAGCCTCGTGAAGGTCACCCATGTGAACATCTCCGGCACCACCACCTCAGAGTCCGCGCGCGTCACCGAGGCGCTCGACGACGCCGCGCGGGCGATGACCACGCTGCACGTCAGCAAGGCCGCGCTCGAGGATGCCGTCGCACCGTTCTCGTCGGTCGAGACCGTTCGCGTCAAGACCGACTTCCCGCACGGGATGAAGATCGACGTCGTCGAGCGCCGGCCGGTCGCCGCGCTGGCGATCGGCGACCGGCGCATCCCGGTGACCGGCGGCGGGTTCCTGCTGCGGGGCATCGTCGCCGACCGCGACCTGCCGACCGTGCGCCTATCGAAGCCGGTGATCGGCGAGCGTGTCACCGACCGCGCCGCGCTCGGCGCGCTCGAGGTCGCGCGCGCGGCGCCGGGGCCGCTCCTGCACGCCGCCGACGAGGTCGGCGTCCAGCCGCGAGGCGTCGTCGTGGGGCTCAAGGACGGTCCCGATCTGGTCTTCGGCGACGGCGAGGACGCGGCCGCCAAATGGACCGCAGCGGCCCGGGTGTTGGCCGAGCCGTCGGCCGCCGGAGCCACCTATCTCGACCTCCGCGTCCCCGGCCGAGTGGCCGCCGGCGGGCTCGCCCCGGTGCCCGAACAGACCCCCGCCCCTAACGCTCAACTTCAAGGTCAGAATGGCTCAACCATCAATCCATAGTCGAGAGTTTTGGCCACTGCAACGTTCCTTGCCGAGGTTCAGGCTCGTTGACATCGGGAACGAAATCGCCGTAAGTTGCGGTAATCCGCGACCTCTCCGAGCCTGCTAAAACGCTCGACCCTAACTAGAGGCCCGGACGGAAACCTTCATGGAAGCCAGCGGTTATCTCGCAGTCATCAAAGTCGTCGGCGTCGGCGGCGGTGGCACCAATGCCGTGAACCGGATGATCGATGCCGGGCTCTCCGGCGTGGAGTTCATCGCGGCCAACACGGACGCACAGGCGCTGCAGATGACGGACGCCGACCTCAAGCTGCACATCGGCTCCCAACTCACCAAGGGCCTCGGCGCGGGCGCGAACCCGAACATCGGCCAGGGCGCGGCGGCGGAGTCGCGCGACGACATCAAGGAGGCGCTCAAGGGCGCGGACATGGTGTTCGTCACGGCCGGCGAGGGCGGCGGCACCGGCACCGGTGCCGCGCCGGTGATCGCGGAGATCGCCAAGAACGAGATCGGCGCGCTCACCGTCGGCGTCGTCACCCGGCCGTTCGCGTTCGAAGGCTCCCAGCGGGCCCGTCAGGCGCAGGAGGGCATCGACCGGCTGCGCGAGAACGTCGACACGCTGATCGTGATCCCGAACGAGAAGCTGCTGGCGATCGTCGAGCGCCGCACGAGCATCCTCGACGCGTTCCGCGAGGCCGACAACGTGCTGCGCCAGGGCGTCCAGGGCATCACCGACCTGATCACCATCCCCGGGCTGATCAACCTCGACTTCGCAGACGTGCGGGCGATCATGGAGAACGCCGGCAGCGCGCTGATGGGCATCGGTACGTCCTCCGGCGAGTCGCGCGCCTCCGAGGCCGCCAAGCAGGCGATCTCCTCGCCGCTGCTGGAGGAGTCCGTCGAGGGCGCGACCGGCATCCTGCTCAACATCACCGGCGGCCGCGACCTCGGCTTGTTCGAGGTCAACGAGGCCGCCGAGCTGATCCACTCCGCCGCCGACGCGAACTCGAACATCATCTTCGGCGCGGTGATCGACGAGGGGATGGGCGACGAGATCCGCGTGACGGTGATCGCCACCGGCTTCGACCATGGCGGCGTGCGCCGCGCCCAGGAGGAGCGGTCCCGCCCGCCGCGCGATCGCGGCCCGCGGATCGACGAGCGCCAGCGCGACTCGCTGGCGATCCGCGACGACGATCTCGACATCCCGCCGTTCTTGAGGTAGGCAGCCCCCGCGAGTTCGCGAGGCGCGCCGGTCTCGGACACGTTCGTCGAACTCGCCCAAGCATCGCCCTCCAGGCGATGCGCCAACGCGCCGATAAAGTGGGCCATGGGCCCGCCCGCCGCGTCGCTCGTCTTGCCCTCGCTGCCTGCGGGGGCTGGCTCTCCGTGCACGAGCTTCGCGTCGTCTTCTTCGGGGGCGTCTCGCTCGGCCCGCTGAGCTCGCGCTTCGCGCATGACGTGGTGCTCCTGGTCGCCGCCGTCTCGTGCCTCGCGAGGGGCGTGACGGTCCGGCGCGAGCGCGTGCCGTGGCTGCTGCTCGGCGCCGGCGTGCTCGCGTGGACGTTCGGCGAGATCTACTACACGGCGGTCCTGTGGACGGAGAGCTCGCCGCCGCTCCCGTCTCCCGCCGACGCCGGCTACCTGCTGTTCCCGGTGCTCGCGCTGGCCGGCATGCTCGCGCTCGTGCGCTCCCGTGCCGCCGCGTCGCCGACGCTGCTGGTCGACGGCGTGACGGTCGCGCTGGCCGTCGGCGCGCTGAGCGCCGCGATCGTCTTCCAGAGCGTGCTCGCGCACGCCTCCGGCGCGCCGGTGGCGGTTGCCACCGCGCTCGCCTACCCGCTGACCGACCTCGTGCTGCTGGCCGTCGGGGTCGGCGCGCTGGCCGGCTCGCGCTGGCGCCTGGACCGCTCGTGGGCGCTGCTGGCCGGCGGCGTGCTGACATTCTGGTTCGCGGACTCGATGTACCTCGTGCGCACGGCGGCCGGGACGTATGAGGCCGGCGGCTGGTTCGACGCCGGCTGGTGGGTCGCGGCGGTCGCGATCGCGGTCGCCGCCTGGCAGGAGCCCGCGCCGCGCACGCCGGCCCGCGACGACAGCCTGCGGCTGATCGCGGCGCCGCTGGCCGCGGGCGCGGTCGCCCTCGAGCTGCTCGTCTACGGCTGCGCCGGCAAGCTCAACGCGCTCGCGGTCACGCTCGCCGCGGCGACGCTTGTCGCCGTGATGATCCGGCTCACGCTGACGTTCCGCCAGAACGTGGCGATGCTGCGCACGTCGCGCGACGAGGCGCTGACCGACTCGCTGACCGGGCTCGCCAACCGCCGGGCGCTCACGCGGGCGCTCGCGAAGCTCGACGGCGAGACGGCGCTCGTGCTCGCCCTGTTCGACCTCGACGGCTTCAAGACCTACAACGACACTTACGGCCATCCGGCCGGCGACGTCCTGCTGACGCGGCTCGGCGCGAACCTGAGCTCGTACTTCGGCGCGCGTGGCCGCGTGTTCCGCATGGGCGGGGACGAGTTCTGCGCGCTGTTCGAGCCGCTGGGGCGCGACGTCGCGACGCTGCTCGACGGCGCGGCGATGGCGCTCTCCGAGCACGGCGAGGGCTTCTACATCGGCTGCTCCTATGGCGCGATCTCACTGCCCGGCGAGGCGCGCGACGGCTCCGAGGCGCTCAAGATCGCCGACCAGCGCATGTACGCCCAGAAGCACTCGGGGCGCGCCTCGGCGTCGCGCCAGAGCAAGGACGTGCTGCTGCGCGCGCTGTCGGAGCGCAGCCCGGAGCTGGGCGGCCACGGCAACGCGGTCGCCGCGCTGGCCGAGGCGACGGCGCGGTGGCTCGGGCTCGATCGCGAGGCCCTGGAGACCGTGCGTCACGCGGCCGAGCTGCACGACGTCGGCAAGGTGGCGATCCCCGACGACATCCTGACCAAGCCCGGGCCGCTGACCGACGAGGAGTGGACGTTCATCCGCCGCCACCCGGTCGCCGGCGAGCGCATCATCGCGGCGGCGCCCGCGCTGGGCGCGGTGGCGAAGCTGGTCCGCTCCTCGCACGAGCGCTGGGACGGCACCGGCTACCCGGACCGCCTGGGCGGCGACGACATCCCGCTCGGCTCGCGCATCATCGCGATCGCCGACGCGTTCGACGCGATGACCTCCGGGCGGCCGTACCGCGCGCCGGTCTCGTCGCAGGAAGCGATCGCCGAGCTGCGCGCCTGCGCGGGCATCCAGTTCGACGCGATCGTCGTCGAGGCGTTCTGCAACGCCCTTGCGAACTCGCGGCTCGAGATCAGCGCCGCGTAGCGGCGTCCAGCGCGGCCGAGAGCGCGTCGAGCTCCGGCACGCCGTCGTCGCCGCGCCCGTGCAGCGTCGTCGTGTGGCGGCGGCCGTCCAGCTCGGCGGTCCACACCTCGGTTGAGCCGCGGCGCTCGGGTCGCAGCTCGGGCGGCGTGTCGAAGAAGCCGGACGCCGCGATCGCCCGGCGCAGCGCGTCGAGCTGCTCAGGGCTCAGCGATCCGGCCGGCTCCCAGTCCGGCACCTGGCTGCCGAACGTCCAGCGGCCGTCCTCGAAGCGGGCGTCCACGGTGCTCAGCTTCCACAGGCGTCCGTCGCCGGTGACGCGGTCCACGTACGCGTCGTCGCGCGTCTCGATCCGGCGCTCGAGCAGCAGCGGCTCGGGATCCTCAGGCAACCGCGGTCCCGCCGTTTCCGGACGGCGCCGGGGTGGGGAAGTCGCCCGCGCCGCTCGGCGGCTGGACGGCCTGCTTGGGGCCGATGTCCCACTCGTTCATGCCGCTGATGAACTTCAGCGCGTCCAGGAACGTCGAGTAGTGCTGCGGGCGCACCTTGGAGCCCTCGGACATGATGCTGTCGGACTTCGCGTGCATCGCGCCCGCCATGCCCTGCGACGCGGCGAGCTTGGTGTGCTCGGTCGACTTGCCCGGCGCGTACGCGCCCTTGCCGGTGTACTCGTCGTCGAGCCCGAACATGTGCCCGGACTCGTGCGCGACGACCGTCTGCGCCTTGCCGTCGCCGACGGTGATGTGGCCCTTGTCGCCGATGCCGCCGTCGACGAACGTGACGCGGCTCGCGTCCACGCCGCCGCCCTGCTTGAGGTGGTCCAGGACCGCGTCGAAGCGGTCCTTTCGCTGCTGGTCGTCTTTACCCTCGACCTTGACGGTCAGGCCGGCGATCTCGATCGTCGTGCCGGGCTTGGGGTTGGGCATCTCCTTCGCCAGCCGCCACACGGTGCCGACGCTCGCGGGCGTGAGCAGCCCCTTGCCGGGCTGGAAGTCGACCTCGCTCTGGAGCAGGCCGTCCTTGCGCGGCACGACGTCCTCGGACGTCACGGTCATGATGTTGTCCGTCGGGCCGGTCTTGCCGGTGGCGCGGTGGACGTCGGCGTCGCCGCCGACGAAGCCGACCGGCACCTTGTTCGCATTGACCAGCATGTGCTGGTCGGCGCTCTTGCTCGCCGCGTCGGCGACCTTGGAGACCGTGACGTTGACGGTCACGTTGGCGCCAAGGTCCTCCCAGTACTTCTTCGTCGCGTGGAGCGGGTGCTGGCCCGTCCACGCGTCGTGCACGGAGGTCTGGAAGCCGGTGAGGAACTTCGTCTCGTCGTCCGCGTCCGGGCCGCCCTGGCTGGACCATTGCCACGGGTTGACGGCGGCCGCCCGATCGGCCGGGTCGAGCTTGTTGATCGTGGCGACGGCTGCCGCGGTCTGCGCGCTGGTCTCCACCGCGACGGCGTTGCCGGAGCCGTCGAGGACGATTCCCGCAAGGAACAGCACGCCGCCCTTGAGGCTGATGTTCAGCGCCTCGGCGCCGGGGTCGTACTCGACGTCGAAGCCGCCGTAGTAGTTGTCCGGATTGCGGGTGGTCGGGTTGTAGGTCTGCGGACCTTTCTTGCCTGCGGCGACGAATGCGTCGCGGTCCTTGCGCGCGGTGTCGTACTCCTCCTGGCCGGGGACGAGGGTGCCCGACGGCTGGCGCTGGAGCAGGCGCGAGACCGCGGCGTTGCCGGCGCCCCGCTGGAGGGCCAGCACGCGGGCGACGGCCGGAACGAGCGCGGCAGGCGCGACGTCGGGCGCCGCCTGGGCCGCGTCGAGTTCCTTTGCCGCGTGCTCGAGCTCCACGCCGCTCATCATCTGCCGCCGGCGCGGCGGGTGCAACCGTCATCATGGCCGCCGCAATGCTGCGCGTCCTCATCGCAGGGGTGACCGGCTGGACCGGAGCCCCGCTCGCGCGCGCCGTCGAGGCCGCGCCCGACCTCGAGCTCGCCGCCGGCGTCGCCCGCCGCGGCGGCGACTACGCGTCCGTCGCCGAGGCGCTGTCCGCCGTCGAGACCGACGTCGTCGTCGACTACACGAGCGCCGCCGCGGTGCGCGGCAACGTGGATGCCGCGCTGGCCGCCGGCGCGCACGTCGTCGTCGGCTCGAGCGGGCTGACGGAGGCCGACTACGCGGAGATCGACGCGGCCGCCCGCGCGGCCCGGCGCGGCGTCGTCGCCGCGGGGAACTTCTCGGTGCTGGCGGCGACCCTGCTGCACGCCGCGACCGTCGCGTCCGAGCATGTCTCCCACTGGGAGGTTGTCGACTACGGCTCGTCCGGCAAGCCCGACGTCCCGTCGGGCACCTCGCGCGAGCTCGCCGAGCGCCTCGGCGCCGCCGCGCCCGCCGACCACGACGCCGACCTGATCGGCCCACCCGAGGCCCGCGGCGCGTCCGTCGCCGGGACCCGCATCCACTCGCTCCGCCTCCCGGGCTACTCGCTCTCCACCGACGTCATCCTCGCCACCCCGCACGAGCGGCTCGTGGTCCGCCACGAGGCGGGCGCGTCGGCCGAGCCCTACATCGCCGGAACCCTGCTCGCGGTCCGTCGTGTCCCGGAGGTCACCGGCGTCATCCGCGGCCTCGATCGGCTGCTGTTCAGCGCACCCGGACGCTGACCGACGGCGAGTAGCCGAGGTCGTACGGGAAGACGGCCTCGCGGCGGATGCGCAGGCGGACGCGATAGCGGCCCGGCGACTTGCCGAAGCGGTACGTGTAGCGCCAAGCGCCCTTCGAGCCGCGTGCGCGGGCGGTAGCGAACGTGCGCCAGCGGCCACGGTCGAACGCCTGAAGGTCGACGAGCTTTCCACCCTGCGGCGCGCGCGCGGCGCGCAGCCCGAGGCGGCCGAAGAAGCGCACGCGGCCGCCCTGCGCCACTACGCGCGGCGAGGCGTGGATCGTGCTGGTCGCCCGCACGAACACCGATGCGGCTCGAGTGCGCGGCAGCGCGTCGCCGCCGCCGGGGAACGAGAAGCGCAGTCGCCGGCTCGGGCCCGCGGCGGCGCGGAACGAGAACCGCCCCCGCGCGTCGGTGGCGAGCGTCTGCAGGAGCTGCGGCGCCGCGCCGGTCTGGCGCAGCGTCTGCTCGACCTGGATCGGCTGGCCGGTCACGGTCACGCCGTCTCGGGTTCGCAGCCGGCCGCTGATCGTGACGCCGCGGTTGTAGCGCAGCGAGACTCGGCCCCGGCGGACGTGCGAGAGCGTCATCTCGACGAGCTGGCCGGCGATCGCGTTGCCCGCGTTGTCGGCCGCGCTGACCCGGATGCCGAGCCGCGACGCGCGGCCGCGGTCCAGCTCTGCGGTCAGCATGCTTCCCGTGAGCGTGCTGGGGAGCGGGCGGAACGGCGCCCCGGTCGAATCGCGCACTTCGATGCCGCCGCCCGCCACCCCGGACGCACCGTCGGCCAGGCGGACGCGGATCGTGTGCCCGGCCGCCCGGCTGAGCGTGACCGCGGGCGGGTTGGCGTCGAGCGCGACCTTTGCGGTCTGGGTCGAGCTGTTCCCCGCGGCGTCCGTCGCGACGATCGCGACGTCGTGGTTCCCGTCGCCGACCGGCAGGCCCGCGAGCGCGAACGCGCCGCTCGGCGACGCCGGACACGGCACGGGGCGCGTGAGGTCGCACGATTCGTTGGCACGCGCACGTTCGACGCCGTCGACCACAAGCTGGACGGTGCGGATGCCGGATGCGTCCGACGCGCTCCACTTGATCGTGTCGGAGCCACGCCGCCAGCCCGGCGCGAGCAGGTCGCCCGACGTCGACAGCGACGGCTTGCCGTTGTCCTCTAGCGTCACCGTCGCGGCGTAGATGAAGAGCCGGGCGAACGAGCCGCCGTTGCCTGACAGGCAGTACGCGAGATCGGCGCCGGCGCAGATCACGCCCCACCTGACTCTGCTCGTAACCGCGAGACGGATGACCCCCGAGTCGACGCCGCCGGGGGCTCCGATGACGCAGTGCCCGCCGTGCTGATCGGACGCGCACTGTTCGCTGCCGAAGGTCCCCCCGATCGGGGCACCCGTGTCGGCGTCCTGGGCGAACAACGTCCAGTCGCCGTTCTCGGGCTCAGGGGTGTTCGGATCGTCGGAGCTGCTCACTGCATCCGCGTAGCGGCTCATTCGCACGGCGACGATCGACGTGCCCGCAGGCGCGTTGAAATCGAGCGTGCCGGACCACCCGTAGTCGCTCCGCGTGCGACTGGGATTGGCCTGCGCGAACATCCCGCCCGCACACGAGGTGCGGAACTGGAACACGCCCGGCGTCGGCGGACCCGTCAGCGTCCCGGTGCCCGCGGTCCACGCGTTGTTGACGCCCGTCGCCCCACACGCGACCACGTCGTAGGTCCCGGCGCGCGCGGCGGCCGGGGCGAGTGCGATTAGAGCGGTGGCGAGGACGAGCGTGCGCTTCATTCGCCAGCCAGATACCCGAGATCGTGCTGGATTAGCGCGTCGCGCTAGGGTCTCGAACCGATGGGCCCCGCCGACACGCTCAAGCGCACCCCGCTGCACGATCGTCATGTCGCCGCGGGCGCGAAGCTGGTGCCGTTCGCGGGCTGGGACATGCCGGTCCAGTACGCCGGGATTCGCGAGGAGCACCTCGCCGTGCGCTCGTCGGCCGGCGTCTTCGACGTCTCGCACATGGGTGAGATCGAGACGACCGGGCCCGACGCCGAGGTGTTCCTGCAGCGCATCCTCTCCAACGATGTGTCCAAGCTTGCCGAGGGTGGTGCGCAGTACTCGGTGCTGTGCAACCAGGACGGCGGCGTGCTCGACGACCTTTTCTCCTACCGGCTCCCCGGGGACCGCTTCCTCACGGTGACCAACGCCGACAATCACGAGAAGGACCTCGCCTGGTTCCGCAAGCAGGCCGAGGGCTTCGACGTCACGCTGCACGACCGCGTGACCGAGCTCGCGATGCTTGCCGTCCAGGGGCCGAAGGCGCGTGGGATCGTGGCCGGGCTGGCCGACCAGGACCTCCCGAAGCGCTTCCGCACCGCGACGATGGGCGTCGCGGGCGCGCCGAACGTGCTCGTATGCGGCACCGGCTATACGGGTGAGGACGGCGTCGAGCTGCTCCTTCGCGGCGAGCATGCGGTCAAGGTGTGGGACGCGGTGATCGAGGCGGGTGCGGTTCCGACAGGGCTGGGCGCCCGCGACACGCTGCGCCTCGAGGTCTGCTTCCACCTCTACGGCAACGACCTGATGGAGTCGCGCGGGCCGATCGAGGCCGGGCTCGGGTGGTGCTGCAAGGAGGACACCGGCTTCATCGGCTCCGAGGCGGTCCGCGCCACGCGCGAGCAGGGGCCGGCCGAGAAGCTTGCCCCGTTCGTCCTCACCGGCCCCGGCATCCCACGCCAGGGCAATTCCGTCGAAGGCGGAGGCGAGGTGACCTCGGGGACGCTGTCGCCGAGCCTGAACATCGGCATCGGCATGGCGTACCTTCCGCCCGAGAAGGCCGAGCCGGGCACCGCGATCGAGATCGACGTCCGCGGCAAGGCGCGCCCCGCCGAGGTGCGCTCCAAGCCGCTGTACACCAAGGAGACCTGAACCGTGGCCGAGGCGAGCTACCCCGACGACCTCAAGTACCACCCCGAGCACGACTGGGCGCGCGTGGACGGTGACACCGCCACGCTCGGCATCACCTGGTACGCGCAGGACCAGCTGGGCGAGGTCGTGTTCTTCGATCCGCCGTCGGTCGGCGCAAGCCTGACCAAGGACTCGCCGTACGCCGAGGTCGAGTCGGTCAAGGCGGTCTCGGACGTGATCGCGCCGGTGTCGGGCGAGATCGTCGAGGTCAACGAGGCCCTCAAGGACTCGCCGGAGCAGATCAACGAGGACCCGTACGGCGAGGGCTGGCTGGTGAAGGTCCGGCTCTCTGACGCGTCCGAGCTGGATTCCCTGCTGGACTCAGAGAGCTACCAGAGCAGCCTGTCCTGAGACACCTCACACCCGGCGGCACGTCCGGTGCGGCGCATCCGCGGCGCCTGACGCCACCGTCGAGACTCGACGTGCTGGCGCACGCCTTCGTGTTCGCCGGCGTCGCCAGGCATCCACGGCTGCACCGGGTGGGCGGGATCCGGTCAGCCGGCGGGTGCGCGAGGGGCTCTAAGCTCACTCATGTGAGCCGTTACACGTCCGCCACCGATGCGGACCGGTCGGAGATGCTCGGCGCCATCGGCGTCGAGTCGATCGATGACCTGTTCGCCGAGATCCCCGAGGGGGTGCGCCTGGGCCGCGCGCTC
Organism: uncultured Solirubrobacteraceae bacterium; assembly: GCA_963837485.1. Classification (GTDB taxonomy): domain Bacteria; phylum Actinomycetota; class Thermoleophilia; order Solirubrobacterales; family Solirubrobacteraceae; genus Solirubrobacter. The sequence continues at coordinate 209,622 of CAWINP010000007.1, read as the reverse complement.
GACCTCCCCGCCGGCAAGCCCGAGCAGGAGGTCTACGCCTACCTGCGCGACCTCGCCGCGCGCAACGTGTCGGCCGAGGACGAGATCTCGTTCCTCGGTGCCGGCATGTACGACCACTACGCGCCCGCGCTGATCGACTCGATCATCACGCGCTCGGAGTTCCTGACGCCCTATACGCCGTACCAGCCCGAGATCTCCCAAGGCGGGCTGCAGGTGATGTTCGAGTACCAGACCGCGATCTCCGAGCTGACCGGCCTGCCGGTCTCCAACGCGTCGGTCTACGAAGGCCCGAGCGCGGTCGCCGCCGCCGGCTGGCTGGCTCACGCGCACACCGGCAAGACGCGCTTCCTCGTCTCCGGCGGCCTGCATCCGCACTCGCGCGAGACGCTCGAGACAACCTCTGCCGGCTGGGGGACGACGGTCGAGGAGATCCCGCTCGTCGACGGGCTCACGTCGCTGGAGAGCGTGGGCGACGACGTCGCCGCCGTGTTCCTCGCGCAGCCGAACTTCCTCGGCGCGATCGAGGATCTCGAGACGCTGTCGCCGATCGCGCGGGCCACGGGCGCGCTGCTTGTAGTCCAGTGCGACCCACTCACGCTCGGCGTGCTGCGGCCGCCGGGCGACTTCGACGTCGACATCGCGGTCGGCGAGGGGCAGACGCTCGGCAACCGGCTCGATTACGGCGGCCCGTCGTTCGGCTTCTTCGCCGCGCAGCAGGCGTACATCCGGCGCATGCCGGGGAGGATCGCGGGCGAGACCACCGACGTCGACGGCCGCCGCGGGTTCGTGCTCACGCTGCAGACGCGCGAGCAGCACATCCGGCGCGAGAAGGCGACGCACAACATCTGCACGGCGCAGGCGCTGAACGCGCTCGCCGGCATGGTCTACCTGAGCTGGCTCGGTCGCGAGGGCATCCGCGAGCTGGGCGAGCTGCTGGTTGCGCGCACGCACTACGCACGCGAGACGCTGACGGCGCTGGACGGCGTGTCGGCATTGCACGACCAGCCGGTCGTGCGCGAGTTCGCGGTCACGCTGGACGCGCCGGTGCGCGGCGTGCTCGAGCGCTGCTGGGCCGTGGGCGTTAACCCTGGCTACCCGTTGCGTGCCGTCAGGGAATCCCTGGGAGCGCCGGAGGACCTCGCGCCGGACAACGGGCTGCTGGTGGCGATCACCGAGCAGCGGTCCAAGGCCGACATCGACCGGCTGGCGGACGTGCTGGGCGCCGCGGTGGCTGCGGAGCGTGAGGCGGTGATCGCGTGAGCGCGCTGCTCGAGACCGAGATGCAGCGCGACCACGCGACGACGATCTACGAGAAGTCCAAGCCCGGCCGCCGCGCGTTCGTGGCGCCGGAGCTCGACGTGCCGGCGCATGCGCTGCCGTCCAAGTTCGCGCGCGCCGAGCCGCCGAAGCTGCCGGAGATCGCCGAGCCGGAGATCGTCCGCCACTACAACCGCCTCTCGAAGCGCAACTTCGACCTCGACCACGGCTTCTACCCGCTCGGCTCGTGCACGATGAAGCACAACCCGAAGCTGCACGAGCGCGTGGCCGCGCTGCCCGGCAACGCCCGGCTGCACCCGCTGCAGGCGCCCGAGCGCGCCCAGGGCGCGCTGCAGCTGATGTGGGAGCTGCAGCGGGCGCTGTCGGAGATCGCGGGCCTGCCGCACGTCTCACTGCAGCCCTCGGCCGGCTCGCACGGCGAGCTCGCCGGCGTGCTGCTGACGCGCGCCTACCACGAGGACCGCGGCGAGCAGCGCACGAAGATCCTCACGCCCGACACCGCGCACGGGACGAACCCGGCGACGGTGACGATGGGCGGCTACGAGGTCGTCAAGGTCGGCACCAACGACCGCGGCGGCGTGGACCTCGACGACCTCCGGGCCAAGGCGGACTCCGACGTCGCCTGCCTGATGCTCACCAACCCGAGCACGCTGGGGCTCTTCGAGGAGGACATCGAGGAGATCGCCAGGATCGTCCACGGCGTCGGCGCGACGCTGTACTACGACGGCGCGAACCTCAACGCCGTCATGGGCCGCACGCGCCCGGGCGACATGGGCTTCGACATCGTGCACTTCAACCTGCACAAGACGTTCACGCAGCCGCATGGCGGCGGCGGCCCGGGCGCCGGGCCGATCGCGGTGAGCGACCGCATCGAGCCCTACATTCCGCGCCCGCAGGTGGTCAAGCGCTCCGACGGCACGTTCGACCTCGACCACGACCGGCCGAAGTCGATCGGCCGCCTGCGCGGCTTCCAGGGCAACTACGGCGTCTTCGTGCGCTCCTACGCCTACATCCTGTCGCTCGGCGCCGACGGCCTGCAGGAGGCGTCCGAGACCGCGGTCCTGAACGCCAACTACCTCCTGGCGCGGCTGAAGCAGAACGGGTCGGCGGAATACCTCGCACCGGCGTACGACCGCCTGTGCATGCACGAGTTCGTCCTCTCCGGCTCGCCGATGAAGAAGCAGCTCGGCCTCCGCACGCTCGATCTCGCCAAGCGCCTGCTCGACCACTCGTTCCACCCGCCGACGGTCTACTTCCCGCTGATCGTCGACGAGGCGCTGTTGGTCGAGCCGACCGAGACCGAGACCAAGGAGACACTCGACGCGTTCGCGGACGCCGTCGCCGAGATCCTGCGCGAAGGCGCCGAGGATCCGGAGATCGCGCGCAACGCGCCGTACCAGACGCCGGTCCGCCGGCTCGACGAGGCGGGCGCCGCGAAGCGCCCGGTCATCCGCCAGCCGCTCTGATCGTGGGGTAGCGTTCCGGTCGTGGCCTCGCTACGACCGGACGCGATCCAGCTGTTCGGCCGCACGCGCGAGGTGCACGTGGCAGGACCCGCGAAGCGGATCCCGATCTGGGCCGTCGTGGTGGACGACGAGGCCTACGTGCGCTCCTACCGCGGCGAGAGCGGCGCGTGGTACCGGCGGGCGCTGCGCGAGCGACGGATGACGGTGGAAGGCGTGGACGTGCGCGTCGAGCCCGAGCACGACGACGCGCTCAACGAGCGCATCTCGGACGCGTTCCGCGCGAAGTACGGCGCCGGCTCGCCGGACTCGACCGAGGCGATGGTCTCGCCCGAGGTCGTCGCGACGACGCTGCGCCTGAAGCGAGCGGACTAGTAGGAGCGCGGCCTGCGCGGAAGCAGGCAGATGACGAGCGTGGACACGGCGACCAGCGCGAGCATGGGGAGCGGGGAATCGGCCATGTCCCGCAAGGTCCCAGGTCGCGCGTCCTCCCGCATTGGTATAGGCCCCCGACCTTAAGGGACGGTCGGCCGCACCCTCCGGGTCGGTTCTCCGCCACGCGGGGAATCGAACCCTCGCCGCAGGGCCGCGACACCGTCGCCGGGATACCCTGCGGAGCACTCCATGCGCATCTTCTCCGGCATCCAGCCCACCGGGCGCAAGCATCTCGGCAACTACATCGGCGCGATCCTCCAGTACGTCGAAGGCCAGGATCGCGGCGACCCGGCCATCTATTGCATCGTCGACCTGCACGCGACGACCGTCAACTACGACCCCGTCGACCTGCGGGAGCGCTCGCAGGACACGGCCGCGCTGCTCGTCGCCGCCGGCCTCGATCCCGAGCGCTGCGTCCTGTTCCGCCAGGGCGACGTGCCCGAGCACACCGAGCTGACCTGGCTGCTGTCGAGCGTCACGCCCTTGGGCGCGCTCAACCGCATGCACCAGTTCCGCGACAAGTCGGTCGCGCAACGCGAGCTGGTGTCCGCCGGGCTGCTGTTCTATCCCGTCCTGATGGCCGCCGACGTGCTCGCCTACCGCGCGCATGAGGTGCCGGTGGGGGAGGACCAGCGCGAGCACATCGAGCTGATGCGCGACGTCGCGGACGCGTTCAACAAGCGCTTCGGCGAGACGCTGGTGGTCCCCGAGGGCAACATCCCGAAGGTCGGCGCGCGCGTGCGCGACCTGCAGGGGCCCGAGCGCAAGATGTCGACGACCGGCGGCACGCCGAAGGGCACCGTCTACGTCGACGAGGAGCCCGCGAGCATCGTCAAGAAGTTCAAGAGCGCGCAGACCGACTCCGGCGACGAGATCCGCTGCGCCGACGACAAGCCCGGCATCAGCAACCTGATCGAGATCCTCGCGATCGTCCGCCGGACGACGCCGGAGGCGATCGAGGCCGCGTACCCCGGCTCCCAGCGCTACGGCGACTTCAAGCAGACCGTCGGCGAGGAGGTCGCGGAGTGGCTGCGCCCGACGCGCGAGCGCTACGCGGAGCTGCGCAGCGACCCCGATGCGATCGAGGACATCCTCGAGGCCGGCGCACAGAAGGCGCAGGCGCTGGCCGCGCCGGTCGTGCAGGACGTCAGGGAGGTCATGGGCGTCGGGCCATTACGCCGATCCGTCGGGGGCGCCGCTTAGCCTCCCGGGGCGTGGCCGTGACCCGGATCGCCGATCTCGAGCTGGACCTGGACGTCTTCGCGGGTCCGTTCGACCTGCTGCTGAGCCTCGTCCTGCGCGAAGAGCTCGACCTGCTGGAGGTCGACCTGGCGGAGGTCGTCGTCTCCTACCTGGACCACCTGGAGACGACCGACCTGCTCGATCTCGAGGCGGCGACCGAGTTCCTCGTGCTGATCGCCGCCGTGCTGGAGCTCAAGTCGCGGCTGATGCTCCCCGGGGAGGAGGCCGAGGAGCTCGACGAGCTCGAGCCCGCCGAGGCGGCCGAGGAGCTGGTGGAGCGGATGCTCCAGTACCTGCGCTTCCGCGCCGCCGGCGAGCACCTGGCCGCGCGTCACGAGCACAACCAGGGCTATCTGCACCGCAGCGCGCCGCTGCCGGAGCCGCTGCGCCGCGTGCCGGTCGCCGCCGCCACCGCGGCCTATGAGCCCGCGGTGCTCGGCGCCGCGCTCGGCGGGCTGCTGCGGACGCCGCCGCCGATCGACCTCGCGCACATGGCACAGCCGCGGGTGACCGTCGCCGAGCGGCTGGCGCACCTGCGCAATCTCCTGCGCCGCGGCAGCTTCAACTTCGAGGAGGCGGTCAAGGACGCCGACCGCGCCACCGTCTGCGTGACGCTGTTCGCGCTGCTGGAGCTCTACAAGCACGGCGAGGCGGAGTGGGAGCAGGAAGAGCCGTTCGGCGAGATCGTCGTCGCTCGCCTTGCGGCTCGCGACGATGGGAGTTCTCGCCCGGAGGGCTCGGACTCCCGCCACGTTCCGGGTCGAGACGGGGCCGTCGCGGCATGAGCCTTTCCACTGACGTCGAGGCGCTGCTGTTCCTCGCCCCGGAGCCCGTCACCGTCGAGGAGCTGGCCGACGCGCTGCAGGCCGGCGAGCAGGCGGTCGAGCAGGCGCTGCGCGAGCTGGAGGCCGATCTCGAGGGCCGCGGCGTCGTCCTGCGCACGGTCGCCGGCGGCGTCGCGCTGGCCTCGCACCCGGACGCCGAGGACGCGGCGCGCCGCCTGCTCGCCCGCCCGCGCACTCCCGCGCTCACGCCCGCGCAGGCCGAGACGCTGGCGATCGTCGCCTACCTGCAGCCGGTCAGCCGTCCCGAGGTCGCCCGCATCCGCGGCGTGGCGAGCGAGTCGGCGACCTCGGCGCTGACCGAGCGCGGGTTGATCGAAGAGGCCGGCCGCAGCCAGTTCGGCGCCGTCCTGTATCGCACCACGCCGCTGTTCCTGAAGCTGTTCGGGCTCGAGTCGCCGGAGCAGCTGCCCGACCTCGCGCAGTGGGATCCGAGCCCGGAGGAGGCCGGCGCGCTGCGCGACCGACTGCTGCGGGCCGGCGAGGCCCGCGGCGAGGCGGCGGCCGCGCGCTAGCGCGAGGCGGCGGCGCGCTCGCGGGTCAGCACCAGCGACGCGGCGATCGACGCGCCGAGCGTCGCGACGATCACGCCCAGCGACACGCCGACGGGGATGTGGATCCAGTCCTCGATCAGCATCTTGGCGCCGACGAACACGAGCAGCGCGCCGAGCCCGAAGTGCAGGTACTCGAAGCGCTGCGCGGCGCCGTCGAGCAGAAAGTAGAGCGCGCGCAGCCCGAGCAGCGCAAACGCGTTGGCGGCGAACACGATGAACGTCTCCGTGGTGATCGCGAGCACGGCGGGGATCGAGTCGATCGCGAACACGACGTCCGCCGTCGCGACCGCCAGCAGCGCCGCGAACAGCGGGGTCACGACGCGCCGGCCGTTCTCGCGGGCCAGCAGCCGGTCGCCCTTGAACTCGTGACCGATCGGGAGCACCCGGCGCAGCCACGTCATCAGCCGCCCGTTGGCGAACCCCTCGCCCTCGTCGTCGGACATCGCGATCCGCACGCCGGTGACGACCAGCAGCGCGCCCATCGCGTACAGCGCGGGGTGGAAGAGCTCCAGCAGCGTGACGCCGGCGACGATGAACACGGCGCGCAGGATCAGCGCGCCGACGATGCCGAACGTCAGCACATCGGCCTTGAGCGCTTGCGGTACCGCGAAGGACGTCAGCAGCACCGCGATCACGAACACGTTGTCGAGCGAGAGCGCCTTCTCGAGCAGGAAGCCCGCCCAGTAGTCGCCGGCCGCGGCGCCGCCGAGCGTGGCGAGCACGACGAGCCCGAACGCGATGCCGACCGTCATCCACAGCACGCTCCAGCCGGCCGCCTCGCGCATGGAGATCCGGTCGGCGTGGCGGTGGGCGAAGAACAGATCGACCACGAGCAGCAGGCCGACCGCGCCGATCAACGCGAGCCAGGCCAGATACGACACGTGCATGGTTGACCTCCGAACGAGCGGGTTGACGTTCGAAGGTGTCTCCCGCCGCTTGCGGCGGACGCTACCGGGTCCGTTCGAACCGTCCTGACGGCAGCGCCACTCAAGGGATACTCCCCTTCAACGCGAAGCGTAGCGTCGGCGGCGGCCCATGCGGCCGAAACTTAAGTCTTGCTGAGGAGTTGGACGGTCGTGCGCATTCTGATCGCTGCAGGGATTGCCCTGCTCGCCCTCGCCGGAGCCCGCCCGGCGGCCGCGGCCACCATCTCGGTCTACCCGGCCCCCGGCACGCCGCTGGCGATGCCCGCCACCCAGATCAGCTTCCGCGGCGCTGGAGAGGCGCAGCTCGGCCCGATCGTCGTCACCGGCTCGCGCAGCGGTCGCCACCGGGGCACGCTGAAGGCGCACTCCGACGGCAACGGCGCGAGCTTCGTCCCCAACCGGCGCTTCACCCCGGGCGAGCGCGTGACCGTGCGCACGGGGCTGGACATCGTCGCCGTCAAGAACGGCGACTACGGCTTCACGATCGGGCATCCCACGACGCTCGGCCCGCGCGTCGGCGAGTCGCCGCGCGTCGGCCGCGGCGCCATCCAGTCCTACGCGTCCCAGCCCGGGCTGACACCGCCCGCCGTCCTGATCCACGCCGCCAAGCCGGGTCGCAGCGGCGGCCTGGTGTTCGTCGCGCCCAAGGCCGGCCGTGGCCAGGACGGGCCGATGATCATCGACGACAGCGGCCGGCTGGTCTGGTTCCATCCCTCCGGCGACGGCAACCTGGCCACCGACTTCCGCGTGCAGGAGTATCAGGGCCGGCCGGCGCTGACGTGGTGGGAGGGCCGCCTGTTCACCGGCGACGGCGCCGGCACCGGAGTCATCTACGACTCCAGCTACCGCCGGATCGCCGCCGTCCGCGCCGGCAACGGCTATGCGTTCGACCTGCACGAGTTCACGCTCACGCCGCGCGGCACGGCGCTGATCACGGTCTACCAGCGCTTCAGGAAGGACCTGCGCAACTGGGGCGGGACGAGCTCCGGGCGGATCGTCGACGGGGTCGTTCAGGAGATCGACATCAAGACCGGCCTGGTGCTGTTCGAGTGGCATGCGGTCGGCGACGTCGGGCTGTCGGAGTCCTACATCCCGGCGCCGGAGCAGCGCGGCTTCGAGTGGGACTTCCTGCACCTCAACTCGGCCGCCGAGGACGCCGACGGCAACTTCATCGTCTCCGGCCGTCACACGTGGACGATCTACAAGATCGGGCGCGCGACCGGGAAGATCTACTGGCGGCTCGGCGGCAAGCGCTCGAATTTCAAGGAGGGCCCGGGCGTCGCGTTCGCGTGGCAGCACGACGTGATCCCGCGTGACGACGGGACGCTGACGATCTTCGACAACGACGCCGGCGCCAAGCCGGTGCGCAAGAGGTCCCGCGCGCTCACCCTGACGCTCGACGAGAAGGGGCGCACGGCGACGATCAAGACCGCGTTCGCGCACCCGCTCGGGCTCTCCGCCGCGACGCAGGGCAACGTCCAGCTGCTGCCCAACGGCGACCAGTTCGTCGGCTGGGGATCGCGCGGCTACTTCAGCGAGTTCACGCCTTCCGGGGCGATGGTGTTCGACGGGCGCCTGGCGCGCGGGAACGACACCTATCGCGCGTACCGCTCCCCGTGGTCCGGGCATCCGGCCGACCCGCCGCGGCTCGCGGCGACGACGGCGAACGGCCGGACGACGGTGAAGGCGAGCTGGAACGGCGCCACCGGCGTCGCGCGCTGGGAGGTGCTCGGCGGCGCGTCCTCGTCGGGGCTGGCGGTCGTCGGCTCGGCGGCGAGCACGGGCTTCGAGACGGCGATCACGGTTCCGGCGCAGGGGTTCGTGGCGGTGCGGGCGCTGGATGCCGATGGCAACCGGCTCGCGAGCAGCGCGGTGATCAAGCCGGCCGCGGGGTAGGTCGCGGGCGCCCGCCGTGCCGGGTTCGCCGCGGGCGCCCCTTGAGCGGACACGCCGCGTCGTGGGCTCGGTTTGGCTGAACGGCAACTGCGCAGGTGAGGGCGGCGGGGTTCGATCGTGATCGATCATCCGCGCGCCGAGATTCGCGCACGATCGATCATGCGAATCGCGTCATCGGGACGAGGGGTGCTGCACGTTTGCTCAACCGTGAGTCGAACTTACGTGCGTCACCCCTGCGCGCGGAGCCCGAGGCGATGATCGATTTACAGTCACCGCAACTTTCTCCCCGCTCCCCTTACCTGCGCAGTTGCCGTTCAGCGGCCGGCAGCGCGACCCCGCGAGTCCCCTCGAGAGGCGCTGTCAAGCGGGCGTCTTCGCCGCGAGCTGCCCGCACGCCGCATCGATGTCGCGCCCCCGCGTCAACCGCACCGTCGCCCGCAGGCCATGTTCCTCGAGCGCGGCCCTGAAGGCGTCGATCGCGTTGCGCGAGGAGCCCTCGTAGGTCGAGTCGGTCGGGTTGTAGGGGATCAGGTTGACCTTGTAGATGCGGGGGTCCAGCAGCTGCGCGAGCTGGACCGCCTGCGCGTAGCCGTCATTGACGCCCGCGAGCATCACGTACTCGATGAAGACCTGGCGGCGCTTGCGCTCGTAGTGCTCCTCGCACGCGGCGAGGACCTCGGCGAGCGGGTAGCGCTCGTTGACCGGCATGATCTGCGAGCGCAGCGCGTCCTCCGGCGCGTGCAGGCTCAAGGCGAGCCGGATCGGCAGATCGGTCTCGGTCAGCGTCCTGATGCCCGGGACCCAGCCCACGGTGGAGATGCCCGTGCGGCGGTGGGTGATGCCGACGTCGGGCAGTCGGCGCGCCGCCGACAGGACGTGGTCGAGGTTCATCAGCGGCTCGCCCATGCCCATGAACACCAGGTGGTCGACCGGCTCGATGCGGCGGAAGTGCAGGACCTGGTCGAGGATCTCGGCGGCCGTGAGGTTGCGGCCGAACTTCATCTGCCCGGTCGCGCAGAACGTGCACGTGAGCGGGCAGCCCGACTGGGAGCTCACGCAGATCGAGCGGCGGCCGTCGCGGTAGCGCATCAGCACGGCCTCGACCGCGCGGGCGTCCTGGGTGTGGAAGAGCGCTTTGATCGTGCCGTCGGACGCGTGCGCCTCGCGCACCAGCTCGAGCGTCGAGAACGGGACCTCGTCGTCGAGCCGCGCACGCAGCGCCGCCGGGAGATCGGTCATCTCCTCGTAGGAGCGCGCGCCCGCCGCCGCCCAGCGCCAGACCTGCCGCGCGCGGAAGGCGGGCTCGCCGGCGAGCGTGTCTTCGAGCAGCGCGAGGTCCACGGAATCTATGGTGGCAGCCGCATGCGCCTTGCCAAGTACCTTGCCCACGCCGGCGTCGCCTCCCGGCGCGCCGCCGAGACGATCGTCGCCGCCGGCCGCGTGAAGGTCGACGGGGCGGTGGTCACCGATCCCGCGCGCGACGTCGACGACACGCACTCGGTGCTCGTCGACGGGCGGCCGGTGCACACCGAGGGCCACGAGCGGCTCGCCTACGCGCTCAACAAGCCGAAGGGCGTGGTTTCCACCGCGAGCGACCCTCAGGGCCGGCGCACGGTCGTCGAGCTCGTCCCGAGCCATGAGCGCCTGTATCCCGTCGGACGCCTCGACGCCGACACGACCGGCCTGATCCTGCTCACCAACGACGGCGACCTCGCGCACCGGCTCACGCATCCGAGCTTCGAGGTGCCGCGCACGTACCGGGCCCGGGTCCGCAACGCGCCCGTGAAGGAGCCCGCGCTGAAGGGCCTGCGCGAAGGCCTCGAGCTCGAGGACGGTCGCACGGCGCCCGCGCGCGTCCGGCGGCTCGGCAACGACCACATCGAGCTGACCATCCACGAGGGCCGCAAGCGCCAGGTCCGGCGCATGTGCGAGGCCGTCGGGCACCCCGTGAAGGCGCTCGAGCGCGTCGCCTTCGGGCCGCTGCGGCTGGGCGCCCTGGAGCCCGGCGATCACCGCCGTCTCACAACCGCCGAGCTGGAGCGGCTACGTTCCCTGCGATGAGGTTGATCGCGCTGCGCGGCGCCACCAGCGTCGACGAGAACGACGCCGAGGCGATCCTGACCGCCACCGACGAGCTGATGCACGAGATCCTGGCGCGCAACGCGCTTGCCGCCGAGGACCTCGTGAGCTGCATCTTCACGCTCACGCCCGACCTCGACGCCGAGTTCCCCGCCGTGGCGGCGCGCAAGATGGGGCTGTCCAGCGTGCCGCTGCTGTGCGCGCGCGAGATTCCGGTCCCGGGCGCGCTGCCCAAGGTCATCCGCGTCCTGATCCACGCGTACAAGCCCAACGGGCAGCCGCCCGAGCACGTCTACCTGCACGACGCGCGCAAGCTGCGTCTCGACCTGCAGGGAGCTCAATAGGCCGATCGTCGTACGGCGTACGTCAGCGGTACGTTGTCCGGAATGCCGAGCGAGCCAGTGCCGCCGATCTGGGCCCGGCCGGAGCCGCGCGGGCGCGGGCAGCGGCCGGCGCTCTCGCGCAAGCAGATCGTCGACGTGGCGCTGGAGATCGCCGACCAGGAAGGGCTGGATGCGGTCTCGATGCGGCGGCTGGCGCGCGAGCTGCGCTCGGGCGCGATGTCGATCTACCACTACTTCCAGAGCCGGGAGGAGCTGCTGGACCTGATGGGGGACACGGTCGCGGCGGAGATGCTCCTCGACAAGGTCCCGGACGACTGGCGGGAGGCGCTGCGCGCGATCGCGCACCGCAGCCGCGCCGCATTCCTCCGGCATCCGTGGCTGCTTCCGACGCTGCAGCAGCGCCCGCGCGTGAGCCCGAACCTGCTGCGCCACATCGAGCAGTCGGCCCAGTCGATCCGCTCGCTGGGCGAGCACGGCGCCGGGATCGTCTTCGCGGTCGGCGACTATACGATCGGCTTCACGCTGCGCGAGCTGGCGGCCGGCGGGCGCGAGGCCCGGGCCGAGGGGATCGCGAAGCGCTTCCGCGAGGAGGCGGAGGAGCCGTACATCCGCTACCTGCTCGAAAGCGGCGAGTTCCCGATGCTCACCCAGTTCCTCACGCTGGACGGCGAGCCGTCGCAGAACAGCTTCGACGCCGGGCTCGACTGGATGCTCGACGGCTTCGCCCGCCGCTTCGAAATCTAAAGAGGTTCGGACCCCCTTTAAGCTTCGCTGCGTGCCGATCGAGTTCGCTGAGAAGGTCCGCCGCATCCCCGTCTATCCCGCCGCCGACGGCTATGCGCTGGAAGGGCCGGTCTCGCTGCTGGCCTCCAACGAGTCGCCGTACCCGCCGATCCCGGCGGTCGTCGAGGCGATCACCAAGGCGCTGTCCGGGCTCAACCGCTACCCGGACCCGACCAACGCCGCGCTGCGCAGGCGGCTGGCCGAGGTGCACGGCGTCCCGGCGAACCGGATCGCGATCGGCAACGGCTCCTGCGACATCCTGCTGGCCGCCGGCGACGCGCTGCTGGAGCCGGGCGCCGAGCTCGTCTACGCGTGGCCATCGTTCTCGGTCTACCCGCACCTGGCGGCGGCGTCGGGCGCGCGGGCGATCGAAGTCGCGGTGACCGCGGACCACCGTCACGACCTCGCCCGCATGCGCGAGGAGGTCACGGCGGCGACGCGGCTCGTGCTCGTCTGCAATCCGAACAACCCGACGTCGACCGCGCTGCCGCTCGACGCGATCGCCGAGTTCGTGGCCAGCGTCCCGCGCCACGTCGCGGTGATCCTCGACGAGGCCTACGTGGAGTTCAACGTGCTCCAGGATCCGGCGGACTCGGTCGACCTTCTGGACAAGCACCCGAACCTCGTCCTGCTGCGGACGTTCAGCAAGGTCTACGGGCTGTGCGGGCTGCGGGTCGGCTACGCGCTGTGCGGCTCGGAGTCGTTCCGCACCGCGGTCGACCAGGTGCGCCAGCCGTTCTTCTGCAACGCGGCCGCGCAGGCCGCGGCGCTGGAGGCGCTCAACCACGCCGACGAGGTGACCCGGCGCGTGGAGCGCAACCTCGCCGAGCGGATCGCGCTCGAGGGCTCGCTGCGGTCGCTGGGCCTCGGCGTCGCGGAGTCGCAGGCGAACTTCGTCTGGCTCGATCTCGGCGAGGATCGCTCGGAGCCGGATGTGCTGCGCGGGCTGGCCGAGCGCGGCATCCTCGTGCGCGCCGGCGGTGCGCTCGGGCGCGAGGGGTCGCTGCGCGTGACGGTGGGCACGCAGGCCGAGAACGAGCGCTTCCTGGAAGCCTTGGCCGCGCTGTTGTAACGTTCCCCGCGCGATCATGGCCGCCCATAACGCCTCAGACACCTCTCTCCGGCCCGGCGGCCGTATCTACTCCTACCGCACCTGGCGATTTATCTAGGCGCTCGGCCGGCGCATGCGCGCCGTCGATCAGAGAGACCTCAGGGTCGAGCGCCACGCTCAAGCCGGACTTGCGAACCTTTTCTATTGGAGTTGAGAACCAGATGATGATCGTGATGAAGCCGTCGGCCACCGAGGAAGACATCCAGGCGGTCGTAGAGAGAATCGAGAGCTGCGGGGCACGCGCGCACCTGTCGCGCGGCGAGGAAGTGACCGTGATCGGCGCGGTCGGCGACCGCGAGCACGTCCAGCGGCTCGGCCTCGAGGGGCACACCGGCGTCAGCGAGGTCGTGCCGATCCTCAAGCCCTACAAGCTCTCCTCGAGCCAGTTTTCTCATGGCAAGCGCACCGTGATCGAGGTAGACGGGCGACGCGTGGGCGGCGACAACTTCTCCCTGATCGCGGGGCCGTGCACGGTGGAGTCTCGCGATCAGGTGCTCACCGCGGCGCACGCGGTCGCGAACGCCGGGGCGTCGATGCTGCGCGGCGGCGCGTACAAGCCGCGCTCCTCGCCGTACAGCTTCCAGGGGCTCGGGCAGGAGGGCCTGCGGCTGCTCGCCGAGGCCAAGGAGCAGACCGGCCTGCCGATCGTCACCGAGCTGATGGACGCGCGCGACGTCGAGGCGATCGTCGAGGTCGCCGACGTGATCCAGATCGGCGCCCGCAACATGCAGAACTACCCGCTGCTCGCCGAGCTCGGCCGCGTCGGCCTTCCCGTGCTGCTCAAGCGCGGCCTGTCGAGCACGCTCGAGGAGCTCCTGATGGCGGCGGAGTACGTGCTCAAGGAGGGCAACCCGAACGTGATGCTGTGCGAGCGCGGCATCCGCACGTTCGAGACCGCCTACCGCTTCACGCTCGACATCACCGCGGTCCCGATGCTCAAGGAGCTCTCCCACCTCCCGGTGATCGTCGATCCCAGCCACGCCCCGGGCCGGCGCGACATGGTGCTCCCGCTCTCGCTCGCCGCCGCGGCGGCCGGCGCCGACGGGATCATCGTCGAGGTCCACCCGAACCCCGAGCAGGCGATCTGCGACGGCCCGCAGCAGCTCTACGCCGACCAGTTCGCCGACTACGTCGAGCACGTCGAGCGTGCGGCGGCCGTCGCCGGGAAGGTCCTGAGCGCCGCGGCTTGAGGGGCGACGTCTCCCGATGCGGGTAGCGCTCGTCGGCGTCGGACTGATCGGCGGCTCGATCGGCCTCGCCGCGCGCGAGCGCCTCGGCGCGCACGTGCGCGGCTTCGACCCGTCGCCCGAAGCCCGGGCGGCGGCGCTGGAGCGCGGCGCCGTGACCGAGGCGAGCGAGAGCGTCGAGCACGCGCTCGACGGGGCCGAGTTCGCCTTCGTGGCCGCGCCGGTGGCGGTCCTGCCGGCCGCGATCGCCGAGGCGCTCGGGTTCGCGGGCCCCGACTGCGCGGTGACCGACGTCGGGTCCACGAAGCGGCCGGTGGTGCGCGCGATCGACGACCCCCGCTTCGTCGGCGGCCATCCGCTGGCCGGCGCGGAGACCGCCGGCGTCGAGCACGCCCGTGCGGACCTGTTCCGCGACGCGACCTGGTACCTCACGCCGACCGCGAACACGCGCGGGACGGTCTACGAGCGCCTGCACCGCCTGATAACGCGCCTCGGCGCGTGGCCGTCGGCGACCGATCCGGACACCCACGACGCGGTGATGGCGTCGGTCTCGCACCTCCCGCACGTGCTCGCCAACGTGCTCGTCTCCCAGGCCGCCCGGGTGCTGTCCGCCGAGGGCGAGCGGCTGCCGCCGACCGGCCCGTCGTTCCGCGACCTCACGCGCGTGGCCGGCGCCAACACCGCGCTGTGGCGCGACATCTACCTCGCCAACGGCGACGCTTTGGTGCGCGCGATCGACGACGCGATGCAGCGGCTCGGCGCTGTGCGCGAGCTGCTCGCGGCCGGTGACGCCGAGGGCATCTCGGGCTGGAACGACGCCGCGCGCGACGACCGCCGGCGCCTGCTGGAGGCCGACCTCGCCGGCGGCGAGGTGCAAGAGCTGCGCGTGCAGGTGCCCAACCGCCCGGGCATCGTCGCGGAGATCGCGCTCGCGCTCGGGCGTGCGAGCATCGACATCGTGGACATGGCGCTGTACCCGTCGAGCGGCTCGCACGGCACGATCGCCCTGTGGCTGCGCAGCGGCGACATCGAGCAGGCGCAGAAGCTGGTGGCCGAGCTGGGGCTGGAAGGGGCGCCCGCCACATGAGGGCAACGATTCGGCCAGAGGCCTCACGTTGCTGGGAGCAATCGCCCGTGCCGACAGGGAATCCCCGGGAGCGCCGGAGGGCTCGGAGCCGAGGGCGATTCTCCCGGGAGTTGTCGCCATGAGGCGGTTCTTCGCTCCGTCCGGGCCGCTGCGCGGCAGCCTGCGCGCGCCGGGCGACAAGTCGCTCTCGCACCGCGCCGCGCTGCTCGGCGCGATGTCCGACGACCCGGTGCGCGTCACCGGCTATCTCGACGCCGCCGACACGCGCTCCTCGCTGAACGCCGTGCGCGCGTGCGGCGCGCTCGTCGAGGAGGGCGAGCCCGGCACGCTGACGATCCGCGGCCCCGGCCTGCGCAACGCGCTGCCCGCCGACATCGACGTCGGCAACGCCGGCACCCTGATGCGGCTGCTCCCCGCGTGGCTTGCCGGCCAGCGCGGCGGAGCATGGACGCTCGACGGCGACGACTCGATCCGCCGCCGCCCCGTCGACCGCGTCGCGAACCCGCTGCGCGAGATGGGCGCGCGCATCGACGCGCGCGAGGATCGCTTCGCGCCGTTCACGGTGCACGGTGCATCGCTGCGCGGGATCGAGTACACGCTGCCGGTCGCGTCCGGCCAGGTGAAGTCGTGTGTGCTGCTCGCCGGCCTGCTCGCCGAAGGGCACACCACGGTGATCGAGCCGGTGCCGAGCCGCGACCACACCGAGCGACTGCTCGCCCGCGCCGGCGTACACGTGATCCGCGACGGCGACCGCATCACGGTCACCTGCCAGGACGAGCTCGAGCTCGGCTCGCTGCACGTGCCGGGAGATCCGTCCTCCGCCGCGTTCCACATCGCCGCGTCGGTGCTCGTCAAGGGCTCGCGGGTCGTGATCACCGACATGAACGCGAACTGGACGCGCACCGGGTTCGTCCGCATCGCCGAGCGGATGGGCGCGATCGTGATCGGCGACCTCGAGCCGCCGCGGCCCGGCGAGATCGTGCCCGAGGAGCCCGTCTGCGAGCTCGACGTCGCCTCCGGCCCGCTGGTGGCCACCGAGGTCGGGCCCGACGAGGTCCCGCTGGCGATCGACGAGCTGCCGCTCGTCGCGCTGCTCGGATGCTACGCCGAGGGCGAGACCGTCGTGCGCGGCGCCGCGGAGCTGCGCGTCAAGGAGACCGATCGGATCGCGACCGTGGTCGACGGGCTGCGCGGGCTCGGGGCCGACATCGAGGCGACGCCGGACGGCTTCGCCGTGCGCGGCAACGGAGGCCTGCGCGGCGGCACGATGCGCGCGCACGGCGACCATCGCCTGGCGATGCTCGGCGCGGTCGCCGGGCTGGCCAGCCGCGAGGGGGTCGAGGTCGACGGCATGGAGGCCGCGGAGGTCTCCTATCCAACGTTCGAGCGTGACCTGTCATCACTGATTGACTAACTTCCATCGTCTGAGAGGCCTGTGGGAGGGCCTCGAGACGGGAAGGACGCAGGGTGCATATTCGGATGGCGGGGGCCGTCGGCCTTGTGCTGGCGGGCGCGCTGGCGGGGACCGCGCGCGCCGACGAGTGGGACCAGATCGCTGCGCTGCAGCGGATCAAGGCGTCGCTGACGCCGGCGGAGCGCAAGCTCGACTCGCGCGTGGCGGTCGAGCTCAAGCGCGGGACGGCGTCGGGGACGCGGGAGGTCGACATCCGCGGCGCGGTGTCGGCGCGCAAGCTGCGCGACCTCGGTGCGGTGATCCGCGCCGTGACCAAGGCCTCGGTGCGCGCCGCGGTGCCGGTCGACAAGCTGGAGACGATCGCGCGCTGGCCGGAGGTCAAGCGCATCGACGAGTCGGTCGGCGCGATCACCGCGACGATCCGGCCGCCAGGCTGGACGCCGTCGGAGAAGACGCCGGAGCGCCGCCGGGCGGCGCCCGTGGTCTCGGAGGGCGACGCGGCGCACGCGGCGGACATCGCCCGCGCCCAGGCGCGCGTGAGCGGCGTCGGCGTGAAGGTGTGCGTGCTCTCCGACGGCGTCGACTCGCTGGCCGACTCGCAGGCCGCGGGCGAGCTGCCGGACGTCGACGTGCTGCCCGGTCAGGCGGGCGAGGGCGACGAGGGCACGGCGATGCTCGAGATCGTCCACGACCTCGCGCCGAAGGCCGAGCTCGGCTTCGCGACCGCGTTCGAGAGCGACGCGTCGTTTGCCGAGAACATCCGCGCGCTGCGCTTCGACGCCGGCTGCGACGTGATCGCCGACGACGTCCTCTACTTCAACGAGAGCCCGTTCCAGGACGGGCCGATCGCGCAGTCGGTCAACGCGGTGACCGCCGACGGCGCGCTCTACTTCAGCTCGGCCGGCAACGAGGGCAACACGCTCGACGGGACGTCGGGCAACTACGAGGGCGACTTCGCGGACTCCGGCCAGGCGGTCGGCAAGTTCGCCGGCGCCGCGCACGACTTCGACCCCGGGCCGGGCGTGCAGGTGTTCGAGCCGATCAGCGACGCGTCGAGCGCCGGCGTGCCGGTGACGCTGTTCTGGGCCGACCGGCTCGGCGCGGCCGCCGACGACTATGACCTCTACCTGTTCGACGCGGCCGGCAACGTCGTGTCGTTCTCGCAGGACGTGCAGGACGGCGACGACGACCCGTACGAGATCCTCGGCACGCCGGGCTTCGGCGGCGCGGGACTCAAGCTCGCGGTGGTGAAGTTCTCCGGCGCCGCGAAGTACCTGCAGCTGTCGGCGTTGCGCGGGCGCTTCTCGGACTCGTCGTCGCTGAAGGCGTTCGTGTCGCCCGGCGTCACGCGCGGGCACTCCGCGGCGGCGGCCGCGTTCAGCGTGGCGGCGGCGCCGGCCGCCGACCCGCTCCCGTTCGACCTCGAGCCCGGCGACCCGCCGAACCCGAGCGGGCCGTTCCCGCACGCGTTCGCCGCGTCGCAGCTGCCCGAGCGCTTCACCTCCGACGGGCCGCGGCGGATGTTCTTCCCGCAGCCGGCGGTGCGGCAGAAGCCGGACATCACGGCGGCCGACGGCGTCTCGACGTCGCTGGAGGACTTCACGCCGTTCTTCGGGACGAGCGCTGCCGCGCCGCACGCAGCCGCGATCGCCGCGCTCGTGCTGTCGGGCAACCCCGGCGCGACGTCGAGCGACGTGCGCGAGGCGTTCGACGCCACCGCGCTCGATCTGGCGCCGGCCGGCGTCGACGCGCGGACCGGGCACGGGCTGCTGCGCGCCGACGCGGTGCTCGACTACACCGGCGCGACGCCGCAGCCGCTGGTGAACGCGCAAGCGCCGACGGTCACGGTCACCGATGGCGACGGCGACGCGTACCTGGAGGCGGGGGAGACCGCCTCGCTGGCGCTGCCGGTGAGCAACGACGGCGACGGCACGGCGACCGGCGTCAGCGTGCGCGCGTCGAGCGACGACGCGCCGTTCACGCCGCGCACGCAGTCCTACGGCGATCTCACCGCGGGCTCGACGCGGACGCGCACGTACTCGGTGACGCTGCCGGACGACTACCCGCTCGGCAAGCCGCTCGCGCTGAACGTGCGGGTGAGCTTCGCGGGCGCGTACTCGCCGACCACGGCGACGTTCTCGCTCCCGACCGGGCAGCCGGCGAGCTCGCCGACCGCGTTCGCGTACGCCGGCCCGCCGGTGGCGATCCCGGATGACGACGAGGCCGGCGCGTCGGTGGAGATCCCGGTCGACATGGAGGGCTACGCGTCGAAGCTGACGTTCTCGATCGACGGCTCCTCGTGCAACACGACCGCGGGGTCGGAGACGGTCGGCATCGACCACACGTTCGCCGGCGACCTCATCGGCACGCTGACGAGCCCGTCGGGCGCCACCGCGACGCTGTTCACGCACGAAGGCGGCGGCGGGAACAACTTCTGCCAGGTCGTGTTCGACGACGCGGCGGCGGACCCGTTCACGTCGGCCGACACGGCGCCGTTCACCGGCACCTGGCGCCCGGAGGACCCGCTCGCGGGCCTGATGGGCGCGCCGGTCGCGGGCGCCTGGAGGTTCATCGCGGCCGACACCGCGGCCGTCGACACCGGCAGCATCCGCGCGGTCTCCCTCCACATCACGGGCTACGTGCGCTGACCAACGGTGCGAGGAGGCGCTCGCCGAGCGCCTCCTCGCGCAGCCGCGGGTCGCGGGCGAGCGCCTCGTTCAGCGAGGCGCGCGCGGACTCGGTGTCGCCCTGCGTCGCCTCCAGCAGCGCGAAGCCGTAGGGGATCGCGGCGCTGCCCGGCAGCTCGGCGAGGCCGGCGCGGAGGATCGCCCGGGCGCGGTCGGGATCGGTGGCCATGTGCGGCTTCGCGCGCATCAGCCACTCGAAGCCCGCGGCCTGGAACGCCGGCGGGCCGCCGAGCGCGAGGACCGTCGTTCCGGGCTCCTCGGCCACGGCCTGCCGGTGCGTCTCCGGCGACGCGAACACGAGCGTGCCGGCGGCCGCCTCGACGGTCTCGCCGTCGAGCGTGAACGCGGCGCGGCCGGAGAGCACGATGTAGAGCTCCTCGTGCCCGCGGCCGTCGCCGCTCTCGCTGTGCGGCTCGACCACGAGGTCGCCGGGGCCGCCGCTGAACGCGGCGGCGCCGAACGCATGCAGCCCCAGCTCCATCCGCACCGGGTGCCAGGTCATCCCCGCCATCCACGGCACGCCCTCGACGTCCTCGATCCGCAGCGCTCGCCACCGATTCATTTCGTCGATCCCCGGGAGTCTCGCCCCCTGGGCGAGCACTCCCAGCGACGCGAGCGCGCAGCGCGAGTCGTCGCCGTCATGTCAGGGCGTCGAGCGCGGCGTCCACGTCGGCGTCGGTGTTGTAGACGTGGAAGGAGACGCGCAGCCGGCCGGCGCGGGCGGAGGCGAGGATGCCCGCGCGCGCGAACGCCTCCTCGGCGCGCGGGGAGTCGGCGCTGACGATCGCGGAGTCGCTCGGCGGGAGGCCGAGCCCTTCGCGGAAGCGGTTCGCCAGGCGGAGGTCGTGCTCGTGGATCGCCTCGACGCCGATCCGGTTGATCAACTCGATCGCCGGCGCGGTGGCGACCCAGTTGAACCATGCCGGCGACGTGTCGAAGCGGCGGGCGCTCTCGGCCAGGCGCAGCGGGCCGCCGTAATAGGTGCCGAACACGTCCTCGGTCGCGAACCAGCCGGCGCCGTCGGGCACCACACGCTCGGCGAGTCCGGGGTCGAGGTACATGAACGCCGTCCCGCGCGGCGACATCAGCCACTTGTATGCGTGGCCGGCGACGACATCGAAGCGGGTCGCGTCGAGCGGCAGCCAGCTCAGCGCCTGCGACGCGTCGACCACGGTCAGCGCGCCGTGATGGCGGGCGGCGGCGACGATGTCGTCGATCGCGGCGACCGCGCCGGACGAGGACTGGACGGCGCTGAACGCGACGACGCCGGTGCGTCCGTCGATCGCCTCCGCGAGCCGCTCGAGCGGCGCGTACGCCACCTCGACACCGCGGGCGGCCTGGGCCAGGAACGGGAAGATCAGCGACGTGAACTCGTGCTCGGGAGCGAGCACGCGCGCCCCGTCGGGCACCGCCGCGGCGACCATCCCGAGCAGCCCGGACACGTTCGCCCCGATCGCGACGTCGGCCGTCCGGGCTCCGGTCATCAGGGCGAACTGCTCACGCGCGCGCTCGGTCGCCGGCATCCAGCCCTCGAAGCTCACGCGGCCGCCGCGCCAGTCCGCGAGGGCGGCCTGCAGCGCCTCCCAGGCCGGCTGCGGCGGGAGCCCGTAGGTGGCCGTGTTCAGATACGTCGTCTCCGGCCGCCAGAGCGCCTGGGCATCGGAGACGGTCAGCTCGCCCGCTTCGATCATGTCGCCACGTTACGCCGCGCGGGTACGTCGCGGCGGTCGCATCGCGGCGGCCAGGGCGGCCGCGAGCCCCGGCGCCTCGCCTGGCTTCACCGTCGCCGTCGTGATCCGGACCGCCGGCGGCGTCGCCAGCCGGAATGCGGCGCCGGCCGCGATCGAGACGCCGTCCGCGAGCAGCGCGCGTACGACCGCGTCCTCGTCGGCCACCGGCACCCAGACGTTGAGCCCGCTCGCGCCGAGCGCCTCGATCCCGTGGCCGGCCAGCGCGGACAGCATCGCCACGCGCCGCTGGACGTAGGCGTCGCGGGGTCCGGACACGTCGGTCGACGCCCACAGCCGCGCGGTCAGGCGCTGGAGGATCGCGCTCACCCAGCCCGGGCCCAGCGACTGCCGCCCCTCGACGCGCGCGAGCGTCAGCTCGTCGCCGGTCACGATCGCGAGCCGCAGGTCAGGCCCGAGCCACTTCGAGACCGACTGCACGGTCGCGTGGCGCGCGGTCGAGCCGGCCGCGGAGAACCAGTCGACGCCGGCCACCGGGCCGAGGTGGTCGTCCTCGACGAGCAGCACGTCCTCGGTCAGCACCGCGCGCAGCTCGGCCGCGCGCTGGGCATCGTGGGCGGCGCCGGTCGGGTTCTGGCCGCGCGGCGTGAGCACGACGGCGCGCGCGCCGCCGCGCAACGCCCGTTCGAGCGCGTCGGGCCGCATCCCGCGCTCGTCGACCGGAGCATCGGCCACGCGCAGCCCGAGCGCGCGCACGAGGTCGATCACGCCCGGCCAGCCCGGGTCCTCGACGACGACGGCGTCGCCCGGGGCCAGATGGGCGGCGAGCACGCGCTCGATGCCGTCGAGAGCGCCGTTGACAACGCAGATGCGCGCCGCGGCCGGCGCGAGGTCGGCCCCGGCCACCACCGCGGCGAGCTCGTCCACCACCGGCGCTTCGCCGTACAGCCGGTGCGGCGCCGGCAGGTCGCGCAACGCGGCCGCGAGGTCGGGCAGCAGCGCCGGATCGGGGCTCCCGGACGCGAGGTCGCGCACTCCGGCCGGTACGACCGGGCCGCCGCGCGGGCGCAGCGGCGGGCGCTCGCCGATCCGCGTCCCGCTCCGCGGCCGGGAGACCACGACGCCGCGGCGGCGCAGGTCGCGCAACGCCGCGGCGACCGTGGTGGGGGAGACGTCCAAGGACGCGGCCAGCGCGCGCACCGACGGCAGCGGGTCGCCCGGCGCGAGCGCGCCCGAGGCCACGCCGCGCTCGACCGACGAGGCGATCTCGCTGGCGGAGCGCCCGGTCAGCTGATACTGTGACGACACAGTCAACCAACTGTACCAGAACAGATGCTCAAGACCCAGCGCACCCAAGTCCGCCGCAACCCGAAGCGCGGCCACCACGACCGAGCGACCATCGACGCGATCCTCGACGAGGCCCTGATCGCCCACGTCGCGTGGGTCCAGGACGGCCGCCCAGCGGTGATCCCGACGCTGATCGCCCGCGACGGCGACGACGTGCTGATCCACGGCTCCAGCGCCAGCCGGACGATCCGCGCGCTGCGCGCCGGCCTGGAGGCGTGCGTGGAGGTGACGCTGGTCGACGGCCTGGTGCTCGCGCGCTCGGCGTTCCACCACTCGATCAACTACCGCTCGGTGATCCTCTACGGCACGCTCACGGAGGCGCCCGACAAGGAGCACGCGCTCGAGATCTTCACGGAGAAGCTGATCCCCGGCCGCTGGGATCACGTGCGCTGGCCGAACCCCAAGGAGCTCAAGGGCACCACCGCATTGAAGATGCGCATCGAAGAGGGCTCGGCGAAGATCCGCACCGGCCCGCCGGTCGACGACGACGAGGACTACGAGCTCGACGCGTGGGCGGGAGTCGTGCCGCTCACGCTCGTCGCCGGCGCCCCGGAGCCCGACCCGCAGCTACGGCCGGAGATCGAGCTCCCGCAGCACGTCAGCGCGCTCAGCTGAACGCGGCCGCGAACAGCTCGCGCAGGTCCAGCGGCGGCAGCTCGAGCGCGCTCGCGACGAGCGTGTCCCGCACCTCGTCGACGTCGCGATATTCGTCGTCGCGCGGGACTCGATGCCGGACGACGCAGCGCCCGTCGACGTCGATCACCCAATACTCCTTCACGCCGGCGCGCGCGTAGAGCCTCCGCTTGACGACCAGGTCGTGACGGAGCGAGGAGACCGAGACCTCGATCACGAGCTCGGCGGTGGCCTCGTGATACGGCCGCGGGGTGTCGCGGGCGGCGACGAGCAGATCGGGCTCCGGCTCGGAGTTCGACGGCTCGAGCGTGAGCGAGCCGTGGACGCCGATCGCGAACCGCGCGTGGTCCACGTTGCGATGCAGCCATCCGTTGAGCCAGCGGATCGCCAGCTCATGCTCGCGCGTCGTGAGCCCCATTTCGACCAGGACTCCGTGGATCAGCTCGGCGTTCGGCGCCTCGTCGTACTCCCCGGCCTCGATCCGGCGGTGGTACTCGTCAAGCGAAAGCGTTGACACATGCAGGAGGGTAGGGCGCCTCGCTTCTAATCTCACCCCCCATGGTCATCGCCATCGACGGTCCCGCGGGGACCGGCAAGTCGACCGTGGCGCGCGCCGTCGCGCAGCGTCTCGGCTTCACGTACCTCGATACGGGGGCGATGTACCGCGCGGTCGCGCTCATTCACCTCGAGACCGGCGAGCCGCCCGCCGAGATCGCCCGGCGCGTGGACATCGACGTCGGAGATCGCGTCCGCATCGGCGAGCGCGACGTGACCGACGCGATCCGCAGTCCCGAGGTGACCGCGCAGACCTCGCACGCGGCTGCCGACCCCGCGGTCCGCGACGCGCTCGTGGCCAAGCAGCGCGCGAAGGTCGCCGACGGCGACTGGGTCGCCGAGGGCCGCGACATCGGCACCGTCGTCGCGCCGGACGCGGCCGTGAAGGTCTTCCTCACCGCCACGGCCGAGGAGCGCGCGCGCCGGCGCGCGAAGCAGACCGGGGGCGACTACAAGACGATCCTGCGCGACCAGGCCGAGCGCGACGAGCGCGACTCGACCGCTGACCGCGCGATCTTCGAGGCGCCGCCCGACAGCGTGCCGGTGGACACGACCGACCTCTCCCTCGACCAGGTGATCGACCAGATCCAGACGCTCGTGGTCGAGGCCAAGGAGGTCGGCGCATGAAGGTCGCCGTCGTCGGCTATCCCAACGTCGGCAAGTCCTCGCTGGTCAACCGGCTCACGCAGTCGCGCGAGGCGGTCGTGCACGAGCGCCCCGGCATCACGCGCGACCGCAAGGAGCTCGCGACCGACTGGAACGGGCGCCACTTCACGCTGATCGACACCGGCGGCGTCGACCTCGGCGACGAGGATCCGCTGGCCGTCTCGATCCAGGACCAGGCGCGCGCGGCGCTCGCGGATTCCCAGGTCGCGCTGTTCGTCGTCGACGCGCGCGCGGGCGTGCGGCCCGGCGACTACGAGATCGCCGAGATCCTGCGCCGCGGCGACGTACCCGTGGTGCTCGCCGCCAACAAGATCGACTCGCCCGAGCAGCTCAGCCTCGCGCACGACTTCCACGGCCTCGGGTTCGGCGAGCCGCTGGCGGTCTCGGCCTCCCAGGGCCTGGGGACCGGCGACCTGCTCGACCGCCTGGTCGAGCTGCTCGGCGACTCCGGCGAGGAGCCTGCGGAGGACCCCGAGCTCGTCCGCCTGGCGGTCATCGGCCGTCCCAACGTCGGCAAGTCCTCGCTCGTGAACGCCTTTCTCGGGCGCGAGCGCGTGATCGTGTCCGAAGTCGCCGGCACCACGCGCGACGCGATCGACACGCCGATCGAGGTCGACGGGCGCCCGCTGCTGCTGATCGACACCGCCGGCATCCGCCGCCAGGCGAAGGTCAGCGAGTCGGTCGAGTACTACACGACGCTGCGCTCCCAGCGCGCGGCCGAGCGGGCCGACGTGGCGCTCGTGGTCTGCGACGCCCAGGACGGCGTGACCGCCCAGGACCTGCGGATCGCCGAGCTGGCGATGAAGTCCGGCTGCGCGACCGCGCTCGTGCTCAACAAGTGGGACCTCACCGGCGGCGATGCGGCGCCGCTCGGGCCCGGCGGCGGCGTCGGCGCGCACGAGCTCGACCGCGAGCGCGCGCGCGTCAACCAGAAGCTGCGCCTGCGCCCGCGCGTGCTGACCGCCAGCGCGACGACGGGCCGCCACGTGCCGCGGCTTCTGCAGGAGGCGCTCTCGATCGCCGATCGCGCGCGCCACCGGATCCCGACGCCCGAGCTCAACCGCTTCCTCGGCGACGTCGTGGCGACCCGCCAGCCGCCCGCCAAGCAGGGACATCGGCTGAAGATGCTCTACATCGCACAGATCGGGACGAGCCCGCCGCGCTTCGCGATCCAGGTGAACTCGCGCAAGCGCGTCACCCGCGACTACGCCTACTTCGTCGAGAACCGGCTGCGCGAGCGCTATGGACTGGAGGGCGTGCCGGTCATCATCGATTTCAACGAACGGCCAGGACGGGGAACTCGGGAAAGCCGCTAGGCTCTTCGCCCAATGACCCAGATGTCCGACAACGAGTACCTGTTCACCTCCGAGTCCGTCACCGAAGGCCACCCGGACAAGATCGCCGACCAGATCTCCGACGGCGTCCTCGACGCGGTGCTGCGCGACGATCCGACCGGCCGCGTGGCCTGCGAGACGCTGGTGAACACCGGCCTCGTTGTCGTGTCCGGCGAGATCTCCACGACGACGTACGTGGACATCCAGGACATCGCGCGCGAGACGATCCGCAAGATCGGCTACACCGACGCCGACCTCGGCTTCAGCGCCGACTCGTGCGCCGTCATCAACGCGATCGACAAGCAGTCGCCCGACATCGCCCAGGGCGTCAACCAGGCTTATGAGGCGCGCACCGACGCGTCCGACGACGATGAGCTCGACATCGCCGGCGCCGGTGACCAGGGCATGATGTTCGGCTACGCGTCGAGCGAGACCGACGAGCTGATGCCGTTGCCGATCTCGCTCGCGCACAAGCTCGCGCAACGCCTCGCGCACGTGCGCAAGGCCGAGGTCGTGCCGTACCTGCGCCCGGACGGCAAGACGCAGGTCTCCGTGCGCTATCGCGACGGCAAGCCGGTGGAGATCGAGAAGCTGCTGATCTCGACGCAGCACAAGGAGGGCGCCGAGTCGCTGATCCCGGACGACCTCTGGGAGCACGTCGTCGAGCCGATCCTCCCGCGCGACCTCTACGACGCCAAGAAGCTGCGCAAGAACTTCCTGGTCAACCCGACGGGGCGGTTCGTGATCGGCGGCCCGGTCGGCGACGCCGGCCTCACCGGCCGCAAGATCATCGTCGACACCTACGGCGGCATGGCCCGTCACGGCGGCGGCGCGTTCTCGGGCAAGGACCCGAGCAAGGTCGACCGCTCGGCCGCCTACGCGGCGCGCTACGTGGCGAAGAACATCGTCGCCGCCGGCCTGGCCGAGCGCGCCGAGGTCCAGGTCGCGTACGCGATCGGCGTCGCGCACCCGGTGTCGGTGATGGTCGAGACGTTCGGCACGGAGAAGATCGGCCGCGGCCGGATCGCCGCGCTCGTGAACGAGTTCTTCGACCTGCGCCCGGGAGCGTTCCGGCAGTACCTGAACCTCCACCGCCCGATCTACCAGAAGACGGCTGCCTACGGCCACTTCGGGCGCGAGGACCACGATTTCACGTGGGAGCGGACCGACAAGGCCGCTGCGCTGCGCGAGGCCGCGGGCCTCGCGGCTGCCGAAGTCGCATAGGTAACGTCGCCCGAGCTCCGAACTTGAGAGGACGGAGGGCGAAACTTGGGTAGGGCCTCCTTATGGGAGGCCCTCCTTGAATCAGGTCCGGCTCGACACGGACTTCATCGACTACGCGATCCTGATCACGTACTTCGCTGTGGTCCTCGGCGTCGGCTTCGCCGCCAAGCGCTACATCCACACGAGCCTCGACTACTTCCTGTCGGGGCGGTCGCTGCCCGCGTGGATCACCGGGCTGGCGTTCATCTCGGCGAACCTCGGCGCGACCGAGGTGCTCGGCATGGCGGCCAACGGCGCCCAGTACGGCGTCGCGACGGTCAACTACTACTGGATCGGCGCGATCCCGGCCATGGTCTTCCTCGGCCTGGTGATGATGCCGTTCTACTACGGCTCGAAGGTCCGCTCGGTCCCCGAGTACCTGCTGCAACGCTTCAACCCGGCATCGCACAAGTTCAACTCGTGGACGTTCGCGCTGGCGACGGTGTTGATCTCGGGCGTCAACCTCTACGCGCTCGCGCTCGTCCTGAAGTTCCTGCTCGGCTGGCCAATCATCCTCGGCATCGTCGTGGCCGCGGTGATCGTCGCGGTCTACATCACGCTCGGCGGCCTGTCCTCGGCGATCTACAACGAGGTGCTGCAGTTCTTCGTGATCCTTGCGGCGCTGATCCCGATCGCGGTCATCGGCCTGCACGACGTCGGTGGGTGGAACGGGCTGCAGGACAAGTTCAAGGAGACCAAGATCGGCGAGGCGGGCCTGCACGCGTTGCAGGGGACGGGTGTCGGTGACGTCACGAACCCGATCGGCGTCTCGTGGATCGGGATCGTCTTCGGACTGGGCTTCGTGCTCGCGTTCAGCTATTGGACCACCAACTTCGCCGAGGTCCAGCGCGCCCTGTCGGCGAAGGATCTCTCGGCCGCCCAGCGGACACCGCTGATCGGCGCGATCCCGAAGCTCTTCCTGCCGTTCATCATGATCCTGCCGGGCATGATCGCGCTCGTGGTGATCCCGAAGCTGGGCACCACGGACGAGCTGCAGTACAACAACTCGGTCCCCCTGCTGATGAACGAGTACCTCCCCAACGGGATGCTGGGGATCGCGCTGACCGGCCTGATGGCCTCGTTCATGGCCGGCGTCGCGGCGAACGTGAGCGCGTTCAACACGGTCGTCACGACCGACCTCGTCGAGCCGTACTTCAAGCCCGGTCAATCGGACCAGTGGTACGTGCGCTTCGGCCGCATCGCGACGATCGGCGGCATCGCGATCAGCATCGGCACCGCGCTGATCGCGTCGTCGTACACGAACCTCATGAACTACCTGCAGGCGCTGTTCTCGATCTTCAACGCGCCGCTGTTCGCGACGTTCATCATCGGCATGTTCTGGAAGCGGATGACGCCGGCGGCCGGCCTGTGGGGCCTGGTCGCCGGCACCTTCACCGCGGCCTTGACGTTCGTCCTGTACAAAGCCGGCGCGATCTCCTTCGGCTCGGACCTGGCTGAGTCGATGTGGGGCGCGGGCCTGGCGTTCGTCGTCAACGCGCTGGTGACCGTGCTGGTCACGTGGCGTACGAGACCGAAGCCGGTAGCGGAGCTCCAAGGGCTCGTCTACGGCATGGCCAACACGGAGGGGGCCGCGATCTCGCGCACGCCGCTGATCATGGGCATGTCCGTCCTGGCCGGCGCCCTCGTCCTGACGATCTTCTTCTGGTGAGCGATGTCCACTGAACCGACAACCAACCGCGCCGAACGGGCTGCGAACCTGTTCGACCTGCGGCGGATCATCGGCGGCCTGTTCACGGTCTGGGGCGTGCTGCTGATCGTCCTCGGCGCGACCGACAGCGACTCCGAGATCAACAAGGCGGCCGGCATCAACATCAATCTCTGGGCCGGGTTCGGGATGCTGCTGTTCGGCGTGCTGATGCTGCTGTGGGCGTTCACCCGCCCGCTCGGGACCGAGCTGGCGTCAGAGCAGGCCGGCGGCGGGACCGGGCTCGACGGCGACGGCGCCGGCGGGCAGGGAAGCGCCGGGCCTTAGGAGCGCGAGCACGGAGCCGCCGAAGCCGCCGCCCACCATGCGCGCGCCGGCGGCTCCGCCGGCCTTCAGGCGGCGCACGGTCTCCTCGACCTCTTCGACGCTCGCCTCGTAGTCCTCCCGGAGGCTCGCATGCGACTCGTCGAGCAGCCGGCCGGCGGCTTGGAGGTCCTGGCGCTCGAGCGCCTCGCACATCGCGTCGACGCGTGCGTTCTCCGTGAGGACATGGCGGACCCGCCGGCGCAGCACGCAGCCCAGCCTCCCGAGGTCCTCGGGCGCAGCTTCGCGCAGCGAGGCGATGCCCAGCTCGTCGCACGCCGCCTCGCACTCGGCGCGGCGCTCGTTGTAGCCCGACGCGGCGAGCGTGTGGCTGGCGCCAGACTCGACCGTGACCAGGCGCCAGTCGCCGAGCTCGAGCGGGATGGGGCGGACCTCCAGCGACCGGAAGTCGATCCGCAGCGCGTGCCCGGCGGAGCCGAGCAGCGCCGCCAGCTGGTCCATCAGGCCGGTCTTCTGCCCGACCCATTCGTTCTCGACGCGGCTGCAGAGCTTCGCGAGGTCGCGCAGATCCTCCGGCGGCTTCGCGCCCGCCAGCTCGATCAGCGCGAGCGCCAGCGCCGTCGAGACGGCGGCCGACGACGAGAGGCCGCTTCCCCGCGGGACATCGCCCTCGATCGTCAGCCGCGCCGGCCTGAGCGCGTAGCCGGCGGCCTGCAGCTCGGCGACCATCCCGCGCACGAACGCGCGCCAGCCGGTGCTCGCATCGAGGTTGTCGAGCGGAAACGCGTCCTGCTCGCCGAGGTCGTTCGCGCGCGCCTGGATGCCCGCGTCGATCGCCGTCGCGGTCACGGTCACGCCGCGGTCGATCGCGAACGGCAACGCGAGTCCCTGGTTGTAGTCGGTGTGCTCGCCGATCAGGTTCACGCGGCCGGGGCCGCGCGCGGTCACGCGCATCCGAGCCTTTCGCGCATCACCCGGCCCGCCTCCGGGCTCTCGTCGATCAGCAGGTAGCGGCGACCGAGCTTGGCCGCCACGGCGCCGAGCGTTCCGGAGCCGGCGAACGGGTCCAGGCACAGGTCGCCGGGTTTCGAGCTGGCCTGCACGAAGCGGCGGATCAGCGCCTCGGGCTTCTGCGTCGGGTAGCCGGTCTTCTCGCGCCCGCTGGTGGAGACGATCGTGTGCCACATCACCGAGACCGGCCGCTTGCCGCGGGCCACCTTCTCGGGCGTCACCAGCCCGGGCGCCATGTACGGCTCGCGATCCACCGCCTCGGCGTCGAAGTGGTAGTCGCCCGGGTCTTTGACGTAGACCAGGATCGTGTCGTGCTTCTGCGGCCACTTGCGCCGCGGCTTGGCGCCGTAGTCGTAGGCCCAGATCAGCTCGTTGAGGAAGCACTCGCGGCCGAAGATCTCGTCGAGCAGCAGCTTCACGTAGTGGGCTTCGCGGTAGTCCAGGTGCACGTACAGCGTGCCCGCGGGATCGAGCACGCGCTTGAGCTCCTCCAGCCTTGGTGCGAGGAAGCCGAGGTAGTCGTCGAAAGAGTCCTTGTAGCTGGACTCGGCGAGCAGCTTCGTCTCATAGCGCCGCCCGGCGAAGCCGACGCGCTTGCCGTTGGCGGCGCCGACGGTCGCCAGCGTCTGCCGCGTCTGCGTGCGCCCGGTGTTGAACGGCGGGTCGGCATAGACCATCTGCGCGTAGCCGTCGGGAAGCTCGCGCAGCAGCGGCAGGTTGTCTCCGACGACGACGCCTTCCATGGCCGGGCATCGTCGCACGCGGGCGAGACGGCTCCGGCTTGAGCACGAGTCAATAAAGTGAGGGCATGACTGCGCTGACGCTCGAGAGCGCGTGGCGGAGCGAGGTCGGGCGCCGGCCGAACAACGAGGACGCGGTGTTCGCCAGCCCGCGGATCGCCGCGGTCGCGGACGGCGTCGGCGGCCACGCGGCGGGCGAGGTCGCGAGCCGCTGGGCGATCGAAGCCCTGAATCAGCTGGCCAAGCGGCGGCTCGATGCGTCGCTCGAGGTCGAGATCGCCGAGGCGGTCGCGTGGGGCAACCAGACGATCGGCTTCATCGCCGAGTGCCGTCCCGAGGTCGCGGGCATGAGCACGACCTTGACCGCGATCGCCCTCGGCCACGACAACACGTTCGTGATCGCCAACATCGGCGACTCGCGTACGTATCTGCTGCGCGACGGTGCGCTGACGCAGCTGACCCGCGACGACAGCTTCGTGCAGGAGCTCCTCGACCGCGGCTACATCACATTCGAGCAGGCCCGCAGCCACCCATCGCGGTCGCTCGTACTGCGGGCGCTCGACGGCGACCCGGAGCGCCGGCCGGCGATCACGACGCTCGCCGCACGCGCCGGCGACCGCCTGCTGCTGTGCTCGGACGGGTTGTCCGACGTAGTCGGGGACGACCAGATCCGCGCGGCACTCGCCGGCGAACGCTCGCGCGAGGCGTGCGCTGACCGACTCGTCGAGCTCGCGCTCGACCACGGGGCGCGCGACAACGTGTCCGTCGTGATCGCCGACGTCGCGTAGCCGGCGGCACCCCGCGCGACGCGGGGCGGCGTGGTCGCGAACGGCGGGCATCGAGGGAGGCGGGTCCAATGCCCCGGTTTCGCGTGTGGCGGCTGACTGTCGAATACCGCCACTTTCCCGCCACACCGGATAGCGGTGTGGCGGCGGACTCGCGTATACCGCGAGTTTCGCGCCACGCCGGGTGCCCGGGCGGTCTCGCGGAGGCCGCGAGACCGCGTGCTTTCCCTCGATGCGCAGTTCGTGCCGGGGCGCCGCCTATCGTCAGCCGGCGTTGATCGCGCGCATCGAGCCACTGACCACGACCCGCCGCCTGAACGGCCCGTTCGACTACCTGCTACCGGAGGAGCCGGTGCGGGTCGGCTCGATCGTGCGCATCCCGTTCGGGCATCAGCGGCTCGACGGCGTCGTCGTCGGCCTTGTGAACGGCACCGACGTCCCCGAGGAGAAGCTCGTCGCGCCGACCAAGGTGCAGCCAGACAGCGTTCCCGCCGACCTGGTGGACCTCGCGCTGTGGATGGCGGTCGAGTACTGCTCCACGCCGGCCCGCGCGCTCGCGCTGGTCACGCCCCCGCCGGGCAGGACGAAGACGTTCCTCTATGCCGAGCCATCCGGCGCCGGCGGGCGCGTCAACGACAACCAGCGGGCACTGCTGGAGCGGCTCCCCGGGCCGACCGGCGACGACCTTCCCGCGCTGCGACGGCTGGAGAAGCGCGGGCTGGTCACGATCACGGAGCGGATCGCCCGGCGCGCGCCGCGGACGAACCCGGCGCCGGACAAGATCGTCGAGCTCACGCCGGCGCAGCGCGGCGCCCTGGACGCGATCGAGGCGGCGCCCGGCGAGTCGCGGCTGCTGCACGGCGTCACCGGCTCCGGCAAGACCGAGGTCTACCTGCGCGCCGCCGCGGCTGCGCTGGAACGGGGCGAGGGGGTGATCGTGCTCGTGCCCGAGATCGCGTTGACGCCGCAGACCGTCGCGCGCTTCGCCGCGCGCTTCGGCGACACCGTGGCGCTGTTGCACTCCGCGCTCTCTGAGGGCGAGCGCTACGACGAGTGGCGGCGCCTGCGCTCCGGCGAGGCGCGGATCGCCGTCGGCCCGCGCTCGGCGGTGTTCGCGCCGGTCGAGCGCCTCGGCCTGATCGTGGTCGACGAGGAGCACGACGCCTCGTACAAGCAGGACGGCGACCCTCGCTACGACGCGCGCCACGTCGCCGCCTACCGCGCTGCGTACACCGGCGCGCGCCTGCTGCTCGGATCGGCGACGCCGCGCCCGGAGACGGCTTTCGGGGTCGCCACGCTCAGGCTGACCGAGCGGGTCGGCGGCGCCCGCGCGCTCCCGTCCGTACGCGTGCTCGACATGCGCGACGCCCGTCACGCCCTGCACCCCGAGACGAGGCGGGCGCTGACCTCGGCGAGCAAGTCGATCGTGCTGCTCAACCGGCGCGGGTGGTCGAACTTCCTCACCTGCCGCAGCTGCGGCAAGGCGTGGGAGTGCCCGAACTGCGACGTCGCACTCGTCCTGCACCACGCGCAGGGCATGCTCGCCTGCCATCACTGCGGGCACCGCGAGCGCGTTCCGCAGCGCTGCGACCACTGCGGCTCGCTCTCGGTCGCGCGCCACGGCAGCGGGACCGAGCGCATCGAGGCGGAGCTGAGGCAGGCGCTCGACGTCCCCGTCTTCCGCCTCGACGCCGACACGACGGCGAGCAAGGACGCGGTGCCGGAGCTGCTCGCGCGCTTCCACGACGCGCCCAGGGGCGTGCTGCTCGGCACCCAGATGGTCGCGAAGGGGCACGACTTCCCCGACGTCACGCTCGGCGTGGTGCTGGACGCCGACAGCACGCTGCGCTTCCCCGACTTCCGCGCCGAGGAGCGCACCTTCGCGCTGATCGCCCAGCTCGCCGGCCGCGCCGGGCGCGGTCCGCGGGGCGGCCGCGTGCTCGTGCAGACGCAGACCCCCGACGCGACGGCGATCGCCCGCGCCGCCGCGCACGACGCCGACGGATTCCTGCGAGAGGAGCTCGAGCGCCGGCGAGCGCTCCGCTACCCGCCGTTCGCCGACCTCGTGCGCGTCGTCTGCAGCGCCTCCGACCCGGCGCCGGCGCGCGCGGCGGCCGGGCGGCTCGCCGAGGAGATCGCCGCCGGCACGACCGAGGCCACCGAGCTGCTCGGCCCCGCCCCGCTGTTCCGGCTGAGACAGCGCGAGCGCTTCCAGATCGTGCTCAAGACGACCGAGCGCGCCGCTGCGATCGCGGCCACCGGCGAGGCCGTCGACGCCGCCGCGCGCGCCAAGGAGTACCGCGAAGTGGCCTTCAGCGTGGATGTCGACCCGGTCTAGAATCCGACGCCGATGTCCGACGACGTTCACACCGAGGCGCACGGCGAGATCGCCGCCGAGCCGCAGGAGCGCCTCGACCCCGAGGCGCGCGCCCGGCGCGAGGCGGCGCTCAAGCACGTACGCAAGTACGGCGACCCCGTGCTGCGCTCCCGCGCGCTCGAGATCGACCGCTTCGACGGTGCGCTGGTCGACGAGGCCCGCCGCATGGGCGAGTTGATGCACAACGCCTACGGCATCGGCCTCGCCGCCACCCAGGTGGGCGTCATGCACCGCCTGCTCGTGTACCGGACCGAGATGGAAGGCGTGGTCGCCGCGCTCGCCAACCCGGTGCTCGAGTGGGCGAGCAAGGAGACCGAGAGCGCCGAGGAGGGGTGCCTGTCGCTGCCGGGCGTCGCCGTCGAGGTCGACCGGCCGATCCATGTCCGCGTGCGCGCCCAGGACGAGCGCGGCGCGCCGATCGTGGTGGAGGCCTCCGGCCTGGAGGCGCGCGTGATCCAGCACGAG
Organism: uncultured Solirubrobacteraceae bacterium; assembly: GCA_963837485.1. GTDB lineage: Bacteria > Actinomycetota > Thermoleophilia > Solirubrobacterales > Solirubrobacteraceae > Solirubrobacter. The sequence goes on along the minus strand of CAWINP010000007.1, from coordinate 175,440 downwards.
ATGGATCACCTCGACGGCGTCCTGATCCTCGACCGCACGTCGCGCGACCAGCGCAAGCAGGCAATGCGCGCGCTGCGCGAGGCACTCGAGCCGCGCGCGGCCGCGTAGAGTCCGCCCGTTGCGCAACGTCTACCTCGGCACCTCCGAGTTCGCGGCCGTCGTGCTGCGGCGGCTGGCCGACTCCGCCCACCGCCCGCGGCTCGTGATCACGCGGCCCGAGCGCCCTCGCGGCCGCGGCCAGAAGGTCGCGCCGACGCCGGTCGCGCTCGCCGCGCGCGAGCTCGGCCTGGAGGTGATCGCGCCCGAGGAGCTGCACGCGCCCGAGATCCTGCGGCAGATCGCCGGCGCGCAGCCCGAGGTCCTCACCACGTGTGCCTACGGCGTGCTGATCAAGGAGCCGCTGCTGAGCGACTACGAGATGATCAACGTGCACCCGTCGCTGCTCCCGCGCTGGCGCGGGGCGGCGCCGCTGGAGCGCGCGATCATGGCCGGCGACGCGCAGACCGGCGTCTCGATCATGCGCGTCACCGCAGGCTGGGACTCCGGGCCGGTCTACCTCCAGGGCAGCGAGCCGATCCACGCTGACGACGACTACGGGACGCTCGCGCAGCGCCTCCAGACGCTCGGCGCCGAACTGCTGGTCCGCGCGCTCGACGAGCGGCCTACGCCGCGCGAGCAGGACGAGGCGCACGTCACCTACGCGCAGAAGATCGCGCCGCGCGACCGCGCGCTGGATCCGACGCGCCGGCCCGAGGAGGAGGAGCGCCGCGTGCGGGCGCTCAGGCCCCACATCGGCGCCCGGCTCCCGCTGCCCGACGGCAGCTTCCTCGGCGTGATCGCCGCGCAGGTCGACGGCCCGACGCGCGCGCCCGCCGGCGGCCTGCTGCGCACCGAGGGCGACCGGCTGCTGCTCGACTGTCACGGCGGAGCGCTGGAGCTGACCGAGCTCCGGCCGCCCGGCGGGCGCCCGATGCGCGCCGCCGAGTGGCTGCGCGGCCGCCCCGACCCGGCGCTGACCACGTTCAGGCTCGATCCCGCGCTGCCTGATCGCGAGCTGGGCGAGCTGCTCGCCCTCGCCCGCGATGAGTGGGCCGAGGAGGACGCCGAGTGGTACCCGTACGCCGGAGCGCTGATCACGCGCGGCACGCGCGACGTGCTCGACGCGATGACCGCGCTCGGCGCCGACGAGGACCCCGTCGCGCGCGATCTTGCCGCGTACGTACTCGGCCAGCTCGGCACGCTGGAGCTGCCCGCGTTCCCGGTCGAGCAGGCGAACGCGCTCGCCGAGATGGCGCGGCGCGAGAGCGACCCCGCGGTGATCGAGGCGATCGCGTGCGCGTTCGGGATGCTCGGCGAGCCGCACGGCCAGGAGTGGCTGCTGCAGCAGGGCGCCCATCCCGACCCGCGCGTGCGCGAGGGCGTCGCGTTCGCGCTCGGCGGCCGCACGGCCGACGGCTCGCTCGACACGCTGATCGCGCTCTCGACCGACCACGACCCCGACGTGCGCGACTGGGCGACGTTCGCGCTCGGCACGCTCGCCGAGCAGGACACGCCCGAGTTGCGCGAGGCGCTCGCCGCGCGCGTCGAGGACGCCGACCCGGACACCCGCCTGGAGGCGATCCACGGGCTCGCGGTGCGCGGCGACGACAGCGTCAAGGACGCCGCGCTGGACGCGCTCCAAGAGACCGACGCCGACAGCGTCTACACGCGCCACCTGCTGAACGAGACGGCCGCCGTCCTCGCCGAGGACGACGACCGCTTCGAGCGGTTCACGTAGCTAGCTGGCTACCAGGGCGGCGTGTCGGTCGCGCTCGCCGGCTTGGCGGGCGCCTCGGCCGCGGCCGGAGCCTGCGCGGCCGGGGCCTCGGGCGCAGCGGGAGCCGGAGCGGCGGGAGCCGCAGCGGCCGGGGCCGGAGCGGCCGGAGCCGGAGCGGGAGCGGGAGCCTCGGCAGCCGGCGCGGGGGCCGGAGCCTCCTTTGGCGCGGGCGTCTCGGCCTTCGGAGCCTCGGGCTCGGGCGCGGGCGCCTCGGCCTTCGGAGCCTCGGCCTTCGGAGCTTCGGCCTTCGGAGCTTCGGCCTTCGGAGTTTCGGCCTTCGGAGTTTCGGCCTTCGGAGCTTCGGCCTTCGGAGCCTCGGCCTTCGGAGCCTCGGGCTTCGGAGCTTCGGCCTTCGGAGCCTCGGGCTCGGGCGCGGGCGTCTCGGGCGCCGACTCGGCAGCGGGCTGCGCCGCCGTCGGCTGCTCGGCGGGCGGCTGTTCGGCCGGCTGCTCGGCGGGCGGCGGGGCGGGAGCCTCCTCGGCGGGCGTCGGCGCGGGCGCCTCGGGAGCCTCGGGCTCGGGAGCCGTCGCGGGCGGCGTGACCTCGACCGGCGGCGGCGTGGGCTCCTCGGCGGGCGGCGTCGGCGCGGCCGTCTCCGGCGGCGTCGAGACGACCGGCGCGGGCTGCTGCCAATCGAGCCCGTCCGGGACGCCGTTGCCGTTGAGGTCCTCCTGGCCGTCCGGAATGCCGTTGTTATCGGTGTCGGCGCTCCACGCGCTGGTCCCGTTGGCCTCCTCGACGGCGTTCGGGATGCCGTCGCCATCGGAGTCGTCGGCGCCGTCGACCACGCCGTCGCCGTTCTGGTCGGGATTGGCGATCTCGGAGCGGATCTGGAACTCGGTGCTGCGCGAGATGCCGCCGCCGTTGTCGCTCGCTCCGTCGTTGCGATCGGTGGCGCTCATGTTGTGCGCGATCTCGTAGACGTCGGGCAGGCCGTCGCCGTCCGTGTCGGTCGTGTTCGGCGGCGTGAAGCTGATTGGGTTGAACGTCGCTGAGACGCCATCCGACGAGGCGCTGCTGGTCCGCTGTGACGTCGAGCGCTGCGTGCGCGGCGTGGTGTTGATCGCCGGCGTCAGCGCGATGCCGCCGAGGCCGGCGGCGGTGCCGGTGCCGCCGATCTCCACGCCGGTGAGCGCGGTGGCGCCGCCGGGAGCCGGCCGCGTGGGCGCGCCGGACTTCCCGCCGGGCTTGGTGCCGGGCGACTTGATCGGGGTCGGCGTGGCGAGCGTGGCCGATCCGGTGGTGCCGGAGGCCTGCAGCCCGGACGGCCAGTCGCGCCAGCCGACGAGCGGCGCGGCGAGCGCGCCGAGGCCAAGGGTGCCGGCGACCAGGCCGGTCGCGACGGTGCCCGCCAAGCGAAGATCTCCAAGAGCGGACGGGCGCGTCCCGCGTGCTGTCTGTGCTCTCTGAATGTCAGTGTCCAACATGATCTGGCTTCCCCTTCCGTGGCCAGTGTCGGCATGTTGTACGGGTTCCATTAGCCCCTCGGGCAGAAATTGAGCCGACTGAAGCGGTTCTGGACGAACGTTCGAGCATCCTGCGAAACGGCCGCAAACAGCGGACTTTGCAACTTGAGGTACGGACCGGAAAACGGACCTCTGTATGAGGTGGGCGATTCTTCGCCACCGGCGTGACCCTGCTCCACCCCCCTGGCAGAGCATCCGGATGACGACGAACACACCCAATCACAGCATCACGCTCGCTACAAGACTGGCGCGTCGCAACTACCCGTTCAATCCGTGAGAGAACCCACCCACATGGCCAAGCGATGAGCCGGGACAATCGCCCCCAGGGCGATCGTCCGAGCGAAACGAGCCCGCGCGGCGAGGCCTCTCCGGTCGCGCCGGCCCGGGCGGTCGCGTACGCGGTCGTGCGCCGCGTGTTCGAGCAGGACGCGTGGGCCGACCGCGCTCTGCATGGCGAGGCGCGCCGGCTGCGGCTGGTCGCGCGCGAGCGCGCGCTGGCCACCCAGCTCGCGTTCGGGACCGTCCAGCGGGCGGCGACGCTCGACCATGTGATCGAGCGCCTGACCGCAGGACGCAAGCTCGAGCCCGCCGTGCGCGCGGCGCTGCGCCTCGGCGTCTTCCAGCTCGCGTATCTGGATCGCATACCCGCGCACGCGGCGGTCGGCGAGTCGGTCGAGCTGGCCAAGGCCGACGCCCCGCGCGGCGCCGGCCTCGTCAACGCCGTCCTGCGCCGTGCCGCGCGCGAGGCGCGCGGCATCGTCGAGCAGCTGCCCGACGAGACGCCCGAGCAGGCCGCGCTCAAGCACTCCCACCCCGAGTGGATCGCCCGGCTCTGGTTCGAGTCGCTGGGGCCCGCGGACGCCCGAGCGCTGCTCGCCGCCGACAACCAGCCCGCGGAGGCGGTCCTTCGGGCCAACACCCTTCGCCTGACCGCAACCGAGCTTGCGGAGCGGATTCCCGGCCGCGTCGAGGGCGACGCGCTGATCCTTGACGCGCCGTTTGACGCCTTCTCGAGCCCCGAGTGGGAGCAGGGCCTGTTCATGCCGCAGTCGCGCGCGGCGATGGCGGTGAGCCGCGCGCTGGACCCGCAGCCCGGCGAGCGGGTGCTCGACCTCTGCGCCGCGCCCGGAGGCAAGACCACCCACCTCGCCGCGCTGATGCGCGACGAGGGCGAGATCGTCGCCGTCGAGCGTCACCCCGGCCGCGCCGACGCGCTGCGCCGCACGGCCGCCCGAATGGGCGTAGCGATCATCGACGTGCGCGTCGCCGATGCGGCCGAGCCGCAGTCCGAGACCTACGACCGCGTGCTCGTCGACCCGCCCTGCAGCGACCTCGGCACGCTCGCGTCGCGCCCCGACGCGCGCTGGCGGAAGGCGGGCCGGCCGGAGGCGCTGGCCGAGCTGCAGGCCCGCATCCTGGCCGCCGGAGCGGACGCGGTTCGCCCGGGCGGTAGCCTGGTCTACTCGACCTGCACGATCTCGCCCATCGAGAACGAGCGCGTCGTTGAGGCGTTCCTGGCCATCCGTGAAGAGTTCGTGGCGGTGGATCTAGGAATCGACTCACCCGCCTGGAAGCATCCGACCATGCCGTACGCCCTGCAGACGCTCCCACACCGCGACCGCACCGACGGCTTCTATATCGCGAGGCTGAACCGCCTGTGAGCAAGCCCGACGTCGACCTGGGCGCCGTCTGCCCGTCCTGCCACGAGCCGTGGCTGCGGCCGACGAACCTGCCCGGCCGCTACCGCTGCGTGAACTGCCTGCAGCGGTTCGAGCTGCGCTCCGTGTGCCCGAACTGCGGCGAGCACTCGACGATCGTGCGCATGTCGAACACGGCGCTGTACATCTGTGGCCACTGCCAGGCATCGATGCTGACCACGATCTGATGCGCGAGCGTCTACGGGGAGTCGCGCCTTCGATCCTCGCCGCGGACTTCGGGCACCTGTCCGAGCAGGTCGGCATCGTGCTCGGGAGCGGTGCCACGGTGATCCACGTCGACGTGATGGACGGTCACTTCGTGCCGCCGATCACGATGGGGCCGCTGGCCGTGGAGGCGATCGCCGAGCAGGTCCACCACGCCGGCGCGGCGGTCGACGTGCACCTGATGATCGAGCGCCCGGAGCGCCAGATCGAGGCGTTCGCCACGGCCGGCGCGGACTCGATCACCGTCCACGTGGAAGCGACCCCGCACCTGCACTACGCCGTGCAGGCCGTCCACGAAGCCGGCTGCCTGGCCTCGGTCGCGCTCAACCCCGCGACGCCGGTCGACGCCGTCGCGGAGATCGCCGGCGATGTCGACATGGTCCTCTGCATGACGGTCAACCCCGGCTGGGGCGGCCAGTCGTTCCTGGAGGGCTCGATCGGCAAGCTCGAGCGGCTGCACGTGCTGCTCGGGCCGTCGGTCGCGCTCGAGGTCGACGGCGGCATCGACACCGACACGGCGCGCCGCTGCGCCGCGGCCGGCGCGACGGTGTTCGTCGCGGGCACCGCGGTGTTCGGCGCGCCCGATCCCGCGAGCAAGGTCAATGAGCTCGCGGCGGCCATAGCCGGGCCACCTACCCCTTGAGCTGGTCTTCAGCACATGTACGGCCAGCCGTATGTGAAGGAGTATCCGCCCCGACGAGAATCGTGAACGTGGACTGCACCGTCCTCATCGTCGACGACCACCCGTCCTTCCGGGCGAGTGCCCGTGTCCTCCTGGAGTCGGAGGGCTTCCAGGTCATCGGCGAGGCCGTGGACGGCGCAAGCGCCGTCGTTGAGGCCTATCGGCTGCGTCCGCAGCTCGTCCTCCTGGACGTGCAGCTTCCGGACATCGACGGCTTCGACGTCGCGGCGCGCATCACGGGTCATCCCGACTCGCCTGCCGTGATCCTCGTCTCCAGCCGCGATTCTTCGGACTTCGGGCCGCTCGTGTCGCGCTCCGGCGCGCGCGGGTTCGTGCCGAAGGCCGAGCTGTCCGGGGAGCGCGTTCAGGAGCTGCTCCTTTGACACAACCCACCCGCGCGCTGGCATCGCTGGCGCTCGCCGCCCTTCTCCTGGGGCTGCTCGGCGCTGCCGTCATCCTCGGCTCCGATTACGAGGACCACCGCGGCCTCGTCGCCGCGCTGACGCTCGCGATCGGCGCATCCTGGATCGGCACCGGCCTGTACGTGTGGTGGCGGCGGCCGGAGAACCGCTTCGGCGCGCTCATGACCTGGGTCGGCTTCGCGTGGCTGCTGCACGCGTTCGTGTCCGCCAACGACGACGTCGCGTTCACGGTCGCGATCCTGCTCTCGCACCTCTACCTGGCGGCGTTCCTGCACCTCCTGCTCAGCTATCCAGACGGGCGCGTCACGAACCCGTCGCGGCGGCGCCTGGTGTGGTTCGGCTACGCGCTCTCGATCCTCGGGCCGCTGCCGGCGCTGATGTTCGGCTTCGACGCCCAGCGCGACGGCTGCTGCCCGCCGTCGGCGATCCAGGTCTCCGGCAACGAGCAGCTCGGCAACGCGCTCGACGCCGCCGTGAACGCGCTCGCCGTCGGCGTCGTGATCTACATCCTCTGGGTGCTGGTGGAGCGCTGGCGCGCGGCGACCCCGCCGCAGCGGCGCACGATGGCGCCGCTGCTGTGGTCGGGGTTCGCGCTGATGGTGCTCGTGGCCGGCACGTTCAGCGCGTCGATCCTCACCGGCATGGGCTCGCTGACCGACGTGCTCGCGTGGGCGAGCCGGCTCGTGTTCGCGTCGGTCCCGTTCGCGTTCCTCTTCGGGCTGCTGCGCAGCCGCGTGGCGCGCGCCGACGCCGTCGGCGCGCTGCTGCGGCGCCTCGGCGCGGCGCCCGGGACCGACGGCCTGCGCGGTCTGCTCGCCCAGGCGCTCGAGGATCCGTCGCTGAAGCTCATCTATTGGATCGACGGCCGCTGGGTCGACCGCAAGGGCAAGCCGGCCGAGCTGCCCGCGCCGGGCGATCCCAGCCGGATGTGGACGCCCGTCGAGCACGAGGGCGAGCGCGTCGGTGCGATCGTGCACGACGTGAGCCTGGCCGACACGCCCGGGACCCTGAGCTCGGTTGCCGCGGCGGCGGGCCTGGCCGTGCAGAACGAGCGCCTGGAGGCCGCGCTGGCCGCCCGGCTGGAGGACCTCAGCCGCTCGCGCGCACGGATCGTCGACGCCGGCCTCGCCGAGCGCCGCCGGCTCGAGCGCAACCTGCACGACGGCGCCCAGCAGCGGCTCGTGGCGCTCTCGCTCACGCTGCGGATGGCCCAGGGCAAGATCTACAAGGCTCCCGAGAAGGCCGAGGAGCTCGTCGCCGCCGCGCAGGACGAGCTGGCGACCGCGCTGGACGAGTTGCGCGAGCTCGCGCGCGGCATCCACCCGGCCGTGTTGTCGGATCGCGGACTTCAGGCGGCGGTCGAGGCGCTGGCCGTCCGCTCGCCGCTGCCGGTGCGGGTGGTCGAGGTCCCGGGCGAGCGGCTGCCCGCGGCGGTCGAGGCCGCGGCCTACTTCGTGATCGCCGAAGCGCTCACGAATGTGGCCAAGTACGCCGACGCGAGCGAGGCGACGGTGGCGGTGCGGCGCACCAACGGCCACGCCGAGGTGGAGGTCCGCGACGACGGCGTCGGGGGCGCGGATCCGGCGCGCGGATCGGGCCTGCACGGCCTCGCCGACCGGGTCGGAGCGCTCGACGGATCGCTGTCGCTCGACTCGCCGCCGGGCGCAGGAACTATTCTCCGGGCCGAGATCCCCGTATGAATGCCGCTGAAGCCCCATTGAAGGTCGTCGTCGCCGAGGACTCCGTGCTGTTGCGCGAGGGCCTGTGCCGCCTGCTCGAGGACTCGGGCTTCGAGGTCGCCGGCCAGGCCGGGGACGCCGAGGACCTGATGCGCAAGGTCGGCGCCCACAAGCCCGACGTCGCGGTGATCGACGTGCGGATGCCACCCAGCCACACCGACGAGGGGCTGGTGGCCGCGCGCCGGATTCGCGCCGAGCACCCCGGCACCGGCGTGCTGGTGCTGAGCCAGTACGTCGAGGAGGCCTACGCGCTCGACCTGCTGTCGGAGTCGACCGAGAGCACCGGCTACCTGCTCAAGGACCGGGTGGCCGACGTGGACACGTTCACCGACGCGGTGCGCCGCGTCGCCGGCGGCGGCTCGGCGCTGGATCCGGAGGTGGTCGCGCTGCTGCTCGGCCGCCGTCGCCGCGAGGACCCGCTGGAGGGCCTCACCGCGCGCGAGCGCGAGGTGCTGGGGCTGATGGCCGAGGGGCGCTCCAACGCCGCGATCGCCGAGGCGCTGGTCGTGACCGAGCGCGCCGTCGAGAAGCACGTGACGTCGATCTTCTCCAAGCTCGACCTCGCCCCGACGGTGGAGGACCACCGGCGCGTGCTGGCGGTTCTCGCTTACCTCCGTGCTGCCTAGCGGCGGGGGAACGAGCCTCCGGGCGAGTTCCCCCAGCGACGCGGCCCTCTGGGCCGCTGTCGCCTACCTCCGGGCAGCTTAAGGGCGACGCAGCCCCCTCCGCCCCAACCCGATCATCCGACCTTAAGCTGGGGCTGGCCCTACCCCCGGTTCACGTGGGGACCGCACGCGCCGCCGCATTGCTTGCGACGATGCTGCGCATATGAACATCGTCTCGACGGCGGACCTTCGCCGTACCTACGGCGAGGGCGAGACCGCAGTGCATGCGCTCGCCGGCGTAACCCTCTCGTTCCCGGCCGGCCAGTACACCGCGATCATGGGCCCGTCGGGCTCCGGGAAGTCGACCCTGATGCACCTTCTGGCCGGGCTGGACCGGCCGACCTCCGGCCTGGTCGAGATCGAGGGCCAGGACCTCTCGAAGCTCGACGACGGCGGCCTCACGCGCCTGCGGCGCGACCGGCTGGGCTTCGTCTTCCAGGCCTTCAACCTCGTCCCGGTGCTGAACGCGCTGGAGAACATCACGCTGCCGCTGACGCTCGCCGGGCGCAAGCCCGACCAGGCGTGGCTGGACGAGCTGATCGAGACGATCGGGCTGGGCGACCGGCTCACGCACCGCCCGTCCGAGCTGTCGGGCGGCCAGCAGCAGCGCGTCGCCGTCGCCCGCGCGCTGGTGCACCGGCCGGCTGTGCTGTTCGCCGACGAGCCGACCGGCAACCTGGACTCGCACTCCTCCGAGGAGGTGCTCGGCCTGCTGCGCCGCGCCGTCGACGAGTTCGGCCAGACGGTGATCATGGTCACCCATGAGCCGGTCGCCGCCGCGGTGGCCGGCCGTCTCGTGGTGCTCGACGACGGCAAGGTCGTGCACGACGGCGAGGGCAAGGACGCCTCGGGCGTGCTCGACCTGATGAAGGCGGTGGCATAGGTGAACAAGCTCGCGATCCGCGGGCTGCTGACGCGCAAGCTGCGCTCGGTGCTGACCGGCTTCGCCGTCGTCATCGGCGTCGCCTTCGTAGTCGGCACGCTCGTCTTCACCGACACCATCAACGCGTCGTTCAAGAACCTGTTCGAGCGCGTCCAGAAGGGCGTCGACGTCTCGGTCGAGGCCCACCAGGCGGTCAAGGCCGACTTCGAGGCGCCGCCGACCATGCCGGCCTCCACGCTCGACAAGGTCAAGGCCACGCCGGGCGTGGACGCCGCCGAGGGCAGCGTGAGCTCCGATGGCACGCTGCTCGACGACAAGGGCAAGCCGATCAAGTCCAACGGGCCGCCGACGATCCTCGTCTCCACCTCGACCGAGAAGCGCTTCGAGTCGCTCGACTACAAGTCCGGCGGGCCGCCGACGACGCCCGACGAGGTCGCGATCGACCGCGGCACGTCGAAGAAGTACGGCTTCCAGGTCGGCTCGACCGTGACCGTGCAGGGCGACGCGCCGGCCAAGCAGTACAAGGTCTCCGGCGTCGCCACGCTGGGCGACCGCGACAGCCTGGGCGGCTCGCGGCTGGTTGTGATGACGCTGCCCGAGGCGCAGCGGATGACCGGCCACGACGGCTACGACTCGATCTCGGTCGCGACCGGCGACCCGAACGCCGTCAAGGCCTCGCTGCGGCGCGAGCTGGGCAGAGACTTCAACGTCCGCACCGGTAAGGAGGCGGCCGAGCAGCAGGCGCAGGACCTGTCCGACGCGCTCGGCTTCCTGCGCACGGCGCTGCTCGTGTTCGCCGGCGTCGCGCTGCTGGTCGGCGGCTTCTTGATCTTCAACACGTTCTCGGTCACTGTCGCCCAGCGCACGAAGGAGCTCGCGCTGCTGCGGGTGATCGGCGCCTCGCGCCGCCAGATCCTGCGCTCGATCCTGCTGGAGACGTTCGTGGTCGGCGTCGTGGCGTCGATCCTCGGCATCCTGGTCGGGATCCTGCTGGCTCCTGGCCTGTCGGCGATGCTGAAGGCGTTCGGCGTGGACCTGGGGACCACCGGCCTCGTGATCAACGGCGGCACGATCGTCATCGGCCTGCTCGTCGGCGTGATCGCCACGATGATCTCCGGCTTCGTGCCGGCCCGCCGGGCGACGCGCGTGGAGCCGGTGACGGCGATGCACGACAGCGTCACGCCCGGCGCCGGCAAGCTGCGGCGGCGGCGGATCGTGGTCGCGCTGGCGCTCGAGGTCATCGGCGTGCTGGTCGTGTTCGCCGGCCTGTTCGGCGGCACCGGCTCCAGCGGCGGCGACGCCGCGCTGCTCGGGCTCGGGATGCTGCTGATGATCTTCGGCGTCGCGGTGATCGCGCCGGTGCTGGTGCAGCCGCTCGCCCGCGTCATCGGGGGTCCGCTGGCGAGGTTCCAGGGCCTGACCGGCGTGCTGGCGCGCGAGAACGCGATCCGCCAGCCGCAGCGCACCGCGGTCACCGCAGCCGCGCTGATGGTCGGCCTTGCGCTCGTCGTGTTCGTGACGATCTTCGCGGCCGGCCTGAAGGGCTCGATCTCGAACGTGATCGACAAGCAGATCACCGCTTCGCTGATCGTCGCCAACCAGGACGGCTTCTCGCCGATCCCGGCGCAGGTGACCGGCACGGTGAGCCAGCTCCCCGGCGTCGAGAAGGCGTCGCCGATCAAGTTCGAGCCCGCGGTCATCCGCGGCGAGAGCGGCACGATCAGCGCCACCGGCGTCGATCCCGCGACGATCGGCTCGGTCATGAAGCTCAAGTGGGACCAGGGCGACCCGCAGACGCTGAGCTCGCTCCAGGACGACCAGACGCTGGTGGACAAGGACTGGGCGAAGTCGCACGGCGACCTGAAGGTCGGCAGCACGCTCAAGCTCACGACGCCGCCGGGCAAGTCGGTCGACTACAAGGTCTCCGGCGTGTTCAAGAACCAGGCCGGGCTGACGGCGCCGGTGATCGTTACGAACGCGTCGATGGAGCGTGACTGGGCCTCCAAGCAGATCCAGTTCCTGTGGGCGTCCTCGACCCCGGGGACGAACCCAGAACAGCTCTCCAAGGAGGCCGGGGCGGCGCTGAAGACGTTCCCCTCGACGGAGTCGCTGTCGATCGACCAGTTCAAGGACAAGCAGCAACAGGGGTTGAACGGCCTGCTCGGGCTCGTGTTCGCGCTGCTCGCGCTGTCGGTTCTGATCGCGCTGCTGGGCATCGTCAACACGCTGGCGCTGTCGGTGCACGAGCGCACGCGCGAGCTGGGGATGCTGCGCGCCGTCGGCATGAGCCGGCGCCAGGTGCGGCGGATGGTGCGCGGCGAGTCCGTGATCACGGCGGTGATCGGCGCGGTCCTGGGCACGGTGCTCGGCATCGCGTTCGCGGTGATCGTGTCGCGCCCGCTTGCCGACCAGGGCTTCGTGTTCATCGTGCCGATCGGGACGCTGATCATCTTCTTCATCCTCGCCGCGATCGCCGGGGTGCTGGCGGCGATCCCGCCCGCGCGCCGGGCGGCGAAGGTCGACGTGCTGCGCGCGGTGACAACCGAATAGTTTCGCCTCCGGTCGCCGGCCGTCGCAGGACCGCCCGCTGATTGCCCGGTCCGGCCTTGCTCCCTCCGGCGACGTTACCTTCTAGCCTCGGGGGCCGTGTTGCGGTCCCCGAGGCTCCCGTACGTCCTGGTGCTCGCGATCGTCGCGCTCTCCTTCGGGCTGAACGCGAGGATGGCGGCGAATCCGCGCTCGGGTTACCAGTCCGCCGACGAGCGCTCGTACGGCAAGCTCGCCGTCGACCTGGCCGACAACCACCACTACGGCGGCTCGTCGGCCGAGCCGCTGCACTGGCCTCCCGGCGCGCCGTTCCTGTTCGCGGCCGCCCACAAGCTGTTCCCGTCGGCGAGCGACACGAAGTCCTACGACATCCGCGCCGCCTACTGGGAGCAGGCGCTGCTGACGACCGGCACGACCGCGCTCGCGGCGCTGCTCGCCTGGCTGCTCGCGGGGCCGTGGGCGGGGGTGGCGGCGTCAGCGATCGTCGGCACCTACCCGCCGCTGATCGGCGCCACCGGCGACCAGCTGTCCGAGCCGCTCGGCGCGTTCCTGCTGATCGGAGCGTTCACCGCGCTCGCCTGGGCGGTCAAGCGCTGCCGGGAGCCGGGCGGCGGCCTCGGCCCGTGGCGCTGGGCGGCGGCCGGCGCGCTGTTCGGACTGGCGATCCTCACCCGCACCGATCTGCTGCCGCTGCCGTTCGTGCTCGCCGGCCTCGCCGCGCTGATCGTGCTCTGGCGGGCGCGCGCGTGGCGCCGCGCCCTGGCGACCTGGGGCGCGCTCGCCGGCGCCTGCGCGCTCGTGCTGGCGCCCTGGACGATCTACGCCTCCGCTCAGGAGGGCCAGTTCGTGCCGGTCACCAAGGGCTCGGCCTCGGCGCTGTTCGTCGGCACCTACCTGCCCGGCGGCGGCACCACGGTGGGGATGAAGATGGCGCTCGAGCCGCAGCTGCGCCGCAACCACCCTGAGCTCGACGGCACCAAGACCTACAAGATCCCCGCCTCCTACGCGCTCGACCTGTTCGTGGCCAAGCACCCGGGCATGACGCGCGACGCGGCGCTCCAGCGCGAGGCGCGCCACAACCTCATCCATTACTCGACCACGCAGCCGGTCGCGTTCGCCAAGATGGCCTTCAACAAGGCCAAGCGGATGTGGTTCTTCTACTACCGCGGCGGCGGCGTGCACTACATCTCGACGGTCACGCGGCTGTGGCAGATCTTCCTCGTGGTCGCGTGCACGCTCGGGCTGATCGCCGGCATCTGGCGCCGGCGCGACCCGGTCCTGGCCGCCGTCCTGCTCGCGGTCGCGCTCTCGACCGTGGTGCACGCGATCGTGGTCTCGCAGGCCCGCTACAACCTGCCGCTGATGCCGTCGCTGATCGCAGCCGGCGTCGCGGGTTGGTTCATGGCGGTGCGCCGGCCCGCTCAGCCGTTGACGGTCCACGACGGCGGCGAGACCGAGCCCCGGTACACGAGCAGGAATGCGCCCCCCGGGCCTACCTCGACCGTGCGAGAGTCGCCGTCGGACGTCACCGCGGTCACCGACGACGCGCCGGCCCGCACGCGGCCGTAGAACACCGAGCGGCCCTCGCGGGTCGTGCCGCTGATGAAGCCGCCCTGCTTGTTGGTCGTGGTGCCGCACGCCCCGCCGCGGCCTTCGGGATACGCGTGGAAGACGCCCTTGGCGTCGAGCAGGCCGAGCCTGGTGCCGCGCAGCCGTCCGACGAGGGCGCACGTCTTGCCCGCGGGCGACGTGTAGACCTGGACGGCCCACGGCAGCGGTGAGTCGCGCGCCGTGAGCGCGATCTGCGGCTGATCCGGCGACGTGTAGCGCTTATCGGCCGGCTGCTCCTTGACGGGCTCGCCGGAGGAGATCAGGTCAGCGGCGCCGGCGACGGCTCCGCCGGTGACCAGGGCCGCGGCCAGGAGCCCGATCCCGCGACGGCGCCAGCGGCGCGGCTTACGCGCCGCGATGTCGCGCGCGGCAGCCTCGCGCAGGCTCTCGCGCAACTCGGCGAGCGCGGGCAGCTCGGTCGACTTCATGCGGCGTCCTCCATCATCGCAGCCGGCTTCGGCAGTCGCTGCGCCAAGGCCCGCAGTCCGCGCGACACGCGCGCGCGGGCGGTCTGCTCGGACACGCCGAGGATGCTCGCCACCTCCGCGTAGCCGTGCTCCTCGACGACGCGCAGCTCGACGGCGCGCCGCTGATCCTCCGGGAGCGATGCCATCGCGTCGTGCAGCGCCGGCACCAGGTCGTTGATCCCGGCGAGCTGCTCGATCCGCTCGATCTCCGGGTCGCTCAGGGCGGGGACGCCGACGCCCAGCCGCGCGAGCGCGATCCGCTCGACTCTGCCGTCGCGCCAGTAGTGCGACAGCTCGCTGCGGGCGATCGAGAACAGCCAGCCCTGCTCCTCCTCGGCGCTGGCGCCGCGGAACTGGTGCCGGCGCTCGAGCGCCGTGGCGAACGTCTCGGACAGCAGGTCGAACGCCGTGTCGACGTCCAGCACGCGGCGCACGAGGAAGAGCAGGACGCGCTCGGCGTACGCGTCGTAGAACGCAGCGAAGGCGTCGGGATCCTGCCTCGACTGGGCGAGCAGGCTGGTGGAACGACGAAATCTGGGCAGGCGTTCGAGCACAGGCCGGTGAGCAAAGCCTAACCCCGTCACAACGCGCCGCCTCGCGGCTCATTAGGACACCGGAGCGCGCGCCGGTCAATTGACCTCACCAACCCGCCCGTCTCACCTCGGGCGGGTCGCTCGAAAGGATTCGCAATGGACCGTCGCATGCGCGCCTCCGCGAGGCTGCGCCCTGCGCTGCTTGCCGCCCTGATCGGTGGCCTGTTCATCATCGCCCCGGCGTTCGCGGGGACCAGCGACCTCACCGATTTCAACCTCACCGAGAGCCTCAGCCGCTACGGCGGCGGGCAGGGGACGCAGTACCACGTCTCCACCGGGGGAGCCACGGTCCAGTACCGCTGGCTCGACAGCCCCAGCAAGAGCACCGTGATCTCCGTCAACAACTGCGGCGACTTCACGTTGCTCGGCAACTCGTCGTCCTACGGGGCCGGCGACACCTCCTACCACACGCTGTGGTCCAACGGGACCTCCGGCTGGTGCTTCGTGGTTCAGGGCAGGACCCAGGCCGGCCAAGGCTCGATGAGCCTGCACGACGGGCGGATCAGCCGTTGAATCCCGCTCTCGTGACCCTCGTCTCCGCCGCCGCGCTGGCGGCCGCGGGGATCGCCCTCGCGTCATCGCAGCGAGGGCGCGACACCACCGCGCCGCCGAGCGCCGTGCTCGACGCGCTCGGCCCGCGGGCCTACACGCCCGCCACCGCGCGCACGGGCGCGGCCGCTCGCGCGGCCGGCATCCCGCTGCCCGCCGGCGGCAACTTCAACGGCATCCGCTGGGAGCTCGCCGCCGGCGAGATCCCGGCGGCGACGATCGACGCGGTGCTGCAGTACAACGCCGCCTGCCAGTGGCTACGCGCGTGGCGGCGCGGCTCGGGGAGCGCCCTTGCGGTGCTCCGGCGGGTTACGTCGTGGCCGGCCTTCCGCGGCGGCCCGGTGGTCGCACGGCTGGACGCCGTCGCCGCCGAGGCGGGTCGCGGCGGCGGCGACGCGGTCACCGCCATGCTCGCCGACTGCAACGCCACGCACGCCCGGGAGGTCGCGTACGCGCGACATCTGGGCATGACCGCGAGCACGTGATCGCGCGAGGGCGGCGGCGGGGCCGATGCCTCGCCGCCGCCCGGCGCGGTGGACGCCCCCGCCCCCGCAGTGAGCGGCGCCGCGCCATCTCGCGGCATCTCGTCACAGCTTTTCCGCTCCCGGCTCTTAGTTCCGGTGCGCCATGCTGGGCATGGTCAAGAAAATCTGGCCGGGTGACCAATCACCCGCTGCGGAGGCCGGGCGCGGTCTCCGCGGGTGGCGCACCACTCCGCCTTCGGTAGACCATGACCAGCAGCGCACAGAGCAGGGTGGCGGCGCCCAGATAGCCGACCTCGGCGCGAACCAGCTCGTCGTCGACCACCGGCGCCAGCATCCAGCCGACGAAGGCGGCCGCCGCGACTAGCCAGGCGGCGGCCGCCGCGCCGGCGTGGTCGCGCGCGAGTGCCGCCTGGTTGAGCGTGCCGGCGGCCAGGTGCGCGCCCATGCCGAGCGCGACCGCGGCCAGGCCGAGGCGCCCGTAGGTCGCGGCGTCGTCGAACAGGATCCCCATCACGAACGGGCCGATCGCCAGCAGGCCGATCGCGACGGCGCCCGCGAAGCCCGCGATGGCGAGGATCGTGATGCGGATCGCGCGCTCGAACTGCTCGCGGCCCTCGGTCGCCTCCAGCCCGGCGAGGTGGGGGAGCAGCGAGCCTTGGATCGCCTGGAAGAGCTGCAGCGGAGCGCGCGCGATCAGCAGCGCGTTGAACACGTAGCCGGCCACTGCGGCGTTCGTCGCCGTCGCGTTGACGGTCAGCACGCCGGCGTTGAGCAGCGTCTGCTCGGCGGCCATGATCGCCAGCACGGCGACCGCGAAGCGCCCGCCGCGCGCGAGGTCGAGCTCCTCCTCGTCGGGCTCCGGCGCCGCCAGCACCTTCGGCCGCCTAGCGAACGCGAGCGGCACGACCACGAGCGAGACGAACGGCGCCGCGGCCATGCCCATCGCGACCACGTTCTGGCCGGACGCGATCCCGATCGCGACCGCGACCGCGAACAGCAGCCGCGTCGTCGCCTCCATGAACACCAGGCCGCCGTAGAGCCCGAACCACTGGTGTCCGGCCAGCCAGCCGCGCGCGAAGTAGCTCGCCGCATAAGCCAGCCCGGCGATCACCAGCACCCAGTACAGCGCCGACGAGCCGCCGAACAGGCGGTCCTCGATCGTCGTCCGCAGGGCAAGCGCGATGACCAGGAACGCGGTCGCGAAGCCGGCCTGGATCAGCAGCGGCGTGCGCATCGGATGCCCGCTGTGCAGGCCGCGTGCCCGGCGATCGGCGATCGTGCGCGAGAGCAGCTGCTCGATCGGCCGGTAGATCACCGACACGATCACGAACAGCACCGACCACAGCAGCGAGATGTACTTGTAGTCGACGTCGTTGAGCGCGTACGACGCGACCGAGAAGTACGCGAAGGTGACGACGCCGGTCGACGCGATCCCGATCGAGAGGATGCGCGCGCCGGCGCCGTAGCCGGAGCGAGGCTCGGCCTCGGTCGCGGCCGAGCTCAAGCTCGGACGAGCAGCATCGTCCACGGGAACGGCGAGCGGATCTCCTCGACCGTGCCGTGCTGCGAGAGCAGCGCCACGAACGCCTTGCGCGACCAGTGGTTCAGGTGCCCGGGCGTGTTCCCGAGGTCCTTCAGATAGGCGCCGCGGGCCATGTTCAGCCCGCGCCACAGCGGCTCGCGCGGGACCGAGACCAGGAGGTGGCCGCCGCGAGCGACGCGCGCCATCTCCGCGACCGTGTGCTCGGGCTCGGGCACGTGCTCGAGCACCTCGATCGCCGACGCGAGCTCGAACTCGCCGTCCGCGAACGGCAGCCGCTCCGCCTTCATGATCCGGTACTCGAGGTTGGGCGCCTGGCGCTTTGCCCACTCGGCCTGGATCACCGGGTCCTCGAGATCGAGCCCGACGACGCGGCCGTCGCGCAGGCGCTCGGCCCACTTGTGCGTCAGCACCCCCTCGCCGCACCCGACGTCGAGCACCGAGCGCGGCGACGCCTTCGCCCACAGCTCGTCCAGCGTGCGCTCGAAGCCGGCCATCAGCTTCTTCACCACCGGGTTGGACGAGCCGTACTTGTCGTACGTGTTGCCGGTGACCGTGCCCTCGGCGTCGCGCGTGATCGTCGTGCTCATAGCTCCACGGCTCCCACTGCCTCGCTTCGCTCGTCACCGACTTCGTCTCGCTCGGTCCTTCCCTTGCCGCCGGCGCGGGCACCGGTCGTCGGCTCGCGCTCGGACGTCGCGCCGGGCTCGTAGTGCGACGGCGGCACCTCGAGCTCGAGCTCGATCCGGCGCACGCGCTCGAACACGCGCTGGAGCATCGTGCGCTGGCCGCTCAGCAGGTCGCCGATCACGCCGAGCGCGCCGAGCACGACGCCGGCGTTGAACAGCACGGCGCCGAGGATCAGCGACTGGACGTGGCCGGCGCCCTCACCCTGGATGAACGCGACCAGGAAGCGCGTCCAGACGGCGAGCGCGCCGAACATCACGATCGCCGCCGCGGTCATGAACACCTTCAGCGGCTCGTACATCGCGTAGATGCGGAAGATCGAGACGCCGTTGCGGCGCACGTACGCCGACATCGACGGGAACAGCCGCGACTCGCGCGTCTTCGGGTTCGTCCGGATCGCGACGTGGTCGACCGCGATCGTGCCCTTGCCCGCCTGGATGATCGTCTCGAGCGTGTAGGTGAACTTCGAGACGACCTGCAGCGAGATCGCCGCCTCGCGGTTGTAGGCGCGGAAGCCCGACGTGGTGTCCGGCACCGTGGTCGCCGACGCCTGGCGCACGACCCAGGAGCCGAAGCGCTGGAGCGACTTCTTCAGCGGCGAGAAGTGCTCGATCGTCATCACCTGGCGGTCGCCGACGACCATGTCGGCGTCGCCGGAGACGATCGGCGCCACGAGCTTCGCGATGTCGGGCCCGTAGTACTGGTTGTCGGCGTCGGTGTTGACGATCACGTCGGCGCCGAGCTTGAGACTCGCGTCGAGACCGGCCTGGAAGCCGTTGGCGAGGCCCTTGTTGGTGGTCAGGCGGACGATGTGGTCGACGCCGTTCTCGCGCGCCACCTCGACCGTGCGGTCAGTCGACCCGTCGTCGACGACGAGCCACTCCACGGTCTCGAAGCCGGGCAGCTCGCGTGGCAGGTCGTGCAGCGTGACCGGGAGCGTCAGCTCCTCGTTCAAGCAGGGGATCTGGATGATCAGCTTCATCTGGCCGGCATGAGACGGTACCGCGCGGCGCGGCGCGCGTTACGGGCGGCGCGTCATCCTTGTGCGTCCAATGCAGGGCTCCACGCTCACCCGCCCGCAGTCCCCCAACGGCGTCGCGACGTCGCCGGCGCCCGCGCGCGACCGCGGCGAGCGGGCGGCGCGGATCGTCTTCGTGCTGCTGTGCCTCGGGTTCGGAATCGGGTTCTTCGTATTCCCCACGTACCCGGTCTACGACTCGTACTACTCACTCCTGTGGGGGCGCGACCTGTTGCACGGGCAGCTGCCGGTCTTCGACGGCTTCCGCTATCCGACCGAGCATCCGCTCTCGATCGCCGCCGGCGCCGCGCTGTCGCTGTTCGGGCAGGTCGGCGACCGCCTGTGGGTCCTGATGATCCTGGCGACGTTCCTCACGCTGGTGGCCGGCGTCTACCGGCTCGGGCGGCTGGCGGCGACGCCGCTGGTCGGCGCGATCGCCGCGGCGCTGCTGCTGACCCGCTTCGACTACCCGTTCCTCGCCGCTCGCGGCTACATCGACATCCCGTACATGGCGCTCGTCGTCTGGGCGGCGGTGCTGGAGGGCTCGCGGCCCAAGCGCGGCACGCCGGTGTTCGTGCTGCTCGCCGCGGCCGGCCTGCTGCGGCCGGAGGCGTGGCTGCTCGCGGCCTTGTACTGGCTCTGGATGGCGTGGGGCGCGAGCTGGCGCGACCGCTTCAAGTACGCCGTGCTGGCCGCGATCGGGCCGGTCGCCTGGTGCGTCGTCGACGGCGTCGTCACCGGCGACCCGCTGTTCAGCCTGCACTACACGAGCTCCTCGGCCGAGGACCTCGGCCGCCAGCGCTCGCTGTCGGAGCTGCCGGCGGCGGTGCCGACGTTCTTCCAGGACCTGGTGAAGCTGCCGGTGCTGGTCGCCGCGCTGGCGGGTATCGCGCTCGGCGTGATCATGTCTCCGCGGCGCGTCGTGATGCCCGCCGTGCTCGTGGTCTCCGGCCTGGGCACGTTCGTCGCGCTCGCCGTCGCCGGCGCCTCGGTGATCGAGCGCTACCTGGCCGTCAGCGCGCTGGCGCTGATGGTGTTCGCAGCGCTCGCGCTGGGCGGCTGGACGATGCTCGTGCCGAGCCGCCTGCGGAGCGCGTGGATGGTCGCCGCGGGCCTGGTCGTGGTCGGCGGCGTCGCCTACACGACCACCCATTTGAACCTCTCGCGCTTCGACAACGAGCTGCGCTTCCGCGGCCAGGCGCACCACGATCTGACCGCGGTGCTGAACGACCCGAAGGTCGCGGCCGGCCTGAAGTGCGGTCCCCTAACAGGCCCTAACCACAAGATCGTCCCCGACTCGCGCTGGATCGCCGGGCTCGACGACGGCGACGTGCTCGCCCGCGCCTGGATGTACCGCGTCGACGCGTCGCCGGGGAAGTACTCCGCCGCCGACCGGGCGGCGGTGGCGCGCGCGAAGGCCAAGGGCGTCGCGATCGTGGTCACCAGCCGCTTCGCGATCTTCAAGCACGCGTGGACCGACAGCAGCGACGACGCGCTGATCCAGGTGCCGCCGGCCGGCTTCCAGCGCGTGAAGACGACGAGGTTCTACTCCGCGTATGTCCGTTGCTGAGGCGGCGCGCCCGCGCCTGCGGATGCCGCAGGGCTACGGCTGGCCCGCGGCGCTCGCCGGGCTGTTCGTCGGCTCGCTGATCCTGCGGCTCGCCGGCATCTCGACGGGCCTGCCGTACGTCTACAACGCGGACGAGAACAGCCACTTCGTGCCGCGCGCGGTCGGGATGTTCGGGCACAGCCTGAACCCCGACTACTTCGTCAACCCGCCCGCCTACACGTATCTCGTCCACCTGCTGTTCACGCTGCGCTGGGGGACCGACCCGGCCACCGTGGGCGGCGCCTACGCGGCCGACCCGACGGCCGCCTTCGAGATCGCCCGCGCCGCGTCGGCAACGCTCGGCGCGCTCGCCGTGGTGCTGACCGCCATCGCCGCGGCGCGGCTGTTCGGCGACCGCCGCGTGGGGTTCGTCGCCGGCGCGCTGCTCGGCGTCGCGTTCCTGCCGGTGCACTACAGCCACTTCGCCTTGAACGACGCGCCGACGCTGGCGCCGCTGGCGCTCTCGCTGGTCGGCATCGCCGGGATCTACCGCACGGGGCGGCTGCGCGAGTACCTGCTGGCGGGCGCCGCGCTGGGCGTGGCGATCGCGACCAAGTACACGGCGGGGATCGTCGTTCCGGCGATCGTCGCGGCCGCGCTGACGTCGCCGGTCGTGCAGCCGCGCTGGCGCAACCTGGCGATCTGCGCGGGGCTCGTGTGCGCCGGATTCCTGGTCGCGAACCCGTACGCGCTGCTCGACCACCACGGCTTCATCGACGGGCTGCAAAAGCAGACCGAGACGGCCGGCGGCGATGAGGGCGGCAAACTCGGGCTCGCCAACAGCTCGGGCTGGATCTACTACCTCGGCACGTTTCTGTGGGGCTTCGGCTGGCTGCCCTGCCTGGCGGCGCTCGGCGGAGCCGCCGCGCTGATCGCGCGGCGCCGCCCGCTCGCCTGGATCCTCGTGCCGGCGCCGCTGCTGCTGTTCCTCTACCTCGGCCAGCAGTCGCGCTTCTTCGCGCGCTGGATGCTGCCGATCTACCCGCTGCTGGCGATGCTCGCGGCGTGGGGGCTGTTCGTGCTGGTGCAGCGCGTGAGGTGGCGCTGGGCGCTGGCCGCGGGGGCGGCGGCGCTGTGCCTGCAGGGGCTCGTCTACTCGGTCCACAACGATCGCGTGCTGGCGAGCGAGGACACCCGCCAGCTCGCGCGCGACTGGATGGTCGCCAACATCCCGGCCGGGACGAAGATCGTCGTCGAGCCGATCGCGCCCGACCAGTGGGCGGCCGACGTCGGCTCGTTCAACCCGGCGACGAGCAGCGGCAACCGCTGGAACAAGTTCCGCACGTCGCGCTCGCGGATCGACAACCAGGGCAATGAGATCCGCGGCGCGGCGCGCGTGGTCAAGCTCGAGGACTACGAGCGCACGCTGCGGCCCGACCTCGTGCGGGCCTATGGCGCCGGCGGGTTCTGCTGGGTCGTCACCGGCTCGACCCAATACGGGCGTGCGTACGCGGACCCGAAGCAGGTCCCGCAGGCGCTCAAGTACTACGACCGCCTCAAGCGCGACGCCGATCTCGTCTTCGACTCCAAGCCGTACGGGAACGCGGTTGCGTTCTCGTTCGACCACTCGTTCAACTACTACCCGCTCTCATACTCCCGTCCGGGACCGGAAATCCAGATCTACCGTCTGCGAGGATGCACCTCGTGAGGCGCGCAATCGTCGCCGGCGCCGTGGTCGCGATCGCCCTGGTGGCGATCCCGAACCTGATCGTGTGGCGCGGCGGGCGCGGGGACGTGACCGGCGACGCCGCGAAGGTGCCGCACGCGCAGGCCGCTCTCGTGCTCGGCGCCCAGGTGCTGCCGAGCGGGCGCCCGAGCGACATGCTGGTCGACCGGGTGAAGGCCGCCGAGGACCTCTACCGCGCCGGGCGCGTCGACAAGCTGCTGCTGTCCGGCGACCACAGCCGCGTCGACTACGACGAGGTCGGGACGATGCGCAGGATGATGCTGGCCGACGGGATCCCGGCGGCCGACATCTTCACCGACCACGCAGGCTTCGACACCTGGGACTCCGCCCAGCGGGCCAAGCGCGTGTTCGACGTCGACAGCGCGGTCGTCGTCACCCAGGGCTTCCATATGGCGCGCGCCCTGTATGAGGCGCGCCACGCCGGCCTGAAGGCGACGGGCTATTTGGCCGACCGGCGCGACTACGGGAAGGTCATGGCGCGGCTGCGAACGCGCGAGGCGCTGGCTCGCGTGAAGGCGTTCGGCGACGTGCTGACCGACGCGAGCCCGAAGTTCCTGGGCGCCGAGATCCCCATCACCGGGGACGGCCGGAAAAGTTGGGGGCGGCTCCAGGACCGGCTTCCCTCTCCGGGTTTCCCTGTCGGCACTAACCCTTGACGTCGCGTCAATTATCCTGAATCGGGCCCCATGACCACGCTTCTTCAAACCGACCACGCGCACCTCACCCGGGCGATCGAGCTCGCCAACCGCGGGCGCGGGCGCGTCAGCCCCAATCCGCTCGTCGGCGCCGTGGTGGTGAAGGACGAGCGGGTGCTGGGGGAGGGCTTCCACGCCGAGCTCGGCGGGCCGCACGCCGAGCGCGCCGCGATCGACGCCTGCGCGGGCGCGGACCTGTCCGGCGCGACGCTCTACGTGTCGCTGGAGCCATGCGCGCACACCGGCCGCACGCCGCCGTGCACGGAGGCGATCCTGGCCGCCGGCATCACGCGCGTCGTGATCGCGTCCGACGACCCGACCGAGAAGGCCGCCGGCCGCGGCCCGGGCATCCTGCGCGACGAGGGCGTCGACGTCGCGTTCGCCGACGGCGAGCTGGCGGCGCGGGCGCGGCTCTTGAATCAGCCGTTCCGCAAGCACGCGCGCACGGGCCGGCCGTGGATCCTGTTCAAGTCCGCGATGACGCTCGACGGCAAGGTCGCGACCCGCACAGGCGACTCGAAGTGGATCTCCGGCGAGGACTCGCGACGCATGTCGCACTACTGGCGCGCCGAGTGCGATGCCGTCGCGGTCGGCATCGGCACCGCGCTGACCGACGACCCGCAGCTCACTTCGCGGATACTGTCCCGCCCGCCCGCCCGGCAGCCGCGCCGGATCGTCTTTGATTCCGAGGCGCGCCTGCCGCTCGATTCGCAGCTGGTGCGCGGGGCCGCCGACGTGCCGGTGACCGTCGTCACCTCCCGCGCCGCGCCGCGGCTCGCCACCGACGCGCTGGAGGTGGCGGGCGTCGAGGTGCTCGTGGCCACCGGCCCGAACGAGCCGCATCGCGTGCGCAACGCGCTCGCGCAGCTCGGCGCGGCGGGCGTCCAGTCGATCCTGCTCGAGGGCGGCCCGCACCTGGCCGGCGCGTTCTTCGACGCGAGCGAGGTCGACGAGATCCGCCTGTTCGTCGCGCCCGTCGTGCTGGGCGGCTCCAGCGCGCGCGACCCGCTGGAGGGCGCCGGCGCGGAGCGGATCGCCGCCGCCACGCGCGCGCTCGAGCTCTCGTGCGACCGCGTCGCCGACGACGTGCTGATCACGGCGCGCATGCGGGAGTGGTAGGCGTGTTCACCGGGCTGGTGGCGGACCTGGGCACGGTCACCGCGGTCGACGCGACGGCCGACGGCGTGCGGCTGGCGGTGCGGACGTCGCTGGCGCCGGAGATCTCCGAGGGCGACTCGGTAGCGGTCAACGGCGTCTGCCTGACCGCGACGCGGATCGCCGACGGCGAGTTCTCCGCCGACGTGATGCAGGAGTCGCTTCGGCGCTCCTCGCTGGGCGAGGTGGTGTCCGGATCGCCGGTGAACCTGGAGCTGCCGCTGCGCGCTGCGGATCGCCTGGGCGGACACGTCGTGCAGGGGCACGTCGACGGCGTCGGCGTGGTGCGCGCGGTGCGCGACGACGGGTTTGCGCGGGTGGTGAGCTTCGAGGCGCCGCGCGAGCTGCTGCGCTACGTGGTCGAGAAGGGCTCGATCGCCGTCGACGGCGTATCGCTCACGGTCTCGGCGATCGACGACGACTCGTTCTCGGTCTCCCTGATCCCGGAGACGTTGGAGCGCACGACGCTGGGCGCGGCCGAGGTCGGCCGGCCCGTGAACCTGGAGGTGGACGTGCTCGCGAAGTACGTCGAGAAATTGGTGGGAGCGCGTTCGTGAGGCGCCCGTTCGCTGCTGTCGAGGACGCGCTGGAGGACATCCGCGCCGGCCGCATGATCGTCGTCTGCGACGACGAGGACCGCGAGAACGAGGGCGACCTCACGATGGCGGCGCAGTTCGCGACGCCCGAGGCGATCAACTTCATGGCCAAAGAGGGGCGCGGGCTGATCTGCCTCGCCCTGACGCCGCAGCGCTGCGACGAGCTCGGCCTGGATCTGATGGCGGCCAAGAACGAGTCGCCGTTCGAGACGGCGTTCACCGTCTCGGTGGAGGCGCGCGACGGCGTCACGACGGGGATCAGCGCCGCGGACCGCGCGCGCACGATCCAGGTGGCGATCGATCCTCGCAGCGCGCCGCGCGATCTGGTGCAGCCCGGCCACATCTTCCCGCTGAAGGCCAAGCCGGGCGGCGTGCTCGAGCGGACCGGGCAGACCGAGGCGGCGGTCGATCTGGCGCGGCTGGCCGGCCTGAACCCGGCCGGTGTGATCTGCGAGGTCATGAACGACGACGGCACGATGGCGCGCGTGCCTGACCTGGCGCGCTACTGCGAGCGCCACGGGCTGAAGATGATCACCGTCGCCGATCTGATCGCCTACCGGCGCAAGCACGACCGCCTGGTCGAGCGCGTGGTCGACACGCGCCTGCCGACCGGGTTCGGCGAGTTCTCCGCGGTCGGCTACCGCTCCCTCGTCGACGCCAAGCACCACGTGGCGCTGGTCAAGGGCGAGGTCTCAGGCGAGGCCGACGTGCTCGTGCGCGTGCACTCCGAGTGCCTGACCGGCGACGTCTTCCACTCGCTGCGCTGCGACTGCGGCGAGCAGCTCGAGTCGGCGCTGGCGATGATCGAGCGCGAGGGCCGGGGCGTGCTGCTCTACCTGGCCCAGGAAGGTCGCGGGATCGGGCTGCTGAACAAGCTCAAGGCCTACAACCTGCAGGACCGCGGGCTCGACACGGTCGACGCCAACCTGGAATTGGGGTTGCCGGTCGACCTGCGCGACTACGGCATCGGCGCACAGATCCTCGTCGACCTCGGGCTGACCTCGATCCGGATCCTCACGAACAACCCGAAGAAGATCCGCGGGCTGGAGGGCTACGGGCTCTCGGTCACCGCCCAGGTGCCGATCGAGCACGCGCCCAATCCGCACAACGAGGCGTACCTGCGCGCCAAGCGCGACCGGCTCGGCCACACGCTCCACCACCAGGGCCTCGCGCTCGACGAGCAGATGGTCCACGACGAGAAGGTCTCCGACCGCGAGCGCGACGTCCGATGAAGTTCGCGATCGTCGTCGGCCGGTTCTACGAGGACCTGGCCGAGCGGCTCATCGCGGGAGCGCAGCGGGCCTTCGCCGCGGCCGGCGAGGGCGAGGCGGACGTGTTCGACGTCCCGGGCGCTTACGAGCTGCCGTTCGCGGCGCAGACGGTGGCTTCGACAGGGCGCTACGACGGCGTCGCCTGCCTCGGCGCGGTGATCCGGGGCGAGACGACGCACTACGACTACGTCTGCACCGAGGCGGCCCGCGGGATCATGGACGTCCAGCTCCGCACCGGCGTCCCGTGCGCGTTCGGCGTGCTCACGGTCGAGAACCTGGACCAGGCGCTCGCCCGCACGGGAGGCGGCAAGCGCGACCAGGGCGCCCACGCCGCCGAAGCGGTGCTCGCCCTCGCACGACTCAAGGCCGCGCGCTAACCCCAACCCCGCGCGGCAGGCGGCGGCGACGTCGACCCCGCTCTTCGCGGCCGACGAACGTCAACGGCGGTCTGCGCCGCGGCGAACGTCGGGGCGGCTTCCGCCGCCGGTTCGTCGCCGGCGGACGTCGGGGCGGCTTCGGCCCGCGCTTCGCAGTGGACGAACGTCAACTGCCCAGTAAGGGAGGCAGCCTGATCAGAAATGATCGTCCAGGGACGGCAAACGATCACGATCGATGGTCGTTTCGACGCACCACTTTCACGTGTGGCGGCTAAGTTGCGCATAGCGCTACTTAGACGACACTGGGTTTCCTGAGCGGTCCCGCGGGATGATTGTTTCCATCCGCACCCTCTCCTACCTGCCTGCATTTGACGTACGAGGCAACTCGAGGTTAGGCATCACGCCGGGCGGTCGAGCGCCGCTGGCCACGCCGCGAACCGCCGCCTGGCCTCGCGCGCCCCCGCGCCGCCCAACCACGCGCCACTGGCCACGCCGCCATTCGCCGCCGGTCAGGAAGCCATTCGCCGCCGGTCAGGCCGCGGAGCGCCGTTGGCCGCGCCGCCCGACCACGCGCCGAATGGCCACGCCGCCAAGCGCCGGTCAGGCCGCCAAGCGCGACTGGCCCCGCGCCGCCCGCGCTACAAGTCCGGCGCCACGGGTCCCGCCGCCACGTGCCGCCGGTCACGCCGCCCGGCCACGGGCCGCCGGCTTCGCCGCCGCGCGACCAGCCGCCGGCTCGCGGCTCGGCCACGGGTCGCCGGCTCGCCGCGACGCGCCGCCGGCCATGCGGCCACACGGCGCGGGCCACGGGCCGCCGGCGTCGCCGCCACCACGCGCCGACGGCCTCGCCGCCCGGCCACGGGCCGCCGGCGTCGCCGCCACCACGCGCCGACGGCCTCGCCGCCGGGCCACGGGTCGCCGGCGTTGCCGCCACCACGCGCCGACGGCCTCGCCGCCGGGCCACGGGCCGTCGGCGTTGCCGCCACCACGCGCCGACGGCCTCGCCGCCGGGCCACGGGCCGCCGGCGTCGCCGCCACCACGCGCCGACGGCCTCGCTGCTCCGCCACGGGCCGCCGGCCCGGCTGGCCACGCGGCGCGGGCCTCACGGCCGCGCGCGCCGGGCGCCGCGGGCACGCCGGGCGCCACGGCTAGCCGTTCGCGCCGCCGCCATGGCCGCGGGGCCGCTTCGGCCCCTTGCCCGGCCTGTGCTCCGTGCTCTTCTGGGCGTCGCGCAGCTCCTTCGCCACCGAGCGGGATCCGTCGTCGCCGTACTGATCCAACCGCTGCTGGAGTATCGGGATCGCCGCCGCGGGGTTGCCGCCGCGGTTCAGCGCGACGCCCTCCTCGTAGAGCGCGTAGCCGCACGGCGAGAGCTGGTGTGCGTCGCCGCACGCAGCCAGCGCCTCGCGTGCCTTCTCGAGCGCCGTCGAGTAATTGCCCGCCTGGCGGGCGTTGTAGCCCGCGAGCTGCAGCGCCGCCGCCTGGCGCAGGTCGGGCCCGCCGGACGTCGTCTGCGCGGGGGAGGGGGTCGGCGAGGGCGTCGGGCTGGGGCTCGGGGAATCGGTCGGGCTCGCGGTGGCGGTCTTGTCGGGGCTCGAGGTCTCAGTCGCCGTGGCGGTGTGCTGCGCGCGCGGCGCGTCGCTGCCGGTCGGGTCGTTGCCGCCGCCGCCGCGCGAGACGAGCGCGACAACGCCGACGACCGCGATCAGCAGCAGCCCCGCGACGCCCGCGAGCAGCGCCGCGCTTCCGCGCCGCCGCGGCCGCTCGGCAGCGCCGGCGCGCCGCCGCCCGTCGCCGCTGGCCCACGTGTCCAGGGAGGTCCCGCGTCCGCCGCCGCCGGCCGCGGCGTCGCCGGGGCCTCCGCGGCGCCGCGAGTCGCGGCCGGGCGCCGCCGCGTCGTCGGCGATTCCGCGGCGCCGCCGATCGCGGGCCGCCGGCGAGCCGCCCTCGGCGCCAGCCGGCGCCACGTCGCCGGCGCCTCCGCGGCGTCGCCATTCGTCAACCGCCGACGAGCCCGCCGCGCCGCCGGGTGCCGCCGCGCCGCCGGGTGCCGCCGCGCCGCCGGGTGCTGCCGCGCCGCCGGGTGCTGCCGCGCCGCCGGGTGCCGCCGCGCCGCCGGGTGCCGCCGCGCCGCCGGGTGCCGCCGCGCCGCCGGGTGCCGCCGCGCCGCCGGGTGCCGCCGCGTCGCCGGGTGCCGCCGCGCCACCGGCGCCTCCGCGGCGCCGCCGATCGCCCGCCGCCGCTGCGCCTCGCGCCGCCTTCGCGCGCCGGCCCAACCGCCGCGTCGGCACCGTGGCCGGCTCCTCCAGCGCTCGTCCCAGCGCGTCCGCGAACGCGGCCGCCGACGGGTACCGGTCGCGCGGATCCTTGGCCAGCCCGCGCTCGAGCACGGCGTCGACCGCCGCCGACAGCTCCGGGTTGCGCGACGACGGGGGCGGCGGGGGATCCTCGACGTGCGCTCGCGCCTGGGCGGCAAAGTGAGATCCCTCGAACGGGCGCGACCCGGTCAGCAGCTCGTACGCGACGACGGCGAGCGAGTAGCGGTCGGAGGCCGCCGAGGCGGGCTCGCCCATCGCCTGTTCGGGTGAGATGTAGGCCGCGGTGCCGAGGACTTGCCCCGTAAGGGTCAGCTGGTCCTCCCACGCGACCCGCGCGATCCCGAAATCCGCGACGGCAAGCCGTTCGTGGGTGTCCAGCAGCAGGTTCCCGGGCTTGATGTCGCGGTGCACGACGCCGGCGTCGTCGGCGGCGTCCTGCGCCTCCGCGGCCTCGCGCATCCAGCGCACGACGGTCGTCAGAGGGATTTCGCGGCCGGACTTCAGGCGGTCGCTCAGCGTGCCGCCGCGCATGATCTCCATGACCATGAACACGCGCCCGGCGTGCTCGCCGACGTCGTAGATCGTGACCACGTGCGGGTGCGACGACAACCCCGCCGCCGCCCTTGCCTCACGCTGAAAACGCCGGCGCGCGCGCTCGTCGGAGCCGAGGTGCGGGGCGAGGATCTTGACGGCTACGTCGCGGTCGAGCAGCTCGTCGTGCGCCTCCCATACGGCGGCCATCCCACCGCTGGCCAGATGACGCACGACGCGGTAGCGGTCGGGTAGGGAGATGCGGGCCGGGGACACCGGTGGCATCGGATCCACGGTACCCGACAGGGCCCTCTCACCACACCGCCGGTCCGCCTCCTATACTTGCTCGCCGCTATGGCTCGAATCTGTCATTCCTGCGGTAAGCGCCCTGCCTTCGGCCAGAGCCGCTCGCATTCGATGGTGGCAACCAAGCGCCGCTTCGACGCGAATCTCCAGAAAGTGCGCATCGTCGAGAACGGAGCGCGCAAGCGCGCGTACGTGTGCACGCGCTGCCTGAAGGCCGGCAAGGTGACCAAGGCGTAGCCGAGGGCAGGCGCCCCTCGTGCCCGATCCGAGCCTTCTCCGCTTCCGCCTCGTCGTCGAGGCAGCGCTCGCGCAACTGGAGTCGCGGCGCGAGGAAGTCAACGACCTCAACGTCTTCCCGGTCGCCGACGGCGACACCGGGGACAACATGGCGCTCACTCTGCGCGCCGTGCTGCAAGAGCTGGACAACCTCTCCACGCAGGGCGAGATCGACGAGATCGGGCGCAACCAGATCGTCGACTCCGTGGCCCGCGCGGCGCTGCTCGGCGCGCGCGGCAACAGCGGCGTGATCCTCAGCCAGCTGATCCGCGGCGCGGCCGAGGAGCTCATCAGCCGCCCCGGCGAGCTCGTCGACCCCGTGCTCGTCGCCGCCGCGATGGCGCGCGCGGCCGACCGCGCGTACGGATCAGTGAGAGAACCGGCCGAGGGCACGATTCTCACGGTCGTGCGCGAGATGGCGGCGCGCGCGTCGAGCGAGATCGCCCACATGACCGAGCCGCGGCTCCAGCATCGCGTCGACGACGCGACGCAGAACGAGATGCTCGCCTACGTGCTCGAGCACGCGCTGGAGGCCGGCGAGGCATCCGTCAAGCGCGGTCCCGATCTGCTGCCTATCCTGCGCGACGCGGGCGTCGTGGACGCCGGCGGCTACGGGCTGACGATCATCTTCGCGGGCATGATCGCCGCCCTGCGCGGAGCGGATCCGCCGCCGCTCGAGCACCACGCGCCGGCGCGCGTCACGCATCCGCAGCACGAGTCCTCGACGTACCGCTACTGCACGAACTTCGCCGTCGAGGGCTCTGAGCTCGACGCCGGGCCGTGGATCGAGAAGCTGGAGAAGCTCGGCGACTCGGTGCTCGTCGTCGGCGACCGCCACACGCTCAAGGTCCACGTGCACACGAACGAGCCGGAGCGGGCGACCGAGCTGTTCGGAGGCGCCGGAACCGTCAGCCGGCTCGACGTCGCCGACATGCACGAGCAGGTCGGTCAGCGCACGGAGCGGCTCGCCGAGGCGATCCAGACGTGCGGCGTGCTCGCCGTCGTCTCGGGCGGCGGCATGGGAGAGCTGTTCGAAGGCCTCGGCGCCAACGTGCTCGACGGCGGCCCGACGCTCAACCCGTCCACGTACGAGCTGCTGGCCGGGATCCACGGCGTCCCCGCCGAGCAGGTGGTCGTGCTGCCGAACTCGCCGAACGTCCGCATGGCCGCCGAGCGCGCCGCGGAGCTTTCGGAGAAGGTCGTGCGCGTCGTCGGCACGCGCTCGATGCAGGCCGGCCTGGCCGCCTCCGTCGCGCTGGATCCGAATCGCGGCGCGCTCGGCAACGCGGCCCGGATGGAGGCGATCCTCGTCAACGTCCGCACCGGCGGGGTCACCGAGGCCGCGCGCGACGACACGCAGGGTCGCTTCCGCCGCGGTGACACGGTCGGCTTCGTCGACGAGCAGCTCGTCGCCTGGGGCGATCCGCAGGAGACGCTGGAGATCGTGCTCGGCGAGCTCGGCCGCGAGGCGGAGCTGGTGACCGTGATCGAGGGCGACGGCGCGCCGCTGGAGGGCGACGCCGTGCAGAAGCTGGTGGCCAACGGCGCCGAGGTCGAGCTCTCCCGCGGCGGTCAGCCGTCGTGGTGGTGGCTCCTCTCAGCCGAGTGAGATGTTCTGGTTGACCCGGAAGACGTTCTCCGGGTCATACCGGCGCTTCAACGCCACCAGCCGCGCGTAGTTGGCCTCGCCGTAGGCGGCGCGGACGCGGTCGGAGCCCTCGTCGCCGAGGAAGTTCACGTACACGCCGCCGCTCGAGCACGGCAGCAGCGCGTCCCATAGTGCGCGCGTCCAGGCGATATGAGGCCCGCCCTCCGCGCCGTCGCCGTCCGCCCAGCGCGTGTTGATGTTCAGCAGCAGGCGCGCGTCGCGGTTCCCGAACGCGCCGGTGTCGGCGGTCGGGTGATCGAGCTGCCAGACCTTGATGTCCGACAGCGGCGACGTGATGGTCGCGGCGAAGTCCGCCAGGACGCCCGCGTCGATCCGGTCGAGGTACTGCGCCTTCCAGTAGTTGTGGAAGCCCGCGGTCCAGGCGGCGTCGGTGAAGCGCTGCCACTCGACGTACGGCCGCTCGCGCACGCAGTCGGCCAGCGGGTCCGGCGGCATGGCGACATCGTGCTCCCCGAAGACGGTCAGGGTGACGACGTGGCGGCCGTGCACGTCCGGCGGGATCCACGCGGCCGCCGGCGCCTGGCGCAGCGTCAGCAGCGTCCCTATCTCGGGAACCGAGGCGAGCGCCTCACGCGCGGCCAGCACCTCGTCGAGCTGCTCGAGCGGGTAGACGCGCGTTCCGCACAGCACGCCGGGGCCGACGCGGTGCAGCGCGAGGTCCAAGCGCGTGACGACGCCGAAGTTCCCGCCCGCGCCGCGCAGGCCCCACAGCAGCTCGCCCTCCGCCTCGACGACCTCACCGTCGGCGGTGACCACCTCGGCGCCGAGCAGGCCGTCGCAGGCCGGCCCGAAACGGCGCGTCAGCCAGCCGATGCCGCCGCCGAGCGTGAAACCGGCCACGCCGGTGGTGGACATGACGCCGCCCGGAGCGGCGAGCCCGAACGCCTGCGTCGCCGCGTCGAGCTCGCCCATCAGCGTGCCGGGCGCGACATGGGCCACGCGACCGGCCACGCGGACTCCTCGCCAGCCCGAGCAGTCGGCCACCAGGGCGCCGTCGCCGACGGCGAGTCCGGCGACGTTGTGTCCGCCGCCGCGCACCGCGACCGGCCAGCCGCGCTCGCGCGCGAGCCGCACCCCGGCGACGACGTCGGCCGTGGACGTGCAGCGCACGATTGCCGCCGGCCGGCGGTCGATCGCGGCGTTCCAAACGGTGCGCGCCGCGTCGTAGCGAGGGTCGTCCGGGGTGATGATGTCGAGCACGTCAACGGCCATGCGGCGACCGTATGCCGCGGCCGCCCACGCCGATAGTGCGGATTTCGAACTGGCACGTCCCTGGCGGCGGCGGGATACTGCGCCCGATGGTGCGCTACGGCCAGTACTGCCCAGTGGCCAAGGCCGCCGAAGTGCTGGGCGACCGCTGGACGCTGCTGATCGCGCGGGAGCTGCTGCACGGGGCGGAGGGCTTCAATGAGCTCGAACGCGGCCTGCCGGGCATCTCGCGCTCGGTCCTCGCTCAACGGCTGCGAACGCTCGAGCGGCGCGGGATCGTCAAGCGCGCCGAGCCGCGCGGCTACCACCTGACCGACGCCGGCCAGGACCTCGCCGGGTGTGTGGACAAGCTCGGAAAATGGGGCGCCAAGTGGGCGTTCGGCGATCCGCTGCCCGACGAGCTCGATCCCGACCTCGTGATGGGCTGGATCGCGCGTCGCACCGATCCCGACAAGCTGCCCGGCACCCGCACGGTGATCCAGTTCGACTGCCGCGCGCCCAAGCGCCGCTACTGGCTCGTGCTCGAGCCCGGCGACGTGTCGGTCTGCCGCGAGGCGCCCGGCTTCGACGCCGACGTCCTGGTCGAGGCCGACGCGGAGCAGCTCTACGACCTGTACTTCGGGCGCACGACGCTGCGCGACGCCGCGATCGCGGTGCGCGGAGCCAAGCGCGGCGAGGTCGACTCCTGGTTCGTCTGGAGCCGGTACGTGCCGGGCCTGCGCGCGGCCGGCGTCTGACCCACCGCTCACAATCTGTGGCGTGGCTCCGACCGTTTTCGCCACCAACGACCCGCTCCCGCCCCAGCCGGGTCCCGCGCGCTACCCGCGCCCGGAGCGGCTTCGCGAGGAGCTGGATCCGAAGGCAGGGGAGAAGGCGGCCGCCGGCGCCAAGAAGATCGGCCTCCGCTCGATCGGGGATCTGCTGGAGCACCTGCCGCGCGATCGGCGCGCCGCCCGCACGCTGGCCGAGCTGCAGCCCGACGAGGTCGCGAGCGTGGTCGTCGAGGTGCGCTCGATCACGTCGCGCCCCGTGCGGCGCCGGGGGATGAAGCCGCTCGTCGAGGCCGTCGTCGCCGATGGCACCGGTCGCATGAAGGCGACGTTCTTCAACCAGCCCTGGCTGCAGAGTCGCTACCGCCCGGGCACACGTCTCCTCCTCACCGGGAAGTACCAGGGGCACCGCGGCTTTCGCGTCAACGAGCACGCGCCGACCGGTGAGGAGGTCGCGGCCGACGAGGTTGCGGCATATCCGGCTACCGAAGGGTTGAGCTCGGCGCAGATCGCGGCGCTCGTGCACGCGCACATCCGCGAGGCCAAGCACGCGCTCGATCCGCTGCCCGCCCGCGTCCGGGCACGGGAGCGCCTGCCCGACCGCCACGCCGCGCTCGTCGCCGCCCACCTCGGCGACCAGGAGGCGGGCCGCAAACGGCTCGCGTTCGATGAGCTGCTCCTGCTCCAGCTCGCGCTCCTGCGCCGTCGCGCGCGCCGGCGCGAGGGCGCCCGCGCCGAGCCGCTGGAGCCGCCGGGCGACCTCACCGCGCGCTGGCTGAAGGACTCGCTCCCGTTCGCGCCGACCGGCGACCAGCGCGCCGCGATGGACGAGCTGGACGCCGACATGGCCGTGGACCGCCCGATGCAGCGGCTGCTGATGGGCGAGGTCGGCTCCGGCAAGACCGTCGTGGCGCTCTATTCGATGCTGCGCGCGGTCGAGTCCGGCGGCCAGGCGGCGCTGATGGCGCCGACCGAGACGCTCGCCGAGCAGCACTTCGCGACGCTGCAGGACCTGATGCCCGGCGAGCTCGTGCAGGCCGCGCTGCTGACCGGCAGCACACCCGGAGGCCGGCGCACCGACATCCTCAACAAGCTCGGCAGCGGCGAGCTGAAGCTGCTCGTGGGCACGCACGCGCTGATCGAGGACGCCGTCGAGTTCGACCGCCTGGCGGTCGCGGTGGTCGACGAGCAGCACCGCTTCGGCGTCAAGCAGCGCCGGGCGCTGGACCGCAAGGCGCCCGCGGGCCTGAGCCCGCACGTACTGCACATGACCGCGACGCCGATCCCGCGCACGCTGCAGCTCACCAACTACGGCGATCTGGACGTCACCACCCTCCACGAGCTGCCGGCCGGCCGGCGCCCGATCACCACGTTCGTGGCCGGCACCGAGCGCGAGCGCTCGCGCGCCTACGAGCGCATCCGCGAGGAGCTCGACGCCGGCCGCCAGGCGTTCGTGGTCTGCCCGCTGGTCGAGGAGTCCGAGGCGCTGCAGGTGCGGGCGGCGACCGCGGAGTACGAGCGGCTGAAGGGCGGCGAGCTCAAGGACTACCGCGTCGTCCTGCTCCACGGTCAGATGCGCTCGCGCTCCAAGCAGGAGGCGATGGCCGCGTTCGCGGAGGGCGGCGCCGACGTGCTGGTCGCGACGACCGTGATCGAGGTCGGCATCGACGTCCCGAACGCCACAGTCATGCTGGTCGAGGACGCCGACCGCTACGGCATCTCCCAGCTGCATCAGCTGCGCGGGCGCATCGGGCGCGGCAAGCACGAGTCGGTGTGCCTGCTGTTCGGGCCCAAGGAGTCGCGCCGGCTACGGGCGTTAGCCGAGCACCGCGACGGCTTCCGGCTGGCCGAGATCGACCTGGAGCTGCGCGGCGAGGGGGAGATGATCGGCGTGCGGCAGTCCGGCGTGCAGCTCTACCGCTTCGCCCGCCTGCCGGACGATGCCGAGCTGCTCGAGCGCGCCCGCCACCACGCCCGCGCGATCCTCGACGCCGATCCGCGCCTCGAGCAGCCCGAGCACGTCCTGCTCGAGGACGCGATCGTGCGCGCCTACGGCGCCGACGCGCTGGAGCCGATACCGGCGTAAGGTGCCGCCGATGCGGGCGTTCCCCGTGCTGTACGCGAAGGACGTCGAGGCCGTCGCCGCGTTCTACACCGGCCTCGGTTTCGAGGAGCAGGTGCGGATGCCATCGCCGGACGGCCCGGCGGGCTTCATCGGCCTGCGCCGCGACACCGCGGAGCTCGCGATCACGACCGAGGACTCGCCGCGCATGCTGGCCGGCGTCGAGCCGGGTCCGGGCCCGCGCGGCGAGCTGTTCGTCTACGTCGAGGACGTCGACGCCACGGTGGCCGGCCTGGACTCCGTGCTGCGCGAGCCGGCGGACATGCCCTGGGGCGAGCGCGTGGCGTTCGTGACCGACCCGGAGGGCAACATCGTCACGCTCGCGCAGGCCGCGTAACAGGACCGTCACCCCCTCCCGGCGCACTCGCGATTGAGTGCCCGCTATGTAACGTCGTCCGAACGTCCGAGCTTGCGAGGACGGTAGGACGAAACCTCATTCCTGGCAGGGGCTGAAGGGGGTCTATATGAGGCGAGCGCTGCTGCTCGCCGCCGCGCTGCTGGCGCTTGCCGGCACGCCGGCGCACGCCCATATCCGGTCGTCGACCGGCTACTCGGTGATCCGTCAATCCGGCGGGACCGTCCACTACACGCTCGGCGTCGAGAACGGGCCGCTGGTCGCTGCCGTAGGCGTCCAGGGCCGCACGCTCGAGCAGGCGCACAAGGCGATCCAGGATTACCTCACCGCGCGCGTCATCGTCTCGGTCGACGGCGTGCAGTGCGAGGGCGAGCTGGTGCACGCCGGCTACGAGCACCGGGAGGCAAAGCGCTTCGCCCGGCTCGACCTCGACTTCGCGTGCCCAGGCTCGGCGATGGGCGCGTTCCACATCCGCTACGGCGTGCTCGCCGATGCCGGCGTGATCGACGACCACCGCAGCATCGTCGACTACTCGCTCGGCGGGAACAGCGGCACGTTCGTGTTCGACAGCGGCCACCACGACTTCGACGCCGGGGCGAGCGGCGCGCTCACCGATGCGCGGCGCTTCGTCACGATGGGGATGGGACACATCCTCTCCGGCCTCGACCACGTGCTGTTCCTGATCGCGCTGCTGCTCGGTGCGCGGTCGTTCCGGCACGTCCTCAAGCTGGCGACAGCGTTCACCGCGGCGCACAGCGTCACGCTCGCGCTGGGCGCGCTCGGCTGGGTCCGGCTGCCGCCCGAGGTCGTCGAGCCGCTGATCGCCCTGTCGATCTTCTACGTCGCCGCGGAGAACATCCTGGGGGGCGAGACCCGGCACCGGCTCGGCGTCGTCTTCTGCTTCGGGCTGCTGCACGGGTGCGGGTTCGCCGGCACGCTGAGCTTCACCGATCACCTGGGCGGGCGCCTGCTCGGGTCGCTCGCGAGCTTCAACGTCGGGATCGAGCTCGGCCAGGCGCTGGTCGTGCTCGCCGTGTTCCCGCTGCTGGTGCTGGTCCGCAGGTTCCGCTGGTCGCCGCCCGCGCATATGGCCGCCACCGCGGCCGCCGCGAGCGTCGGCCTCCTCTGGTTCACCGAACGCGTCATCCAAGGGAGCTGATTTGCGCAAGATCCTCACGACGGTCACCGCCGCGCTCGCGGCGCTGGTCGTCGGGCTGCACTACACGCCGCGGCTGGCCACCGCCCTCGAGACGACGACCGCCACCGTGTCCGGCACGGCGTTCGTCGACGTCAACGCCAACGGCCGCCTCGACGACGGCGAGAAGGGCCTGCCGAACGTCATGGTCTCCGACGGCGTCAAGATCGTCCGCACCGGCGCGGACGGCAAGTACAAGGTCGACGTCGACGTCGACCGCCGGCTGACCGACATCGTCTTCATCTCCAAGCCGGCCGGCTACACGCTGCCCAACGACGACGCGATGACGCCGCGCTTCTATCGCACGTTCGGGCAGCTCACCGCCGGCGCGAGCGCGACGGCCGACTTCGCGCTGGTGGAGGACCCGAAGAGCCTGAACTCCAGCTTCACGTTCGCCAACGTGGCCGACCCGCACGTCAACGTCGACATGCAGCGCCAGTTCGCCGAGATAAACGCGACCGCGCAGGATCTCGCGTTCGTGCAGGTCAGCGGCGACCTGACCAACAACGCGACCGACGCCGAGTTCCGCTTCTACCGCCAGGCCACCGCGCAGTCCAAGGTCCCGGTCTGGCCCGCCGTCGGCAACCACGAGTACTCCGGCGGGGCGAACTACGCCGCGAGGATCGACAACTACCGCCGCTACGTCGGGCCCGAGTGGTACTCGTTCGACTACGGCAACCGGCACTTCATCGTGCTGGAGAACATCGGCGGCGCGCCGTTCGCCGAGCAGCGCGCCTGGGCCGAGCAGGACCTCGCCGAGAACGCCAAGGGCAAGCGCGTCGTCGTGCTCATGCATCAGCCGATGAACGTCCCGTTCGGCTCGCCGTCGGAG
The DNA here is from genome assembly GCA_963837485.1 of uncultured Solirubrobacteraceae bacterium. Lineage (GTDB taxonomy): Bacteria > Actinomycetota > Thermoleophilia > Solirubrobacterales > Solirubrobacteraceae > Solirubrobacter. Next base: position 137,374 of record CAWINP010000007.1, on the reverse strand, counting down.
TACGACACCTACGCTGAGCTGCTGCGGCAGTACAAGACCGAGCTGATCCTGGTCGGCCACGAGCACTCCAACGACGTGGACGAGGAGTGGGTCAAGGGCGCCAAGCACATCCAGACCAACTCCAGCTCGTACACGATCGACCATAGCCCGCGCGGCTTCCGCTACGTGCACATGTCGCCGAAGTCGTTCGACAACCCGTTCCGCATGTACGGCGTCGACCGCGAGCTGGCGATCACGAGCCCGGCGCCGAAGGCGACGATCGCCGCCGATCGCTTCAACGAGGTCCAGATCAGCGCCTACCACACGTCCGACGACGTGGCCAAGGCGCGCTACCGCTTCGACGGCGGCGGCTGGAAGTCGCTCAACCCGTCCGGCGACTTCACATGGTTCGCGAAGCTCAATCGCGCGCCGTCGGAGGGCGCGCACACGATCGACGTCGAGGTCGAGGCCGCCAGCGGCTTGCGCTGGACCCGCTCGGAGTCGTTCCGCGTCACCGACGCCGAGCCGACGCCGATCGTCGCCGGCGCCGACTGGGCGCAGTACCACGGCGACCAGCAGCACAGCGGCGTCGCCTCCACCGAGCTGGATCCCGCCGACCTCGGCCTGAGCTGGACGTTCCGGACGAAGGGAGTGATGCTCACCGGGTCGCCGGTCGTCGCCGACGGCGTCGCGTACGCCGGCACGCGCGACGAGAACGGCCTGGAGGAGAGCAAGGTCCACGCGGTCGACATCGCCACCGGCCGCGAGCTGTGGGACTTCACGGCGGATTCGTCGGTCCACGGCACGCCCGCGGTCGCCGACGGCATCGTCTACGTCCCGTCGCTGCACGCCACGCTGTACGCGCTCGACGCCGACAGCGGCCGCCTGCTGTGGAAGCGCGAGGCCGAGCGGCCCGACCCGCCGCTGAATCGCCGCGCGTACTCGTACTACTCGCCCACGGTCGCCGACGGCAAGGTCTTCTGGCCCTACCAGACGCGCCACGGCAAGGCGAGCAGCGGCCTGCTGGCGGCGCTGAACCCGCGGACCGGCGCGCAGATCTGGGAGGCGCCGATGACCGGCGCGACCATGAGCGACGGCACGGCGGCGGTCGCCGACGGGATCGTCTACGTCGGCAACGAGACGGCCGACCGGATCGTCGCCTACGACGAGAACACCGGCGCCCGCCTGTGGACGTCGACCGCGCGGCTCGGCGGCTGGCAGGACGCGTCGCCGGTGGTCGCCGGCGGCAAGCTGCTGATCGGCTCCAACAACGGCGTCGTCGCGCGTGACGCGAAGACCGGCGCCGACCTGTGGACGTACACGAGCACCGACACGTCGTGGATTCCGCAGAACGCGACCGCGTCGGCGCCGGCGATCGCGGGCGATCGCGCCTACATGGGCTTCCCCGACGGCCGCGTGACGGCGCTCAACGTCGCGACCGGCGCGGTCGCGTGGAGCGTCCGGCTGCCCGGCAAGCCGTACTTCGGCGGCGTCCTGTCGGCGCCGGCGATCAGCGGCGAGCACCTCTATATCGGCAACAACGACGGCAAGCTCTACGCGCTGCGGCTGTCCGACGGCGCGCTCGAGTGGAGCTACGAGATCGGCACCTGGGTGGCGTCCAGCCCGGCGATCTCCGGCAACACGCTGCTGGTCGGCGCGTGGGACGGAAACCTCTACGCGTTCAGCGAGCAGCATGCGAAGAAGCCGGCGCTGGGGACGCGCGAGCTCGGCGAGGACAAGGACACGCTCGAGACCCGCGGCGCGGCGTACCGGGCGCAGGCCACGAAGACGGGTCCGGTCTCCTCGATCTCGGTCTACCTGGAGAAGAGCCAGGCGCGCAACGTCGCGGCGGGCATCTACGCCGATGAGAACGGCAAGCCGGGCGCGCTGCTGGGCCAGGCCACGGTCTCGATCACCGGCAAGGGCTGGCAGAACGTCGGCCTGCCGTCGCCGGTGGCGCTGACCAAGGGCACGGCGTACTGGATCGCCGTTCTCGGCGCCGACGGCAAGCTCGTCGTCCGCGACCATGCCGGCGACTCATCGCCGAGCGAGACGCTGGCGGACGGGCGGTTGACGTCGCTTCCGGCGCGCTGGATCACCGGCCACCGCTACCAGGACGGGCCGCTCTCGGCATTCGCCGAGTAAGTCACCAACCACCGGATCTCATGCGGGGTCTCCCTTCCTGACAACCCACCACCCCCATGGAAGGGGACCCCGCATGCTCCTCCGCAAGCGTTTCATCGCCATCGCCGCCGCCGGGCTCGTGCTCGGCGGCGCGTCGGTGGCCGGCGCCCAGGCCGGCTTCCTCGACACCGATGGCGGCCCGCACGTCGATGTTCCGCCCAACGTCCACCCCTACAACTGCGGCCCGGTCGAGGACAACATGGTCAAGACCCAGAACTCGCCGGTCGAGACGCAGTCGGTGCCGAACATCCCGGTGCCCGGCGCCCAGTTCCAGGTCACGGTCGCGCCCATGCAGCAGCGCTGCCTGAAGCTGCTGTTCACGGCCGAGAGCTCGTGCACCGGCTACCCCGGCGACGACTTCTGCTACGTCCGTGCGCTGGTCGACGGCGTCCCGATGGATCCCGACGGCGGGGGCTTCCAGGCGCTCGACAGCGAGGACGCCACCGCGTCCGCCCACGCCTACGAGTGGATCAAGCGGGTCGGCCCGGGCGTCCACAACATCACGATCGAGCGGCGCGTCGGCAACGCCAACACCGTGTTCCGGCTCGACGACTACACCTCCGATCTCGAGGTGCTGCTCGCCTAGGGGCGACGACTCGCGCCGCCCAGGGGCGATTGCCCGCCGCCCTAGGCTGCGGGCGTGCGAGTCATCGCGGGCATGTACGGGGGCCGTCGCCTGACGGCGCCTCCCGGCTCGCGCACCCGGCCGACCTCCGACCGGGTGCGCGAGGCGCTCTTCTCGATCCTCGGCGCCCGCGTCGGCGACGCCCGGGTCCTCGATCTGTTCGCGGGCTCGGGCGCGCTCGGCATCGAGGCGCTCTCTCGCGGAGCGCAGAGCGCCGTCTTCGTGGACGACGCACCCGCCGCGGTGCGAGCGATCCGCGCCAACCTCGACGCCCTCGGCGCGAGTGCCGAGATCCGGCGAAACGACGCCCTGCGCTTCCTCGGCGCCGCATCGGGTGGCGGCGCCCAATACGATCTGATCTTCCTCGACCCCCCGTACCGGCTTGCGGACTCGCTCGCGGACCGGCTGTCGGAGGCCCTCCCCGCCGTCTTGGCGCCCGGGGCGGTGGCCGTGGCCGAGAGCGACCGACGGGCGCCCCTGGCGCTCGACCTGCCCTTGTTAGACGAACGTCGCTACGGCGACACTCTGATCCGCATCTATGGCCCCTGACCCGCGCATCGCCGTCTGTCCCGGCTCCTACGACCCGGTCACGAACGGCCACGTCGACATCATCTCGCGCGCCTCGGAGATGTTCGACGAGCTGATCGTCGCGGTCGTCAACGCGTCCGTGCGCAAGAGCCAGTCGCTGTTCAGCGCCGAGGAGCGGATCGAGTTCATCAGCCATGCGACGGCGCATCTGGACAACGTCCGGATCGAGCCGTTCGCCACCCTGGTGGTCGACTTCGCGCGCGAGCGGGGGGCCCGCGCGATCGTCAAGGGACTGCGCGCGATCTCCGACTTCGAGTACGAGCTGGAGATGAACCAGCTCAACCGCTCGCTCGCCTCAGACGTCGAGTCGATCTACCTGATGGCCTCGCCGCAGTACAGTTTCCTGTCCTCTAGCGGAGTGAAGGAGATCGCCACGTTCGGTGGCGACGTCTCCAGGCTCGTGCCGGAGGAGGTCGCCCGTCGCTTGAAGGAAGCGCTCGGGCGGTAGCGAATCTTGGGAGCGCAATGGACGTCCTCGTATTGATCGACAAGCTGGACGACCTCGTCCACAACGCCAAGCCGGTGCCGCTGACGGACACTGTGCGCGTCGACAAGGAGGAGATCTACGACATCCTCGACCAGATGCGCGCGACGATCCCCGAGGAGATCAAGCAGGCGCGCTGGATCGTCAAGGAGCGTCAGGAGATGCTCGCCGAGGCCAAGCGCGAGGCGGAGCGGATCGTCAAGGAAGCGCGCGAGCGCCAGGAGCAGCTCGTCTCCCAGCAGGAGGTCACCCGCCAGGCGGAGCGCGCCGCGGAGGACATCATCGAGGACGCGCGGGCTCGCGAGCGCGAGATCCGGCTCGGCGCCGAGGACTACGCCGACGAGATCCTCAACACGCTCGAGGTCAACTTGTCGAAGTTCATCGCGGCCGTGCAGCGCGGGCGCGAGCGGCTACAAGGTAGAGACGAGCCGGCCGAAGTCGGCTAGTACCGTTCGCCCCTGTGGTGGGGGCGGCGTTGATGCCCACGGCGGTGCCGGTCCAAGGGGCGGGCGGGACCGCGCCCGCGTACCCGGGGAACACGTTGCGGCTGTCGGTGGACGGGCCGCTGGTGGCCGGGACGGTGGTCAAGGCCGGCATGGCGGGCCACCCGGACTGGAAGGGGCCGACCGACGACACCACGATCCCGTACGACATCCCGCTGTTCGTGCAGAACGCGGACGTCGTACCGCACTGCGCGCAGTCGTACGGCAACCGGCTGCAGGCGTCGATCAACCTGAATCTGAACGCGTCGACGGCGATCAGCGGGTTCGTGGTCGACGGGACGCAGAACATCTCGCCCAAGCCGCCCGACCAGGGGCTCGACTGGGCGGGCGGCTCGCTGCCGTTCTCGATCAAGCCCGGGCTCGACCACGTGATCCTCTGCGGCTACGTCCGCTACATCATCGACGCGACGTCGCGTGGTACGAGCTGCCGATCTCGGTGCGGCAGCCGTCCTGCCGCGCCGAGCATGCCTCGGTTCGGCGCGGGTCGCGGCTGGCGCCGCGGTGCCACGTGAGCGGGCCGGCAACGGTCAGGTTCTCCGGCCCGCGGTCGCGGACGGTTCGCGTCAAGATCCCCGCCAAGGACGGCCGGGTCTGCGTGCCGCTGGGCGCGCTGCGCGCGGGCCGCTATCGCGTGACCGTCACGGCCGGCGAGCTCGCGCTCGGCCGGCCGTTTGCGATCCGTGTCCGCTAGGCGGCGGCCCCCGCCTTCGCGAGCCACTGCTCCCACGCGGCCTCGGCGCGCGCGGCGGTCTCCTGCGCGCCTTCGCCGAACAGCCGCGCGCGGACGAAGAAGAAGACCTGGTCGCCAGGGCCGCCGGCGCCCAGGAAGCCGAGCCCACGCCCGGGCTGCTCGAGCAGCAGCGACACCTGGCCGTCGCCGGCGCGGGCGACGGTGCCGGCGAACGGCGGCGTGCCGTGCGTCTCGACGCGATCGCCGGGGGTGAGGGATTCCGGCAAGCCGAGCTGCGTGCGCACGGTGTCCCACGCGCCGTCGGGCTCGAGCTCGCGGCCGGTCGCGAAGCCGGCGACCGGCTCACCGGCGAAGTGCGTGAGGTAGAGCCGCAGGTCGTCGAGCGCGGCCGGCCAGCCGCCCTTGAAGCTCTCGATCGCGCGCTCCCACGCGTCGCCGGTCCCGAATCCGCTCTGGACGACGCGCACGACACATGTGCCGCCGGCGCGCGCCTCGACCAGGAACTCGGTGGCGACGAGGCTCAGGCTCGTGTCCGGCGTCGGCTGGAAATCGTCCTCGTAGGCGAACCGGCTCGGGCGATCGGACGCGGTGATGCGGGAGGTCAGGTCGAACCCGTTGCCGTGGTGCTGGGTCATCCGGTCGCCGTCGATCTCGGCGTTGACGAACCAGGAGCTGATGCCCGGTCCGGTCGCGATCGCGTCCCAGACCTCCTCGGGCGTGCCGGGAACCTCGACTTCGAAGCTGATCTCGCGTGTCATGCGGAGTCGTCCTCCTCGGGGAGCGGGTGAGCGGCGACGACGAGCCGGTGCGCGCGCCCGTCGTCGTGGTGGTACTTCGCGGCAAGCTCGGTGACGGCGGCGGTCAGCTCCTCGGCGAACGCGGCGCGGTCGCCGGGCGTCGCGAACCCGATCTCGGTGTCGATCGTCAGCGTCGCCACCGGCCCGCGGCGCGCGAGCCGCCCGACCTCGCGCACCGCCCGCGCGGCGACCGCGATCAGGTAGCGGGCGGACAGGCGGTCGTCGCGCGCGGCGTCGCCGCCGCCCAGCGCCGGGTCGACGAAGAACGCCGCCGCCGTCGCGGCCAGCACGCGCTCCGTCAGCCCACCGTGCGCGCGCGTGTCGTGCAGCTCGACGAGCCCGTGGGCCTCGAGCTGGCGCAGGTGGTAATTGAGCTTCTGGCGCGGGATGCCGAGCTTGGCGCCGAGCATCGCGGCGGACTGCGGCGTCGCGAGCTCGCGCAACAGCCGGGCGCGCATCGGGTCGAGCGCCGTGATGGCGGCTCCGGGGTTTTCGATGACCTCGACGTCGTGCATTGACAAGAAAGTTTGTCAAGGCTTGTGGCGGACGTCAACACCAGGTGTCGGAGGGCTGACGGCCCATCAGCGGTCGCTTGTGTGCCGGGCTCGCTTGGGGTTCACAGCAACTGCGCAGGTAAGGGGAGCTGGGAGAAAGTTACGGTGACTGTAAATCGATCACCGCCTCGGGCTCCGAGCGGAGGGGGTGACCCACGTTTGTATGCCTCTGGGTTGACAAACGTGGGGCACCCCCGGGTCTATGTGCGACTCGATGATCGATCCTGCGCGAACCCCGCTCGCGGACGATCGATCACGATCGGGGGGCGCCTTGCGGACGCGGCGCGGGCGCAACGCGGCACGGCGCGGGCGTAACGCGGCACAGCGCGCGCGCGGCGTGGCGCAGCGCGGCAAGGCGGGGCGTGGCGCACGGGCCGAGCGCGCCGACACACTCCTCGGCACCGGGCCCTCCGTCGCTCTCCGGGATTCCCTGACGGCACCGCACCCCTTCGATGCCCGCCGTTGAACCGCGACTCGCCGTCGACCGCTACGCGTCGTCCTCGACACCCGCGGACGCGACCAAAGCGTCGATCGCGCCCAGATGCCCGCGCACGCGCTCGGCCATGCCGTCCAACACCCGGCGCGCCTCGTCGATCCCCGACGAGGCGTTGGTCAGCTGCACCTTGATCCGCCGCACGTCCTCCAGCGCGCCCAGCGCGCGCTCGACCTCGCCGCGCAGCGCCAGCGCGTCCACGCCCGACGCGTCGCCGCGCGCCATCAGCACGCGCGCGCGGGCCAGCGAGAACGCCACCGACAGAGCGAGATCGCCCTCCAAAGGGTCGAACACCACGAACAGCTTGTTCCCGCCGACCTCCCGCAGTGCCGGCGCGCGTGCCGGGAGCTTGTCCTCGGACGGCACGACCCAGACGCCATAGTCGGCCGACCGCGTGGACATCGCCTCTTCAAGCTCCGCGAGGGCCTCCTTGCGCGACTTCCGTGAGTTCTTGGCCTCGAAGACGATCCGGCCGCGCGGGGCGCCGGAGCACCCGTCGATGTCGACCACCACGTCTCCCTTGCGCCCGCCGAGGCCGCGCAGGTCGCCCACCGCGTCGCAGTCGTCGCCCATCCCGCGCGCGATCGCGTCGACCGCCTCGGAGACCGCCTCCTCGTAGGGGCGGCCCTTGGCCGTCGAGCGATCGAGCTCGGCCGCCACGCCGGTCGCCTTGTCCTTCTCGGCCTGCAGCTTCTGGATCTCCAGCTGCAGCGCGACCATCTGCTCGCGCATCCCGATCAGCTGCGCCTCCTGGCGCTCGGCTGCGTCTCGCGCCGCGCGGAGGTGCGCGGCCTTGAAGTCGGCCAGCGGGTTCGACCCGTCGGCCGACGAGAACTGGCGCAGCAGATCCTCGCGCATCCGCGCCGACTGCTCGTTCATCACCGCCTGCAAGCGATGTTGCACAGCGCTACTGGACTCGTCGCCGAACAGGCGCGCCAGCTCGCGCGACAGCACCCCGGTCTCGGCCCCGAAGACCTCGTCCACCTTCGCGCCGAAGAACTCGGCGACCACGCGCGCCTTGTCGGTGAACGCGGTCTCCACCTCGCGCGAGACCTTCTCGAACTCGCTGCGCACGAACTCGGCGTCCAGCCCCGCCTGCTCGCGCTCCAGCACGCGCGCGCCGATCTCGATCGCGTCGTTGACCACGCGCGGCGCGTCCTCGCCGGCCTCCAAACGGGCGCGCACGAACGCGGCGGCCGCGGGATCGTCGACGACGAGGTTCTCGACGAGCACGCGCCCCATCAGGACGTGGACCCGTTGCTGGCGAAGTGGGGTGGCTGCGGCTTCCATGGACCGGCCACCCACCGTACGTGCGTCAGCGGACGGAGAAGCCCGACAGCCCCTCGGGCTCCTCCTCGGCCACGTCCAGGCGCGACACCGATGCGTGCCCCGGCCCCGCGCGCAGGAAGTCGACCATCGCGGCGACGGCGCCCGGCGCGCCCTCCAGCACCACCTCGACGGTCCCGTCGCTCGTGTTCGCCGCCCAGCCGGACACGCCGCGACGCTCCGCTTCCCGGCGCGTTGCGTCGCGGAAGAAGACGCCCTGCACACGGCCGTGGGCGACGGCCCGGCGGCGACTCACCGACACCTGGCTACCGTAGACACATGACCGCCTTGGAGGGAGAGCTCGACGCCTGTGGAGGCGCCGGCGCGCCCGCCACGGCGACGGCGCGGCTGCGCCAGGTGCTCGCCAAGGCGCTCGAGCACGGGCGCGATGAGCTCGCCAGGCCGCGCAGCGGCTCGCGCGAGGAGCCGGTGGAGATCGGGATCGCCGCGCAGGACGGCCGCCTGCTCGCCGCCACGCCGGCCGACGCCGCGCTGCGAGCCGACCCCCAGGTCGCGACCGGCCGCGAGTGGCTGCTCGTGGCCGCGACGGCCGGCGCGCTGATCGAGCTCGCGGGCGCGCAACCCGCGCACCTCCCGCAGGAGCTCGAGCTCGAGGCCGGGGAGCTTCCCGGCGGGTTCCTCGTGCTCGGATTCCCGTCGGCGCATTTCGACTCCGAGCTCGTGGCGCTCGCGTTCGAGGAGCAGGCGACGACGATCGACCGGCTGAAGGCTCGCGCGTACGCGCTGCCGCCGAACGTCATCGAGGACGTCGCGCTGAAGGCGCCGATCGGCGCCGGCCATCCGCTGCGGGTCGCCGAGGCGCTCGCCCGGCTCGGCTTCAAGCCGGCCGACCCGCGCGACGTCGAGGCCAACGAGGACGCGCTGTACGCCCTGCTCGGCCGCAACGACCAGGCGACCCGTCCGCACGAGGACCCCGATCCCGGCAAGCGCGTGGCCCGCCGCATCCTCCAGCGCCTCGACGGGATGGGGAAGTGGGGCGGCTACCACACCGAGTTCGCCCACCTCGCGCGCGGATTCGCGGGCAACGACCGCGCGCTCGCGCAGGAGGTGGGCGAGGCGCTCCTGCAGGCCGGCCTGCTGTCCGAGAAGCCGTCGGTCGGCCAGCGCCACGTCTACCTCAACTCCCGCAAGGCCGCCGAGATCCGGCGCATGATCGACACCGGGGAGCTCCCATCGGGTATGAAGCTCCCCACGCGATGAAGATCCCGGCTCTCGGAGAGGTCGTCAGCAAGGTCGAGACGCTCGTGACGCTCACGCGTGCGGGCATCGTCCACCCCGAACGGCCCGACCAGCTGTTCCACACCGTGCGCGCGCTGCTGCGCTACGGCACGACGCCGGCGGCCGGCTTCGCCGCCGCCGCCCGCAACCATGCCGCCGAACCCGCGCTGATCGACGAGCTCGGCACGCTCACCTTCAAGGAGATCCACGAGCGCTCCAACGCGCTCGCCCGCGCGCTGATGTCCGACGGCGTCGAGGCCGGCGACAACGTGGCGATCATGTGCCGCAACCATCGCGGCTGGGCCGACGCGACGGTGGCGTGCAGCAAGCTCGGCGCCAACGCGCTGTTCCTGAACACCGCGTTCTCCGGCCCGCAGCTCGCCGACGTGGCCAAGCGCGAGAAGCCGAAGGCGGTGATCTTCGACCACGAGTTCGCCCAGGTGCTCCACGACGCGACCCGCCGCCGCAAGCGCTACGTCGCCTGGCACGAGCCCGAGGACGGCGAGGCCAAGGACCCGCGGCTGGAGGACGTGATCTCGCGCCACGACGGCGCCGACCTCGCGCCGCCCGCCCAGCAGGGCCGGGCGATCATCCTGACCTCGGGCACGACCGGCAAGCCGAAGGGCGCCAACCGCTCTATGCCCAAGACGCTCGACCCGATCGCGGCGCTGCTGAACGTCATCCCGCTCAAGGCGCGCGAGAAGACGATGATCGCCGCGCCGCTGTTCCACGCCTGGGGCTTCGCCAACTGGGCGCTCGGGATAAGCCTCGGCAGCACCGTCGTGCTCAAGCGCAAGTTCGACGAGGAGGCGACGCTGTCGCTGACCGCCCAGCACGAGTGCACGGCGCTCGTGGTGGTGCCGGTGATGATCCAGCGCATCCTCGAGCTCGAAGACGAGGTGCTCGACCGCTACGACCTGTCCAAGGTCCGCGCCGTCCCGGTGTCCGGCTCGGCGCTCCCCGGCGCGATCTCCGACCGCTGGATGGACCACTTCGGCGAGAACCTCTACAACCTGTACGGCTCGACCGAGGTCGCCTGGGCCACGATCGCCACGCCGCGCGACCTGCGCGAGGCGCCGGGGACGGCGGGCAAGCCGCCGCGCGGCAGCGTCGTACGGATCTACGGCGAGGACGGCACGCCGGTACGCAAGGGCGAGACCGGCCGCATCTTCGTCGGCAACGACGTCCGCTTCGAGGGCTACACCGGCGGCGGCGGCAAGGACGAGCTCGACGGGCTGCTCTCCTCCGGCGACGTCGGCCACTTCGACGCCGCCGGGCGCCTGTTCATCGACGGCCGCGACGACGACATGATCGTCTCGGGCGGCGAGAACGTCTTCCCGGCCGAGGTCGAGGACCTGCTCCACAACCACGAGGCGGTCGCCGACGTGGCCGTGTTCGGCGTCGACGACGAGAAGTTCGGCCAGCGCCTGAAGGCCGTGATCGTCAAGCGCGGCGAAGCCGGCCTGACGCCCAAGCAGGTGCAGGACTACGTGAAGTCCAACCTCGCCGGATACAAGTCCCCGCGCGACGTCGTCTTCGTCGACGAGCTGCCGCGGACCTCGACCGGCAAGGTGCTCAAGCGCGAGCTGACCGATCTCTAACGTAATAAGCATGTCCCAGCGCACCGACAGCTTCGATCTCGTGCGCCTCGGGCTCACCTCCGGCGAGGGTCGCCGCCTGGACCTCCACGTCCACGTCGACCCGTTCTCCTACGGCGGCTCCCAGTACGCGGTCGAGCCGGAGCTGGTGCCCGTGCGCCTCGACGTCTCCCGCACGACCGGGAACGGGTACGCCCTGCGGCTGCGCTTCTCCGCCACGCTCAACGGCCCGTGCATGCGCTGCCTGGACCCGGCGAGCCCGAGCTTCGACGTCGACGCCTACGAGGTCCACCAGCCGGGCGGCGGAGACGAGCTGACGAGCCCCTACCTCGACGACGAGCTCGACCTCGCGGCCTGGGCACGCGACGCGCTTGCGCTCGCCCTGCCGACGCAGCTCACTTGCCGGCCCGACTGTGCCGGCCTGTGCCCGCAGTGCGGCGCCAATCTCAACGAGGACCCGGACCACCAGCACGATTCGGCGCCGGACGCGCGCTGGGCCAAGCTCTCGGAGCTGAAGTTCGACTGAGCCCGGCCGATTCTCCGGATTGGTGGAGCTCGAATACCTCGCGTACCACGATGCCCTGACGGGGCTGGCGAACCGCGCCGCGATGGACGCCGCGCTCACCGAGGCGGTGGCCGAGGCGCGCCTCGGCGGTACTGCCGTCGCGCTCGCGTACGTCGACCTCAATGACTTCAAGCGCGTCAACGACTCGCTGGGGCACGAGACAGGCGACCGCCTGCTGCGCGAGGTGGCCGCCCGCCTGCGCCGCGCCGTCCGCCCCGGCGACCTGCTGGCCCGCCGCGGCGGCGACGAGTTCCTCGTGCTCCTGCGCGGCCTGCCGCTGCTGGCGGGGGTCGAGGCCGAGGTCGTCGGCCAGCGCGTGTGCGACCAGCTGGCGATGCCGTTCGCGCTCGGCGCCGCCGAGCTGCTGGTCGACGCCAGCATCGGCGTGAGCGTGTTCCCGGGCGACGCCGACGGGCCGGGCACGCTCGTCGAGCACGCCGACGCCGCGATGTACGAGGCGAAGTCCTCGGGCGGCGGCGTCGCCGTCTACGGCGCGCACACCGCCGACCCGCTCGAGCGGCTGGCGCTCGCCGCGCGGCTGCGGCGCGCGATCGAGCGCGGCGAGCTGGAGCTGCACTACCAGCCGATCTGCCGCGCGTCTGACGCGGCGGTGATGGGGATCGAGTCGCTCGTGCGCTGGCGCGACCCCGACCGCGGCCTGATCCCGCCTGGCGAGTTCATCGGCGTGGCCGAGCGGACCGGCGTCGTCGACGCGCTCGGCGACTGGGTGCTGGAGGAGACCTGCCGTCAGGCGGCCGAGTGGCAGGCGGCGGGGCTGTTCCCCAACGTCGGCGTCAACGTCTCGCCGCGCCAGCTGCAGCGCGCCGGCTACGCGGGACGGGTCGAGGCGATGGTCGCCGAGTACGAGATCGACCGCTCGCGCTTCGTGCTCGAGCTGACCGAGTCGGCCTGGTCGCTGGAGGCCTCGCGGCTGCTGCCGGTCCTGCACGAGCTGCGCGCCCGCGGCCTGGTGCTGGCGATCGACGACTTCGGCGCGGGCTACTCGTCGCTGTGGCGGCTGCGCGAGCTGCCGGTGCAGGTGATCAAGGTCGACCGCGCGTTCCTGACCGGCGTGCCGGACGATCCCCAGGCGTGCGCGATCTACTCCGCGATCATGCAGCTCGCCGACACCGTCGGCTGCGACGTCGTGGCCGAGGGCGTGGAGACGTCCGAGCACCTCGCGTACCTGCACCGCATCGGCTGCCGCATCGTGCAGGGCTTCCACCTGGGGTACCCGCTGCCGGCGGGCGAGGCCACCGCGGTGCTCGATTCAGGGCTTGCCCCCGAGCGCCGCGCCTAGGACCGGCTCCGATCCGCTACCCTTCTGCACCGCCTATGGCCGTTCCCAAGCAGAAGCAGTCGCACGCGCGCACCGCGCAGCGCCGGGCACAGCACAAGATCACCGCTCCTGCGGTGAACGGCTGCCCGCAGTGCCACCGGCCGCGCCGTCCGCACCGGGTCTGCCCGCATTGCGGGTTTTACGCCGGGCGCGAGGTCGTGCACGTGCACGACCACGATCACGACCACGACCACTAAGCCAGGATCCGACGATTCCCGCGGCGCCTCGCCGCCGTGGACACCGCCCCTGGGCGATCGTCCGGAATCCAAAGGACCCGCCCTGAGGAAATCCGGCCGATCACCCATGGACGCGGCCCACGACGCCGAGGCATCCACGGATGATCGCCGGAGCCAGGCTGAACCGGTAACCGTCGCGGTCGACGTCAACGGGGCCGACAAGGGGCCCGTTGAAGTTGCTCGCGGAGCCGCCCGCGCCGCCGCGGGTGGAATCCGCGTGGTCCTGTACGGCCCGGCCGCGGAGATCGGGGACGTGCCGGGCGTCGAGGTCGTCGACGCGCCGGTCTCGATCGCCAAGGAGCCGGACCCCGCGCGCGCCGTGCGCGGGAACCCGGATTCCTCGATCGTGCGCGCCGTGCGCGCGGTGGCCGACGGTGAGGCCGACGCGCTGGTGTCGGGCGGTTCCACCGGCGCGGCGCTGGCCGCGTCGCTGTTCACCTTCAAGCGGGCGCGCGGCGTGCACCGGCCTGCGCTCGCGCTGATCGTGCCGGTGCCGGGCGCGCCGTTCCTGCTGCTGGACGCGGGCGCCAACGTCGAGGTGCGGCCCGAGCACCTGGTCCAGTTCGCGCACATGGGCGCCGCGTTCATGGAGGCGGTGATGGGAATCGCCTCGCCGCGCGTGGCGCTGCTCTCCAACGGCACGGAGGCCACGCGGGGGACCGAGAACGTGCTCGCCGCGCACGCCGCGCTGGAGGGGACGCCGGGCTTCATCGGCAACGTCGAGGGCTTCGCCATCGGCACCGGCGCGGCCGACGTGATCGTCGCCGACGGCTTCACCGGCAATGTCGCGCTGAAGGTGATGGAGGGGACGTCGGCGGCGCTGCTCGGGGCCGTGCGCGGCGCCGCGATGTCGTCGCTGCGCTCCCGGATCGGCGGGCTGCTGCTGCGGCCGGCGCTGCGCGGGCTGCGGTCGGAGATCGACCCCGAGGAGCAGGGCGGCGCCGTGCTGCTCGGGCTGCGCAGGCTGGCCGTCGTGCCGCACGGCTCCTTCGGCGCGAACGGGTTTGCCCGCGCGATCGAGGTGGCCGCGCGCGGGGTCCGCGAGGACGTCGCCGGGCGCACGCACGCGCGCCTGGAGGCCGCCGGAGCGCTGCGGCGCGCCGACGGGGCGTCCGAGGCGGCCGCTAGCGTGCCGGATTCGCCATGACCCGCGACGATGTACTGACCCTGATTCGCGCGCACCTCGCGGACGAGCTGGAGCTGGATCCCGCGAAGATCCAGGAGGCCACGCACTTCCGGGAGGATCTCGCGGCCGACTCGCTGGACCTCTATTCGCTGGTGCAGGAGCTGGAGGACACCTACGGCATCAAGATGCCGGAGGAGGACGCCGCCCGCATCCACACGGTGGGGCAGGCGGTCGACTTCGTGCTGGCCCACGACCCGTCGAGGCCCTGACTCCTGCGCGAGCTCCGGGACCTGCTCGAGCGCCTGCCGGACGATCTGGCCCGCCAGGCGGTCACGCATTCGTCCTGGACGGAGCGGCGGGCGGAGTCCTACGAGCGGCTGGCCTTCCTGGGCGACTCGGTGCTCTCGCTCGCGATCACGACGCACCTGTACCCGCGCCTGCAGGCGGACGCCTACGGTGCCGGGCGGCTGACGAAGATCCGCGCGCAGGCGGTCTCCGGCCGCTCGTGTCGCGCGGTCGCCGAGCGGCTGGACCTCCCGGAGCGGCTGCGCGACGCCGCGCCGCCGGAGTTCGCCGGGCCGGCGACGGAGGCGCTGGCGCGGACCGAGCGCGTGCTCGCGTCGGTGATCGAGGCGGTGATCGGCGCGTGCTACCTGGAGTACGGCTACGAGGCGACGGCGGCGGCCGTCGTGGAGGCCTTCCAGCCGGAGATCGAGCGCTCGCTCGCGCATCCGGCGGACTTCAAGTCGGCGCTGCAGGAGCGCCTGGCGCGGCGCGGGACGGTCGTCGCGTACGAGGTGACGGCCGAGGAGGGGCCGCCCCACGAGCGGACGTTCGAGGTGGTCGCGCGGGTGGACGGGGAGGAGGTCGCCCGCGGCTCCGGGCGGTCGAAGAAGGACGCCGAGCAGGCGGCGGCGGAGGCGGCGTTGGAAACGCTGACGGCGGTGTGACCACGTGCATCTGAGCTCGATCTCCTTGAAGGGGTTCAAGTCGTTCCCGGACCGCACGCGGCTGGCGTTCTCGCCCGGCGTGTCGGTGATCGTGGGGCCCAACGGCTCGGGCAAGTCCAACATCACCGACGCCGTGCTGTGGGCGATGGGCGAGCAGTCGCCGGTCGCCGTCCGCGGGCAGTCGATGCAGGACGTGATCTTCGCCGGCGCGCACGGCGTGCAGGCGCGCTCGGAGGCCGAGGTCGAGGTCGTGCTCGACAACGCGTCCGGGAAGCTCGACCTGCCGGTCGGCGAGGTGTCGATCACGCGCCGGCTCAACCGCGCGGGGGAGGGCGAGTACCGCATCAACGGCGCGCGCTGCCGGCTCGCGGACGTGATCGAGATCCTGTCGGACACCGGTCTGGGCAAGGAGATGCACTCGGTCGTGTCCCAGGGCCGCGTCGCCGAGATCGTGACCTCCAAGCCGCGCGACCGGCGGCTGCTGATCGAGGAGGCGGCCGGGCTCGGCAAGCACCGCAAGCGCCGCCGGCGCGCGCAGATCAAGCTCGAGCGCACGCAGGACAACCTGGATCGGGCGCTCGACGTCGAGCGCGAGGCGCGCACGCGGCTGAAGCCCTTGAAGCGCCAGGCCGAGGCGGCCGAGCTGCACGAGCGGATTGAGCGGCAATCCGACGAGGCGCGCTGGACTCTGGCCCGGGAAGCGTCGCGAGGCGCGCGGGCGGCTTTGAGCGCGGCGGAGGCCGCGGCCGGCGTCGCGCGCGCCGCCGCCGCGGAGGCCGAGGCGGAGCTCGACGCGGTCGGCAAGCGGCGCGAGGAGGCCGAGCAGGCGCTGTCGGCGCGCACGTCCGAGCGCGAGTCGCTGTCGGCGCGCTTCTACTCGGCGCGCTCGTCGGCCGAGCGGGTTGGGCTGCGGCTGGAGGCCGCGCAGCGCGTGGTCGCGGAGCTCGGGTCGCGGATGGAGCGCCGCCGCGGCGCGATCGCCGCGTGGGAGGAGGAGGCCGCCGCCGACTCGGGCGACGACGGCGCGGCCGAGCGGATCGCCGCGCTCGAGGCCGAGCTCTCGCAGCTCGCCGAGGATCGCAAGGCGCGGCTTGAGCGCGAGCTCGCCGAGCTCCAGGAGCGGCGGTCGGCGGCCGCCGCCGTCGTGGCCGAGCGCGCCGCGGCCGCCGAGGCCGCGGTCGCCGCGCGCGCCGACGTCGACGCCGCGGCTGAGGCGGCCCGGGCGGCGCGGCGAGAGCTCGACACCGCGGCCGAGCGCGCCCGCCGCGAGTCCGCGCGCATCGGCGCCGAGCTCGCGAAGGTCAACCAGTTCCTGCGCTCGCACGCGGGCGCGCCCGGCGGGGCCCCGGCGCTCGCCGACACGCTGACCGCCGCCCCGGGCTACGAGCTCGCCCTCGCCGCCGCCCTCGGCCCGCGCCTGCGCGCCGCGGTGGCGGGCGACCTGGCGGCCGGCGCCGCCCTGCTCGACCGCGCGGGCAAGGACGGGGGCGCCGCGCTGATCCTGCCGGAGGGCGACGACGCCGCGGCGTCGCACGCCGCCGACGCGCCGTCGTCCGCCGACGCCGCGGCTTCGCTCGCCGCCGACCCGCCGCCCGCCGTCGGCGCCGTCCCGCTCGCCGCCCACGTCCGCGCGACCGGCGACCCCGCCGCCCAGCGCCTCGCCGCCACGATCCTCGCCGACGTCTGGGTCGTGGTCGGGCTCGACGATCTCCGGTCCCGGTTCCGCGGCATCGCGGTCACCAAGGACGGGCGCGTCTGGTCGCCCGCCACGCGCGAGCTGCGCCGCGTCCCACCCGGCGGCGAGGACCGCGTGCTCGCCGAGCGCAACCGGCGCGAGGAGCTGCTCGGCCAGGTCGAGGCGGCCGCGCAGGCCGAACGCGCCGCGCTCGCCGACGTCGAGCGCGCGCAGCAGGCCGTCGCCGAGGCCGACGCGCGGCGCGACGCCGCGGAGCGCTCCGCTCGCGAGGCGACCCGCGCCCGTGACGAGGTCGCCGAGGCCGAGCGCCACGCGGGCTGGCTGATCGAGCAGCGCCGCAACGCGCCCGACGAGGGCGCGAGCGCCGAGCGCCGTGCGCAGGTCGAGAGCGCGATCTCGGCCGAGCGCAAGCTCGTCGAGCGCGCGGACCGCGAGCGCCGCGAGCGCCGCCGCCGGATCGAGCACGAGCGCGGGCGGCTGGAGCGCGACGAGCGGCTAACGCCCGTAGCCCGGAGGCTCACCGCGGCGCTGGAGGCGACCGCCGCGGCCGTCACGACGCAGGTCGAGGCGCTCGAGGCCGAGCTGAACGCCGATCGCGCCGCCGGCGAGCGGCTCGCCGCCGAGCTGCGCGACTGCGCCGCCGAGGAGTCGCGCGTCCACGCCCGCCTCAAGCAACGCGGCGAGGAGGTCACGCGCGGCGAGGTCAAGGCCCAGCAGGCGCGCGACCACGCGCAGGACGCCGAGCACGAGCTCACGCGCCTGGCGGAGAAGCTCGGCCTGGAGCCAGAGCCGGCGGAGGCGCCGCTGGCCGGCAGCGAGCGCGAGACGCTGCTCGCGCGCATCGAGCGCCTGCAGCGCCGCCGTGAGCAGCTCGGCCCGGTCAACCCGCTCGCCCAGCAGGAGTACAAGGAGGCGCTCGGCCACGTGGAGGAGCTCGAGCGCCAGCGGCACGACCTGGAGACCGCGCTGCGCGAGCTCCAGAGCTTGATCCGGGACACCGACAAGCGCATCCGCGAGGCCTTCGAGGAGACGTTCGCCGCGGCCGCGAAGAACTTCGAGGAGGTCGTCGAGCAGCTCTTCCCCGGCGGCCGCGGCAGCCTGCGCCTGGTGCGCGAGGACTCCGGCCCGCGCCCCGTGCTGGGCGGCGCCGACGCCGAGTCGCCGCAGGACTTCGACGAGTCCGCCGAGGATGAGGAAGAGGCGCCCGAGGACAAGATGGGCGTCGAGATCGAGATAACCCCCGCCGGCAAGGCGACGAAGCGGCTCACGCTGCTGTCGGGCGGCGAGAAGTCGCTCACCGCGCTCGCGTTCCTGTTCGCGGTCTTCCTCGCCCGGCCGTGCCCGTTCTACATCCTCGACGAGGTCGAGGCCGCGCTCGACGACCTGAACATCGACCGCTTCCTCACGCTCCTGCGCTCGTTCTCAGACCGCGCGCAGTTCATCGTCGTCACCCACCAGAAGCGCACGATGGAGGCCGCGGACGCGCTGTACGGTGTGTCCATGGGCGGCAACGGCGTCTCGAAGGTCATCTCGCGCCGGCTCCCGCGGGAGCAGGAGCAGGCCGCGTGAAGCCCGGCGCAGGCAAGGCGCCGGGGGAGAAACCCGGCGCCGGAGTCGACTATTCCAGCGGCGTCGAAGGCTCGATCGCCGTCGGCGAGTCTGCGGGCGTCGAAGGCTCCACCGGAGTGGCGGGTTCGGCCGGGATCGTCGGCTCGGCAGGCGTGGCGGTGTCCGCGGGCGTCGTCGGCTCGGCGGGCGTCGGGGGGAGCGCCGGAGTCATCGCCTCAGCGGGCGTCGCGGCCAGCGCGGCCGTCATCGGCAGCGCGGGCGTCGCCTCCAGCGCGGGGGTCATCGGCAGCGCAGGCGTCGTCTTCGGCCTCGGCAACGTGGGCTGCACGGCGTGTGTCGCCTGCTTCGGCTGCGTGAACTGCCACGGCTGCGTCGGCGTCGTCGGCGGCGTCAACCTGCGCGGCGTGATCCTCCGGCGCGGATGACGATCCGCCGCGACCGCGACGGCGTGCGCAGGTAGGGAACATCCCGCCCGCCGCAGCGTCATCCGGGGCATGGACACCGTCGACGTGATGTGGGCCCCGCTGACCGCCACGGGCCAGATGCCGGGCGCCGCGGCGGGCGAGGCGCGCACCGCCGAGCGCGTCCTGTACGAGGACGAGCACACCGAGATCGGCATCTGGGAGGTCACGCCCGGCACGTTCGACGCGGTCCACGGGCCGTACGTCGAGCACATGCACTTCGTCGCCGGCGACGCGGTGGTGACCGGCGCCGACGGCAGCGTCTACCAGGCCCGCCCGGGCCGCACGCTCACCGTCCCCGCTGGCTGGCGCGGCCGCTGGGACGTCCGCAGCACCGTCCGCAAGACGTACGTGCTGGTCCGGGAGGTAGGCTCTGAGCCATGGTCCTCCTCGTCTTCACGCTGATCGCCGTCATCGGCTCGTTCGTCGTCGGCGGCTATCTCAGCGGCCGCGGTTAGAGCACCAGCTGCAGCAGCGCCACAAAGGCGAGCGTGAAGACCGCGGCGCACGTGGCGACGACCGCGACAGCGGTGCCGAGCGCGATCCGCGCCGCCCGCCGCCCCGATGAGCGCACCCGCGCCGGCAGCCGCCGCTCGGACACGAGCATGAGCGCGGCGCCGAGGAAGCCCTCGCCGTACGTCCGCCGCTCGGCGTCGCGCACGCGCGCCTGCCAGCGCGTGACCATCGCCCGCGCCTCGCGCCGCTTGCGCAGGGCGTAGCGGGGCAGCCGCCGCGCCCGCGCCTCCCAGTATTCGAGCGACTCGCGCGCGTCGTGGAGGTCGGTGGCGGGCATCGCTTCCAGCGTACCGCCGCGGAGCGCAACCCGGCCCCTTCAGCGCCGCCGCGGCAGCGCGGCGCTGAGCACCGCGATCGCGCCGGCGAGCAGCACGAACCCGCCCGCGTGCACCCACCAGCCCCGCGACTGCAGCAGCAGGCCGCCGGCCAGCACGAGCGCGACGCCGATCGGGAGCACGCGCGTCTCCCCGGCGATCATCTTCCACAGCGCCTTCACGCCAGCCGCCGCACGTGGAGCTGCGAGACCAGCAGCATGGCGGCGGCGAGGTAGAGCAGCGCCGCGTCCCCGCCCGGCCATTTCACGTCGAGCCCCTCGGCGAGGAAGAAGACACCGAAGCTCGTCAGCATC
This sequence comes from uncultured Solirubrobacteraceae bacterium, assembly GCA_963837485.1. Taxonomy (GTDB): domain Bacteria; phylum Actinomycetota; class Thermoleophilia; order Solirubrobacterales; family Solirubrobacteraceae; genus Solirubrobacter. Next base: position 117,227 of record CAWINP010000007.1, on the reverse strand, counting down.
ACCCCGACCGCGTACTTGAGGTGCGACTCCGGCAGCCGCGCCAGTGGGCGGTGCACGATCAGCCCGATCGCCGCGACCGCGAGCACCGCGACGGCGGCGCCCACGAGCGCCGGCGCGGCGCCGTGCGAGCCGCCGGCCAGCGCCGCCACGATCAGCACGACCTCGAGCCCCTCGAGCAGCACGCCCTTGCCGGCCACCACGCGCGCCGGCCAGTCGGGCCTGCCCGGCGCCGGCGGCGGGAGCGCCTCCATCGCCTCGCGCTCCTCCAGATACTCGCGGAACGAGTCCGAGCGGGTCCGCCGCCCGGCCAGCCGCAGCACGCCCTTGCGCAGCCACTCCAGGCCGAACAGCAGCAGCGCGACGCCGACCACCGCGCGCAGCACCGAGAGCGGGAGCGAGGCGAGCAGCACCGGGCCGACCACCGCGGCGACGACCGCGAGGATCACGACCGCGCCCAGCGCGCCGAGCGCCGCGTCGCTCCAGCGCCGCGAGACGCCGACCGCGAGCACGATCGCCAGCGCCTCGAACAGCTCCAGCGCGACCGCGAACGCCGCCCCGGCCGCGGTGAGGATCCAAGACGTGAGCACCGCTCTATCCTGCCGGACCCGATGGCGCGCGACTGGTACGACCTCTTCCTGCTCGGCGGCGATCACCACACCCCGCCGCCCGCTGAGCCCGCCGCCGCGGACCGGGAGGAGGGCCGCCGCGGCTTCTTCCGCCGCCTGCGCACAAACCTGCGCAAGACGCGCGAGGCGCTGGCCGCCGAGGTCCAGGCGACGCTGTTCGAGGGCGACCTCGACGAGGAGACCTGGGAGCGGCTCGAGGAGGCGCTGATCTACGCCGACGTCGGCGCACGCACGACGGCCGAGGTCGTCGAGAAGCTCGAGCGCGAGGCCGAGGAGGGCGAGCTGACCGGGGGCGAGGCGCTGACCAACCGGCTTGCCGAGCTGCTCGCCGAGCTCGCCCGCACCGGCGACGACCACATCGACCTGCGCCCCGAGCCGACGGTGATCCTGGTCGTCGGCGTCAACGGCACCGGCAAGACGACCACGATCGGCAAGCTCGCCTGGCACCTGCGCAAGACGCTCGACCGCAAGGTCGTGATCGGCGCCGCCGACACGTTCCGCGCCGCTGCGGTCGAGCAGCTCGAGCGCTGGGGCGAGCGCGCCGGCGTCGACGTCGTCAAGGGCCCCGAGGGCTCGGACCCCGGAGCGGTCGCGTTCGACGCCATCGCCCGCGGCCGCGAGCGCGGCGCGGACGTCGTGATCATCGATACCGCCGGCCGCCTGCACACGCAGACGAACCTGATGGAGGAGCTCACCAAGGTCCGCCGGGTGATCGCCAAGCAGATGCCCGACGCGCCGCACGAGACGCTGATGACCATCGACGCCACGACCGGCCAGAACGGCGTCCGCCAGGCGATGCTGTTCGGCGAGGCGGTCGACGTGACGGGGATCATCCTGACCAAGCTCGACGGCACCGCCAAGGGGGGCATCGCACTCGCGATCGCCAACGAGCTCGGGATCCCGGTCAAGCTGATCGGCATCGGCGAGCAGCTGGAGGATCTGCGGCCGTTCGACGCCGACGATTTCGCGCGAGCCCTTCTCACCGCTTAACCCCAGCGCTATACGATCGCCGCACATGGACTCCTGGGTGATCTGGCTGATCGCGGCGGTGATCTTCGCCATCGGCGAGATGGCCACCACGAGCTTCTTCCTCGCCCCGTTCGCGGGCGGCGCGCTGATCGCGTCGCTGCTCGCCGCGGCCGGTGCGGGAGCCACGATCGAATGGGCCGTGTTCCTCGTCGTCTCGATCCTGCTGCTCGCCGCGATGCGCCCGATCGCCCGCGCGCATCAGCGGACGAAGCCGACGATCAGGACGGGCACGGCGGCGCTGGTAGGGCAGACGGCGACCGTCGTGGAGCGCATCGCGAACGCCGAGGGGATCGGCTGCGTGCGCCTGGACGGCGAGATCTGGACCGCGCGCGCGTACGACGACGATGAGACCTTCGAGCCCGGCACGCGCGTGCAGGTGCTCGAGATCCGGGGCGCAACCGCGCTCGTCAGTGACTAGGAGGCAGCATGACCGCCGGCTTGATCGCCTTGATCGTCCTCGCCCTGTTCGTGTTCTTCGTCGCCGCGGCCGGCGTGCGGATCGTGCCGCAGGCGCGCGCCGGCGTGGTCGAGCGACTGGGGCGCTACTCGCGCACCCTGGAGCCGGGGCTGACGCTGATCGTCCCGTTCATCGATCGCGTGAAGCCCCTGATCGACCTGCGCGAGCAGGTCGTCACCTTCCCGCCCCAGCCCGTCATCACCGAGGACAACCTCGTCGTCGGCATCGACACCGTCATCTACTTCACGGTCACCGACCCCAAGGCGGCGACGTATGAGGTCGCCAACCCGCTGCAGGCGATCGAGCAGCTGACCGTCACCACGCTGCGCAACGTGATCGGCGGCATGACGCTGGAGGACACGCTCACCAGCCGCGACAACGTCAACCAGCAATTGCGCGCCGTGCTCGACGACGCGACCGGTCGCTGGGGCATCCGCGTCAACCGCGTCGAGCTGAAGTCGGTCGAGCCGCCGCGGACGGTGCAGGAGGCGATGGAGAAGCAGATGCGCGCCGAGCGCGACCGCCGCGCGACGATCCTCACCGCCGAGGGCGTCAAGCAGTCGCAGATCCTCACCGCCGAGGGCGAGAAGCAGTCGGCCGTGCTGCGCGCCGAGGGCGCCCGCACGGCGGCGATCCTGAAGGCCGAGGGCGAGGCGAAGGCGATCGAGACGGTGTTCGGCGCGATCCACGACGGCGCGCCGGACCCGGCTCTGCTCTCCTACCAGTACCTGCAGATGCTGCCGCAGCTCGCGCAGGGGCAGGCGAGCAAGATCTTCGTGATCCCGTCGGAGTTCACGCAGGCGCTCGGCGGTCTCGCGGAGCGCTTCGGTGCGGGGGGCGACACGCCCCAACCGCGCCCGCGCCCGCGTCGCACGACGGAGATCGACGCGAAGGCCGCGGCCGACGCCGAGGACGCCGCACGGGCCGCGCGCGAGGCGAGCGAGGCGGCCGAGATCGCGTCGAACCCCGCCGGGGCGCCGCCTATTCCGCCATCGCCCTGATCCGGTTGGCCGCGTCCAGCGCGGCCACCTTGTAGGACTCCGCGAACGTCGGGTAGTTGAACACCGCGGTGACGAGGAAGTCCAGGCCTCCGGCGCCGGAGGCCATCACCGCCTGCCCGATGTGGACGAGGTCGGTCGCGCTCGTGCCGAGCACGTGGACTCCGAGGATCCGGCGGTCCTCGATCGAGACCAGGAGCTTGAGGATGCCGTCGCGGTCGCCCGTGATCACGCCGCGCGCAAGCTCGCTCCAGCGCGCGATCCCGCACACGTACGGCACGGCCTCGTCGGTCAGCTGCTCCTCGGTCTTGCCGACCATCGCGAGCTCCGGGATCGCGTAGACGCCGGTGGGGATCAGCTCGGGCAGCTCCTGGACGGGCTGGTCGAACGCCCGCAGCGCGGCGATCCGGCCCTGCTCCATCGCCGTGGCGGCCAGGCCGGGCGGCCCGGCGACGTCGCCGACCGCGAAGATGTGTCCGACGTTCGTGCGGTAGTGGTCGTCGACGGCGACCCGGCCGCGCTTGTCGACCTCCAGCCCCGCGGCTGCGAGGTTCAGACCCTCGGTGTCGCCCTGGCGGCCGGTCGCGTAGAGGACGGTCTCGGACATCACCTCCTTGCCGGACGCGAGGCGCAGCTTCGCGCCGCGGCCCTCGACCCGCTCGACCGCCTCGACCTTCTCGCGCAGCCGGAACGTGACGTTGTTGCGCCGCAGCAGATATTGGAACGCCTCGCCGATCTCGTCGTCGAGCCACGGCAGCACGCGGTCGCGCTGGTCGACGACGGTGACCTTCGCACCGAGCAGCCCGAACATCGACGCGTACTCGACGCCGATCACGCCGGCGCCGACGACGGTCATCGTGCGCGGCACGCGGCTGTCGAGCTTCAGCAGCCCGTCGGAGTCGATGATCGTGCGGTCGTCGAACTCCACCGTCGCGGGCCGCGCGGGCCGCGTGCCGACCGCGATCACGATGTTCTTGGCGCTCACGTGCTCGTCCATCCCGAGGATGTCGACGGTGTGCGCGTCCACGAACGACGCGGCGCCGGGAAGCAGGCCGACGCGGTTGCGGCGGAACTGCTCGCGCGTGATCGCCGTCTCGGCGGCGACCACCGCCGAGGCGCGGTCGAGCAGCTGCTGGATCGCCAGCCGCTCGGTCTCCTCGACGCGTGTCGGGTCGAGCACGTCGAGCGGTCGCGTGGCGAGTTGCTCGAGCACGGCCTGGCGGAGCGTCTTGGACGGGATCGTGCCCGTGTGGATCGAGACGCCGCCGAGGCGGTCACGGCGCTCGGCCACGGCGACATGGCGGCCCAGCTTGGCGGCCTGGATGGCGGCGCGCTGCCCGCCCGGCCCAGACCCGATCACGAGGAGGTCGAGTTCCACGGGGGTAGAGTCTTTCGGAGTGTTCGATTCGCTGTCTGAGAAGCTCCAGGGCACGCTTGCGGGCGTGCGTCAGCGCGGCGCGCTGACCGAGGACGACGTCAATAAGGCGATGCGCGAGATCCGCCTCGCGCTGCTCGAGGCCGACGTCAACTTCAAGGTCGTCAAGCAGTTCACGTCGACGGTCAAGGAACGCGCGCTCGGGATCGAGGTCCTCAAGCAGCTCAACCCGGGCCAGCAGGTCGTCAAGATCGTCAATGAGGAGCTGACCGCGCTGATGGGCGGCCAGTCGGCGGGGATCACGTTCTCGCCGCGTCCTCCCACCGTCATCCTGATGGCCGGCCTGCAGGGCTCGGGCAAGACGACGGCGACGGCGAAGCTGGCGAAGCTCCTGAAGGAGCAGAACGGATCTTCGGTGGCCGTGGCGGCGTGCGACGTCTACCGCCCGGCGGCGGTCGAGCAGCTCGTCAAGGTCGGCACGCAGGCCGGCGCGACGGTCTACGAGCAGGGCACCGACCGCGACCCGGTCGACATCGCCGGCTGGGCGCTCGATCAGGCCAAGCGCGACGGCAAGGACGTGCTGATCGTCGACACGTCGGGCCGCCTGCACGTCGACCAGGCGCTGATGGAGGAGCTGGCGAACATCAAGAAGCGCGTGCGCCCGCACGTGGTCCTGCTCGTGGTGGACGCCATGACCGGCCAGGACGCGGTCAACGTGGCCGAGCAGTTCGCGGAGACCGCCCAGTTCGACGGCGTCGTGCTGTCGAAGCTGGATGGCGACGCCCGCGGCGGCGCCGCTTTGAGCGTGAAGGCGGTGACCGGCAAGCCGATCCTGTTCGCCTCCACCGGCGAGAAGCTGGGCGACTTCGAGAAGTTCCATCCGGACCGGATGGCGCAGCGGATCCTGGGGATGGGCGACGTGCTGTCGTTCATCGAGCGCGCCGAGCAGCAGGTCGACGCCGACGAGGCGAAGGAGCTCGAGCGCAAGCTCCGCAAGAACCAGTTCACGCTCGAGGACTTCCTCGACCAGCTCAAGCGGATCCGCAAGATGGGCCCGCTGACGTCGCTGCTCGGGATGATCCCGGGGCTCGCCGGCCACCAGCTCTCGAAGATGAACGTCGACGAGAAGGAGATGGACCGCGTCGAGGCGATCATCCTCTCGATGACGCCCTACGAGCGCCGCCATCCGGAGTTGATCAAGGGCTCGCGGCGGCTGCGGATCGCCAAGGGCTCGGGCGTGACCGTCCAGCAGGTCAACCAGCTCGTCAAGCAGTTCGACCAGATGCGCAAGCTGATGCGCGGGATCCAGCAGGGCAAGATGCCGGATCTCGGCCAGATGATGAGGAGATAGAAACCCGCGGGACCCTCCCGTACCCACCCCGGGTGCGCTGTGTTTCGCTATCCTGGCGCGCCGATATGGCAGTCGCAATGAGACTCACCCGCGTCGGCGGGAAGAAGGACCCGCAATGGCGCGTGGTGGTCGCCGACCGCCGCTCCCCCCGCGACGGACGCTTCATCGAGGTGGTCGGGCGCTACAACCCGCAGACCGATCCGTCGACCATCGTGCTCAACGAGGAGCGCATCCGCCACTGGCTCGGCCGTGGCGCCCAGCCCTCCGAGCCGGTGCAGAAGCTCCTCAAGACGCAGGGCATCTAGCTCCTTGCGCGAGCTGCTCGACTATCTGGCGCGGCTGCTCGTGGATCACCCCGACAAGGTGTCGGTCGAGGAGTTCGAGGAAGACGACGGCACGCTCGTGCTCGAGCTGAGCGTGGATGAGGATGACTACGGCCAGGTCATCGGACGCGGGGGACGCACCGCGCAGGCCCTCCGGACGGTCATCAAGGCCGCCGCGGTCAAGGACAACCGGCGCGTCCTCGTCGACATCGTCGAGTGAGTTCGTGCTCGCCGGCCGCGTCGGGCGGCCGCACGGGCTCGACGGTTCGTTCCACGTCGTGGGCGCGGACCCGGAGCTCGTGCGCGACGTCTATTGGGTCGACGGCACGCCGCGCGAGGTGGTCCGGCGCGCCGGCACGTCCGACAACCCGATCCTGCGGCTCGACGGCTCGTCCTCGCGCGAGGACGCCGAGGCGCTCCGGGGGCTGGAGCTGAACGTTCCGCGCGAGGACGTCTCGCTGGAGGCGGGCGAGTACTGGGCGTCTGATCTGGAGGGCTGCGCGGTCGTCGACGGCGACGTCGCCATCGGCTTCGTGCGCCGGATGAGCGCGCTGCCGTCGTGCGAGGTGCTGGAGGTCGACCGTCCGGACGGCTCGGAGCTGCTCGTGCCGATGGTGCGCGACGCGATCCGCTCGATCGACGTCGAGGCGCGCCGGATCGACGTCGACATGGAGTTCCTTGCAGGCTGACGTCTTCACGCTGTTCCCGCAGTGGTTCGAGTGGTTCCGCACGCAGCGGCACGTCGAGAACGCTTTGGCATTGGGACACGCCGTCGAGGCCGTGGATCTGCGGGCGACGACGCCGCTGAAGTGGGGGCAGGTCGACGACACGCCGTTCGGCGGCGGCGCGGGGATGGTGCTGCGCGTCGACGTGGTCGAGGCGGCGCTGCGGGCTCGTTACGACTCCGATCCGGTGGCGCTTCGCGATTCCCGGCGCGTGATCGCGCTCACCCCGGGAGGCCGGCTGCTGGATGACGGCTACGTGAGCGAGCTCGCTCGCGAGGAGCGGTTGACGTTCCTGTGCGGACGCTACGAGGGCTTCGACGAGCGCATGCTCGAGCACTTCTGCACCGAGCAGCTCTCGATCGGCCGCTACGTGCTCGCCGGCGGCGAGCTGGCGGCGATGGTGACGCTCGACGCCGTGCTGCGCAAGCTGCCCGGGACGCTCGGCAAGGAGGAGTCCGCGCTGGAGGAGTCCTTCTCCGAGGCGCTCGGCGGCGCGCCCGAATATCCCGCACTACACGCGGCCCGCGGAGTGGCGCGGCTGGGCGGTTCCGGAGGTCCTTCTGTCCGGCCACCACGCGCGCGTCGATGAGTGGAGACGCGCGCAATCGCGCAAGCGGGCTAACCTGGACGGGGCACAGCGTCCGCTACCATGATCGACCGCCCGCGGGGACACTCCCTGTGGGCCTTCCTACGCCATGAGCACTGTCATCGACTCCCTCGAGCGCACTCAGCTGCGCCGCGTCCCCCGCTTTCAGGCCGGGGACCGCGTCAAGGTCCACTTCCAGGTCATCGAGGGCACGCGGCGGCGCACGCAGGTCTTCGAGGGCGTGGTGATCAAGCGCCAGGGCGAAGGCGTGCGCGAGACCTTCACGGTCCGCAAGCAGTCCTTCGGCGTCGGCGTAGAGCGGACGTTCCCGCTGCACTCGCCGAAGATCGAGAGGATCGAGGTCGCCGCCCGCGGCGACGTGCGGCGCGCCAAGCTGTACTACCTGCGCGGGCGGGTCGGCAAGCGCGCGCGTGTGCGCGAGCGCCGGTACACGGGGCCGGAGGAGATCGTCGAGCGCGGCCTGCTCTACGACCCCGCGGCCGAGGCGGCCGCGGCTGCGGACGCCGAGGTTCCCGGCGACGCCGTGGACGAGCAGGCGCTGGCGGAGGCCCCTGAGGCCGCTGCGGCGGAGGCAGAGGTCGCGGAGACCGAGGCCTCGGCCGACGGCGAGGCGGCCGCCGCCGCCGATGAAGCGAACGAGTAGCCCCGTGGCGACCAAGAAGGGGTCGTCGACCGCGAGCGGCTCACTGCTCGAGCTGGTCCTCATCGTCGCCGTCGCACTCGGCCTGGCGCTCGGCATCCAGGCGTTCCTGGTCAAGCCGTACCGGATTCCGAGCGAGTCGATGGTCCCGACCCTGCAGGTCGGCCAGCGCGTGCTCGTCAACCGCATCGGCGAGCGCTTCTCGTCGCCGCACGTCGGCGACATCGTGGTCTTCCATCCGCCCGCGGGCGCCGAGCAGGACAACACCTGCGGCTCGGGGCAGCCGCCGGCCGGCCAGGTCTGCGACAAGCCGACGCCCGAACGCGCCGACGTCAACTTCATCAAGCGCGTCGTCGGCGAGCCCGGGGACACGATCTACATCCGCGGCGGGCACGTCTACCGCAACGGCAAGCGCGAATCGGACTCGTACACGATCCCCTGCGGAGGCGGCGACGGGTGCGACTTCACCAAGCCCGTCAAGATTCCCGCCGACCACTACTTCATGATGGGCGACAACCGTGGCTCATCCGACGACAGCAGGTTCTGGGGCCCTGTCCCCAAGAAGTGGATCATCGGTCAGGCCTTTGCCACCTACTGGCCGCCGAAGCGCATCGGGCTCCTCTAGCCGTTCGTCCGGGTCGCGTCTGTTCCGTTTCGATCGCTCGCTCGGCTACCGCTTCGTGGCCGGCGCCGACGAGGCGGGGCGCGGCTGCCTCGCCGGCCCGCTGGTCGCGGCCGCGGTGCTCTTCGACTACGAGAAGCTGTCGCTGGCGGACCGCCGCTCCCTGAGCGCGCTCAACGACTCCAAGCAGCACAACGCCGAGATGCGCGAGCTGCTGTACCCGCGCGTGCTGCGCGCCGCGGTGCGCGTCGCGGTGACATCGCGCTGCGTCCGCGGGATCGACGAGCGCGGCCTGCACAAGACCAACCTCGCCGCGTTGTCGGACACGCTGCGCCGGGTCGGCGTGGAGGGCGGGCTGTGCCTGTCCGACGGCTTCCCGGTCCCCGCGACGGGGTTCGAGCAGCGGCACGTCGTGGGCGGCGACGCCACGTCGGCGGCGATCGCCGCCGCCTCCGTGATCGCCAAGGTCACGCGCGACCGCTTCATGCACCGGATGGAGGAGCGCTACCCGGGCTGGGAGTTCGCGACCCACGTCGGCTACTCCACGCCCGAGCACCGGGCCGCGATCGAGAAGAACGGCGTGTCGCCGCTGCACCGCATGTCGTTCCAGTCGATGGCGTATCAGCAGTTGGCGCTCTGAATCGGCGCACATTCGTCACATTTGCGTGCTGACACGTCGCTGGGGGTGGCCATAGCGTCGCGGCCATGACGGACGTCCGGCACGTGCGGGGGCAGCGAGGGGAAGATCTCGCGGCCGCGCACTTCGAACGCCTGGGCTACACGGTGCTCGCGCGCAACCATCGCACGCGCTACGGGGAGCTCGATCTCGTCGTCTGGGACGGCGAGAACCTCGTGTTCGTCGAGGTCAAGACGCGGTCGGAGGGGTCGGGCACCCCTTGGGACGCGCTGCATGACCTCAAGCGCTCCCAGGTCCGCCGGATGGCGATCGCCTGGCTCTCCGCGATCAAGCGCCGCCCGCGCGGGGACATGCGCTTCGACGCGGTCGGCATCGTGCTCGACGCTCGCGGGGAGCTCGTGCGCCTCGATCACCTGGAGGCCGCGTTCTGATGCGCCGTCGTCGTCGGTTTCTCGCTTTCTGGCTCCTCATCGTCGCGATCCTGTTCGTGAACTACGCGCTCATCCACTGGCTCGCCCCGGCATCCGACGACCCCGCCGTCTCGTCCACCGCCCACCCGGCGGTCTCCGCCGCCGCCAACCGCGCGGTCTCCGCCGCCGCCAACCGCGCGGTCTCCGCCGCCGCCAACCGCGCGGTCTCCGCCTGATGCTCGCGCGCGTGATCACGTTCTCGGTCGACGGAGTGGACGCCCGGCGGGTGTGGGTCGAGGCGGACATCCGGATCGGGTTGCCCGCGTTCACCGTCGTCGGGCTTGCCGACAAGGCGGTGCGCGAGGCGCGCGAGCGGGTGCGGGCCGCGATGGTCAACTCGGGCTTCGAGTTTCCGCTCAAACGGATCACGGTCAACCTCGCGCCGGCCTATCTGCGCAAGGTCGGCCCGGCGTTCGACCTGCCGCTCGCCGTCGCGCTGCTGGTCGCGTCCGCGCAGCTCGAGCCGGACGCCGTGGAGGCGACCGCGGTCGTCGGCGAGCTGTCGCTCACCGGCGAGGTGAGGCCGGTTCGCGGCGCGCTGGCGGTCGCCGAGGGCGCGCGGCGCCACGAGCTCGTGCGGCTCGTCGTCCCGCGCTCGCGTGCCCGCGAGGCGGCGCTGGTCCCGCATGTGGAGATCCTCGGCGTCGAGTCGTTGCAGGAGGTCGTGGCGACGCTGCGCGGCGACGCGGAGCCGGCACCGATGCCCGAGCCGGGCGTCTGCCTCGCCGACCCGGTGCCCGACCTGGCGGACGTGCGCGGCCACAACGGCCTCGTTCCCGGGCTCGAGGTCGCGGCGGCGGGCGGGCACAACCTGTTCCTGCAGGGGCCGCCAGGGACGGGGAAGACGATGATCGCGCGGCGGCTGCCGTCGATCCTGCCGCCGCTCGCGCCCGAGGAGGCGATCGAGGTCACGCGCATCCAATCGATCGCGGGGCTGTGCGGCTCCGCCGGCCTCGTGACCGCGCGCCCGTTCCGCGCGCCCCACCACACGATCTCCGCCGCCGGGCTGGTCGGCGGCGCGAACCCGCCGCAGCCGGGCGAGGCGACGCTCGCGCACCGCGGGGTGCTCTTCCTGGACGAGCTGTCGGAGTTCGCCCGGCCGAGCCTGGAGGCGCTGCGCCAGCCGCTCGAGGACGGGCACGTCACGATCGTGCGCGGGCAGCAGGTCATGGTCTTCCCGACGCGCTTCATGCTCGTCGCCGCCTCGAACCCGTGCCCGTGCGGGCTCGGGGGCGCCCGGTGCCAGTGCTCGCCGGCGGACCTGTTCCGTCACCGTCGCCGCCTTTCCGGCCCCCTGCTGGACCGGATCGACATCCTGATGCGCGTCGAGCGCCCGCCCGCCGAAGCGCTGCGCCAGCAGATCGCCCCGCGGTCGGGCGAGGTCGTCGAGCGCGTGCTGGTGGCGCGGGAGCGGCAGACGCACCGCCTCGCCGGCCAGCCGGAGACGTGCAACGCCCAGCTCACCTCGCGCCAGATCCGCGAGGTCGGCCGGATCACGCCGAGCGCCCTGCGCCTGCTCGGCGAGCTCTACGACCGCCACACGCTCAGCGCCCGCGGCCACACCCGCATCCTCCGCGTGGCCCGCACGGTCGCCGACCTCGAGGGCAGCGACGTCGTGGGCGCCGAGCACGTCAACGCCGCTGCGGCCCTCCGGCTCGACGACGCACCCCCGCTTGCGGAGGCGATATGAGCTGCGCCGCCTGCGCCGCCACCGCCACCGCCGCCCGGCCGCGGGTGGTCGGCGCCGCGGTCGGTCGCGCCGGGCGCCGGCTCGCCGCCCGCCAACGCCTCGTCACGCGGGGCCGCGCGTGACCGCGTGCGACGACTGTCTGCGCCGGACGGCCCTGATCGCGGGCATCGCGGGGCGCCTCCAGGTCGAGTTCAAGCGCCGCACGGCGCCAGGGCGGGTGCTCGCGCTGCCCGACGACGAGCTGCTCGAGATCGGGGCGAGGGCGGACGTTCGGCGCCGCTACGCCCGCTTCGACGCTCCCGCGGCCCGGGCGGGTGCGCTTGCCGTCGGCCTGCTCACCGTCTGCCGCTGCCGCGACGAGTACCCGGAGCGCCTTCGCGATCTCGCCGATCCGCCGGCCGTCCTGCACGTGCTCGGCGAGGTCGGCGCGCTGGAGCCGCGGGACCGCGTCGCGGTGGTCGGTGCGCGGCGCGCGTCGCCGTACGGGCTCGACGTCGCGCGCGGCATCGGGCGCGGCCTCTCGGTCGCGGGCGTGCCGGTCGTCTCCGGACTCGCGATGGGCATCGACTCCGCCGCCCACACCGGCGCGTTGAGCGGTCCGGGCGGCACGATCGGCGTGCTGGCGGGCAGCGCGCACGTCCCGTACCCGGTCAACAGCTGGCGCCTGCACGCCGCGGTGGCGGCCCGCGGCGCCGTGATCTCCGAGCTGCCGCCCGGCGCCGGCGTCCATCGCTGGTGCTTCGTCGCCCGCAACCGGATCATCGCCGCGCTCGCCGAGGTCACCGTCGTCGTCCAGGCCACCGATCGGTCGGGCTCGCTGACCACCGCGGACTTCGCCGCTGAGCTCGGCCGGGCCGTGTCCGCGGTCCCCGGCGTCGTCACGAGCCGCCTATCCACCGGCACCCACCAGCTCATCCAGGCGGGCGCGCCGCTCGTCACCGATGCGTCCGACGTCCTCGAGCTGCTCGCCGACACCGTCGGAGCCGCGTTCGACCCGCCGCCCGAGCCTCCTCCGCCGCCCGAGCTGCACCCGGAGCTCTCCGCGCTGCTCGCGGCGGTCGAGGACGGCAACGGCTCGCTCTCCGAGCTCGCAACCACGCCCGAGGCGGCCCGCCGCGCGCTCGCGGGCCTCGGCGAGCTCGAGCGCCTCGGCCTGATCCGCCGCGGCTTCGCCGGGCGGTGGGAGCGCGGGGTGACATGAGCCCGCGCCGGGAGCGCGCGGTCGGTGGACCGGCTGGCGCCACGAGTTTGTCGAGCTCTGGCCGACAAACCCGACACGCTCGTGGCCGGCGCGCGGTCTGGGGCGTGATCTCGGCTGCGGAGCTTCACGAGTGCGGCCTTCCCGGACGAGGCGATCCGGCAGCGCGTCACGCGGCGGGCGGTTGCACCGCATCCATCGCGGTGTGTACGCCGTCGGCCATCCTCAGCTCACGCAGGAGGGCCCGTCTCCTCGCGGCCGTTAAGGCTTGCGGTCCGAGAGCGCGCTCAGCCACTTTGCCGCTGCCGTCCACTGGCGCCTGCTCGAGCCGATCGAGCGGTTCCCGGACGTGACGGCGACGACGCGCCGGGTCCATAGCGGGATCAACACCCACGATCGCGCTCCCTGCTTAGTGACGTCGTCATCCACCGCGGCATCCCGACGACGTCGCCCCAGAGAACCCTCCGCGGACCTGAAGCGGCTCAAAGCTCCCCGCCGGAACCCTCACGCGCGCGCGAAGACAGGCGCAGACGCTTGGCCTGATCGCCCCGCCCGGCGAGCCACGCGCGCCGACGCGCAGCGTCCTCGAAGATCTCGTCCTCGATCTGATCGCCGAAGCCGGTCTCGCTCACCCTGACGTCAACGTCCCGCTCCGCATCGGCGACACGATCGTCATCCCCGACTTCCGCTGGTCGCGGCAGCGGCTCATCGTCGAAGCGGACGGCGCGGCGTACCACGACAACACGCGCCACGAGGACGCCCGGCGCCAGGCACTGCTCGAGCAGCACGGCGAGCGCGTGCTCCGGATCAACTACGACCAGGCCGCCAACCGGCGCGCGCAGACGGTCGAGCGGCTCCAACGAGCGGGTGCCCCGAGCGCCTAACCTGACACGAGATGCCCCGACCCGTACCCGCCGTGCTCTCGATCGCCGGCTCCGACTCCGGCGGCGGCGCCGGGATCCAGGCCGACCTGAAGGCCTTCGCGCGCTCCGGCGTGCACGGGATGACGGCGATCGCGGCGCTGACCGCGCAGAACACCATCGGCGTGACCGGCGTCCACGCGGTGCCCGCCGAGTTCATCGTCGAGCAGGTCCGCGCGGTCGCCGAGGACATCGGCGTGGACGCCGTGAAGATCGGCATGCTCGGGACGGCCGAGACGGTCGAGGCCGTCGCCCGCGCGCTGCGGCTGCTCGACGACGGCGTGCCGGTGGTGATCGATCCGGTGATGGTCGCCGAGTCCGGCGCGGTCCTGCTCGACGACGCCGCGCGCCAGGCGCTGATCGAGCTGCTCCTGCCGGTCGCGACGGTGATCACCCCGAACCTGCCGGAGGCCCGCGTGCTCGCGGGGGAAGCCCCCGGCACGGCGGCCCGCGGCGGCGAGGCGGCCGGCGGCGGCCCGGGGGCCTATGGCGGCCCGGCGGCCCGTGGCGGCGATGGCGGCGGCCGGGCGGGCCGGGGCGGCGATGGCGGCGGCCCGGCGGCCCGTGGCGGCGGCGGCCATACGGCGCCGTCCCGCAGCGACGCCGAGGACCTCGCGCGCGCGCTGCACGCGCTCGGGCCCGAGTACGTGGTCGTGACCGGCGGCCACCGCGACGAGGCGACCGACGTGTTCTTCGACGGCGCGGCCATCGAGCTGATCCCCGGGCGGCGCCACCCGGACGGCGCGGCCCACGGCTCCGGGTGCACGCACTCGTCCGCGCTCGCCGCCCACCTCGCGCTCGGCCACTCGCCCCTGGAGGCCGCCAGAGCGGCGAAGGCGATCGCCGGCGATGCGGTCAGGGCGGGGCTCAGAGACCTCGGGGCGGGCGCCGGGCCCGTCGACGTGTTCGACCTGACGGCGCGGGCGGGCCAATCCCCTGCAAGTGCCGAGGTGGCGCGATAATCGCCCGAGCCGCCACCTTGGCCGTGACATAATGCGCGGATGAAGTTCCTCCGCATGCGTCCGGGTTACGGCGAGCAGTTGATCGCCGAAGGAGACATCGACGTCGAGGAGGACCACGACCGGCTGGTAGAGGAGTTCCGGCGCCAGCTCGAGCAGGGAATGTGGGCCGCCGTCCCGGTCACATCGGCCATCGGCCGGCGGGAGGCGGAGATTATCAGCGCGTTCGAGGAGATCCCGCGCGACACGAGTCGCGTCATCTTCTTCCCGCGCGCGGCCGGCGGCGCGCGTTGAGCCCTGCCGGGATTCCCGCGAGGCGAGGAGGCGCGCGGTGACCGTCGCTATCGCGGCCACCGCGATCGTCATCGTCGCGCTGCTGTGGGAGGTCTCGATCCCCTGGTTCGAGCGCCGCGCGGAGCGGGCTCGCGCCCGCCGCCAGGCTCGCCGCGACGGCCACATCGCCGCGTATGACCCCGGCCGCGAGCGCCGCGCCGAGCAGCGCGCCCGCGAGCTCCTGAAGTCATGCGTGAACGAGGAGGAGTGGGCGATGTACCGCGACCTCGGGTTCATCCGCGTGTGGGGCGGCCAGACGTCTGACACCGCCTCCACCCGCCCACGCGGGCCGCTGAGCCGGGACCTCAATGGCGTTCCCTACGCCTATCTGGTCTATCCGCACAAGCCGATCGTCGCCTACCTGCCGCAGACCGGCCGCCTGCTGAACGAGTACTGCGTCGAGTTCCCGGACGAGACGCGCCCGTACGGCTCCGCCCGCCTGCCGGACTCCGACGACGTGCTCGCCAAGTGGATGGCGCTCAACGGCGACGAGCGCCGCCTGATCAACTCCGCGAACATGCACCTGCCCGGCCGCCAGGTCGACCCGCGCCAGGTCGCGCGCGACATCTGGCGCCTCGGCCGCTGGGAGCGCGAGCGCCTGGATCGCGCCGGGGCGGGAAGCGGCGCCGCGTAGACTCGGCGGCATGTCCGCCGCCGGGAACGGTCACTTCGACCTCAAGCATCGCTCCCGCGCCCTCACCGAAGGGCGTGACCGCGCCGCCGCGCGCGCCTACCTGAAGGGCATCGGTTACGACGACGAGGCGCTGGCGAAGCCGATCATCGGCGTGGCGAACACGTGGATCGAGACGATGCCGTGCAACTTCCACCTGCGCGCGCTGGCCAAGCACGTCAAGGACGGAATCAAGGCCGCCGGCGGCACCCCGATGGAGTTCAACACGATCGCGATCTCGGACGGGATCACGATGGGCACGCAGGGCATGAAGACGAGCCTCGTCTCCCGCGAGATCGTCGCCGACAGCATCGAGCTCGTGAGCCTCGGCCACCTGTTCGACGCCGTGATCGCGCTGTGCGCCTGCGACAAGACGATCCCGGGCACGGTGATGGCGCTCGCGCGGCTCGACGTGCCGGGCGTGATGCTCTACGGCGGCTCGATCCCGCCGGGCCACTACAAGGGCAAGGACATCACGGTGATGGACGTGTTCGAGGCCGTCGGCGCCAACGCCGCGGGCAAGATCACCGACCAGGAGCTGGCCGACATCGAGGCGGCCGCCAGCCCCGGCCCCGGTGCGTGCGGCGGTCAGTTCACCGCCAACACGATGGCGATGGCCTTCGAGATGATGGGCATCAGCCCGATCGGGCCGAGCCTCGTGCCCGCCCAGGACGCGACCAAGTCCGAGGTCGCCTACAAGGCCGGCGAGCTCGTGATGGACGTCCTCAGACGAGGCCAGAAGCCGAGCGACATCATCACCCGCGACAGCCTCGAGAACGCGATCATGGCGGTCGGCTCCTCCGGCGGCTCCACCAACGGCGTCCTGCACCTGCTCGCGGTCGCCCGCGAGATGGGGATCGAGCTCGACATCGACGACTTCGACCGGATCGCCAACGGCGTCCCGAGCCTGTGCGACCTCAAGCCCGGCGGCCGCTTCGTGGCGACCGACCTGCACGCCGCCGGCGGCACCGCCGTGCTCGCCAAGCGGCTGCTGGAGGGCGGGTACCTGCACGCCGACGCCCCAACCGTGACCGGCAAGACGATCGGCGAGCACGCGCAGGAGGCCGACGAGGCGCCCGGCCAAGAGGTCATCCGCCCGCTCGAGAATCCGATCAAGGCGACGGGCGGGATCGCGATCCTGCGCGGCAACCTCGCGCCCGAGGGCAGCGTCGTCAAGCTCTCCGGCCACGAGCGCCGCCATCACCAGGGCCCGGCGCGCGTGTTCGACGGCGAGGAGGCCGCGATGGCCGCGGTCACCTCCGGCCAGATCAACCCCGGCGACGTCGTGGTGATCCGCAATGAGGGACCCGCCGGCGGCCCCGGGATGCGCGAGATGCTCTCGGTCACGGCGGCGATCGTGGGGGAGGGGCTCGGCGACAGCGTCGCGCTGCTCACCGACGGCCGCTTCTCCGGCGCCACGCGAGGCTTCATGGCCGGCCACATCGCGCCCGAGGCCGTGCACGGCGGGCCGATCGCGGCGGTCCGCGAGGGCGACAGCATCACGATCGACGTCGACAACCGGCGGATCGACCTCGACATCTCCCATGACGAGCTCGAGCAGCGGCTCGCCGAGTACGTGCCGCCGCCGATCGAGACGCGCGGCGTGCTCGGCAAGTACGCGGCGCTCGTGAGCTCCGCAAGCGAGGGCGCGGTGACCGGCCCGAAGCCCCAGCCGGCCCGCGAGGTCGCGCCTACGAGCTGACGACACCCGGGACCCCGGCCTCCGGGGTCTCCGCGCCGGCGATGAAGTCCGCGAGCAGCGCGTTGAAGCGCGACGGCCGCTCGAGCATCGACAGGTGCCCGGTGTCCTCGAAGATCACCGCGTGCGCGTTGGCGCCGATCAGCTTCTCGAAGCGCGCCGCGTCGCCGACCGGGACGAGGATGTCGTTGCGGCCCCAGACGATCAGCGTCGGCACCTCGATCTCCGACAGCCGCTCGCGGATCTTGTAGGACAGGATCGCATCCAGCCCGCCGACGAACCCCGGCGTTCCCGCGCCCGCGACGAGCTCGGCGGTCAGCGGGAGCGAGAGCTTCTCCGGATAGCGCACGACGGTCTGCAGCAACACCCGCCGCAGCCGCAGGCGCTTCACGACCGGGTCGGCGCGCGCGCCGGTGCGCGTCGCGGTCATCGCCCAGACGCGGGCGAGCGTCAGCAGCGGCTCCTTCTTCATGTGCTCGACCGAGAGCCCCGCGGCCGAGACGAGTACGAGCCGCGACACCCGCGTCGGGAACGCGAGCGCGAGCTCTGCGCCGATGAAGCCGCCCATCGAGTTGCCGATCACGACCGGGCAGTCGACGTCCAGCATGCGGCAGAGCTCGTCGATCACCCGCCCGTAGCCCTGGATCGAGATCCGCCCCGCCGGCATCTCGGAGCGCCCGAACCCCGGCAGGTCCGGCGCGATCACCCGGTGCGTGCCCATGAACGCCGGGATGTTCAGCAGCCAGTTCTGCCACACCCCGCCGAGCCCGTGGAGGAACAGCAGCGGCGGCCCGATGTCCGACGGCGATACCGAGTCACGAGCGAGTGGTGACCCTGTATCCACGACGTTGACCCGCCGCCCGGCGACCACCATGGCGCGCGTCGTGGCCGGCCAGTCGACGGAGCGCCAGGTCGAATCGTCGCCGTCCGCATACTCGGGATCGGCGCCCGGGCGCCGCAAGGCGTTGCCGGCAAAGCCCGCGACCTGATCTCTGAATCCCGGCACGCCGCTACCGTACCCGAGGCAACGTGAAGCAGCTCACCGCTCCCGCCGACCACCGCGCGTACCTGCCCGCCGTCGAGCCGGACCGCCAAGTCACCGACTGGGGGCGCTCCGAGCGCGTCGAAGGCCTGATGGACCGCACGGTCTACGACTTCCTCTACCACTACTGGTTCCGGGTGGAGGTCGAGGGGATCGCGCACGTGCCGTCCACCGGCGGCGCCCTGCTGGTCGCCAACCACGCCGGCGCGCTGCCGCCCGACGCGTCGATGATCGCCAAGGCGATCAAGGAGGAGCACAGCCGGCCGCGACCGCTGCACATGACCGTCGAGCACTTCTTCAAGGGCTATCCGTGGCTGAGCATGCTCGTCCCGAAGGTCGGCGGCGTGCCGGCGCACCCGGCCAACGTGCATCGCCTGCTCTACGACGAGGAGCAGCTCGTGCTCGTGTTCCCCGAGGGCGCCAAGGGCACGGAGAAGCTCTACAAGGACCGCTACCGGCTGCGGCGCTTCGGGCGCGGTGGGTTCGTCGAGGCGGCGCTGCGGGCGAAGGCGCCGATCGTCCCAGTTGCCGTCGTCGGCGCCGAGGAGGCGCAGCCGATCTTCGCCCACCTGCCGCTGCGAAGGCTGACGGGTCTGCTCTACGCGCCGCTGGCGCCGCTCGTCTACCTGCCGGCGAAGTTCTTCATCCGCTTCCTCGAGCCGATCCCGACCGACGTCTACGGCGACGAGCCGTGGCAGGACGCCGGCCTCGTGCAGACGCTCGCCGAGGAGGTCCGCGGGCGGATCCAGGAGGAGCTCTACGAGATGCTCGCGCGGCGGCGCTCCGCCTGGCTCGGGTGAAGCGCGTCCTCATCACCGGGCTCTCGACCTACTGGGGCGGCCGGCTCGCGCAGGAGCTCGAGAAGGACGCGGCGATCGACGCGATCATCGGCGTCTCGCCCGAGGATCCGACGCTCGCGCTCGAGCGCACCGAGTTCGTCCGCGTGGGCACCCAGCACGGGCTGCTGCGGCGGATCGTGCACGCCGCGGAGATCGACACGGTCATCGACACGCGGCTGGTGGTCGACTCGCGCGTGGCGGGTCCGCGCGAGGCGCACGAGCAGAACGCGATCGGGACGATGAACATCCTCGCCGCCTGCGGCGGGCCGGACTCGCCGGTGCGCAAGATCGTCTTCAAGTCCTCCGCGCACTACTACGGGTGCGAGCGCGACGACCCGTCGTTCTTCACCGAGGACATGCAGCGCCCGCACCCGCCGCGCACGCGGCTGGAGGCAGACGTCGTCGAGGCCGACGACGCCGTCCAGGGCTTCGCCGGGCGCAACCCCGGCGTGACCGTCACCACGCTGCGCTTCTCCAACGGCCTCGGGCCGGACCTGCTCACGACCCACACGGCGCTGCTGTCGCTCCCGGCCGTGCCCGGCATCCTGGGCTTCGACCCGCGCTACCAGTTCATCCACGAAGACGACATCGTCGGTGCGCTGCGGCATGCGGTGGTGAGCGATCTGCCGGGGATCTACAACGCGGCGCCGGACGGGGTGCTCGTGCTGTCGGAGGTCGCGAGCCTGCTCGGCAAGCCGTACCTGCCGCTGCTCCCGCCGTGGGGTACCGGGCCGGCGGCCGCGGCGCTCGGGCTGGCGGGCCTGCGCTTCCCCGAGGAGGTGCTCCGGCAGCTCCGTTACGGCCGCGGGCTGGACAATCGCCGCCTCAAGCAGGCCGGCTACCGCTTCCAGCTCACCTCGCGGGAAGCCGTCCAGGCGTTTGCCGAGGCGCTGCGGCTCGCGCCGCTGCGAGAGAGCGCGGGTGCGCCATATCGCTACGAGCGCGAGGTCGAGGAGTTCCTGCGCTGGTCGCCGAGCGTGCGGCGCGGAGGCGACAGCTGACTTGCATCGCTGGGCGATCCGCCTCTCACTTGCCTACCATTGGCGAGCCCGATGCGTAAGCGCCTGATCGTTCTCACCGCCGTTGTGGCGCTCATCGCAGTCGGAGTGGTCGGCGGCGCCTACGCGTACGACCACTCGAAGCGCGATCGAATCGCCGAGGGCGTGATGGTCAACGGCGTCGCGATCGGGGGCATGACGCGCGCGCAGGCGGAGGCGAAGCTGCACCAGACGCTGCTTGCGCCGCTGGACCGGCCGGTCAAGGCGCGCTACCACAATCACGTCTTCACGCTCACGCCGAAGCAGGCGGCGATCGGGATCGACATCCGCGGCACCGTGGACAAGGCGATGGCGCGCTCGCAGCAGGGCAACATTTTCTCCCGCGCCTGGCGGAACCTCCGCAACGAGAAGCTCGCGGCGTCGCTGGCGGCAAACGTCAGCTGGTCGCAGCCGGCGATCGACGATCTGGTCAAGCGCGCGCAGGCGCGGATCAACCGTGCGCCGCGCGACGCGAACGTGGACCTCGAGAAGGGGATCGTCGACCCGAAGCCCTCGCGGACCGGGATCCGCGTCCGGTACAACACGCTCGCGAGCGACCTCCAGCACACGCTGCTGGACCCGGGGAACACCCAGGAGATCGCGATCCAGACGTCGGTCGTCCAGCCGAAGGTCTCGACCGAGCAGCTCGCCAAGAAGTACCCGGCCGTGATCATCATCGACCGCGCGAAGTTCAAGCTCACGCTGTTCAAGAACCTCAAGCCGGCCAAGACGTACGGGATCGCCGTCGGCCAGGTCGGCCTGGAGACGCCGGCCGGGCTCTACCACATCGAGAACAAGGCGGTCAATCCCGCCTGGCACGTGCCGAACTCGGCCTGGGCGGGCGATCTCGCCGGCCAGGTGATCCCCGCGGGCGACCCCGGGAATCCGATCAAGGCGCGCTGGATGGGCATCTTCGACGGCGCGGGCATCCACGGCACGTCGGACGACGGGTCGATCGGCTCGGCCGCGTCGCATGGCTGCATCCGGATGCACATCCCGGACGTCGAGGAGCTCTACGACCTCGTGCCCGTGGGGGCACCGGTCTACATCGCCTGATGTGAACCTCCCCGCGCCCGCGAACACATAGCGGGTGATGGAACCGAGAGAGCGCTTCGAGGCGATCGTCGCCGCCCACTATCGCGACGTGCATCGCTACGCGCTGCGTCGCACCGACTCCTCCGTGGCCGAGGAGATCGCCAACGAGGCGTTCCTGATCTGCTGGCGGCGGCTCGAGCAGGTGCCGGATCCGCCGCTGCCATGGCTGTACGCGGCGGCCGGGAACGTGCTCGCCAACCACCGCCGCGCGGCTGCGCGCCACGAGCGGCGCGCGAGCGCCGCCGCGGCCCAGCCCGCCGCACCGGCACGCGACCCGGCGGAGCGCTTCGCCGAGCGCGACATCGCCCTGCGCGCGTTCTCGGCGCTGGGCGAGCGCGACCGCGAGGCGCTGCGACTCGTCGCCTGGGAGGGACTCACGCTCGCCGGCGCGGCGCGCGCCGCCGGCGTCTCGCGGGCCGCCTTCGCCATGCGGCTGCACCGCGCGCGGCGCCGGCTCGCGGCGCGTCTGCGCGAGCTGGACAGCGCGATCGAACTCGAACACATGGAGCCCGTCGATGCCTGATTCCCTGACCCGACTCAAGCGCGCCGACCCGCTGGTCTATCTGGACGCGCCCGACGACGCGCCCCCGCCGGCCGACGTCCTGGAGCGGATCGTCGCGAACCCGCCGCCCGCTCCGCGCCGCCGCCGGCGGCTCGCGCCGGCCGCGGTCGCCGTGGCCGCGGTTGGGATCACCGTGCTCGCGGCATGGCCCTCGTCCGGCGGGAAGGTCGACCTCGCAACACGCGCGTACGGCGCCACCGCGCCCGAGAACTACGTGATCTTCACCGTCACGACGACCGAGATGAGCAACGACGCCGCGCCGATGCAGCAGCGCACGCGGCTCACGATGTGGCAGCGCGGCGACCGGATGCACAACGTGGAGGAGGTCGCCCAAGCGGGCGTCAACGCCGGCCAATGGCGTTACGAGCACGACCAGAAGGACGGCGTGTTCCGGACGCTGCTCAACGGCAAGGTCCAGGCGACCCGCATCGACGACCCGGGCTGGAAGGGCGATGAGGGGCGGGCCGGGTTCGCCCAGAACCTGCTGACCGTCGTCGACCGCTTCCGTGCGCGCTTCGTCGAGCATCGCATGCGCGACGACGGCGACACGATGTTCGCGGGCCGGAAGGTCCACGCATACACGGTGCTCGACCCCGAGCAGGCAGGAGCGCGCGAGACGTTCTATCTCGACGCCGAGACCGCGCTGCCTGTCGGCGACGTGCACGTTCTGCCGATCGTCACCCAATCCGACCCCAAGACGGGGCAGCCGGCGGCGGGCGCGAAGCCGGCGGGGGAGGTGCGCATCACCGAGGTCGTCGACCGCTACGAGCGCCTGCCGCCGACGCCCGAGAACCTCGCTCTGCTCGATGCTCCCGCGATCGACGCCGCGGCGCGCTAGCTCGCCGCGGTCAGCGGAGCGCTCGCGGGCGCGAGCGCGGGCGCGCGTCGGCGGAGCACGGGTAGCGCGAGTGCGAGCGAGGCGGCCGCCAGCGCGGCGCAGGCCCACAGCGTCGCGCCCGGACCGTGGGCGTCGGCGAGACGCCCGAGCAGCGCGGTCGCGCCCGCGCCGCCGCCGACGCTGAGGCCGAGGACGACGCCCGCGGCAAGTCCATCGCGCTCGGGCAGCGCGTCCTGGGCGACGATCAGCAGCGGGTAGTAGGCGCCGTCGACCAGCAGCCCGATCGCCAGCACGAGCGCGAACGCGGGCGCCGCCGTCGCGAGCGGGAGCAGGAAGCTCAGCGGCACCAGGGCGCCGAGCGCGACTGCGACCACCGGGCCGCGTCCGTGCGCGTCCCCGGCGCGGCCGGCGAGATAGGTCCCGGCGGCGCCGGCCAGCAGCATCCCCGCGACGGCCGCGCTGCCGAGCCCGACGCTCGCGCCGAGCTCGTCGCCGAACCAGGCCGGCACGAACGCCATCAGGCCGAAGATGCACGCCGACAACGCGACCGCGGACGCGGTGGCGAACGCGAATCCAGGGAGATCGGCGCCGGCCGTCGCCGGGCGGCGAGCGGCGGACGCGCCCGCGCGACGAACCGGAGCGAGCGCGGCGGCGCGGCGATCAGCGACGGACGGGTGCGGGCGGCCGTTCGCGGCGGGCGCGCGGCCAGGCGAGGCGGATCGCCGGGCGGCGGCGTGGGTACGGCTGGCGCGGCCTTCGCGCGGCGCCACGGCGAGCACGAGCGCGGCGGCAAGCGGGAGAAGCGCGGCCGCCCCGGCCGCCGGGAGGCCGAACGCCGCTCCGAGCGGCACGGCGAGCGCCGGGCCGAGCGCGAAGCCGACGTTCCCGCATGCGGCAAAGATCCCGAGCGCGCGGCCGGGCTCGGCGCCCGCGGCGGCCCGCGTGGCGCGGATCGCCTCGGGGTGGAAGATCGCCACGCCGGCGCCGCCGATCAGCAACGCGGCCGCGGTCGCGGCGAACGCGCTCGCGAGCGTGGCGACCGCCAGCCCGGCGCCGGTCAGCAGGAGTCCGAGCGGCGCCAGCCACGGCGCCCGCAGCCGGTCGCCCGCGAGCCCGGCCAGCGGCTGTACGACAGCGGACGCGAGGCTGCCGGCGAGCACGAGTAGGCCGGCCTCGCCGTAGCTCAGACCCCGCTGAGCCACGAACAGCGGCACCAGTGCCGGCACCGCGCCGAGGAACAGGTCCGCGCCGAGATGGCCCGCGGAGAGCAGCGCGACGGCGCGCCGGTCCATGCGCGAGGCGCGGTCGCGCGAGACGGCGGCGTCGCGTGCGGCGGCGGCGCGTGGGGCGGTGGCCTCGGGCAGGGCGGCGTCGCGTCGGCCGGTGGCGTCGGGGTGGGCGGTGGCGCTCATGGCAGGAGCCCGCCGACCGCCAGGTCGATGACCGCGGCGGTGGTGTCCTCCGCGGTCCAGGCGTGCTCTCTGCGTAGGTGCAGGTACGTGTACGTCACCTGCGTGTAGAGCACGGTGGCGGCGACCTCGGGGTCGGGGAACGTGCGCAGCGACCCGTCGAGCTCGGCGTCGCGCAACAGCCGCACGATCGGGGCGATGAATTCGGAGCGCGTCAGCGCGTCCGGGCCTTCGTCGTGCCAGATCGCGTTCAGGGCCGCGTCGTCGAGCCCCGCCAGCAGGTCGGCGCGCGCCTCGGTCGTCTCGCAGACGCCCTCGAGCACGCGCGTCAAGCGCGTGCCCGCGTCGCCGGGGGCGGCGAGCAGCGGCAGCAGCAGCTCGCGCTCCTCGCGCAGGAGCTCGTCGCGCAGGGCGGAGATGATCGCCGGGCGGGTCTCGCCGCGGCGGTAGAGCGTGACGCGCGTGATGCCGGCCTCGCGGGCGATGTCGGCCATCGAGGCGCCCGTCAGCTCACCGCGCGCGGCCAGACGCTTGACTGCGGCGAGGACCTCCCGAGACACCACTGTATCTGTCACGATACAGAGTGTATCATCGGGTCTACGTCGTCTGCAACAGCGCCTCGCTCGCGTCCTCGTGCACACGGGCCTCGCGCTGCAGCACCGTCGCCGCCACGACGGCGCCGACAGCGACGAGGACCGCGCTGACCGTGAACGCGAGGTGGTAGCCGCCGGTCAACGCCTCAGCGGGGCCGGCGCCCGCGCCGCGCAGTGAATCGGTCCGCGACGACGCCAGCGTCGCGAGCACCGCGATCCCGAGCGCGCCGCCGACCTGCATCGTCGTGTTGACGAGCCCGGACGCGAGGCCCGCGTCCGCGTCGCCGGCGCCCGACATCGCCAGCGTCATCAGCGCCGGGAAGGAGACGCCCGCGCCGACGCCGAGCAGCAGCATCGCCGGCAGCACGTCGATGCCGTAGGCGCCGTCGACGGGCGCCCGCGTGAGCCAGGCCAGTCCCAGCGCGACCAGCGCCATCCCCGGCACCAGCACCGCACGCGCCCCGAAGCGCAGGTTCAGCCGCGCCGAGAACCCGAGCGAGAGAACGCCGATGACGAGCGAGACCGGCAGGAACGCCAGACCCGTCTGGAGCGCATCGAAGCCGAGCACCCGCTGCAGGTAGAGCACGGCGAGGAAGAACATGCCCAGCGCGCCCGAGACCAGCAGCGCCTGCACGACGTTCGCGCCCGAGACGTTGCGCGAGCGGAAGATCCGCAGCGGCAGCAGCGCCGCCGCCGCCGTCGCCTCGCGCCATACGAACGCGGCCAGCAGCGCCAGCGCCATCCCGCCGAGGCCCAGCGTCCGCCCGGACGCCCAGCCGTGCGTCTCGGCGCCCACGATCGCGTACACCCCGAGCATGAGAGCGGCGGTGACGAGCACGGCGCCGAGGCCGTCGAAGCCGTGCGACACGCCCAGCCCGGCATCGCGGGGCACCATCCGCAGCGCGAGAACCAGGGTCACGACCCCGATCGGGACGTTGACGAAGAAGATCCAGTGCCAATCCAGCGCCTGGGTCAGCACGCCGCCGCTCAGGAGCCCGATCGACGCGCCCGCCGAGGCGACGAACGAGTAGACGCCGATCGCCTTCGCCTGCTCGCGCGGCGCCGGGAACATCGTCACGATCATCCCGAGGATCACCGCCGAGCTGAGCGCGCCGCCCGCGCCCTGGACGAAGCGCGCGGCGATCAGCATGCCCTGCGAGCCCGCCAGCCCGCAGACCAGCGACGCCGCGGTGAACACGACCATGCCGGCGAGGAAGACGCTCCGCCGGCCGAGCAGGTCGCCGAAGCGCCCCGCCAGTAGGAGCAGGCCGCCGAACGCGATCAGGTAGGCGTTGACGACCCAGGCGAGCGAGGACTGCGTGAATCCGAGGTCGCGCTGGATCGACGGCAGCGCGACGTTCACGATCGTCTGGTCGAGGATGACCATCAGCATGCCGGCGCACAGCACAATCAGCGCACGCCGGCGAGGGTCCGAAGAAGTCATGCTCGGACCGTAGCAGATCGTCTAGTTCGGGACGATCTGGTTCAGAGCGATCCGCCGTGGGGCGATCCGGCTCGGGACGATCCCGCTCGGGACATCGCCCGGATCACCGCCGCTGCGGACGATCGAGGTCCGGTGGCGCTCAGTGCGGGACCATTGTGCGCTCGCCCGGACGGCCGCCGCTGCGGACGATCGAGGTGCGGTGGCGCTCAGTGCGGAACCATCGTGCGCTCGCGCGGACGCCGCAGCGAGCGCTCGACGTGCGAAGGGGAGGCGAGCGGGCCGTTCACGAGCTCGGTGAGCGCCTCCGCGAACGCCTCGCGCCGCGCGTCGGGCAGCGATTCGAGGACGTCGCGCTGCATCTGCTCGACGATCGCCTGCGCACGTGAGAGGACCAGCTTGCCGTCAGCGGTGACGGCGACGAGCTTCACGCGCCGGTCCGCGCGCGACGGCCGCCGGACGACGAGCCCACGCCGCTCCAGCTCGTCAAGCGTGACGACCATCGTGGTCTTGTCGAGCATCGAGCGCTCTGCGAGCCGGATCTGCGTCAGCTCCCCGGCCAGCGCATTGGACAGCACGCAGAAATGTCGCGGCGTGATGTCGAGCCCTGCCAGCCGGGTGGCCATCTCGTTGCCGAGCGCATAGCTCGCCTGGTTCAGGAGAAACAGGAGATCCATGAACCGATATGGTAGTAGATCATCCCGCAGCGGAACGATCTGCTGCCGGACCAAACGCCCGGATCTCCTCGACCGGGACCTCCTGCCAGCCGGCATTCAGGAGGGAGGCGTGATGCTCCCGATGACGAACAGTCAAGGTGCCGATGTACACGCCCTTGACCTGCTTGCGCATCACCGCGTACCAGAGCATCGACGCATCGCGGTCCCCGCGGACCGGGTGCCAGGGAGGCCCGGGCACGCCGTCCTCCCGCGAGATCCCCGCCGCCACGAGCTGCCGCAGCGTCGCGACGCGGCCGGTGGAGGTGTCGATGAAGAACGCGCTCACGACAACTGAGAGTAGGGCCACGCGGCGTGCGGGCCGCGCCGTGATCGCGGCGCGGGCCATGCGCGCCCGGGCGACCGCGGTCGGCGGCCAGCGATGAGCGCGGCGCCTGTCGAGGCGGCCGTCTCGGAGCCGTGGCGCGCCGCGCTGCGGACGTTCGACGCCGACCTGCGCCGCCGTGGCGCCGCCGAGCGCACCCGCCGCGCGTACGGCACCGACGCCGCCGAGCTGGCCGCCTGGGCCACGGCTAATGGCCTTAGCCCCGCCGACGTCGGCTACCCGGCGCTGCGGCGATGGGCGGCCCGGTTGTCCCAGAAGGGCTCCGCGCCGCGCACCATGGCGCGCAAGCTCGCGAGCATCCGCTCCCTCTTCAGAACCCTGCTCGAGCACGGCGAGATCAGCCAGAACCCGGCCGACCTGCTGCCTGCGCCGCGCCTGCCGCACGACCTCCCGAGGGTCCTCAAGCCGCAGGACGTCGCCGCGATCCTCGATCGCATCCCCGCCGCCACGCCGCTCGAGCAACGCGATCGCGCCCTGTTCGAGCTGGCGTACGCGTGCGGGCTGCGGGCCGAGGAGATCGTCGATCTCAATGTGACCTCGGTCGACTTCGACCAGGAGCAGATCCGCGTGGAGGGCAAGGGCTCCAAGACGCGCTTCGTCCCCGCCGGCGAGCCGGCGCTGAAGGCCGTCGCCGCGTATCTGGAGCGCGCGCGCCCGGCCCTGACCAGCGCCGACGCGGATCCCGCGCTGTTCTTGTCGAAGAGCGGAAGGCGCCTTTCCACCTCGGATGTCCGGCGTCGCCTGAGAGTGTGGGCGCGCCATGCCGCGACCCAGACCGGCGTGCATCCGCACGCGCTCAGGCACTCGTTTGCCACGCACCTGCTGGAGGGGGGTGCGGACCTGAGAGCGATCCAGGAACTGCTCGGCCACGCATCCATATCCACTACGCAGGTCTACACTCGGGTAGAGTCCGCTCGTCTGCGGGCGGCGTATGCGAGGAGCCATCCGCGGGCGTAGAGAGGGGCTTTTCTGGAGACCAACGTTAAAGCGATCGAGCTCAAGGACCTATGGCGTCGGTACAAGACCGACGGCTCCGACAAGGCCCGTGAGCAACTGGTCGTCGCCTACTCACCTCTGGTCAAGTACGTCGCCGGGCGGATGTCGTCCGGCCTCCCCGCGCATGTGGAAGAGGCCGACCTCATCTCGTACGGGCTGATCGGGCTGATCAACGCGATCGAGCGGTTCGAGCTCGAGCGCGAGATCAAGTTCGAGACGTACGCGATCACGCGCATCAAGGGCGCGATCATCGACGAGCTGCGCGCGCTCGACTGGGTCCCTCGGTCGGTCCGCGCCCGCGCGCGCGAGATCGAGAAGGTCCACGCCAAGCTCGAGCACCGGCTGCATCGCACGCCGAGCGACGACGAGATGGCGCGCGAGCTGGAGATTCCGGTCGACGAGTTCCAGGAGATCCTCGTGAAGATCTCCAACTCGACCGTGGTCGCGCTCGACGAGCTGTGGGCGGTCTCGGACTCCTCGGGCGACGCGGTGAGCCTGCTCGACACGCTGCACGATCCCGACGCTCCGGACCCGCAGCAGATGCTCGCGGCGTCCGAGCTCAAGGACCGCCTGGCCGACGCGATCGCCGCGCTGCCCGAGCGCGAGAAGCTCGTGATCGCCCTCTATTACTACGAGAACCTGACGCTGCGAGAGATCGGCGAGGTCCTCGGCGTCACCGAGTCGCGCATCTCGCAGCTGCACACCAAAGCCGTGCTGCGCCTCAAGTCGCGCCTCCAGGGAGACAACCTGAGGGATTGACGGTAGCCTCGCTCCTCTGGCTGTCGTAGAGAGAGGAGCGCCAGGCATGCCGCACGCCGCAGACAGGATTCGCAACGTGGCACTAGTCGGCCACCGAGGGAGCGGGAAGACGTCGCTGCACGAGGCCCTGCTTTTCGAAGCGGGCGCGACGACTCGGCTCGGTTCGGTGGCTGACGGTACGACGGTCTCGGACGCCGACGAGGACGAGAAGGCCCGCGGCATGTCCATCTCCGCATCACTCGCCTCGTTCGAGTGGCGCGATGTGAAGG
The DNA here is from genome assembly GCA_963837485.1 of uncultured Solirubrobacteraceae bacterium. Classification (GTDB taxonomy): domain Bacteria; phylum Actinomycetota; class Thermoleophilia; order Solirubrobacterales; family Solirubrobacteraceae; genus Solirubrobacter. Next base: position 87,959 of record CAWINP010000007.1, on the reverse strand, counting down.
TCAACCTGATCGACACGCCCGGCGAGCCGAGCTTCGTGGCCGACGCGCTTGGGGCGCTGCGGGTGTGCGAGTCGGCGATCTTCGTCATCAACGGCGTGATGGGCGTCGAGGTCTCCACGCGGCGGCTGTGGGAGCGCGCGCAGGAGCTCGGCGTGGCGCGGCTCGTCTACGTGAACATGCTCGACCGCGAGCGGGCCGACTTCTTCCGCACGCTCGAGTCGCTGAAGGCCGCCTTCGGGCCGCACGTGGTCGCGACCGAGATCCCGATCGGCGTCGAGCACGAGATGCGCGGCCTGATCGACCTCGTCGACATGAAGGCCTACGAGTACTCCGACGGCAGCTGCAGCGAGATCCCGATCCCGGACGACCTCGCCGACCAGGCGCAGGAGTACCGCGAGAAGCTGATGGACGAGGTCGCCGAGAACTCCGAGACGCTGATGGAGCGCTATCTGGAGGGCGAGGAGATCTCGCACGAAGAGATCGTCACCGCGCTCGAGGACGGGACCGACCACGGGCACATCTTCCCGGTCGCGATCGGCGTCGCGACCAACCGCCTCGGCGCCAACCGGCTGCTCGACGCGATCGTGGACGACCTTCCCTCGCCCGTCCAGCACGGCGGCTCGGTGGACGTCGACGGGCACCTGCTCGAGCCCGACCCCGACGCCGAGATGTTCGCCTACGTCTTCAAGACGCGCGCCGACCCGTTCGCGGGCCGGATCAACCTGTTCCGGGTCTACCAGGGCACGATGACCCACGACACGCAGGTGCTCAACACGCGCGCCCACAACAAGGAGCGCGTGGGGCAGCTGCTGAGCCCGCGCGGCAAGGACGTCACGCACGTCGAAGCGTTCGGCCCGGGCGACATTGGCGCGGTCGCCAAGCTCAAGGAGACGCACGCCGGCGACTGGCTGGCGGCGCGCGACACGCCGATCCACATGCCGTCGGTCAAGCTCCCGGCGCCGGTGATGGCGTTCTCGATCGAGCCCAAGACCAAGGGCGACGAGGACAAGGTGTTCACCGCCCTGCGGCGCCTGCAGGAGGAGGATCCGACGATCGACCTGCATCGCGACGAGCAGACCGGCGAGCAGATCGTGGCAGGGCTGTCGCAGATCCACGTCGAGGTGATCGTCGACCGGATGAAGTCGCGCTTCGGCGCCGAGGTCGCGCTCAAGCCGCCGCGGGTGCCGTACCAGGAGACGATCCGCGGCTCCGCCAAGGCGCACGGGCGCCACAAGAAGCAGACCGGCGGCCGCGGGCAGTTCGGCGACTGCCACATCGAGATCGAGCCGCTCGAGGACGGCGACTTCGAGTTCGTCAACGCGATCAAGGGCGGCGTGATCCCGTCCGGCTTCATCCCGGCGGTGGAGAAGGGCGTCCTGGATGCGATGCGCGAGGGCGCCGTGGCCGGCTACCCGGTCAAGGGCGTGCGCGTGAAGGTCTTCGACGGCTCCTACCACACCGTCGACTCCTCCGAGATGGCGTTCCGCCTCGCCGGCTCGATCGCGATGAAGCAGGCGCTCGAACAGGCCGGCGCGGTGCTGCTCGAGCCGATCATGCTGATCACGTGCTCGGTCCCCGAGGGCTCGGTCGGCGACGTGATGGGCGACCTCAGCTCGCGCCGCGGGCGGCCGATCGGCACCGAGGCAGCGGGCGGCATGACCGAGGTCAAGGCCGAGGTCCCGATGAGCGAGATGCTCTCCTACGCGCCCGATCTGCGCGCCCTCACCGGCGGCCAGGGCGAGTACACGCTGGAGTTCCTCCGCTACGAGGAGATTCCCGCGCATCTGGCCCAGAAGGTGGCCGACAAGGCCAAAGAAGAGGCGGAGGCCGTCGCCTGAGTTGCTCAGCAGACCGGTATGGCAGCGCGGGAAACGCGCCCGCAGACCGGGCCAAAACCCCGGGGCCCGGTCTGCATGCGACGTTACGAGCCGGCGAGGGTGCCGTTGCTACCCTCGCCGGATCGCCCGTACTCGCGATATTCACACCAACCAGCTGGACGTCGCCTGCGACGTGTGCGGCCGCACCCTGTTGCGAGGCGAGCATGCCGAGCACTACCTCGCCGGCGGCGCGCGGCGGATGGTCTGTGACCTGTGCACCGCGCGCGCCCAGCACGAGGGCTGGATCCGCGAGTCCGGCGCCGATCACGTCGAGCTGCGCCAGCCCAACCGCGAGCGCGGGCGCTCGTTCCTCGATCGCCTGCGTTCGCGCCGGGAGCGCCTCCCGCGCGACGTCGAGCCGGTCGAGCTGGACGCCGAGGCGCCCCAGGAGGAGCCCGCCCGCCCGGAGCCCGCGCCGCGCCGGGAGCCGCGCCGCGAGCCGCGCCACATCCGCGCGGTGCCGACCAACGCCGAGCTCAAGATGCAGCGCGCGCTGGACGTCTTCAACTCATCCGACCACACGCGCACGGTCGGCGGCGTCGCGCGCTCGCTCGGCGCTCCGGCGGTGTCCGTGCGCCCGCGCACCGATCGCCCCAGCGTGGTGGCGATCACGGTGATGTGGGAGCTGTCCTGGTATCGCTTCGAGATCGACCTGTCCGACGAGGCCGGCGGCGTGCGCCGCGAGGCGCAGGGCGACGAGCTCGCCGAATTGGCCCCGGAGGAGCAGGAAGCCAACGCCGCCGCCGACGAGCGCGGCGCGTTGCACCTTGCGCTCGACACATGACCGAGTTCAACCGGTAACTGATACGGGTTAGGATCGCTGCGTGATCTATTGCGTCGTACCAGAGCCTCTTGCGCCGGAGCTCTACGAAAAGTTGGCGGACTACTACGAGGACGACCCGAACGTCACGGTGATCGTCGATCGCCGCAAGAAGGAGCGGCGAGTGCCGGGCTCCACCGGCGGCGGCCAGCGCGAGGTTCGCGACCGGCGCCGCATGCGCGTCACTGGCGACTTCCCGCCGCTGAGTTCCGTGGAATAAGGCAGCAGGCCCCTCCGCCCCACCCCGATCATCCGACCTTAACGATGAAGGTCACGATTCATGTGGACGGGGGCGCGCGCGGGAACCCCGGTCCCGCCGCTGCCGCGGCCGTCATCAGCGGACCGGTCCAGGATGAAGCGAGCGAGCTGCTCGGCGTCGCCACGAACAACGTCGCCGAGTACCGCGGGCTGCTGCTCGGCCTGGCCCGAGCGCGCGAGCTCGGCGCCACCGAGGTCGAGGTGATCAACGACTCCGAGCTCGTCGCCAAGCAGGTCAACGGCACCTACAAGGTCAAGCACCCGGACATGAAGCCGCTGCACGCACAGGCGGTGGCGGCGTTGCGCGGGTTCGATGCGTGGAGCATCCGCTCGGTGCCGCGCGCGCAGAACGCCGACGCCGACGCGCTCGTCAATCAGGCGCTCGACGCGGCCGCGGACTGACGGCGGGCCGCGCGGCGGTGCGGCAAGCCGCGCGTTTCACCAACGTGCGCTGGACCGGATCACGCGCAGGATCTCGTCGTCCGGCGCGCCCTTGGAGATGAAGCCGATGGCGCCCGCGCGCATCATGTCGTACTGGTTTCCCTGCGAGTCGTCGGCGCTGATCGCCACGATCCGCACGTCCGGAAGCGCCTCGCGGATCTGCACCGCAGCGCGCGCGCCGCCTCCGCCCGGCATGGACACGTCGAGCAGCACGACGTCCGGGCGCCGCCGCAGCGCCAGCTCCACCGCGCCGCCGGCGTCCTCGGCCTCGCCGACCAGCTCAAGGCCCGGCTCGCGCTTGAGGATGGCGCCGATCGTGAGCCGCGTGACGGGGTCGTCGTCGGCGACCAGCAGCCGCAGCGTCGCCTGGCCGGTGGAGGCCGGTACCTCGACGCCGCCCCCGCCACCCTCCCGGGCGATCGCGAGCGCCGCGTCGGCGCTCGCCAGCAGCGCCTCCGCGCCATTCTCCCCGCCGCCGGTCATCACCAGGCCGGCGCTCACCGCGCCCTCCACGCTCTCCTCCGCGGCCCGGCGCAACCGCTCGGCGGCGCGCCTGGCGGTGTCGAGCGCCTGCTCGGGCAGCAACGCGGCGAACTCCTGCGCGCCGGAGCGGTACAGCACGTCGCCGGCGCGGATCGCCGTGCCGAGCGCGCGCCCGGCCGCCCGCACCGCCTCGTCGTCGCCGTCGATGCCGAACATCGCCATGCAGTAGGTGTGGCCGTAGCGCTCGACGCGCGCGCAGATCGCGGTCAGGTCCTCGATCAACCGCAGGCGGTTGCCGGCGCCGGTCAGCGCGTCGCGGCGCGCGTCCTCGAGCATCCGCCGGTGCATCGCGGTGACGCGCTCGGCGGCGATCAGCTTGCGCTCGAGCTCGGCCGGGTCGAGCGGCTTGGCGAGCACGTCATCGGCGCCGGCCCGCATCGCCTCGCGCGCCGCGTCCTCGTCGGCCTTGCCCGTGAGGATCATCACGAACGTGTAGCCGGGCTCGGCGTGGTGGCGGATCCGGCGCGCCAGCTCGGTGCCGTCGATCCCGGGCATCGCCCAGTCGGTGATCACGACCTCGGGGTGCTCGGCGGCGAACAAGGGCAAGGCCTCCTCGGCGTCCGCGGCCCGCACGGCGCGGTGCCCGAGGCGTTCGACGGCAGACGCGACCAGGGCGCGCGTGCCGGGCTCGTCATCGACGATGAGGATGTTCATGGATGGTGGATTCCGTCGCGACCGCCGACCGGACGGTCTACCCATCATGTCAACCCGCGCGCGTTTCGGCCGATTGCAGTGGGGATCCATGTTCCCCCGGGCACCACAACGGCTCGTGAACGCGCGACTGCGCAGCCTCGCGCTGCCCACGATCGCCGTCCTCGGCGCGGTCCTCGCCGTGGTCGTCGGCATGTTCGCGGCGATGCTCTTGACCACGCGCTCGCTGGACGCGACGTCCAAGGCGGGCCGGCGGGCGACGCAGATGCAGCAGGAAGCGCTGCAGCTGGAGCGGACGACGATCGACCTCGAGTCCGGCGTGCGCGGCTTCCTGATCACGCGCGACTCGTCCTATCTGGAGCCCTACGAGCGCGGCCGCCGCACGCTCGGGACCCACATCTACCTGCTGCTCGCGCTGACCGAGCCTGAGCAGCGCCCCCAGGTGCTCGCAATCCGCGACGGGCTCGCCGCGTATGTGCGCGAGTACACCGAGCCGCTGATCCGCTCCACCCAGCCCGACCACGCGGCGCTGCAGCAGGCCGCGCGCGACGGCAAGCGCCGGGTCGACGCGATCCGCACGCGGTTCGCCGCCTTCAACGTGGCGCAGCAGCGCGTGACCAGCAGCCGAGGCGAGCAGTCGCAGACCCTACGCCACCGCATGCTGTGGCTAGCGGCCGCCGGCGCGCTGATCTCCGCCGTGCTGCTGATCGCGCTGACCTTCGCGCTGCGCCGCCTGATCCTCGTGCCGGTCCGGCGCGTCGCCGCCGCCGCCGGCCGCGTGGCCGAGGGCGACCTGGACGCGCGCGTGCCGGACGCCGGGCGCGGCGAGATCCTCCAGCTCGCCTCCGCCTTCAACACGATGGCCGGCGCGCTCGCCGCCCGCGACGAGGCGCTGCGCGTGCAGACCGATCGCCTGCAGGGCATCCTCGACCACACGACGACGTCGATCACCGTCAAGGACCGCGACGGCCGCTACGTGCTCGCCAACGCGGAGTTCCTGCGGATCTCCGGGCGCTCCGAGGAGCAGGTGGTGGGCCGGACCGACGACGAGCTCTACTCCGAGGCGATGGCCGCCGCGAACCGCGTCACCGACGTCGAGGTCATGCGCACCGGCAAGGTCAAGGAGTTCGAGCGCGAGGCCGACGGGCGCTCGTACCACATCGTCAAGTTCCCGCTCATGCACGCCGACGGCACCGTCTACGGCACGGCGACGATGGGCACCGACAGCACCGACCGCAAGCTCGCGCTGTCGCAGGCCGTCGAGGCCTCGCGGTCGAAGTCGGAGTTCCTGGCCAACATGAGCCACGAGATCCGCACGCCGCTCAACGGCGTGATCGGGATGACCGAGCTGCTCCTGCAGAGCGATCTGACGCCCGAGCAGCGCGAGCACGCCAAGACCGCCGCGCGCTCCGGAGAGGCGCTGCTGACGGTGATCGACGACATCCTCGACTTCTCGAAGATCGAGGCCGGCAAGCTCGAGCTCGACCGGCACGAGTTCGACCTGCGCGAGGCGGTCGAGGACGTCTGCGAGATGCTCGCCCCGCAGGCCCACGGCAAGGGGCTGGAGCTGATGGCGTGGGTCGACGACGACGTGCCGGCGACCGTCTCCGGCGACCGCGCGCGGCTGCGGCAGGTGTTGATCAACCTCGTCGCCAACGCGGTCAAGTTCACCGAGCGCGGCGAGGTGGCGGTGCGCGTGCGAACGGCGCGCCGCGACGACGCGGCGACGATCATGCGCTTTGACGTGATCGACACCGGCATCGGGATCTCCTCCACGTCGATCGTCCGCCTGTTCGAGTGCTTCGCGCAGGCCGACACGTCGACCACCCGCCGCTACGGCGGCACCGGCCTCGGGCTGACGATCTCGCGCCAGCTCGTGGAGCTGATGGGCGGTGAGATCGGCTGCGAGTCCGAGCCGGGGATCGGCAGCACGTTCCACTTCACCGCGCGGCTCCAGACGCCCGCGACCGGCCGCTCGGCGCGCCGCGCGCGCCACCCGCTCCCGCGTGCGCTGCAGGTGCTCATCGTCGACGACAACGACACCAATCGGGCGATCGTGGAGGCCTACCTGCGCGCCCGTGACGTGCGCTGCGAATCCGCCGCGTCCGGCGGCGATGCGCTGCAGGCGATGCACGCGGCCGCGCGCGCCGGCGAGCCGTTCGAGCTCGTGATCCTCGACGGGCAGATGCCGGGCATGGACGGCATCGAGCTCGCGCGGGCGATCTCGATGGCGCCGTCGCTGCGCGCCGCCCGGCTGATCATGCTCACCTCCACCGTCGACGGCCGCCCGGCCGCGCGCGAGGCCGGAGTGCACCACTACCTGACCAAGCCGGTCCGCCGTGCGCGGCTGCTGGAGACCGTCGCCGAGGCGATGGGCACGCTCGCGCGGCCGGCGCCGGACCCGGCGGCGCCGGCGGTCCGCACGCCCTCCGGGCAGACCGTGCTGGTGGTCGAGGACAACGTCGTGAACCAGCGCGTGATCGAGGCGATGCTCGGCAAGCGCGGGTTCGCCGTCGAGTGCGCCGCCGATGGGCGCGAGGGGCTCGAGCGGATCGCCGCGGACGACTACGCGATCGTGTTCATGGACTGCCAGATGCCGGAGCTGGACGGCTACGAGGCGACCGCCGCGCTGCGCGAGCGCGAGGCCGCCTCCGGCGCCGGGCGCCTGCCGGTGGTGGCGATGACCGCGCACGCGATGAACGGCGACCGCGAGCGCTGCCTGGCCGCCGGCATGGACGACTACCTGGCCAAGCCGCTGCGTCCGGACCAGCTCGACAGCGTGCTCGAGCGCTGGCTGCGGATGCCGCCGGCCGGGCCGGCCGCGGATCACGAGCCGGGGCCCGCGGCGATCGCGCTCGTCGACGAGGCGCGCACGCGCGTCTTCCGCGAGGACTACCCGGAGATCGTCGACCAGCTGATCGAGCTGTTCGAGGACAGCACGCCGCCGCTGCTGCGCGAGCTGCGCGCCGGTGCCGAGGCGGGCGACGCGGACACCGTCCGCCGCGCCGCCCACAAGCTGAAGGGCAGCTGCCAGAACATCGGGGCGAGCGGGATGGCCGTGCAGGCCGCGCAAGTCGAGCGCGACGCGGCCGCCCGGCCCGGGCAGCTCGACGACCTCGAGGTCGCCTTCACCGCCACCTGCGGCGCGTTGCGCGACGCGCTCACGCCGGCGGGCGGCGGATGACCGCGCTCGCCGGCGCGCTGCTGGCCGCGGTCGCGGTGCTCGCGTTGCTGCTCGGGCTGCGGTTGCGCGCGGTCTCGGGGTCCGAGCGGCTGCATCGCACGGTCATCCACAGCCTGCCCGCGGTCACGATCGTGCTGATCGACCGCGAGCGCCGATGGCGGCTGGTCGCCGGCGCCGAGGGAATCGCCGCGGCGCTGCTCGAGGAGCTCGCCGAGCCGGTGCAGGCGGCGCTGCGCGGGGAGTCCGAGCAGCTCGTCTGGCAGGACCGCTTCGCCGTGCAGATCGGGCCGTTCGAGGCGCCCGGGCACGGCGTCACGCACGCGATCTGCGTGGTGCGCGACATCTCCGCGCGCCTCGACGCGACGCGCGCGCTCGAGCGCCAGCGCAGCTTCCTGGACTCGCTGCTCGGCCAGCTCTCCGACCGCGTGTTCGCCTGCGACGCCGACGGGCGCCTGCTGCGCTTCGGCGACGACGAGCCGCGCGCCGACGCCGCGCTGCACCCGCTTGAGTGGGCGGGCGCGTTCGGGATGATGCACTCCGACGGGACGCCGATGGGCCCGCACGAGGCGCCGTTGCTGCGCGCGCTGCGCGGCGAGCGCGTCGAGGACGTCGAGATGCTGATCGACGGGCCCGGCGGCCGCGCGGCGCTGCGGTGCAGCGGCGGCCCCGTGAGGTCGGCCGACGGCCGGCTGCTGGGCGCGGTGGTGACCGCGAGCGACCTGACCGGCCGGCGCGAGACCGAGGAGCTGCTGCGGGCCAGCGAGGAGCGCCACCGGCGCTTCGTCGAGAGCATGACCGACTGCGTGTTCGAGACCGACCAGGACGGCCTCTGGACGTTCCTCAACGCCGCCTGGACGCGCGCCACCGGCTACGAGGTGGCCGACGCGCTCGGCCGTCGCGCGACGGAGTTCGTGCACCCGGACGACCGGGTCCGTTTCCAGCGCGCGTTCGAGCCGCTGTTCCGCGGCGAGCGCGGCTCCGTGCAGATCGCCCACCGCTTCCTGACCGTCGACGGCGCCGTCCGCTGGGTCGACGCCCGCGTGTCCGCGATCCCCGGCTGGAACGGCCTTCCGACCGGCTTCATGGGCGTGATGCGCGACATCACCGACGAGCAGCGCGCGGGCCAGCACGCGGCCGCCGAGCAGGCGGTGGCCCGGCTGCTGTCCGGCGCGCGCAGCCTCGAAGACGCGGCGCCGGCGCTACTGGAGGCGCTCTGCGGCGACCTCGAATGGGACCTCGCGGAGCTGTGGCGGATGGGCGAGGACGAGTGCCTGCACCGCAGCGCCTGGTGGGCGCAGACAGGCGTCGACGCGGGTGAGTTCATCCGTGCCGGGGACGTGCTCGTGGTCGAGGTCGGCGACGGGCTGTCCGGCCAGGCGTGGACGTCGCGCGAGCCGTTGTGGCGCGCCGACCTGTACGCGGACCCGTACCTCGCCCGCCGGCACGAGGCGCGGTCGGGCGGGTTCCGCTCCGGCGTCGCGCTGCCGCTGCGCGCCGAAGGCGAGACGGTCGGCGTCGTCCAGCTCTTCTCGCGCGTGCGCCGCGACCCTGAGCCGGGCCTGGTGCGGCCGTTCGAGACGATCGGCGCGCACATCGGCCAGTTCTTGTTGCGCCGGGATGCCGAGCGCCGCGCCGCCGAACGCGCCGCCGACCTGACGACGATCTCCGGCGTCGCCCACGCGCTCGCGGCCCAGCACGACATGTACGCCGCGCGGACGACGCTCGTGCACGCCGTGCGCGAGGTCACCGGCGCGTCCTGCGTCTTGCTCTGGGAGCTGGCAGGCAGCGGCGAGGCGCTCGAGGTGACGGCCGCCGACGGCGCCGCGGTGCGCGGGATGGCGCTCGCGCTCGACGGCGGCACGCTGACCGCCCGCGTGTTCACCGGCGGCGTGCTCGCGTTCGTGCCCGACATGGCCGCCGACCCGCGGATCTCGCTGCGCTGGCGCGAGATCACCGGCGCCGGGTCCAGCGCGTGGGTCCCGGTCCGGGGCGATGGTCGCGTGCACGGGGTGCTCGCGGTGGGCTGGCCGGCGGTCCGCGACGCGCTCGGAGCCCGCGAGGCCGAGCTGCTGCGACTGCTGGCTGCCGAGGCGGCGGTGACGATCCATCGCACGGCGCTGCTCGACAGCCTGCAGGCGACGGCCCGCACCGACCCGCTCACCGGCCTGCCGAACCGGCGCGTGTGGGACGAGGATCTCGAGCGCGAGCTCGCCCGCGCCCGCCGCCACGGTGGCACGCTGTGCCTGGCGATGCTCGACCTCGACCACTTCAAGGCCTTCAATGACCACCACGGCCATCAGGCGGGCGACCGGCTGCTGGCCGCCGCCGCGGCGGCCTGGCGGCCGATCCTGCGCACGACCGACACGCTCGCCCGCTACGGCGGCGAGGAGTTCGCGGTGCTGCTGCCGCACAGCGACCACGACGCCGCGCGCGTGGTGATCGAGCGGCTGCTCGGAAGCGTCCCGCTCGGCCAGACGGCGTCGGCGGGGATCGCGCAATGGGACGGCGAGGAGCCGGCCGAGGCGCTGCTCGCGCGCGCCGACGCCGCGCTGTATGCGGCCAAGGGCGCGGGGCGCGCCCGCGCGGTCACCGCCGCCTGAGGACGGCGACCGCGCGAGCGTGGCTCGTTACGCGACGACCGGCGCGGGGTCGTCGTCCTCGACCGCGTCATCGTCGCCGTCCAGCGCGTCGCCGCCGTCGCCCTCGCCGCCGGTCATCTGATCGTCGTCGTCGTCGATCTCCAGCAGGACGGCGCGGGTCTCGATGCCTCCCGCGGCGGCCTCTTCGGCGCGCGAGAGCTCGCCACTCAGGTCGGGCTGCGCTTCATCGGTCATCGGGGCTCCGTTTCAGTCGAGGAAGTCGTAGGTCAGGTAGAAGGTCGGCCGGCCGGGGGTGGCCGAGTCGATCGGCGGCGAGCCGTGCCCGATGAACTCCTGGCCGGGCAGGCCGCAGTAGACCTCGACGTGGTGCGGCGCGCTGGTCGGCCCATAGAGGCCGAGATCGCCGGGGCGCGGAGCGGTCGTGACCTTGCCGCGCTTGATCATCGTCCAGGTCGACGCCAGCTCGTGGCTGGTGCTCGACGGCGACGGCAGGCCCGCGCCCTTGTATACGGAGGCCGCGAACTGCGAGCAGTCCGAGCGCCAGTTGCTCGGCGTGGGCTTGAGGTACTCGGTGTTGGCCACGCCGCCCGCGAGGTAGTGGTAGGCGCCAGGATTGGCGCGGTAGTTGGCCGCCGCCTTCTGGGCCTCCTGCACGACGCGCGCGCGCTTGGAGCCGGCCCTGGAGGCCTCCTCGGCGCGCTGCCGGCGGGCGGCGAGCATGTGCCGGATGCGCGTGCGGCCGCGCTGCTTCTGCTCGTCCTGGCGCCGGCCCGGGTTGCGGATCATCCGCTCGACGCCGAGCGGGATCTCGCCCGCGTCGAGCTTTGCGAGCGTCGTCCGCATCGCGCCGAGCGCCCACGCGGCCTTGGCCACGCCGGCGATCGCTCCGCCATCCAGCGAGCCGTCCTCCTGGATCGCGTAGTCGGCGAGGCCGCGGGCCTTGAGCCGGCGGTTCGCGGCCGCCTGCAGCGCCCGCACGCGATCGCCGCGGTCGCCGCGCCGCAGCGGTTGGTCTTGGGACATGAGCCCTCCGTCGTACTGGGGTTCGTCTGTCACAGGAGAGGGGCGAGCGGAGTCATCAGATACAGCGATGAGTTTCTCCGGCGACAGAGGTCTTATAGGTGTGACGCACGCGATCACACTCGACGAGCTTCCGCGGATGCTCCCCCGGGCGGGCTTGCGCTTCGCCGAGGCGGCGACGCCTTCGGCATCGGCGCTGGAGGCGGCGCGTGTCCACGGCGAGGAGCGCCGGCGGCTCGAGCGCGACCTGCACGATGGCGCGCAGCAGCGGCTGGTATCGCTCTCGGTGCAGCTGAGCCGGCTGGCGCTGCGGCTCGAGCCGGGCTCCGAGGAGGCGCGGCTGCTGGCCGACGCCCAGGCCGAGCTGCGGGCGTCGCTCGGCGATCTGCGCGACCTGGCGCACGGGCTGCACCCTTCGGTCCTGACCGACCACGGGCTCCAGGCGGCACTGCAGGCGACCTGCCGGCGCGCTCCCATGCCGGTGCGGCTCGTGTACGACGTCGACCGCGCGCTGCCGGGGCCGGTCGAGGTCGCCGTCTACTACTTCGTCTGCGAGGCGCTCACCAACGCCGCCAAGTACGCGCGCGCCGAGAGCGCGTCGGTGTTCGTGACCGTGATCGACGGCGCGCTGGTGATCTCGGTCGCCGACGACGGGATCGGCGGCGCGTCGCTCGGCCCGGGCCTGTCGGAGCGCGTGGCCGTGCTCGGCGGCGCGCTCACGGTCGACAGCCCGGCCGGCACCGGCACGACGCTGCGCGCCGAGATCCCGCTCTGCGTCGGCCTGTAATAGAGGGCAGATCCTGCCCTGTTTTGCTCGTAGGCTCGGGTGCATGCCCAAGAGCGACTTCGATTTCCTGCCCGGCACCTGGCACGTCGCCAACCGCCGGCTCGTCAACCTGCTCGACCCGGCGTGCGATCGGTGGGAGGAGTTCGAGGCGACCTCCGAGGCCCGCGCGATGCTCGGCGGGATCGGCAACGTCGACCACTTCCGCACCGACGGCTACGAGGGGTTCTCGCTGCGGTTGTACGAGCCGGAGACCGACCTGTGGCGGATCTGGTGGTCGTCGACCGCGCGTCCCGGACGGCTGGACCCGCCCGTGGAGGGACGGTTCAGCGAGCCTGGGCGCGCGCGGTTCGAGTGCGATGACGTGCTTGACGGCGTGCCGATCAGGATGTGCTTCGACTGGTCGGACATCACCGCCGACTCGGCGCGCTGGGAGCAGTCGTTCTCGTTCGACGGCGGCGCGACCTACAAGCCCAACTGGGTGATGCAGCTCACGCGCGTGGGGAAGAATCCCTAGGCGTCCTGGAGGGTGCCGTCAGGGAATCCCTATGCGAGCTGGAGGGCCTGGAGCGTGCCGTCAGGGAATCCCTAGGCGAGCTGGAGGGCCTGGAGCCGGTACAGGACGTGGCGGCGCATCTCGTGCCCCGCGGGGATCGCCGGGTGCTCGAAGTCCTCGTCCCGATCGCGCGTCATGCCGATCCGCTCCATCACCGCTCGCGAGCGCTCGTTCGCCGCCGTCGTGAACGAGACCAGCTCGCCGAGGTGGAGGTCGGCAAACGCGAAGGCCGAGGCGGCGCGCGCCGCCTCGCTGGCATAGCCGTGGCCCCAGGCGCCGCGCGCGAGCCGCCAGCCGATCTCCACCGCCGGCGTGAAGTGGGCGTCGAAGCTCACCGGCTGCAGGCCGGTGTAGCCGATGAACGCGCCGCCGGCCTCGAGCGCCCACAGCCCCCAGCCGCGCTCGTCGAAGCCCGCCTCGATCTTGTCCACGAACGCGTCGCTCTGCTCGCGCGTCATCGTGGCCGGGAAGTGCCGCATCACCTCGGGATCGGCGTTCAGCGCGGCGAACGGCGCCCGGTCGCTCTCCTGCCAGCGCCGCATCAGAAGCCGCTCGGTCCGCATCATGTGAAGCCATGATGGCGATCGTCATCGGCGCCGGGATCTCCGGATTGGCGGCCGCGTACGAGCTCGCGCGGCGCGGGGAGGAGGTCGTCGTACTCGAGCGCGGCGACGTCGGCGGCGAGCAGTCCGCCGGCCTGGGCCGGATCTTCCGGATCGCGCACGGACGCCCCCGACTGTGCGCGCTGGCGCTCGAGGCGCGCGAGGGCTGGCGGCGATGGGAGCGCGAGCTCGGCGTGGGGCTGCTCGGAGACGAGCAGCTCGTCGTGGCCTCGCCGCGGGCCTCGATCGCACCGGCGATGACCGAGGCCGGCGCGGCCTGGCGGGAGCTCGCGCCCGCGGAGATCGCCGCCCGCCTTCCGTTCTGCGACCCGCCGTGGGAGCACGGGCTGCTCGATCCCGGGGCGGGCAGCCTGCGCATCCGCCGCGCGCTGCACGCGCTCGCCGGGCGGGTCAGCATCCGCCGCGCCGAGGCCGTCGCGGTGGACGGCGACGGCCTGGTCCGGCTCGCCGGCGGGGGCGCGCTGCGCGGCGACGCCGTGCTCGTGTGCGCCGGGCGCTGGACGCCGGCGCTCTCCGGCCTGGACCTCGGCGCCCGCTTCTCCCACCACGTCCGCCTCACCTACGCGGCGGGTTGCTCGGCGGCCTGCCTGATCGCGCCGGAGGGCTACGGCGTCGCGCTCGGCGCCACCGGCCGCTGGGCGTTCGGCCTGCACGACGGCGACGTGCCGATCGAGGACGCCGGCGCGTTCGCGCAGGCCACGCGGGAGAGCCACGCCGAGCTCGTCCCGCGTCTATTCCCGCGCCTCGCGCCCCAGCCGGTCGCCGAGGTCCGCTGCGTCAACGTCCACGCGCCGTGGCTGGACGACGGCGGTGACGGGTGGCACGCCGCTCGCAACGGCCGCGTCATCGCGTTCATGGGGGCGAACCTGATGAAGTTCGGCCCCCTGCTCGGCGACCGCCTCGCCCGCTCCGCGCTCGGCGGCGACATCCACCCCGATCTGCAAGCCGCCTGAAGGCGAACGTATGTTCGTGTAGGCTCGGCGGTCATGGAGCCCGCCGTGCATCGCCTCAGCATCCTCGTCCCCCAACCCGCCGCCGTGTGGCAGCTCTTGGAGCAGGTCCTGGCCGAGAGCGGGAGCCCGCCGATAGACATGACGCGCAACGCCACCAAGCTCACGTTCACGTGCGACACGGGCGACTTCATGCTCCGCGCGCGCGTCGCCGACGCCCTGATGACGGTCTGCGACCACGGCGAGTGGCGGCGCTGCTTCGTGCCGGAGGACTAAGTGGTTCCGGCCGGGGGTACGGCGCATCGCCGGCGCAGAGCGGCGAGAGCCAAGTGGCGAGCCCCAGGGCGAGACAGATGGCGGTCCGGGCCCGCCGGAATGCGTGGTACCTCCGCGCCGGGGCCACTAACCTGATGAGCTTGAGCGACCCAGTTGTCATCACCGCCGAGGGGCTTGCCGCGCTGCAGGCCGAGCTCGAGCAGCTCGAGACGGTGGCCCGGCGCGAGATCGCCGAGCGCATCAAGACCGCGCGCGAGTGGGGCGATCTGAAGGAGAACGCCGAGTACCACGACGCCAAGAACGACCAGGCGCACCTGGAGACGAAGATCCTGCGGATCCGCGAGCAGCTGCTGGCCGCCGAGGTGCGTGAGGTCGAGACGCAGACCGAGGTGGTCGGGTTCGGCAGCACCGTCGAGGTCGAGGACGCCGACGGCGGCCGCCGCACCACCTACACGATCGTGTCGGCTCCGGAGGCGGCGCCCGGCGAGGGCAAGCTCTCGATCGACTCGCCGGTCGGCAAGGCGCTGGTCGGGGCCCACGCCGGCGACGAGCGCACGCTCGAGACGCCGCGCGGCACGCGGCGCCTGAAGATCGTCACCATCAGTTAGCTCGCAGCGCGCGCGCATGCGCGCGCTCGAGATTGCCGCTCGCGTCGATCGCCTGCCAGCGCACGAGGTAGCTCCCGTGCGGCAGGTGCGTCCGCACGCGCCAGCTCCTCGTCCCGCGGGCGATCAGCGCGAGCGGCGAGCCGCATGGCTTGACCGCGGTCAGCTTGGCGCTCGCGGTCACGTAGCGGGCTCTCCACGCCGCCGCCGGCCGGCGACCGCGTCAACGGCGCGGCGATCAACTTCTCCGGCTTCCGCACGACGCCGATCACCGCGCCGAGCGTGCCGACGGCGATCTCCGACCTGCCGCCGACCGGCGAGCTCGACTCGCCGACGGGCTCCGGGATCGTCCGGCCTGACACGGCGTACTACGTGTTCGCGGCCGCCGCCGACGACTTCGGCGTGAAGTCGGTCGCCTTCAAGGCGGGGAGCGTCGACCTCGGCAGCGACGCCGAGGCGCCGTACGAGGCGCCGTCGACGTGGACGCCGGGAGCCGCGCTGGACGGCCAGGACGTGACGCTGACCGCGACGATCACCGACTCCTCGGGCCAGGTGACCACGCGCTCGGTGACCGTGAAGGTGCAGTCGCCGGAGCCCGAGCCGACGCCGACCCAGACGCCGACCGAGACGCCGACCGCGACGCCTACGGCGACCCCGACGGTCACGCCCACGCCGACTCCCGACGTGCTCGCCGCGACGCCGACGCCGACGCCAACGCCGACGCCGACCGCGACGCCGGCCCCGGTCGTGGTCGCTGCCAAGCCGGGGCCGCCGGCGCCGCGCAAGCTGACGCTCGGCGCGTCGTCGTCCGCCGGCCGCCGGGTCACGCTCTCGGGCGCGGTCACGCCGCCTTCAGGCGCGACGTGCCCCGAGGGCGCCGAGGTCCGGCTCTCGCTCTACCACGCGGGCGCGCTGCTGCGGCGGGCCACGGCGGCGATCGGCCCGGACTGCCAGTTCCGCGTCACGCTGCGGCTGACGCGCCTCGCCGCCGGCCACAAGGTCGTCGTCAAGGCGCGCTTCCTCACTCAGGCCGGGATGCTGGCGCGCTCGGCGCCGTCGCGCACCGTCACCGTGCGCCGCTGATGAAGCGGCGCACGCTGTCGGCGAGCACGTCGGTCTGCTCGAGCGCCGGGAAGTGGCCGCCGTGCGGCGGCGTCTCCCAGCGCTCGACGTCGAAGACCGTCTCCACGACCGAGCGCGGGACGTGGACGAGCTCCTTCGGGAAATCGAGGTAGGTCAGCGGCGCGGCGATCCGCCCGCCGTCCGCGGCGACCTCGTCGAGCACCCACTCGCCGTGGATCCGCGCGTAGTACGGCCAGAACGACGCGCCGATCGTGCGGGTGACCCAGTAGATCGTCACCATCGCCAGGACGTCGTCGGGATCGAGCGGCGCGTCCGTCCAGGCCTCGAACTTCTCGGCCAGCCACCCGCACAGCCCGGCCGGGGAGTCGGTCAGCCCGTACGCGAGCGTCTGCGGCCGCGTGCCCTGGATCGCGATGTAGCCGCCCTCCTCGCGCAGCCAGTGCTCGAGCGCGACGCGCGAGGCCTGCTCGGACTCCGGCCAGGTCTGCGGCCGCCGCAGCGGCATCATGTACAGGTGCAGCCCGGCGACCGCGTCCGGGTACGCGTGCGCCAGCCGCACGGCGATGCTCGCGCCCCAGTCGCCGCCGACCACCAGGTAGCGGGAGTGGCCGAGCACGTCGGTCATCAGCGAGTGGATCGCGTCGGCGCAGTCGACGATCCCGAAGCGCCGCTGGCCGGGGGAGAAGGAGAACCCGTAGCCGGGCAGCGACGGCACCACGACCTGGGCCGCGTCGCGCAGGTGCGGGATCAGCTCGTGGAACTCCCACACCGTGCTCGGCCAGCCGTGCAGAAGCAGCACCGGCGGGCCGCCGGAGCCCTCCGCGATGAAGTGCAGGTCGACCCCGCGCAGCGGCGCGGTGTACTGCGAGAACGCGTTCAGCGTCGCCTCGCACGCGCGCCAGTCGAACCCGTCCCGCCAGCGCTCGACCAGGGCGCGCACGTGCGCCACCGGCGCGCCCTGCTCCCAGCCCGCTCCCGGCGCCTCGTCGGGCCAGCGGGTGGCCGCGAGCCGCCGTGAGAGATCGTCCAACACGTCGTCCGGAACCTGCACCGAGAAAGGCTTCACGCCTCCCAACGATGACAACCCGGCGATCCTGCCGGTGCGAGCGCGCGCTCACAGGGCGTGTGAGCGATCTGCGCGCGGGCTGTGAGGGGAGGTCCCGATGCTGGGAACATGACGACCTTTGCGATCGAAGCCGAAGGGCTCAAGAAGCGCTTCGGTTCCACCCAGGCGCTCGACGGCGTCGACCTCGCGGCCCGGCCGGGCAGCGTGCTCGGCGTGCTCGGGCCCAACGGCGCCGGCAAGACGACCGCCGTGCGCATCCTCGCCACCCTGATCGCCGCCGACGAGGGCCACGCCCGCGTCGCCGGCCACGACGTCGCCCGCGAGCCCGCCAGGGTGCGCGAGCAGATCGGCCTGACCGGCCAGTATGCGTCGGTCGATGAGCTGCTGACCGGCGAGCAGAACCTCGTGATGATCGGCCAGCTGCTCGACCTCAGCGGCAAGCAGGCCCGCGTCCGCGCGAAGGAGCTGCTCGCCTGGTTCGACCTCGCCGACGCCGCCAATCGCCCCGCCAAGACCTACAGCGGCGGCATGCGGAGGCGGCTCGACCTGGCGGCCAGCCTCGTCGGCCGCCCGTCGGTGATCTTCCTCGACGAGCCGACGACCGGCCTGGACCCGTCCAAGCGCGAGGACATGTGGGGCGTCGTGCGCACGCTCGTGCACCACGGCTCGACCGTCCTGCTGACCACCCAGTACCTCGAAGAGGCCGACGCGCTGGCCGACGAGATCACCGTGATCGACAACGGGCGCGTGATCGCGCACGACACGCCGGACGGGCTCAAGCAGGTCGTCGGCGGCCAGACGCTGACCGTGCGGCCGGTCGACCCGGCGCGGCTCGACGACGTCGTCACGCTGGTCGGCGAGGTCGCCGGGACGCGCCCGGAGATCCACAACCGGGCGGTCAGCGCGCCGGTGCCCGGCGACCACGTGCTCGCCGACGCCGTCGCGCGGATCAACGCCGCCGGCATCGCCGTCACCGAGCTCTCCCTGCACCTGCCGAGCCTCGACGAGGTGTTCTTCACACTCACCGGCCGCATGGAGGCGACGGTATGACCGCAATCGCCGCGGAGGCGCCCGCCTCCGTCACCCGCACCAAGAGCCCGTTCCGGGTGCTGCGCCACAGCCTCGTGCTGGCCAAGCGCAACCTGATCGGCGTCCTGCGCAATCCCGAGGCGCTGCTCGACGTGACGCTGCAGCCGATCATCTTCATCGGGCTGTTCACGTTCATCTTCGGCGGCGCCGTCGCGCACGGCTCCCAGCACGACTACCTGCAGTTCCTGCTGCCCGGCGTCCTCGCGCAGCTGATCGCGTTCGCCGGCGCCTCGATCGGCGTCAATCTCAACACCGACATCGAGAAGGGCGTCTTCGACCGCTTCCGCAGCCTGCCGATCGCCCGCTCGGCGCCGCTGATCGGCGCCGTACTGGCCGACATCGTCCGCTACACGCTGCTGTGCGTCGTCGCGCTCGGCTTCGGCTACGCGCTCGGCTTCCGCGCGCACACCGGCGTGCCCGAGGTGCTCGCGGCATGCCTGATCGTGATCGCGTTCGCGCTCTGCCTGAGCTGGATCTCGGTGTTCATCGGCATGCTCGCCCGCACGCCCGGCTCGGTCCAGGGCATCGTGCTCCTGATCATGTTCCCGCTGACGTTCGGCTCCAGCACGCTCGTGCCGGTCGACACGCTGCCCGGCTGGCTGCAGTCATTCACGCACGTCAACCCGATCACGCACCTGGTCGGCACGATGCGCGGGCTGATGCTCGGCGGCCCGGTCCAGAGCGACCTGCTGTGGACGTTCGCCTGGATGGCGATCCTGCTGGTCGTCTTCGTCCCGCTCGCGCTACGGGCCTACCGGCGCCGCGCGTGAGACGGCCGCCTCCAGGCGGGCCACCGCCTCCTCGCGAGACAGCGCCCGGCCGCGGTCATACGCCGCGGACCGGGCCTCGTCGCGTACGGCGGCGACCTCCGGGCTGGTGAAGTCGTCGCCGCCGCGGATCGCCGCCGCGGCGCCGAGCAGCTCGGCCGCGTCGTCGGCCTTCCCGCGAGCCGCCGCGATGTGGGCGGCCGCCACTCCGACGCTGGAGACGACCGGCATGTCGGTCGTGGCCAGCGCCAGCGGCAGGGCGCTGGCGAAATGGCGCTCGGCCTCCTCGAGCTCGCCGGACCCGGCGGCGAGGATCGCGCTCAGCGCGGTGACCACCGCCCAGCCGTGCGACTGCTCCGGCAGGATCCGGCGGCGGCGCTCGAGCCGCTCCAGCGCGTCGGCCAGCTCCGCCCGCGCGCCGTCGCGGTCACCGGCGACCCACGCGATGCGCGCGAGCGTCGCCTGCGCGAACGCGGTGTCGTCGGAGCCGATGTCGCGTCGTTGACGGGCGTGCTGCGCCCGCTCGCGCGCCTCGTCAATGCGGCCGAGCCGGAGCAGGACGTCGGCCATCCGGATGTCGAACATCCCGCCGCCGGTGTCGGGATTGAGGCCGTCGAGCGCCGCCTGCGCCTCGCCGATCCCCGTGCGCGCCGCCTCGAGCTCGCCGGCCAGCATCAGCCGCCCGGTGTCGAGGAACAGCGACATCGCGAGGCCCCAGGAGTCGCCGACCTCGGCGAACGCCGTCCGCGCTTCGCGCAGCGCGGCCTGCATCGTCTCCACGTCGCCCTGGTTCTCGGCGCGGCCCGCGTTGAGCAGGTGCAGCGCCGCATGCACCCACGGGTCGGAATGCGCGGCGGCCGCCGCCTCGAACGCGCGGCCGCGCTCCTTCTCGTCCGCGAACAGCGCCATCACCGGCTTGGCGACCGCAACCAGCGGCCGCTCGCGGTCGTCGATGCGCTCGATCCGGTCGAGGACCGCGCTCATCCTCGCGCGCATCTCGCCGGCGTCCTCGGCGTCGGTGAGGTGCTCGAACTCGCGGATCGTGGCGGCGATCAGGTGGTCGTCGGGGTCCGACTCGCCCTCGACGGCGAGCGCGAAGTCCAGCCACGCCGTCGCCTCGGTCTGGCTGCCCGACAGCAACCAGAACCACAGCAGCGTGACCGCGAGGTGCATGGCGCCGCGGGCGTCGCCGCTGTCGCCGAGGAAGCGCAGCCCGGCGAGGATGTTCTCGCGCTCGTCCTGCAGGCGCGCGAACCACCGCTTCTGCCCGGGCCGGCGCAACTGCGGCTCGGCGGCCTCGGCCAGCTCGGTGAAGTAGCGGGCGTGCGCCGCCCGCGCGGAGTCCAGCTCACCGGCCTCCTCGAGCCGCTCGAGCCCATACTCGCGGATCGTCTCCAGCATGCGGTAGCGAACCGGCGACGTGTCCGGGACCAGCTGGAGCAGCGAGCGGTCGACCAGCGCGACCAGGCCGTCGAACGCGTCGGCGCCGAGCACCGCGGACGCGCTCTCCACCGTCGCACCGGCCGCGAACACGGCCAGGCGGCGCGCGAGCCGCCGCTCGTCCTCGGTCAGCAGCTCCCAGCTCCAGTCGACGACGGCGCGCAGCGTCCGGTGGCGGGCGAGCGCGGTGCGGCTGCCGCCGGTGAGCAGGCGGAAGCGGTCGTCGAGCCTCGCCGCGAGGTCGGCCAGCGGCAGCGAGCGCAGCCGCGCGGCGGCGAGCTCGAGCGCCAGCGGCAGGCCGTCGAGCCGGCGGCAGATCTCGATCGCAGTCTCGTCGACCTCGAAGTCCGGCACTGCCGCCGCGGCGCGATCGGCGAAGAGCTTGACCGCCGGGTGCTCGAGCGCTTCCTCGACGCTCGCGCCGGGCGCCGGGAGCCCGAGCGGCGGCACCGGGGCGAGGCTCTCTCCCGCGATCGCCAGCGCCTCGCGGCTGGTGGCTACGACCCGTAGCCGCGGACAGGCGGCGAGCAGGCGCTCGGTCAGCTCGGCGACGGGGGCGATCAGGTGCTCGCAGTTGTCGAGCACGAGGATCGCCTCGCGGTCGCCGAGGATGTCGAGCAGGCGCTCGAGCGTGTCGCGGGCGGGGAGCGGGCGGTCGCTGATCGCGGCGTCGCGCACGCCGAACACGCCGAGCACGGCCGGCACGATCTCGACGGCGGCGGTCACCGGCGCCAGCTCGACCATCCACACGCCGTCGGCGACGCGGTCCAGCCAGCCGGCGACCGCCTCGCGCGCCAGCCGCGTCTTGCCGGCGCCGCCGGGGCCGACCAGCGTGACCAGCCGGCTGCGCTCCAGCAGCTCCCCGATGTGCTCGATCTCGCGCTCGCGGCCGACGAAGCTCGTGACCGGGGCGGGGAGGTTGCTGCGGACGGTCGTCCGCGGCGGCTCGGGCTTGGCCTCGCCGCGCAGGACGGCGAGGTGGGCGGCCTGCAGCTCGGGCGACGGCGGCACGCCGAGCTCCTCCGACAACCGCGCGCGCACGCGCTCGTAGGCGGCCAGCGCGTCGGCCTGGCGGCCGGCGGCGTAGAGGGCGGAGATCAGCTGCGCGGCCAGCCGCTCGTGCAGCGGGTGCTCGGCGCTCAGCCGCTCGAGCTCCGCCACCAGGCGGTCGCCGCGGCCGAGCTGGAGATCGGCGTCGATGCGGTCCGCGAGCGTGCTCACCCGGAGGTCGTCCAGACGGGCGGCGGCGGCCAGCGCGAAGCGGTACTCCGACAGGTCGGCCAGCGCCGGGCCGCGCCACAGCCCGAGCGCCGTGCGCAGCAGGTTGGCGGCGCGCTCCGGGTCCGGCGCGGCGGCGCCCTCGGCGGCCAGCCGCTCGAAGCGCTCGGCGTCGGAGTCGGCGGCGAGCGCGTAGCCGCCCGGCACCTGTGCGACCAGCTCCGCGTCGCCGAGCGCCCTGCGCAGGCGCGAGACGAGCGACTGCAGCGAGTGCGTCTGGTCGGCCGGAAGCTCGGTGTCCCACACGGCGTCGACGAGCGCGCCGGCGGTCACCGGCCGGCCGGCGTCGAGCGCCAGCCGGGCCAGCAGCGCGCGCAGCCTGCCGCCGCCGATCGCGACGGCGCGGCCGTCCCGCTCGACCTCGACGGGCCCCAGGAGGCGGACGATCACCGGCCAACCGTAGTAAGCCGAGGCGATGAACGTAGTCCGCACGGTCTTGCCCGCGGTCGCGCGCGCCGATGCTGGACACGTGCCCATCGTCGACGAGATCTGGAAGGAGCATCACGGCGCCAACCGCGCGGTGATCCGCGGCGTCGCGGACGGCATCGTCAGCTTCTCCTGGCTTCCCGCCTGCACGAGCGTGAGCGAGCTGCCGTCCGAGGAGTTCCTCGAGCGCATGTGGTTCAGCGGCGAGCGCGATCACTCGGCGCACGCTGCGGCGCCGTCTTCTCACGCCTGAGCCGCCCGCCGCGCCACCTCGACATGCAGCCGCGTGCCGATCGCGAGCGCGCGCTCGTCGATCCGGAAGCGGGGGTGGTGGTGCGGGTACTCGCCGCCGGCGCCGATGAAGGCGTAGCAGCCGGGGGCGTGCTCCAGGTAGGCGGAGAAGTCGTCGCCGCCCATGATCGGGTCCAGATCGGCCAGCCGGTCGCCGATCGCGTCCCGCACGAGCTCGGTGGCGCCGGCGTCATTGACCACGGGCTTGTAGCCGAACGTGTACTCCAGCTCGGCGGTCGCGCCGTGGGCCTCGCTGACGTGGCGTGCGGTCGCCTCGATCAGCTCCGGCAGCCGCTCGCGCGTGGCCGCGTCGAACGAGCGCGTGGTGCCGGTGAGCACGGCCTCGCCGGGGATCACGTTCGGCGCGTCGCCGGCGTGCACGCTCCCGACGGTGATCACCGCGGGCTGCAGCGGGTCGAGCCTGCGCGAGACGATGTGCTGGAGCTCGGTCACCACCGCGGCGGCGGCGACGACGGTGTCGTCGGCGGTGTGGGGGAGGCCGGCGTGCCCGCCGCGGCCGGCGATCGTGAGACGGAAGAAGTCGGCGGCGGCCATGAACGCGCCGGGGCGGGCGGCGACCTTGCCGTACTCGAGCGGCGTCCACAGGTGGCAGCCGTAGACGAGGTCGACGCCGTCCATCACGCCCGCCTGCACGAGGTCGCGCGCGCCGCCGGGGGCGAGCTCCTCGGCGTGCTGGAAGATGAAGCGGATCTCGCGGCCGGCCGGTGGCTCCGAGGCGAGCTGCTTCGCCGCTCCGAGCAGCATCGCGGTGTGGCCGTCGTGGCCGCAGGCGTGCATGAAGCCGCGGCGCTCGGATGCGAACTCGACCCCGCTGGACTCCGTGATCGGGAGCGCGTCGATGTCGGCGCGCAGGGCGATCGCGCGGCCGCTGCCGAGGCGCGCGACGACGCTGGTCGCCGTGGGGCGCTCGACCGCGAGGCCGAACGACTCCAGCGTCGCGGCGATGAAGCCTGCGGTCTCGTGCTCCTCGAAGCTCGGCTCAGGGTGGCGGTGCAGACGGCGCCGCCACTCGATCACCTGCTCGTCGCTCACCGCAGGCGGATGACGACGTGCGCGGGGCGCGTGGGCCGGGCGAGCGAGAGGAAGTCGCGCACGGCGCCCGACTCGCCGCAGAACGGGCACGCGAGCGGCTCGCGCGGCGCGAGCGCGCGAGGGCCGGGATGGACCGGCGCGTCGCATTCGGGGCACGCCAGCGTCCCGGTGGCGATCTGCGACGTGCGGCCGAGCCGCAGCTCGCGCCGCGGCGCCACGGTCTCCCGGCCCGCGGCATCCGAGCCGTCGAAGCGCCGGTCGAACATCACGCGACCAAGTCTAGGCGGCGCGCTCCCCGGCCTCGCGGAACGTGGCGCCTGGCCTCGCGGCACCATGGATCGGCCGCGAGCGCGCGGACGGGCGCGGCGGCGCGCCTTCCGTGCGCCCTTAGCCGCCGGCGAACGTCAACGGCAGCAGTAAGGGAGGCCGCCTGATCAGAAACGATCGCCCAGGGACGGCAAACGGTCACGATCGATGGTCGTTTCGATGCACCACTTTCACGTGTGACGGTTTGGTGTCGCATAGCGCTACTTAGCAACCACAAGATTCCCTGAGCGGGTCCCGGCGGATGATCGTTTCGCGCGATCCGGATCGACCGCGCCAAACCGCACCCGTCCTTACTGGCAGCAGTTGCCGTACAACCACAGTCCGACCCGGGCGCTCAACGCCGGGCAGACAAGCGCCCGACGCGTGTATCGTCTGACACAAGGTGGATCTGGTCCCCGCCGGCGACGTTCTCATCGGCCGCTACCCGGTCACGAACTCGCTGTTCGCGCGCTTCCGGCCCGGCCATCCGCGGACCCACGACCCGCACCTCCAGGACCACCCCGTCGTCCTCGTCACCCGAGCTGACGCACAGGCGTACTGCGCGTCGGTCGGCGCGCGGCTGCCGACCGGCGCGGAGTGGGAGGCGGCCGCGGGTCGCGGCACGTGGCCGTGGGGCGACTCGTTCGACCACGAGCGCTGCAACTGCGTGGAGGCCGGCTGGGGCTTCACGGTTCCTGTCGACGCCCATCCCGCGGGCGCCGGGCCCACCGGCGCCGAGCAGCTCGCCGGCAACGTGTGGGAGTGGGTGAGCGACGAGCGCGACGACGGCTGGGGCGTGGTGCGCGGCGGCTCCTATCTCGACACCGAGCACGGGCTCGACACCCGCCGCGAGCTGCCCGCCGACCCGGCGCGGGCGACGACCAACACGGGCTTTCGCATCGTCATCGACGAGAGGAGAGAGGCATGGACCGAGCGGTCCTGATCGACGCGCTGCGCGACGTGTACGACCCCTGCTGCCAGGACCGCGGGGTGTCGATCGTCGACATGGGGATCGTGGAGGACGTCCGCCACGAGGCCGGCCACGTCGAGGTCGACCTGATCCCGACGACCGGCTGGTGCCCGTTCGTGGCCAACATGTCGACCGCGATCCCGGAGGCGCTCAAGCGGCTCCCGGGAGTCCGGACGGTCGACGTCAAGCTCGTCTGGGAGCCCGCCTGGACGCCGGACCGGCTCTCGGAGTCGGCCCGCGCGAAGCTCGCCATGCCGCTGGAAGAACTGGAGCCCTACCGCCGAGCGAGGAGCGCCGCCTGATGGCCACCACCCAGGAGCAGCCCGGGACCGCCCGCACCCGCAAGGTCGACGCGTTCGTGTTCGACTGCGTCTGCCACATCTTCAACTTCGATCCGAGCAACGCGCTCGGCGGGCCGGGCCAGATGTTCGACGAGCACCTGTACGCGTTCCACCAGCTGCTCACCAAGGACGGCGAGCGCATCCTCAGCCGCGAGGAGTTCATGAAGGAGTGGAGCGTCGACGAGATCTACGACATGGTCATCGAGGGCTCCGACACCGACATGATCGTCGCGCAGCCGCTGCCGCTCACCGACCTCTTCCACGACGGGCTGTCGGACTGGCGCAAGTGCGCGGAGATGGCCCGCAAGCATCCCGATCGCGCGGTCTTCTGGGGCTCGGTGAACCCGCTCGAAGGCAAGAAGGCGCTTGACCTGATGGAGGTCCAGGTCAAGGAGTTCGGCGCGAAGGCGTTCAAGTTCTACAACGTCCGCTACGACTACGGCCAGCCGTTCCCGTGGCGCATGGACGACCCGCGAATCGCCTTTCCGGTGTTCGAGAAGGCGCAGGAGCTCGGCGTCAACCTGATCGGCGTCCACAAGGGCGTGCCGCTCGGGCCGCAGCCGATCGAGCACACGCGCACGTTCGACATGGACGGCGCGGCGGCGAACTTCCCGGACATCAACTTCGTGATCTTCCACGTCGGGCTGCCGTGGCTGGACGAGGTGCTGTGGCAGATCGTGCGCTTCCCGAACCTGTATGCGTCGATCGCCGCGACCGTCAACTTCATCGCCCGCCAGCCGCGCGTGTTCGCGGAGATGCTCGGGAAGATGATGTGGTGGTGCGGGGAGGACAAGATCCTCTACGGCGGCGAGTCGCCGATCTGGCACCCGCAGTGGGCGCTCGAGGAGTTCTGGAACTTCGAGCTGCCCGAGGACATCGTGTCCGAGCGCGGCTACCCGCAGCTGACCGACCAGGCCAAGCGCAAGATCCTCGGCGGCAACCTCGCCCGCCTGCACGGGATCGACGTCGACGCCAAGCTCGCGGAGCTGCGCGCTTAGCGAAGCTCTGGTCATCCCCCGGTCCGGACGGCGGCTAGCGCCGTCGTCGCGGGCCGGACGCGGTGGGAGTCTGGGCGCCATGAGCCCTTCCCGCATCCTCGGCATCGTCGCCGGGTCGCTCAGCGGGCATCGCCGCGATCGTGCTCCTGCTCGCGGGCGGGGGCCTCCTGTGGGCGGTCGACTCCCACACCCGCGACGACGGCTACTTCGGCACCAAGTCGCACCTTTTGTAACGTCGACCGGACGTCCGAGCTTGCGAGGACGGTAGGGCGAAACACGTTGTCCGCGTGCTATCGCCACCCACGACGTCGACCTCGACGACCTCCCCGGCAGCGCCGCCAGCCTGCGGATCCGCCCGCAGAACGGCGTGTTCGTCGGCGTCGCCCGGCGCGCGGACGTGCAGGCGTATCTGGCCGGCGTCGAGCGCGACGAGATCGAGAACGTCGACTTCTTCCCGTTCAAGGTCAGCTACGACCGCGTCCCCGGCACGCGCGCGCCGGCGCCGCCGGCGAGCCAGGGCATGTGGGTCGCGACCGGCACCGGCGGCAAGCCGCTGCAATGGCGCGTGCGCGAGGGCAACTGGTCGATCGTGGCGATGAACGCCGACGGCTCGCCGGGCGTCCGCTTCAGCGCCAAGGTCGAGGCCAAGGTGCCGATCCTGCATCGTCTCGCCGTCTGGGCGCTGATCGCCGGCGGCCTGCTCGCCGTGCTCGCGACCGCGCTGCTGACCTGGGTCGCTAGATCGCGGGTCGCCAGACCCGCATGATGTCGCGCATCGAGATGATGCCGCGGAGCTCGCCATCGTCGATCACGACCAGGTGACGGAAGCCGCCGCGGGCCATCGTGTCCGCGGCCTCGCCGAGGTCCCACTCGGCGTCGGCGAACACCGCGTTGGCGGTCAAATGGTCGGAGACGACCTCGGTGTCCGGGTCCTCTCCCTTGCCCAGCGACCGGACGAGGTCGCGCTCGCTGAGAATGCCCGGCCCGGGCTGCTCGGGGTCCATGATCACGACCGAGCCGACCGCGTGGTCGCTCATGAAGCGCGCAGCGTCGCGCAGCGTCCGCCCCGGCTCGAACGTGAGCACGTTCTCGGTCATCGCGTCTCGCACCCTCACGGCCCTTCTCGCCTCCTCGTGACGTTCGCCACGAGCATAGACAACCGTGTGGATGCCCGCACCCCGAGGGTTCACCCAGGGTCATCCCCAATGGTGCGTGGGCCCGTGGCGCGCGACATTGCAGGTATGAACTCACACACCCGCATCCTGAACCGTTCAACCGACGACAAGATGGTCGCCGGCGTGGCCGGCGGCCTCGGTGACTACTTCGGCGTCGACCCCGTGCTGTTCCGTGTCGGTTTCGTCGCTGCGACGCTGCTCAGCGGCGTCGGCGCGCTCGCCTACCTCGCGCTCGTCCTGCTCGTCAAGCCCGACGACGCCGGGCCCTCGGCGCCGGTGCCGGCGTGATGGCAATCCTCAGATCTCGTCGGCGAGGTCCGCGACCGATTCGACGATCCTTGAAGCGCGGTAGGGAAAGCGCTCCGCCTCCTCCCGCGTCGTCACGCCCGTGAGCACGAGCACCGTCTCCAGGCCGGATACGATCTCGGTGGCCATCCGGTCCCCGCGCGTCGCCTCGGAGTGTGCGTCGATCCTGACCGCATCATCAGCGATTTGGCTTGCCGACGAGTACGGTCGTGGCGCGCGAGATCAGGCGCGACCGAGCGAGTCGCGGACGCGGGTACTTCCGGGCTCGGCTCCGTCGGGTCCGGGTTGTTGACGGCGACGAACCGCGCGCCATTGACGATGGCCAAGTAACGACGGCGTCGCACTGGCGGGCGACGCGCTGCTGAGCGTGTCGTGGTCGCCGGGGGAGCGGAGCCGCTCGTGCGCGACGATGCGCGCTGGTGATACGAACGCCGAGCCGCCCGGGCGCTGGTCCTCCAGGAAGCGCGCGGTGGCCAGCGCCGACGTCCAGAGCGACGTCTCCGGCACGTCGAGCCCGCTCGCCGCCAGCCGGGCCGGCAGGTCGCGCCGCGTGTAGATCGAGTTGTTGGTCAGCACCAGGAACGGCGTGCCGGACTCGCGCAGGCGCGCGAGGAAGCGTTCGGCGCCGGGGATGGCGGTCTCCTCGTGCACCAGCACGCCGTCCATGTCCATCAGCCAAGAGCGGATCTCGCGTCGGGTCATCGGCGCGACAGCGTACGCTTGGCGCACGATGGCCGGACCCGATGAGTCGCCAATCAACGCGACCCTGCGCCGCGACCGGATGCTGGCCGCGATCCGGGAGCGCGACTTCGTGCGCGTCGCCGACCTCAGCGAGCGCTTCGGCATCTCCGAGGTCACGGTCCGCAGCGATCTGGACGCGCTCGCGCAGCGCGGCGAGGTGCATCGCATCCGCGGCGGTGCGATCCCGCGCACGCTCCCCGACAAGGAGCGCCCGTTCGAGGAGTCCGAGACGAGCATGGCCGACGAGAAGGTGGCGATCGGCCGCGCCGCCGCCGGGCTGGTGCGCGACGCCGAGACGGTGCTGATGGACGTCGGCACCACGACGGCGGCCGCGGCCCGCGCGCTCGCGCAGCGCGACGACCTTCGGAACGTCGTCGTGTTCACCAACGGCCTCAAGACCGCGCTGGAGCTGGAGGTCGCCCTCCCGCGCGTGTCGGTCGTGATCCTCGGCGGGACGCTGCGCCCGCTGCAGCACTCGCTCGTCGAGCCGATGGCGTCGCTGATCCTCGAGCAGATCAACGTGCACACGCTGTTCCTCGGCTGCAACGGCGTCGACCCCGAGGGCGGCGTGACCAACGTCAACCTGCCCGAGGCCGAGGTCAAGAAGCGGATGCTCAAGGCCGCGCAGCGCGTCGTCGTGCTCGCGGACGGGTCGAAGATCGGCCGCACCGAGCTCGCGCACCTGTGCCCGATCGACCGCGTGGACCTCGTGATCACCGGCGAGTCGGCCGACCCGAATGTGGTCGAGCAGCTTCGCGAGCGTGAATGCGAAGTCAAGATCGTGAGCTAACGCTTTCGGAATCGCAATAGACTGCGGCCGATGACGGCCACCGCCGGCGATCTGGTCCTCCGCCGTGACCGCATGCTGGCGCTCATCCGCGAGCGCGACTTCGTCGGCGTCGGCGAGCTCAGCGAGCGCTTCGGCATCTCGGAGGTGACGGTGCGCAGCGACCTCGACGCGCTCGCCGCGCAGGGCGACGTCCAGCGGATTCGGGGCGGCGCGATCCCGCGCGAGCACGCGTTCGAGGTGTCCTTGACGAGCTTCGCCGAGGAGAAGCTGGCGATCGGCCGGGCCGCGGCCGAGCTCGTGCGCGACGGCGAGACGCTGCTGATGGAGGTCGGCACGACCATGGCCGCCGCCGCCCGCGCGCTGGTCGGGCGCCCCGAGCTGCGCAACGTCACCGTGTTCACGAACGGGCTCAAGACGGCGCTCGAGCTGGAGACGGCGATTCCGCGCATCTCCGTCGTGCTGCTGGGCGGGACGCTGCGGCCGCTGCAGCACTCGCTGGTGGAGCCGATGGCGTCGCTGATCCTCGAGCAGATCACCGTCCACACGCTGATCCTCGGCTGCAACGGGGTCGACCCCGACGGCGGCGTGACCAACGTCAACCTGCCCGAGGCGGAGGTCAAGCGAAAGATGCTCGGGGCCGCGCGCCGGGTGGTCGTCGTGGCCGACGGCTCGAAGATCGGCCGGACCGAGCTGGCACTGCTCTGCCCGGTGGAGAACGTTGATCTTCTGCTTACCGGAGAATCGGCCGACGCGACGGTCGTCGAGCGCCTGCGCAGACGCGGCGTCGACGTCCGCGTCGTTCGCTAACGAAGCCTCTAGCTTTCGAACTCAAAACCCGGTATAACCCGCCCGAGGTCTACGAGGGGGGAGAGGTTCGGAGTGTTCAGGATCGCGACGATCGTCGTCCTCGCGCTGGCGCTGTACGCGCCCGCCGCGCGAGCGGACTCGCAGGGCTTCGACACGGGCTGGAAGTTCGCGCTCGTGAACAAGACGGACATCACCGACCCGACGGGGGCGTACGCGAACGCGGCCAGTCCGTCCTACGACGACTCGTCGTGGCGGTCGATCGACGTCCCGCATGACTGGAGCATCGAGCTGGACCCGGTGACCGGCACCGGCACCGGCACGACCAGCGGCACCGGCTTCTACCAGGGCGGCCTGGGCTGGTATCGCAAGACGTTCACGCTGCCCGCCAGCGCCGCCGGTAAGCGCGTCGCCGTCGACTTCGACGGCGTCTACATGGACTCGGTCATCTACTTCAACGGCGTCCAGGTCGGCGCGCACCCCTACGGGTACACCGGCTTCGAGGTCGACCTCCCGAACCCGAAGACCGACGGCTCGCCGAACGTGCTCGCCGTCCAGGTCCGCCACAAGCAGCCGTCGAGCCGCTGGTACTCCGGCAGCGGCATCTACCGGCACGTGCACCTGCTCGTCCAGGACCAGGTCCACATCGCCCGCCACGGCGTGTTCGTCACCACGCCGAACCTCGAGACGACGAACGCCCAGGGCTTCGCGACCGTCCACGTGGCGACCACCATCGCCAACCCGGCCAACCAGGACGTCGGGATCAGCCAGACGGTCAAGGACGCGGCCGGCACCGTCGTCGCCGCCACGCAGACCGGCGCCGACCTGCGCATCGACAACCCGCACCTGTGGTCGATCGACGACCCGTACCTCTACACGCTGACGACCGAGCTGCGCGTCGGCGGCGACGTCGTCGACTCCGCCACCACCAAGTTCGGCGCGCGCTGGTTCCGGATCGACCCGAACGAGGGCCTCTATCTCAACGGCCAGTGGACGAAGGTCAAGGGCGTCGACCTGCACCACGACATGGGCGCGATCGGCTCGGCGATCAACAAGGACGCGCTGCTGCGGCAGATGCGGATCATGAAGTTGATGGGCGTCAACGCGTTCCGGACGTCGCACAACCCGCCGTCGCCGGAGATGCTCGAGGTCTGCGAGGAGCTCGGCATCGTGATGATGGTCGAGGCGTTCGACGTCTGGCGCCAGCAGAAGGTGACGTACGACTACGCGCGCTTCTTCGACGCCAACAGCGACGCCGACGCCAAGGAGATGGTCCTGGCCGCGCGCAACAACCCGTCGGTGATCATGTGGTCGATCGGCAACGAGATCCGCGGCGGCACGCCGGCGCTCGCAAGCACGCTGATCGACGACATCAAGTCGGTGGACTCGACCCGCCCGGTGGTGTGGGGCTCCGACCAGTACCGCTCGGTGCCGTCCCCGACCTCGACCAACGGCCAGATCCTCGGGCTGCTCGACGGGCTCGGGCTCAACTACAACACCGCCAAGTCGGTCGACGGGCTGCACGACACGTTCCCGACGAAGTTCCTCTTCGAGTCGGAATCGTCGAGCGAGACCTCGACGCGCGGCGTCTATCAGGACCCGGACTGGCTCAACACGGGCGAGAACTACACGCCCGGCAAGCGCGGCGTCTCCTCCTACGACAACAACCTCGCGTCGTGGACGATGAGCGGCGAGTACGGCCACAAGAAGGACCGCGACCGCAAATACTTTCTCGGCCAGTTCATCTGGTCGGGCATCGACTACATCGGCGAGCCGACGCCGTACAACGTGTTCCCGGTCAAGTCCTCGTTCTTCGGCGCCGTCGACACCGCCGGCTTCCCGAAGGACATGTACTACCTGTTCAAGAGCCAGTGGACCAAGGACCCGATGGTCCACCTGCTGCCGATGAACTGGACCGACTACAAGCCGGGCCAGGACGTCCAGGTGTGGGCGTACGCGAACGTCGACACCGTCGAGCTGTTCCTCAACGGCCAGTCGCTCGGCGTCCAGCACTTCGACCACAAGTTCACGACCGACGGGCGCGAGTACCTGGAGACGACCGAGTGCTCCGGTGACGACAAGACGTTCACCACCGGCACGTGTCCGGGCAGCTACCAGAGCCCGAACGGCAGCTCCGGCAAGCTGCACCTGACCTGGCACGTCCCGTTCGCCCCCGGCAAGCTCGTCGCCGTCGCACGCAGGGACGGCGCCGAGGTCGCGCGCGACGAGGTCGACACCGCCGGCCAGCCCGACACGGTCAAGCTCTCGCCCGACAAGCAGGTCATCAAGGCCGACGGGCACGCGCTCGCGTTCGTGACCGTCGACGTGGTCGACAAGGACGGCGTGATGGTCCCGTCGGCCAACAACAAGCTCACGTTCAACGTCACCGGCGGCGAGCTCGTCGGGCTCGACAACGGCCAGGAGGAGAGCGCGGAGAACTACAAGGCGAACACGCGCTCGGCCTTCAACGGCAAGGCGCTGGCCATGATCCAGTCGACGACGACCGAGGGCCCGATCACGGTCACCGTGACGTCGCCCGGCCTGCTGCCGCAGACGACGACGATCTACGCGGGGCAGGGCGGGCTGGAGCCGGTCTACATCCGGCAGGCCGCCGGCTCCGCGCTGTCGCTGCCGTCCAGCGTCCGCGACCTCGCCAACGGCGGCGCTGCGAAGGCCGTCACCTGGACGAACCCGCCGGCCACGGTCGCCGCGGGGACGACGACGGTGCAGGGCTCCGACGGCGCGCGCGCGTACGTGACCGGCTACACGCTCTCGCAGGTCGAGCCGGTCAGCGCCGAGGTGCCGGTCGGCACCAAGCCGACGTTGCCCGCCACCGTGCGCCTCCTGTTCAGCGACGGCACGACGCGCGACGTCCCGATCACGTGGGACGCGGTCGACACGTCGCACTGGGGCCGCTTCACGGTGCACGGGTCGGTCTCCGGCGCGACGGCGACCGTGACGGTCACCGATGTCGTCACCCACGACGTCAACCTCGCCCGCCGCGGCGGCAGCGCCGACGCGAGCTTCTCGGGCGGGGCGACGACGATCCCGTCGGCGATGCTCGACGGCACGACCACGACCGGCGGCTGGTCGAGCGCCTACAACAAGGCCGCGACCGCGCTGCTGGCGAACGTCCAGAAGGCGCACGCGAGCGAGTGGGTGTCGGTGTCGTGGCCGACCGCGCAGACGGTCGGCGCGCTGCGGCCGTACTTCACGGTGACGCCTACCGGCAACGCGATCCGCGCGTTCCCGTCGGCGTTCACGGTCACGTACTGGGACGGCGGCGCCTGGAAGCCGGTGAGCAACCTGGTCGTGACGCAGGCGGCGGCGACCAACCAGCCGTCGACGCTCGCGTTCGACCCGGTCAACACCACGCAGCTGCGGGTCGAGATGACGAGCCCGTCGCCGGGCACCAACGCCGGCTTCTTCCAGATCACCGAGCTGGAGGCCGTCGGCGAAGGGCTCGATCCGGCGCTGGTCGACCTCAAGGTCGCGGGGCGCTCGGTGCCGGGCTTCGATCCCGCGGTCACGCAGTACGGCCCGATCCCGGTCCAGTACAACGCCACGCCGCAGATCGTCGGCACGCCGGCTGACGGCGAGACCGTCTCGGTCGCGCTCCCGGCATCGCTGCCGGGGACCGCCAAGGTGACCGTCACCGCCGCCGACGGCTCCTCGTCACGGGTCTACAACGTCGACCTGATCCCGGCCGACATCCACGACGGGACGGTCGGCGGCACGGTCCCGGCGACGCTGTCGCTGACGCTCGGCCCGGCCGCGAGCTTCGGCGCGTTCACGGCGGGCGTCGCGCACACGTACGAGGCGTCGACGACGGCGAGCGTGACGTCGACGGCGGGGGATGCGACGCTGAGCGTCAGCGACCCCGGTCACCTGACCAACGGCGCGTTCGCGCTGCCGCAGCCGCTGGAGGTTCTGGGCGTGCCGCGGACGTGGAGCGCGCCGGTGTCCAACGACTCGTTCGTGATCGGCTTCAAGCAGGACATCGGGGCCAACGACGCGCTGCGGACGGGGGCGTACTCCAAGACGCTGACGTTCACGCTGAGCACCACTGCGCCGTAACCGGTCGGACACCAGTAGGCCCCGCGCCGCATCTCGCGTGCCGGGGCCTACGGCCGGCCTAAAGGTGTCAGACCTCTTGCGCATCGATCATGTCCTGCGCGGGTTTTCTCCTGCTAGGACTGGTGGCGTGAACAGGGGGTCTTCTCAGATGTCGATGGTCGGGCGGCGAGCGTTCGCCGGTGTCGTGGTGGTGGCGGCGGTCGCGGGCGGGGCGGTGATCGCGCGGGCCGACGGCGCGCCGTCGCGGGCCCGCGTGGCCGCGGGCGGCCTCGTGCTCAAGCCGGTGCTGATCGAGAAGCCGGCGGCCGCCGGCACGGTCGGGACTCTCGTCGTCGCCAATCACAGCGCCAAGCGGGTCGACGTCACCGTTGCCGCTCGCCCGTGGATCCAGTCCAGGAGCGGCGCGGTGAGCGTCAACCGCCGCAAGACGCTGTCGTCGATCGAGCTCAGCGACACGAGCTTCGCGCTCGCCGCCGGCGCCGAGAAGAGCGTCACCGTGAGCTCGCGCACCGCCACGTCGCTCTACGGCGGCATCGAGGTGATCGGCCTGCCGGACACCGCCGAGAAGCAGGACGGAGTCGTCGTCGGCTACCGGCTGATCGGCAGCCTGCGCCTGAACCCGGCCGCGCCGCAGCTCGGCCTCAAGGCGGGCAAGCCGAAGGTGACCGGGAGCGGCAAGCAGGCGGCCGTCGTCCTGCCGGTCAAGAACACCGGCAACACGGTTCAGCCGGTCACCGGCAGCGTGAGCCTGAAGAGCGCGCTCGGCACGCGCCGGCGCGACCTCGACTCGGTGCGCATCCTGCCGGGCAAGACCGTCAACGTGCTG
This sequence comes from uncultured Solirubrobacteraceae bacterium, assembly GCA_963837485.1. Classification (GTDB taxonomy): domain Bacteria; phylum Actinomycetota; class Thermoleophilia; order Solirubrobacterales; family Solirubrobacteraceae; genus Solirubrobacter. The sequence goes on along the minus strand of CAWINP010000007.1, from coordinate 52,944 downwards.
CTGAGCACCACCCGCGCGCTCCGCCCAGGCTCTTACACCGCGAAAGTCCGCCTCACGCAGGGCGGCGAGACGATGACGGTCACCAAGAAGGTGCGCGTCAAGAAGTAGCCGAGCGCTGCTGCGCGGCAAGCACGCCCAGCGGCGTGCCCCAGGACTCCAGCGAGGCCGGCGACATCACGGCGTAGCCGGCGCCGAGCACGGAGACCTCGCCGCGCAGCGCCCACTTGGCGAACGTGTCGGCGAAGCGCTCCTCGGGCGCCGTGCAGTCGCCGCTCTCGGCGGTCAGGCAGCCGCCCGTCGAGGGCACCTGCCCGGCGAGCTCCCGCATCTGGGCGGTCGGGACCAGCTCGAAGTCGATCACGTGCCCGAGCTCGTGCAGGACGGTGGTCGCGCGGTCCTGCTTGCGCTCGCCGTCGAGGTAGGCGATGTTGAGCAGCATGGCGTCGGTGCCCTCTTGGGTTACGCCGACGTACGGCGCGCCCGGCTCGTTGACGACGCCGATCGTGACCAGGCCGTCGACCGCGTCGATCAGCTGCTGGGCCTCCGGCCGCGCCTTGGCGATCGCGGCCAGGATCCACTGCTGATCGCCGGCGCTGACGCTCGCGTCGAACGTGAGTCCGGCGGCGCGGACCGCCGGCGTGAGCTCGTGCTGGTTGGCCTCGGCCTTGTCGCCTCCGGAGCCGGCCGTGAGCTTGGCGCCGATCCCGAGGGCGACGACGACGCCGACGATGACGAAACGGAGCGTGCGCGTGTCCATTGGTCAGGATCATCGGCCGCTCGCGTGCGCGCCTGAAGCCGGTCTGTTAGAACCCCGCCCGTGGCCAGCGAGCTCGCCCGCGCGCTGCGCGCGGCGCGCGCCTACGACCTGGAGCAGCCGCGCTACGCCGGCGCTCCCGTCTACCCGGCGCACGAGCCCGGCGTCCTGATCAACCTCCACCGCCGCCACGAGCGCGACACCGGAGAGGAGCGCACGAGCGCGTCGGCGCTGCTGGTGATGACCGAGCACTCGGGGACCCACATCGATGCGCTCTGCCACCAGGCCTACGGCGGGCGCATGCATGGCGGAGTGGCCGTCGACGCGCGCGTGCAGACCTCGAAGGGCTTCACCGCGCTCGGGATCGACACGGTCGCGCCGCTGATCGCCCGCGGCGTGCTGCTCGACGTCGCCGGCGCGCTGGGCGTCGAGCGGCTCGCGCCCGGCCACGAGGTGAGTGCGGACGAGCTCGCGCTCGCCGCCCGCGGGCTGGAGATCGAGCCCGGCGACGTCGTGCTCGTGCGGCTCGGCTCCGGCGCCCAGTGGGGCGACCGCGCGGCTTACGAGGCGGCCGGCGGGGTCGGCGGCGACGCGTCGCGCTGGCTGGCCGAGCGCCAACCACGCGCCGTCGGCGCCGACAACCTCACCTGGGACCTGCCGGACGGCCACGACCCGGAGCTGGGCTCGCTCCCCGGCCACGTGATCCTGATCGTGCAGCGCGGCATCCACATCATCGAGTCGCTCTACCTCGAAGAGCTCGCGGCCGACGGCGTGCGCGAGTTCGCGTTCGTCTGCCTGCCGCTCAAGCTGCGTGGCGGGACCGGCTCGCCGGTCCGCCCGGTGGCGCTCGCATAGCGGCGTCGCAGGGCTCACAATCGCATCGTGCAGACGCAGGTCGCGCGCTGGGGTGCCGTCGCCGCCTACGGGGCCGTCGCGGCCGCCAATCAGCTGCTGTGGCTGACCTACGCGCCGGTCACGACCGACGCCGCGCGCCACTACGGGGTCTCCGAGGAGGCGATCGGCTGGCTCTCGCAGATCTTCCCGCTGCTCTACGTGGTGCTCGCGATCCCGGCGGGCGTGGCGCTGGACCGGCACTTCCGCCCGGCGCTGCTGGCCGGCGCGTGGCTCACTGCGCTCGGCGGCGCGGTGCGGCTCGGCAGCGACAGCTTCGCGGCCGCGATGGCCGGCCAGCTGCTCGTCGCGATCGCCCAGCCGCTGGTGCTCAACGCGGTCACGAAGGTCGTCGCCGGGTCGCTGCCGCCGCCGTTGCGGCCGCGCGGCATCTCGCTCGGCACGGCCGGCATCTTCGCCGGCGCGGCGATCGCGCTGCCGCTCGGGCCGGCGCTGGCCGGCGCCGACAGCTTCACGACGCTGCTGCTGGTCGACGCGATCGCGGCCATCGCCGCGGCGGCCGCGCTGACGCTTGCCCTGCGCGGCCGCCCGCGCGGCGGCGGGCCGGCGGTCGCGGTCGTGCGCGAGGAGCTCCGCGGCGTCTGGCAGGACCGGCTGATCCGCCGGGTGACCGGCGTCGCGTTCCTCGGCTTCGGGATCTTCGTCTCGCTCACCACGTGGCTGCAGGCGCTGCTCGAGCCTGCCGGCGTATCGGACACGGAGGCCGGCTGGCTGCTCGCGGCGATGGTGGTCGCCGGCGTGATCGGCGCGGCGATGCTCGGCGCGCCGGTCGCCCGCCGCCGCGTCGAGCTGCGCTTCCTGCGCCTCGCCGCGCTCGTCGCGGCCGCCGGCTGCATCCTGCTCGCGGCGGCTCCCGGCGCCCGGTGGCTGGCGATCATGCCGATGGGCGTGATGCTGCTCGCCAGCCTGCCGGTCATCCTCGAGCTCACCGATCGCCGCGCCGGCGTTGCCGGAGGGAGCGCCACGGCGCTGGTGTGGATGGCGGGGAACGCCGGTGGGATCGTCGTCGCGCTGGCCGTTCAGGCGGCGGTCGACACTCCGGCCGCCGGCTTCGGTGTGATGGCCGCAGCCGCACTGCTCGTGCTCCCGCTCACCCGCATCCCGTCACGGTGAGCCGCAGCGTGCGCGCGGCGCCGAGGATAGAGACGCGCGCGGTGAGCCTGTGCGCCGAGCCGGGCCGCGCGCGCAGCAGCGCGCTGAGCCGGACGAGCCGCATACCGCTTCGGGCACAGCATGGTCCGCGCGCAGTACGACCTCAACGGCGACATCGTCGGCATCCCGATCTTCGCGGACGCCGACAAGCCCGGCCCGTTCGAGCACCTCGGCGGCTTCCGCCGGCAAGGCCAAGCTCAGGGCCGCGACGCCGCTCTGGTACTACCTGCTGCGCGAGGCCGAGGTGGGCGGGGGAGAGTCGCTGGGCGCGGTCGGCGGCCAGATCGTCGCCGAGGTCCTGGTCGGGTTGTTGCAGCGCGATCCGCTGTCCTACATCCGCCGGCGTCCCACGTGGACGCCGGAGCTTCCGGGCGCCGAGGCGGGCGACTTCACGATGGCCGATCTCGTGAAGTTCACGTTGGGGTAGGAGTTGCCGGCCGCGGCGCGAAACGAGCGGCATGAGCGAGAACGAACCGCACGTCTCGACGGACGAGCTGCGCGCCGCGCTGGCGCCGCGCGGGGAGTCACGCCGCAACCCCGTGCTCGTGTCCGACCACAGCGAGCAGGCGTCCGCCGAGCTGCTCGCGCTGCGCACTGCACTCGACGCCTCGCGCGACGACGCCGGCGAGCTGCGCGGCCGGCTCGACGCCGCGCGCGCGGACGCGATCGAGCTGCGCGCGGCACTCGACGCCGCCCGCGGCGACGCCACCGAGCTGCGCGCCGAGCTCGCCTCCGTGAAGGCCGAGTCGCGCGAGCGGCGGATCGGGCTGGACCGGCTGGCCGGCGCGAGCGCGTTCAAGCGGCGCGCGGTGATCCGCGACCTCCGGGAGCGCGGGCTGTTCTAACGGCGCGGGCGGAGCGTCTGCATTCCGCCGTCGACTCCCAGCGCCGTGCCCGTGGTGGCGCTCGCGGTCGCGAGATACACGATCGCCTCGGCGACCTCGCGCGGGGTGACCAGCCGGCCCGTCGGTTGGCGGGCGTTGAGCGCGGCGCGCTCGGCCGCGGGGTCGGCGGCCGCGTCGAGCAGCCGGCCGACCCACGGCGTGTCGACCGTGCCCGGCGTGACGCAGTTGACCCGGATGCCGTCGGCGAGCAGGTCCGTCGCCAGCGCCAGCGTGAGCGAGTAGACCGCGCCCTTGGTGGCGGAGTACAGCGCCCGGTTCGGGAGCCCGACGACCGCGGCGACCGAGCAGGTGTTGACGATCGCGCCGGCCGAGGACGCGCGCAGGAGCGGCAGCGCCGCGCGCGTGACCCGGGCCAGGCCGACGACGTTGACGTCGAACACGCGGTGCCACTCGTCGTCGTCGTTGGCCTCGACGCCGCCCTGGGCGCCGATCCCCGCGTTGTTGACGAGCACGTCGAGCCCGTCGAGCGAGCCGACCGCCGCGCGCACCGACGCGTCGTCGCCGACGTCGCCGACGAGCGCCACCGCGCCGTCCGGCACGTCCGCCGTCCGGTCGAGCACCCAGACGCGGGCGCCGCGCTCGAGCAGCAGCTCGGCGGTCGCACGGCCGATGCCCGACGAGCCGCCGGTGACGAGGGCCTTGATCGCGGTCACCCGCGCAGCGTAGAACGCTCGTAGTGGCGGCGCGCCTTCGCGCGGTTGCCGCAGCCCGCCATCGAGCACCACATCCGCCGGCCCGCGCGCGAGGTGTCGTAGAAGTGCAGCACGCAGTCAGGGCCGGCGCACGCGCGGATCCGCTCGCGGTCGAGCTCGAGCAGGTTCTGCGCGGCCAGCCACGGCAGCCGCCAGCGCTCGCCGTCGACCTCGACGCTCCGCTCGACCGCTCCGTCCGCGCCGAGCCGCAGCGCCACCCGCCCGTGGTCGAGCACGGCGTTCACGGGCGCCGCCTCGCCGCCCAGCGCGGCCCGGATCGCGTCGCGCGCGACGCGCAACGCCTCGGCATCGGCCCCCGCATGCCCCCATGCCGCAAGGCCGCCGTCCAGGTCGAGCAGGTCGTGGCGCACGCCGCCGTCCACCCACGCGGTGTTGAGCAGGTCGACGGCGAGCGGCTCGCCGGTCAGCGGGCGCGGATCGGACATGGCCGACATCTTAACCGGCTCGACGGCGTTGACAGGTTAGGTAGCCTAACCTGTGTCAACGAACAAGGGAGTTAGATGGGCTACCACGCCGGAGAGCTCGAGGTCCAGCGGCGCGCGGGCGGCGGCGAGATCGCGGCGAGGCTGATGCGCGGAATGCAGGACGAGCTCCCGTATGCCGCCCAGGAGTTCCTCGCCGACCAGCCGATGCTGATCGTCGCCTCGCTCGACGGCGCCGACGTGCGCGCCGACGTCGTGCACGGGCCGCCGGGCTTCATCTCGACGCCGGAGGAGCACACCGTGCACGTCGCGACCGGCGCGCGCTTCGCAGGCCCGGTCGGACTGCTCGCGCTCGAACCCGCGACGCGCCGGCGGATCCGCGTCAACGGCGACGCGACGCCGACCGCGACCGGCTTTGCGGTGCGCGCCGAGCAGGTCTACGGCAACTGCCCCAAGTACATCCAGCGGCGCGAGATCGTGGGGCTCAGCCAGGAGCGGCCGCGGCCGCCGCGGCACGCCGCCAAGCTCGCGGGCGCCGACCGCGAGCTGATCGCCGCCGCCGACACGTTCTTCGTCGCGACCGCGGCCCACGGCGGCGCGGACGCGTCGCACCGCGGCGGCTCGCCCGGCTTCGTCACCGTCGCCGGCGACCGGCTGACGTTCCCCGACTACCCGGGCAACCACATGTACGGGACGCTCGGCAACCTGCTCGCCAACCCCCGCATCGGCCTGCTGTTCCTCGACTGGGACACCGGCGACACGCTGCAGCTGACCGGCGCGGCGGAGCTCGAGCTCGAGCCCCGCGCGGTCCACGTCACGCTCGAGCGCGCGATCCGCACCCCGAACGCCGTCCCGCTGCGCTGGGTGCTGCTCGAGCGCTCCCGCTTCAATCCGTGATCTTCGCCGGCAGCCCGAAGCGCTCGTAGAACGCGTTCAGGCGGCCGGCGTCGGTCGCCTGGTCGGGCCAGCGCTCGAAGTCCTTCGGATCCGGCACCTCGATCGTGCGCACGATGAAGTAGTCGACCTCGAGCACCTCGTCGCCGCGCAGCGACATGACGCCGAGCGAGAACGGCGTGTACGCCTGCTCGGCCTCGTCCCAGTGGTAGGCGGCGAACGCCGGCTGGCCGTTCGCGTGCGTGAGCACGTGCCTCCACTTGAACTGGCCGGACATCGGCGAGAGCCGGAGCCAGGTCCCGATCCCGCCCTTGCCGCTGTACCACGTGGCCAGCGGCGGCATCGTGATCGCGGCGTCCTCGGCAAGCATCGACACGACGGTCTCGACGTCGTTGCGCTCCCACGCGTCCACGTACTTGGCCACGAGATCGCGCAGCTTCTCGTCGCCCAGCGACCGCAGCGTCGCCTGCTGGGACTGCTCGGGCAGCTTCTCGTCGACGGCCTTGCGCGCCCGCTGCAGCGCGCTGTTGACCGACGCGACGGTCGTCTCCAGCGAATCCGACACCTCGGCGGCGGAGAAGCCGAGCACCTCGCGCAGGATCAGGACCGCGCGCTGCGTGGCCGGCAGGTGCTGGAGCGCGGCGATGAACGCGAGCTCGACGCCCTCGCGCCGCTCGTAGCGCGCGTCGGGCGAGGCGAAGCCGTCCGGAACCTGCTCGTCCGGATACGGCTCGATCCAGACCGACTCTACGACCGGCTCGCCCGGCGGCGTCGAGCCGTCGGTGGCCGACATGTAGTCGACCGGGAGCACGCGCTTGGGCCGCTTCTGGATCGCGTCCAGGCACGCGTTGGTGGCGATCTTGTACAGCCACGACCGCAGCGAGCTGCGGCCCTCGAAGCGCGGGAGGAACCGCCACACGCGCAGCATCGCGTCCTGCAGCGCGTCCTCGGCGTCGTGCACCGAGCCGAGCATCCGATAGCAGTGCGCGTGCAGCTCGGAGCGGTGCGGCTCGATCAGCCTGCGGTACGCGCTCTCGTCGCCGCGCTTGGCCCGGTCGAGCAGGTCCTGCTCGTCGTGGATCCGAATCGTGCTCATCCATCACCAGGTGTATCGCACAACGCGGTCAGAGCACAGCCTCGATCAGGTGCGGGCCGGGCTCGGCGACCGCCTCACGGATCGCGGCGGCCAGCGCGGGAGCGTCCTCGACGCGCCGTCCCGGCACGCCCAGCGACTGCGCCAGCGCGACGAAGTCCAGGTCGGGCCGCCCGATCTCCAGCAGGTCGCGCACCGCCTCGCCGCCGTCGGCGCCGACGCGGGCCATCTCGAACTGAAGGATCGCGTAGCTGCGGTTCGCAAGTATCACGGTCGTCACGTCGAGCCCTTCGCGCGCCTGCGTCCACAGCGCCTGGATCGTGTACATCGCCGAGCCGTCGCCCTCCAGGCACAGCACCGGGCGGTCCGGGGCGGCGACCGCGGCGCCGGTCGCGACCGGGAGCGCCCACCCGATCGAGCCGCCGGTGAGGAACAGCCAGTCATGCTCGGGCGCGCCGGCCGTCGCGCCGGGAAGCATGAAGGACCCGGTGACCGCCTCATCGACGACGATCGCGCCCTCCGGCAGCACCGCGCCGATCACGGCGGCGAAGCTCGCGACGTCGATCGGCCCGTCCGGCACCTGCGGCCGCGCGACGGCCTGCGGCGCCGGCGCCTCGGCCGGAGCGCCGACCGCGTCCGCGAGCGCCTCCAGCGCGGCCAGCGCGTCCTCCTCGGCCGTCGCGAGCCCGATCACGTCGGTCTCAGGGTCCCAGAGCCGGCTGGGCTTGTCCGGGTAGGCGAAGAAGCCGACCGGCGGCTGCGTGCCGGCCAGGATGAGGTGCGAGAGACCGGCAAGCGTCTCGACCGCGAGCTCGGTCAGGTACGGGAGCGGCTCGGGCCGCGGTCGCGAGCCTCCGCGCGCCAGCCGCGCGGGAAACGTGTCGCGGATCAGGCGCGCACCGGTCGCGGCGGCGATCCGCGCCGCCGCCCGCAGGCCTGGCTCACGCGTGACCGAGCTGCCGAGCAGCAGCGCGCACGGCGCGCCGGAGCGCAACGCGCGCGCGGCCTGCGCGACGGCCTCTTCGGGCGCGCGCGGCGCGAGCGCCGGCGGCAGCGGCGGCGCGGGGCCGGGCGATTCGCCCCATCCCGCGTCGGCGGGCAGGATCAGCGTCGCCACGCCGCCGGCGCGCGCGGCCAGCGCCGCATCGGAGGGCGCCGTGCGCGCGCTGCGCGTGGTCCGCAGCCAGTGCGAGGCCGGCCGCGCCACCGACTCGATGTCGGTCGCCAGCGGCGCGCCCAGCGGCAGGTGCATGACGGCGTGGTCGCCGACCAGGTTGACGATCGGCGTGCGCGCCTTGTAGGCGTTGTGGAGGTTCGCGAACGCGTTCCCCAGCCCCGGCCCGAGGTGCAGCAGCGTCGCCGCCGGGGCGTCGGCGATCCGCCCGTAGCCGTCGGCCGCGCCGGACGCCACGCCCTCGAACAGGGTCAGCACGCCGCGCACGTCGCCGACCCGCTCGAGCGCGGAGACGAGGTGCATCTCCGACGTGCCCGGGTTCGCGAAGCACGCGCGCAGACCGCTCGCGGCCAGCGTGCGCAGGACCGCCTCGGCGCCGTTCACGACAGCGCCGCCTCGAAGGCGGCATACGCCGGCGCGCCGAACAGCCAGAAGCGCGCTTCGAGCACCGAGGGGTGCGCCTCCAGCGCATCCCGCGTCGCGTCGACCGCGACGCGCGCGGCGAGCTCGAGCGGATAGCCGTAGACGCCGGTGGAGATCGCCGGCAGCGCGACGCGGGCGGCGCCCGCCTCGGCGGCCAGCTCGATCGCCCGCCGGTGGCAGGAGGCCAGCGCCTCCGGCTCGCCTGCGGAGCCGCCGCGCCAGACCGGGCCGACGGCGTGGATCACGTGGCTGACCGGCAGCCGCCCGGCGCGGGTGATCTTCGCGTCGCCCGTGTCGCAGCCGCCGAGCGTGCGGCACTCGGCCAGCAGCTCGGGGCCCGCCGCGCGATGGATCGCCCCGTCGACGCCGCCGCCGCCGAGCAGGCTCGAGTTCGCCGCGTTGACGATCGCGTCCGCCTCCGCGTCGGTGGTGATGTCGCCCTGATGCAGCGTGATGGATCCCATCGGTCCCGGCACCGTACCCTGCAGGAGTGGCCGACGATCCGCTCCCCGCGCTGCGCGCGTCCGACGCCGACCGCGAGCAGACCGCCGAGCTCCTGCGCCGCGCGGCGGGGGAGGGGCGGCTGGACGTGGACGAGCTCGAGGAGCGCCTGGGCGTGGTCTACGCGACGCGTACGCAGCGCGAGCTGGAGGCGCTTGTCGCCGACGTGATGGTGCCGCACGACCGGCCGCGCGGAGCGCGCGTGCCGGTGCGCCGCGGCGAGGACGGGACCCGCTGGCTGGTCGCGGTGATGAGCGGGCACGACCGCAAGGGCCGCTGGCGCGTCGGCGCGAACCTGAACGTGATCAACGTCATGGGCGGCTCGGACCTGGACTTCAACGACGCCGAGTTCGCCGACGACGTCGTCACCGTGACCGTCTTCTCGCTGATGGGCGGGGCCAGCATCCGCGTCCCCGAGGGGCTGAACGTCGAGATCTCGAACTTCGCGCTGATGGGCGGCAACGACGCCGACATCGGCAACGAGCGCCCCGATCCGGGCGGGCCGACGCTGCGGCTGAAGCTGATCTCGATCATGGGCGGCTCGGACGTCAAGCGCGGCCGCAGGCTCTCACGCGCCGAGAAGCGCGAGCTGCGCCGCGGCATGCGCCACTAGCTGACCACGGCCGGTCGCTCCAGCGCGCGCGGCACCAGCAGGCACGTGATCGAGCCGATCGCGAGCCGCTCCGTGGTGCCCGGCTGGAGGTCGCCGCGCGGCACGCGCTCGTCCGGCATGGGGAGGCCGAACAGCCGGTAGCCGAACTCCGCGGCGCGCTGGCGCAGGGCTCGCCCGGCATCCGGCCGGGCGAGCCGCCAGCCGGACGCGACGAGGTTGGAGCCGTGCCAGAGCTCCCAGCGCCAGCGCCCGAACGGGAGCCGGCCCGGCGGAAGCGGATAGAGCGCGTAGGCGAACTCGAGGCCCTGGACGGTCGGCAACGCAGTCCAGCGTATTCGAACCCCTAAAGCCGCGCCCCGGATCGGCCGACAGATGTACGAGGTCAATGCGGCGGGCTCGTCACCCGCAACATCCGAGAAGGGGTCCTGTCATGCGTCGTTTCGTCGCCATGCTGTCCTGCGCCGTCATCGCTGTACTCGCTCCCGCGAGCGCAGCGGCCGCGACATCTTGCGAGGGCGCCGATGGGGTGCTCGAGGCGATCGGCCCGGTGGCGTCGCGCACCGCGACGCTGTGCCTGCTCAACGCCGAGCGCTCGGCCCACGGCGTCCGCGCGCTGCGCCCGAGCGTCAAGCTCACGCGCGCGGCCCAGCAGCACACCGAGGACATGGTCGCCCGCGGGTACTTCGCCCACGGCGACTTCGGCGCCCGCATCGCGCGCACCGGCTGGGGCCGCCACCGGCGCACCTACACCGTCGGCGAGAACCTCGCCTTCGCCAGCGGAGCCGGAGCCACGCCGCGCGCGATCGTCGCCGCGTGGATGCACAGCCACGGCCACCGCCACAACATCCTCGAGCGCCGCTTCCACGTGATCGGCATCGGGGTCGCGGCCGGCACGCCCGGCGGTAGGGCCGGGGTGACGTATTCGACCGACTTCGGGTCGTAGCGGTATCACCGGCGTAACTCGCCGGTTCTTCCCGGCGTGCCGGAATCGCATGAGCGCGATGGTCAGACGGGCGCGCACGACGACGACGAGCTGGTCACCGAGCTGCGCGCCCTGCTCGAACGCGTCGACCCGGTGCCGGCCGCCGTGCTGGCCGCGGCCTACGAGGCGTTCGGCGGCGATAATTGAGCGAGTCGCGCGGCCCGTTCGGCCAGCACCGTGAGACCGAGCCGCCGCGCGGTGCGCACGGCGGACGCGCCAAGCTCGCGGGCGCCGAGCAGCTCGCCGAGGTCGCACTCGGTGACCGCGACGAGCATCGGCGCGTCGATCGCCCGGTTGGCGGCGAGCGCGGCGCGCAGGTGCGCCTCGGCGTCGCCGCGGCGGCCGAGCGTGGCGGCGAGCAGGCCGAGCGGCCGCTGCACCGAGCCCCACGAGGCGCCGAAGGAGTGCGTCGTGTGGCGGGAGGCGAACGGCGCCAGCGCGTCGTAGAGCGGCGCCGCGGACTCGCCGTCCTCGCACAACGCGACGGCCTCGGCGAGCACGGTGATCGCGCTCAGCCAGAAGAAGTCACGCGGGATCCGCGGCAGGCGCGCGACGAGCGCGCGGGCGCCCGCATGGCCCTCTTCGCGATTCCCGCACACGACCTGCTGCAGCGCCAGCGCCGCGCGCCAGGCGGGGACCGCGATCACGCCGGAGGCGAGCGCCTCGATCTCCTCGCGCAGGTCGCCGAGCCGCCCCCGCCAGCGGTAGATCGCGAACAGCTTCGCCGCGTGCGTGCTGCGCGCGTCGTAGGCCTGCGCGCGCTCGCCGGCCCGGAAGAACTCCTCGGCCAGGCGCTCGGTCGCCTCGACGTCGCCCGCGAGCTCGGTGAACACGCTCTCCCAGCCGAGCGCGACGTGTCGCAGGAGCGGCTGGTGCAGCTCGCGCGCGAGTCCGCTCAGCCGCTGCTGCTCGCTGCGCGCGGCGTCCATCTCGCCGAGCTCGCAAAGGTCGTAGATCCGCCACATGCGCGCCTCGGCCGACAGCTCCGGCCGCCCGGCTCGCAGTTGCACGACCTCGTCCATCAGGCGCAGCCGCTCCTCGGTGTGGGCGACGTGCAGGCGCGTCGCGTGGCGCGCCATCAGCGCCGTCACGAGCGTGCTCTCATCGCCGACCCGCCGCGCCATCGCGAGCGCCTCGGCGCTCACCTCGGCGGCATGGTCGACCTCGCGCGGGAGGAACGCCAGGTGCTCGGCCAGCCGGGCCAGCAGCCGCGCGCGGGCGCGGCCGTCCTGTGCGGGCAGCAGCTCGAGCGCCTCGTCGAGCCGTGCGCGGTAGCCGCCGTCGCGCAGCGCGTCGACGCTCGCCTCCCAGTAGCGCTGCCCGAGGCCGAGCGCGGCGGCGGCGAGCTGCTCCGGGTCGCCGCGCGCGGCCGCGCTGGCGGCCGCCTCGTGGAACTTCGCCCGCGCCTGATCGGAGAGCCCGGCGCGAGCGAGGCAGCGGGCCCAGGCGAGCAGGAGCGTGCAGCGCTCGCGCTCGTAGGCCTCGCCGAGGCCGGCGAGCCCGCCCGCCGCGCGCTCGTAGTGCGCCGCCGCGTCCTCATAGGCGAACGAGGCCGCCGCCTCCTCGCCGGCGCGCCGCTCGTGCTCGACGATCCGCAGCGGGTCCGCGAGGTCGCCGGCGCGGGCGAAGTGCAGCGCGACCTCGGCGGCCTGCCCGGGGCGCTCCGGGCCGCCCTCGAGCAGCTCGCCGATGCGATGGTGCAGCTCCGCCCGGCGCGTCCGGGTCATGTCCTCGTAGATCGCCATCCGCACGATGCCGTGGCTGAACGCGTAGCGGTAGCGGTCCAGCTCGCCGACGAGGCCGCGAGTGGGCGCGCGCTCGAGCGCGTCGAGCGTCCGCTCGACGGGGACGCCGCGCACGCCGGCGACGAGCCGCGGATCGAACTCGTGGCCGATCGCGGCCGCGGCGCGCAGCGCGTCGGCGGCCTCGCCGGGCATCGTCTCCAGCCGCCGCACGATCACCGACTTGACGCCGTCGGGCACGCCCATGCGGGCGAGCGTGTGCGCGGTCACCGGCCTGTCGCCGGCCGCCGCCCCGGAATCGGCGACCGAGCGCAGCGCCTCCTCGATGAACAGCGGGTTGCCGTCGGTCTGCGACCACAGCGCGCCCGCGAAGTCGGGCGCGGTGGCCTGCAGCCGCTCGGTGACCAGCGCGTCGGTATCGACGCGGCTCAGGCCCTCCACGCGCAGCACGTCGAGCGTGTGGGCGCGGCGCAGGTCGGCGACCAGGGCGGCCAGCGGCCGCTCGCCGCCGGCCTCCTCGACGCGGTAGGTGGCGATCACCATCAGCCGCAGCACGCGCGGGTCGCGCACGAGGTGCTGCAGCAGGCGCACGGTCGGCCGGTCCGCCCAGTGGACGTCGTCGAGGATCAGCAGCAGCGGGCGCACGCGCGACCAGCGGCACAGGCGCTCGGCGACCGCCTCGAACATCAGGTAGCGCTGCATCTCCGGCGAGACGCCGAGCGGCCCGGCGGGGGCGAGCGAGCGCAGCCGGGGCATCAGCGGCGCCAGCGCGATGACCTCCTCGTCGTCGCTGGTGCCGGCGAGCGCGTCGGGGTGGCGGAACGCCTCCACGAACGGCTGGTAGGGGACGACGGGATCCTCGTCGCAGCGGCCGAACAGCACGCGCTCGCCGCCGACCTCCTCTGCGAAGCGGGCGGCCAGCGTCGTCTTGCCGATCCCGGACTCGCCGGCCAGGAACACGAGCGGCCAGCGCGGCCCGCCGACCGCGCCCCAGCGCTGCCGCAGCGCGTCGAGGTGCGAGGCGCGGCCGACGAAGCTCGTGCCGGCGACCGGCAGCGGCACCGCCGGCTCGGGCGGCGCGGCGGGCGCGCGCGGCGCCGCGGGGCGCAGCAGGCGCGCGTGCAGCTCGGCGATCGGCTTCGCGGGCGGGTTGCCGAGGTGCTCGAGCAGCCGCGCGCGCAGCTCCTCGTAGGTCTGCAGCGCCTCGGCCACGTTGCCGCCGGCGGCCTGCACCTCCATCAGCAGCGCGCTCGCGGACTCGTTGAACGGATTGTCGGCGACGAGCGCGCGCGCGTCGGTCAGCGCCTGATCGAGCGCGTCGCCGCCCAGCGCCAGGCCGGCGCGCGCCGCCGCGCGCAGCAGCCGCGGGCGCAGCTCGGCCAGGCGGGCGCGGTGGTGATCGACCCACGGGCCCTCGAGCCCGGGCAGCAGCGGTCCGGTGAGCACCTCGAGCCCGTCCTGCGCCGCCTCGCGGGCGGCCTCGGCATCGCCGCCGGCCAGCGCCGCCTCCGCGTCGCGCACGGCGCGGCGCGCGACCTCGACGTCGATCACCGCGTCGGGATCGAGCGTCAGCCGCAGCTGCGAGCGGCCGCTGACCACGTCCTGCCCGAGCGCGCCGCGCAGGCGCGAGACGACGACGTCCAGTCCGCGCTCCGGCGACTTCGGCGGCGCGGCCGGCCACAGCACGTCGATCAGCGCGTCGCGAGCGAGCCCCTGGGGCCGGCTGAGCACGAGCGATGCGAACACGGCGCGGCCCTGGCGGCCGCCGAGGTCGCCCGTCACCACACGGCCGCGGACCACGGCCGAGAACTCGCCGCACAGGCGGATGGTCGTGCGCTCCGTTGTGTTTGCCCGCGCTATGGCGAGATTGTAAGTTCGCGCCTCCACAAGGTGAAACGGTCCACAGCGACGCCGAGGAGGAGCGAATGACCGTCACCGACCACAGCCCTCGGCGCTGGGAGGAGGCGTCGCCGGGCAACGTCACCGGACAGGCGAGGGCGCTCACAGCCATCGGGCCGCTGCGTCCGGGGCTGCGCTACCTCAAGCTGCGGCTCGGCTTCCTGGCGCGCCGCTACCTGTTCTTCTTCCGCGCGCGCAAGGTCGCCAACCTGCGCCGGCTGGGCTTCATCCACTTCGCCCGCTGGGCGCTCTTCGACGACCTCCCGGGCAGCGGCGGCCGCCGCCCGCTCGGGCACACGTACATGTTCTTCGAGTCGAACTTCAACGGCGGGTTCGACGAGTACATCGACGCCTTCTCGTACGTGATCAAGAGCGACATGGAGGACATCTTCGGGTCCGCGTACAACTTCCCCGGCGCGCTGCCGGCGACGGCGTTCAAGGACTTCATCCGCCGCCACGACTACGAGGCCGACCACTTCTTCTCCGCCTACCCGCAGGCGACGGCGACCGATGTGCGGGGCGCGCTGCAGCTCGCGCAGGCGATGCGCTCGCTGGCCCGCCGCGCCGAGGGCGACCCGTTCGCGTTCGCGGCCCGCTGGCGCGGCGTGCTCACCCGCGCCGAGACGTTCCCCGACCCGGGCGGCGGGCTCCCGTCGCTCGGCGAGGTGTTCGCCGGCTGGTCCGGAGACGCCAACAAAGCGATCAGCGCCGATGTCTACGCGCTGACAATCCTGCTCGCGATCAGGGCCGGTCAGGCGCAGCGGCTGCGCGCCTACATCCGCGAGCTGGACGACAGCCCGTTCGCGGCGATCGACGGCACCCACTTCGCGCGGCTGGTCGTGATCGACCGGCTGGCGTTCGAGGGACCGGTGCAGGACGCGCCCGACGTGCGCGGCGAGCTGCTCCTGTTCACCGCCGTCGTCGACGCCGAGCGCTGGAGCGGCTACCTGCGCCAGCTGCGCGACGAGCGGCTGCGGCCCGTGTGGGAGGCGTGCGCGGGCGCGCCGCGCGACGACGGCGGCTTCCCCGGCTGGATGCGCGAGCACCAGCTGCGCACGCGGGCGTTCTACTGGCATTACGACGCGACCGTGGCTCAGGTGCGCGCCGCGCTTGAGCTGCGCGCCCGCGTGCTCGACTTCGCGCTCGCCAACCAGTACGTCACCGCGCCCGAGCTGCTCGAGCGCTTCCGCGAGAGCTTCCGGGACGTCCTGCCGTGACGGTGCCCGCGCTGCAGCCCGGCATCGACGCCGGCGACATCCAGGGCAACGTCCTGCACGGCTACGGGCGCACGCTGCCGTGCGCGCGCTACGTCCCGGTGCGGATCGCGCACGCCGAGGCGGGCCGGCTCCTGCTCGAACGCCTGCGGCCGCAGGTGACCCCCGCGCGCGACTGGGAGGACCCGCGCCCCGGGCACGCGCTCAACGTGGCGGTCAGCCACCGCGGGCTGGAGGCGCTCGGCGTGCCGGCAGCGCTGCGCGCGCAGTTCCCGCCCGAGTTCGCGGAGGGAATGGCGGCGCGCGCGAAGCGGCTCGGCGACGCCGGCAAGGGCGCGCCGGACACCTGGGACGCCCACCTGCGCGCGATCGAGCTGCTGGTGATCCTGCACGCGCGCGACGGCGCGCGCCTCGACGCCGAGCACGACCGGCTCAAGCGCGATGCGAGGGCCGCCGGCGTCAAGCTCGGCGCCGCCCAGGACGCGCGCATGAACGGCGATTCGCGCGAGGCGTTCGGGTTCGCCGACGGCCTCTCGCAGCCGGCGATCGAGCTCGCCCCGAGTGTCAACGACGCCGGCCAGGGCGTGCGCCGCCGCTTCGGCCGCGAGCGCCCGCTCGCGCTCGGCGAGCTCATCCACGGCTACCGCGACGAGGACCGGATGCTGCCGGTCGCGCCGCCACCGCCGTTCTCGCGCAACGGCACGTTCATGGTGCTGCGCAAGCTCCACCAGCACGTGGAGGGCTTCGAGGCGCTGCGCGACCGGATCGCCGCCGAGGACCTCAACGGCGACAAGGAGCTCGCCGCGGCCAAGCTGGCCGGCCGCTGGCCCGACGGGACGCCGCTGATCCTGCGCCCGCACTCGAGCCCGGAGGATCCCCCGCTCGCCCAGCCGCGCCGCAACGACTTCCGCTACGGCGACGACCCGCTGGGCTACGCGTGCCCTGTCGGCGCGCACATCCGGCGCGCCAACCCGCGCGACAGCCTGCCAGGGGGCGAGGTCCGCACGCGCCGGCACCGGATCGTCCGGCGCGGCATGCCCTACGCCGACGGCGACGACCGCGGGCTCGTGTTCGTCTGCTTCAACGCGAGCATCGCGCGCCAGTTCGAGGTCGTGAACGGGTGGCTGCGCGACGGCGGGCCGTTCGGGCTCGGCCGCGACGCCGACCCGCTGACCGGCGACAACACCGGCGCCGCCTCTGGCAAGGTCACGTTCCAGGGCGACGTCCCGGTGCTCGCCAAGGTCCCGGAGCCGCTCGTGTGGGCGCGCGGCGGCGAGTACCTGTTCCTGCCCAGCCTCGCCGCGCTCGAGGAGCTCGCGGCCGGTCAATTCGGCGCGCCATGATCCGCTGGCTTCACATCAAGGTCATCACGGTCTCGGCGTGGCTGCTGCGCAAGTACCTGCGCAGCCCGCGCTGCATGCGGTTCCTGCGCAAGCACCCGCGCTTCGCGTGGCTGCCCGGGCCGAAGATCCTGCCGCTCGTCCGCCTCGCGGTCCGCTACGACGACGCCAAGCGCGTGCTCGACCTCCATCGCAACTACGCGGTGCCCTACCTCGAGAAGATGGACGGGCTCGGCGCCCGCTTCGTGCTCGGCCTCGACCAGTCGGAGATCCACTCGCGCCAGCGCGACGCGATCTGGAACGCGCTCGCGCCGATCGCGCGCAAGGAGGTCAGGCGCGACAGCTACGCCGCCGCCGAGCGGGCGCTGGCCGGAAAGTCGCGCGTCGAGATCGTGCACGGGCTGACCGACGCCGTGCTGCAGGCCACGGTCGGCCGCCACCTCGGCACCGGCGAGGCCACGCCGAAGCAGCTCGACGCGGCGCGGATGGTGTTCCGCCAGATCTTCATCAACCCGTTCAACTCGCCCGACATCGTCGAGGACTCCGAGCGCGACGCGCGCTACCTGCTCGCCTATGTCGGCGACGTCGTCCAGACGCGGGACGCCGAGCTCCGGCGCGGCGCCGAGCCGGGCGGCACCGTGGTCGACACGCTCCTTGACGGCTACATCCGGGGCGGCGCGGACCCGCACCTGATCAGCCTGCCCGAGGTGACCTCGCAGGTCGTCGGCCTGCTCGTGGCCTGGGCGGCCTCGGTGTCGCGCTCGGTGGCCTACGCGGTCGACGCGCTGCTCGATCAGCCCGACGCGCTGCGCCGCGCCGGCGAGCTGGCGCGGCTCGGCGACGACAAAGGCATGTGGGAGCTGCTGCAGGAGGCGCTGCGCTGGCAGCCGCCGGTGCCCGCGATCGAGCGCCTCTGCGTGCGTGAGGGGCCGGTCCACGGCGAGACGGTGCGGCGCGAGCGCGACGTCTCGGTCGTGCTGACGGCGGTCACCATGGACAAGCAGGGCTATCCGGAGCCGCGGCGCTTCGGCCTCGCTCGCGGCAGCCAGGACAACCTCACGTTCGGCCACGGGCTGCACCGCTGCCTCGGGTTCGAGATCGCGCGCGAGCAGATGTCCGGGATCGCGCTCTCGCTCCTGCGCCGCGGCGACGTCCGGCGCGTCTGCGAGCTCGAGCTCGTCGGCCCCTACCCGGACCGGCTCGAGGTCACCATGGAGGCGGCCGGGTGAGCGCGCGCGACGGAGCTCCTACGCGCGAGTGCGACGTCGTGATGAAGGGCGGGATCACCAGCGGCGTCGCCTACGGCGGCGTGCTGATCGCGCTCGGGCGCGAGTTCCGGCTGCGCGGGATCGGCGGCACCTCGGCCGGCGCGATCGGCGCCGCGATCGCCGCCGCTGCCGAGTACCGGCGCCAGTCGGGCGGCCCAACCAGCTTCGCCGAGCTGCTGCAAGCCCCGGTCTACGAGCTCGCCACGCCCGGCTTCATGGAGAGCCTGGTGCAGCCGGAGGCGGACGGCCGCCCTGCGCTGCGCGCCGGCCTCGCCCTGATGCGCCAGCGCCGCAAGCCGTGGCGGCGTGTCCTGGCGGCGCTGCGGGCGGTGCTCGCGAGCCAATGGTGGGCGGTGCTGGCGCCGCTGCTCGCCGCCGCCGGCGCGACCTATGCGGTGCTGCGCGCCGACGCTCCCGTGGCGATCGTCGTCGCGCTGCTCGTACTGCTGTGGCTGCTCGCGCTCGGCCTCGCGGTCGCGGTTCCCGCGGCGCTGGTCGCGCGCGCGACGCGCCGCGCGCTCGAGGAGCCCGCGCGCGGCTTCGGGCTGTGCACGGGCATGCCGGCCGAGGGGTCGGGCCGGCCCGCGATCACGTCGTGGCTGCACGAGACGATCCAGTCGGTCGCCGGCCTGCAGTCGCGCGATCCGCTCACGTTCCGCCACCTTGCCGAGCAGGGGATCGACCTCGCGATGGTCACCACCGACCTCGGCGGCGCGCGGCCGGTGCGCCTGCCGCTGCGGCCCGAGCAGGACTACTGGTTCGACCTCGGCGAGCTCGGCCGGCTGTTCCCGCCGCACGTGCTCGCGAAGCTGGAGGAGGCCGCTCCCGGCCCGCACGGCCTGCGCCGCCTGCCGCGACTGGACCTGCCGGTGGTCATCGCGGTGCGCATGAGCCTGAGCGTCCCGCTGCTGTTCTCGTCGGTGCCGCTGCATCCCGGGCCGGAGCCGACCCGCGCGCGCCGCAGCTGGTTCACCGACGGCGGCGTGACCAGCAACTTCCCGATCTCGCTCTTCGACGCCTGGCTGCCGAGCCGGCCGACGTTCGGGATCGACATGCGGCCGTTCCCGCTGCGCGGGGGCTCGCCCGACCGGCGCTCCGGGCCGCGGGTGTTCCTGCCGCCGCCGGACGGCCCGGTGCCGCCGCGCTGGGACGACGTCGACGGCGTCGTCACGCTCGTGCAGCAGGTCGTCGACGCGGTGCAGAACTGGCGCGACAGCGCGCAGGCCGACCTCGACGGCTTCCGCGACCGGGTGTGCGTGATCCGGCTCGGCGAGGGCGAGGGTGGCCTGCACCTGGACATGGACGCGGCGACGCTGCGCCAGCTCGTCCAGGACGGGCGCGAGGCGGGCGGGATGCTGGCGGCGCGCTTCACGCCCGAGGGCGTCGAGGAGCACTTCGGCCTGCGCTACCGGACGCTCCGCGGGGTGCTGCGCGCCGACCTGCGCCCGCTCGAGGATCCGTTCGGCGACCTGCGGATGATGCTCGCCCGCTGGACGCGCCGCAACGGCCACCGGCTGCCGCGCCAGGACGCCGCCGCCGACGATCCCGCGGACCTGCGCATCGTCCCGCGGCTGTGACCGCAACATCCTCGCAGCGGAACCGCAGCGTCGCAGGCGCACGGTCTCGCTCATGGAGCACGCACCGAAGGGGCCGCCCAGCCGGATCGAGCGCCTCGTCAGCGACGCGAGGCGAGGCGACCAGTGCGCGTGGAACGCGCTCGTGAGCCGCTACGCCGGGATGGTCTGGGGGATCGCCCGCGCCCACCGGCTCAACGACGCCGATGCCGCCGACGTGTCGCAGGCGACGTGGCTGAAGCTGTTCCGGAGCCTCGCCGGCGTCAAGGAGCCGGCCGCGATCGGCGGATGGCTGGCCACGACGGCGCGGCGCGAGTCGCTGCGCTGCCTGCAGCGCCCGGGCCGCACGGAGCCGTGGCCCGAGGAATACGAGGTCGCCGACGACGACGCGCCCGGCGTGGACGCCGGCCTGCTGGCGAGCGAGCGCGACCGGCTCGTGCTGCGCGCGCTCGAGCAGCTGCCCGAGCGCGACCGCACGCTGCTGCGCATGCTCGCCGCCGATCCCGCGCCCGGCTACGAGGAGATCGGCGCAGCGCTCGACATGCCGATCGGCTCGATCGGACCGACGCGGGCGCGCGCGCTCGAGCGCCTGCGGCGCAAGCTCGCCCAGCTCGGGACGCCGGCCGAGGCGCTGCTCTAGCCATTCGGCCCCTCACACAACCAATATGGTTCCCGGCATGACCGCGATCGAGCGCGCGGCGCCGGCGAAGGCGTCACCGCCCCGGCCGATATCGTCTGATTCGGTGACCTGGACGCCAAAACCGGCCATCGAGCTGTCGAGTCAGCGCGCCGTGCGCCGCCACAACCTCGGTCTCGTGCTGCGGCAAGTGGTGGAGCGCGGGCCGCGCTCGCGCGCGACGATCGCGCTCGACACGGGCCTGAACAAGACGACGGTCTCGAGTCTGGTGAGCGAGCTGATGGACCTCGGGCTCCTCGTCGAGCGCGGCGCCGAGGCGCGCAGCAGCGCCGGGCGCCCCGGCCTGGTGGTCGACGTCGCGCGCGAGGGCGCGGTCGCGCTCGGGCTGGAGATCAACGTCGACTACCTCGGCGTGCAGGCGACCGACCTCGGCGGCGGCTCGCGCTACAAGGCGATGGAGGCCGCCGACAACCGGCGCCGCGGAGTCGAGGATGTGCTCGACCGCATCGCCGACCTCGCCAACGACGCGCTGACCGAGGTGCGCGCCCAGGGACTGCGCCCGATCGGCGCGACCGTGGCGCTGCCCGGCCTGGTCGACGTCACCCGCGGCGAGCTGCTCGCCGCGCCCAACCTGCACTGGACCGACGTCGCGGTGATCGACCTGCTGCGCGAGCGGATGGACGCCGGCTCGCTCCCGCTCGACGCCGACAACGAGGCCAACCTCGCCGCGCTCGCCGAGCTGTGGGAGGGCGTCGGCGTCGGGCTCAGCGACTTCATGTACACGTCCGGCCAGGTCGGCGTCGGCGGCGGCATCGTGCTCGGCGGCGAGCTGTTCCGCGGGTTCCGCGGCTTCGGCGGCGAGTTCGGCCACATGACCGTGGAGGCCGACGGGTTGCCGTGCGCCTGCGGCAGTCGCGGCTGCCTGGAGACGCGCGCCGGCCTGGAGCCGCTGCTCGCGGCCGCCGGGCTCGACGGCGAGCAGGTCACCACCACCGGCTCGGGCAAGCCCGTCGCCGAGCTGGTCAAGCGGGCGACGAGCGGCGAGCCGACCGCGCTCGCCGCGCTCGAGGAGTGCGGGCGCTGGCTCGGCGTCGCGCTCGGCTCGGTCGTGAACCTGCTCAGCCCGCAGACGATCGTGCTCGGGGGCTACTTCGCGCCGATCGCCGAGTGGCTGCGGCCGTCGATCGAGCGCGAGCTCCAGGCGCGCGTGCTCGGCGGGACGTCCGCCGTCCCGCCCGTGCTGCCGTCGAGCCTCGGGCCGGAGGCGGCCATGCGCGGCGCGGCCGCCACCCAGCTCCGGCGGGTCCTGGTCGACCCGACGCTCGTCCGCGCCTGACGAACGCGGCGCCCCGGGGGCGCGCCGCAGCGCGCCCCCGGTGCCGCTCGATCCCTATGGCGTGGCGGTCGCCAGCGTGAAGACGATCGTCTTCGCGTAGGTGCCGCTGAGCAGGGGATCCCTCGCCCCGATCGACTGCTTGAGGTCGATCGTGACGTCGTCGCCGCTGACCGGGCCGGGATACGTCAGCAGCGTCAACGGCGAGGCGGACAGCGGCGCGAACGCCCCACCGCCGGCCCTGAGCTGCAGCGGCTGCGCGAGCGCGACCGTGCCGTTGACCAGCCGCCCGGGCGCGACCGTGCCCGGGTCGCGGACGCTGAGCGTCGCCGCGGACGCGGTCGATGTCACCTTCGCCGCCATCGACGTGGTGTAGTCCTTCGCGACGTTCGGCGTGAGCGTCCCGAAGCCGGCCGGAGAGCCGACCGTCAGCGCCAGCGTGGCCGGCACGGTGCCGCCGACCTCCGCCGGGACGTCGACGTGCTCGCCGCCGCCTCCCGGCTCGACGCCGCACGCGGCGTTCGCCAGCACGCCCGCGGCGATCTCGATGCCGGACTCGATGTGGCTGATGATGCCCGGCTCGGAGAACGAGGCCTGCGTGTGGCCCATGCCGGTGTACCACGAGCGACCGCCGTCGTAGCGATGGCACCACGAGATCGGGTGATCGTCGTCGACGCCGTCGCTGCCGTCGTCCTCCGCGTACGTCGACTCGTCCATCGTGAGCAGGACATGCACGCCCGGCGTGTTGCGCGGGCTGTAGTCGTCGCCCGACGAGTTGTCGTACTTCTTGTAGTTGTACCACTCATCGGTTCTCGACCAGCGCTCCGGAAGGCCCGCGGTCGACGGGTCGTCCTTGTCCTCGACCACGACGGTGGCGGTCGGCGTCCCGGCCGGGTGGTTGCGGAAGTAGCCGCCGACCAGCTCGCCGTACCAGTGCCAGTCGTATTCCGTGTCGGCCGCCGCGTGCACGCCCACGTAGCCGTGGCCCGCGCGGATGAAGCGCTCGAACGCGGCCTGCTGGCCGTCGTCGAGCACGTCGCCCGTGGTCGACATGAAGATCACGACGTCGTAGTGCGAGAGCACGGCGTCGGTGAACAGCGAGGCGTCCTCGGTCGCGTCGACCTGGAACCCCTTCGACTGCCCCATCGCCTGGATCGCCGCGATGCCCTGCGGGATCGAGTCGTGGCGGAACGCCGCCGTCTTGGAGAAGACGAGCGCGCGGAACCGCGCCCCGGCGTCATCGGCCGGGAGGACCTGCACCGCGACCGTCTTGGTCGCCGTGCCGCCCTTGCCGTCGGTCACCGTCAGCTTGACCTGACGCGTGCCGGCGGTGGTGAACGTCGTGCTCGCCGTGGCCCCCGTGACGTCGGGCGTGCCGTCGCCGTCGAAGTCCCACGAGTACGACAGCGTGTCGCCGTCGGCGTCGGTCGCCGCGGCCTCGAGTTGCGTCGCCAGCGGGGCGAAGCCCGCCGACGGCGTCGCCGTGGCCGAGGTGATCACTGGCGGGGCGTTGGTGGGGCCGCCGCCGCAGCTGGTGCTCCCGTTGACCTTCAGGTAGTCGAATGTCACGTTCTTGCCGCCGGTGTCCTGCACGCCGAGCGTGTAGAGCCCGAAGCGAGGAACGGCCTGCGTGTTGGCGACGGCCTCCCCGATCGACGTCCATGCGGTGCCGTCGAACGAGTACTCGCCGCTGTACGACGTTCCGGTCTTGGTGAGCCGCAGCCAGAACGTCGTCGTGCCGTCCGGCACGGTGGTGAACTGGGGCTGCGGGTC
Organism: uncultured Solirubrobacteraceae bacterium; assembly: GCA_963837485.1. Lineage (GTDB taxonomy): Bacteria > Actinomycetota > Thermoleophilia > Solirubrobacterales > Solirubrobacteraceae > Solirubrobacter. The sequence continues at coordinate 29,626 of CAWINP010000007.1, read as the reverse complement.
CTGGATCGCGCCGGCCTGCTCGGACCGCAGCTCGATCCGGTTGACGCGCGTCTGGCTGGCGTCCGAGACGGCGTCGAGCTTCACGTAGTTGTCGTCGTCGGTGTAGACGATGATGCCGCCCTGGCTGTAACCGCCGACGGTGTCGGTGGTGAACTTCGTCTCCAGGACGTAGTCGGGACCGGTGTGATCGGCCGTCTGCAAGAAGAAGTTCTTCGTGCCGGACGCGTCGCTGTTGGTGTAGATGTCACCCGGGACGGTGGTGACCGAGAGGCCGCCGTTCGTGACCGAGTACAGCGACGTGTCCTCGCGGACGATCGAGTTCCAGCGCGTCTTGTCCAGGCTCGAGCCGTCGAAGTCGTCGCCAGGCCCGCCCGAGCCGCCGTTGCCGGCGCCGGTGAGCGTGAACCAGTCGAACTTCGCGGTCACGTGCGTGGCCGCCGCGTTGTCGAGCGCGAAGATCCCGACGCGGGCGTTCGCCGGCAGGTCCGCCGGCTGCCCGGTGAGGGTCCAGTTGGTCCCGTCCGCGGAGTAGTAGCCGCGGATCTGGGTCCCGTCGGACTCGATCTTCATGTACCAGTCGGCCGGGAAGCTCGAATCCAGCTGCGGGCCGCTGTCGGCCGCGTTGTTGCGCGGCGTGCCCGCGACCTCGTTGATGAACTCGAAGTGCTCGGCCGGCGGGTCGGCGGTGCTCGTCGCCACCCGGTCGAACTTCGTGTAGTTGTCGTCGTCGCCGTAGACGATCAGGCCTGCCTGCTGGTACTGCCGCGCCCCGGCCTCGTTGACCTTGATGGTCGCGGTCCAGGGGCCCGACGGCGCCTGCCGCAGGACGATGTTCTTGGCGTTGTTGGCGTTGCTGTAGACATCGCCGTTCTCGGTGACGATGTTCGCCGTGCCGTCAGCGACGGTCAGCGCCTGACTGCGCCGCACGACCTGCCAGCTGCTGTCGAGGTCGGTTCCGTTGAAGTCGTCGCGGAACGTCCCGCAGCTCGAGGCCGGGTTGACGACCACCGTGATCGTCTTCGCGGTGCTGCCGCCCTGCTTGTCCTTGACGGTGACCGTGGCCTTGTAGGTGCCGGCGTTGGCGTACGTGTACTTCGGATCCTCGGCCGTCGACGTGTCCTCGTCGCTGCCCGGGACGCCGAAGTCCCATGCGTAGGACAGGTCTGACGCCGGCCCGTCCGGGTCGGTGGCCGTCGTGTCGAACGAGACCTCCAGCGGCGCCGTGCCGGTGGTCGGCGTCGCGCTGACCTGGACATCGGGCGATGCCGTCACGGCCGCGCCCTTGCCGATGAACTCGATCCAGTTGAGGTTCATCAGCGACCCCGTGCTGCCGCGGTTGCGGAACACGAGGAACAGCTCGTGCTCCCCGGTCGGCGGGTTGTCGAGCGCGAGGTTGACGTCCGTGAAGGACTGCCAGCCGCCGGTCGGCGCGATGTTCGCCGTGGTGGCGACCAGCGGGCCGGTGGCGGAGTCGATGTGCAGCTCGATCGTCCCGCCGTCGCCGGCGGACGCGACGCGGAAGCGCACGCCGCTGACGTCCTCGAGGCTGAACGGCTTGTACGAGACGTAGTCACCGTCCTCGATGAAGCCGATGTTCTGGCCGCCTCCGGCCGTGTCACTCGTCGTCTCCTTCTGGACGCCCGGGTCACCGCCCGTCGCGCCGTCGGGCACGCGCCCGGTCGACGAGAAGAACTCGGCCTGCTTGGTCTTGGGCTGCAGGATCGCCTGCGCCCGGCCGGTGATCTGCGCGACGCCGCCGGCTCCGCCCTTGTCGGTGTACTCGACGCCGAGCACGGTGAACGTGTTCGCCTCGGCGCCGTGGCCGCTCGTCAGGCCGGTCTTGAAGGTGCCCTCGCAGCCTGTCTGGCTCGAGAGCGTGTGCGAGTGCTCGTCATGACCGAGCGCGATGTTCACGTGCACGTCATCGCACGAGATGCCCGCGCCGGTGGTGCCGTCCTCGGGGTCGGTGACCGTGATCGAGTACGGGACCGTGTCGGTGAACGCCGCGACCTTGCCGTTGCCCGGCGTCTGGATCGTGATCACCGGGGCGCGGTTGCCGACCACGATCGGCACGTTGCCGACGGCCGACAGGCCGTCGGCGTCGGTCACCGTCAGCTTGGCCGTGTAGGAGCCGTTCTGCGTGTACGTGTGGCTCGGGTTCGCCTCCGTGGAGTCGGTCGTCCCGTCGCCGTCGAAGTCCCACGCATACGTGATCGCGGTGCCCTCGGGATCGTTGGAGCCCTCGCTCGAGAAGCTCACCGTCAGCGGCGCGAGGCCGGCGGTCGGCGTGCCCGTGGCCTTCGCGATCGGCGACTTGTTGCCGGCCACGTAGTCGATCCGGTAGATGCCCGAGTCGGCGTTGTCGCCATTGAAGCCGGAGCCCCACTCGATCACGTACAGCGCGCCGTCAGGGCCGAATTCGAGGTCCATCGGGCGCTTGTAGCCGGTGCCGAGCGCGAACGAGCTGAACTTGCTGATGCCACCCTGGTCGTTGAGGTCCGCGGTCTTGATCCAGCCGTTGTTCCACTCCCCGACGAACCACTTGTTGTCGTAGTACTGCGGGAACTTGCGATCCGAGTTCAGCGACGGGTCGAAGTGGTAGCGCGGGCCGCCCATCGGGGCGCCGCCCGTGCCGAGGTCGGGCGTGAAGCGCGGGTCCTGCTCCGTGTAGCCCATCCACGCGCTCGCGCCGATCGCCGGCGGCAGGTTCGTCCGGCCGGTGTTGTTCGGCGAGTCGTTGACGGGGTTCGCGCAGTCGAACTTCGCTCCGGAAACGCCGGTCGCGAAGTTGTAGTCGGTGTAGGGCGTGTTGTCGCGGATGCAGTAGGGCCAGCCGTAGTTGCCGGCCTTGCTCATCACGTTGAACTCGACGCTACCCTGCGGGCCGCGGTTCGGGTTCGTCGTGCTCGCGTCCGGGCCGTAGTCGCCCATGAGCACCCAGCCCGTCGCCGCGTCGACGGTGAAGCGGAACGGGTTCCGCACGCCCATCGCGAAGATCTCGGGCTGGGTCTTGTTGTCGGTGTCCTGGTCCTCGGGAAACAGGTTGTTGCTCGGAATGGTGTACGTCGTTCCGACGCCCGGCGGGCCGAGCGGCACGTCCATCGGCTTGATATGCAGGATCTTGCCGTTGAGGTCGTTCGTGTTGCCCGCGGTGCGCTGCGAGTCCCAGTACTCGCGGCCCGGCCGCTCGTCGATCGGGTCGAAGCCGTCCGAGTCGAACGGGTTCGTGTTGTCGCCGACCGAGATGTAGAGGCTGCCGTCGGGGCCGAACTGCAGCGAGCCGGCGGAATGGCAGCACTCAGCCGTCTGGTGGCCGAAGGTGAGGATCCGCTGCTCGGAGCTCAGGTCGAGTGTGTCGCCGTTGAGCTTGAAGCGCGAGATCACCTGCGTGCCGGGGGTGTCCGGCAGCTGCGAATAGAACAGGTAGACCCACTTGCTGAACGCGAAGTCCGGCGCCAGCGCGAGGCCGAGCAGGCCGTTCTCCTGGCTCCGCGTCACCGGGATCGTGCCCGCGGTGACCGTCTGTTGCGTGTCGGGCTTCCAGATCTGCAGGCGCCCGTCTCGCTCGATGTAGAAGACGCGCCCGTCAGGGGCGACATCCAGCTCCATCGGGTTCTGCGTGTTGTCGTCGAGTGTGACCTTCTGGAAGTCGGATGCGCTCGGCGCCTGCGCCAGCGCCGCCCCTCCCCCGAAGACCAGCCCGAACAGCACGGCAAAGCAGGCGGCAATCGCCGCCCTGGTCCGACCCATCCGTCTCCTCCTACCGACTAGATATTTGGACTGTCGCCCGACAAATACTGTTGAACGGAAGCACTGTCAAGCACGGCAATCGAATCTGGTTCGTTGAAAAACACCGCGTTATTCAGCCGAAACGACGTGCATGGATCGAGATCCTCACAATTCGTTGTATGAAACTTCTAATGGCGTCCGGAGGTGAGGGGGCCTAGCGGTAGCTCACGCGCTCCTTGCACCCGTCGGCCGCCGACCGCAGCATCGCGTCGCAGATCTCCGCGGCCCGGTAGCCGTCCTCGAACGTCGCCCCGTGCGGCGCCACGTCGCCGTCCTCGCGGATCGCGGTCAGGAAGTGGTGCAGCTCGTGCACGAACGTGTGCTCCCAGCCGATCATGTGCCCCTGCGGCCACCAGTGCTGCCAGAACGGGTGGTCGGACTCGGACACGAGCACGTTGCGGAACCCCTGGGCGGCGCGGCCGGGCGTGGAGCCGACGAAGTGCGCCTGCAGCTCGTTCAGGCGCTCCATGTCGAACACCAGCGAGCCCTTGGAGCCGTTGATCTCGAACGTCAGGTGGTTCTTGCGGCCGGGGCAGAAGCGCGACGCCTCGATGATGCCGACGGCGCCGCCCTCGAAGTCGACCAGCGCCTCGACGGAGTCGTCGACATCGACCGCCGCGCCGCCACGGTCTTTGATGAACGTGCGCGTGGTCGCCGAGACGGCGTCGATCTCGCCGACCAGGTAGCGGGCGAGGTCGATCACGTGCGCGCCGAGGTCGCCGAGCGAGCCCGAGCCGGCGACCGACTTGTCGAGCCGCCAGACCATCGGGAAGTCGGCGTCGACGATCCACTCCTGCAGGTAGCTGCCGCGGAAGTGGTAGATCTCGCCGAGCTCGCCGGCCGCGATGATCTCGCGCGCCAGCCGGATCGCCGGCACGAAACGGTAGTTGAAGGCGCACATGTGCTTCACGCCGGCCGCCGCCACGCGCTGCCACGTCTCGTAGGCCTCGTCGGCGCTGCGCCCGAGCGGCTTCTCGCAGATCACGTGCTTGCCCGCCTCGGCCGCGGCGATCGACGGCTCGGAGTGGAAGTCGTTCGTGCTCGAGTTGTCGAACACCTGCACCCGCGGGTCGGAGATCAGCTTGCGCCAATCGGTCAGGGGCTCGTCGAACCCGTAGCGGACCGCCGCGGCGGCGACGCCGTCCGGGTTGCGGCCGGCGATCGCCACGAGCTGCGGCATCAGCGGCGGGGGCCAGGTCATGTACGCGAGCGTCTTGTAGGCGTTCGAGTGGGCCTTGCCCATGAAGCCGTAGCCGAGCATGCCGATCCCGACCGTGGGGATGTCGCCCCCGCCGGACGAGTCCGCCATCGTGACGAAGCCGACCTTGCTCATCTAGCCCTCCCTCGCGAATGCGGCGTCGAACGCGACCGACGACGGCGAGAAGTCCGTCCGCCGCACGAAGGCGAGCGCGTCCGGCGCCCCCCACTCGCGGTCCATGCCTGAGTCCTCCCACTCGACCGACAGCGGCCCCTGGTAGCCGATCCGGTTCAGCGCCCGGAACAGCTGCTCGAAGTCGACGTCGCCGTGGCCGGGGGAGACGAAGTCCCACCCGCGCCCGGGCTGGCCGAAGTCCAGGTGGCCGCCGAGGATCGACGAGCGGCCGTCCAGCCGCCGGATCGAGTCCTTGACGTGCACGTGGTAGACGCGGTCGGCGAACTCGGTCACGAATGCCGCTGAGTCCAGGAACTGGTGCGCGAAGTGGCTCGGGTCGAAGTTGATCCCGAAGCCCGGCCGGTGGTCGAGCGCCGCCAGCGCCTTGCGCGTCGTCGCGAAGTCGTAGGCGATCTCGGTCGGGTGGACCTCGAGCGCGAAGCGCACGCCCTCGGCGTCGAAGACGTCGACGATCGGGCTCCAGCGCTCCGCGAAGTCCTCGTAGCCCTGCTCGATCGTCTCGAAGTCGTTCGGCGGGAACGAGTAGAGCATGTGCCAGATGCCCGATCCGGTGAAGCCGGTGACGACCTCGACGCCGAGTTGCGAGGCCGCACGCGCGGTGTCCTTCATCCGCTCGGCGGCGCGCCGGCGCACGCCCTCCGGGTCGCCGTCGCCCCACACCTCGGGCGGCAGCACGACCTGGTGGCGCGCGTCGATCGGGTCGCACACCGCCTGGCCGACGAGGTGGGCGCCGATCGCCCAGCAGTTGAGCCCGTTGCGCTCGAGGATCTCGCGCCGGTCGGCGCAGTAGCCCGAGTCCGAGAGCGCGGCGGCGACATCGAAGTGGTCGCCCCAGCAGGCGAGCTCGAGCCCGTCGAACTCCCACTCCCCGCACTTGGCGGCGAGGACCTCCAGCGGGAGGTCGGCCCATTGGCCGGTGAACAGGGTGACGGGTCGTGCCATCGCTTCTCCTCCTAGGTGGTGGCGATCTCGAGGTTGACGCCGGCGGCGCGGTACTCCTTCGCCGTGGCGTCGTCGAGGCCGGCGTCGGTGATCACGGCGTCCAGCTCGCTCGCGTCGGCGATCGTGAGCAGCGACGCGCGGCCGAACTTGGTCGAGTCGATCAGGCCGATCGTGCGCTCCGCGTTCGCGCGCGCGACGTTGATCACGTCGGCCAGCGCGCGGCGCGACGTGGTCAGGCCGGCCTCGAGCGTCACGCCGGCCGCGGAGCAGAACGCGACCTCGAAGTTCAGGCCCGACAGGAAGTCCGTCGTCCAGCGGCCGGCGAGCAGCCGCATGTGCTGGTCGAGCTCGCCCGGCGGGACGATCACCAGCACGCGCTCGTCGACGAGCTCGTACGCGATCGCCGGCGAGTTGGTCACGAGCGTGAGCTCGCTCGCCTGCGCGTGCGCCAGCGCGCGCGCGACCGCCAGGCAGGTCGACGACGAGTCGAGGAAGATCGTCGAGCCGGAGCGCACCTCGCGCACGGCATGCGCCGCGATCGCGGCCTTGGCGGCCCCCGCCTGGGAGGTGCGCTGCTCCCACCCGGTCGGCGGGATCGCGGTCGATGACGGCGAGCCCGCGAGCGCGCGGGCGCCGCCGTGCACGCGCTCGACGAGGCCTTCCTTGGACAGGTGCTCGAGGTCGCGGTGGACCGTGATCGAGGAGACGGTCAGGTCGCGGGCGAGGTCGGCGATCGAGACGCCGCCGTCCCGCTGGATGCGCTCGAGGATGCGTGCTCTTCTCAGCGCGGGCGGCATAGTCGTCATTCGTCTCCCTCGCCCGGGAGAATCGCCCTCTGGGCGATTGCTCCCAGCGACGCGAGCCCTCTGGGCGAGCCGTCGCCGCTCACACCCGCTCCTCGAACGCCCGCCGGGTCACCTGCACGTCGAGCCCGCGGAACTCGCCGATCGCGCGCACGAGATGATCGGAGAAGCGCTCAAGCGCCTCCTCGCCCTTCTCGGCGGTCGCGGTCAGCGGGTTGCCGATCACGCCGGTGCGCGAGAACTCGGCGTGGTCCATCGGGAAGCTGAAGTACTGGTAGCCCTCGAACTCCACGTCCGGCGCGCCGTCGCGCTTGAGGAACGACGCCGGCAGCCACGACGGCACCTGCGCGCGGTCCTGCGCGGCGCGGTCCATGCGCACCAGGCGCGCGTCGTGCGCGAGCACCTGCGAGGTCTCCAGCTCGGACGCGTGCCAGCCGGGCGTCTCGTCGGGCGGGTTGTCCAGGAGGCCCTCGAGGATGCCGATGTAGCGCTCCGCGTACGGCTTGTAGAGCGCGATCAGCGCGCCGGTCTCGTACTTGATCCGGCGCAGCAGCGGGTCCAGCACCTTGATGTTGGACCCGTGCCCGTTGACCAGGATCAGCTTGTTCCAACCGTGGTGGATGAGCGAGCGCGCGATGTCGTAGAGGACCTCGTTGAGCGTGCTGGCGCGCAGCGTGACCGTGCCGACGCCGGACTCGGGCTCGCGCATGTGCTGCGGCGAGTAGCCGATCCACAGCGGCGCGGTGTACGGCACGTCGGCCTTATGGGCCGCGCGCCGGGCGACCTCGAGCGCGGTGATCGTGTCGGTGCCGAGCGGCAGGTGCGCGCCGTGCTGCTCGCACGAGCCGATCGGGACCAGGACGATGTCCGACCGCTCCTGGAACCACTCGATGTCGGGCGGCGCCAGGTCGAGCAGGCAGTGCGAGACGGGTCGGGAGTCAGGCGGCACGAGCGGGCTCCGGGACGAAGGTCAGGTAGCGGGCGGCCACGAGGTCCGCGAAGTCGGGATCGTCGACGTGCGCGTCGACGGCCTCGTACGGGATGTCGGGGCGCAGGCCGTCCTGCAGCGCGTCCAGGAACGCGCGGTCGGCCTCGGGGTCCCACAGGTCGCCGCCCTCGGAGTCGGCGAGCGAGAAGCCCTTCGTGGGGGCGACCACGTGGACCGGCCCGGTCGCCTCGTTGAGGCGCTCGGCCACCAGCTGCCCGAGCGCCTCCTCCTCGTCGCGCTCGAGGCGCACGAGGGTGGCGACCGGGTTGTGGAAGTAGCTCTTGCGGGCGCGATAGCGCTCCGGGAGCGACTCGCGCGACCCCTGATTGAAGAAGTCGACGCAGCCGGGGACGACGACCTGCGGAAGTCCCCGCCGGCCGGCCACGCGCAGGCGGTCGGGACCGGTGGCGTGGATCCCGTCCATCAGCGAGTTCGCCAGCTCCGAGAGCGTGTAGTCGATCACGCCGTCGAGCGCGCCGGCCTCGCACAGGTGCTCCATCGCCGGGCCGCCGACGCCGTTGGCGTGGAAGATCACCGGCTCGCACCCGCCCTGCTTGAGCGTGTCGCGCATGCGCATCACGCCCGGCGTGGTCTGGCCGAGCATGGTGACGCCGACGCAGCGCTCGCCGAGTGACGCGACGGCGGCTCCGGCGTTCCGCACCATGCCCGCCATCGCCGCCGCCGCGTTCTCGAAGATCGTGCGCGAGATCGCGTTCAGGCCGAGGATGTCGACGACCGAGTGCATCACCGTCATGTCGCTCTCGCCGATGTAGTCGCCGAACGCGCGCCGCCCGGATGCGCAGGGGGAGACGAGCAGCTTCGGCACGCCGAGCGGCAGCGCCTGCATCGCCCCCGCGCCGAGCAGCGCGCCCTCGGCCCCGCCGAGGCACAGCGCGCCGGCGATCCGGCCGTCGGCGTACAGGCGCGTGACCACGGCGGTCACGCCCTCGCGCATCAGCGAGACGGCGGCGCCGCGCGAGCCGGCGGCGCGGACCGCGTCGAGCGTCAGGCCGCCCGCGAGCGCGACGTCGCCGCGCGGCACGTCGGCGGTGGCGCCGGGCTCGCCGAGGATGCCGGAGTCGATCAGCACCGCCTCGACGCCGTGCGCGAGCAGCCGCTCGCGCACGTACGCGGCCTCGTCGGCCTTGGTGTCGAGCGTGGCAATGAGGGCGACGGCTCGCCCGGGGGGCTCGCGTCGCTGGGAGCAATCGCCCAGGGGGCGATTCTCCCGCGTGTAATGAGCACCGTTGTTGTTCATGCAGGCGTCGCGATCTCCGCCAGGGCGGCACGCAGGTGATCGATCGACTCGCGCGCGTAGGACTCGTAGCGCGCCTCGGGCACCGCGCCGGTGCTGTGGTCGCGCAGGAACTGGGCCATGCCCGGCGTCGCGCCGCTCTCCGACACGTCGCCGATGTCGGTGCGGCGCGAGATCGGCGTGCGGTCGGCGGACGGCACGAACTCGACCGTCAGATGACCGTCGTAGCCGATCCCGGCGAGCTCGCGCACGATCGCGGGCCAGTCGAACGAGCCCTGCCCCGGCGGCATGCGCGTGTTGTCGGCGACGTGGAAGTCGACGAGCCGGTCGGCGCAGGCGCGGATCGCCGCGGACCAGTCGGTCTCCTCGATGTTCATGTGGAACATGTCGAGCGCGACGCCGCAGTCGCCGCCGACCTCGTCGGCCAGCGCCAGCGCCTGCTCGGCGTTGTTGAGGAAGTACGTCTCGAACCGGTTCAGCGGCTCCAGCCCCATCCGGACCCCGGCGGACTCCGCGTACGCCTGGCACTCGCGCAGCGACTCGACGCACCAGCGCCACTCGTCGGCCGCCGAGCCCATCGGCGCGACCTTGCCGACGGTCGACGGGACGACGCTCAGGATCCGCCCGCCGAGCTCGGACACCAGCTTCAGGCAGTCCTTCACGTAGGCGATCGAGCCGAGGCGCACGTAGCGGTCCTCGTGCAGCAGATCGCGGCCGACGGTCATCAGCGTCACCGCGCCCCAGCACTCGATCCCGTGCTCCTCGAGCAGGCCGCGCACGCGCGCGACGTCGTGCAGCGCCGGCTCGCCCGAGATCTCGATCCCGTCGTAGCCGAGCTGCCCGAGCCGCGCGATCGTCCTCTCGATCGGCTCGGGCCGCATCCAGTTGTGCATGGAAACCCCGATGGACATCCGTCCCCCTCTCCTCACGCCAGGCTTCACTACAGCCCCAGCTTGCCGGGATTCATGATGCCGAGGGGGTCAATCGCGGCCTTGACGCGCCGCAGGGTGTCGAAGGCCGCGCCGTGCTGGGCCTCCATGTAGCGGCCGAGCTTCAGGCCGACGCCGTGGTGGTCGTTGATCACGCCGCCGGCGGCGAGCACGGCGGTCACCGCGTCGTCCCAGATGCGGTCGTGCAGCTCAAGGGCGTCGCCGTTGAGCGCGCCGTCCGGGATCAGGAAGCGCGCGTAGATCATCGTGCCCCACGCGTACCAGTGCGAGAAGTGGATCCGCAGCTTGAGGCCGGTGCCGGCGTAGCGGTCGCGCGACCGCCTCCCGCAGCGCGGTGTGGACGGCGCCGATGCGCGAGTAGGTGGCGACGACGTCGATGGTGCCCCAGATCGCCGGCAGCTCCGGGTGGTGCGGCGGGGCGTAGAAGTCGTAGCGGCGGTCCCACCAGCGCTGGGCCAGCGCCGGGTCCAGCTCGACGCCGGCGTGTGCGCGCGCGAGCTCGCATATGCGTGCGAGCTCGACGTCCACGGCCGCATGCTCGCCCTCGCACGCGACGACGGCGCAGACGCCGTCCAGCGGCGCGCCGACGACGGGGGCGAGCGTCCGCTGCGTCGCCTCCTCGTCGTACATGCGGATCACCGACGGGCGGTGGCCGGCGGCAAGTGCGCCGCGGAACGTCTCGATGCCGGCCGTGACCGACGGAAAGCGCAGCGTGGCGAAGCGGCGCTCGGCGGGCAGCGGGACGACCGAGAGCGTCGCGCGCGTGATGATCCCGAGCGTCCCCTCCGAGCCGACGAACAGCTGCGTGAGGTCGGGGCCGACCGCGTGGCGTGGCACGCACACCGTGTCGATCAGCTCGCCGGTCGGCATCGCCACGCGCAACGCGACGACGAGGTCCTCGATCTTGCCGTAGCGCGTGGAGAGCACGCCCGAGCCGCGAGCGGCGACGTACCCGCCGACCGTCGCCCACTCGGCCGACGCGGGGTAGTGCGGCAGCATCAGGCCGCGTTCGTTGAGCGTGCGCTCGAGCGTGCGGCCGTTGACGCCGGCCTGCGCGGTCACCGTCAGCGAGCGCTCGTCGATCTCGACGATCCGGTCGAGCCCGCGCAGGTCGAGGACGATCCCGCCGCGCACCGGGACGGCGCCGCCCTGCGTGCCCGACCCGCCGCCCCACGGGACGACGGGCAGTCGGCGCTCGGCGGCGATCCGCAGCGCGGCGACGACGCCCTCGTCGTCACGCGGGACGACGACCACGTCGGGGCGGCCGAGCGGCTCGCCGGCCGCGACGGCGGCGATCGCGGGCCAGTACGTGTCCGCGGTATAGGCGTGCAGGCGGGCCGGGTCTGTATGGACCGCGTCCTCGCCCAGCGCGGCGCTGAGCGCCGCGGCGACCTCGCTCAAACCGGTGCCGGCGACAGATGTCATCGGGGGCGCCCCACTTGACAGCGTAGCTTGCATTACCCTTCAATAGCTGTCAAGAGTCGTCGATAACGCTTCAAAACACGTCAGCCGGAAAGCGTGAATCGGCCAAATCGTGGGGTCAGGCGGCCAATAGGCGCCATATTGCAAGACGGTACTTCCGTAGGGTTGCAGTACGGCGAAGAAAGCGATTTGATGGGTCGGTAGCCAAATTGGTTCGAAGGGGGAGAGACGGATGCGAAGGTCAATGACGGCCATCGCGCTGGCCGGGACCGTTCTGGCCGCGACCGCTGGGGAAGCGGTCGCTCAGGGAACGGACACCACCCCGCCAGTGCTCAATGTCGCGACGCTGCCGGCGGCAGCTCCGCCCTCGTACGTCAACCCGCCCAACACGGGGCCGACGGCGAACGGCAACAACGGCTGGTACACGACGACGGCCGGGACGCCGCCCCATCCCTCGGTCATGATCACCCTGTCCGCGACCGATGACGTCGCGGTCGCGATGTTCCAGTACTCGACCAACAACGGGGCGACGTACACGGATCTGCCGGTCACGCCCGGCCCGAGCGTCACCGCGCAGGTCGAGGACATCAACGAGGGCGCCACGACGTTCCGCTACCGGGCGGTCGACACGTCCGGCAACGTCTCGGTCGACGGCGCCACGTCGAACGTCAACGGCGGGCTCAACCAGCCGGCCGCGGCCGGCGCGACGGCGATCCGGCTCGGCAGCACGAACGGCCGCGCGGCAGGCGATCGCCTCACGATCGACACGGGCGACAACCAGGAGACGGCGACGATCGCCTCGATCGTCACGCCGAATCCCGCGTCGCCGAACCCGAACGTGAATCTCACGGCGCCGCTGACCAAGGCGCACGCCGCCGGCGCAGCGGTGACGGCCACTCCGCCGTACCGCACGATCTCCGCGTCGATCGACACGCGCGCGCCGAGCGCGACGCTGCCGGCCTCTGTCGTCAACTTCCACGTCGGCCACAGCGCCACGGTCAACCCGACGCGCACCGATCCGACGCCGGGCTCCGGGCAGACGGCCGCGCTGGAGACCTGGACCGACGGCGTGTGGACCTACCCGCTGCCGCTCGACGTCTCCAAGCTCTCGCTCGGCAAGCACACGTGGGCGCTGCACGTCGGCGACAACGCCGGCCTCGGCACCAAGATCACCTGGACGCTGATGGTCACGACCTCCTTCACGGACATCGACGCGCTGATCGGCCGCTCCGGCCTCGCCGCCGCGGACGTCACCACGCTGCGTAACTCGCTGGCGGCCGCGAAGGCGTCCGACACGGCCGGCGACAATGTCGCGGCGATCGACGGCCTGCAGTCGTTCATCGGCCAGGTCAACGCGATCGTGCCCGCGGGCGACGCGCGCACGCTGCTGGTCACCGACGCGCAGGACGTGATCCGCCAGGAGCGCGGCCTGCCCGGCCCGGACGAGTCCGGCCTCGGCGCCGTCTCGGAGCCACTGGCCGGCGCCAAGCGCCACGTGCAGCAGACGCCGGCGGCGCCGTCGGACAACCCGAACGCGACCTTCAAGGTGCTCGTGTTCGCGAACAACACCGGCGACTTCCGGCACGAGTCGATCGAGGACGGCGAGGTGCTGATCCAGCAGCTCGGCAAGCAGTACGGCTTCGACGTCGACATCTGGGACAAGGCGCGCCCGTCGATCTCGACGGCGGACACCCCGTTCTCGAGCGCGGCGAACCTCGCGCAGTACAAGGTCCTGATCGGCGACTCGTCGGTCGGCAACAACACGCTGTCGACGGCGTTCACGATGAAGGACGGCACCGTCGTCAACGAGCAGGCGGCGTTCCAGGCCTACATGCAGGCCGGCGGCGGCTACGTGGCGATGCACGGCGCCGACGACTCGCTGCACAACTTCCAGTGGTACAAGGACGCGATGGGCGGGCTGTTCGTCGGCCACCCGAGCAACTCGGGCGGCTTCGGGATGAACTGCGGCAGCTGCTACCAGGCCGAGCTCATCACCGAGGACAACTCCAACCCGGCGACGCAGGGCCTGCCGGCGCGCTTCCCGGTCGCGGACGAGCTGTACCACTTCGACCGCAAGCCGCGGCCGTTCGTGCACCCGCTGCTGCTGCTCAACGAATCCACGTACGCGACCGCGATGGGCGTCAACGCGGGCTCGAACCTCGAGGGCGGCGACCACCCGATCGTGTGGTGCCGCCAGTTCGACGGCGGCCGCTGGTTCGTGAACGTGCTCGGCCACAACTGGGAGTTGTGGAGCTCGACCCCGTGGTTCCAGAAGACGGTGATCGAGGGCATCCTCTGGGCGGCCGGCAAGAAGGAGGCCAACTGCGTCACGTACACCGACGTCAAGACGCAGATCTCCCAGCTGCAGACCGCGGGCGGGCTGACCGGCGCGGCGGCCACGGCGGCCGCGGCCTCGGTCGACGCCGGCTACGCGAAGTACGCGACGCTCACGCAGACCGGCTACAGCGGCGCCCTGGCCGACATCGCGGCCATCCAGGCGATCGCCGACGACCCGGCCTCGGGTGACGCGACCGCGCGCCTGAAGCTGCGGGCCTCGGCGCAGCAGCTCAAGGACTGGATGCTCGTGCTGCTCGGCGCGACGTCGCAGACCAGCAGCCCGGGCGGCACCGTGCCGGCCACGCTGTCGCTCTCGCTCGGCACGCCGGCCTCGTTCGGCGCGTTCACGCCGGGCGTCGGCAAGACGTACTCGGCGGGCACGACCGCGAACGTGATCTCGACGGCCGGTGACGCGGCGCTGAGCGTCGCCGACCCCTCGTCGACGGCCACCGGCCACCTGGTCAACGGCGCGTTCTCGCTTCCGTCCGTGCTGCAGGCGAAGGCCTCCAGCCCGCTCGGCACCGGCGGCGCGTTCGCCGCGGTCGGCGGCTCGGCGAGCCCGACGCCGCTGCTCTCGTACTCGGCGCCCGCGTCCAACGACGCGGTGACGCTGTCGTTCCAGCAGGACATCGGTGCGAGCGACGCGCTGCGCACCGGCACCTACAGCAAGACCCTCACCTTCACGCTGTCGACCACGACACCGTGAACCCCGGGGGCGGGTCGCGGCGGCGCCATTCTCCTCGGCCGCCGCGGCCCGCCTTCACGTCACGCCGAAACGGTGCGAGGGCGCCGGCGAACGTCAACGGCGGCAGGTAAGGGGTGCGGGTCTCCCAGAAACGCTCATGCAGGGACGCCAAGCGATCACGATCGATCGGCGGACAACGCACGACTTTCACGTGGTGGCGGCTAACTGTCGCATAGCGCTACTTAGACGACACAAGGTTCCCTGAGCGGTGGCGGCCAGTGTTCGTTTCGCGCGGGGCACGCGATCCGGACCGACCGCGCGATTCTCCCCCTCCTCCTTACTGGCTGCAGTTGCCGTACGACCACAACGCATCCCGAGCTCTCAACGCCGGGCAGTCAAGCTACGGCAGCACCGCACCCGGATTCAGAATCCCCAGCGGATCCAGCGCGCCCTTGATCGCGCGCATGGTCTCGATCTCCGCCGCGCTGCGCGTGAGGCCGAGCCAGCGGCGCTTGGCCACCCCGACGCCGTGCTCGGCGCTGATCGAGCCGCCGACCTCGGCGACCAGGCGCAGGACGGCCTCGTCGACGGTGTAGTCGCCGGCGGGCGGGCCGAGCACGTTGACGTGCAGGTTGCCGTCGCCGAGGTGGCCCCAGATGATCGTGCGGGAGCCCGGAGCTGCCTGCTCGATGATGTCGCGCACGCGCGCCTCGAAGCCGACCAGCGCGGCGAGCGGGACCGTCACGTCGAGCTTGTGGGGGACGCCGGCGGCGCCGACCGCCTCGTTCTGCAGGTCGCGGTAGTCCCACAGGGCGGCGCGGCGCGCGGTGTCGTCGGCGACCGCGACGTCGAGCACGAGCGCGTCCTCGATCGCGCCGGCGAGGTCCTCGAGCGGGTCCTCGAGCGCGGCGCACTCGGCGAGCACGTAGACGTCGTGGTCCTCGGCGAAGGGCGGGCTGAGTTCGCGATGCTCGCAGACCAGCCGCATGCCCTCGCCGTAGAAGACCTCGACCGACTGCAGCGAGGCGGCGCGGGCGCGCAGGTCGCACATCAGCCGCACCGCCGCATCGGTGCCGGGGACGGCGACGAGCGCGGTGACCGCGCGCGGCAGCGCGGGGACGAGGCGCAGCCGCGCGGCGGTGACGACGCCGAGCGTCCCCTCGCTGCCGATCAGCAGCTGCGGCAGGTTGTAGCCCGCGGTGTCCTTGAGCAGCCCGGCGAGCCGGCGGATGATCCGCCCGTCGGCGAGCACGGCCTCAAGCCCCGTCACCTGCGCGCGCATCGTGCCGTGGCGCAGCACCTGGGCGCCGCCCGCGTCGGTCGCGATCATCCCGCCGATCGACGCGCCGCTGCGGGCACCGTGGTCGACGCCGAACGCGAGCTCGCTCGCTCGCGCGTGACGCTGCAGCTGCTCCAGCGTGACGCCGGCGCCCACGGTGACCTGGCCCGCCACGATGTCGACCTCGCCGAGCGCGCCGAGGCGGCTGAGCGAGAGCACGAGCTCGCCGCCGCGGGGGACGCCGCCGCCGACCAGGCCCGTGTTGCCGCCCTGCGGGATGACGGGCGTGCGAGTCTCGTGGCAGAGGCGCAGGACGGCGGCGACCTCGTCGACCGTTCCCGGCCGCACGACGACCGCCGCAGCCGCGCCGTAGCGGCCCGTGATGTCGCGCTCGTAGGCCTCGCGCACGGACGGATCCGTGAGCACGTGCCCGGCTCCAACGGCGGCGCTCAGCCGCTCGAGCAGGCTGTCGGGGAGCACGGCGCGAGTATACCGTTGTGTAAGACTGTCAGACAATGTACGGTTCCCCGATGCAGTGGAACGCGGCGATCGAAGCGGTGGTCTACGAGCTGGCCCGGCACAACGGCGAGAGCCCGATGGATCGCGGTGCGCAACTGCGCCGGCGCGTGCTCGAGCTGGCCGACGACGCTGGCTTTGCGGACGCTTTCGAGCGGCTCGCGCGCGAGCGTGGCTACCGCAACGAGGAGAGCGGCGAGGAGTGCCTCGCACGCGTGGAGTCGCTCGCGCTCGGCTCGGCGGTGCTCGCCTGA
The DNA here is from genome assembly GCA_963837485.1 of uncultured Solirubrobacteraceae bacterium. GTDB lineage: Bacteria > Actinomycetota > Thermoleophilia > Solirubrobacterales > Solirubrobacteraceae > Solirubrobacter. Next base: position 13,013 of record CAWINP010000007.1, on the reverse strand, counting down.
TGCGCGGCATGGCCGTCAAGCCGATCTCGGCGACCGAGGCGGTCGCGGCGACGTTGCGTGAGCGCATCTTCGATGGCGCGATCGTTCCCGGCGCGCGGCTGCCCGAGCTCGAGCTGGCGGCCGACATGGGCGTCGCGCGGCCGACGGTGCGGGCGGCGATCCAGACGCTCTGCCACGAGGGGCTGCTGCAGCGCGAGCGCAACCGCAGCGCGTTCGTCCCGGAGCTGACCGACGACGACGTGCTCGACCTTTTCTCCGTGCGCATCCCGCTCGAATGCCTGATCGTCACCGAGGTGCTCGAGCGGCGGGCTTCGCTCGACGGCGTGCACGAGGCGATCGGCGTGCTCAGCAAGCTGACCGCGCGCTCGCGCTGGAGCCGCGTGGTGGACGCCGACCTCGGCTTTCACCGCGCACTCGCGCACGCGACCGGCAGCCCGCGCCTGGAGCGCCTGTACCTGTCGCTCAGCGGCGAGATCCGCCTCTGCATCGCGCAGCTGCGGCCGGCCTGGTCCTCGCCGGCCGAGATGGCCGCCGAGCACCGCGCGCTGCTGGACGTGATCGAGGCGGGCGACGTCGACGACGCGATGGCGCGGATGACCGCGCACCTGGAGCGCGCCGTCCACGATCTGACGCCGGGCGGACAATCGTTGAGTCACACCGCAAATTCAGGATTCTGACTGCATTAAGGTCGCGTTGCCCTTGCAATTCGGCTGAAAACACGATTTGATGTGCGGGTTGCGAAATCGAGACTTGGTCCAGTCTCGGGGGGTCAGTGCGCCGTCGCTGCCTGCGACGGTCGCAATTGTCGGTCTGGGCCGCTGAATCCCCCTAGCTGATTGGGGGGTTCGGCGGCCCAGGGGGCTTGTCAATTCGTTGACAGGGTCGCCGAAGTCCTTGTAGCTTTCGCTCGAGACCGGTTCGGAGGAGGGATTGGGATGGGAATGTGCATGGCGGCACGGCCGTCTAGGGGCTGGCTCCGGCTCGCAATCGCGCTGATTGGCGCGGTGCTTATCGCCTGTGCGGCTGGAACATCACCGGCGCTGGCAAATGCCGGAAAGGTGCTGGTGTTCACCGGCACGACGGGTACAGCCAACCCGGTGACCGCGGACGCCAGCGTCCGCCATCCAGGCGCTCGGAAGCGCGAACGACTTCACGGTCGACACGACCGCCGATTCGAATCAGATCAACGCCGCGAACCTTGGCGGGTATCGCGCCGTCGTGTTCGTCAACTCCGAGGGCGACGTGCTCAACGCCGCGCAGGAGACCGACCTCCAGAACTACGTCCAGACCGGAGGCGGCTTCGTCGGCATCGGCGACACCGCGCTGCTCGAGCAGGGCGGCGCCGCGTTCTTCAACACGCTGACCGGCCTGGCCGCGACCCGCATCAGCGGCACGCCGGCGGTCACGTCGCAGGACGTCGAGTTCCTCGACCGCGTGCACCCCGCGACGCGCGACAACCCGATGTCTGTGGAAGGGCGTCAGCGAGAAGTGGTACACGTGGGGCACCAACCCCACCGGGACGGTCCACACCGTCGCGCGCGTGCGCTTCAACACCATCCCGGACGGCTCGTCGGTGCCCAACGACGCGGTCCGCGCGAGCACGACCAACCAGCCGCAGGGCGAGCGCGCCGCCGCCTGGTGCCGCGACGTCCAGATGGGCCGCTCGTTCTACAGCGAGATCGGCGGCAGCACGACGCAATGGGCCGACCAGAACGTGCGCCGGCTCACGCTCGGCGGCATCCAGTGGGCGGCCGGCATGGTCCGCGGCAACTGCAAGGCGACGATCAACTCCAACTACACGGCGACGCGCATCACGCCGCCGAACCCGTCGACCACGTCGAACGCCTACAACGGCGAGCTGACGAACTCGGCCATCGCCGAAGACGGCCGCGTCTTCTACACCGGCCGCGCGATCTGCTACCAGGGCTACACCCAGATCCGCGACTGGACGGCCACCAACACCGGCCTCGGCTGCGGCACGGTGCACGTCTGGGATCCGCGCGGCGGCGGCTCCTACAACCAGGATCCGGCGAAGATCTCGCAGGTCGCGTCGCTGTCGGTGTTCGGCGCCAAGGGCTCGACGCCCGAGGCGGGCCAGACCTCCACCTCGGAGGAAGGCCTGCTGGCGATCGCGCTCGACCCCGACTTCACCAAGGGCCGCCCGTACATGTACCTCGAGTACTTCCCGTACTGGGGCGGCGAGCAGGGCAAGGACACCACGCCGAAGCTCGGCTGGGGCCTGGACCTGCGCCGCTACCGCGGCGAGCGCCGCCTCTCGCGCTTCACGTACGACGACGCGACGAAGACGTTCGTGCCCGGCTCCGAGAAGGTCATCATGCAGTGGGACCAGTCGGTCTTCTCCTGCTGTCACGAGGGCGCCTCGGCGGCCTGGGACTCGCAGGGCAACCTCTATGTCACCAACGGCGACAACACGGGCAACAGCCCGAACTCGACCAACGGCGGCTACACGAACTACGACGACTCGCTGACCGCGCCGTGTCCCGGCGCGGCCGCGACGACGCACTGCGCGCAGACCCCGGCCGAGGACCGTCCGGCGGACACGATCCTCGACGCCTACGGCGACGCGAGCCGCACGTCGGGCAACACGAACACCTACGACGGCAAGATGATCCGGATCCATCCGCTGGCGAATCCGGGTGATACGCCGGGCGTCGGGTCCACGTACACGATCCCCGGCGCGGAAGCGCCGAACGGCCCGAACCTGTTCCCGCCGGACAGCCAGGCGGTGCAGGACGGCAAGGCGAAGCCCGAGATCTTCGCGATGGGCGTGCGCAACGACTACACGATCCACATCGACAAGAAGACCGACGCGATCACGACGGCGTGGGTCGGCCCCGACCAGGGCAACGACAGCACCACGTGGGGCCCGGCCAAGACCGAGAACGCGACGATGATGAACGCGGCCGGCAACTACGGCTGGCCGTTCTGCCAGGCCGGCAACCGCTGGGGCTATCGCGGGAAGCTGCCCTCGCCGACCGGCGGTGGACAGCCCGCGCCGCTCGGGTTCCCCGGCACGGTCGGCGGCGGCGCCGACGGCCAGACCGGCGGCTTCTTCGACTGCCGCGGCGAGGTGCTCAACAACTCGCCGTACAACACCGGCCTGAAGATGATCCCGAAGCCGAAGCCGGTGAACATCTGGTACGGCCCGCAGGGCGGTTGTTACAACTACCCGCTCAACGAGAACGGCATCGGCATCTACACCAACAGCACGGCGTCGCCGTCGCCGCAGATCTGGCGGGCGTGCCCGTTCATCAACTCGACCGGCGGCCAGGCGCCGATGGACGGCGGCATCTATCGCAAGCCCGCGGGCGACCATCCCGACGCGTGGCCCGCCTACTGGGACGGGCGCTGGTTCCTCGGCGACTTCGCGTCAGCGTCCGCGCTGCGCCACGCGCTGCTGATGGACCCCGCCACGCAGTTCAGCGGCGGTCAGCCGGTCGCGGCCGACTCGCTCGCGTCCATCATCCCGACGTCGGCGATCGGCAACACCCGCATGGTCACGTTGAACTGGGGCCCGGACGGCGCGCTCTACGTCGGCTCCTACTCCGGCGGCTACTACTCGTTCAATAACAACAACATGGGCGTCTGGCGGTTCGCCTACACCGGCGGGCCTGACACGCCGGGGCCCGATCCGCAGGCGACCGTCTCCGGTGCGCGGGCGGACTTCTCGATCGGCAAGTCCGGCGGCGTCTCCTACAAGTGGGAGCTCGGCGATGGCACAACCTCGACCGAGACGAGCCTTTCGCACACCTACACGTCGGCCGGCAACAAGGACGCCAAGCTGACGGTGACCTACGCCGACGGCGATACCGCGACCAAGACGTTCCAGGTCGCGATCCCCGACACCGCGTTCGCGACGGCGACGACCGAGGTCGGGACGACGGTGCCGACGCTGCTGTCGCTGACGATCGGCGCGAAGCCGTCGTTCGGCGCCCTCACGCCGTCGGTGGACAAGGACTACAACGCCTCGACGACGGCGACGGTGATCGCCACGAGCGGCGACGCCAAGCTGGCGGTCAGCGATGCCAGCACGACGGCGACCGGCCACCTCGTGAACGGCACGTACTCGCTGCCCGCAGCGCTGCAGGCCAAGGCGTCGTCCACGACGAGCGGCATCGGCGGCGCGTTCGCCGACGTGCGCGGCTCGGCGGATCCGACGACGCTGCTGACCTACGCGGGTCCGACGCAGTCCGACGCGGTGACGCTGGACTTCCAGCAGCACGTCAGCGTGACGGATGCGCTGCGCGCCGGCAGCTACAGCAAGACCCTGACGTTCACGCTCTCGACGACGACGCCGTGAGCACAGCCATGTGGAGGAAGAACCTCATGCCGGGTCTCAGCAAGCGGCGCCTGCCATGGATGGCAGGCGTGCTGGCCGCCGTCTTCGCCTGCCTGCCCGCGGTCGCCGCGGGCATGCCGGTGGACGCCGGCGCACACCTCAAGGCGGCTCCGCCGCTGACGGCGAGCGTGATCACCTACGACTTCGGCTTCCGCGACGCGACGAAGACCGAGTCCGATCCCACGGCGACCACCGTGACGATCGCGCCGGGCGGCACCGTGAGCTTCAGCTACCCCGAGGGCAGCAGTTCGCACAACGTCGTGTTCGGGAACGGCGACACCGGTACGCCGGGCGCCCAGCCGACATCGTGCGTGCAGACGGCAGGCGTCGCCATCACCGCGGCGCCGCCGCTGCCGGGCTTCGCGGAGCCCCCGGGCTGGGCGGGCTCCTGCACGTTCAACACGGCCGGAACCTACACGTTCTTCTGCCAGGTCCACCAGTCCATGCAGGGCACGGTGATCGTCCAGGCCGAGGCGGCCAACCAGCCGCCCACGGTCACCGCCGGGCGCACGCCGACCGGCAATGTCGACACGGGCCAGAACGTCTCGTTCACCGCGGCGGGCACCGATCCCGACAACGACACGCTCACGTACACGTGGGACTTCGGCGACGGGACGCCCACCTCGACGACACAGAACCCGACGCACGCATACACGACGGCCGGCACGTACTCGGCCAAGGTGACGGTCTCCGACGGCAAGGGCGGCAGCGACGACGACACGCTGAGCATCACCGTCACGCAGCCCAACCGGGCGCCGACGGTGACCGCCGGGCGCACGCCCACCGGCGGCGTCACCACAGGCCAGTCGATCGCGTTCACGGCGACCGCGAGCGATCCCGACGGCGACCCGCTGACGTACTCGTGGGACTTCGGCGACTCCACGCCGAACTCGACGTCGCAGAACCCGGCGCACTCGTACTCGGCGGCCGGGACCTACTCGGCCAAGGTCACGGTGTCCGACGGCAAGGGCGGGACGGCGAACGACACGCTCTCGATCACCGTCACCGGCACCAGCTGCCCGCCCGGGTACCGGGACGACTTCAACGGCACCGCGCTCGACGCGTCGTGGAGCGTGCTGCGGCCTGACGCCACCGACGGCGGCGTCGTGGTCGGCAACGGCGTCGTGACGCTCCCGACCGGGGCCGGCGACATCTACCAGACCACCAACACGGCGACCAACCTCGTCATGAGGACGGCGCCGAGCGGATCGTTCACCGTGACGGCGAAGATCAACCACCACGGCAACGAGCGCTACCAGCAGGCCGGCATCATGATCTACGGCGACGACGACAACTACGTCAAGCTCGATCGCACGGCCACCAACGCCTCCGGCTCGACGAACACCGAGTTCTTCGAGTTCATCCAGGAGCTCGCCGCGACCGCCCGCAACCAGACCGCGGATCACACCTCGAACATCGCGGCGGACTTCCCGTCGGACTACTACCTGCAGATCGCCTGGGACGGCACCAACCTGACCGGCGCCTACTCGACGGACGGGAGCGCCTGGACGAGCGTCGGACGCGCCTCGACGGCGATGCCGACCAACCCGAAGGTCGCCTTCTTCGCGCTCTCCAACGGCGCGACGACGGTCGTGAAGCCGACGTTCGACTACCTCACGATCGACCAGCCGTGCGGGTCCAACCAGAACCCGGTCATCTCGACCGCGACGGCGACGCCGACGAACGGGATCGCCCCGCTGCCGGTGACGTTCGCGGCGACGGCGACCGACCCCGACGGCGACCCGCTGACGTACTCGTGGAACTTCGGCGACAGCACGACCGGCACCGGGGCGAGCCCGGCGCCGCACACCTACAACGCGGCCGGCACGTTCAATGCCGTGCTCACGGTCACCGACGGCAAGGGCGGCACCGCCACGCGGACGATCCCGATCCAGGCGCTGGCGCCGGACAACGCGTCCGCGCGCTTCCGGGCGCTCGTCTTCTCCAAGACGGCGGCGTTCCGGCACGACAGCATCCCGCAGGGCATCGCCGCGATCCAGACCCTCGGCACGCAGAACAACTTCCAGGTTGACGCGACCGAGGACTCGACGCTGTTCCGCGACGACATCCTGTCCCACTACAAGACGGTCATCTGGCTCTCGACGACCGGCGACGTGCTCAACGACACCCAGCAGGCCGCGTTCGAGCGCTACATCCGGGCCGGCGGCGGCTACGTCGGCATCCACTCGGCCGCCGACACCGAGTACACCTGGCCGTGGTACGGCCAGCTGGTCGGCGCGTACTTCCGCGACCACCCGAACGGGACGCCGACCGCGACGGTCGTCGTCGACGACCCGTTCGACCCGACCAACCTCGGGATCCCGGCCCGCTGGCAGCGGACGGACGAGTGGTACAACTTCCAGACCTACGTCGATCCCGTCAACGGCGGTGGGACGAGCGCGACGCCGTACAACCCGCGCGACAACACTGCGCTCCACATCCTCATGACGACGGACACGTCCACGTACACGGGGGCCGTACCGGCCGGCGCCGATCACCCGATCGCGTGGTGCCACCGCTTCGACGGCGGCCGCTCGTGGTACAACGGCATGGGTCACACCCAGGCCTCGTTCTCCGAGAGCGGGTTCCTGTCGCAGATCCTCGCCGGCATCAACATCACGGCCGGCTACACGCCGTCCGCGGCGTGCGGCATAGCGCCAGGCAACCGACCGCCGACGGTGACCGTGTCGCGCAACCCGGCGGGCAACGCCGCGGTCAACGCGGCCGTCGGCTTCACCGCGACGGCCAGCGATCCCGATGGCGACACGCTGACCTACGCGTGGGACTTCGGCGACGGGGGGACGTCGACGGCGCAGAACCCGACGCACGTCTACACGGACGCCGGGACCTACGCCGCCAAGGTGACGGTCTCCGACGGCAACGGCGGCACCGCCGACGCGACCAGCAGCGTGACGGTCGTGGGCGCGACGCAGCAGGAGACCAACGCTCCGGGCGATGTGATGGCCACTGTGCCCTCCGTGCTGGCGATCTCACTGGCGCCGAACGCCTCGCTGGGCGCCGTGACGCCGGGTATCACGAAGGACTACATGGCCTCCGTGTCCGGCCAGATCACGAGCACGGCCGGGAGCGCGGCGCTGACCGTGTCCGACCCGAGCTCGACGGCCACCGGCCGGCTGGTCAACGGCGCGTACGCGCTGGCCCAGCCGCTCCAGGTGCAGGCGAGCGACCCGACCCGGCCGGCCGGCGCGTTCGGCCCGGTCGGCGGGAGCGCGAGCCCGCTGACGATCCTCTCGATCGACAGCGCGGTCTCGGTCGATCCGATCACCATCGGGCTCAAGCAGTCCGTCGGCGCGAACGAGCTGCTGCGCGCCGGCAGCTACAGCAAGACCCTGACGTTCACGCTCACGTCGACGACGCCGTGATCGTGAGCCGGTACACCACCCCGGAGCGCTTCGGCGCTCCGGGGGCTCGACCCGGATGCTGAGCCGGGTCACAGCGGCGGCGATCGCGCGCCCCTGGGCCGTGATCGCCGCTTGGGTGGTTCTCGCCGTCGCGCTCGGGGGCCTGCAGCCGAAGCTGCAGCACAAGGCCGCGGACGAGAGCAAGACGTTCCGCGCGCGTTCCGCAGAGTCGACGAAGGTGCACGACCAGCTCGACGCGCGGTTCCCGGAGGGCCGCAAGTCGACCGCGGTGGTCGCCTTCGCGGCGCGCACCGGCTCGATCGACGCCCAACAGCCGGAGATCGGGCGCCGGCTCGGCATGATCTGCGACAGCGCGGCGCTGCCCGAGCTGACCGGCCTCGGCACGCCCGACGGCGTCGGGTGCGGCGAGGTCGGGCACGACCTGGGGCCCTCGCGCGGGCCGTCGCCGTTCTCCAGCGACGCGCGGGTGAGCATGCTGCTGGCCCCGGTCATCAACGCGCATGACGACACCGACTCGATGGTGCGCGACGTGGCCGCGCTGCGGTCGCTGCTGCCCGGCCCGGACGGCGATCCGCTGCAGAGCTTCGTCACCGGGGAGGCCGGCTTCGACGCCGACCGCGCGACGGCGGTCGAAGGGATCGACGGCACGCTGCTGGCGATCACGATGGCGCTCGTCCTCGTGCTGATGCTGGTCATCTACCGCTCGCCGACGATCGCGGCGCTGATGCTGACGGTGGTGGCGATGGCATACCTGATCGCCACGGGGTTGGTCTACGCGCTGGTCGAGGCCGGCGCCACGACGGTCAGCGGGCAGTCGGCCGCGATCCTGATCGTCTTGATGTTCGGCGCGGGGACGGACTACGCGCTCCTGACCGTGTCGCGCTACCGCGACGAGCTGCGCCGCACCGGCGATGCCCGGGCGGCGCTCGAGCGGGCCTCGTCGCGGACCGGGCCGGCGATCCTCGCGTCCGGCGGGATCGTCGTCGCGGCGATGCTCGTGCTCGGGCTCGCGGACTTCAACGCGACTCGCGAGATGGGCCCGATCCTGGCGCTCGGGATCGTGGTGATGATGGCCGCCGGCCTGACGCTCCTCCCGGCTGCGCTGGCGGCGCTCGGGCGGCGCGCGTTCTGGCCCGCGGTCCCGCGGGGAACCGGAACCCCGCCCACCTCCCGCGCTTGGAGTCGCATCGCCGGGGTGGTCGCGCGCCGTCCGCTCCTGCTGGCGGCGGTGTCGGCGGGGGTGCTCGTCGTCGGTGCGCTGGGGAACCTCGAGGGCCGTGGGTTCCTCGACCTGACCGAGCAGTACCGCGATCCGCCGGAGTCCGTAGTCGGTCAGGAGCTGATCCGCGAGCGCTACCCGGCCGGCCGCGCGGCGCCGCTGGACGTGGTGACCTCGCCTGCGGCTGCGTTGCCGGTGCGCGACGCGCTCGCGCGAGCACCAGGCGTCTCCAGGGCGGATCTTGACTCGCGCTCGCGCGACGGGCGGTTGTTGTCGGCACAAGCGCTGCTGCGGATCGATCCGTTCGGGACCCGGGCGATGGACCTGATCCCGCGCCTGCGGGCGATCGCCCGGGCCGCCGCCCCGCCGGGGGAGACGGTGCTGGTCGGCGGCGTCACCGCGGAGCAGCACGACAATGTGGAGGCGCTGTCGCGCGACGCGAAGCTGATCGTGCCGCTCGTGCTGCTGCTGATCCTCGTCGTGCTGATCGTGCTGCTGCGCTGCGTGGTGGCGCCGCTGTACGTGATCGGGACGGTGGTGCTGTCGTTCGCGTTCGCGCTGGGCGCGTCGTCGTTCGTCTTCACGCATGTGTTCGGACAGCCGGACTCCGATCCCAACCTCGCGATCTTCGCGTTCATCTTCCTGGTCGCGCTCGGCGTCGACGACAACATCTTCCTGATGACCCGCGTGCGCGAGGAGCGCGCGCGCGGCCTGTCGACCCGCGAGGCGGTGCTGGCAGGGCTGCAGAGCACCGGCGGCGTGATCACCTCGGCCGGGCTGATCCTCGCGGGGACGTTCGCCTCGCTGATGGCGCTCGACCTCGAGGCGCTGTTCCAGGTCGGCTTCACGGTCACCCTCGGGCTGCTCGTGGACGCCTTCCTCGTACGCACGTTCCTCGTGCCGTCGCTCGCCCTGCTGCTCGGCGAGCTCAATTGGTGGCCGCAACGAATCCAGAGGGGGGTCTCGCGTGAAGTCCAGCAGGAGGCACTGGCCATGGCTGGCGTGTCTGGCGGTGGCGGCGGCCGGGTTGCTTCCGGCCCTCGCTCGCGGTGAGGCGGCGCGCTCCGCGGACGCGAGCATCGTCGCCTTCGACAACGGGTTTCGCGACGGATCGCAGGCGGACCCGGCCGACAACACAGTCGAGATCGCGCCGGGCGGGACCGTGAGCTTCGCGTACCCGACGGGCAGCCAGTCGCACAACGTCCACTTCGACGCCGCGCAGCCGTCTTCGTGCACGCAGTCGACGGGCATCCTGATCACCGCGGGGCCGCCGCTGCCCGCCTTCGCCCAGCCGGCGGGGTGGAGCGGCGAGTGCACCTTCACCGCGGCCGGGACGTACACGTTCTTCTGCGACGCCCATCACGAGATGACCGGGAAAGTGATCGTGGGGGACCCGGCGACGCCGACGCCCACGCCGACCGAGACGCCGGTGCCCACGCCCGTCGCGACGCCGGTGGTCACCCCGGCGCCGACGCCGGCGCCGTGGGCGTCGCTGGACGCGCCGAGCAAGAGCGTCTCCACGGTCGCGGCGTTCCTGAAGGGCAAGCTGCGCATCAGCGCGCGCTGCTCGACGCCGGGGTCGGGCACGCTGGCGCTGACGGTGTCGAAGGCCGACGCCCGGCGGCTCAAGCTCAAGCGGGTCGCGCTGGCGCGAGCGGGTGCACAGTGCACCGGCACCGGGCGCGTCGACGTCGCGGTGCGGCCGACCGCCGCGGCGCGTCGCGCGCTGAAGAAGTGGCGGCGCGCTTTGAAGACGAGGGCGACGCTGACGCTGGGGAGCGCGCGGTCCACGCGCACGATCGTGCTCTCGAGGGCACGGTGATCCAGCCGATCTCGGCGACCGAGGCGGTCGCGGCGACGTTGCGTGAGCGCATCTTCGACGGCGCGATCGTGCCCGGCGCGCGGCTGCCCGAGCTCGAGCTGGCGGCCGACATGGGCGTCGCGCGGCCGACGGTGCGGGCGGCGATCCAGACGCTCTGCCACGAGGGCCTGCTGCAGCGCGAGCGCAACCGCAGCGCGTTCGTGCCCGAGCTCGGCGAGAACGACGTGCTCGACCTGTTCTCGGTCCGCATCCCGCTCGAGTGCCTCGTGGTCCGCGAGATCCTCGAGCGGGGCGCGCCGCTGGACGATGTCTACGGCGCGATCCGCGACCTCGAGCGGCTCACGCCCCGCTCGCGCTGGAACCGCGTCGTCGAGGCCGACCTCGGGTTCCATCGCGCGCTGGCCGGGGCCACGGGAAGCCCGCGCCTGGAGCGGCTGTACCTCTCGCTGGGCGGTGAGATCCGCCTCTGCATCGCCCAGCTGCGCCCCGCCTGGCCGTCGCCGGCCGCGATGGCCGTCGAGCACCGCGCGCTGCTCGACGTGATCGAGGCGGGCGACGTCGACGACGCGATCGCGCGGATGACATCGCACCTCGACCGAGCGGTCCGGGATCTCACGCCGGCGCTGGGCTGAGCGCCGTCGAACGACGCGCGCGCCTACGCGATCGCCGCGCTGACGCGGGCCGGCTCGCCGTGCCAGGCGGCGAGCAGGATCAGCTCGAGGGCGTCGGCGTCGAGCGGGCGGGGGTTGTTGTCGATCAGGCGCCGGATGCCCGCGGACTGCTCGGCGAGCCCGCGGACGTCGCCTCGGTCGATGCCGATCTCGGCGAGCGAGGCGGGGAGGCCGATGCGCTGTCCGAGCGCGTGCACGGTGTCGACCGCGTCGCCGCCGCCCATCGCCTCGGCCAGCGCGTCGAGCTCGCGCGGGCGGGCCGGGCGGTTGTACTCCATGACGTACGGCAGCAGCAGGCCCGTGCCGAGCCCGTGCGAGGTGTGCGTCGCGGCGCCGACCGCGAACTGGAGCGCGTGCGCGGCCGAGACGCCCGAGTTGCCGAACGCGATCCCGGCGAGCAGGCTCCCGTAGAGCATCCCCGCTCGCGCCTCGAGGTCGCTGCCGTCCTCGACCGCCCGCACCAGGTTCGCCGCGATCTCGCGCGCCGCGGTCAGCGCGAGCACGTCCGACAGGAGGTTCTTGCCCACCTGCGGGCGGCCGAGCACCAGCTCCACGGACGGCTCCTCGCGCGCAGCCATGAACGCCTCGACGGCGTGTGAGAGCGCGTCGATGCCCGAGTGCGCAGTCACGGTCGGCGGGGCGCCGGTCGTCAGCAGCGGGTCGCAGACGGCGTGGCGCGGGATCAGGTGCGGGCTCGCGACGCCGACCTTCATCGCCGTCGCAGCATCGGTGATCACCGAGACCGGCGTCGCCTCGGAGCCGGTGCCGGCGGTGGTGGGCAGCGCGATCAGCGGCAGCACCGGCCCCGGAACCGATTGCACCGGGTAGTACGCCGACAGCGGCCCCGCGTGGGTGAGCAGCAGCGCCGTCACCTTCGCGAGGTCGATCACGCTGCCGCCGCCGACGGCGACGATCACGTCGGGCTCGCGCTCGCGCCCGAGCGCGACGGCCGCATCGACGGTCTCGGCCGGTACGTCGACCGCCGCGTCGGCGAAGAGGATCACCTCCAGCCCCGCCTGCTCCAAGGAGCCGCGGACGGTCGCGAAGCCGTCCGTGCGGGCGATCGTCGGATCCGTGCAGACCATGACGCGGCGCCCGTAGGACGCCGCGAGCGGCCCCGCCGCGGCCGCCATCCCGGCCCCGAACAGCACCTGGGAAGGCGCGCGCAAGACAGCGAAGTCAGTCATGGTCCTCCAGGAAGGTGGTCAGCAGTCGTGCAAGCTCGGCGGGCCGTTCGACGGGCGAGGCGTGGCCGGCGCCGCCAAAGACGTGCGCGCGAACGTCGCGCAGGAGGCCGAGGAGCGGCAGCGTGCTCGACTCGAGCGGCACGACGCGGTCCTGTGCCCCGTGCACGAGCAGCACCGGCGCGGCGATCGCGCGCAGCTCGTCGTCGCCCAGCGCGAGGTCGCGCACCCAGCGATCGCGCGGCGGCGGGAACATCTCGGCGAACGCGGCGCGCGGGCCGGGCTCGAGCGTCGCGCGCAGGCGAGCCTCGATCGCGGCGTCGGTGACGTACGCGCGGTCGTGGTGCAGGAGCTCGAGCAGGGCGCGCGCGTTC